>NZ_JAWCUA010000010.1:0-1327686 GCF_032461525.1 Psychrosphaera aquimarina | reverse complement strand
ATTCACAATAGTATAGGCTTTTTATGTACCAAGTTATCGCCATTCCAGCATTTTCTGACAATTACCTTTGGGCGATTGTGAATAAAGAAGGATATTGTGCCATTGTTGATCCGGGCGATGCCAGCCCCGTTATTGATTTTTTACAAACACATAATTACACCTTAACTGATATCTTACTCACTCATCATCATCCCGATCATATAGGTGGCGTTGATACCTTATTAAACACCTATAACAATATTAACGTTTACGGGCCAAGCACAGAACGGTTCCCTATGGTCAATAAACCATGCAAAGATAATGACCAAATTACTCTACCCCAATTAAATATTGCCTTAACCGTCATGGAAGTGCCGGGTCATACCATCGATCACATTTGTTACTTTGATCAACTGAGTCTATTTGTTGGTGACACGCTTTTTTCGGCTGGTTGTGGCCGTTTATTCGAAGGTAGCCCTGAACAAATGCACCAATCATTAACCCGTATATCGGCTTTGGATAAACACACCATTGTGTATTGTGCACATGAATACACCCTAGCCAATCTAAAATTTGCCTTAACAGTTAATGCAGAAAACCAAGACTTGATTGCCTATAACAATAGCGCGACACAATTACGATCGGAAAATATCGCCACTATTCCAACGGTATTATCAACTCAATTAGACATAAATCCATTTTTAAGAAGCTTTGATCCTGCGATAAAACAAGCCGTTATCAAACACTTTAACCTAAAGGGCTCGATAACTGACGTTGAGTGTTTTACCTATTTAAGGAAGTGGAAAGACAAGTTTTAAAGTCAACTTCAATCGTAGCCATTGTTTAATTATTAAGTTACTATCTTCAGGTCTTTATGGCTCAAGGTTTTCACCTGTATATCAAAACCACATGAGTCACCTTTTTACTTAAAATAATCTGTGTATATATGATAAAACTAAAAACGCTGTCACTAAAAAAAACAATCATTCAAATTTCCTTTTTAACGATTTTATCAGGCTGTAGTGCTGTTCAGTCAGGCAAGTCAGAACAAACTGAAATTGTATCAACCCCAACTAATTTAGCCGTACCAGAAGATGTCGTAGATGCACTTACTTTATCCGCATTGATTGAAGGCAATGAACCTATGGACTTAGAGCCAGAGGTGATTGTATTTGAAGATGTTTGGAAGCGTATTGAAAGCCAATTAAGTATCGACATCCCGCAAAACCGCCAAGTGGTTACCGAACGAAATTGGTATGCCAAACACCCAAGTTACTTCAAACGTATTGCCGCACGTGCTGAACCTTTTTTGTTTTTCATTGTTGAAGAAATTGAAAAACGCCAAATGCCAATTGAACTGGCGTTATTACCTATCGTTGAAAGTGCTTTTGACCCATTTGCCTACTCTCATGGTCGTGCATCGGGTTTATGGCAGTTTGTGCCAGGCACAGGCAACCGTTTCAAATTAAAACAATCTTGGTGGTATGACGGACGTCGTGATGTTGTTGCGGCAACTAAAGCCGCACTGGATTACCTATCTTTCTTACATAAAACCTTAGATGGTGATTGGTTAAATGCTATCGCCGCTTATAATTCAGGTGAAGGTCGAGTTTTAAGAGCAATTAAACGTAATCGTAAAAAACATTTACCTACGGATTTTTGGTCATTAGATTTACCTAAAGAAACCACCAGTTATGTACCTAAATTATTAGCATTATCCGACTTATTAAAACGTCATCAAGAATTTGAGATCAGTTGGACACCAATTAAAAATCAACCGCATATTCAAATTGTTGATGCCAAAGGCCAAATTGACTTAGCTAAAGCGGCACAACTTGCTGAACTAGAGTTAAACGAATTACACAGATTAAATCCAGGTTACAACCAATGGGCCACGGATCCTAAAGGGCCACATAAGTTTGTAGTACCTGTTGAAAAAGTTGACATCTTCAAGCAAAACTTGGCTGAATTACCTAAAAACGAACGTATGTCATGGCAGCGTTATGTGGTGAAATCGGGTGATACTTTAGGTGGCATTGCAGAAAAATTTAATACGTCATTAAGTGTGTTAATTGATGTAAATGACATTAAAAGTAACATCATCAGAGTGAACCAAGCGTTATTGATCCCAACATCAACCAAAGCCCTTGATGAATACAGCTTAACGGCTGATAATCGTTTAACAAAAACACAAAATAAAAAACGTGGTTCTACCAAAATAAAACACTCGGTTAAATCTGGCGATACCATGTGGGATATTAGCCGCGAATACGACGTCAACATTCGTAGCCTGGCTAAATGGAACGGCATAGCGCCTACGGATCCAATCATGCCGGGTCAAGAGCTGGTTATTTGGAAAAACCAAACTACAAAACACCAAGCTGAAAGTGCAGTGATGCGTGCCATTACCTACAAGGTAAGAAACGGTGACTCATTAGCCAGAATCGCACAAAAGTTCAAAGTCAAAGTAGTCGACATCGCAAAATGGAATCAATTAGACTTAAAGAAATACATTAGACCTGGCCAGTCGTTAAAATTATATGTAGACGTTACAAGAACTTAGTTTAAATATCGTCTATATTTATCAACATAAAACTTAATTACACGAAGAGTTAATCAATGTTAAAAACTATTTCACGTTTGGTATTTATCACTACGTTATTGTTAACAAGTGTACCTAGTTTTGCTGACTTTAGTTTAGACGGTAAACTTAAACTCACTTTCCCTTCTGGGGCGGTGAAAGAAGTAGACTTTCCTTTGTCTTATAGCCATAAAGATTTTGATCATACCTTTGTTGTTGGTAGTCAATCCTTTGCGGTATCTGGTCAACCGGAAAGTTATTCTTTTGCGGTGTTATTAAAAAGTAATAATTATGTATGGATACAAGAGTTTTCTAAGGATCAATTTAAAAGTTTCACGCTGACTTTAGGTGAGCATAATTTTAGCCTAAAAAAACAAGTGTTAAATAAACCCGTCAAAGGCGATTATATTTTAACTATTGATGGCAAAGATTATTTCTTTCAGCATACCTTAGCTCAAATTAACTTCAAATTTGATGACGATGGCATTACTGAAATATCGGTAGATGGCCTAGTTGCAAGTTTAGGTATTAATACCAGTAAAGACCCTTGTGATGAATTTGAAGAAGACTCTGACGATAAAAAAGAGTGTGAATTTAATAAGTAATTAATACAGATATTATTAACACAAAAAAAGCCGAACTATCGGCTTTTTTTGTGGCTGTTTGTGGAAGTACTCTGTTGTTTATTCACCATCTTCGCCATTAACAATATCCGCAATGCGTTGTAAGCGTTGTGCGGCAATACCATTAACCGAATCTCTTGGGTAGCGCCCTCTTGAAGATAAAACCCCAGCCTGTTTGTCGGTTAAGATAGTTAATGCGTCATCCACTTCATCGACGGCGTAGATGTGAAACTGGCCAGCTTCGACTGCATTGATCACTTCCGTTGATAACACTAAATTGATGCAGTTGGTTTTAGGGATAATTACGCCCTGCTCTCCGGTTAACTTTCTGGCTAAACACAGTTTAAAAAAGCCTTCGATTTTTTCATTCACTCCACCAATAGATTGCACTTGTCCATGTTGGTTAATGGAACCTGTGATCGCGATAGATTGATTTAGTGGAATGTGTGTAATGGCAGAAATTAATGCACAAACTTCACCCAAACTTGCGCTATCACCATCTATATGACCATAACTTTGCTCAAGTGCAATATTGGCAGAAAAACACAAACTAAAATCTTGAGCGTATTTGCTGCCCAAATAACCACTAAGTAACATTACCCCTTTGGAGTGAATGGCTTTACCAAGTTCAACTTCACGTTCAATATCAACTACACCGTTTGAACCCGCATACACAGTGGCTGAAATACGTGCGGGAGTACCAAATACCGTATCGCCTATTTCTAACACGGTTAATCCATTTAATTTACCCACTTGATAACCACAGGTATCAATCAGTATTTGTCCTTCTTGGATATCTTCCAAAAACGACTCACTAATTTGCCCAGTACGATACTGTTTACCTTCTAATGATTTGATCACATGATTTTGGTGGATCTCTGTGTCACCATCACGTTTAGCGTAAAATTGAGACTCGCTTAATAACTCTAATACATCGGCAAAACGGGCAGATAATTTGTGCTGATGTGACGCTTGTCTAAAACTAAATTTAAATAATTCTTCTACCGCATCGGCGGATATTTCTAAATGATGTTCAGAGGCATACTGTTTTATTTTTTGCACAAAACCAAATTGCACTTTGTCGTTTAACGGTATGAAATGTTCAAAGTCCGCCAATACCCTAAACAGTTCGTTAAACTCGTTGTCATATTCTTGCATTAAGTAATACAACTCACGACTGCCCATTAAAATTACTTTTATATCCATTGGGATTGCTTGTGGCGTTAAACTCGAGGCATTAACTATATTGGCTTCGCCTGTAGGGGTTTCCATCTTTATTTCTTGGCTTTTTAACGCCAACTTTAAAGACTCCCAAACCGCAGGTTGCTGCATTAATTTATCGGCTTCAATCAACAAATAACCACCATTGGCTTTGTGCAAAGCCCCTGCGCGTATCATTCTGTAACTGGTATACACAGAACCTTGCACTGAACTGTATTCAATACGGCCAAATATATTCTGAAATGAAGGGTTAGGTTCGTAAACAATTGGGGCGCCATCACCGCTGGTACGCACATTTAATACATTGGGAATAAGTTGATCTTCAAGGACTTGTCTAACGTCTACATCTTCTTTGTTTTTTTCTTCGTCCGCTTCATCGGCTAGCCATTCTTGTACTAACTCAACTAACGTATCGTGCATCTCTTTAAAGTATCTAATAACCCCTATGTCAGCCGCATAAGTATGCTCTAAGTCTTTTAATAACGGACGCAGCGCATTTTCTATGGTCTCTTTACTTAATTTACGTTGTTTCTCCGACGCTTCACGTTTCCATTGTGGTAGCTCTAATAGTTTTTCATTTAAGAATACTTCTAACTCAGAAATCCGTACATAAAACTGCTGGCGTTGTTCTTCTTTTAATTGGGAAAACTCTGCATCGGTTAAAGGTTTGCCTTGAACCACAGGAGCAAAACTAACGACACCCGTTTCTTCAAATAATACCAAGCCATTTTCTAATGCCTTTGATTCTACCTGTTCTAACGCTTTTTCGTATTTGTCATTAAATTCGCGCTCAATAACACGTTTTTTTCTTTGAAAAGACGGATTATCAAAAACCGATGGGAAGGTATCCAATAAATCATCAATAAAGGATTCTATTTTAGCAATAAATTGTTTGCCTTCCCCTGCGGCTAAACGGATATAGTTTGGGGTACGCGTATCGTCAAAGTTATTTACATAACACCATTCATGTGGCGTGCTTTTAATTTTAGCCACTTGTTTTAAATGGTTATCTATTAAGGTGTGACGGCCTGTAGCAGGCTCACCCATGACAAATAAATTATAACCTGTCATGTTCATGTCTAAACCAAATTCTAAGGCGTGCTGCGCCCTTTTTTGGCCAATAAAATTAATATTGACGTCTACCTCTGACAGCATCAATTTTTTTATCGTTTCTGAATTAAGAGTTGGGCCTAGAAGATCATGACTAAGGCGAAATGCTTTATTTAATTCCATGGTAATAGAGATACATATCCAAATGGTAGGTTTATAACCTTAGTCTATATTGAATTGTCTAAAAACGCATTGGTTTCAAAATAACTTTGTTAACCAAACCACATAAAAATGCATATTTAATCTAAAACTAACAATCGTTTACAGACAATGTTATAAAACGAGATACAAGGTTTATATTTTAATGGGAACAATAAATATGATTAATCTTAAAACTTTCTTATGCATGGCGTTACTGCTTATCACTTCAACCGTAACGGCCAATGACAACACCACCAAAGAATTAGATATATTTTGGCAACAGCTGTCTGAAACCGTCATTAACGGTGATTTTGAACAATACAGCGCGGGATATCATGAAGATGCCATTTTAGTGAGCGGATTTAGTAAAAACAGTTATTCAATCAAACAAGCACTCGCTCGTTGGAAACAAGGTTTTGACGACACAAAAAATGGAAAGATGAAAGCCAGTGTAAAGTTTGTCTGGACTAAACGATTTGTTAGTGACAATACCGCCCATGAAACCGGCATGTTCAAATACAGCACCACTGATGACGAAGGTGTAACTGAAGATTTTATCGCTCACTTAACGACCTTATCCGTTAAAAAGAACGGTAAATGGTTGATCATGATGGAAAATCAAAAATCCAAAGCAACTCAACAAGAATGGGATGCGGCTCAGTAAGCGCACAAGCCAGTAATAAGCAGGAAGAATGTCGTCGCAACTAGTTGTAAAGAAAAGTACGAGAAGCGAGTTACTAAAAACTCAGCTTCTCGTTAATAATATAGCTATTAATTAAGCAAAGCTTGATGCAATAGAAAAAGTAAGAACAACAGCTTAGTTTTAATGTGCAAGTTTTAAAGTGGGTGTCACTGTTAACTTTTTATAACTTAGCTAGTTATAAGCCCAGTCTACTATTTATCTTTTGAAAATAGCTTATTAAACAACTCTTCAGATTGCTTAAGACCTTCGTCTGTTAATACAACTGATTTGGCTTTACCTACAGGATCACATATTAAACCTTTGTCATGTAACCTATTAGTTACTTCCCAGTCAATCTGCTTCCAAACTCGATAATGGTCATGCAATGTGAGATACATCAAAGCCAATGCTGCTTCATCTATTTTATCTTCATCAATATCCATTATTAACTCCTAAACAAAATAACATTGCCAAATAACACAAAATAACAGTGCCACCCACTTTAAATGAAACTTAAAAAATAACAGTGCCACCCACTTTAAATGAAACTTAAACAATTTGTAAATTTAAAATAAGTTGTAGATTTTTAATCGAAGTTTAATTTGAAATATTGAGTGTAATTGTACGCTTTTACTCGTCTTTTTGGCTTGTTTTAACTTTTGGGTTGAATAATAACATTGCCACCCACTTTAAATAAAACTTAAACAATTTGTAAATTTAAAATAAGTTCTAGATTTTTAATCGAAGTTTAATTTGAAAAATAACATTGCCACCCACCTTAAATTAAACTTAAACAATTTGTAAATTTAAAATAAGTTCTAGATTTTTAATCGAAGTTTAATTTGAAATATTGAGTGTAATTGTACGTTTTCACTCGTCTTGTTGGCTATTTTTTAACTTTTGGGTTGAATGTTAGATATGCACTTATCTCAGTGGATTCTGATTTGATATTTTGTCTTTTTGGTTATTTTTTTTACTGGCTTTTTTGGGTATTAAGCTAGCAATCTTCTACAACTCGATAAGTTTGGTCGTCGTTTTAGTTGTAAGTTCTCACTGAGGTTTTGTAATACATGCTCATTACCTACTGCACCATGGAATACTTTGGTGAATTGCTTGGTCATTATTAACCAGCTCTCAGGCTCTATGCTTAAGCGTGTGAGTATACTTGGTAGGTTGTTGTTTATATGCCCTGCTTTATCTTCTCTTATGCAACGTCCTGTCACCTCTACTAATTCTATGTATTCATTTAGTTCAAAAGGAATACCGTTTGGCATATCTTTTCTTGAGTTACCAACAAATGGTTTTAATGTGCTTGGTTGTTGTTGGTTTTGGATTATATGTTTAATGCGTTGCTTTACGCTGGTGTAATTAGAGTTTTCTGGTGTGGTTGCTATTTTGGCTCTTACTGGGTTTAAATCTACATATGCCATACAGGCAAGTAAGGCTGACTCATCTAAGAGGGCTTGGCATTTGAAACGTCCTTCCCAGAATCGCCCTGTGCAGTTATCTTCTTTATTCGCTTGTCTTGCTATACCTTCATTTAACACGCGCATAAACCAACTTATGTCCATTAGGCGTTTTCTGTAAATAACGGTGGTTTGCTCTATGGCTAGAAGCTCTGATTGACTTAACGTATCACGTTCATTTTCTGCTAAGGACTGATATTTTTGTGTCAGTAATGTGCCTTTAAACACCTTATGCCAACGAGTTAGAACTTCTGTTGTATTCCAGTTAAGTGCTTGCTGTTCATTTACATGCAATACAAGGTGTGTGTGGTTACTCATGACTGCATAAGCACAGACTTCAATAGCAAATATTTGAGGGAGAAATAACAGCTTATCTTCTACCCATTGTCTTCTGTGCTCATAAGATTGATGGGTTTGTTTATCTTCACCACATAAAAATGCCTTACGAACACAACGAGAGATACAGTGATAATACGGCGTATCCGATAAGCTAATTTGAAATTCTCTGGGTCTAGGCATAATAACCCCCATGTATCAATATAGGTACAAACAAGTCTAGTGCAGTTTAAATAACTGTCAAATTGAGGTGGGTGGCCTTGTTATTTTGTTTATCATCAATCAGCAAAAGGTCCATATAAGATTTCATAACCTTTGAATTTTATGGCAAAAAGAAGTTTTAAAAACGATTAAAAGTATAGTGTTTAAATTGCTGCCAAACAGCCTGGGCTACCGGCCCTAACGTTTTAGATTTATTTTTCATAATGTGATAGTCCATCTGAACTTCGTTACGAGCGTCCGTTAACTTTAATAACGCCAGTCTTCCATCTTTCAAACTTTGCTCGGCAATATAATCTGGCAGTTTGCCCCAGCCCATTGCACTTTCTATTAACATTTTTTTAGTCGAGAAGTCATTTACATACCACCTACGTTGACCCTCTTGCACACCCCACTCTTTATTTTTAGAGCCTGTACCTGAGTCTTGTACAATGATTTGATATTCATTTAACAACTCTTTTCGAGTTGTTAGATTAGGGTGTCTGCTAATTAATCTCGGTGAGGCTACATTTAATAAAGTTCCTTTAGTTAAAAAGTGCCCTTCTGTTTGAGAGTCAACTTGCATAATATGAGACTGCGGACTGATGCACAAAGTGGCATCTTGATTATTTATCGCGTCAATAGCGCCAGTTAGATACTCTTGTTTAATTATGATTTGAGTATCTGGAAACTGCGCCTGCACATTTTCCAATAGTGGCAAAATGCCTTTTAAATTAAACGAAGCTTCGATTGCAATGGTAATACTGATCTCATTACCTAGCGCTATATTTTCTGCAACTTGCTGTAATGCGGTCGCCTCGTCTAAAAGGTGGATTGCCTTTTGATACAATACATTTCCGGCGTCTGTCAGTTCTAATCGATAGCCTGTTCGGTTAAATAAGGCTAGATTAAAAGACGACTCTAACTGTCGAATGCTTTGGCTGATTGCCGGTTGTGTTTTGTGTAACTTTGCACTAGCTAAGCTCAATGTACCTAGCTCTGCTACGTTAACAAACATAGTAAGTTGATCAAGTTTCATTAGCCCCTCCACGATGTAAACTTTTAATTTACATTTTATGCAAAAACATTCAATATTTATTTACCTCTACACCCTTTAATATTCCTCCACTGATTAAGCCAACACTTGGTTTATCTAACTTAAATATACTGGAGTAATAACATGAGTAAAATTAAAAAATATGCAATGTACGGATCATTAGGTTTAGTTACATTTGCTTTTGCCGCAGCTGGAATAGCTAAATTAGCCGGTGTTGAACAAATGCATATGTCATTTGCCGCTATGGGTTTACCGGTTTGGTTTGGTTACTTTATTGGTGCCAGTGAATTTGCAGGCGCTATAGGGGTTTGGTTTAAAAAGTTCAGTCTTTATGCAGCTTCGGGGTTAGTCGCTATTATGGGAGGTGCAATTTACTTCCACTTAGTTTATGACGGTGCAGCTAACGCAGTACCAGCTATTGTTTTAGCTATACTATTAGTTAATATAATCGTTAATCGCCGTAAGGAACAAATAATAGAATGAATATAAACACATCAAATCAAGCTCAATCTGCTTTGATGCCTGTTATATACATTCCCCATGGAGGCGGCCCTATGCCGCTTCTTGGTGATGCAGATCACAAAGAATTGATTGCGTATTTAAGCCAAATCCATAACAACATTGAAACTCCAAAAGTGATCTTAATGATCACGGCACATTGGGAATCTCACAATGTTAGTATTTCGTCATCGCCTCAGCCAGGTATGATTTATGATTATGGCGGTTTTCCGCAAGAGACTTACCAATATCAATATCCTGCATCTGGTGAGCCTAAGGTTGCAAATCAAATTGCTGACTTATTTAAAGCTAAGGGTATTAAGTCTAACTTAGACATGAATAGAGGCTATGATCACGGTACTTTTGTTCCATTAATGTTGATGTATCCAAATGCAGATATACCAGTGGTTCAAATGTCTTTGTTACGCTCTTTAAACCCTAAAGAACATATCAAGATTGGTGAAGCGTTATCAACACTTAGAAAACAAGGCGTGTTGATTGTTGGCTCGGGAATGTCATTCCATAACTTTAGAGGTTCCTTAGAAGAGAGCATAGAGTTTGATAATTGGCTCAATGAAACATTAACCGCTAATGACATGGAGCAATCTAAACAAGATTTAATTCAATGGGAGCAAGCGCCCTCAGCCCGTGCATGTCATGCCAGAGAAGAACATTTATTACCAATGCACGTTTGTTTTGGTGCCGCTATGAAACAAAATACCCCTGCAACGAGAGTATTTAGTGACTATTTGTTTAATAGAAAAATATCGGCATTTATGTGGTGATAACAGAACAATCGGTAAAGTCATCCCTAATAAACGGCAACAAATAAAAAGCCTTAATAAACATTACTGATGAGTCGTGTCAGCTAAAGTTAAGGCTTATAGCTGCTTCTACTCATCATAAAAATAAGCAACCTCTTCTGCCGTTAAATAACGCCATTGTCCCAATGGAACATCTAAACTTAACGGCCCTATTTTTTCACGGTGTAATGCCAATACTTTGTTGCGTACTGCACCAAACATGCGTTTTACTTGATGGTATTTACCTTCGGTTATGGTGAGCAACACTTCTTTTTCATTCACTACGGTTAGTTTTGCTGGAAGTGTGAGTTGTTCACTGCCTCTTAATAACACACCATTAACTAGCTGTTTGATGGCGTCTTCTGTTATTGGATCTCTTAAATTGACTCGGTACACTTTTTCACATTCACGCGCTGGTGATATGACATTAAAAGACCAACGACCATCATCTGTGATCAAGACTAATCCTGTGGTATCTGCGTCCAAGCGCCCTGCTATATGTAAGTTTTCAACATCTTGTATATGCAAATTGTCATCATCATGGGTTAAATTGTTAAATAAAGACGGATAACGGCCACTGACATTTGAACTGACAAAACCTGCCGGTTTATGCAACATTAAATAACGTGACGCACGGGCTTGCAGTATTTCACCATCTAAGGTCATGACATTGTTTTCATGCACTTGTGTGGCTTCGTGACAGTCGTACCAACCATTTACTTTTACCCGCCCATCACGAATAGCCGCTCTAGCTTCAGCACGAGTAAAGTGGGTACTTTTACAGATGAATTTATCTAGGCGCATACTAAGCTCGTAAATTGGTAGCTCTTAAACAGGTAGCTCATAAATTAACAGTTTAAATGGGTTAATAATAAGATGAATTGCCGTTAGCAATAAGTGCCAACGGCTGATTGATTAGCTAAGCTCTTGACTCATAGCTCTCAACTCGAAACCCGTAACTCGAAACCCGTAACTCGACTCTCGTAGCTCGTAGCTCGACTCTCGCAGCTCTAACCTCATTTACTTCTCTTTGTTTAAAGCTTCTTTTGCTTGTTCTACTTTTGAAAAATCTAAACCTAACTCGTCAACCGCTTCTTTAATCAGCCCAGGATTTGTCATCACTAAACCCATTAACGATTGCAGCTTTTCTGGTGGAATACCTAACTGCTGAATGGTCATCATTGCGGCCATTGGGTTTTCTGTTAAGGTTTTAAACAAGTCGTTGATCTGTTCTTGGCTTACATTAAATTCTTTTAATATTTGGATAATTGGGTTCATGGGTATTCCTATGTGATTAACTATATTTTTATGGTGCTAACCCGATATGTTCAGTGTTAGCGCAAACCTAATTCAATGTCTTGAATGATAAAGTTACCATCAAACACTTGGTGCGGTACACCTTCTAAATCGATATCAAAGTACTGGCGTTCGCTGTCGGGTAATCCTTGAAAGGCACCAAGTACTTGGTAAATCCACACTTCTTGATCAAAGGTTAAATTGTGATTGTTATAATAATCCAATGCTCGGGTATTTTGTCCCGAATCAATTACTTCACAAAAATAATTTTCTACTGCATTTTTTAACAAGTCTTCTTCCAATGACACCGACGTTTCTTGTTCTAGAATTAACGGGTTGGCCACTTCACGGTTAAGTTTACCTTGCCATAATCGATTAACCGTACGTAAGCTATTAACCAAAGAAGTTAATTCAAATTCATGTTCAACATTATGTATATCTGGTGCTGCGACTTTAATAATGCCATCTGCACGGTTAAACAAGCTTGGTACTTGAGATAAAGTAGAGTAATTAACGGGTGTAAAGTCTGGTTTTTGCTCCATGTGTAACATAAAGCCTTTAAGCAAGCGGGTACGGCCTTTGAACTCTCTAAATCGACCTAACAGTTCAAGTAACTTACTTTGCACTAAGCTCAGCTCTTGAGTGCTGGTTGCAAAGGCTGACTGTAAAGTTATCACCAATAAATGACGTAACTCTCTGTGACTGCCAGCCAACTGGCTTAACGCGTCAAAGTGGAACATAGACAATTGATTTAACATGTCGGTTACTTGCGTTTGTGCTAATTCGTTTTCACGTATTTTGGCATCCACCGAACTGACATAACCAAACTCATTGCTTATACGCGACCATAACAAACGTACGTTAGTCGATAAGGTTTCCGTTAACGTATATACATGTTCTGTTAAATCTGACAAATGCGCTTGGGACTCATGATATTTTTGATGTGCTAAGGCTTCTTTGTAATGTTCCGCTTGGGTGGTTAACGTGGCTAATAAGTTACCAATATTGGCATCAATCTGACGATTGCTTTCATCTTGTAGGCTTTCTTCTAATAAGGTTCTAAGTGACGGGCGCAAACGTAATTGCACATCCGACTCAGGTCGCCATAATACTTTTAAATCAATTAAGCTTTGTATGATGTTGGGTGAATATTCAGCTTCGTTAACACTGCCACTAAAATACGCCTGCATGATCAATTCAGAATGATTACTCAGCGCGTTAAGTAAGCTAACCCCTGACTTATTTAAGTTAATATTCATGGTTGCCTACAATAAACTTGATTGGTTTATAGAGTCTTCAGCACGTTCAGATAACGACAAGTTTTCTGTCTCGTCAATAAACTTAAGTACATCAAATAAATAATCAATCTTGCCGGTGGCACAGTAAATTTGTTTATCCATATTGGGACGAACCAAATAACCTAACTCAACCAAACGTTTAAAGATGAGTTTAAGCTGCGAATCTAACTCGTTGGCTTTTGAACCAAACATGGCATAACGAGATATTTTACCAAGCTGCTCAGCATAAGCCGGTGTGTCTTCAACAACGGTTTGCACTTCTTGTAAACGTATTAACGTGCCTTGGGTTAACGGTACGTCTGTGCCCATGGTTTCTTGCACTAACAATAACCATTCAATCAAAGGTAATAAGTTACTTGATATGTCGTTAAATTGCGTTGCCAATACCTTACGCTCGGTTTCACCAATAGACTGATAAGAACAGAAATACACTTCTCCGTCAGCGGCACTGGATAGATGGCGGTTAAGCACATTTAATTGTTGATCCACCAGCTCTCTATTAACACTGGACTGCAAATAACGAAATGCATCTTCGTCGGTAGTGGCACAAACAAATTGACCCGACAACAATAACTCTAATACTCGACCTTGTTCTGTGATCATGCGCCTGCTCCTTGTGTTGTATCAACTTGTTTGGCATCAGTGCTTTCTGCACCAGAGCTTTTGGATTTTAACAACTTAGTAATCGCGCTCACTTTAGGTTGAACTACTTGTAATTGTTTTTTGTTTTTATCTATTAAGTAGCGGTTTTCAAATAAGGTCAAAACTTCTGACTCTGGATTTGGGAACGCACCAACAACATGGATATTGTTATTCTGACAGGCATCAAATATCTTTTTGATGTTGCTCTGATGTAACGTGCCTAATTCATCAATTGGCCAATGGATAACTGTTTTGCTGTTACCACGTAATAAGCGGGTAAAGGCCAATAAGAATTTACATAAAATAAGGTACGCCATACCGTGACTTGAAGACTCGTTTAATTGTCTGTCTGTACGGATAACTAAGTCGCTGTTGCCTTCTTTGATATGCAGTTCTATATCCAATAACTTACTAATGCCCCCAGTTAACGCAGAACGACCTAAAATATCCATCACACGGCGCATACTGTAGGCGTAATCGTCCCCTGGTAAGTCATGGGCACCTTCACTGATCCAGTCGGTATACAATTGGTTAAACTGTTGGAGTTCAGGCCAGAATTCAAGCTCACTAATTTTAGAGCGTATTTTAACCGCAGACTCAGACACGCCATCTAAAAACAGCTCTTCATCAACTTCTTTACTGATGCGCTTACTTTGGCCACCTATGTGCCCTTCTATGTCTTTTAACAACTTATAGTATTCAGACAAGGCTAAACCAAATATACGACCTTGTTCACGGATACCGTTGACACGTTGAGGGACTAATTCATTTATGAAACGGTCCAAATGCCCAACCAAACGAATATGATCCAGTGAACGTATGCCTTGTTCGTTAACCACAGAGCACTCGGCACGGCTGTGTTCCCATGTATCGTAAAAACCAGTTCCTGATTGCGCTGCAATCTTTTGGTCAAAGTGTTCTACATACGCTTTAATGTCGGCGGTTAATTCCTCACGTTTTGCTAAACGTGTTTGACCTTCATTAATACGTTGGGAGATAGAGCTGTTGTCTTGGTTCACTTCAGCTGTTGGCAGTTTTATTTTTACTAACTGCTTACTAATGTTAGTTAATTCAAATTCGTGTTCGTTAGCTTCTTTTAAGCTTTTCTCAAATCGAATTTGTTTCGACTTAGCTAACTCAACATTTTGTTTATAGGTGGTTTGTTGTTTCTCTAATTCACGGGTGGTGTCACTGACTTGTTTGCGCACATCAGCAAGTTGCTCTTGCCATTTCACTTTATGGCCCATGTAATAGGTGTTGTACCAATGTTTGTATTCAGACACTAAGTGACTGTTCTTTTCAGTTGTTTGAATGTCTTGTTTTAACTTAGTGATATCACGCTTTAACTGACCTATTACATCAACGTCTACACCACGGTTAGCTAACTCGTCTTTTAACCAGTTATCCAATTTTGATAGTTCTTGTTTTAATGAACTACGACATTGTGCAATGTGGGTTTCCACTTGCGCCAATTGTTGTTGAATGTCGTTGATCACCAATTGCCAATGCGAACTAAGCTCCATTTCAGCTTCGCGCTGTTGGTCTTGTAGCTCTTCTATCGCTTCTTGTTGTAACAAGGTTAACTTCTGACTGTCTGACTTAAGTTTAGCCAGTTTACTGGTGTAACCTTGTTTACGTTCTTGCAGAGCTTGATGAAACTCTTTTAACGTATCGTCTTTATCTTGTTGTGCACGTTTACGGCTTAATTCCGCATTGTTTAACTCTGTGCTGATCTTAGTTTGCAGCATTTCTGCGTTGCGTACGGTTTTGTTGGTTTCAACTAATTTAGCTTCGGCCACGTCTTGTGCAGCAATAATATTGCTTAGTTTTTCTTGCTCTTGTTCCAAACGACTTTTCAGTTCATGTTCAGACTCTGCATAATCCGGCTGTGGAACACTGCCTAACTCAAGTACAATACCAAATAAACTTTTGTCATCCGCATTAGCTAAACTTGGATGTAAGTCCGTACGTTTTAATGAGATCAGGATGAATAACTTTACCTAACTCAAACTCCCAACCTGACTTTTCACGACGTAAAAACTCCAATAAGGTATTTTGACCTGGGTACAATAACTGCTCTGTTTGTTCTACCCGTATTTGTTGTTCTGCAAATTGTTTACGGGTTTGTTCAAGCTCTTTATTGGCTTTGTCTCTAGCCATTTTTGCTTGGCTTAATTCGTTATTGGCTTGGCGTAAACGGTCACGACAACTGTCTTCAATGCTTGAGGCTTCTTTGATGGTATGTTCAAAGATGTCCACTTGGTTTTGTTCTTGATTGGTGAAACCTACATTGTTCGCCAAAGTATTAATTTCGGTGATCTGGTTTTTTAATTCATGTTGCTGATTTTGATAATCAACATTAGTCGCCGCTATTTGATCTTTATATTTTTGTTGAGTGTTTAATAGTTGCGTTTGTTGCTCTGCATTTTTGCTTGAGAGTTGATCTCGGGCATCGTCTTTTTGCTCGTTATACCCTTCTAACTCTTGATTATGTTGTTCTTGTACTTCACTTTTACGTTTGTGAAAACTGGCTTCAATATCTTGATGTTTCTCCGTTAACAGGGTGTAACGAGACTCATTGGTTTCAAGTTCGTTTTTCCAACGCGGAAAGTTTTCAAGGTTTTGACTTAACTCATCAATATTTTTGTCTTGCCAATCATCGTATTGCTGCTCTACCGCGTCTAACTCAGACTCTAGTTTACGACTGTCAGCTTTGGCTGAAGATAAGGTTTGGTTTAAGCTGTCTCTTTGTTCTGACCACGTTGCTTCAGATTGCTTAATGGTTAAGATCACTTCTTCTAACAAGGCTTCATTTTCTGCAATGGTTTGCGCTACTTTAGAAAGGTCTAACGAATATTGTTGTTTTAACTGAGCCAATCTTTGATTGTTTTCACCGTACTCAAAATGCGCTTGTTCTAATTTACTGAACTCAGGGCGAATATCTTCAAAGCCTTTAATTAATTTACATTCACGTATCCACTCTTCTACTTTATTGTGGCTAAGTTTCGTCTCGCCCGGCTGTACACCGTCTTCTTCCAAAATAGCGGCAACCATAGCTTTAATGGTTTCCATTTTTCCTTCTTTGGAATGCACTGCTTTGGCTAGTTTTTCTATATGGCGTAAGTTGGCGTTTTGTTCGCACAAACTAAATAAACGCGCTAAGCCCGGTAAATCACGATTGGTGGATAACACGCTGCGATCATTTTGAATAATGGCTTTGTATTCTTTGGTATTTAATATGCGGCTACAAATAATGCCTTGGCGTTTAATGTCGCGGCTTAATTCTTTTGGTGGAATAACATGACGCTCATCGGTTAATGAAGCTTTGGCATAATCTTCAATATCAAAGCCTTTTGCGATCAATCGAAAATCAACACCCGTACCGCCAGAACTTAATACAACTTGGCAAGTTTCGTCATTGTCTCTGAAATATTCATAAATAATGTAACTGCATTCTGTTGGCAAATACCAACGCTCAAAACTGTCACGAGTAGCAGGCACAACTCGACTTGGATACTCACCATAAAATACAGGGATCAGTCGTTGTAATGTTGTTTTACCAGAGGCATTTGTGCCGCAAATATTGGTGTGACCATTTAGTTTTAATTCTACGATGCCACTCATGTGGGTATTGATTAAAATAATTCGATTTAAAGCAGGCATAGGCTCTCTGAATGTCTTCATGACTCATTATAGTTATTAAGCTGTTTATAAGGGCTAAAGTGCTTATTTTCAAGCAAAAGATCCGATTAAGATCCCAATTTGAATTGAATGTATAATTAGTCGCCGAGTCTTGGTTAAAAACAAAAAAGGCGCTCAATGAGCGCCTGAATTTTACTATGTTAATTTTCTAGAAATTAAAGCTCAGCTTCTTCGTCTTTTACCACTTCTAGCATTAACTGGAATAGTTGTTCCATACTTGTTTGGTCTAAGAATGTACCTTTCTTAGAGCGGAAGCTGATATTCACACCTGTGGTACTTGTGGTCAGTGCCACCTCATATTCACCAGGCTCAATATCTAATTTACCTGAGTAATCTGATGAGAATAAACGATGCCATATAGAGTCGCTGGCTTTGTTATAAACAACATCAAATATATGCAAGTCTTTGTCTGACTCTTCAATATCAAAACCAAGCTCTTCAATGATATCGTCTACTTGTGACCATACATATTTAATGTCTTGTTGTGATCTGATCACGTAATTACCAGAAACATTTTTAACTAACGCTAAGGTGATATCTAACGACGCACGTTCTTTCAACAATTTAACACGATAGATATAGTCCAGTTCCAACATTAAGTTGTTTAACGTTTCTGCGGCTAATGCTTCTTTTCTATAACGTACTGCGTGGTTTGGCGCTAAGTCTTGGCTTATTTTTTGGTAATCTAACATGTCGATAGCTACATCTCCGCTACGACCTTGTTCGTTTAAATTAACAACCACGTTGTAAGAAAAACGTTCAACTTCAACTAAATCTTCTATAAACCAATAACCGTCGTCTTCAACAATAAGTTGCTCAACGAGATAACCGTTAGCGTTTTTTGTTAACGTGAGGTTATTTTGCTCTGCAAAAGACTGAATGCCTTCGTCGATGAAATTAGCAAAGTTTTCTACTAATTCTGGTTTCTCTACTTTAATTTTTGCAGGATGAGTATCTTGTTCGTCTAACCAACTCCCGTCAAAAATAACTAATACCGTGGTTGGTGATGTCATTTCGCCATCTGTATCGGCTGAAGACTCAACAACGGGTAAATCATATTCTTTACTCTTTTTAGGATCACTAAATCCTTCAGGTAATACCAAGGCAGACTTTCGGTCTGTTTGCTCGTTTTTTTGCTCATCAAAAAATGATACACAAGCTGTGGTAAACGATAATACAACTGTTACAGCTGCTAATTTGATAAAATTCACTTAGTACTCCGAATGACTAATTTACGTGTTGTAGAGCTAGTTTGATGGTCTGATGGTTATTTGGTTCCATCGTTAACAAAGGTAATCGAACCATATCGCTAGAAATGAGTCCTTTTTCTTTTAACGCCCATTTAGCGGGTACTGGATTTGGCTCAATAAATAAATCACGATGTAATAAACAAAGTTTTTCATCATATAACTCAGCCTCTTTTTGGTTATCCGCTTTACTTGCCTTAACCATTTTGTGCATTAGTTCTGGTTCAACATTGGCGGTGACCGAAATAACACCATCACCACCAAGAGAAACATAATGTTGTGATGTTAAGTCATCGCCACTGAATAATAGAAATGAAGGGTCTTGTTGTTTCATCGCTGTAACACGAGATAAATCGCCTGTTGCGTCTTTGATACCAACAATGTTTTCAACTTCCATTAATTCAAAAACCGCTTTGTTATATAAGTCTACACCGGTACGTGATGGTACGTTATATATAATGATTGGCTTTGTCGTGGCGCCAGCAACGGCTTTAAAATGCTCAACCATGCCCTTTTGGCTAGGTTTATTATAATAAGGTGTTACCGTTAGATAGCCGTCAATATCCAGTTTATCTAACTGTTTTGTTTTCTCAATCATAGAGCGGGTGCAATTTGAACCATTTCCAACAATAATTGGTACGCGTTTTTGATTTTGTTCAATGGCAACGTCCAATATAAGAGCTTGTTCTTGCTCAGTTAATGTGGCTGTTTCTGCAGTAGTACCTAAGATGACCAAGCCATCCGTACCACTGGCTATATGCCAATCAACCAATTTTCTTAAGCCCATATAATCCACATCACCGTTTTCGAACATAGGTGTGATTAATGCGACAAAACAACCTGAAAAATTATTAATTACTGTGGACGACATGATCCCTCCTGATATTAAGCCGGCTATGTTACTCAGGCAGTGATAACAAAACAAGCGTCTTTCAACCTTCTGGTGTGTTTTTATCCTTATATGTTAAACTTGCCCGATATAATACAATCAATACTGTGACTTTTAGATAATGACCCAGCCGTTTTCCAATACTCCCACCCAACATTTAGTACTTACTGTTATAGGTAAAGATAGAACGGGCTTAGTTAGTCAACTAACGGGCTTAGTAACTCAATGTAAATGCAACATACTTGACAGTAAAATGGCCATTTTTGGCAGCGAATTCACCATGATAATGCTGCTTGCCGGTGACAATACTTCATTAACAAAATTAGAAGTGCAATTACCACCATTAGCTATGTCACTTAATTTACTGACGATGATGAAACGTACCGCCACGCATAAAGGTTTAGAAAGAGCACAATATCAAGTGGTATTTGATGGCCCTGACAGCTCAGGCACCATTCGCCAGATCACTAGCTTTTTTGCTGAACATAAAGTGGGTATCAGTAGTTTAAAATCAAAAGCAACACAAAAAGACGGCAAAGATTGGCAAGTGGCCGAAATTAGAATCGATTTGGCAGATAAATTACTGTTAGATACCGTGATTTCAGGCTGCGAAGCTTTATGTAAAAATTTAGCAATGACATGCTCTTTTAATCCAATCACCATAGAGCAATAACAATCATCACACGCTCAGTTAATAAACCAATTTTGAACACAAAAATATAACCATCAATAGGCTAGAAAATTATGAATACACTTAATGTTGGCGATAAAGCCCCTATGTTTAAACTAGAAGACCAAAATGGCGACGTGTTTGATTTAGCCCAAACATTAAAAACCAAACAAGTTCTCGTTTATTTTTATCCAAAAGCGATGACCCCAGGTTGTACCGTTCAAGCACAAAATCTAAGAGACGTAAAAACGCAATTGGATCAATTAAATACAGTTGCAGTTGGGATCAGTCCTGATGCGGTTAAACGATTAACTAAGTTCACAGAAAGAGACGAGTTAAACTTCCCTCTACTATCAGATGAAGATCACAAAGTTGCGGATGAGTTTGGTGTGTGGGGGCTAAAAAAGTTTATGGGCAAAGAGTACGATGGCATTCATCGCCTTAGTTTCCTTATTGGCCAAGATGGCACAATTACGCATTTCTTTAACAAGTTTAAAACTAAAGACCATCATGAAGTGGTATTAGAGGTATTAAACGAATTAGCAAAATAATACCTAATATACAAAAAAGGCTCTTTTATATAATGAGCCTTTATTGTATGTGCTAAACGGCACTAGGTTATTAGGGTTGATAACATTTTATATAATGCCTGCTTTTCTATCGGTTTAGCCAAATAGCCGTCGAATAATAATTCATATTGTATTCGCTCTTCGGTAAATACATTAGCGGTTAGCGCCACAACTTTTTGATCTTTATTTTTACTTTTAATCTCAGTGCATGCTTCTACGCCATCAACTTCTGGCATTTGAATGTCCATTAAAATGAGATCTGGACGATTTTCTAAACAATAGTCTATTGCTTTTTGACCATTATCTACCACATCTACTCTAGCGTTAGTTTGTTTTAACATAGTAACCACAACCAGCTGATTAATCGCATTATCTTCGGCAACTAAAATGGTTTTGTCTTGTAAATTTAACGCTTCAATTACTGCATTAGGTGAGTTTATTTGACTTTCATTCGCATGGGTTAATGGTATTTGAATGGTAAATTTACTACCGAGTCCTAATGTGCTTTCAACGCCTATTTTGCCATTCATTAACTTTACTAAAGAATCACTGATAGCCAACCCGAGTCCAGTACCACCAAACTTTCTGGTGGTTGAATTATCCGCTTGCTCAAACCGCTCAAACAGCCGCTGAAGCGCTTCATCACTAATCCCAATACCCGTATCTATAACTGTGAATACAACGCCTTCTGTCCCCTTATCTTGCATGACTTCTACACTGACTATCCCTTCAGTAGTAAACTTAATGGCATTGGATAATATATTTATTAATATTTGGCTTATTCTAGTTGGATCGCCAAACCAGTAGTCATCTTCAATGTTATTGATAATCTCTAAATTTATCTTTTTATTATTAGCTTCAATTTCTAATCCAGTCGCTAAGTTATCGATTAACTCAGTTAAACTAAATGGAATGATTTCAAGTGCAAACTTGCCAGCTTCAATCTTTGAGAAGTCTAAAATATCGTTAATGATGGTCGTTAAAGACTTAGTCGAGTAGATTGCTTTACTTAATAAGTTTTTTCCTTCCTCATCAAGTGCTTTGTTTTCTAATAATTGTAAGGTTCCAAATAATCCATTCATTGGAGTTCGAATTTCATGGCTCATATTAGCTAAAAATTCTGATTTAGAGCGGTTCGCTTTCTCTGCAATCTCTTTTGCTTTAGCTAATGCCGTTTGTTGTTTAATTTGCTCAGTAAGATCATAGGCTATGCCTAAAAATCCGATTTGCTGGTTATTGCCATCCGTTAAAGCGGTAATGCTTAAATTTACTGGTATTTCATCACCGCTTTTAGTTCGATAAGTCCACCGATTCAATTCTGGCAACCCTAAACTAGCTCTGATCGTAAACACGTCAAAACTAGGTTTAATTTCTTGCCCGAGCTCTTCCGTTAATTCTAATGCCCTTATTACCACTTCTTGTTCAATATGAAATTGTGCTGGTGTTATTTTTCCAATAACGTCACTGGCTTTATAACCTAATAATTTTTCAGCGGCTGGGTTGAAAGCCATTATCATGCCTTCTTTTGTCGTCGCAATAATGGCATAACTGGCGGCTTCTAGAATGCTTTTTTGTAATGAACTTAATCTGGTGATCTCTAACGTGCGTTCATTGACTTTACGTTCCAAATTCTGATTTGCTAGTTTTAATATATTTTCTTGTTCAATGCCTTTGTCAATCACTAACCTTCTTCGTTGAAAAACCAGTTGCACGATGTAAATAATAAGCACGATAGATAAAGTGATAATAATAATGGCAAAAAATGACTCATTAAACTCAGAGTTATTTAAGGTTTCAATATAAGAATCATCCACCAATAACTCAAACATCCAATGTCTACCTAATAGATCTATAGTGGTTTCAGATTGATGTGTCACCTCAGATATATTTTTTCCAAATGAAAAAAACTCACTGACGTTTTTTTCAGTTACGTCGTAAATTTTCAAATTAACGTCTTTAGAAAGTCCAGAGAATGACGTTAATACTTCATCAATAGATAAGACAGCCGATACCCAACCATATAGAACTTGCATACGTTGTTCTGGTGTTTCAGGAATTTTGTTCTGACTGTAAACCGGCAATAATAATAAAAAACCCTGGCGTTTACTTTGGTCTTCTTCAACTAATATTATTGGTGCGGTTAATGTTGGACTGTTGTTTAATGCGGATTTAATTGCCGCTTTATGCCGTGTGGGTTCTGATGCAATATCAAGCCCGATTGTCTGCTTATTGGTTATCTCTGGCTCTATATATTGCAAAATAAATACATCATCATTATGTTGAGTTAACTGCTTCAATTGAAAGTGTTTATCAGGCCTCTCTCGTGCTGCATCTACCACAAACTGTTTTATTTCAGCTTGTGGTATTTTTTTTAATACCCCAAATCCTCTAGCGCCTGGGAATTCAATTTCATGCTCACGACTGTTAATGTAATTTTGCATCTTGAGGTAATCAAAGTCCTGTACTCCAGCGCTTACTATTGCGCCACGTAGACCTTTTAAACCGTATTTATATAAATTAAATTTTTCAGCCACACCATCTCTGATGTATTCGATGCGCTGATCTAACTTAACCTGAATATTATCATTGGTTTCTTTTTGAAATTGAAGATGATCCCAAATGGATAAAAACATGCCCATAATAAGGACAAGTGTTGGAAAAAATAACGATCTGAAAAACGGCGAAAGTGGAGATGATGGATTATTAAAATTCTTTGTCATCTAATGCCTAAACCTAAATAGTGATAAATTAGCTAATTTGAACGTTAACGTTATGGAGCTAGTCGTTAATATATACCAAGTATAATCATATTAGAAAATTCTTATACTTTAATTATGAATATATATTGAGTTACCTCAATCTATTTTCAGAAAAATAATACAAAAAAGGCTCATTAATATATGAGCCTTTTTTTACATCTTTTTTAACTTAATTGCACGTGTCTGTCTGTATATTTTCAGGCACGCTTTTCACTGACCACGCATTAATAACTGCTTTGACTAATGATGCTAATGGAATGGCAAAAAACACGCCCCAAAAACCCCAAAGCCCGCCAAAGAATAACACCGCCACTATGATGTAAACTGGATTTAAATCTACTGCTTCTGAAAACAACAATGGTACTAACAAATTACCATCAAGCGCTTGAATAACACCATACGCTATCATCACAGCATAAAAGTCAGGGGTTAATCCAAATTGAAATAACGCGACGGCGGTAACCGGTACAGTTACGACTGCGGCACCAATATATGGAATTAACACCGATAAACCAACGAGCAAACCTAATACGGCTGCATATCTTAAGTCCATAATGGCAAAGGCAATATAGGTAGCGCCACCGACAATAAACAATTCGATCATTTTACCACGTATATAATTGATGATCTGTTCATTCATTTCGTTGGACACTTGGGTTATTAAACGTCTGCGCACTGGCATTATTTTGTCAAAACCCGCTAATAGGTCTTTTTTATCTTTAATGATAAAAAACACCATCATAGGCACTAAAATCAAATAGATTAATATAGCAACAACATCCGTTAATGAGGCCATTATCGTTTGTACTGAATTTTCTAGAACTGACACTAACTTGGTGTCAAAGTTATTGATTAAATTGGTAATGAGCGCAGGATCTAAACTTGGGTATAAGTCAGGTAAGGTATAAATATAACGTTTTATATGCACCATCATGTCAGGCAACTCTTTTATTAGGCCAATGCTCTGTTTCCAAATAACAGGTATCGCCATAACAAATATTGTTGTCATAATGCCAATAAAAATAGTAATAACTAATGTGGTACTCAGGTTACGATTTAAACCTAACTGAGTGGCTTTTTTTACCGGCCATTCTAATAAAAACGCAAATACGATGGCCACAAATACTGGGGTGAGCAAATCACCAAATAAAGTAATCAGTCCTGCTGTAAGCACAATTACTAACATTAAGGTCACTGCGTTTGGATCGGAGAAATTTTTCTTGTACCACTGTTTAAATACATCAAACATGTCTTAATTGTTCCTTCACTTTATACTTTATCGCCGACGACTTTTATCTTTACACAATCATCTAATTCTATTGATTGGTAGAGTATGTTTTGATTATCTAGGTAAGAAGTAAAATTGTATAGGCTAATTTCATCATCAAACAGAAATTCTTTAGACTTATTTTTCATTAAACCTTGTTTGGCTTTAACAAATGCCAAAGGACATTTAAGCCCTTTTCCATCAAATATCATAAATTTAATCTAATATATTTATTTATTACTTCATTAATTTACCACAATACTTAATACTTGTAGCCAAAGTAATTTTAAGAGTAACTATTTTAGATGTCACTGTATCCTGAAAATTCACAATTGCCGGATGATCCTTCAATTAAGGATATTAATGCGTTTAAAAAGAAAATTAATTGGGGTGAAATTCCAGCCTTCTTTCACTTGATTGCCAATGCCGTTGCAGAAGCCGAAGGTTTTATCACTTATGGCTTTGATAATGCCTATAAAAGAATCGTTAATCGTCGTAATTGGAATTACGACAACTTGGGTATTGATCCCACTATTGATATTAATAAAGTCGACCACATTGAATTAATTCAACCACTTAAAAAACCTAGGATCTGCCTTTATCATGTTTTTAATGCACAAGGTTATGAACTAATAGCCTTACCTTACATCAAAGACATACTAATTGACGAGTACCGTAATGGTGATCCAAATATGGAGTTTGATGTTTGGGATCCGTCACAAATGAAAGTATTGGTAAGGATTCCACAACTGCATAAGTTTATTGCCTTTAATAACAAGAATGGCGACAGCGCTGATATGGCGCTTATCGTTCATGCATACAATGTAGTATGTAAAATCATTTCAATGTTAGAACAAGAAGTGAACGTATATGCCGTTAAAGGTATGACAATTAAAGAAGCCTTTAGTAAACAAAGTACCAATCCTGATTTTGCAGCGAATGATGTAATTAAGAGTCAAATAGAAGATAAAGACTTATTTTAATCTCATCGCACGCTAACTCGTCGTTTTAAACTTAATTAATAACTAAAAGTAGTCTATGTATAAAAAAATAAGATCTCTATTTTCCGCCTGTACCTTTTCCCTTAGTCTTTTTTTTGTGGCCTCTTCTTTTGCTGATAACAACGAACTACCAGACTTAGGGGCCTCGGCATTAACTGTATTAAGTATTGAGAAAGAGAAACAGCTTGGTGAAATCATATTTAACCAATTACAAGGTCGAGCGAGCCTGTTATATGATCCCCTTGTGATGGAATACATAAACTCGATTGGCAACAAGTTAGTAGCCAACTCTCAAGATGTAAAATTTCCATTTACTTTTTTTACCGTCAACAGTCCAGATATAAACGCGTTTGCATTTTATGGTGGTTATATTGGAGTGCATACTGGGTTAATCGCTAATGCCGAAACGGAAAGTCAATTAGCCTCTGTGTTAGGCCATGAAATAGCGCATGTTACTCAACGTCATTTAGCTCGAAGAAAAGAAGCGTCAGCACAAACATCAAATATGACTCTGGCTGGCATTGTTGGTTCTATCTTGTTAGCCGCTATCAGCCCGCAAGCTATGATGGCTTCGATGATGGCGACAACGGCGGGTTCACAACAAGCAATGATCAACTACACCAGAAGTAACGAACAAGAAGCTGACAACATTGGCATGAACGTATTAGCGACAGCCGGTTTTGACCCATATGCGGCGGCTGAGTTTTTTGGCAAGTTACAAGAGCAACAGCGTTATCAAACAAAATTAGCGCCCTTTTTAATTACCCATCCGTTAGCCGATTCTCGTGTGACAGACGCTAAATTACGTGCACAACAATACACCAAAAAGTTTTATGCCGACTCGATAGACTTCTTATTAATGCGAGCACGTATTTTAGCCCGATATATTTATGATAAAGAGCGAGTCGTTGAGTTATTTGAAGACTTAGTAAAAAAACAGCATGGTAATAAACAGTTTGCATCGCAATATGGCTTAGCGTTAGCGTATTTAGATACTGGGAAATTAAGTTTAGCCGCTGCATTGTTAGATGAATTAGATCAGCTATCACCCAACAACTTATATGTTTTAGATGCCCAGTCAGACCTTTATATCGCCCAAGGCAAACCAGATAAAATCATTGAAAAGTTAACGTATGCCTATCAATTAAGACCCAATAATTCCGTGGTTACGTTAAACTACGCCAATGTGTTGTTAAAAAGTAATAACACCAAAAAAGCCATCAGCATTTTAGAGTATTATTTGTTAGTAAAACCTAGAGACTTTTTGGCAACGCAATTATTAAGCGACGCATATAAAGCGGATGAAAATCTAATTCGTTATCATATTACAAGTGCCGAATTGTCAGCGCTAAGATCTGATTATCGAAGTGCAATGAAGTCAGTAGATTTAGCATTAAACTTATTAACGGCTGAACAAAAAGCTGAAGTTAAACGAATTGAAGCACTTAAAATTAAATATCGTGAACGTGATAAATACATAAAAAATATTAAAGGATTTTAACTAATGAGTATCATTATTTTTCATAACCCTAGATGTTCTAAAAGCCGTCAAACATTAGCTTTGTTGGAAGATAATGGTGTAACACCTGAGGTATTTGAATACTTAAAAACACCAATAAGCAAAGAGTTGTTAGCTTCAGTGGTGTCAAAACTCGGCGTTAACGTAAGAGATATTATTCGTTCAAAAGAAACAGAATACAAAGAAACAGGGTTAGATAATACATCGCTCACTGATGATGAGATTTTCACTATCTTAACTAATAGCCCTAAATTAATTGAACGTCCTATTGTGATCAATGGAGATAAAGCGGCTATTGGTCGTCCTCCAGAAAACGTATTGGCCATTTTATAAGTTGATGACAATGACAACTTCACCATTTATTTTAGTGCTTTATTACTCACGGCATGGATCGGTATTAAATTTGGCAAAACAAATTGCTAAAGGAATAGAAAGCCAAGGAATAGAAGCTAAAATTAGAACGGTATCTGCTAGAGATGAGACCGAATCCGATTACCCTTTGGTAACACAAGATGATTTGGTTTCGTGCTTAGGGATAGCCATGGGAAGCCCATGTCGATTTGGAACCATGGCCGCCCCTCTTAAAACCTTTTGGGAAAGCACATCTATCAATTGGTTAAGTGGAGATTTAATTGATAAACCGGCATGTGTCTTTACTTCAAGTTCAAGTTTACATGGTGGCAACGAAGCCACGTTATTAACTCTATCTTTGCCTTTGTTACATCATGGTATGTTACTTATGGGCGTACCTTACTCTGAACCTGAATTACATAATACAACCAGCGGTGGCACGCCTTACGGTGCAAGTCATGTATCCGGGTTAAATTCGTCAAACGAACTAACCTACAGTGAAGTAGCCATTTGTAAAACCCTGGGGCAGCGACTCGCCATAACTGCTCAAAAGTTAGGTTAACTCCTTGTTCAATTCCTTAACCAATCATTTAACTAACAAAAGAAAAATTCATGCAAAAATTTGAAAATGTACAAGATGCTTTTAAAAATGCACCTATGGCTCAGTTTGTAAAAAAACTGAAACGGTTAGGATTAACCAGTTATTTATTATTAGTTGTTTATTACCCTATCCTTTTTGTATTGTTAGAACCTAACCCTGATGCGGCGTCTTATATACCAATGACCTTATTTTGGTTACCAATGTTATTTGCAATTAAAGGGCTAATACAAGGAAATCCATACACTTATGCTTGGAGTAACTTTGTATTAATGTGGTGTTATATTCATGGATTAACCGCGTTATGGACATACACAGGTCACATTGGGCTGATCATAATTGAAGTGGTATTATTGACGGGGGCGTTTATAGGGAATACCTATTTTGCTCGTTACCGAGGACGTGAGCTTGGTATGGCTTTACCAAAGATAAAAGAAATTAAAGAACAGGAAAAAGCCTTTTTTGAAAAACGTTTGAAAAAATAATCACTGTTTTAATCGGTTATTAAATTCACCAATAAAAAAACCAGCGTTTAGCTGGTTTTTTTTCGACAATTAATTGTAATTATTTAATTGAAGCTAAGATTGTTGGGTCTAAACCTTCATTTACGATTCTAACCACAGCGTTACAATGTTCTATTGTAAACTCGCCTTCTGCGATTTGCGTATTAAGTTTATCTCTACGAGCAGATACCGTTTTAGCAATTGCATCTTTATCGTCTTGATCGATTTTTAATGCTGATACTTTTTTATCTAGGCTCTCAAAATAAGGATATAAGGTTGCTTCTGCTTTATATGCCGCTTGACGTGTAGATGGGTGATAATCTTCACAAGCATTTAAGTTTAATAGGTAAAAGTTTAAATAAGTAGAAACAGTAATAAGTTTATAACTTTGATTTTGATTAGCATTAACACCGAACGCTAAAACAGTTGCGATTAATACACTAGCTAATTTTTTCATCTTTTTCTCGGTCTTGATCAAATATTTATGTTCTGACTTTAATCACAAAAGCAAACTAATTCAATCTCCAATTAGTATAATTTTGTATCTTTAATCAATTTCGTCAGTTTCTATACAAAAAAGCCAGAGATAGTTCTCTGGCTTTCCAATGACAAGTCAGTGCTTAAGTTATTTAACTAAGGTTAAACCTTCATTAAATGTTGCACTTGGACGCATTGCCGCGAAGCCTTTTGCATCATCAGGTTTGTAATAACCAGAGATATCCATAGCAACACCTTGCACTTCTGCTAATTCCGCAACAATTTTAGCTTCATTTGTTACTAAGTATTCAGCAACTTGGCTAAATTTAGCTTGTAATTCAGCATCAGCAGTTTGTGCTGCTAATTCTTGTGCCCAATACATAGATAAGTAGAAATGAGAACCACGGTTATCAAGTTCATTTACCTTACGTGATGGAGAACGGTTGTTGTCTAAGAACTTAGCTGTCGCTTTATCTAACGTGTCCGCTAAAACTTGCGCTTTAGCATTGTTCGTTGTGTTAGCTAAATGCTCGTAAGAAGCCGCTAGCGCTAAAAACTCACCTAGTGAATCCCAACGTAAATGGTTTTCTTTTTCGAACTGCTGAACGTGTTTAGGAGCTGAACCACCTGCACCTGTTTCAAACAAACCACCACCGTTCATTAATGGAACAATAGATAACATTTTTGCTGAAGTACCTAATTCTAAGATTGGGAACAAGTCAGTTAAGTAATCACGTAATACGTTACCCGTTACAGAAATAGTATCTTCACCTTTCTTTAAGCGCTCTAATGTAAAGCGAGCAGCAGCTTCTGGAGTAAGAATACGTAAATCTAGACCGTCAGTGTCGTGATCTTTTAAATATTTGTTAACTTTATTAATGATTTGAGCGTCATGTGCACGCGCTTCGTTTAACCAAAATACCGCTGGCATACCCGATAAACGAGAACGGTTAACCGCTAATTTAACCCAATCTTGGATTGGTGCGTCTTTAACTTGACACATACGGTAAATGTCGCCTGCTTCAACATTATGTTCAAAAACAAGGTTACCGTCTTGGTCCGTTACTTTTACAGTACCGCTAGTTGGAATTTCAAATGTTTTGTCATGTGAACCATACTCTTCCGCTTTTTGAGCCATAAGGCCAACGTTAGGTACCGTACCCATAGTTGAAGGGTCAAATGCACCATTTTCACGACAGAATGTGATTGTTTCTTGGTAGATACCAGCATAACAACGGTCAGGAATAACCGCTTTCATATCTTGTAATTTACCAGCTGCATTCCACATTTGACCTGAGCTACGGATTGCTGCAGGCATAGATGCGTCGATGATAACGTCTGATGGTACGTGTAAGTTAGTGATACCTTTGTCAGAGTCAACCATAGCGATATCTGGTGCAGTCGTATAAACCGCTTCGATGTCTGCTTTGATTTCAGCTTGTTTAGCTGCGTCTAAAGTTGCAATTTTAGCGTAAACATCACCAAGACCATTTTTAACATCAACACCTAATTCTTCAAACGTTGAACCGTGTTTAGCAAATACATCTTTATAGAAAGCTTTAACGATATGACCAAAGATAATTGGGTCTGATACTTTCATCATAGTGGCTTTCAAGTGAGCCGAGAATAAAACACCTTTTTCTTTAGCGTCTGCAATTTCAACAGCTAAGAATTCTTGTAATTTAGCAACACTCATAAAGGTTGCATCGATGATTTCACCTTCTAAAACATCAAACGCTTCTTTTAGTACTTGAGTTGTTCCATCGGTTGATACTAATTCAATTTTTACTGAACCCGCTTTCTCAACCGTTGTAGACTGTTCACTTCCGAAGAAATCACCGTCACTCATATGCGCAACATGTGATTTAGAGTCTTTAGCCCAAGCACCCATTGAATGAGGGTTTTTCTTAGCATATTGTTTTACAGCGCCTGGAGCACGACGGTCAGAGTTACCTTCACGTAATACCGGGTTTACTGCAGAACCTAATACTTTGGCATAACTTGCTTTAATTGCTTTTTCTTCGTCAGTTTTAGCATCTTCTGGGAATTCAGGTAAGGCATAACCCTTAGCTTGTAATTCAGCGATAGCTGCTTTTAATTGAGGGATTGACGCACTAACGTTTGGAAGTTTAATGATATTAGCATCTGGCTGTTTAGCTACATTGCCTAAATACGCTAATTCATCATTCATCTTTTGGTCGTCAGGTAAAAAATCTGACAAGTTTGCGATAATACGTGCAGATAATGAAATATCACTTGTTGTAACTTCAATACCGGCTGTCGCGCTATAAGCTTCAACAATTGGTAAAAATGAATACGTTGCTAGTGCTGGCGCTTCATCTGTTTTTGTATAGATGATTTTAGATGTCATTGTTTTTCCCTACATTGTACAGTGTGAATGTCTGAAAAATTAGCTAATGCCGATGACGATAATCATCAAGTGTTGTTTAATTACAACATTTAGCTAATTCAAACAGTTTAACTTTACATAATCGTTCGAAATTTAAACAATTCCAAACAAACTAGAATTAAGTCTGAATTTTGGGTGTGAATACTATAAAATACAGGCCATTAATGAAAGCATTTTATCCAAATAGCTGATATGAATTTTTCAAATAAGACCAAATTTAAAAGTAATAAAAATAAATCTACGTCTCAGAACCGGCCTAAAGTTGCAAGTCGATCAGGTCAGACCTCTGGTGTGGTTAAACATAAATCCTCACCCTCTTTTAATCGAAATAAAAAATCAATTAATCAAGCACCAGAGCAGACACAAGTTGTTTTGTTTAATAAGCCTTTTCAAGTGCTGACTCAATTCACCGATGCCGATGGAAGAAAAACCTTAAAAGATTTCATACCGATAACAGGTGTATACCCTGCAGGGCGCTTGGATCGTGACAGTGAAGGTTTATTGGTGTTGACCAACAATGGACAATTACAAAACAAAATTGCCAGTCCTGAACACAAAACCAGCAAATGTTATTGGGTGCAAGTTGAAAACATCCCAGATGAAAAAAATTACAACAATTACGAGATGGTGTTGAATTAAACGACGGCATGACTAAACCTGCCTTAGTTAAGATAATTGAACAGCCACAAATAGTGTGGGACAGAGAACCTCCAATCCGTGAACGTAAAAACATTCCAGATTGTTGGTTAGAGATCACAATTTCAGAGGGCCGTAATCGACAAGTTAGGCGAATGACAGCCCATATAGGACACCCAACCCTTAGACTTATACGGTATCGTGTGGGGGAATGGACAATTGATGATATTCCTAATGGTCAATACACCTTGTTAAAACTGTAAATTAAAAACAAATTTATTATAGCGTTTACGAATAACTATAACTGGTTGTAAAACTTGGTGTTTAGACCAAATTGACATAATATCAAAGGCATAAACCCCAATTCACCTAACAGAGCACAATATGAACCAACCTCAACGTGATATCACTTTACGATTTTTAGCCGAACCTCAAGACGTTAACTTTGGCGGCAAAGTTCATGGTGGTGCCGTTATGAAGTGGATAGATTTAGCAGCTTACGCCTGTGCTGCGGGTTGGAGTGGTCGCTATTGTGTAACGGCTTATGCCGGTGGCATTCGATTTGTTGCCCCTATTCATGTTGGAAGTTTGGTGGAAGTCGAAGCTAAAGTAATTTATACCGGTACTTCATCTATGCATATTGCCCTTGAAGTAAATGCTTGTGACCCTAAATCATTAAACCGTCGATTAACCACACATTGTATTGTCATTATGGTGGCAGTTGATCAAAACGGCCAGCCTGAAAAAATTCCAGAATGGATACCAAAAACAGAAGCCGATATCGCTCAGCACGGTACGGCTAAAAAACTAATGGACATGCGTAAACAAATTGGCGAAGAGATGCAGATATTTGTTGAAGATTAATATCTCAGTAGGTTTGATTCAATTCGGCTTTTAATTATTATTTATTGATAAATCAAAAAAACACTAACTTAACGTTAGTGTTTTTTATGTCTCTAAAATATTTAATAAAAATCTGCCGCGTAACGAATCCTCTCTTCTGCTATATGACAAATTATTTTAATCATTATCCCCAATACCATAGTTAAAATTGAAACGGCAAAAGCGGGTCCAAAAGTGATTGCAAATTCATCGGCAGGTAAACTACTGCCCATTGCTATCCAGCCAATTAATGTCATCACAGCACCCAATAATATGGCTGAATTACCTGTCACATTATAAAAATGTGCCGCTTTACGGTATTCAATAACAGTCCAATCTTGTTCATTCGAAATAAGTATCGAAAGTCCTCGTTTTATATCGGCTTTTGATGTTGCGGCCAAACCAAAGAGAATTGCAGGCGGTAATACGATTAAAATACTTGGTAAATCAATAAACATACTTACCCCCCACTTAGCAGCATGGCAAAAAGTGTAAACCCAACAAAAACTAAAATACTAAATATAAACATAATTAACCCTTTTTTTGTTTTCCATAAAAATTGAAAGGCAGATCGTATCGCTTGGTTTTGAAACCAGATACGCGCCTTAATTGGATGTTGAATTGTCCTCGACAAATATTCTTCAGTTAGATCCCCTAACACTGGATCTTTTAATGACTTTGGCAAAGCCCAATACAAAAATTTACTGCTGTATTTAGGAGTTTCCATCAGTGCACCGCCTTAAGTGCTAAACCTTTCCATAACGAATGCAAGGCTTGTTTAGAACGTTTTAATGCTGACTGACCTTGAGCTGTTACTTTAAAATACTTTTTAGCTCGTCCTCCACGTTCAGAAGTAGCCTCCCCTATCCTACTTTGTAATAGTCCTTTGCCCTCCAACCTGTCTAGAGTCGTATATAACGCGCCTATGGTTACATCTCGACCAATGCTTTCAGACAATAACTGCCTCACTTTACTGCCGTAGGCATCTTCATCAAGTTTTAAAATTGCTAACAATACAAATTGTTCAAACTCACCTAAAAATTTATCTTTTGACATTAAAGAGTCCTATTTAAAAACACCTCTACAATGTAGAGGATATTGAATTAATGTCAATATATTTTATTTTGTAGAAGAAATTAAACTTAACACTTTAAAAGTGAATTATGTTCCTTTAAGTACATGTATATGTTTTGTATATCGACTAATTGAAAATAACTTCGAGGTCTTTACTTTTATTTACAATTAATATCAGGTTAATCCCGTTAAAAACTTCAAATTAACTCATCCTTAGCAATACTTTTTATCCATCTTGTATGGTAGAATACGCGCCAATTTTGTACGGGTTAATTTTTAAGTTTTTATGTCAGATTCAAATTCAGTTAATGCAAATAAAAAAGTCGTAGTTGGTATGTCAGGAGGCGTTGATTCTTCTGTATCTGCATATTTGTTATTACAACAAGGCTATCAAGTTGAAGGCCTGTTTATGAAAAACTGGGAAGAGGATGATAATGACGAATACTGTGCTGCGGCTGAAGACTTAAAAGATGCAGAGTCAGTTTGTGAAAAACTTGGCATTGAATTGCATACAGTCAATTTTGCATCTGAGTACTGGGATAATGTATTTGAACATTTCTTAGAAGAATACAAAGCAGGCAGAACGCCAAACCCTGACATAATGTGTAACAAAGAAATTAAGTTTAAAGCCTTTTTACAATTTTCAGCCGAAATTTTAAGTGCAGACTATATTGCAACCGGTCATTACGTAAGAAGAACAAAAGACGATACTAATACAAAAATGTTACGCGGATTAGACCAAAACAAAGACCAAAGTTATTTTCTGTATGCGGTTGGCCAAGAACAAGTAGGTCAAACCCTATTCCCAGTTGGTGAATTAGAAAAACCAGAAGTGCGAAGAATCGCAGAAGAACAAGGTTTAGTTACAGCGGATAAAAAAGACTCAACGGGTATTTGTTTTATTGGTGAGCGTAAATTTAAAGACTTTTTACAAAAGTATTTACCGGCACAGCCTGGCAAAATTGAAACTCCAGAAGGTGACGTTGTTGGTGAACACGAAGGTTTGATGTATCACACTTTAGGCCAACGTAAAGGATTGTTAATTGGTGGTTTAAAAGACTTTAACGACCAACCTTGGTATGTAGTAGATAAAGACGTTAAACGAAACGTGTTAATCGTTGGGCAAGGTAAAAACCACCCACTGCTCTTCTCTAATGGTTTGATTGCCAATCAATTAAACTGGGTTGATCATAAAGGCCCGGCTAAAGGTAGATACACTGTTAAAACTCGATACCGTCAAGAAGACGTTGATTGTGAAGTTTTCCCTGATGATAACGGCAATGTTAGAGTCATATTCGATCAACCACAACGCGCTGTTACACCCGGCCAATCCGCAGTATTTTACGACGGCGAAGTGTGTTTAGGTGGCGGTATTATAGAGCAGTATATTCGATAACATGACAGACAAGACTTCAATGACTTCACGACGTTCTCAAACCATAGCGTTATCAGCTATGTGTCAATCGGCGTTAATGATCCAACATGTTTCAAAAGGAACTATTTTAGATAAAGACAGTTTAATGTGTTTATTTAATGGCGTCATTGCAACCGATCCGCAATCAGTCTTTGACGTGTATAGCTCAATAGAAACACTGGCTGATGGCGCAAAAATTGGTCCAACACCAGTTATCGGGTAATGCCACCAAAAAAGACGTGGAAGTTACCCGCTATTTAGCTGGCATTATGTCTATATCGAAAAAATTATTGAAAAATCCTTCTGCGTTAGGAGGATTAAAAGAAAAACTAGATGAAGTGCAAAGACGACTTACTCATTTTGAATTGGATGACCCTTCTATAATTCAAAACTTTGCTGACTGTTACAGCGAAATTATCAGTCCGTTAGGTCAAAAAATTCAAGTCATCGGCAACCCAGCATTATTAAAACAAACGAGTGTGCAACATAAAGTACGAGCTCTGTTGTTATCGGGTGTCAGGGCAGCAGTATTATGGCGACAAATGGGCGGAAAGCGTCGAGATTTTATCTTTAATCGTAAAACGGTGTTACAAGACGTCATATCGTTTAACCAAGAATTAACATCCAATTAATTAACTTTAAACACGTATAGGAAAGTAAATTCATGCAATTATCTGCACTTACTGCAATATCTCCAGTAGACGGCCGTTATGGCAGCAAAGCTGAAGAGTTACGTCCAATATTCAGTGAATTCGGTTTAGTAAAATACCGTGTCGTTGTTGAAGTTCGCTGGTTACAAAAATTAGCGACAACAAGCGCAATCAAAGAAGTACCAAACTTCTCTGACGAAGCAAATGCATTATTAAATGCCATTGTTGACAACTTTTGTGAAGCGGATGCTCAACGTGTAAAAGACATTGAAGCAACAACCAATCACGATGTAAAAGCGGTTGAATACTTTTTAAAAGAAAAAGTAGCAGACAATGCTGAATTAACTGCAGTTAATGAATTCATTCACTTTGCTTGTACGTCTGAAGACATCAATAACCTATCTCATGGTTTAATGTTATCAGCAGCACGTGAAGACGTTGTTCTTCCTTACTGTGACAAGATTTTATCTGAACTAAAACGTCTTGCTAACGAATATAAATCTATGCCTATGATGTGTCGTACGCATGGTCAGCCAGCTACGCCATCAACTATGGGTAAAGAAATGGCTAATGTTTATGTTCGTCTACAACGTCAACGTGATCAAATTGCTAAAGTTGAAATGTTAGGCAAGATCAATGGTGCTGTAGGTAACTACAATGCTCACATCTCAGCTTATCCAGAACATAATTGGCATAAACATGCTGAAGAGTTTGTAACGTCTTTAGGATTAACCTTTAATCCATTCACCACTCAAATTGAACCACATGATTACATTGCTGAAATCTTTGACGCGATGGCACGTTTTAACACTATATTAATCGACTTCGATCGTGACATATGGGGTTATATTGCGATGGGACACTTCAAACAAAAAACCATTGCTGGTGAAATTGGCTCTTCAACCATGCCGCATAAAGTTAACCCAATTGATTTTGAAAACTCAGAAGGTAACTTAGGCATTGCAAATGCAATCTATGGTCACTTAGCGACTAAACTTCCAGTATCTCGCTGGCAGCGTGACTTAACTGACTCTACCGTATTACGTACGTTAGGTGTTGGTGTTGCTCACTCAATTATTGCTTACCAAGCTACATTAAAAGGTATTAGTAAGTTAGAAGTGAACGCTCAGAGTTTATTAGATGAGTTAGACAATAACTGGGAATTATTGGCAGAGCCAATTCAAACGGTTATGCGTCGTTACGGCATTGAAAAACCATACGAAAAATTAAAAGACTTAACACGCGGTAAAAAAGTAAACCAGCAAGTTATGGCTGAGTTTATTGACGGTTTAGAATTGTCTGATGCTGTTAAAGCCGAACTTAAGTTATTAACGCCTGCTAACTATATTGGCCGTGCAATCGCCTTTATTGATGAATTAGTTTAATCGCTAAACGTCATTTTTCAGATCAAGAATGCCAGTCGTTGACTGGCATTTTTTGTGTTTGACTATTTTCGCGTTAAGCGCTTTATTAAAACTCTATTCCATTTAACCAAGATCAACCACGAGTACCTATGAACATTAATTGGCAAAACATATCCCAACAAGAATTCATTTCTGACTATTGGCAAAAAAAGCCTGTGGTACTTAAAAATGCCCTTCCCAATTTTGCAGAGCCTATTACGCCAGATGAAGTCGCAGGTTTGGCGATGGAGTCGTTCATAGATTCTCGTTTAGTAACCAATAAAAACGGTGATTGGAAAGTGACTCACGGCCCAATTGAACAATTTGATGAACTTGGTGATAGTCATTGGAGTTTATTAGTGCAAGGGGTTGACCGATGGATCCCAACGGTATTTGATTTGAGATCTGCGGTGGACTTTATTCCTAAATGGCGTATTGATGATGTCATGGTATCTTATTCAACTCCTCATGCAGGCGTTGGCAGTCATTTAGATCAATACGATGTATTTATTGTTCAAGGACAAGGTAAACGTCGTTGGAAAGCTGGGGCTGTTGATTCCTTGTTACAACAAACAGAAAAAGCCAAAGACTTGTTACAAGTTGACGATTTCACAGCGATTGTCGATGAAGTGTTAGAGCCTGGCGACATTATCTATATCCCTCCGTTTAGCCCTCACAACGGTGAAACCATAGAAACCGCAATTAATTATTCGATTGGATTTAGAGCGCCTAGTCAGCAAGAGTTAATCAGTGGATTCGCAGATTTTGTCATCGACTCTGAAATAGGCTTAACCCGCTTCAAAGATGATGAACTGGTCGTAAATAATCAATCGGATAGTTTAATCAATGATGCACAACTTAAAAAAATGCAATTGATGTTAACAGACTTAATTAACAACGACGGGCACTTTGAAAAATTCTTAAACCAAGGCTTAACCGCACCGAGTAGAGAGTTAGACATCCCTGAAGAAGTTGAACAACATACCACTGACTACTTAGTGAATTTATTTTTCAATTCTAATTTAAACATTAATAAAGTGAACGGCGTAGAGACGTCAATTTATAATGATGGTACGGCAATAAGCTTTTTTTGTTGTGGTGAAGAATTTGTTTGTGAATCGCATCAAATTGATTTTATTCGCTTTTTACATCATCAAAATAACGTGACATCGGAACAGTTAAAAAGTTCATTAAAGTGGCTAGAAAATATACAACTTGTTACTACACTTATAAATCAAGGATATTGGTATATAGATGAATAAATATGAGTTACAAAGTTGATCACGTTAACTGGCAAGTGAATGCAGATGAAATAAGGTTAATCAGGGAGAAGGTATTTGTTTGCGAATATCGACTCCCCCAAGACTCTGAGTTTGATAATATTGACCGCAATTGTGAACATGTATTAATACGGGATAATGAAAATACAGCAATCGCCACAGGCAGAATTTGTGCTAATGGTAAAATTAGTCGTATTGCCGTTTTAATGAAACACAGAAAACATGATGTATCCAGCCAAGTTATCTCTAAATTACTCGCGATTGCCAAAAATAAAGGGCTTAAAAAAGTTTATATCGACTCTGAACTAGACGACGTTGAGAAATACCGAAAATATGGCTTTAACGCTATTAGTAATGTGTTTATGGACGCTGGTATTGCTAAACAAGCCTTAGCTTGTCCTTTAGATAAATTTAAAAGCCACAACACCATTTTACATTAACGTGATAAATGATAATTCCTCACCTATTTATTAGCTCGATTTCTTTACGATTCTCACTGGTTAGACCTGTTTTCAATCCCTATTGATTACTAGCCTTGCTTACATCACTCTGCTAAAGTCGCGCTGTTTAAAATTATGCTAATTGGAGTAGATTTTGTCAGTATTTTCTCAAGCTGAGTTCGATGATCACGAGCAAGTTGTATTCTGCTCAGATAAAGCCTCAGGTTTAAAAGCAATTATTGCTGTACACAATACAAATTGTGGCCCTGCTGTTGGTGGTTGTCGTTTTTGGAATTATGCATCTGACGAAGAAGCATTGGTTGACGTATTACGTTTATCTAAAGGCATGACCTATAAAAATGCATTAGCTGGATTGAACTTTGGTGGCGGTAAAGCCGTGATCATTGGCGACCCTAAACTACTGAAATCTGACGAACTGTTTAGAGCGTTTGGCCATGCGTTAAATAACATGAATGGCACTTATTATTCAGCTGAAGACGTTAATATCACCACAGGTGATATTATGATCGCCCATCAAGTTACTGATTATGTAGTCGGTTTAGAAGGCAAAAGTGGCAACCCTGCCCCGTTTACCGCACTAGGTACTTATTTAGGTATTAAAGCAGCCGTAAAACACAGATTAGGTAAAGATGACTTAGCAGGCGTTAAGTTATCTATTCAAGGTCTAGGATCTGTTGGTATGTACCTTTGTGAACGTTTACATAAAGATGGTGCTAAGTTATTTGTTACCGATATTAACCAAGACTCTATTGATAAAGCAGTAAATGAATACGCTGCGACAGCGGTAGCATTGGATGAAATCTACGCACTAGACGTTGATGTTTATGTGCCTTGTGCATTAGGCGCTACCATTAACGACGAAACTATTCCTCAGTTAAGAGCAAAAGTAGTTGCTGGTTGTGCGAACAATCAACTTAAAGAGCCACGACATGGTGATAAATTAACTGAATTAGATATTTTATACGCACCGGATTACGTTATTAACGCTGGCGGCATCATCAATATCTTCTTTGAGCAAGACGAAGATGGTTACAGTGCCGACAAAGCAACAGCAAAAGTTGGTGAAATATACCAAACCCTAACTGAGATCTTTGAACGTTCTAAAGCTGATAACATGCCTACCTATAAAGTAGCGGATATTATGGCACAAGAGATCATCGCCAACGGCGGCAAATAATCTTAATAGAAAATTAAGGTTTAAAGGTTTAAAGCCAAATAGTGTTTAACACAGTATTTGGCTTTTTTGATCTTGCTGTAATATTTCCATTCCCTAAATACTGCATCGTTTTGTCCCTTAAACGACCGTTCCGCACTTTATTTATATAACATCCATGTATTCACGGCACTCATGCAAAATCAGCTCATCCTTGAGGCTACAGCACATTCTCTTCTTAAAATCAGATCCCTGTAAGCGCTGCATCGTTTTGTCCCTTAAACGGCAGTATAAATACGTCCATGTAAATACTGCATAATTTCATCCCTGAAATTAAAAAAGGCGCTAAAAGCGCCTTTTTTATACATTATCAATTAACTAGAAGTAGAGACTACCAACCAGTTTTTTCTGCTAATGCTTTACCAATTTCAGCTAGAGAACGAACCGTTTTAACACCGGCTGCTTCTAATGCTGCAAATTTGTCGTCCGCTGTACCTTTACCACCAGAGATGATTGCACCAGCGTGACCCATACGTTTACCAGCAGGTGCAGTAACACCAGCAATATAAGAAACGACAGGCTTAGTAACGTTTTCAGCGATGTAAGCTGCAGCTTCTTCTTCTGCAGTACCACCGATTTCACCAATCATTACGATTGCTTCAGTCGCTGGATCTTTTTCAAACATTTCTAAAACGTCAATGAAGTTAGTACCTGGAATTGGATCACCACCGATACCAACACAAGTAGACTGACCAAAACCAGCGTCTGTAGTTTGCTTAACAGCTTCATAAGTCAACGTACCTGAACGAGATACGATACCTACTTTACCTGGCATATGAATGTGACCTGGCATGATACCAATCTTACATTCACCCGGAGTGATAACACCTGGGCAGTTAGGGCCGATTAAACGAACACCTAGCTCGTCACATTTAACTTTACAGTCAAGCATGTCTAATGTTGGTACACCTTCAGTGATACAAACAATTAGTTTAATACCAGAATTAGCCGCTTCTAAGATAGAGTCTTTACAAAATGCAGCAGGTACATAAATAACAGATGCATCTGCACCAGTTTCAGCAACCGCTTCTGCAACTGTATTAAATACAGGAAGACCTAAATGAACTTGACCACCTTTACCAGGAGTAACACCACCAACCATGTTAGTGCCGTATGCAATTGCTTGCTCTGAGTGGAAAGTACCTTGAGAACCAGTAAAACCTTGACAGATTACTTTAGTATCTTTATTAATTAAGACAGACATTATTTGCCCTCCGCAGCTTTAACAACTAATTCAGCAGCTTCTTGTAAGCTTGGAGCTGCAATAATATCAACGTCTGAATTGGCAAGAACTTCACGACCAGCTTCTGCGTTAGTACCTTCTAAACGTACAACAACAGGAACCTGAACGCCCACTTCTTTAACTGCAGCAATAATACCTTCAGCGATCATGTCACAACGTACGATACCACCAAAGATGTTAACTAAAACCGCTTTAACGTTGTCGTCAGATAAGATGATTTTAAATGCTTCAGCAACACGTTCTTTTGTTGCGCCACCACCAACATCTAGGAAGTTTGCAGGACGGCCACCGTTTAAGTTAACGATATCCATCGTACCCATTGCAAGACCAGCACCGTTAACCATACAGCCAACGTTTCCGTCTAGAGCAACGTAGTTTAATTCCCATTTAGCAGCATCAGCTTCACGTGCGTCTTCTTGAGAAGGATCGTGCATTTCTTTAAGATCTGGGTGACGACCAACAGCATTGCTGTCGATTGCTACTTTAGCGTCAAGACAATGTAAATCACCAGCTGGTGTGATTACTAATGGGTTAATTTCAATTAACTCAACGTCTTTTTCTTTGAATAATTTAGCTAAACCTAAGAAGATTTTAACAAATTGACCAATTTGCTTGCCTTCTAAGCCTAGTTTGAATGCTAAGTCACGACCTTGGTAAGGTTGTGCGCCAGCTAATGGGCAAATCTCAGCTTTTAAAATTTTCTCAGGCGTTTCTTCTGCAACCGTTTCAATTTCAACACCACCTTCAGTAGATGCCATAAATACGATACGACGAGATGAACGGTCTACTACAGCACCAAGATATAATTCTTGCGCGATATCAGTACAAGGTTCAACCAAAATACGTGTAACCGGTTGGCCTTTTTCGTCTGTTTGATAAGTAACTAGGTTGTTGCCTAACCACTTTTCAGCAAATGCTTTAATTTCGTCTTTTGTTTTAACTAGCTTAACACCGCCAGCTTTACCACGGCCACCGGCGTGAACCTGTGCTTTAACAACAAACATATCACCGCCGATTTGATCTGCCGCTGCAGCTGCTTCAGCTGGAGTTTCAGTCGCGATGCCTTTTGATACAGGAAGCCCGTATTGAGCAAACAACTGTTTGCCCTGATATTCATGCAAGTTCATGATGTTCTGTCCATCTATTTTATAAGTTAAAGGCTACATAAAATGTAGCCCGATATAACATGCGGGGCGTATTATAAAACACCCTTAGATTAGTGCAACTAGACAAAAGTCTTAATTTGAATAATTACACTAATTTTTTGTTCTATTATACGTCTAATAGTAAACGTGTAGGATCTTCTAACAATTCTTTGATTGTTACTAAGAAACCTACAGACTCTTTACCGTCGATTAAGCGATGATCATAAGATAACGCTAAGTACATCATTGGTAAGATTTCAACTTTGCCATTTACTGCCATAGGACGATCTTGGATTTTATGCATTCCCAAAATAGCCGCTTGTGGTAAGTTTAAAATTGGCGTTGATAATAACGAGCCAAATACTCCGCCGTTAGTAACGGTGAAGTTACCACCTTGCATTTCTTCAACTGTTAGTTTTCCGTCACGGCCTTTAATAGCTAGTTCACGGATACCATTTTCAATTTCAGCAAAACCTAATTTGTCACAATCACGTAATACTGGCGTTACTAATCCACGAGGAGTAGAAACCGCAATACTTACATCAAAGTAGTTGTGATAAACAATGTCATCGCCATCTATTGATGCATTTACTGCAGGAAAACGTTTAAGTGCTTCAACAACGGCTTTTACGTAAAAAGACATAAATCCAAGACGTGCACCATGGCGTTCTTCGAATACATCTTTATATTGTTTACGAAGATCCATGATAGGTTTCATGTTGATTTCGTTAAACGTTGTTAACATAGCCGTTGAGTTTTTAGCTTCTAATAAACGTTTAGCAATGGTTTTACGCAAACGAGTCATAGGAACACGTTTTTGCGTACGCTCGCCTAATACTTGGCTTGAAGGAGTCGCTGACACTGGCGCCGGTGCTTTAGGCGCAGAAGCTTGTGCTTTCATAAAACTTTCAACATCTTCTTTTGTAACTCGACCGTTTTTACCGGTACCTGTGATTTTAGAAGCGTCTAATCCTTTTTCAGAGATTAAACGACGAACAGAAGGAGATAAAACGTCATCCGCAGATGATGATTCTTCAGCTGCAGCTGGCGCGGCTGCCGCAGCAGAGGCTCCAAAAGTAACTTCAGCAATTAGTTGATCACCAAGAACCGTTTCACCTTCAGGGCTAATGATTTTAGTCACTACACCATCTTCTGGAGAAACAACTTCTAATACAACTTTATCAGTTTCTATATCAACTAGATTTTCATCACGGCTAACAGATTGACCTTCTTGTACATGCCAAGTAGCTATCGTTGCATCAGCAACAGACTCTGGCAATACAGGAACTTTGATTTGTATTGTTTTAGTTTCACCAGCTGGGGCTTGAGGAGCACTAGCAGCCGGAGCAGCGGCTGGTGCAGATGCACCAGCTGCGTCTTCAATTTTAGCTAGAAGTTGCTCGCCTAAAACAGTTGCACCTTCTTCTTGTAGTATTTCAGTGATAACACCGTCTTCTGGTGCTACAACTTCTAATACAACTTTATCAGTTTCAATATCAACTAAGTTTTGATCTCGAGATACGGTATCTCCAACACTGACGTGCCAAGTGGCAACTGAAGCGTCAGCAACTGATTCAGGTAATACTGGAACTTTAATTTCAGTAGTCATGATTAATCCTTGAGATTATTTAATCGTTAATGCGTCGTTTACCAACGCTTGTTGTTCTTTAGCATGGACAGATGCATAACCTACCGCTGGTGAAGCTGAAGCTTTACGACCTGCATAAGTTAAATTTGCCCCGTTTGGAATAGACTTCCAGAAATGATGTTGACTACAATACCAAGCACCTTGGTTTTGTGGTTCTTCTTGACACCAAATAAAGTCTTTTACGTGTTTGTATTTTTCAACAACAACATCCATCTCTGCATGAGGGAAAGGATAAAGTTGTTCAATTCGCACAATAGCGATATCAGTTTGGTTATCTTTACGACGTTGTTCTAACAAATCGTAATAAACTTTACCTGAACACAGAATTACACGCTTAACTTTACTAGCATCAATATCATCTATTTCATCAATAACATTGTGATAAGTACCGTCAGCTAACTCTTCCATAGAAGAAACAGCTAATGGGTGACGTAACAATGATTTTGGCGTCATAACCACTAATGGACGACGCATTGGTCTAATAGATTGACGACGGATCATATTAAATACTTGAGCTGGTGTAGTTGGTACACAAACTTGCATATTATGATCAGCACACAATTGTAAAAAACGTTCCATGCGCGCAGATGAATGTTCCGGACCTTGTCCTTCATATCCATGCGGTAACAACATAGTAAGGCCGCATAAACGTCCCCACTTTTGTTCGCCAGAACAAATAAATTGGTCAATTACAACTTGAGCAACGTTGGCAAAATCACCAAACTGCGCTTCCCAAATTACTAATGAATCCGGTTCTGCTGTGGCATAACCATATTCAAATGCTAAAACACCAACTTCTGATAACACGGCATCATATATTTCAAATTTGCCCTGCTCTTTACTTATATTTTCAAGAGGTACATAGGTTGATGCATCTTCTTGATTATGCAAAACAGCGTGACGGTGGAAGAAAGTACCACGCCCACTATCTTGACCCGTAATACGAATATCCGTACCACGTTCAACAATGTCTGCATAAGCTAATGTTTCTGCAAAACCCCAGTCTAATAATTTCTCACCATTAAGCATTTTCACACGTTCATCGTATTGTTTTTTAACACGTGAATGTAGTTTATGCTCAGCAGGATATGTGGTTATCTTTTTGCCAAGGTCTTTTAATTTTTCTACCGAAACTGCTTTATCGTATGCGATATCCCAGTCATGGTTAAGATAAGGAGTCCAGTCTACCGAATGTGCTTCCATTGGACGCCATTCTTCTACCGTACGCTCACCTTGATCTAATAAACCACGGTAGCTGTCCGTTAATTGTTTCACTTCATCCGCTGAAATTGCGCCGTCTTTAGTTAAACGGTCAATATACAATTGACGAGGAACTGGATGCTTTTTGATTTTTTGATACATAATCGGCTGAGTTGCATTTGGCTCGTCTGCTTCATTATGACCATGTCGTCTATAACAAACTAAATCAATAACCACATCTCTACGGAATGTATTACGATAATCCACTGCAATTTGAGAAACCAAAGCAACCGCTTCAGGATCATCCGCATTTACATGAAATATTGGCGCCTGAACCATCTTCGCAATATCAGTACAGTATTCAGTTGAACGAGTATCTTCTTGTTTAGATGTGGTGAAACCAACTTGGTTGTTAACCACAATTCTAATTGTGCCGCCCACTTTATAACCGCGAGTTTGAGACATATTAAACGTCTCTTGTACAACACCTTGACCTGCAATTGCAGAATCACCGTGTACGGTAATTGGTAAAGCTTTAGAACCATTATCACAATTATGACGATCTAAACGTGCTCTCACTGAACCAATAACAACTGGATTTACAATTTCCAAATGTGATGGGTTAAATGCTAAGGCTAAATGAACATTGCCGCCAGCTGTCGCAAAGTCAGAAGAGAAACCTTGGTGATATTTAACGTCACCTGCAGTTAATGATGGGTCGACTTTCCCACCAAACTCATCAAATAACTCGCCAGATTTTTTACCTAGAACATTAACTAATACATTAAGACGTCCACGGTGAGCCATTCCAATAACGACTTCTTTTTGTCCTTGTTCACCAGCGCGGTGAATGATCTCTTTGACCATAGGAACTAAAGCGTCGCCACCTTCTAATGAGAAACGTTTAGCACCAGGAAATTTAGCACCTAGATATTTCTCAAGCCCGTCAGCCGCAATTAAGCCTTTTAAAATGCGTTTTTTAATGTCCGTAGAAAATGCAGGTTGACTCTGAATAGATTCAAATCGTTGTTGTATCCAACGTTTTTCATCAGTATCAGTGATGTGCATATATTCTGCACCAACCGAGCCACAATACGTATTTTGAAGAGCTGAATACAACTCACCTAATTGCATTTTATCTTGGCCGACAGCAAAAGAACCTACGTTAAATTCACGAGACATGTCTTCGTCGTCAAGTTCGTGATGAGCTAAACTAAGCTCTCTAACGATTTCTCTCTGCCATAATCCTAGTGGATCTAAATTGGCATTTTGATGACCTCTAAAACGGAAAGCATTAATTAGTTGCAAAACTTTTACTTGTTTTGCATCTGCTTGATCTGCTCCAGAAACAACCATACGGTCTTTGTTTTTGGCTAGTTGGGCAAATAAGTCGCGAACATCTGAATGTTTAGTTTCGACCGAAACACCTTCTACTTTCGGTAAATGGTCGAAGATCTCACGCCACTCGTCTGATACAGACGTAGGATCATCTAAAAATAATTCGTACATCTGCTCAACATATACCATGCTGTTAGCTGATAAATGCGAACTATCAAGCCAATTTTGCATAACACCTTCGTGCATTAGATATATATCCTTGTAAGTCTTACAGACTTAATTTTACTAGTTAAAAAATGAAAAAAGCCCTTCCACCGAAACGGAACGACTTTTGTCTTATCTGTTAAATAAAAGGACCAGTTATCAAAGCTAAACTGACCTCTGCAATAACATCGATTTGATATGACCTATCGCCTTAGTAGGGTTTAGACCTTTCGGACAAACGTTGACGCAATTCATGATACCGTGGCATCTAAATACGCTAAACGCATCATCCAAATCAGCCAGGCGTTCATCAGTTGCGGTATCACGACTATCTATTAAGAAGCGATATGCATGTAATAAACCTGCAGGGCCAACGAATTTATCAGGGTTCCACCAGAATGACGGACATGACGTCGAACAACACGCACAAAGTATACATTCGTATAATCCGTCCAACTTGTCACGTTCTTCAACTGACTGAAGATATTCACGAGCTGGCGGCTGTTTGTCATCATTAATTAAAAATGGTTTTACTTTTTCATACTGAGTAAAGAACTGAGTCATATCAATAACTAAGTCACGTACTACTGGCAATCCAGGTAAAGGACGTAAAATAATAGTACCTTTGCCTAAAGAAGAAACAGGTGTAATACACGCTAAACCATTTTTACCATTCATGTTTAAACCGTCAGAACCACACACACCTTCACGGCATGAGCGACGGAAAACTAATGTTGGATCTTGTTCTTTAAGAAGAATAAGAGCATCAAGTACCATCATGTCATGACCATCTTCAACTTCTAGTTGGTAGTCTTTCATGTATGGCGCATCGTCTACGTCAGAGTTATAACGGTAAACAGAGAAATTCAAAGTTTTCATAATACGTTACTCTCCTGATTAATAAGTACGAGCTTTAGGTGGGAACGCTTCACGATGCACTGGGCTCATGTTAACTTCACGCTTGCTCATTTCTTCACTATTTGGATCATAAACACTGTGACATAACCAGTTTTCATCATCACGGTCTAAGAAATCTTCACGGCTGTGTGCACCACGACTTTCTGTACGGAAATTAGCTGCAACCGCTGTTGCATAAGCTGTTTCCATCAAGTTATCTAACTCAAGGCACTCAATACGCTGTGTATTAAATTCTTTAGAATTATCAGATAATTTCGCGTGTTTTAAACGTTCACGAATTTCTTTTAATTGAGCAAGACCTTCTGCCATTGCTTTACCTTCACGGAATACCGAGAAGTTAAGCTGCATACATTGTTGTAAATCTTTTTTGATTTGAACTGGATCTTCACCTTGAGATGTAGAATCCCAACGATTGTAACGTTCTAATGCTTTTTCAATGTCTGCATCATTTACTTCTGTTGCGCCTTTGCCTTCGCCTAAATATTTTTCTAAATATTTACCAGCAGCACGGCCAAATACAACTAAGTCTAATAATGAGTTACCACCTAAGCGGTTTGCACCATGAACAGATACACATGCAATTTCACCAACAGCAAATAAACCTTCAACTTCAGCAAAAGAACCGTCTTCAGCTTTAGTTAACGCTTGACCGTTAACGTTAGTTGGAATACCACCCATCATATAATGACATGTTGGTATAACAGGAATTGGCTCATCTGCAGGATGTACGTGGGCAAATGTTTTAGATAATTCACAAACACCAGGTAAACGCGACTCTAACGTTTCGCGGCCTAAATGATCCAGTTTAAGTTTAAGATGTGGACCTAAAGGACCATCACAACCACGACCTTCACGTATCTCTGTCATCATTGAACGAGCAACAACATCACGAGACGCTAAGTCTTTGGCATTAGGCGCATAACGTTCCATGAAACGTTCGCCATCTTTATTTAATAGGTAACCACCTTCACCACGACAACCTTCTGTTACCAATACACCGGCACCAGCGATTCCTGTTGGGTGGAACTGCCACATTTCCATATCTTGTAATGCAACACCAGCACGAACCGCCATACCAACACCATCACCAGTGTTGATGTGAGCATTAGTAGTTGAAGCGTAAATTCGTCCTGCACCACCAGTAGCTAACACAGTTGCACGTGCTTTGAAGTAAACAACATCACCAGATTCAATATCTATCGCTGTACAACCAACAATAGCGCCATCAGAGTTTTTAACTAAATCTAATGCGTACCATTCACTGTAAACAGTAGTTTTATGTTTAACATTTTGTTGGTACAAAAGGTGTAATAAAGCGTGACCAGTACGGTCTGCAGCAGCCGCTGTTCTAGCAGCTTGTTCGCCACCAAAGTTTTTAGACTGACCGCCAAATGGACGTTGATAAATACGACCATCTTCAAAACGAGAAAAAGGTAATCCTTTATTTTCCATTTCAATAATGGCTTCAGGACCTTCTTTACACATAAATTCGATTGCGTCTTGGTCACCGATAAAATCAGAACCTTTAACAGTATCGTACATGTGTTGTTCCCAGTGATCTTCATGGGCGTTGCCCAATGCTACTGTTATTCCGCCTTGAGCAGAAACAGTATGAGAACGAGTTGGGAAAACTTTTGAAATCAAGGCAACCGTTTGGCCTGATTCTGCAATTTGCAAGGCCGCACGCATTCCCGCGCCACCTGCACCGATTACAACGGCATCAAATTCTTGAACTGTGATAGACACTACACACCCCACAATATGAATAGACCAGTTACAACGTAAGCTAATCCTAATAAATTAAGAACAAAGCTTAAGAACGTACGTAGTTTTGGACCTTTAACATAGTCCGTTAATACTTGCCAAAGTCCGATTCGAGTGTGAACCCAGATACAAAGCAATGTAATAAACGTGAAAACTTTAACGGCTACGTTATCGAATAACGCTGACCAAATTTCAAAGGTAACGACTGGAGTTGTTAAAAAGAAGCCTAAAATGAATATTGTATAGGCTGTCATAAATAATGCGGTAGCCCTTAAAGAAACATAATCCTGGACTCCATCTCTCTTTAATGATGCTTGATTGATCACCATATCCACACTCCAGCTAAAATTACAGTTACTAACCATATAGCAATGGATAGCGTAGCACTTAGGTTTCCTGACTCTAACTCTTCCCAATAACCCATATCCATTATTAGATGACGTATGCCACCAATAATATGGTAAGAAAGAACTGCCAATGTACCTATAACAATAACTTTACCGATCACACCTTGCATTAGCGATTTTGCTAATTCAAAGCCTTCTGCTGATTGTAAAGAAATACCCCATGCTACGATCACAAATATTAAGGCGAAGAAAAGCGCAACGCCCGTTATACGATGTAGAATAGAAGCTTTTGCCGAGGCTGGCATTGAGATTGATGTCAGATCTAGATTTACAGGTCTTTGTTTTTTCACGGTTGCATGCCTATCCGAGCTGTTTATTATTTTTATGTCTGATCCATAAGTAAATGAATCACCCCATTTTATTTATAAAAATGAACGCCAATGAAATGATGTTCAACCCTTATAAAAACTGCATTGAATACGTGTGCAGTGCGACTCAGTATATATAGCCAAAATCAATATGGCAATTTCTGTTTAAATTTAATGTGTTAAAGAATTTCATGCGTACAAAAAATAGCTAATAAGTTATACTTTCGTATAATTATTCACCATTTGTGCAATAAAATTGACTTTTTACTCTATTTTGTAGTTACAATGGCTGGATTTTCAAAATTAACTATGTGACAAATGTTGAATTCAATAATACATTTAGTGACTAGTAACAATTATAAAACAACAATTTGAGGAGAGCATGCATGACAGATAAGAAGGTCACCGTTCAAATCACTGGACAAGACGCATTCGAACTGCCAATGATGTCTGGTACAGCTGGTAATGATGTTATTGACGTGAGAACGTTAGGTTCAAAAGGCGTTTTCACCTATGACCCAGGCTTTTTAGCAACTGCATCATGTCAATCTAAAATCACTTATATCGATGGTGATAAAGGTGTGTTATTACATCGTGGTTACCCAATCGAGCAATTAGCTGATGGTTCTAACTATATCGAATTATGTTATTTACTACTTCATGGTGAATTACCAAGCCCTGAAAAATTAGTAACATTTGAAAATACAATTAAAAACCACACTATGATCCATGAAAAGATTGCTACATTCTTTAATGGTTTTGTTGTAGATGCACATCCAATGGCGATGTTATGTGGTGTTGTTGGTGCTATGTCTAGCTTTTATCATGATGATTTAGACATCTCTGATCCTAAACAACGTCAACGTAGTTCGTACCGCTTAATTGCTAAGTTACCAACTATTGCAGCTATGGCTTATAAATACAGTATCGGTCAACCGTTTGTATACCCACGCAACAACCTTTCTTACTCAGAAAACTTCTTAAACATGATGTTCTCTGTACCTGCTGAAGATTATAAAGTTAACCCTATCCTTGCTGATGCAATGGATAAAATCTTCATGTTACATGCGGACCATGAGCAAAATGCTTCGACATCAACAGTGCGTTTAGCTGGTTCTTCTGGCGCTAACCCTTATGCATGTATTGCTGCTGGTATCGCATCTTTATGGGGACCTGCTCACGGCGGCGCTAACGAAGCATGTTTAAACATGTTAAAACAAATCGGTAGTGTTGATAAAATTCCTGAGTTTGTTGCAAGAGCAAAAGACAAAGCTGACCCATTCCGCTTAATGGGCTTCGGTCACCGTGTTTACAAAAACTTCGACCCTCGCGCAAAAGTTATGCGTCAAACTTGTCATGAAGTATTGTCTGCATTAAACGTTAGTGATCCATTGTTAGACGTTGCAATGGAACTAGAACGAATTGCATTGGAAGATGAATACTTTGTATCTAAGAAGTTATACCCTAATGTAGATTTCTACTCAGGTATTATCTTAAAAGCTATCGGTATTCCTACTAGCATGTTCACTGTTATCTTTGCAATGTCTCGTACTGTTGGTTGGATTAGCCATTGGGACGAAATGTTAAGCGAAGAAGGCCAAAAAATAGGTCGTCCTCGTCAGTTATATACTGGTGCAGCGAAACGTGATTATGTTGCTCCTACAGACCGATAAAAACTCGGCTTAGGATCAAAAAAGGCAGCTAATCGCTGCCTTTTTTTATAGCTACATTTTAATTTTTTACAGTGGTTCTATCACTATATTGGAGTCTAACTTTCGAATCACACTGGCACTTTTACGTTCATTAGTGATCATGGCTTTCTGACCAATTTTAACTGAAACATTTCTATATAACTGCCTATGCGCTAACACTTTTATTTCATTGATATATTCTGCTCGTTTTTCAATTAATACTCGACGGAAATAGATATATTTTTTCACTTTGGTGATTAAAATAAGTAACTTTTTATCTTCAATGGTTTTTTCAGTCGGATTGTCTATCGTTGAAATTTTTTTCTTCAACTCTCCAACTCGTTGTTCTAAGACGTTTGTCCACTCCCACAACTCATGTTCTTTTTGTAAAAATACGTCGTATACCCTGTTCATATTAATATCTACAGGTATGTTAGTTTCGCTCCCACCCAATATACCAACGTTTAACAATTTACTTAACGTGAACTTACCACCTATGACTTTACCCTGAGGTTTTTCGGGATCACCAACAATTAGGCTTTTAGCCACCACTTTACAATTAGCTAAATACTTATTGGCCATCACATCAAATTTACATCTAAAAAACACTTGGCTAGCAAAATCCACATTAATATTTTGGCCAGAAACCAACTCACAACTTAGATCAGTCTCTAGTTCACTTTTTGTACCTTTATTCACAATATGTCCAACGCAACCGCCAATTATTGTTAAGTTGCCATGACAGCGAATAATCGCTGATTCAACAAAACCACCTACATATACATCCCCGGTCGCCTCAATTTTCATCTCCGCAGCAACGTCACCTTCTATGATCACAGAACCATGAAAATCTATATGGCCTTGTTTTGCGGTTAGCTCATTAATCACAAACACGTCATCAACGACTAATTTCTCCCCTGTTTTTCTTAACATACCTTCAAAAATGGCGACTAAACAGTTTGGATCATCTTCTGAAATTTCTGTGCCTTGAGTTGCTTTTAATTCAAAATCATTGCCTGGCGTTGGGATTAGTACATTGCCGAGAATGTCTTTGCCCTCTAAACCTTTACTAGGTTGTGTTTTATACGCAACCACTTGCCCTTTTTTAACCGTTTCTATTTCACCTAAATCCCTTAAATTAAACGAACCGTCTGGGTTAATTCTATGTTGTCTTAACTGCTCACCGAACATATTTACTTTCGGCTTTAGCTCTGCATCTATTCCATCACTGGCGGGTTTACCTTTCACTAATAACTGTTTAACTTTAGTACCTGGCGGCAATCCTCTGACATTTTTTAATAATCGTTTTACTAATGTGGTTTTTAAGCCAAATTTAATATTGTGTTCTAAACACGCCCTTTTAATCTCAGCCATAGACAGGCGTTTTCCGCCTTGTGCAGTAACAACATTGGCTGTTGCAGACATTAAGTCTTCACTGATTTCAAAACTAATACTGGCATCAAGGATAGTGGCAAAATGAAAGTCTACTTTTTGAATTCGGTCTTGGTGTTGTTGAATTTTCTCAATTAATTCATTTGTAGTGGTTATAAAATCTGATAGTTTTTCCAACTGTTTAGCACAATTGCGATATTTACTTTGCTCAAATAGGTTTACGATTGTGTTTTGATCTAATAATTTCGTGACTGTATTACACACAACGACAAGAAAAACGTTACGTCCCCTTCCTTTAAACTCTATTTCGGTTATGTTTTCTTCTGCCATTGTACAACCTAAAAATTAAAACGAAACTACACCTGATAAAACGCTAACATTCAATTTACCTAATAATCAATTAATGTAAATTGAAACTGCATATATTATTACTTGTTTTAATTCCGTTTTTTTTAATTAAGGGACTAATAAAAAGATTCGTTGAATTGAAAATGTTAAGCAGAAAACAAAATGGTATACTGGTTTTACCTTTTGTATTTGCCCAATGAATTATGTCAATACGCAGCCAGTTTACTCTATTTTCCAATCAAGAACTCAATACACCGACCCCCTTCATATATCTTGATAATGCTGCGACTACGCAAAAACCTCAATCTGTTATTGATGTTATAACTCACTTTTATCAACATCAAAATGCGAATGTTCATCGGGGATCGTATAACACAGCCAACCAAGTTACCGCACGATACGAACAAGCCAGAGTGAATCTAGCAAACTTCATTGGAGCTAAAAGCGATACAAACATTGTTTGGACTAAAGGCACCACTGAAAGTATAAATTTAGTTGCTTATGCTTGGGGCGAAACACATATTTCAGATGGTGATACTATTGTCGTATTAGGGTCAGAACATCACGCTAATTTTGTGCCGTGGCAACAATTAGCTCTGCGTAAAGGAGCCAATTTTGAAGTGGTGAACGTATTAGAAAATGGCGATCTTGATTTAGCTCATTACCAGAATCTTATGGATAAAAAACCTAAGTTAGTTGCAGTTCAACACTGCTCAAACGCGTTAGGTAATATACACCCTATTAAACAGCTTACTGAATTAGCCAAACAAGTAGGTGCAACCGTATTAGTTGATGGAGCACAGGCTGTTGCTCATATAAAGGTAGACGTGCAGGATATTGGCTGTGATTTTTATACCTTTTCTGGCCATAAAATGTATGGGCCTACAGGTATTGGCGTTTTGTATATCGCTGAAGATATCAAACATGAGGTGAATCCATTTCACTTTGGTGGGGAAATGATCCAATCGGTCACCATAGAGAAAACCTCTTTCCGACCAATTCCTGCACTGTTAGAAACAGGAACGCCAAATATATCAGGGGTTTTGGGCTTTGATGCTGCAGTGAAATTTATGCAAAATGAACAAACTCAACACGACTTGGCGAGCACCTCCGATTTATATAATTATCTGGTTTCTCAATTATCACAAATCGACAAAGTACGATTATTAGGTTCAACCGAAAATAATATTGGTGTAATTTCATTTGTTGTTGACGGAGAATCTGTTGCTGATATTGGTGCATTATTAAATGAACAGAACATTGCGGTAAGGTGCGGTCATCATTGCGCAATGCCATTAATGCAGGCGTTAAAAGTTAATGGCACAGTAAGAGTCTCTTTGGCCATTTATAACGATAAATCAGATGTAGATGGGTTTATTAACGCACTTAAAAAATCATTAGATATATTATGCTGCTAACAATGCAATTAGAGAGGTTTTAATGCCAACCAATCCAAAAATAATAATAGAACTTGGTGAGCAATTTGAGTTAAATGAAGTAGCCGTTATAGAGTTATTTTCTCCGCTAAAAAATTGGGAAGAAAAGTTTAGACAGCTAATGTTATTAGGGAAAAAACTACCAATTTTACCTATAGATCACCAATTAGATGAATACTTAGTGTCTGGTTGCGAAAGTAAAGTGTGGTTAGTACATCAATGGCATAACCAAACATTAAGTTTAGCAGCAACATCCGACGCAAAAATTGTGAAAGGATTAATTGCCGTGGTTTTAGCTGCATTTAACCTTAAAACGCAAACACAAATAATTGAGTTCAATCTAGATAATTATTTTGCTCAGCTCAACTTATTAAATCAACTTAGCCCATCAAGAGCAAACGGTGTCCATGCCATTATCAATGAGATTAAAAGCTTCGTAGACAACGTTCACTAAAAACTCGTTTATTGTTTTCCAAAAACGGTTCCAATCGCTACCGACACGGCTTCAGGTCTAGTTGGATCTCGTAATAAACTTAATATATGTTGACGCACTGAAGGGATCGCGACCAAGTCGATAAACAAGCCTCCAAAAAGGTGTTTATTAGTATTGGTAGCCGCTTTTTCAAAAAATAAATGCAACAACGCTTTATCATCGAAGTATTGCCAAAAACGTCCAGCAATGACAATAAACAGAGTTTCTTCTGCACTTTCTGCACTAATTAATAATTTTTTTAACTGTGCTAAAACAATCGCTTTTGCTGAACTTCCGGCAAGACAACGTAATAAATGTAAAACTTGTTCATTGTCATTTTCTTCCAGTGCTCGATTTTGCACTTCGACGATACGTTGCGTTAACGCTAGTCCGATCTGATCATGTTCCAACGTCGCACCAATAGCACATAACGTCTGAATAGATAACTCTGGTAAATGTTTGATTAAGTCAGATTCGTTATTCGCTTGGTCGATTCTTGCAGTAAAATCAGCGATACCTTGAACTGTTAATTCTTGCCATTTATCTGCGTCAATTTGTCCTGCAAAAAATGCTTGTACATGTTCATAATGCATTGAAGCAGGTTGTTTCAGCGCAACTTTAACTTTTGCATTAAACGCCGCTTGGCGGTTTTGATCTGGTGTAAAACTATAAGGATGATTATCAAGTTCAGATTGTTGGTTATTCGAATCCAGCATTTTACTGCCCAACTCTTTAATAACCATAGAAATATAATGATCTCTTTGTTGCAGTTTTAACAAACCAATTTCATCTAAATCAAATTGTAAAAACCAAATAAACGGATTCTCTTTAGCTTGAGGACCTTTTTCATCTTGGTCCCAAAATACCATAGCAAAACGTGCTTTTTTTTGAATTGGGTATGGGTAAGGTTTTTGTCCATTTTCGACGGCGGTAAATTCTGCTTTGGAAATTGACTGGATTTTTCGTCCTAGAATCATAAACCCGCCACTGGGCATTGGCACTTTCCATTAAGGAAGACAACGTTGGAACTGGGTTATTGGCAGAACTGGCAGACATAAACAAAACCTTTCACAATCTTTAGAGTTTAATTTCTGGCGCATTATATATTTTGTTGGTTGGGACGTATATGGATTATTAATCAGATGGTAATATGGGTTTTTAATTTATTATTGTTATTAATATGTCTATTCATCATCAATGCGCCAGTTTGTTAGCCCAATTAACGATTGATTTAAAACAATGTGATTTATGGAGTAACGAGACACCATCAAAGGAACAATTGTCTAGCACTGAACCTTTCGCGCTTGATACTTTACGTTTTGAGCAATGGTTACAGTTTATCTTTATTCCTAAAATGACTGAATTAGTCAATAACAAAACAAACTTACCATCAAACATGAACATTTACCCAATGGCAGAAGAGTCACTTAAACACAAAAACAAAACAATTACCCCCCTGTTAGCAACAATTAAGTCACTCGATCAACTTATTAGCCGTGGTGAGTAAATGAGAAAAGTTGTTTTTGATACCGCACCCGAGCTTACAATTTTGTACCAAGATGAATATTTGGTCGCCATCGATAAACCATCTGGTTTGTTAGTTCATCGTAGTGAGATAGATAAACGCGAAACTTTATTTGCCATGCAACTGACCAGAGATTTAATTGGTCAACATGTGTATCCCGTTCATCGTTTGGATAGGCCAACCTCGGGGGTTTTATTGTTTGCTTTGTCATCTGAGGTAGCCCGTAAAATGTCTGAGTTATTTATTGCCGGTTTAGTCTCGAAAACCTATTTAGCAGTCATACGGGGTACTTGCCCAGAACAATTACATATTGATTACGCTTTAAAAGAAATTTTAGATAAAAAGTCAGATAAAAAAGCCAATAAAGATAAAGAACCACAATCTGCACAAACCAGCTTGCGTCGATTAGCACAGGTAGAGTTACCCTTTCCTTCTGGAAGGTACGCTCAAACTAGATATTCATTGGTTGAGTTAACACCCCATACAGGTCGCAAACATCAATTAAGACGACATATGGCCCATATTCGCCACCCTATTATTGGTGATACAAATCATGGCGACGGTAAACAAAATAAAGCAGCAAAAGAACATTTAGGATTAGACCGTTTAGCACTCGTTGCAAAAAACGTATCTTTTCCACACCCAATCTCTAATGACATAATAAATATTAGTGCTGATATAGATCCGACTTTAACGCACTTATTCAACTTATTTAGTCCAGATTCGTCTTGATTTATTAAACCTATCTATTGATGCTTTTTTAAACCATTGTGTTAAGTTAAAGCGAGTTTACTAATAGTGAGTTTAACATGGCGAATATTACGATAATGTGCGGCAGTGTATTTGGTGCAGCGCAAGAACTTGCAGAGCTAATTAAATTAACTTTATCTGAAGTTGGGCATAATACGATGTTAAATATTCCATGTTCGACGGCTGATATGGACAATGCAGATGCCATCTTAATTGTTACGTCAACTACTGGACAAGGCGAACTCCCGTCCAATATAGAACCTTTTTATTTCAATGCTAAAAATAATATGCCGATGCAAACGGGTAAACTATTTGGCGTCATATGTCTAGGTGATTCAAGTTATACCACTTACGGCAAGGCTGGCGACTTAATGCAAGAATTGTTTATTGAGTTACAAGCTAAAGAAGCGTTCCCTATGTTAAAAGTAGATGCCGTACAAACGCTAGAACCCGAAACATTGGCGTTACCTTGGTTAGAACAATGGGTGAAACGGCTTTAAGTTTCGAGTTTCGAGTTTCGAGTGTCGAGTGTCGAGTGTCGAGTGTCGAGTGTCGAGTGTCGAGTGTCGAGTGTCGAGTGTGAAAATAACAAAAAGGCTTCCTAAGGGAAGCCTTTTTAAATTTAACATATTAACCAGTACGACCTAATCTTTCTTCTTAGCGGCTGGTTTTGCCTTAGCTTTTGGCTTTGCCTTCGCTTTAGGCTTCTTACGTTTATCTTCTTCTACCCATTTACCATCAGTAAACCAAGCACTCCAACCTGACGCTTTACCTTCACTGTTTTCCGTCATGACATATTGTTGTTTTGTTTTACGGCTAAAACGAACAACTGATTTATTGCCATCTGGATCTTGTGCTGGAGCATCGGCTAAATAATAAAATTTAGGGCTAATGCGATCACGATATAAAGCTAGTTCTTCAACTAATGGAGCTCTAGTTTCTCTAGATTTAGGGAAGGTTGAGGCCGCCATAAACAAACCTGCAGCGCCATCACGTAAAACAAAATACCCATCCGACTTAACACAAGGTAATTCCGGTAAATGAACCGGATCTTCTTTCGGTGGCGCAGCTTCACCACTTCTTAGTAATTTACGCGTGTTTTTACACTCTTCGCCAGTACAGCCAAAATACTTACCAAAACGGCCAGACTTCAGTTGCATATCCGAACCACATTTATCACATTCGATTAATGGTCCATCATAGCCCTTAATTTTAAACTCACCCTTTTCAACCACATGACCAGAACAACTTGGGTTATTACCACAAATATGAATTTTTCTGGTTTCGTCAATTAAATAGCTGTCCATTGCCGTTTCACAAACAGGACAACGTTTCATGTGACGTAATGCTTCGGTCTCTAATTCTTCATCAGAAACATTTTCAGCTTCATCACCATGGGTTAAGTTCATTGTATTGGTACAACGTTCTTTTGGAGGCAATGCATAACCAGAGCAACCTAAGAAAACACCAGTACTTGCAGTACGAATGTTCATCTTGCGGCCACACTTAGTGCAATCTATATCGGTTGGTACCGGTAAGTTTTGACGCATACCGCCTTCATCTGTTTCAGATGAAGCCACTACTAGTTTTTCTTGGAATTCACTATAGAAGGTATCTAACAACTTCTTCCATTGTAAATCACCATCCGCAACTTCATCTAAACGACCTTCCATTTTTGCAGTAAAGTCGTAGTTTAATAACTCAGTGAAGTTTTCCACTAAACGGTCGGTAACAATTTCGCCCATTTTTTCGGCGTAAAAACGACGGTTGTCTAAACGTACATATCCACGGTCTTGAATTGTCGAGATGATAGAGGCGTACGTAGATGGACGACCAATACCACGTTTTTCTAATTCTTTAACTAAGCTGGCTTCAGAGAAACGTGCAATAGGTTTAGTAAAGTGTTGTTTTGGTAGATATTCAGATACATCTAATACGTCTCCAACACTCACATTTGGTAATTCAATGTTATCGTCATTGGCTTTTTTAACGGCCGTTTGCACTCTTGTCCAACCGTCAAATTTTAACACTCGACCTTTAGCTTTAAGTTCAAAATCACCAGCAGTTACGGTTACATTTGTTACGTCATATTCCGCAGGTACCATTTGACACGCCACAAATTGATTCCAAATCAACTCATACAAACGCTCGGCATCTCGCTCCATACCCACTAATTGTGAAGCTTGAACACCAACACTCGAAGGACGAATCGCTTCATGCGCCTCTTGCGCTCCTTCTTTGCTACCGTAAACCAGTGCATTAGCAGGTAAGTATTTTTCACCAAATTCACTTTGGATAAATAAACGACAAGCGCCAACGGCTTCACTACTTAAGTTAGTGGAGTCGGTACGCATATAAGTAATGTGACCCGCTTCGTATAAACGTTGTGCCATCATCATGGTTTTCTTTACGCCAAAGCCCAAACGTGTACTCGCCGCTTGTTGTAACGTTGACGTAATAAACGGAGCAGATGGTTTGCTTTTAGATGGTTTGTCTTCACGGTTAGACACCGTAAATGTCTGGCCTTTAATATCTGCTAATATCGCATCCATTTGATCTTTATTAGTCGGTTTAAAGGTTTGACCTTGTTGTTTATTTACTTCTAATAATATTTGTTCTTTTTTAGAGGTAAAGGTATCAACATTCAAACGCCAGAACTCTTCTGGAATAAACGCTTTAATTTCTCTTTCACGTTCAACAACAAGACGAACAGCAACAGACTGAACTCGTCCCGCTGACAAACCTCGTGCTATTTTTTTCCATAACAAAGGCGAAACCATAAAACCAACAACACGGTCTAAGAATCGGCGTGCTTGTTGAGCATTTACTTGGTGTATATCTAATTCACCAGGTTTATCAAATGCTTGTTTAATTGCGCTTTTGGTGATTTCGTTAAAAACAACGCGTTTAAATTTATCTTCATTACCGCCTATGATTTCCCGCAGGTGCCAAGCAATGGCCTCCCCTTCGCGGTCCAAATCCGTTGCGAGATAGATATGGTCAGCTGACGCTGCCAATTTTTTAAGTTCCGCAACAACTTTCTCTTTACCCGGTAATATTTGATATTTAGCAGCCCAACCGTTTTCTGGGTCTATCCCCATACGGCTGACTAAAGCAGTTTTATCTTTTGCTGCTTTTAATTCTGCTTTTTCTTCTACAGACAACCCTTTTGTTGACACACGTTCAGCTGGTTTTTTCGTACCACCTGACGTTGGGAGATCACGAATATGACCAACACTGGATTTTACGACAAAATCTTTGCCTAAATACTTGTTGATGGTCTTTGCTTTTGCTGGTGACTCGACTATGACCAGAGACTTTCCCATAATTCCTCAACCGCTTCTTGGGTAAATTGCGTACTTATACCAAGTTATAAGATATATATGCGATTCTATTCGACTTCAAGCTAAAATCGCTATCTATTTCTGCACCAAAGTGAGATTTTCTTCTTTAACTGCGTATAATATAAACAGTTTTCGATTAACGACACGCAATGATACTAAGGTTTTCAGAAGATTTGTCACTTAAAAAATTAAATGATTTTATTTACATTTATTTTTTTATCTAATTAATTTGTTAAAAATTTGCTCTAGTTTAAAAAAAACATCAAATTTTTTTTGTGAATAAAAATGTAAATCCTGTGTCACTGTATTTTATGGAGAAGTTCTAATAATGAAACATTTTGAAGCTAATTTTGATGGTCTAGTTGGCCCAACTCATAACTATGCCGGATTGTCTGTTGGTAATGTTGCCTCTTTAAATAACGCAAAAGATACCTCTAATCCAAAATCTGCAGCCAAACAAGGTTTGCAAAAAATGAAAGCATTACATGACATGGGATTAGTTCAAGGGGTTTTAGCGCCACATGAAAGACCTGACTTAGATGCATTACGTCGTTTAGGCTTCAGTGGTAGCGATACTTCGGTTTTAGAGCAAGCCGCTAAACAAGCCCCACAAGTGTTAAGAGCTGTATATTCGGCTTCAAGTATGTGGACAGCCAACGCCGCAACCGTTTCACCAAGTGCGGATACTGCTGACAAAAAAGTACATTTTACCCCGGCTAATTTAACTAATAAATTCCACCGTTCGTTAGAGCCTGAAACCAGTGGCCGTATATTAAAAGCCATGTTTAATAACGAACAGCACTTTGCACACCACCAGCATTTACCAGATAACGATCATTTTGGTGATGAAGGCGCAGCAAATCATACTCGTTTGTGCGGTGAATACGATCAAGCAGGTGTGGAATTATTTGTCTATGGCAGACACGCATTCGATTCTTCAAAGCCAGCACCCGTTAAATATCCTGCACGTCACACCTATGAAGCCTGTGAAGCGGTTTCACGTTTGCATCAATTAGATGAGTCAGGTGTTGTTTATATGCAGCAAAATCCTGATGTCATTGACCAAGGTGTATTCCACAATGACGTTATATCTGTGGGTAATCAAAATGTATTGTTCTATCACGAACAAGCCTTTTTAAATACCGCTGAAAAGTTTAAAGAAATCCAATCTAAATTTGCTAAAAAATCAGATAAAGAATTCCACTTTATTAAAGTTGCCACAGATCAAGTCAGTGTTGAACAAGCGGTTAAAACTTACTTATTTAATACTCAGTTGGTTGATATCGGTAATGGTCATATGGCCATCATTGCGCCAATGGAATGTAAAGAAAACCCGTCGGTATCGGCGTATTTAGACAATTTAATTACGCAAAACACACCGATTAAACAAGTAAACTACTTTGACGTTAAACAAAGTATGAGAAATGGTGGCGGACCGGCATGTTTACGATTACGAGTTGCGTTAAATGAACAAGAACTAGCCGCAACCAATCAAAATGTTCTGATGTCAGAACAGTTATTTTCAACATTAAATACCTGGGTAGATAAACATTACCGTGATGAATTATCGGAATCAGATCTAAGAGATCCTATGTTAGTAATTGAAACTCGAGCTGCACTCGATGAACTCACTCAAATTTTAAACCTTGGTTCAGTTTATCCATTCCAACGATAATTACGTAATAACTATTGATTAAAGCGACCTTAGGGTCGCTTTTTTATAGTTAAAACTTTTAATAGAATCCGTATTTGTATGAGTTTTGTTCACTTATCGTCAGAAAGCTCTACATTTTTAGCTGACTTGTTTATACTCGAATCGAATTCATAAAATAAGAATAAATAAAAATGACAAAACAACCATCCAATCAAAAGTTTGGGCTCACGGCTCGCATTTTAATCGGGATGATCTCCGGTATTCTTACCGGTGTGATCTTACAAGAACTATTTGGTACTTCCGGCGACATTTTAATCCCATTAGGCATCACTACTCTTTCTATTAATGACTTTTTTGTAAACGGATTGTTTCATGTTGGCGGCAGTATATTTGTTGCTAGTTTGAAAATGATTGTGGTTCCACTGGTATTTGTTTCATTGGTCGTTGGCACTTGCAGTTTAAACGACACCAGTAAGTTAGCTCGCCTAGGTGGGAAATCAATTGCGTTGTACTTAATGACAACCGCAATTGCCATCACATTAGCCATCCTATTAGCTTTAGTTGTTGGCCCAGGACAAGGGTTAAATTTACCAACGGATCAAAACTTTGTTGCTAAAGAAGCGCCAGGGTTTGCTCAAGTTATTATCAATATGTTCCCAACTAACCCTATTAGCTCAATGGCGCAAGGTAATATGTTGCAAGTCATTGTATTTGCACTCTTGTTTGGTGTGTCTATGGCACTTGCGGGTAAATCAGGTGAACGCTTAGCGGCCTTGTTTGTGGATTTAAACGCCGTAATTATGCGCTTAGTGGTTATTCTAATGAATGTCGCCCCTTATGGTGTGTTCTTCTTATTAGCTAAATTATTCACTACCCTTGAATATGAAACCATTGGTAGTTTAATTAAGTACTTCTTCTTAGTAATTTTTGTATTGTTGTTACATGCGTTTGTGGTTTACGGCTCTTTATTAAAAGCCTTCACTGGTTTAAGCCCTGTCATCTTCTTCAAGAAAATGCGCGATGCTGCTTTGTTCGCTTTTAGTACATCAAGCTCAGGTGCAACTCTACCTGTTACTATGGAAACGGCTACTAAAAAGCTAGGCGTTAAAAACTCTATCGCTTCATTTACATTACCTATGGGTGCCACACTTAACATGGATGGTACGGCCATCATGCAAGGGGTTGCTACGGTATTCATCGCTCAAGTATTTGCGGTTGATTTAGCCTTAAGTGATTACCTAATGGTGGTATTAACGGCAACATTAGCCTCTATTGGTACAGCTGCCGTTCCGGGTGTAGGTTTAATTATGTTGGCGATGGTATTACAGCAAGTTGGTCTACCTGTTGAAGGCATAGCGTTAATTATTGGTGTCGACCGATTATTAGATATGACTCGTACCGCCGTTAATGTTACGGGTGATTGTATGGTGAGTTGTATTGTTGCTTCATCTGAAAAAGAATTTGATCATGAGATGTTCGCTAACGAAGATGCTGGTTCTGAAATTGAAAATGTTGATTTTGATAAACTAAAATCGTAATTCAATTTAATTAATCCACAAAAAACCGAGTTTAATAACTCGGTTTTTTTTATTGATTATATATTTTTCCTTGGTTAAAGCTTTTTATACGCTTTTTGACCCCAAGATTGTAATACACCGTCAACAAAAATGAGAGGTGTACATTCATCTTTAGTTGTTTCACCGTCTGAGTGTTTGTGACGAGTTCGATAAAATAACACTTGGTATTGTTTGTCATTATCTGTAAACGCTTCATTAAAATCAGCAGAGCCAAACGTTGTTTTTACTTGTGAAATGGTTTCACCAACTTCTAATTGCGCTACCTTCGCTTTATTCGTTCTCTGTACTTCTTTCCATTCACTACTTGAGTTAGAGTTATTCCACCCTCTTCCTTCATCATCACCTACAACGACAACACAGCCAGTTAACGCAAATGTTAATGGAAGTGTTAAAATTAATGTTTTAATTGTTTTATTAAGTGTTTGATTCATTGTCATCTCAACTTTATTATTTATATTAACGATGCGCCTATAAGGCAAAATCAGTTCCAACATGGTAAGTATTTGTTATATAAGGAGAAATATTAATATAACATCTAGGTATAGCACCACCAATCGTCATAAATACAATTTATTAGTTAAATTAACCAAATTATAGAGAATATGAATATTTCAGATATTATTAACATTTGCCAAGTATTAAAAAATGAAGGGAAAGAGCCCTCGATTGCTTTAATAAAAGCTAGGGCGGATAAAAATACGCCAATGCCAACATTAATCTCTGGCCTACAGCAATGGCGTTCGAATCCTGATGTCGTAATTCCAAAGAAAGAAAATAAACTGACCAGCACTGATGAAAAGAAAACATTAGAGCAAAGAGTGGAAATGTTGGAACAGGAAGTTGCATTGTTAAAGTCCCTGCTGCTCAAATAAGACTCAACACCCCTAATTTAGTAACCCTAATCTGGTTAGGGTTACTCGGTATAAAATTTATAAAACCGGCGAACACTGTTCGATAAATTCAGCTAAATTGTTGGCGACTTTTTTATGTGGTTCTTTACCGACATATTCCAACCACACCTCTCCTGTTTCATTAACCACAACCAAATTAAGATCATCTTCATCCGTTAGCGCAAAAAACAACGTAGGTGATTGTTTTAATTTGGCTTTCATCATCAAATGACCAATAAGGTTTTGCTGCAGTCGTTCGAAATCTGTATACGACCACGCTTGTAAAAATTGTAATGGACCCGCGTTATGTTCAGCATTGATGTTGTCGGCATAATACTTACAAAACAATGCAGAGTATTGCGGATCTATGATTAAATCCATTGCCCGACCAACATTATCAAATTCTAACGCTTGTTCAATTTCAACCGGTTTCCAATACGTTTTGTTATTAGCACTAAATTCACACGGCGAAGGCCATTCAGGATCGGACTCAATTTCAGGATATCCATTTTGCTCAGCAAGTTTGCTCCAATTTGAAACAAACTTAACCCAAGCCTGATTTAATAATTCAATTTTAGTCATATCCACTTCCACTTAAATTTATATTCTTTACAATACCCACATTCAAACTAGATATTGTTTACCCTATGACTTCAAAGTATACAGAAAGTGGCGCGTTAGATGAACTGACTCTTGGCAAACAAACCGCCTATGAGACAAAATATAATCCAAATCTACTGCAACCCGTTCCTCGTAGTCTTAACAGAGACGATTTAAACCTATCTGATCCATTACCTTTTTATGGTCACGATTTATGGACAGGTTATGAAGTAAGCTGGTTAAATGCCAAAGGCAAACCTGTGGTGGCCATTGCTGAGTTTGTTGTGCCTGCAACAAGTACCAACTTAATAGAAAGTAAATCATTTAAGCTGTATTTAAATAGCTTTAATCAAACCAAGTTTACTTCTTGGACAGATGTGCAAGAAGCAATGGAAAAAGACTTAACCGACTGTGCAGGTGAGACGGTAGATGTTCGTTTGTTATCCGTTGAACAAGAAGCCCCATTTCAAGTAACGCCGCTAGATGGCGTTAATATAGATGATATAGATATTGAAATAGACAATTACGACTTTAATAATCAGTTATTAAAATTAGATAAATCTGGTAACACAGTTACCGAGCAATTAAATAGCCACTTGTTAAAGTCAAATTGTTTAATTACCAGTCAGCCAGATTGGGCCAGTATTGTTATTTCTTATACTGGATTACAAATAGACCATGAATCATTATTGCGTTATTTGATTTCATTTAGAATGCATAACGAATTCCACGAACAATGTGTGGAGAGAATTTTCACCGACATCATGACCCTTGCCAACCCAAGCGAATTAACCGTTTATGCAAGATATACCCGACGTGGCGGATTAGACATTAATCCAATAAGAACCACCTTAGTTGACTTTATTCCAAAACGTATGCGAATAAACAGGCAATAGTCCAATAATGTGGCGTAAATGTAAAAAATGCAGAGTTATTTTTAACCTAAATATTACTTCTACGCTTACTATAATAGTACTTGGGTCAAATTGATAACTTAGCTACAATTGGCCCATAACCACCAGTGATAATGGATAACAATGAATTTTCCAAATGATGATACCGGCCAAATATTACAAGACATGGCCAATGCAGGATTTGATTTTAGTGAGCAATACGTCGTCGACTTTTTTGCTTTATTTGATCAAGAATCCGATGCCGATACTGTTGCAAAGTTATTTATCGCCAGGATTGAAAACGAAGAGCCATTTGTCAAAGTTGAAAGCCGTAAATACGACCATGGGGGTGCATCGAGTATTGCCATCGAACTGCAAGTATCTAAAGTAATGGACGTTACTTACGAAAACATTGTTGCATTTGAAAAAGAATTCAAAAAAATCGCTGAAAAAAATAAAGGTTACTCTGATGGTTGGGGTGTATTCATGGGCGACGAAAACGAGCCTGATGAAGAAGATTCTTATACTTAAATTATGAGTTTCGAGTTTCGAGTGAAGAGTTTCGGGTTACGAGTTTCGAGTTTCGGGTGACGAGTTTCGGGTGACGAGTTTCGGGTTACGAGTGATGAGTTTCGAGTGATGAGTTTCGAGTGATGAGTTTCGAGTGATGAGTTTCGAGTGATGAGTTTCGAGTGATGAGTTTCGAGTTTCGAGTTTCGAGTGACGAGTGACGAGTTTCGGGTGACGAGTTTCGAGTGACGGGTTTTGAGCTACAAAAAGTTTGTTTTGAGAAAGTAATATTAGGGTTAAACATGTATCCATTAAAATATATTGAACCGGTATTCCGTCCACCTAGTGAGTGGAAATCTCTTATATTACAAGTCACTAATGGCTGCTCTTGGAATCAATGCACTTTCTGTGACATGTACACTCAAGACAATAAAAAGTATAAACCTAAGAAGTTAGAAGACATTGAACAAGAGCTTATTGCAATAAAACGCTCAGGCATGCCGGTTCATCGTGTATTTTTAGCCGATGGTGATGCCCTAACATTGCCATTTAGACGCTTACAAGAGATCTGTGAGCTGATAAACAAGTACTTTCCAGATATACAACGTATCTCCTCTTATTGTTTACCTAGAAATTTAACCAATAAAACCGTTGAGCAACTGCAATCGCTACAACAATTAAAACTCAGTTTAGTTTATGTAGGTTGTGAAAGTGGTGATGATCATGTTTTACAATTGATCAAAAAAGGCGAAAGTTACGAATCCTCAAAAATCGCGTTAGACAAGTTACAACAGGCCGGCATTAAACGTTCGGTTATGATCTTAAATGGTTTAGGTGGCAACGAATTCAGTCAACAACATGCCATTAATTCCGCCAAATTAATGAACGAAACCCAACCAGAATACCTATCAACTTTAGTAGTGTCCTTTCCACTAGGCCAAGAGCGTTTTGCTAAAGAATTCCCTAATGGCTTTGAACTCCCCAACCAGCTTGGTTTGTTTAAAGAGATGGAAACCTTATTAACGCGCTTAGAGTTAGATAAAACCATATTCCGCTCAGATCACGCCTCAAACTACTTAGTATTAAAAGGCATATTAGGCAAAGACAAAGCCTCCTTGTTAGCTAAAGTGCAAGCTGCCATCAATACACCGCAGATGATTCCCTTAAGGCAAGAGTGGCAACGGGGGTTGTAACTTTTAGGCCAAAAAGTGGGTGGCTTTTTATAGAGCAAAAGGCGTTGCCTTTAAACTGTTAAAGATCAAAACAAAATACTTCAATTATTATAAAAATTTACCTAACCCAGCGATAGATTAACTTTAACTCTTACATTGTAGGAGTCTGATAGATCTTATTTCGCCTGTGGCGGTCATCAATAATACATCCCTGTATTGATGACATCCCTTCATCCATGATGTGAACATTACTTTTTTCAACAGCCAAAAAAGGTAGCCGCTCTTATAATGAAACAGAGCGCCGCCCTTAAAAAAATATCTATTAGTATTAAATACAGATAATTTGAAGCAGAAGTGAAAAACAAAACTCAAAAAAAAACCTTAACATTCGTTAAGGTTTTTAATCACTAAAATTGGAGTTAAGCCAAAACTAGAACAACAATTTATAACCAAAGAACTTCATTGCTACTGTATTTAAAAATACTAACGCTAAGATCATTGGAATATAAGTTTTAAGCGCAATTTCTGAGTAACGTAATAAGAAACCGTGTTTACCCTTTTCTAGCCCTTCATCTAGTTCTTTCTTGAAGTTAATCATCTTCCAACGAGAAATAACAAATAAACAGATCAGTAAACCATTTAACGGCAATATGGTGTCGTAAAATACATCATAGATAACATCAAATAGCGACTTGGATGCCCCTGCATAATGAGTTAAGCCCGTTAAGGTATCAGACATACCAAACGACATAGACGTTAATACGGTTAAAAACACCATCAATATGGCTAAGTAAGTAAGTGACTTTTTACGGCTTACTTTCATGCCATCCATCACAGCTGCATTTGGTACTTCAATGATTGACACTAAAGACGTAATAGCGGCAAAAAATACCAATAAGAAAAACAGTGATGCTATCGCGCTTGCGCCAAAGTAACCGATATCCATTTGAAGTGATAAGAAGATCTTAGGTAATAAAACAAAGATTAAGTTAATAGACGACTCATTTAACTTGTCCGGTTCAACCATAGGGTTAAAGCTAAAGATAGCTGGCATGATCATCAAACCTGCGATAAATGCCACGCCGGTATCTGTTAATGCTACTAACTTAGATGAGTCTGCAATATCTTGTTTTTTACTGATGTAAGAACCGTAAGTAACTAAGATACCCATACCTAACGATAGGGAGAAAAACGCTTGTGATAGCGCCGCATTGATCACGCTGCCATTGATTTTAGAAAAGTCAGGGACTAAGTAAAATGCAACACCAGAGAATGCATTATCTAAAGTTAATACGTAGATAACTAATAAAATAAGTAAGACGAATAATGAAGGCATTAATATTTTAGCTGCTCTTTCAATACCCTCTTTTACACCGCTCATTAATATTACGCCTGTGATAGCCACTACCACAATCATGTAAACAAACAGTGAATTACTGGTAATAAACTCACCAAACATCTTAGGGTCAGCGAGAGCCGCTAAGTTGCCTGTTACTGCATTATATAGATATCCAAATATCCATACGGTGATCACCATATAAAATACAGCAATCATAAATGGCGTTAACACACCTAATAAACCAGCTAGTTTCCATTTTTTATCGTTGTTCGATATTGAATTATAAGCGCCAAGTGGATCTTTATTGGTATGTCGACCAAATGACATTTCAGCCATCATTACAGGTAAACAAATTAAGATGACGAACATCGCGTAGATAAATAGAAATGCACCGCCGCCATTTTTTGCGGCAGCAACAGGAAATCCTACAAGATTACCGATACCAACAGCCGAACCAGCTGCGGCCAAAATAAAACCTAGTTTTGAGGAAAAATGCTCTCTTTCAGCACTCATATGTACTTCCTTTATAATTATTATTGTTAAATTTTTCTGCACCGCATGCTAGCAAGTAATTTATACGCTGTCTTCCTTTCCACTTGATTTTTAACTCAAATGTTGCAAGATCCAGTGAAATAATAAAAATGAATTTTTTTAAACAGGAATACTCGTAAAATGTATTACATGATTTGTTCACAAGACGTAGAAAATAGCTTAGCCTTAAGGTTACAAACCAGAGAAAAACATTTAGCGCGTCTACAAGCGTTAACTTCTCAGGGGCGTTTGTTATTAGCAGGCCCTCTACCGGCGGTTGATGCAGAGAACCCTGGTGAAGCTGGATTTACTGGCTCATTAGTCGTAGCAGAATTTGACTCGTTAGAAGACGCTCAAAAATGGGCAGATGCCGACCCATACCTTGCCGCTGGTGTTTATCAAAACTCCATCGTTAAACCATTTAAAAAGGTGTTGCCGTAAACATTTAACACCAATTATTAGGAAAATAACCTTGTTAAATAAAAAGTTTTTACTAGTGTATTTGCTCTTATTTGTCAGCGAAGGACTATTAGCTAACAAGATAGACGCTGAATTTGTAGATCGTTTTGGCGTACCAGAAGTTAACGTTTGTAAAACCAAGTTTGATGACAAGGTTAATTACTCGGCCTGCTTAGATACAGTTCATACTAGCAAGGTAAGAGAATTAGAGATCTGGCAAAAAAATATTGTTTTTAAATTGCAGGAAGTGGCAGAAATTAATGGCCGTAGAGATGCCATTACTTTGTTTAAGTCTACCAGTAAAGAGTTTGAACAGTTTAAAAATAAAAACTGCAAATGGCAGTACTTGTCTATGTTACCGGATGCAAGTATCGCCGCCAATATGTCTAAAGAGTGTCATATTTATATGACGATTCAACGCACCAATGAGTTAAAACAACTTAGTCAGTTTGAGTTCTTTTAAACTGACTATTGTCTTGTGAGAATGAACCGATACTTTGTTTTAGTATCGGTTTTTTTATGAGAGTTATCCTTTAGGCACCTTTATTTTTTCACTCACTTATATTTTTATGATCACTTTTTACTTTTCTGGTCATAGCCACGTAAAAACAAACCGCTCCAGCAAACATCGCTAACAAGGCACTGAAGTTAAATTCACTTTTATTAATAAAGGTTGCCACTAAAATAAATAATGCCACGGCAATAACACAAATAGAAAACACACCTAAAATGCCTTTGCCTGTTGTAATTGATTTATTTCTAAACTTATCAAACTCCATCATTATTCCTCATAAACAGACTCTCATGTTCAAAGTAAAATTTGATCCATCACCCAACTTGTGTGTGTTGCTGTCTCACCACTCGATGGGTGCTTCTCACCGTGTAATAAATGTTTCTGCATATTTTCAACATGATGCAACTGCACGTTTTCTGGGTGTTCGATAAATATTTTAGATTCGCTTGTCGCTGTTTTAATTTTAATTGATGTTTCATCAAATACAGAAAAATTAAGCTCACCTTTACTACCAACAATCGACACTTTATCGCTATTGGAATAACTTCCAAAGTTCCAATTTCCTGTGCCAGTAACGCCTGTTTTATGTTGCCAACACGCTGTTACCGTATCAAAGGCAGTATATAAGTCTTGTTGATTATTCCCCATACCACATACCTTATGATAATCACCTAGCAAGTACGCAAATAAATCTAAACCGTGACTGGCCAAGTCATCAAAATAGCCACCTAACGCCACTTTTTTATCAGTGCGCCAGTTATACTGTTTTGACAAATCTAGTTCGCTAGTGGATTTATAAAGTGACCAAGATATATGCCTAACTTTTCCAATCTTGCCAGAATCAATTAAGTATTTAACTTTAGTAAACCTTGGTAGTGAACGTCGATAATAGGCCACAAATAAAGGTACATCTGCGGCTTTGAACGCATCTAATATTGCCTGACTATCTTGTAAACTTGGTGCTAACGGTTTTTCAACGCAACAAATTTTGCCCGCCTGAGCGACTTTAACAGCATATTCTTTATGGGAGTCAGGCGGCGTAGCAATATAAACCGCGTCGATATCTTGATCATTGATCAAATCATCCGCATTGGCGTAATATTTTTCAACGCCATGTCTTTGAGCATAATCTTTAGCTAACGCCTCATTACGTCTCATTACCGCTGCTAGTTTAAAGTTTTTTACTTTTTGATAAGCAGGTCCGCTTTTTACTTCTGTTACATTACCACAACCTATGATGCCCCAACGTATTGTTTGATTAGTTGTATCCATTGTTATTTATTATCCTCTAACATCATGGTTATTTTATTAATAGTATTTAAGTTTCGTCCGGTGCCCGCTTGGCCTAAACATGACTCAATATTGGCCACTAACTTAGACCGACCAATCCCATCCGGTGCATGCAAATAAAATACATTATCTGCAATATGATACGACTCAGTGCTGCTTTGCCATTTTTGGGTCTTTTCCAAATTTAATTGAATTGGCGCCTGACAGAAGTATAAGTGCACCAACTTGCCATCAAAATTTTGATAAGGATTATTAGTAACGGCGGTGGAAAAATCAGACACAGAGATAACAAAAACACTTGGCGTAAATCCAAAGTTTAATGTGATCAATTTTTTAATGTCTTGTTCTGGATTGTGCTTGGCACTTAATACGATATTACCAGTTTGGATATAGGTAGAAATGTCTTGGTAATGATTGGATTTTAGGAGGGGAACCAAGTCTTTCATTGGCAATTTATTATGACCACCTACATTTATTCCTCTTAATAAAACAATAAAGGTTTGCATCCACTCTCCTAATTAATGTTTGCTGATATGTGTTACTTATTCCTTACCTGCAGACTTTTTAGCTTTTTCAATTTCCGCTTTTTCTATAAAAAAGTCGGCTTTTGACCTAAGTGATTTTTTTTCACGGATATTAGCAAAAGGATCCGGATGATTCTCAGAGGTCATATTTGCACTTTGGTTCACCGTTTGCTCTTTTGCTACTTTCATTTTTCGGTGTAAGTCTGAATCTTTATCACTTTTTGATTTAACTTTTGTGACACTGAACCAATAAACGGTGACTAAACCTAAATACACTAGCCATTTGATAACATACGATAAACCCAAACTGTCATTGTTTGCAGCCAAACTGTAGTTTACAAAGTCCTGATGCAAAAATGACGTTAACATTAATGCCAATATCAAGGCAATCGTGATGCCTATGTGTTGTTTGTATTTACGCCAAATGGAAATTAATAACGTCCATTTTAATAATTGATTAAACATAACGAACAATTAGCCCCACAGTGATAAGCCCAACAGGGACGCTAATACTAAAAGGCCTTTTTCTTTAGCGCCACTTAAGATCTTTTCTTCTTCCTCTTTAACAATTACTTCCAGTTGTTCTTCGTTAAAATCTTCTGGCACCTTGCCCGCTAAAACAATACGTGTTTTAGCGCGCGAGATAGCCTTGTCTCGGATCTTTTGATTTAACTTATCTTTAAGATTGGGGATTCGTTTCATAACTTCTGTCTTTATTCCAAACCAAATTCATCTAACAGGTGAGCTTTTAATGACGCCGGCACACCTTTAATGGTTAACGTATCAGAACCTGGATTATAGTTAACTCTGTCTCCCAACAATATACGATCAAATGATATGGAAACACCACCACCCGCGCCAGATAACTTAACTAATTTACGCACCGTACTTTTATCTAACGTAACTTTGTCATCAAAACTGTATTCTTGTTGTTGTATGAAGTCTTTAAATTCACTGTCTGACAATACCGACAGCGTTTCGTTTAATTCAGTTAAGTCCGCATCTTCACCGCTTGATATTTTTTCACTGCAATACTCAAATACTTTTTCACGCGTATCTGACTTCTCGTTTTGTGCCATGGATTCAGTTGACATAAAGTCATCAATCGCGGTTAACAACTCTTTACTTTGCGTTTTGGCATTAATGGTTTCTGTGCAACCTAACAAGTCCATAAAAAAGTCATTAACTTGTCTACCAGCTCGGCCTTTAATAAAAGAAATTGTTTTTAAATCTTCTTTGGCATGCAACAAATTACTCACGTCAATTCTGGCCGCTAATTGAATTTTATTTAAATCCAAATGACGAGAGCTTTGAATGCCAAACTCGGTGTCTATTGCAAAATGCTCTGTTAGGTTAACCACGCCAACCATAAAATAACGTGTCGCAACGTACTCATAATCAATCAGTAATAAATAGCCGGTATCATCAAACTCATACTTTTCTAACTCAGCTTGAAATAATTGAAGTGTTTCTTTTGATACATGGTCAAAGGCAATTTCTTGGTTCAAATAACTGTGTAACTGTTGCGAAAACGCCGTGTTTTTTTCTTCACTAAACGCAGCATAACTTTTACTTGGTTTACCGTTATAAATATTATGTAACTGCTCAACAAACATATTCGATTTGTCTAAGCTAGTGTCTGTCATTACCGCCCATTTGGTAGAAAAGTCGGTATCTTCTCTTTTTTCATAAAAAGCGATTGAAAATTGGTTAACCGTTACTGACATGGTTTTTCCTAATCATTATATTGTGTTAGCATCTGCGTTAATTAAAATACAACGCAGCTAGAAAATTATATGCCAATCATATCAAAATACTCTAACGATGAGATTAATAATTTAGTCGAAGAAATCATTTCTGTAATACAAGCCAATAAAGCCCCGGTAGATCTCGCTTTAATCGCCTTAGGAAACACAGTTAGCAACGTAATTGACGACAATGTATCTGAAAAACAAAAAATGGCGATTGCTAAAAGTTTTTCTGATGCCCTATTAGCATCTATGGCTAGTTAATTTAGTTGTGAAAGTGAGAGATTGAACAATTGATTAAAATTCGTAGTCAACAGGAGATAGAGCGCCCGTTTAACTTATTATCATGGGGACATTGGTTCACCTTTGCTAATATTATTTTGGCTCTGTTATTTTCATTTTTCTATCTCTCAACTTCACAGTTACCAGCCACCTTTTTGGGTTGGATGTATTTAATCGTTAATTGGCTAGGGCATTTTTCTTTTTTAGCTATTAGCTGTTTTATTCTCACCATATTCCCAATTATTACCCTGTTTCCCCATCGTCATCATATCCGAGGTATTTCCTCCATTATGGCGACCTTCTTTCAGTTACTCTTATTTTTAGATGTTTTGTCGTTTAGAAGTTTGGGTTATCACTTATCTGCGACATCCTTGTTGCAATTACGTGAAGTGGAAGACTTTTATATTGTTCATATGGGAAATGGCTATTGGTTTTTACTCTTGTTTGTCCTTGTCGCTATTTTGGCTTACCAATTTGTTGTCAGTAATTTAACTTGGAAGCGGATCACCCAATTACAAAACTTTAAATATAAAAACGTGATTGCGACCACCTTAGTGTCGGTATTTTTTATCAGCCACTTAATGCATATGTGGTCTGACGCTACCCTTAATTCCGATATCGCAAAACAAAACAATCTATTTCCCGTTTCTTATCCGTTAACGGCAAAAACTTTATTAGCTAAATATGAGTTGATTGACCTTAAAAAGTATCAATTAGTTAAAACACAACAAACTGACGTTTCACAATCAGGTTTTACCATTAAGCCTTTTACTATGATTAGTTGTGATGTTGCTGATAAACGTAACTTGTCGGTTCACTTGGTCGATATATCTAATATCACGTCCATCACTCACTGGTTAACACGCTTTAATATTAATTATCAAACCTCCGATCAGCTGATCATTCCTAGCGACTTTGATACTGCAATATTCAACTTTAGCACCGGTTTACCTGGCCTATATAGCCATATGGGCAGCCAAACTCAACTTGAAATAAACTACCAGCTAAGTGCTAACAAAATTGCCATAGAACTTCACTCTGGCACTTACGATGTGGAACAACAATCGGCTAATTCGGATACCAGTCGTGTGTATGTTTTTTATGATAAAACCAATCCATCTCCGTTTTATCGCAGCAAGGTTATATTAGTGGGCTTTAACACCATTAATAGTTCACCAATGGCCCCTCAAAACATTATTGCCTCCTATATGAAAGACGAATTGCAATGTGACGAATATAACGAATTGAATCTTATCGACAGTGCGATTAGTGATATCGAAGATGATTATATATTCACTAACTTTCATGAAGGGTTATTTAGCATAGTTTACAAAGACAAAAGCATGTTATTTGAACACGGACAATTGGTTTCTAATCTTTCATTTTCAAATGAAAAACCTGTAATAGAACCATTAGATTTGCAAACAATTCAAGCAGCGATAACAAAACTAACCAGTAGACGACTTAAGTTAGCCCCTATTAATTAACTCAAGACTGTTGAGCCAATACCTGGTCTAACGGATTAAAGGTTCTACCGAGGTTAATAACTGGGACATGGCTAAGGCTTTGTTTTGCCCTTTAATAAGGTTCGATGTTTGATTATATTTAGTCAGTAGTTTGGACGCCGTTAATGCTGAGGTTGAATTGCCGGTTTTGGCTGACTTTAACATTAATTGTCGAATACGCTTTTCAATTAAATAAAGTAAAAATGACGACATTAATGGGTTAGACAAGACTTTATTACTTATCACAAAGTTTGGTATTTGTTTTTTTAACCACTGAATAAATAACTGATAGACCTCAGTAAACTCTTCAACTTTTTGCTCTTCAACCCACTTTGCCAACTCACTTTCTGAATTGTTAGAAAAACCAATGATGTAATCCGCTAACTCGGGATAGGTCAGTTTTAGTTCATCTTTTGATTTATTGTTTATTTGAATAAACTGACAACGACTTAGAATGGTTGGCAGTAAAACCGATTTTGTTTTACATAACAAAAATATAAAACACTTATTAGTCGGCTCTTCCAATGTTTTTAACAAGGCATTACTGGCGTTTTCTGTCATATTTTCAGCGTGTTCTATTACCACAACCTGATTGCCAGATAAGTGCGACATGTTTGAAAGGAATTGAGAAATTGCGCGCACATCGTCCACCCCAATCGTACCTTCATCGGCATTAACCATCATAAAGTCTGGGTGTGTGTCTGCGTTTAATAAATTACAACTATGGCAATGACCACAAAAATCACCAACAATGGTTTGTTCCGTTTGGCACAATAAACTGCGGGTTAACCCCTGAATATTAATAAGTCGCTTTTTTATATCAATGCCTTCAACAATATAGGCGTGAGCCAAATTATCTTGGTGTTTCGGCAGTGATAATATATCTAAGCTGTTATTCATAAGTTTATTGTTAACCAAGCTGTTAATTTATCGGTGATTTGTGTTTGTACATTGTCGATGTCTTTTGAGGCATCAATCACCACCACTTTCGGGTTTTGGTCGGCCAATGATAAATACACGGCTCTGGTACGCTCGAAAAATTCTATTTGTTCACGTTCGATTCTATCTAATGAACCACGGGCTGCTGCTCTAGCTAAGCCAATTTTAGGATCTAAGTCCATTAATATGGTTAAGTCAGGTTCAAAGCCTTTTAATACCGCATTCCTGATTGGCATAATCAAGTTTTGATCAAGTTGACGACCGCCACCTTGGTAAGCCAATGATGACATATCATGCCTATCACCTAATACCCATTTCCCAGAGTCTAATGCGGGTTTTATTACATTTTCAATCAATTGAATTCGACTTGCATACATTAGTAACAATTCGGCTTCTGGTGTTAGTATTTCATCGGTTTCAGACTTAACAATATCACGCATCTTTTCTGCTAATGGTGTGCCACCGGGTTCTCTAGTGCTCACAAATTCAATATTTTGTTTTGTTAATATTGCTTTGATTAGCTCCTGTGCAGTAGTTTTTCCTGCACCTTCTAATCCTTCAACTACGATAAACTTGCTCATTAATAACCTTTTCCAATTATTATTTGGATTTATTTAAATAGTCCTGCACTGACTTATTGTGATCTGCCAACGTTTTATTAAAAACATGTCCACCATTACCCGAAGCAACAAAGTAATAATACTCAGTAGAGGCTGGATGTAAGACGGCTTCAATCGACGCTTTACTTGGGTTTGCAATTGGTGTTGGTGGCAACCCATTTATACGATACGTATTATAAGGCGTTGTTTGTTTTAAATGTTTACGTGTTATATCACCTTTGTACTCATCCCAAACTCCGTAGATTACGGTCGGGTCTGTTTGTAAACGCATCTTTTTATTTAATCTATTGTGGAACACAGAAGCAATGATTTCTCGCTCAGCAGCAACGGCAGACTCTTTCTCAACAATTGACGCTAAGATCAATGCTTCATAAGGCGTACTGATTGGCAGCCCAGCTTGTTTTTGTTGCCATAACTTGGCTAATATTTCTTGCTGTTTATTAACCGCGCGTAAAAGAAGTGCGGACGCATCTGTGTATGCAGAGTAATAATAAGTATCTGGGTATAACCACCCTTCCGGTGTATCCGATGTAAGTAACAGTTTTTGGGATAATTGAGGCAAAGGCATGGTTTTGATGTCGTTTACTAAAAAAGTAGCGTGTTTTAACTTATCTAATACCTGATAAATATTGTCGCCTTCGAGTAAGGTAAACGAAAATTGTTGCTCTTTCCCTTCATTTAAATTGGCAACAAACTGATTTAGCGCGAGACCAGGTGTTAACGCATACACACCGGTTTTAACTTTGCCTACGACAGGGTTAATTTTAGAAAAAACTTTAACCCCCAAACAGTCATTTATATAATCATGCTCAATTAAACGGTTGCACACCGTATAAAGTGAATCCCCTTTTTTTAATTGAATTAATTTAGGACTGTCCAAATTGATCGGTTGAGTATAACTCACCCTTAACACACCAAATAATATAACCGTCATGCATACAATAAATAATATAATGACACTTAAGATGGTTTTATTGGTGAATTTAAATGTATGTAAACTAAAAAGACTAGGCACTCGATACTTCTTTCATAAATTTTTGACTTAATTCGACATCTAACATTCTATCATCAATAGAAGAAACTGCCTGTAAACCAATTAAACAATTACAAACAATCATTGCTTCTGCTTGTTGGCTAACAAATGCCATGCTGGTGTCGGCTTGGATTATATTTAACTTCTGGTCTAATAGCTGCTCCAGCATAACACCGCGAACACCAGAGTTAATTAACGAAGGTGTATACCACGCACCTTGGTGATACCAAATAATATTGGCTTTGGTTGTCTCAATAACATTACCTTGAATATCCGCGATTAAACCATCAGGGAACTCAGTGCGTTCTAATTCCACACTCGCTAAAACTTGCTCTAATCGATTGCAATGTTTAAGACCCGCTAATAAAGGTTGTAACCCTAATTGCGTTGTTAACTGAGTTAACTTTATTGTATTGGGGTGGGACAGGGTTTTAACAAAAGGCGATGTTAGCTCGCCAAAAGAGACAAAAACAGTGGTCTTTATTTGAGCACACTGACCGTAACCTCGTAATGATTGACCTCGACTAAAATGAATTTTTATAAAACCCAAAGTTAACCGTTTTACTGTTTGTTTTAATATAGTTTCTAATTTGAGCCAATCAACTTGGCTGAATTTCAACTTGTCATTAGCGTTTTGTAATCTAGCAATATGGCTTGTTAAATACTGAATCTCACCGTCTATTACTTTCGCTGTCGAAAAATGGCCGTCGCCATACAAAAAACTTCGTTGGTATTGAAACTCTTTGTCGATAGATATTTCATTTAACTTGTGATCAAAGCACAAAAAAGACATATAAAACCCATAAAAAAAAACCTAACAGTTTTGTTAGGCTTTTGTATCAAATTAGGCGCTAATTATCATCTTAATAATTCATTTAATTAGCGTTTTTAATTTCAGATTTTACTAATAGCTACATCTTTTTGAACAATAATGTGCCGTTAGTACCACCAAATCCAAATGAATTACACAGTGCATATTCTAATTGAACATCACGAGCAATATGCGGTACGTAATCTAAATCACAGCCTTCATCTGGATTATCTAAGTTAATGGTTGGAGATACTTTTTGATCCACCAAGCTCATAGCCGTAATGATAGATTCAACTGAGCCAGCAGCACCTAATAAGTGGCCTATCATTGACTTAGAAGACGAAACCATGACTTTACCAGCGTGATGGCCAAACACACGTTTTACCGCGGCCGTTTCAGCTTTATCGCCAGTTGGGGTAGATGTTCCATGGGCATTGATATAACCAATTTGCTCAGGATTAATTTGTGCATCGTTAATTGCATTTAACATTGAACGTGCAGCACCGTCACCATCCGCTGGCGGTGACGTCATGTGATAAGCATCACCACTCATGCCAAAACCAACGATCTCAGCATAAATTTTAGCACCACGAGCTTTTGCATGTTCATAATCTTCAACAACCATAACACCAGCACCATCACCTAACACAAACCCATCACGGTCTTTATCCCATGGTCGGCTTGCCGCTTGTGGATCGTCATTTCTTGAAGATAAGGCACGTGCGGCGCCAAAACCACCAATACCAAGTTGCGTTGATGCTTTTTCAGCCCCCCCGGCAACCATTACATCTGCATCACCATAAGCAATCATTCGTGCTGCTTGTCCAATATTATGAACACCAGTAGTACAAGCTGTTGTGATAGAGATATTAGGGCCTTTTAAACCATACATGATAGAAAGGTGACCAGAGATCATATTGATAATGGTAGAAGGAACAAAAAATGGTGATAACTTTCGAGGGCCAGAATTCATTAACTTAGTGTGGTTTTCTTCGATTAAACCTAAACCACCAATACCAGAACCAATAGCAACACCGATTCTATAAGCATTTTCTTCTGTAATTTCAATGCCTGAATCTCTAATAGCTTGGATAGCAGCAATGATCCCGTATTGAATGAACAGATCCATTTTTTTGGCTTCTTTACGTTCAATATAATCTGCAGTATCTAAATCTTTAACCATTGCCGCAAATTTGGTACCGAAGTTTGTTGTATCAAAATGGGTAATAAGATCTACACCACTTTTACCTTCCAACAAATTTGCCCACGATGACTCTACATTATTCCCCAGCGGAGATAACATCCCCATACCAGTAACAACTACTCTACGCTTTGACACAATTCTCTCCTAAACGACATCTAAGATCAGTTTAATTAAGCAAATACAAGATGAAAAAAAGGCAGCCAAAGCTGCCTTTTTAGAACAATTATAAAATTATTCTGCGTGTGCTTTGATGTAATCAACAGCTGATTGAACAGTTGTAATTTTTTCTGCTTCATCATCTGGAATTTCTGTATCGAACTCTTCTTCAAGAGCCATTACTAATTCAACAGTGTCTAGAGAATCAGCGCCTAGATCATCAACAAAAGATGCTTCTGATTTTACTTCTTCTTCTTTAACACCTAGTTGTTCTATTACGATCTTAGTTACGCGATCTTCAATGCTCATCTTATTTTCCTTATCAATAAAAAGATAAATTTCAAATTTTGAATGCGCCTAGTTTAATTATTGCGTCCGACGTATTCAAGTAATAATTTTCATTATATCTGTGGTCGAACCTCACAAAGCAAATTCGACCACTTTTCCATCAAAATCAATGTGATTTCGACGGTTATACCATATACATGCCGCCATTTACGTGAATCGTTTCACCTGTAATGTATGCAGCTTCGTTACTTGCTAGAAATACCACAGTAGATGCAATTTCATCTGGGTCACCTAAACGATTAGCAGGAACTTGATCTGCTATCGCTTTACGTTGGCCATCGTCCAATGCTTTTGTCATATCTGTATCAATAAATCCTGGCGCTACTACATTAACGGTAATACCACGAGATGCAACTTCTCTTGCAAGTGATTTAGAAAAACCTATAACACCGGCTTTTGCTGCAGCATAATTTGCTTGTCCGCCATTACCCATAGTCCCTACTACAGAACCTATGTTTATAATACGGCCATGGCGCTTTTTCATCATAGGTCTTAACACGGCTTTACTCAAACGGAAGATAGACGTTAAGTTAGTGTCAATGATGTCATTCCACTCGTCGTCTTTCATACGCATCATTAAGTTATCACGAGTTATACCAGCATTATTTACTAATATATCGATATCACCAAGATCCGCTTTAATCGCGGCTAAAACTTCGGTAATTGAATCTGGATTAGTTACGTTCAGTGCATAACCTTTACCATTTTCACCTAAATAAGCAGATATGTTTTCAGCACCATTGTCTGATGTTGCTGTACCAGCAACTTTAGCACCCATACCAACTAATTTTTCAGCAACCGCTTTACCAATTCCTCTAGAGGCTCCAGTAACTAAAACAACTTTACCCTCTAAACTAAATAAAGACATTGTCATTCCTATAATTTAACTATTTTTAAAGTATTGCTTCTAACGCAGCGCTATCGCCAATAGAAACACAACTCACTGTTTTGTCTATGCGTTTTGATAAACCAGATAACACTTTACCTGGGCCAAACTCATAACATTCTGTAATACCTTCAACCGCAAAGTGCTGAATAGTTTCGGTCCAACGAACTGGACTATAAAGCTGTTTAATTAACGCTTGTTTTATTGCTTCAGGCGATTGCTCAGCCGTCACGTCAACATTATTAACAACCGCAATTTCTGGTTTATTAAATACCAATTCTTCTAAGTCTTTAGCTAACTGTTCAGCTGCTGGTTTCATTAAAGCACAATGAGAAGGCACAGATACTGGTAAAGGAAGTGCTCGTTTAGCTCCCGCTTCTTTGCATAATTCCATTGCGCGTTCTACTGCTTCTTTATTACCCGCAATAACCACTTGGCCTGGAGAATTAAAGTTAACAGATGAAACAACTTGCCCTTGTGCTGCGTCTTCACATGCTTTGGCAATTAAGTCGTCCGCTAACCCAATAATGGCAGCCATGGCACCGGTTCCAGCAGGAACGGCTTGTTGCATGTATTGACCACGCTTTTCAACTAACTTAACACCATCGGCTAACGAGATAACATTGGCACATACTAATGCTGAGTATTCACCTAAACTGTGTCCGGCTAAAAATGTTGGTTTTTCACCGCCATTATCTAAATATGCACGCCAAACCGCGACCGAACTTGTTAATAATGCCGGTTGGGTAAACTCAGTCTTATTTAATTTACCTTCTGCATCTTCGCTCACTAGTGCCCATAAGTCATAACCCAGTGCATCGCTTGCTTCAGCGAAAGTATCTTTAACTACTTGATGGTTTTCGTAAAGGTCAGCTAACATGCCAACGGCTTGAGAACCCTGACCAGGGAAAACAATTGCTTTAGTCATTATTTATTACTCTATAGAAAATTTATTAATATTTAATTAATGCAGACGACCAAGTGAAACCACCGCCAAATGCATTTAATAATATGTTTTGACCACGTTGAATTCGACCATCACGGATGGCTTCGTCCAAAGCGGTTGGTACAGTAGCTGCAGATGTATTACCAAATTTATCGAGGTTAATCACCACTTGGTCCATCGACATATCTAGTTTTTTAGCAACCGCTGAAATGATTCGTAAATTAGCTTGATGTGGCACTAGCCAATCAATATCTGATTTTTCAATGTTATTGGCAAGTAATGTTTCATCTGCAACTTGGGATAATTTAGTTACGGCAACTTTAAATACTTTGTTACCTTCCATTGTTCCCCACGAATTATGTACCGAAGCTTCATCGCCACGCACAGGCATGCCGACTTGTAACAACTCAGTGTAATTACCATCTGAGTGGATATGGGTAGATAATACGCCAGGTTGTTCCGACGCTTCTAAGATGACTGCGCCTGCAGCATCGCCAAATAAAATCACCATTGAGCGATCTTCAGGGCTCATCATTTGACTTAAACAGTCAGCGCCTATAACTAACGCTTTTTTAGCTTTACCTGCTTGTATATAAGTATCAGCAATACTTAACGCATAACAAAAGCCTGAACAAGCTGCAGCAACATCCATAGCTGGTACGCCTGATGTTAAACCTAGATCACGTTGTACTTCACATGCTGCACTTGGCAATGCACGTGAATGGCTTGTTGTGCCAACAATGACAAAATCGATTTCGCTTGGATCTATTCCAGCAGCTTCAATGGCTTTTTTAGAGGCTTCTACTGACATAGTTGCAACGGACTCATCTTTACCGAGAATGCGACGCTCTTTCATGCCCGTACGTTCTTGGATCCATTCGTCGTTGGTATCAACCATCTTTTCTAGATCTTTATTGGTACGAACTTGTTTAGGAAAATAACTACCGGTTCCTACTATTCTTGAATACATGCACCCTCTCTGCGTCTTTTAGACTATTCTTATTTTTTCTCATCACTGAGAACTTGTTCCACCTTATCTTTTATCTTGTGGGGAACTTGACGTTGTGCCTCTTTAACCGCCTCTTTTATAGCACTAAAAAATGCTTGGGAAGAGGCGTTTCCATGGCTTTTGACCACAATTCCGCGCAATCCTACCAGACTCGCACCGTTATACTGGTCGGGGTTCATTTTAGAAAATAGCTTTTTTATCCCTGGAAGCAGTATTCCTGCTAGGATTTTACTTAAAAGACCTTTCACTAAGTGCTTTAATTTTCGACAGAATAAGCTTAGCTACCCCTTCGATGGTCTTTAAAGCCACATTGCCAACAAATCCATCACAAACGATGACGTCTGCTTTGCCAGAGAATATTTCATTCCCTTCTGCAAAACCTACATAATTAATTTCTTTGCAGTTGGTTAGTTTTAGTGCTGCTTCTTTTAAGTGTGCACTGCCTTTTATATCTTCAGATCCAACATTTAACAAAGCAACACGAGGTGACTCAATTTGTTCAACTTCGGTAGCCATTACAGATCCCATAACGGCAAATTGAAATAAGGTGTCGGAGCATTGATGAATATTGGCACCTAAATCTAACAAAAATACTTTTTCGTTTTCATAGGTAGGGAGTGCGCTGATTAATGCGGGTCTTTTTATACCTGGTAATGTTTTTAAAACATAACGAGCTATTGCTAATAAAGCACCAGTATTTCCAGAGGAAACACAAGCATCTGCTTGTTCTTGTTCAACAAGTTCAAGGGCTTTACGCATGGATGAGTGAGGTTTACGACGTAATGCAAGATCAGGACGTTCATCTTGATTGACCACTTGTTCAGCATGGACAATGGTTAATCTTGGATGTGCAAGTGCATTATGTTTATTCAGAAAGGTGTGAATACTCTGTGAGTGACCACAAAGGAACAGGTGTAAATTGGGATATTTATCTACAGCTCTGATCGCTGCAGGAATAGTAGATCGGGGGCCATAATCGCCCCCCATCATATCTAGCGCGATTCTGATATCACGCATAATAAAGCAGCCTTAACTTACTTTATATTATTTTACGACCTTTGTAGTAGCCGTCTGCTGTCATATGATGACGACGGTGAGTTTCACCAGTCGTTTGATCTACAGATAAATGCTCTGTAGTTAATGCATCATGTGAGCGACGCATGCCACGTCTAGCACGGGATTTCTTACTTTTTTGAACTGCCATTGCCGTCTCCTAGTTCTTTAATTATTTCTTTAATTTTTTTCAATATATCAAATGGATTAGATTTTTCTTCATCCATTGCTTCTGGCGCTAACTCCCCAAAAGTCATGTCCTCTTCAGTAATAGAACAGTCTTCTGGTTCATGCATTGCTACAATTGGCAACGCCAGCATTAATTCGTCTTCGACTAATTGAATCAGGTTAATTTCACCCTCTTCATTTAATTCGATTTCTTCATATGCATCCGGTATCGGCTCTTCGCTCTCTTTCGCAGCTCGACGTACAGGAGTATATAAAAATTCTGCCGAAACATTTGTTTTTATACCACCACCGCAACGCTGACAGCTCAATTCAAGATTGACTGACGTAGAGCCTTGAACAAATACTAAATTCTGTGGATCAATACCACATTCAAAAGTAACGTCCAGATATTCATCTAACACATCAGCCACTTCAGCTAAACGCGACAGATCACCTTTAACGATAATACCGTCAATGGTCATTCGTTTTAACGCAGCATTCGCTGGGTTGATCGAGATTGGAATTTTCAACTTTTGCATAGGGCGCGCATATTATAGTTACTGAGCAACATAGTCAAAAGAAAATAGTATGAATATGTAAAAAAAGCTAAACTTAGTCGACTTTATTTATTTATTAACCATTTTGCTATTTTTTTGAGCGACTCATGACTAAAAACCCTACTATCATTCTCGGTTCCACCTCTCCATTTAGAAAACAAATCTTAGAAAAACTAAATTTAGATTTCCAAACAGACAAACCTGAAGTTGACGAAACACCCTTGCCTAATGAAACTGCACATCAGTTAGTTGAACGTTTGGCCGTAGCAAAAGCACAAGCGGTTGCAAACAAACACAATAATGCGTTAGTTATAGGCTCAGATCAAGTTGCTTTATTTAACGACACTATACTAGGCAAACCACATACGCATGAGAATGCAATTAAGCAACTTTCGTCTTTTTCTGGTAATAAAGTCACCTTTTTAACCGGTTTAGCGGTTATTAATAGTGAAACCGGTGAAACACACGCTTTAGTCGAGCCATTTGAGGTTTACTTTAAACAACTAACCTTGGACAGCATCGAAGCTTACTTATTAGCTGAAAAGCCGTACAAGTGCGCAGGTAGCTTTAAAAGCGAAGCGTTAGGTATCTGTTTATTTGAAAAGTTGGTTGGAGATGATCCAAACACTTTAGTTGGATTGCCATTGATAAAACTGGTTGGACTGTTTGAAAAGTTTGGCTTTTCTGTTTTACAACAGCAAGTGACAAAAGCACAAAGCTAATTCACAAAGCTAAATAATTAATTGCCCTCAGTATACTTTATATAACTAATAACAAATGCAGCTGATATTGACACATTAACCTGTTTCCAATATCAGCTACATTATATAGGTAAATATATTAGGATTCGGTCACCAATGACCTTTCAACAAACTCGTTGGTAAAATCCATATTAAATTTAGGTTGAATGTATATTTCGCCATCCACCATTTTCTTTGCCATTTTTTTCGCTTCAGAAGCTAAATTAGCCACATCTAAATGAGATCGTACAATACTCACGTTTGGATGAATAATGCCACAAGATAAAGACATGAGTGAAAACCACTCTTTATTGCCTTTGCGGCTAACCGCGTAATAACCGCCTTGTTTTAAATGTTCCGGCTTAAAAATACTGGTAATACGTTGGCCAAATATCTCTAACACTTTAGTGCACGCAAATTCTGGTTCTGAATGCTGGAACAACACCACAAAATCATCGCCGCCCACATGGCCTACAAATGCATCACTACACACCTTGGACAATACATCTGCTACTAAACGAATGACCACATCACCTTCGGCATAACCGTATAAATCGTTAAAGGGTTTAAAGTGGTTGAGATCAAAATAGGCCATTGAGAAGTTTTTCTTATTGGCTAATAAATGCATTATTTTTTGCTCAATAATAATGTTGCCCGGTAACATAGTTAATGGGTTGGCATGTTGGGCATGCTGAATTTTTTGTTCTGTCATTATTTTTAACAAAGAACGAATACTAGCAACGCCAACATACTTGCCTTTATCAACAACGATAAACTCAGGCCTTAAGTCAAAATGGGTGTTGTCTGTCACCAAACTGCTCACATCATCGATAGAAGCCGATATGTCCGCAGTAAAAGGGACATTTTCCATTAAATTGGTAATTGGTTTTTTGTCGTACAGAGCGTGACCATAGTCTGATGAAAACATCTCAGCTAATGTATCTCGGTATATAACTCCTATCGGCTTTTCATCTTTATCAATCACCGCAATTGACTGCATTTTGGGTGACTTTTTAAATAGTTGATATACCTCGGAACACATCTCGTTGATTGAAACGGGTTGACTATAGGTAAGTAATTTTTCTAACTCAAACACATTATGATCATTAGACAGTGTATTTGGGCCTATCTGTCTCAAACTGAGACTGTCAGGTAATTTGGTGTCTGGGAATTCTGCCGGTCTGGAAAGTAAAAACCCTTGAGCAAACTGCATACCCATTTTTTCTAATAATAAAAACTCTTCATTATGCTCAATACCCTCAGCAATAATTGAAACGCCAGTTGCGGTTCCCAATTCAAAGATAGTTCTTAGTAGTTCACGTTTAACAATGTTTTTGTGACAACCACTGATAAAATAACGGTCGATTTTAACTATATCCGGTCTTAGTTCTGACCACTGTTTCAAACCAGAATGCCCTGTGCCTAAATCATCTATCGCAATTTTAAAACCTAGCTCTCGGTAATGTTCCAAACTTTGTTTCAGGATTTGATTATCGTTTGCTTCAAATTGTTCGGTGATTTCAATCACTACTCTATCTGGCGAAATACCTGCACATTTGAGTAAGTTTAATGTTTCGCCTTTTGGGTGATCGGCTTGCGATAAAGTGCAAGGACTCACATTTAAAAACAACAACCCCGTTAACTTAAGCTGAGCAAAACGGTTAATGGCTTGTTGACGACAATGTAACTCTAATTCAGACAACATTCCCACTTGGTTTGCTGTACTAAAAAGGTGATCGGGGCTTTTAATACTTGAATCTGCTGGTAGGCGAGTTAATGCTTCATAACCTAATATAGCTTCTTGGCTCACATCAAATATAGGCTGAAATACGATAGTTAAACTGCGATCTAATATTAATCGAGTTATTTCTTCTAGCAAAGAGGTTGTATACGACACATTAACCTACGTTATAAAGATAAAAGGACATTTATCTGCAATGTAGCATTAGATTGTGTCAGTTTTGTTACTAATAGGTTGCAGGAATTTGACAGTGTTTTTTACAAAGTGTTGAGGTCATGTACTTTCATCAGTATGCGGCGTAACGGCTTTACAAAGCCATTACACCTAATATTGCTTACTCTGTCGTTAATTTAGGTAGTTTTTTTAACCCTTGTTCTAACACAGGATCAAGTGGCGCTTCAAAGTGCACAGTCGTTTCCGAAACGGGATGATAAAATGAGATTTCTTTAGCGTGCAAAAATAAGCGATTAATACCTGCTTTTTTTGCTAATTTATCAAATTCTCGGTCACCATATTTATCATCACAAGCAATAGGATGTTCTTTACACGCGGTATGCACACGTATCTGATGTGTTCGGCCAGTTTGTGGTCTTGCTTCAATTAACGTCGCGCCATCAAACTCTTCTATTACATCAAATAAAGTACAAGACTTTTTGCCCTCTTCACGATTAACCACCACCAGTCGCTCACCAGATTTAGTATTAATTTTCAGTAATGGCTCTTGCACAGAACGTTGACTTGCACTCCACTGCCCTTTTACTAATGCCCAATACACTTTGTTCATAGTTTTAATACGTAACTGCTCGTGTAATGACACTAAAACAGAACGACGTTTGGCTATTAGCAGTATGCCAGAGGTATCTCTATCCAGTCGGTGAACTAACTCCAACATTTTCTCACGTGGACGCAACGCTCTTAACGCTTCAATCACTCCAAACTTTAAACCACTACCACCATGCACGGCGATCCCAGATGGTTTGTTTAACACTATTAAGGTTTTGTCTTCGTAAATAATGGCTTTTTCAAGATCTTGTACCGCTTGTAACTTATCTGAAATGGCAGGTTGTGTATCCTGACTCACTCTCACAGGTGGAATTCTGACGATGTCATTCATCTGTAATTTATAAGTTTGTTTAATTCTGCCTTTATTAACACGAACTTCACCTTTGCGCAGAATTCGATAGATTACACTTTTAGGCACACCTTTTAATTTGGTGATTAAAAAATTATCAATTCGCTGACCAACATATGTTTCATCTATTTCGACTTGTTGCACTTTTGGATAATTTATTTCATTTTCAGGCATTTTTTGGCTTTCACTAGTGTTTAATTGAACATTTATTTAAATAAACTATTAATTCAGTTGCTATATCTGCGTTTGCGACTGATAATAACGGCGCTTTATAATATAAAGCAACTGATTGAACTGCCTCAGGTAATGAACATAAGAGTCATGTAACGGAGCAGGGTTTGAAGACACGATCATATCAGAGTTAATAGATAAAGCTATGTACATATATAAGAATAGTACTAGCTAGACAAAAAGACTTCAGACCTCCACGCCATCTAAGTAAGGTAATGCGAGTATCATATTACCCTCTATTTTAACCGTTCAGACCAGTCGAAATATAAGAGGCGTTAACTTAACCAGTGCCACGAATTCCAATAGCGTTTATATGCTAAAGGCACCGAAGAATTCTGAAAATTAGAATCCAGTATCCTTGATTACAGTCGAGATGATTGAAATACAGCAAGCAACTAGTTGGGAAACTATACCGCGCCGAGGTGTTTAGAAAGTGCAGCTATAAACGTGCGAATTGTGGCCTTTGATAAAAGAAGAGTTACATATAATGAAACGCATGTTAATTAATGCCACGCAACAAGAAGAGATGCGTGTTGCATTGGTTGATGGTCAAAAGTTATATGATTTGGACATAGAAAGTCCAGGTCATGAACAAAAAAAGGCCAACATCTACAAAGGAATAATTACAAGAGTAGAGCCAAGTTTAGAAGCGGCTTTCGTCAATTACGGTGCAGACCGTCATGGATTCCTACCTCTCAAAGAAATAGCGCGTAACTATTTCCCATCAGATTACAAATTTTCTGGCCGTCCAAATATCAAAGAAGTGATAAAGGAAGGACAAGAAGTAATCGTTCAAATTGACAAAGAAGAACGTGGTCAAAAAGGCGCAGCCTTAACCACATTTATCAGCGTTGCAGGCAGTTACTTGGTATTAATGCCAAATAATCCTCGTGCCGGTGGTATTTCTCGTCGTATTGAAGGTGATGAAAGAACGCAGCTAAAATCGGCTTTAAATAAATTAGAATTACCAAAAGGCATGGGCTTAATTGTTCGTACCGCTGGTGTTGGTAAATCTTATGAAGAATTAGAGTATGACTTAGGCGCCCTACTATTACATTGGGAAGCTATTCAGCAAGCATCAGAAACTATGCCTGCACCTTTCTTAATTCACCAAGAAAGTAATGTTGTTTTCCGAGCTATCCGCGACTACTTAAAACGTGATGTTGGTGAAATCTTAATTGATAACCAAAACGTTTATAACGAAGCTCGTGGTCACATTGAATTATTCAGACCGGATTTCATTGAACGTGTAAAAATGTATCAAGGTGAAGTGCCACTATTCACTCATTACCAAATTGAAAGTCAAATTGAATCTGCTTTCCAACGTGAAGTGAGATTGCCATCAGGTGGTTCAATTGTAATTGACCCAACAGAAGCATTGGTATCAATTGACATTAACTCTTCAAAAGCAACCAAAGGTGGCGACATTGAAGAGACAGCTTTAAATACAAACTTAGAAGCTGCTGAAGAAATTGCACGTCAATTACGTTTACGTGACTTAGGTGGTTTATTAGTTATCGACTTTATCGATATGACACCGCCAAAACACCAACGTGATGTTGAGAACCGCTTAAAAGACAGTATCAAACAAGACAGAGCTCGAGTACAAATTGGCAAAATCAGCCGCTTTGGTCTGCTTGAAATGTCTCGTCAACGTCTACGTCCTTCACTAGGTGATGCAAGTCAACATACTTGTCCTCGTTGTGATGGCCAAGGTACAGTAAGAAGTAATGAGTCGTTAGCGTTATCTATCCTTCGTCTAATTGAAGAAGAAGCGATTAAAGACAATACAGCTCAAATTCAAGCACAAGTACCAGTGCCAGTGTCTTCGTACTTGTTGAATGAAAAACGTGATTCTATTCGTCACATTGAAAACAACAATAAAGTTAACATCATGGTTATTCCAAATATTCATTTGGATACACCTCATTATGATGTTGTACGTGTACGTATCGATGAAGATATTGCCGACTCTAGCTTTAAACTAGTTACACGCCCTGAAGAAAAAGAAGTAACATCAAATGTTGTTTCAACGGTCAAAAAAGATATTGAAGAGCCTGTACTAAAAGGTTTTGCATCTCCTAAAGCGCCTGCACCAAAAGCCATTGTTGCTGATGAACCTAAACAACCAACGTTGCTTGAGAAAGCCGTTAAATGGATTAGTTCATTATTTGCGAAAGAAGAAAAACCGAAAAAAGTTGAACCTGCTCGTAATAAAAATTACAAAGGTAAAAACGAAAACCGTCGTGGCCCGCAAAAAGGTCGTGCTCGTAATGCTCGTACTGGTGATAAAAAGCCAAATGAACGTAACGAAAAACGTGATAACACACGTACGGATCAAAAAGATACTAAACGTGGTAATCAAAAAGACACACGTCGTAATAACGATAACCGCGATGAAAATCGTAATGACAACCGTAAAAAGCCAGCCCATGCAAATGCTGACAATGCCTCTCCGGCAAAAAAAGAAGAGCATGTAGCTGAACGTAGACAACGTCGTAGTAATCGTAAACGTGTACGTGTTCAAAAATCAGAAAATGCCTCACAAAAGGTAGAAGCGGTTAATGAACAAGTTGTTGCTAAAAAATCGGAAAGTCCAGTTGTTGACGTAAACATAGACGTTAATAAACCAGTTGCTGAAACAAAAGCTGAAGTTACCCAGCCTGTTGCAGAAGTTAAAGCCGAGGTTACTGAGAAAAAAGTAATTAAGTCTAAACGTACTATTCGTAATAAATCTGGCGAATCGGTGCAACAAAAACGTAAAGCGATTGTAAACACAGCTAGCGGTGTTAAGTCAGCGGCTAAAGTTGAAGTTGAAGCTAAACCTCAAGACAATAATGACCAGGTAGAAAAAGAAACAACTACCGCTCCGGTTGAAGTTGTTGAAGCTAAGGCCGAGAACAATACCGTAGAACAAAAAGTTGAAACTGAAGCAGTTGTTGAAAAAGTAGCAACAGAAACGCCAGTAGAAACAGCTAAAGATGACGTCGTAGCTGAAACGGCAGACGTTGAAGAAGCTAAACCTGCTAAGGCCACTCCTGCTAAAGAGAAGAAGCCGGCTGCAAAAGCCAAAGCTAAAGTTGCAAAAGAAACACCAGCGAAAAAAGAAATCGTTAAAGAAAAAACGAGTTCTGCTAAACATGTTGGCTTTTCAAGTGCTCCTATGACTAAACCGGCTCCTGTTGAAATGGTATCTGTAGGGGTTCCTACAGCGATGGCTGACGCTGATAGAACAGCTGTTGTTATATCGGCTAGAACAGGTGGTTCTGCATCTGCTACAAGCAGTGCAACCTCTGGTACAACTAAAACACTATAAGTGTGTTGTTATGTAGGCTATGTTCATTCATAGTCTACAAACAAAAAAACCGCTCAATGAGCGGTTTTTTTATATTTAATTTTTATCAAGATTTAATAATAAACCCTTTGTTCTCAACACATTTATACGCGTCTTTCGCCAAGTTCATATTTTTATGCATCACATCACTGTTGGCTTTTTGCATAGCATCATCTTTCGCTTTGTTAACTTCCTGCTCAGTGATTTGATCAAGCTCATGGTGGCTAACATTACTACTCGATCTCACTTGTTGGCTAGTGCCTAACATTGCCTTATTGCTTTTTTTCATTGCTTCACGATAGTTACACGCTTTTAATGCGCTTTCCAACTCCGCTGAGCTAAAGTCAGAGTTATCTACTTTTACCCAATTAGTTGAGCTGCACCCAGCGATAAATAAACTTGATAATAAAACTAACATGGTTGATTTAACCATAAAAACCTTCTCCTTGTTGGTAACACTGATTAACTGTTTGACTATAACTGATAGTAAACAGGATCATAAAACTATTTATATAATTTTCTACCAAGCCAAATAAACACTGGAAATAATCATCACATTAAAATAGTTTGTGACTTTGATTGGCATATAAAAAATGTGTATCACATTAATTGAAATATCGACATGTTGAACAACATACCAAATTACAGAGTATCCTACTTTAAATGACAACCTACGCATTGACTATTAGAAAGCAAAAAAAGAATAGTTTAGAATAGATACTCTATGATTAAATTTTTACTTTTAAAATTCATTACTTTCTTTTTGGGATTTATCGCCTGCTTTGCAATGCACACAACCTTGGCACTGCCGTTAGTCATATCTGCCGCGTTAACAGGTTTGATTGGTAAAGTTATCCCCTTCCCTCAAGAATATAACAACCATCCATACGCTGCTATTTATGCTGGGAGTTTTGCCGGGATGTGCTCCGCAAGCCTTATTACTAGTTACTGGGAAATCGCTATAATTTCGTGTATTGGTGCCAGTTTATATGTACTGACCATGGATATGTTTGATGGCTTTGGTGGTAAGTTGGGTGGTGTCGCTTTTGCCAGCGTAACCCTTTTTGTTATTGCCAGAGGTATTATACTTTGAGTATTGAATACCCAATCCTCGCGCTACTGGGCGCGTTTTCAACATTTTATCTAGCAAGACACCATCGTTTTGACGGTATCAGTGCCTCCGCTTTGCTATCCATAGTGGCGTATTTAATATTATATGCCGTAGACATGACCCCTGACCTATACGCAATCGTGTTTTTTGGCGGAACGTTTATTGGCATGAGCGCCCCGCACCGCTTTGGTGTTTATACCATAAGCAGCGCATCCATTATTTTCTCAATCCTATTTGAATACCTTGTTCCAGTATTTGATGGTTACGGCGGCGCACTTGGTATGAGCGCATTTTTATCTGTCTGTATTTGCCACATATTTATTTTACTAGGTGCACCAAGAAGTAAAAAGGCATAGGCTTTAAGGCTTTAAGGCTTTAAGGCTTTAGGGCTTTAGGGCTTTAGGGCTTTAGGGCTTTAGGGCTTTAGGGCTTTAGGGCTTTAGGGCTTTAGGGCTTTAGGGAATGATTGGAGCAGATAAGATTTCAGTCAAACATTATATTCATTTTAAATAAACAAATATTGCTGTCCGTTTATACAAATCTTAAGCAAGCAACCTAGCTTGTAACCACACTGAAATATCCGCGAGTTGCTCTGGTAATACAGAATGTTCCATTGGGTAGCTTTTCCAAGTCACATTATATTTAGCAGCATTAAGTAAACCGTTTGCAATTTTACCTGCACTTATAGGAACAACACCGTCACGCTCCCCATGATTTTGTAAAATAGGAGTATCAGCGTTAGCACTATGACATTGCTCTGGTAGTTTATCCGCAGTCGGTAAATAACACGACAGTGCTAAAATACCTGCCAAGCTATGCTCAAAACGTAAAGCAGTAAATAAACTCAAAACCCCACCTTGACTAAAGCCAGCTAAAATAATCTTTTCTGCAGGTATACCTGAGTCAATTTGCTCTTGAATTAAGCTTTTAACCAGTTTCTCAGACGCTAACACACCTTCTATATCAGCACGATTATGTAAATCCATACTTTTAATGTCATACCAAGAACGCATTACATAACCTTGATTAATCGTAACCGCTTGCTCTGGGGCGTTAGGGAAAACAAAACGAATCCCATGATTTTCCGGTAAAGCTAATACAGGCACTATAGGAGCAAACCCAGCGCCTGAGTCTCCTAGTCCATGTAACCATATTACACAGGAATTAGCTGGAGATTTTGGTTCAATAGTAATTCGTTCAAGTAACGTTGTTGGCATAAAATTCAATACTTAATTTTTAATGAAGTGCAACATAATAGCAATGCTTGCTGCTCGTAGCAAAACGACTGACAATTAGTTGTTACTAAAGAAAGGCTAAATAGAAGTTTATACCAATTACAAGTTTCATAATGCCAGCCAACTAAGCCACCCACTTTAAATGAAACTAACTGACTTTGAATCTAGCACTTCAAAAACTGACAAATTGAAGTGGGTGTCTCTTTTAGTTTTAATAGTCTCTTGTTAGGCTTAAAATTTGACACCGAATTGATTTTTGAAGCCATTATTTTTTACAAAAGGCTCAAGACCTAATGACTCTAATTGCTCCCAGAGATTTAAGAAAAGTTTATCTGTAATTGTTTCTCGCACAAACTGACGATATGTTTTGTGCCATTCTGAGTTAAACCCTAATAATGCAGGATCTCCTGATAGAAGTTCTGGGGTGTTAAGTGCTGTACCATCAAAATCAACAGAGCCTCGAAAGTAAGGTGATTTAACCCAATTAAAATTGTCCAGTATGATATATGAGTGAGCACCTTTTTCAGCGGCATTTAAAATATCTGATTTAATTTCATCAATTTTATTAATTATTTCATTAATTATGCTATGAAACTCAACTTGCTCTTCTTGTAACTCTTTTTGTCTAACAACAAACTTCTCTTTTACTGACTTTTTAAAGCCTTCACTTCTTGCATTATTAACTTCTTGAATAAAGCTCATTTTAATTCCTTCTAAATTTCAAGTTATCACTAGTAATTAGTTTTTAAGCCTAACGAGGCTGTAGAATTTCTCATTCCCAGCCAATTTTTTTAAATAAAAACCACAATATTTCACATCGTTCTAAGATTCAATAACTGATTTTATTTTCAATAATAGTTTTTGTTAAATTGCGTTTGGTGTGGATTTATAGTGCTAGTTAATGAAGTGAAGCTTGATGTGGGTATAAAGGCTTAACTCTTGGCCTAATGTAAACTATTTCTTAACTTTTCAATGTTGTGAACAAGCAATACATTTGCCATTGGGTATTTACTTTGTATTGACCACATAGCGTGAATTTGTTCATGCCTTTATTGGAGGTGATGTTGCCAAAAACAGGTTCAATGGCACCAAGTCGTTTTCCTGATTATATGAGAAACTGACACCTAAAATGCTTTTGCTTTTGCTTTTGCTTTTGCTTTTAAGTCTCCATCTAAATATTCCCGAAATAAAATAAGTTTTCCAAAATATGAGACAGGAAGTCGAATAAGGGATGGTGTTCATAGACGAAAGTTAAGCCCGTTTTGTAAACAATAACTATTTAATGAAGTATAGATTTTGTTGGAAGCGGCCTTTTGGCCTACCTTTTTGGCTGTTGAAAAAGGTATGGTCGCCGCAGGTGAAACAGGCTTTTATCTTTTAAAGGGATAAATTAATCGCCCCCTTTTTGGCTGTTGAAAAAAGTATAGTTCACTTCATGGATGAAGGGATGCCATCAATACAGGGATGTATTATTGATGGCCGCCGAGGGGGAAACGGCTGTAGTCACGAGGTTTGAGTAAAAAACCAAAAACTACAACCCATCAACTGTCACTCCAGATAACAAGCTACTTGGTGCTTTATCTTTAGAGTCCAATTTAATCATTAATCTAAGATCATTTGGCGCATCAGCATGATGTATCGCATCGTCATAACTTATCTTGCCTGCGGTATATAAATCATATAATGCCAAATCAAAGGTTTGCATACCTAACTCTCTAGACTTAGCCATGGTTTCCTTAATTCCTGAAATATCACCTCTTTTGATCAACTCAGCTATCATAGGAGAAGATAACAATATCTCAATTGCTGCTACGCGCCCATTGCCATCAACCGTTGGTATTAATTGCTGTGCAACAATGGCTTTTAAGTTAAGGGCTAATTCATATTTAAGTTTATCTTGTTGTTCTTTTGGCACTAAATGCATGATCCTATCAATGGCCTGATTAGCATTATTTGCATGTAATGTAGCGACACACAAATGGCCAGTTTCAGCAAAAGACAATGCATATTCCATTATTTCTTGTGAGCGTATTTCACCAATTAATATAATATCTGGAGCTTGGCGTAATGAGGTTTTTAATGCCGAGTCGAACGACGGTGTATCTAATCCCACTTCTCTTTGGGTGACAATGCAATTTCTGTGTTCATGGACAAATTCAATTGGGTCTTCAATCGTTAAAATATGGCCTTTTGAATTTTCATTACGATAACCTAACAGTGCAGCTAAGCTGGTTGATTTACCGGTTCCTGTGCCACCGACAAATAACACTAAACCACGTTTGGTCATGATCACGTCTTTTAGTGTTTGTGGTAAACCCAAATCATCCGGATCTGGAATTTCAGTCACAATACGTCGTACCACCATACCCACTTTATCACGTTGCCAAAAAGCCGATACACGAAAACGTCCTGATTCATTTGCAACCGCAAAATTACACTCACGGTCTAGCTCAAATTCTGCTTTTTGTTTTTCTGACATGCAAGACAATACCAGTTGTTTAGCATCATCTGCTGATAACTTGTCACCAACTAAAGGCACGAGTTCACCATTTAACTTAACACTCACTGGCAAACCTGCCGTAACAAATAAATCAGACGCTTGTTTAGCAACCATTTGACCAAAAATATCACTCATGTTACTCATCATTTATCCTTTGACTGTTTATTAGTTAAAAGCCACTTCCAAAATCACTTGAAGGTGGCGTTTGTGGTGGAGTGCTCACTGGCGATGGTGTGGATGTGGAACCGCCACCAAATGCTTTTTTATCAACGGCTTTACTGGCAGCTTCATCGTTAGAGATTAATCCCTTGCCTTTTAATTCCGTTAAACACTGATCCAGAGTTTGCATCCCGTAACTCGCACCCGTTTGGATAGAAGAGTACATTTGTGCCACTTTATCTTCTCTGATCAAGTTACGAATAGCAGGAATGCCTATCATAATTTCATGTGCAGCAACCCGACCCCCACCTTGTTTTTTACATAAGGTTTGAGATATTACTGCTTGTAATGATTCCGACAACATGGAACGCACCATAGACTTCTCATCGCCTGGGAATACGTCAATGATTCGGTCAATGGTTTTAGGTGCTGAGGTGGTATGCAATGTACCAAATACCAAATGTCCTGTCTCAGCAGCTGTCATGGCTAATCGGATGGTTTCTAAGTCACGTAGTTCACCCACTAAAATTACATCTGGATCTTCACGTAACGCCGAACGTAATGCATTAGAAAAACTTAACGTGTCTCTGTGCACTTCACGTTGGCTAATAAGGCTTTGTTTGTTTTTGTGTACAAATTCTATTGGGTCTTCAATGGTCAAAATATGATCGTGTCGACTGGCATTGATATAATCAATCATAGCAGCAAGCGTGGTTGATTTGCCCGACCCCGTTGGTCCTGTAACTAAAACTAGGCCTCTCGGTTTATTTGAAATCTCTTTAAAGATATTAGGAGCGCCAAGCTGATCCAGTGTTAAAACTTCTGATGGGATAGTTCTGAATACCGCAGCTGCACCACGTTCGGTATTAAACACATTAACACGGAAACGAGCTAAATCAGGCACTTCAAAGGAAAAGTCAGTTTCTAAGTTTTCTTCGTATTCTTTCCTTTGTTTATCGTTCATAATGTCATAAATAAGTGACTGAACTTGTTTTGCATCTAACTCAGGTATGTTGATCCTTCTAACATCGCCATCAACTCTGATCATGGGTGGTGTCGCAGCTGACAAATGTAAATCTGATGCATTATGTTGCACACTAAAAGCGAGTAATTCAGTAATATCCATAAATATAACCTAGGTAAGTTAAAGACAATTTTATGTCGGAAAACAAAGATATAAATACCATAGCAAATCAATTGTTAAACGCCCAAGACAATATTAACAATGTCGCAACTAAATTTAATCGAAACACCAATTCGGTTGTTTTGATGGCAGTGAGTAAAACAAAACCAATTGCAGATATTGAAGCCGCTTACGCTGCAGGACAACGTGTTTTTGGTGAAAATTACGCACTAGAGTTATTTGATAAACAACAAACATTAAGTCATCTTAAAGACATACAGTGGCATTACATTGGTCCAATCCAGAGTAATAAAACCAAAATCATTAGCCAAAGTGCAGATTGGATAGATAGTGTCGATCGGTTAAAAATAATTAAACGTATCGATCAACACGCCAAAGCGTTAAACAAGACGATAAACCTGTTAATCCAAGTGAATATTTCAAACTCACCACAGAAATCAGGTGTCAGTTTAGACCAGGTAAATGAGTTGGCAGAGTCCATTAATGAGTTAAAACATGTTAGTTTAAGGGGGCTGATGGCTATCCCTGACAATTATGAACCAAATGCTGATGGTCAAAGACCACAATTAAAGGCTGAATTTAATTTAATGTTCACTTGTTATTCACACTTGCAGCAGCAATATTCTAGTGTAGATACGCTCTCGTTGGGTATGAGCGGCGACTTAAACATTGCTATTGAATGTGGGTCTACGATGGTGAGATTAGGCACAGCAATATTTGGTAAGCGAAAATAACTAAACGTAACTAAAGGAAATAAATGACAAATAATAAGCAGTTAACTTACGCATTTATCGGCGCAGGCAACATGTCTGGCGCTATTCTCGGTGGCATGGTTAATAGTGGCATTAACCCAGACAATATTATTGCGACCAACAGAACCGTTGAAAAACAACAAGCGCTTAATCACAAGTTTGGCATTAAAACTGACTTAGATAATAAGTCTGCCATTAGCCAAGCTGATGTGATCATTCTTGGTGTTAAACCACAAATGATGTTGGCTATGTTAGCCGACTTAGTGCAACAAGGTATCGATTTTAGCCAAAAGCTTATTATTACCGTTGCGGCTGGTTTAACTGTTAACCGTTATACTGACATTATCGGTAACGTTCGAATTATTCGTTGTATGCCAAACACCCCTTCTTTAGTTGGCTTAGGTGTTTCAGGCTTATTTTGTGGTACAGATGAAAGTTCATTTTCAGCGGACGTTATCCAACAGGATAAAGAGGTTACGTCTACCATGTTTGATGCCGTTGGTAAAACAGTGTGGTTAGAACAAGAGTCTCAAATTGATGACATAGCGGCTGTGTCAGGTTCAGGCCCAGCGTACTTCTTCTTATTTATGCAGCATATGGCTGACAAAGCTGTTCAATTGGGCTTTGATCAAGACACGGCCAATACCATTGTATTACAAACTGCGCTAGGCTCTGCTGAAATGGCGGCGCAAAGTCCTGACAGCTTTGAACAATTAAGAGTGAACGTTACCTCTCCAGGTGGTTCTACCGCTGAAGCGATAAGAACGTTTAACGAAAATAATTTAGACGACATTGTGGCATCCGCATTAGACGCAGCAGTGTCTAGAGCGAAAGAAATGAGTAAACTTTAAATATAGGTAAGCCAGTGTTAACGAATATAACGCGTCAACACTGAAACTTAGCTTTAAACTTAAATTGAACTGGAAATAGACACGTTATGCAAGCAACTCAATTTTTAATATCCACCCTATTTGATCTCTATATGATGGTCGTTATTTTACGAGTTTGGTTACAACTGACCCGCGCTGATTTTTATAATCCAGTTAGCCAATTTGTTGTCAAAGCAACCAATCCAATATTAGTCCCGCTTAGAAGAATAATCCCAGGATTTGCTGGGGTTGATTGGGCTGGGATTGTATTATTATTGTTAGTTGGCTTTGCTAAAGTTGCTTTATTACAAATGTTATATGGCGCAAGTTTTCCAGTTGTACAAATTTTAGTTGCCAGTAGCATCTCTATCGTTAAAGAAGTGTTAAACCTTATCTTCTGGGTAATGTTAATCCGCGTAATTTTGAGCTGGATAAGTCAAGGTTACAATCCAATCGAAGCATTGTTACATCAGTTAACAGAACCAATGTTAAATCCGATTAGACGTTTATTACCGGATATGGGTGGGTTTGACCTGAGTATTATGGTGTTTTTGATTGGATTGAAGTTTGTCGAAATCTTGTTCCAAGACTTGTTACGTTCTTTTATATAAAAGGCACTCAATATGACTTTATTAAAACACATAGTTTTTATATTAATACTGTTCTCCTTTAACAGTAATGCTGAGCAAAAGCTCACTAAAGGGAATTGGGATATTCATTATATTGCTTTCCCTAGCTCGTTCATTCAGCCAGAAATTGCCAAGCAATACCAACTGCAACGCAGTAAGTACTTGTCAATTATCAATATTTCGGTGTTAGATAATAGTAACGACGATAAAGCTCAAAATGTCTACGTATCTGGTAAAGCTGAAACGTTATTAGGGCAAAGCAGCGAATTGGATTTTGTAAAAGTAACCGAAGGCGAAGCCACTTATTATCTCGCTCAATTAAACTACCACGACCGCGAAGTCTATAAGTTTACAATTGATATTCAACAAGGCGAAAGAACCGAAACCATAAACTTCACTCAGATGTTTTATGTCGATTAGATAAAAGAAAACCAGATAGCCAAAACCTATCTGGTTTACTTGTTAAATTCCGCAGCAAACACTTCAAATTGTTCCGCAAATATAGGCTTAGACCAATAATATCCTTGCCCTATTTCACATTGTAATTGTTGTAAAACACGCACGGTTTGTTCATTTTCAACCCCTTCAGCTATATTTTGAATCTCCAAGCCATGAGACATTTGAACTATCGCCTTTACTAAGGTTTTGTTTTTTGGATTGGTGACTAAATCACTGATAAACGATCGGTCTATTTTCAAGTATTCAATATCAAACGCTTTTAAATAACCTAAATTAGAATAACCAGTACCAAAATCATCAATTGAAAGGTGCACACCAAGATCATGTAAGTTTTTAAGCGTTGATTTTAATTCATCACTATTATCAATTAACAGCGACTCCGTCATTTCTAACTCTAAAGATGAAGCATTTAACTGATATTCGCTTAACGTGTTCTCTACTTTTGTATAAAAGTCTTTTTTAGCGAACTGTTTTGACGATACGTTTACCGCCATTGTAAAATCAGAATAACCACTGTTAAGCCACTGCTTACATTGTCTACATGCTGCACTTAACACCCAATCCCCAATTTCGATAATTAAACCGGACTTTTCAGCATGGGGAATAAATTCGTCTGGATAAATGAGCCCTTTTTCAGGATGTTGCCAGCGGATTAACGCTTCAGCACCAATAATTTTATTGTTTTGAATATCAATTTTAGGTTGGTAAGTTAAAACCAATTCGTCTTGAGCGATGGCCTTGCGCAGATCAGAAACAACACTAATATACTCATGGCCATGAATGTTCATTTCTTTATTATAAAAATGAAAACTATTACCGCCTTGAGATTTGGAATAATACATAGCCGCGTCGGCATGTTTTAATAACGTATCAAAATCTTCACCATCCGTAGCGGTCGTACTAATACCTATTGAACAGCCGCATATAAATTCATTACTCAGATAATAAAATGGCTTACTTATTTGTTCGATGATCTGTTGCGCTAAACTCGCCACATACTCTTCTGACTCAGTAGATTCAACAATCACCACAAATTCATCACCAATGTAACGACAAACTGAATCCCGAGTTTGCAGCAATTGAAACATACGCTGTGATAACTCAATTAATAACGCATCGCCAGCTTGATGTCCAAGTGCATCATTAATCACTTTAAAATTATCTAAATCTAAAAACATTAAATAGATATTCTTAGCGCTGTCCGTGTTAGATCTTGCTTTAGAAAATAACTCTTTTGCCATTATTTTATTGGGTAAACCCGTTAATAAATCATGATGTAACAGGTTTTCAATTTCTTGTTTAGATTTAATCACATTTGAATTTTCAATATTTAGTTTCTGCACTAAATCGCGAAAATCTTCAACCATCACCCAAATAATATAACTGATCAGATAAATAGTAATTAATATTAAAAATGTATTACCTAAAGTGATATTGGTAATAGAATTTATGTACCATGATTGGCTATTAACTAAGCCATTTAAACCTATCGAGGCGGAAATAAAGACGAGTAAGAAAATGAATAATGATTTATTTCCAACCATAGCAGCCATTATCAAAATACATGGATAAGCTAAAACACTTTCATCATATAAACCGCCATGTCGCCACATAAACTGGGTAACTAAAATGGTCAGTACAGAAAGTAAGATAAATGAAGCTTGGTTAATTTTTTCATTTTTAACGAAGGAATAGACGGGAATGAGTAGTACAGCTGCAATCAAAACAAAAGTGCTTTGCAGGAATTGTTGAAGAATCAGCCTGTGTAAAAAAATAACGATTAGACTGAATTCAACAGCCCAAAAGATTTGAATGAGACGTTTAGTTTGGAAATATTGATTGGTAGCAATATTTTTTCGAATATTAATATTACGCTCCTAACTGCACTACTATCGGATATTTAATATTAGCTTTAATTAAATTAGTATTTATTAATCTAAGTCAAACAGAGTCTAGATAAAAACCTCTATATGTAAAGTGATTATTTTGAATGTATCTGGTGTGTTCTCAATTTCTAACTCAACGAACCAAGTTAAATAATTGAAATAAAATGGGTAAAAGGTGGTTCCTTTCACCACCTTATTTTATCTATTAACAATATTCTTGTTCTAAATAATTGATAATGTCAGATGATTCATACATCCATTGCACTTCACCTGAATCTTTTTCTATTCGTAAACAAGGGACTTTTAACAAACCGCCACCGTTTAGTAATTCTTTTCGACTCTGCTCATTACGTTTTGCGTTATGAGTAGCAATTTTTAACGAATTACGTTTCATACTACGGCGTACTTTTACACAAAAAGGACACGCTTTGTATTGATACAGGGCTAATTTCTGTGTTTTATTGTCTATTTCAGTTTGAACCTTAGGCTCTCGTTTTACACCTTTAGGTGTAGTTATCCAATCTAAAAATAAAATCAATGCGCCTAGTATCACTCTTATAATTTTCATTAAACTCTCTGTCTTTTACTAATTAAATCATCAAAATAGACTGATTAAGAAAGCTGCATTATACCTGCGTTTTAACAGTTTAAAACACTTAACTGACGATTCTGTGAATGATCACCAGAACTGTCGCTTTGATAAAAAGAAGTCGATAAAGGCTCTAATTTTTACCTGTTCAATTTTAGCGTGTTGGTAATAGATATATATCTCTGCCGACGATAACCAATGTTCTTCTAAAACAGGGATTAACTGCTTATTTGCTAGGTAATCTTTAATGTCATGGTTATCGACCAAAGCATTAATTAACCCCAATCCCTGCGCTGCAAAATTAGATTGGTTACTCACGGTTAATATTGGCGCGTCCACTTCAACCACATCCATTCCTGTGGGGTCTGATTTGGATTTTATAACCAATATATTATTAGGGTTAGAGTGTGGGTGGCCAATAATTTTATGCCCTCTTAACTCATCAATATTTTTAGGCGTGCCATGATTTTTTAAGTAGTCAGGGGAGGCAAAAATCCCCAACTGAGCTTGCCATAAAGAACGACGTTTAAGTGACGGGGACTGAATGCCTAAATACTCACCTATTCCCCAATAAATATCATGGTGGTGTTGGTTGAGATCCAAAGGCGATTCATTTACTTCAAACACCAATTTTATATCTGGATATAACCGCTGAAACTCACCAACCCAAGGAAAGATAGTTTCTTCATAAGTTTGTACATCTTGCGCCACCACTTTTATCGTGCCTTCTAAATAGCCTTTTCTGGAGTCTAACCAAATATCTAGCGCATCATGTTGCGCTAATATTTCTTTAGCACGCAATAAGAAGTTTTCGCCAAATTCGGTCAATTTAATGATACGGGTGGTTCGAATAAATAACGGCTCTTGTAAGCGAGATTCTAATTGTGAGATCTGTTTACTTATCGCCATGGTACTTTGTTGTTGTTCTTTGGCTGCAAGTGTAAAACTCTTGTATTTAGCAACCAATACAAAAGCGATTAACGATTCGGTTTTAAACACAATGGCATCTTTAAACTTTAAGTTTATTATTAATAAAATTATATACTATATTTTTATTAATGTATTAACACTATGATGTTCACACCTTAACTATTACAAGCAGATCATAATGAAATATTTAGAATACATCTTAATGTCCTATTTTATCCTGTATCCCTTATACATTTTGTTCAGCCATAAAGCCGAGAAACAAAGAGTAGTCAATCAACAAGAGTCGAGAGTCAGTGTGTATTGCAAAACCATGTTATACCTATGGGTTCCATTGGCCATATTGATGGTTTTAGTGGTAAACACTGAATTAACACTGCATGACTTAGGTTTTAGATGGCAATGGAATATGACTAATAACTTAGGGTTATTATGTTTAGTTTCATTAGGTGGTTACTTTTTAGCGTCATTAAAGTCGTTGCAAAACAATCCTGATGAACACGCTAAGATTAAGCCACAATATGAGTTTATTCGTTGGTTTTTGCCCGAGACAAAAACAGAATCCAACTACTTTATATTCGGTTTAGCCGTCACGGCGGGCATTTGTGAGGAGTTGTTATTTAGAGGGTACATCATCCATATGTTAGATAAAGATTTACCTACCTACGCTGCCGTCATTCTTTCCTGTGTATTATTTGGATTAGGACATATTTATCAAGGCGTGGTGCATGTAGTTAGAACCGCAGTGCTAGGTTTAGTTATGGCGATTATCTATCTGGTGACGGATTCGATTATCATCCCAATCGTGCTACATATCATGATTGATATGTATGGTGGTGCTGTCGCATTTATTATTTTTTCTGATAACAAAACTAACGAACTGAGCACAAACTAACACGACCAAATGTTTGACTCATAATCTGTGCTAATGCTTCTGGTTTTTCTAATGGCAACATATGCCCGTTGCCATTAGAAACAACCAAACGGCAATGCGTGTTGCTATCTGCTAACTGTTGTAACCAAGCTAGATTAATTAACGGGTCTTGCTCACTATAATAAAACGTTATTTTATTTTTTAACTGGGATAACGGCTCTAGAAGATCGTCCCTTTCAGTTGTATACGTCATTTGACTTACCAACTCATCAACACCTAACTCTGCATCCATCTGTTGAATGGTGTTTATATGTTCCAACTCGTCATTATTAGAGTCTAACAATTGTGATGCTCGTTGATGACTGACACCTTTGTACTTATTGGTTGACACAAAATTGAGCAGTTGTTGACGTTGAGTTACTTCTTGATTGCTTAAACGGCATGGACTATTACCGACCACCAGAAGCTGTTTAATTCTGTGCGGATACTTAACGGCAAAATAAGACGCTATATAACCTCCAAGTGAAAAACCTAACAAGCACACCTTATCTTCAATTAAGTATGAATTTAACCACTGGGCTATCTGCTTAATGTCTTTATTGGCCGGTATTGGAATATGAATAAACTCAAAATTCGCTTCAGCACAAGCAATGAGCTTGTGCCAAAGTCTTTTATTACACATAGTACCAGGTAGTAGATATACCTTAGTTTTCATTTCGTTTCTTAAACCGGCTGCTTCATTCAGCCGATTAACCGTGTGTTATAAGTGATTAACTTAATTGGCGAATTAACTCGTTTGGCGTCATTTTTAATAATGTTCGAGTACTTAACGTGCCTACCAACGCAACAAATACGGCACCTGATATTGGGCCAATTAGCCAAAGTTCAGGATGCGGTACCCAGCCCATATTAAACATAAGTGATTGCAATAAATATAAACTGACTTCAGCCACTAATGCAGCAATAATACCGGCGATCGCCCCTAAACTCAGGAACTCAAAAGTAATGGCATTTTGGATCATTGACCCTTTAGCGCCTAAGGTTCGATATATAACGGTTTCTTTACGGCGTTCATCCAGCGAACTTTGTACTTGTGCTAATAACACTAATGTGGCGGCCATCACAACAACAAGCAATACAAAGCTGATTGAAACTGAGACTTGCTCGATAACTTGTTGAATCTCATTGATCATTGCCTCTACATCAATAATGCTCAAAGTTGGGAACTGTTTAACTAACTTATTCACCCATAACTTATCTTCTTTGTCTAAGTAGAAAGCCGATATATAGGTCGCAGGAAAATCGGCCACCACGTCATTACTAAAGATCATAAAGAAGTTAGGTTGAAAACTGTTCCAATTCACATCACGGATACTGGTAACATTAACTTCCACTTCTCTTGCGCCAATCAAGAAACCTAACTTATCACCGAGTTTAATTTCCATGCGCTCAGCAACACCTTTCTCTACCGATACCTGGTTTAACACACCTTCTGTCATCCAGTCGCCTTCTAACAAGGTATTGTTTTCAGGGAATAACTCAGTAAAGGTTAAATTGAGCTCTCGTCCAATGCCCTTTCGTCCCTCTGATTCAGAACCTTCTTCTTCATCACGGGCACCGTTTTCGGCTTTTGTTTGTGCATTGTTGGCTTTCTCTTCTCCATCTGTCAGCTTAGCACCTGTCTTATCTTTATCTCTGTCGTTTTGTAGCAATACTTCATCGTTGATGGTCGTGAGACGACCACGAATAATAGGATAAAACTGCTCTAGCACTATGTCCTTCTGCTCAAACTCTTGTTTGACTTGTTCCAGTTCGTGTTGTGCAATATTTATAACAAAGTGGTTTGGCGTACCTTCTGGTAATTGTTGCTGCCATTCTTTAATGATTGAGTTTTCCAATGAATACAAAATAAGAATTAACATAATGGCCAAGGTAAAGCCGATTAACTGCGAAGTGTTTTCACTGGCTCGTCTTTTTAACGACGCTAATGCAATTTTTATCGCACTACCACCAACACTTGAACCAACCTTACGACTGAGTCTGATCATTATGTTAGAAACCACCAGTATAACCGCAACCAGTACTGCCCCTGCCCCCATAACAATAGCGGTTAACTTCAAATTTTGGCTGTAAATCAACACCAACAAAATAGTCGTGATCGCCATGATAATTTTAGCCATGATAGAAGTTGCAAAATTATCACCTAAATTTCTACGAAGCACTCTAAGTGGCGGTACTGAAAATAACTTTAACAAAGAAGGAATGGAGAACATTAACGCACAAACTACGCCTGTAGCGATGGCAATTAATAGTGGTTTAAAGCCAACTGGCGGTAAGTCTTTCGGTAATTGACCCGCCATTGCCTCTACAGCAACACCTTGAATTAAAGAGCCGATAATGATGCCAACTAAAACACTGAATATAGTGATCAACACCAATTGAAATAGATAAACCACGCGAACCTGCTGTACGCTTGCCCCTAAGGTTTTAAAGATAGCAATAGAATCAAAATGTCTTTGGCTATAAAGTCGTGTGGCAACCGCAACCGCCGTTGCCGCCAATAATAAGCCCAATACTCCGGCTAACATCAAAAAGCTTTCCGCACGTTGTAACGCATTAGACATGGCGGTTTCACCATCTTTAACATCTCTAATTTCTTGATTTGGTTTTAATTGCGGTTCTAACCACAGTACAAGTTCATCAAGTTGACCAGCTTCACCTGCAAACAAGTCACGATAAAATATTCGGCTGCCAGGTTGGATCACATTGGTAGCTGGTACGTCGCCAATATTCATGATCAATCGAGTGCCCGAGTCGAATACTTGGAAAGGTGCATCCGGTTCAGATTCAATTATACCGGTAACATTTAACGCAAGTTCACCCACTTCAACAACAGGTGGTGTGTCTGACGACAACATAGCATCATCTAAAGATAGGGCATAAAACAATCGTTTACTTAACCAAGCTTCCCCTTGTTTAGGTCCGTTTTTAGTGACACTTTGGTTAGTCACTAAGTCTTGCGATATTAATAATTCCCCTCGTAATGGGTAAGTTTCTGTCACCGCTTTAACAACGGCAATATTCATTTCGTCTCCGGCAAATGCCATGGACGAAAAATAAATGTGTTTGTCAGTTTGTAGCCCTAATTCATTGGCTTTTTCTATAACGATATTATCAATAGGATGTGAACTTTGCAGATCTCTGTCGGCGGCAATAAAGGCAGCACTTTTACTCATGATGGCTTGTTCAACCCGATCCGTCACACTGCTTAATGCCATAACGGACGACACGGCAAGAATGATAGACAGAGCAATGATGGTTAACTCACCTCGGCCTAACTCTCTAACAAATAAACGCCACGCTATTTTTAACCAAGTAAAAAAGGCACCGGATGAGTCTGTTGTATTAATTTGTTTGGCTAATTGTGAATTAGAATGCATTGGAAATCGCCTCAGCAACTTGAACATCTAATGATTTATCTGTGTTATTAGTGGTTGAACTGTCACCACCTTGATTACTGACCGCTGGTTTTTCCACTAAATGACCGTTGGTTAGTAACACTCTGCGTTGACATCGCTTAGCTAGTTCTAAGTCATGTGTGACTAATACCAATGTTGTATTCGCTTTTTCATTTAACTCAAACAATAGATCTTCAACTAACTTACCGTTTTCTGTGTCTAAGTTTGCTGATGGTTCATCAGCAAATAACAGTTTAGGGTTAGTGATAAAGGCACGAGCAATAGCAACTCGTTGTTGTTCGCCACCTGACAATTGATTTGGAAAATGATCTAAACGGTGTGACAAACCAACTTTATCTAACCATTGCTCAGCTTTAACTTTTGCGTTATTTCTAAGTTCCGGATCATCTGACAATTCAGCCGGCAACATCACATTTTCTAACGCCGTTAAGCTTGGCACTAATAAAAACTGCTGAAAAATAAAACCGACTTCCGTACGTCTAATTTGCGCTCTTTGTTCTTCATTTAAGGTATTAATTTGTTTTTCATAAAAATGGACTTCACCAGTAGTAGGTAAGTCTAAACCAGCTAATATACCTAATAAAGTGGATTTACCTGATCCCGACGCACCGACAATTGCAATTGACTCGCCGTCTTGAATAGTTAACTCTATGTCGTTTAAAATGCTTAATTGCTTTTCATCACTGGATGAAGATGGGGCCGATGGCAAGGAAACTTGTTTTGATACATTGGTGGCAACTAAAGCGGATATTCGACTTTGACTCATAACTAGGCTCTCTAAATTTATGTATACAGTTCTTAACAATAATTGGTTTGACCCAACAAATGTAATAAGTTCATTAAGTGGTTCTTCTGATTACAAAAATACTCGAATTAAAACTTTTATAAAGGCTTTAATTGTTACATTTTTAATATTTACTTGTTTCAGTACGTTAGCTAAACCAACAAAGATCATGATCTATGGCGATAGCATTAGCGCAGGTTATGGCATGACCTTGCCTGAAAGTTGGCCTAACTTACTAAATGAAACCTTTAAATCCGAGCAAAAATCCATAACCATCATTAACGAAAGCATTAGTGGCGAAACCACAGGTGGTGGTTTAGCTCGTATAGAAAACGTATTAAAACGTCATCAACTTACGTCTAACGATTGGATTATTATTGAACTTGGTGGCAACGATGGTTTAAGAGGTTTTCCTATTAAGACCATCAAACAAAACTTGTCAGGAATGATAGAAGCGGCACAGTACAAAGGGATCAACGTGGCATTAATGCAAATTAAAATCCCGCCTAATTATGGGTTCCGATACACTCAGTTATTTGAAAGTAATTACCAACAATTATCAGAGCAGTTTAAGTTACCCTTAATGCCGTTTTTCATGGAACAAATAGCGTCAAAACCTCAATACATGCAACGTGATAATCTTCACCCTAACATTGATGCACAAGTCATAATTAGAGACATCATGCGTCCAGAAATTGAAAAGCTATTAGAAAATAAGTAATCATTTCCCTGTTGCTATTGGGAGTTGTTCATCGGCTCCCCATTCACTCCAAGAGCCGTCATATACTCTCAAGTTTTTATATCCCAAATTATAAAATACGAACAGAGGTATACAAGCCGTCACACCCGAACCACAACTAAATACCAATTGCTGATCAGGATTAATACCCAAAGACTGTATTGTTTGAGCCAACGTTTCTGGTGAACAGAATTGATTGCCATTTAATAAACGAGTAAAAGGCAGATTAATTGAATTGGGGATATGCCCAGAACGCATTCCCGCTCTTGGCTCTGTATCAGCCCCGGTAAAACGACCTTCTGAGCGTGCATCAATGATCTTAACCTGTCTATTATCAATGTTATCTAATATAAAATTTGCATCACAAAATGCCTTTGGTACCAGTTCACCACAAAAGTTACCGTGACCATTTGGCGTTGCATACCAATGCTCAGTGGCAAAGCCCGCGGCTATCCAAGCAGGTGATCCCCCATCGAGGATTTTGACATTTTTATGACCCATCACATGAAACATATACCAAGCACGTGCTGAAGAAAATATGCCTTTATTGTCATAAACAACAACCGTTGAATCGTTATTGATCCCCAATAATTGAGCTTGATAATTAAAGTCGGCTTGTAGTGGCATCATATTCGGTAATGCGCTGTATTTATCTACAAATACATTTTCAAAGTCAAATGCTAGTGCGCCAGGGATTACGCTTTTTGATGTGGAAACATCCTTATGAATAGAATGATGCATGCTGGCATCTAGTACAATAATGTCTTTGTCCTGTTTATGAGTATTTAACCAATCTACAGTGACTAGGTTTGATAATAAGGTCATTTGCTTTTGTCTATAACCGCTGGGAATAGTTTGGATTTTAACTCTTTTGACATGGATTTATTCACAGCCAAATAAGCCACAGATTCTAAGTCATCTAAAGGAAAGTATTTAGCAAAAAGATTCAGCTCAATCTTTTCTCCATTAATGGTTGGCACATAGGTAATGTCTTCAACTATAAAATCGACTTTGCCATTTTTAACTAAACGCCATGAGTCCACGATGGAGTTAGTTAAAATAATATTCTTATTTTCAATAAAGCCTTTTTCTAACAAATAATCATGGGAAAAGTCATTACGCTGCACCGCAATCGTAAATGATTTGGCTTGTTCTAAGTTACGAATATTTAAGTCTGCTCTATGTCCAAGGCCGACCAAATAAGGTTTAAACTCATAAACAGGAATTAACCAATCAAATATCTTCTCGCGTTTGGGTGTTTTTGCAATCCCGTAAATCATCATATCGGTTTTACTAGATGCTAATTTATACGCCCGTGCCCAAGGGTACATTTGAATGTCATAGTTAATGTTTTTGCTATCTAAATACTGTTTCACTTTTTCAGTGGCGAATCCACCAATATGATTATCATTGATAGTTTGATATGGAGGCGATAACTCGGTAACAACGATGATTTTATCCGATGCATTACCGTTAAATGAGATAGAAAAAGAGAGTCCTATTAGGATCAATATTATTATTTTTATTTTTTTCATATTGCTAACAACGAGCTCCTTTTACATTGACCTAAGTTTATATCAAACAATTAGGTCAATTAACAATCTAAACCCCTAAATTTTAAAAGTATATTTCTAACCAAGAACCTAGACGCATATATCATTTACCTATGATCAACGGATGACAAGCTGTCTAAGTTATATAAAATTTTAACAGTTACTATATAATCCCCCAAAATTGTAAAAATGAACGTTAACCAAGGGTTAATGTTTATCAAAAAGATTAATTAAGTCCATAGTTTACCCTTATTTGTTAAAGCGCTTATTTACATCAACTGTGACATACTCAAATTTCTAAACAGAGAAAATTAAATGACCCGAATAGTACAAGTTAGTTTACCAATTTTATTGTGTGGCGTATCAAGCTTTTCAATTGCATCTGATGATGCCAATGCCGTTAATCTTCAAAAAACTAAACAATCAGACTCCATAAACAGCATTGAAAAAATTACCGTTGAATCTTCAGCAACCGCCAATAAAAAACCAGTAGGCACCTTTGATGCTCCGGTATCAAATTTAGAATATGATCCACGGGTTGATTTACAGTCGCGCAACATGGCTGAAGCACAGGCCGATGTCACTATCCGTGGTGGTATTTTCGAAAACACCGGATTTAGGGTGGGCAGTGCTACCTTATTTGATCCACAGACGGGCCATTATTTTTCAGAAATACCTATTGCTCCCCAAATGTTAAGCGGCCCCAATATCCTTACTGGTGCCGATAACGCTTTATTTGGCATGAACAGCTCTGTGGGAACGGTTGACTTTGGTTGGAAACCTATTTACACAGCAGGCAGTGTATCGATTGGCTTAGGTAATAACGGTTTTAACTTACAAAGTGTACATGCAGCATACAGTAAACCACTTGACGGTGTTAATGACTGGACGCTGGGTTTTGAAGGTGAGATATCCCAATCACAAAGTGACGGTACAATAGAAAATGGCGATCACGACTTTGAGCGTATTTCAGGCCGTGTGCAATTATCCAATTCAAACTCACAGACCGATATATTCTTTGGCTCTCAAGATAAGTTTTTTGGCTGGCCTAACATGTATACGCCATTTCATGTCAATGAAACTGAAGACTTAAGTGCTCAGTTGTTTATGCTTAATCATAAACAAACCTATTCTTTAACTGAAGGTGGAACTGAAAGCGCATTTGAAGTTACGGCATACACTCGTAACCATAAAGATCATTATGTATTTTCTCGCGAAGCCCCTGAGGCTTTTCAGGCGTTCCATGAAACCGACGTTACATCAATCGCTTTGTCAGGCCGTCATGCACAAAGTAATCTATTGGCATGGAATTACTCAGCCCAGTATATAGAAGACTCTATTGAGTCAACGACTCTTGAAAACAGCTTCACTTCACGTAAGTACTACAAGATAAGTGTACTGCCGGAATATAATATGCCATTAGCCGAAAACGAAACGTTAACCTTACGTCTTGGTGCTGCTTTTGATGATACCAACCGTGATGACTCCGACGTATCTGTAATTAGTGATGTTACTTGGAATAAACTCGAAAGTGACGGCACATCTAAAACCCTTTATTTCTCGTACGCCGAAGCAAGCCAAGTGGCAGGTTACACCGCCATTGGTGGTAGCGAAACAGGCGGGTTATTTAGAAGCAATCGTCAACTTAAACGTGAAAGTACCAAGAACACAGAGTTAGGTTTTGCATTAGAGCAAGATTATTGGACTGTAGATGCGGCAATATTTTATCGTCAAGATAATGGCTTAACCGACTGGACTTACAATTATAATTCGACCACGGCTCGTTCAGCAAACCCTGTTGATATAGATAGTGTTGGTTTAGAGTTATTGACCACTCATCAACTGGACGGTGCTAAAGTCATTACTAGTTACACCTTTTTGAAAAAATCAGAAGACTATTATCAAGCCCTTGGGGGTGACAACATAGACGCGAGTTTTTACGCATTAAATTATCCAGATCACCGTGTAACATTAGGTGCTATTTGGACCCCTATGGATATGCTTGAAGTTCGTGTTGATAATGAATGGCGTCAACAACAAGAAAACGCATTACGTAACGGTGATGACGATGCATTTTTCACTCACCTAACGTTTACATACACCCCAACTCAGATTGATGGTTTAAGCATTACGCTTGCTGCGGATAACCTTTGGGATGAATCGTTTGAAGAAGTTCCTGGAACACCTGGACGCGGCCAACAGTACACAATAAGTGCGACCTATAACTGGTAACACTTTATTATTAACTCGTTATCAGTAAGATACTGATTAATTAGCTTTTAACCAATAGCTCTGAAAGGCTCATTAAAGAATTAAATCTCTTTTAACTTTCAGAAAAAGGACTAAGTATGATCACAGTACATCATTTAAATAATTCACGTTCTCAACGTATTTTATGGTTATTAGAAGAGCTAGGGCTTGAGTATGAAATAAAAGAATACCAACGAGACCCTAAAACTTCAGCCGCTCCGGAGTCACTAAAAGCGATTCATCCATTAGGTAAGTCACCCGTCATCACTGACGGCGACTTAACCATTGCAGAATCAGGGGCGATCATTGAATATCTGTTAGACAGTTACGACTCAGAAAATCGTTTACGTCCAACAACTGGGCAAGCGTTATTAGACTACCGCTACTGGTTACATTTTGCAGAAGGTTCATTAATGCCATTATTAGTGATGAAGCTAGTTATGATGAAAATGCCAAAAAATCCAATGCCATTTTTTGTAAAACCAATTGCCAAAACGTTAAGCCAGAAAATACAGGATATGTTCATCACCCCTCGCCTAACACCACAAATAGAACTGATTGAACAGACACTGGCCAATAACACTTGGTTAACAGGCGATGAGTTATCCGGCGCCGATATCCAAATGAGCTTTCCAATCCAAGCGTCAAGCAACCGTATGGATTTAACCGCTTTTCCCAATATAGCTCGTTATCTCAAGCAAATAGAAGCTATTCCAGCCTATCAAAAAGCAGTAGAACGCGGTGGCGTTTTTACCACGTTGTAAGAGCAGTTGTAAGGGGTGAGGGCTAGAAGCTGTATGTTGTAAGCTGTAAAGCCAGAAGCCAGAAGCCAGAAGCCAGAAGCCAGAAGCCAGAAGCAAAAATATAAAAACAATGCGAACTATCAAGTTCGCTTTTTTTATTTGGTATAAATGTGTGGTTTGGCATTAGAAATAGCTAAGTTAGATTAGGTTTGTTATTATCGCTAAAAATTTAAAATCGTTATTTTTCAGTTAAATGGACGATTATCTCAGTAAAAAAACTCAAGGACGACACAATGCTCCGCTTGCTTTTTATATTCATTTGTAACCTCACTTTAATATCCTGTATGCAGGAAGATAACAGTAAGCCAGAACCTGAACCAGAGCCGTTATCAATCTCTTTTTCGATTACGCCTTCGGTGTATGAAGGTGAAGAAGTCACTATACAAATCACGTCTAATAAACCGCTGAACAACCTTCAAATCTATTGGGAAGGACTGTATTTAAATTCTGAAAGCATAGATATGCAAACTGGTCTAGCAACGTTTACAGCTCAAAACGTGTATGAAGATACTGATTATTCAGTCACTCTTTATGCTCATTATCAAGAAGAAGAGTTTAAAGCAACTGGGAGTTATACCGTTAAAAATCAGATTTTGGTGACTAAGGAACCACGCTTATATAACACAGCAGTTCAGTCAATCGAAGAACACCTTTTACGTTTGGGTTATATTGCAGAATATTACCTAGATTCAAAACAACCTATAACCTCGTTCGAACAAACTACTTGTGAAAATGGCGGCGTGTATTCTCTAACTTATACAGACTCGGATAATAACAGTGAGTTGTCACAAGGCGACACTATAGTCTTAGACTATTTGGATTGTTTTGTTCAGGCTTATAATGACATTTTACAAGGAGAAATTACTTTCACTATTATCGAGAAAGCAGACTTTACTACACAAGTAGAAGTTGCTTATCAACAAGTTTTAGTGGGTTATGAAAGAAAAGAATACAGTGGCATTTTATCAGCGACAAAATACAGCAAAGATAAAGACCATAAACTGTCCGTAAAACTAGTCGATAGTCTATCAGTTTCTTATGACGATATTGAGCTCGACGCCTCTAACTATCAAGTATCTAAAGATTGGTCATTAAATAGCGCAACGTTTGAAATTACAACGTCTGGCTCTGTCGTGTTAAATCAACAGTGGAATTTCACTGTTGAAACAGTTTCTCCTTGGTTCGGCTATCTAGGTGAGGTACCGCATCAAGGACAAGTTAAGATTGCAGGGGCGTTTGGTGAGGAAATCTCACTAAATGCAAACTTTGTGATTAATTCACAATATATTTCTGTGTTAGGGGCTGAACGTGAATTTGATTTATCTTGGCGAGGAGACACAGCCTCATCATTTTATTCGTTTGCTCCTTTATACTCTTTATGGCCCAAAGAGTTTAACGCTAATAATTTTGACATGGTTGCTGTTCTAAACGATATAAACAAAATTGGCACCTTAGAACCAATTAATGTGCTTTTTTCGAGGCCAATTGCAGAATTAACCGAGTATGAACTTTCTGCTTATGGCTGGTTAAATTTTGGCACCACCTACGTCAACTTTAATAAAACGTTTGACGGGTCTGTATTGACATTAATACCAGAAAGTCCACTAGTGGCTGGTGTTGAGTACAATTTTAATTCTGGACTCAATGCCGTTCTAAATGAAAAAAATGTTGAAGGTAATTTGAATTATTTTGGTGGTATAACTGTTGACGATACAATTGTGCCTGTGATTACAGCAGATAAGGGTTACTTTAATTCAACGATGACACCAAAGTTAGATGCCAACTCTACCGAGTTAAATGAAGGAGAAGTATTAAATTACCTCTGGTTAGATGTAAACGAACTTGGAGTAACTTTTACCAATCCCACAGGTGTAACAACTGAAGTTGAAGTACCTGATGAGGTTGAAGATGATTTGTTAATTCATTTGCAAGTAACTAACGAATTAGGAAATACGGCAACTTCAGAGTTGAAAATTTTTGCACAACCACCCAATGGCACTTTTGTATATATAAAAGGCGTTGAAGGCGATTATATTTCTCAAGGTTATGACCGAATGTTAAATCCTGTTGTAAACGAATTCAGCTTTAGTTCAAACCATGATCAAACTAAAGTCATTGAACTTAACACAGATAATAATCCATATTGGTCATTTCAGTTTGCAGCACCAGAAGGGACAACATTATCAATAGGTGAATATACGTCAGCGACTCGTTATCCATTTAACGATAGCGCCGAATCTGGTATAGATATATCTGGTGAACATAGAGGGTGTAATCAAAACTATGGTGCTTTTGTTATTCACCAATTAAGCTACTCAGAATCTGGAGAAATCGACAAATTAGCCATCGACTTTACACAGCGCTGTGAGTCAAAAGAATCACCTGAGCTTTCTGGCGTGATTAGATACAACTCCAACATACCTATAGAAGATTAATATAAGCTACAAGTCGTAAGATATAAGCCAGAAGCCAGAAATATAAAAACAAAGCGGACTATCAAGTTCGCTTTTTTACTAGGTCTTAAGTGGATGTCACTGTTATTTTGAAATTAAATCAACGACTCTGAACCCCATTGATTACAGAGTTAAGATTGTTTACCTTTGCAACTGGTCAACAAGAGGACAAGGCAATGAGCGTAGGATTTGCAATTATTGGTTCAAACTTTATTACCGATACCTTTATCAAGGGACTACAACAATGCAGCCAAGCAAAATTAGTCGGCATTTATTCTCGCGATCCAGCAAAAGCCCAAGCTAAGTTTACTCAACATTATGGTCAACCAGATGCCGGTATTGCATTTGGCAGCCTTGAAGCGTTATGCGCTTGTTCAGATGTAGACGCAGTCTATATTGCTTCGCCAAACAGCTTACACTTTGCTCAAAGCAAACAATGTCTACTCGCGGGTAAACACGTATTGTTGGAAAAACCCGCCTGCAGTAATCAGGCGCAACTCAGTGAACTCATTGAACTTGCCAACCAGCAAAAGAAATTATTGGCTCAAGGTATTTTGTCCTTTAGCTCGCCTATTTATGATCGCTTCAAAGAATGTGTAAACAAACTTGGTAAAATTGAGCGCTACCACGGCGAATACTGCCAACGTAGCTCTCGCCTAGATTTATTATTAAAGGGCGAGCTGCCTAATACCTTTAATCCCGAATTCTCAAACGGTGCGTTAATGGATTTAGGTATTTATCCAATGGCGCCCATGGTTGCCCTATTTGGATCACCCACGAATCTAAAGGCGCAAGGCAAGCTGCTAAGCACAGGCGTTGATGGCATGGGGGAAATACAATTTGACTACCCAGATATGCTTGCCAGCATCGCCTATTCCAAAATCACCCTAGGGCAAAACATCATTGAGATCCAAGGGGAAAATGGCAGATTAACCGTACACTCAACCTCACTCTTTGAACGACTTGAGCTTGAGTTGATCAATGGTGAAAATATCAGTATTGAGGGAGTGGATAATGTAGGTGCCATGCGCTCGCAAATTGTGGCGTTTTGCCAAGACGTGCAATCAGGAACCTTGCTACCAAGTAAAGTCAGCCATCAAATAAGCCTCGCGATTCAACAACTACTGGATGCCACACGTAAGCAACTTGGCGTGATATATCCACAGGATCTGGAAAATTAATATATTAGTACCGAGGCAAAAATAGCTTTAAGGCATTAAGAAAGAATACAGCGAACCAAGTAGTTCTATTTTTCATTAGGTTTAAAGTGATTGTCTCTTTTATATCAGCTGGAAGCCGTAAGTGGTAAGTAAAAGCAAGATCAAAAAGAACAGTTGGAAGTACTAATTTTAAGGCTTTAAGGCTTTAAAGGTGGGTGGTACTTTTTTTGTTAGCCTTTTAATACGCCTTGCCAATAACCCACATCTTGCCATTGTTCAAATTTAAGGCTTTAAAGGTGGGTGGCACTTTTATTTTTGGTTGGCTTTTTATTTGGTTTTAAAGGTGGGTGGTACTTTTTTTTGTTAGCCTTTTAATACGCCTTGCCAATAACCCACATCTTGCCATTGTTCAAATTTAAAGCCTACCTCTTTAAAATGAGCCACTTTTTCTAAGCCAAATTTCTCATGAAGAGCGACACTCGCCGGATTAGGCAATGTAATCCCGCCAATCACGGAATGAATTGAACGCGATTTCAACTCTGAGAATAAAGCATCATAAAGCTGTGAACCTACGCCGTTACCTATAAATGTTGGCGCTAAATAAACAGTAACTTCGACAGAAAAGCGATAAGCAAAGCGCTCTCTCCATTTAGTAGCATAAGCATACCCAATTAATTTCCCTGAAGCATCTTCAGCTATTAACCAAGGTAAACCATCGGATTGAACTTTAGATATACGACTGAGAATATCCTCAGAACGGATCATCTCTGTTTCGAATGTAACCACAGTATCTGAAATATAATGATTATATATTTCAGCAATAGAAGCTGCATCCTTAGCAACGGCATTACGAATCACAAAACCTCCTGAAAGCCACACGCCGTTTTAAGCGGCAATAAAATAGCTGGTCAAAATTAACGAGGAACGGGTAAAATCCAGCTGTTTTTTGTCCTGCTGAATTGCCTAATTAGATCTCTATTATTTTGCTGTCATGAACCCATTTAAACACCTGAAAAGCAAGATTTAATAACCCCAAGATCACAATAGCTTTAGTCAAATTCCTTGTTTTCTTTGCACTATTTTCGCTATAAAATAACATTGCGAAATAACATTGCCACCCACTTGGATAAATAACATTGCAACATCAATAACATTGCCAATAACATTGCCACCCACTTTAAATAAAACTTAAACAATTTGTAAATTTAAAATAAGTTCTAGATTTTAAATCGAAGTTTAATTTGAAATAAGCAAATAACATTGCCACCCACTTTAAATTAAACTTAAAATAACATTGCCACCCACTTTAAATTAAACTTAATCAATTTGTAAATTTAAAATAAGTTCTAGATTTTTAATCGAAGTTTAATTTGAAATATTGAGTGTAATTGTACGCTTTTACTCGTATTTTTGGCTTGTTTTAACTTTTGGGTTGAATGCTAGATATGCACTTATCTCAGTGGATTCTGATTTGATATTTTGTCTTTTTGGTTAATTTTTTACAGGCTTTTTTGGGGATTAAGCTAGTAACTTTCTACAACTCGATAAGTTTGGTCGTCGTTTTAGTTGTAAGTTCTCACTGAAGTTTTGTAATACATGCTCATTACCTACTGCACCATGGAATACTTTGGTGAATTGCTTGGTCATTATTAACCAGCTCTCAGGCTCTATGCTTAAGCGTGTGAGTATACTTGGTAGGTTGTTGTTTATATGCCCTGCTTTATCTTCTCTTATGCAACGTCCTGTCACCTCTACTAATTCTATGTATTCATTTAGTTCAAAAGGAATACCGTTTGGCATATCTTTTCTTGAGTTACCAACAAATGGTTTTAATGTGCTTGGTTGTTGTTGGTTTTGGATTATATGTTTAATGCGTTGCTTTACGCTGGTGTAATTAGAGTTTTCTGGTGTGGTTGCTATTTTGGCTCTTACTGGGTTTAAATCTACATATGCCATACAGGCAAGTAAGGCTGACTCATCTAAGAGGGCTTGGCATTTGAAACGTCCTTCCCAGAATCGCCCTGTGCATTTATCTTCTTTATTCGCTTGTCTTGCTATACCTTCATTTAACACGCGCATAAACCAACTTATGTCCATTAGGCGTTTTCTGTAAATAACGGTGGTTTGCTCTATGGCTAGAAGCTCTGCTCCGGTTAAAGGTTCATTATTAATATCATCTGAGTTATTAATTTTAGTTAGATATTTTTGTGTCAGTAATGTGCCTTTAAACACCTTATGCCAACGAGTTAGAACTTCTGTTGTATTCCAGTTAAGTGCTTGCTGTTCATTTACATGCAATACAAGGTGTGTGTGGTTACTCATGACTGCATAAGCACAGACTTCAATAGCAAATATTTGAGGGAGAAATAACAGCTTATCTTCTACCCATTGTCTTCTGTGCTCATAAGATTGATGGGTTTGTTTATCTTCACCACATAAAAATGCCCTACGAACACAACGAGAGATACAGTGATAATACGGCGTATCCGATAAGCTAATTTGAAATTCTCTGGGTCTAGGCATAACAAAATAATCAATGTATCAATATAGGTACAAAAAAGTCTAGCGCAGTTTAAATAACTGTCAAATTAAGGAGGGTGGCCTTGTTATTTTCTATGGCTAGAAGATCTGCTCCGGTTAAAGGTTCATCATTAATATCATCTGAGTTATTAATTTTAGTTAGATATTTTTGTGTCAGTAATGTGCCTTTAAACACCTTATGCCAACGAGTTAGAACTTCTGATGTATTCCAGTTAAGTGCTTGTTGTTCATTCACATGTAATACAAGGTGTGTGTGGTTACTCATGACTGCATAAGCACAGACTTCAATAGCAAATATTTGAGGGAGAATTAACAGCTTATCTTCTACCCATTGTCTTCTGTGCTCATAAGATTGATGGGTTTGTTTATCTTCACCACATAAAAATGCCCTGCGAACACAACGAGAGATACAGTGATAATACGGCGTATCCGATAAGCTAATTTGAAATTCTCTGGGTCTAGGCATAACAAAACACTCACCGTATTAATATAGGTACAAGCAAGTCTAGTGCAGTTTAACTAACTGTCAAATTGAGGTGGGTGGCCTTGTTATTCGGTCAAATTGAGGTGGGTGGCCTTGTTATTCGGTCAAATTGAGTTGGGTGGCCTTGTTATTAATAAGGGCTTTTTCATGGACGAAAGTTAAGCCCGTTTTTATAAACAAAAATAACTATTTAATGAAGCATAAGATTTTGCTTGGAAGCGGCCTTTTGGCCTACCTTTTTGGCTGTTGAAAAAGGTATGGTCGCCGCAGGTGAAATAATCTTTTTAATCTTTTAAAGAAAACAAAAACAAAAAAGGAACCCTCAGGTTCCTCTCTTAAATAACTCACATAAAACAAAACCAAAAACTACTTTTTAGCCTTTGCCTCTGCAATTTTACCACTCCAAATAGCAGGGCCTGTTTCATGTACATTGTTACCCGTAGAATCAACGGCAACAGATACCGGCATGTCTTCTACTTCAAACTCGTAAATCGCTTCCATACCTAAATCACCAAATGCAACAACACGAGATTTCTTGATTGCTTTAGATACTAAGTAAGCAGCGCCGCCAACAGCCATTAAGTAAACGGCTTTGTTTTTAGCGATTGAATCTACTGTAGCTGGACCACGTTCAGATTTACCTATCATGCCAATAAGACCTGTGTCTTCTAACATCATGTCGGTAAATTTATCCATACGTGTTGCCGTTGTAGGGCCTGCTGGACCACAAACTTCATCACGTACTGCGTCAACTGGACCAACGTAGTAGATGAAACGATTATTAAAGTCCACGCCTTCTGGCAAACCTTCGCCGTTATCTAACATGTCTTTAATGCGTTTATGAGCCGCATCACGGCCTGTTAAGATTTTACCGCTAAGTAAAACAGTTTCACCGGCTTTCCAGTCTGCAATTTCTTCTTTTGTGATGTTGTCGATATTAACTCGACGAACGTTGTCACCCAATTCCCATGTTACTTCTGGCCAGTCTTCAACACGAGGCGGTTTAAGATCCGCAGGACCAGAACCATCTAAGTGGAAGTGAATATGACGTGTAGCTGCACAGTTAGGGATCATCACTACTGGTTTTGAAGCGGCGTGTGTTGGGCAAGATTTGATCTTGATATCAACCACGGTGGTTAACCCGCCAAGACCTTGTGCGCCTATACCTAAATCATTTACTGCGTTAAGAATGTCTATACGTAGTTTTTCTTCGGTGGTTTCAGGACCACGTTCAATTAACTCTTGAATATCAACTGGGTCCATTAACGATTCTTTTGCCATAACCGCTGCTTTTTCAGCGGTTCCGCCAATGCCTATGCCTAACATGCCCGGTGGACACCAACCAGCCCCCATGGTTGGAACGGTTTTCTTGATCCATTCAACAATGTCGTCTGACGGATTTAACATCGCCATTTTAGATTTATTTTCCGAGCCGCCGCCTTTGGCTGCGATCATCACTTCAATACCTGCACCTTTTACTAGGTCGATATGCACAACCGATGGGGTATTGTCTTTGGTATTTTTACGAGTACCTGCAGGGTCTGCCACAATTGAGGCGCGCAATGGGTTATCTGGATTCATGTACGCTTGGCGAGTACCTTCGTCTACCATTTCTTGTACGGTTAATGAAGTATCATCCCATTTAACGTCCATGCCCACTTTAACAAAACAAGTTACTATGCCTGTGTCTTGGCAAATAGGTCTGTGCCCTTCTGCTGACATTCTTGAGTTAATTAAAATTTGTGCCATTGCATCTTTTGCTGCTGGGTTTTGCTCTTTGTTATAAGCAACTTCAACGGCTTTAACGTAATCTAATGGATGGTAATACGAAATATATTGCAGGGCATCTGCAATACTTTCGATAAAATCTTGTTGGCGAATGACAGTCATAATGATCCCTGATTGTTTTGCATACTAATCAACATAGTAAGAATTAAATAATTGGCTAGTTTTATCGCAGTTAAAACTTAATTACTGGTCGCTAGCACAAGGTTACTGAAATTGTTGTATATCGATGATAACCTCCCTCTAAAATTAAACCAACAAGTTAACATAGCAAAATCACTCTAACTGCTTATTTGTTAACCATTATTTAGCTTTTAGGTTTTCGTAATGTCAAACACCCTTTTCGTAAAGTCTCTGTCGTTAACTGCAAGTCAGCTTGAACAACTCTATTGTTTGTTACAAAAAGAACATGGCGCTATGTTTTTGGACTCTGCATCAACCGACCACAAAAATAGTAATGTGTCTATTTTTGTATGGGAACCTAGCTTTACCATTGAAACGGTTAACCAACATACCTTTGTTTATTGTGGTGACGAGTTAATTTCAAAAGTTAGTACCGACCCATTAGAACAAGTGCAACTCTGTTTAGATTCACTCGCGGTTATTGACTCTGAATTACCCTTCACTGGTGGTGCTGTGGGTTATTGGGATTACGAACTGGGCGGCTACTTTGAAACCTTACCTAAACCTAAAACATCTGACATTAACATGCCCAATATGTTTATTGGTATTTATGCTTCTGCAATTGTGGTGGATCACCAAAACAAACAAATATATTTTGTCAGTCAAGATGAACAAGCTCCGCAAAAATGGGCTCAATTAGAAATACAGATCAATAACTTATCGCAACAGACCGAGTTAGATTTTAAGTTAACCACCCCATGGTTATCCAATATGACTAAAGTTGAGTACACTGAAAAATTTCAGCAAGTTCAGCAACATCTATTATCCGGTGATTGTTATCAAATCAATTTAGCACAGCGTTTTAGCGCAGGTTACTCAGGTAGTGAATACGGCTCTGAGTGGACGGCCTATAACAAGTTAAGAAAACAAAATTCTGCGCCCTTTTCTAGTTTTATTCGTCATAAAAACGGCGCTGTATTAAGTGTGTCACCAGAACGTTTTATCGAAGTAAAAAACAACATCATTGAAACTAAGCCAATCAAAGGCACTAGGCCTAGACACGCTGATAAAGCTAAAGATATTGAACTCGCTAAGCAGTTACAAAATGCGACCAAAGACCGAGCTGAGAACTTGATGATTGTTGATTTGTTGCGTAACGACTTATCAAAAGTAGCAGTACCTGGCACGGTGGACGTGCCAGAATTATTTGAAATAGAAAGTTTTCCCGCAGTACATCATTTGGTCAGTAAAGTCACCGCAACCTTAGACCCACAGTTTTCCGCATTGGATGTATTACGTGGTGCATTCCCTGGCGGGTCTATTACTGGTGCACCCAAAATACGAGCAATGGAAATAATTCATCAATTGGAACCCAATCCTAGAAGTGTTTATTGTGGTGCGATAGGTTATGTTAAACCTAATGGAGATATGGACAGTAATATCTCTATCCGTACGTTAGTTTGTAATCAAAACAAAATACATTGTTGGGCTGGCGGCGGTTTAGTTGCCGACTCCGTTTGTGATGAGGAATACCAAGAAACCTTAGATAAAGTGAATAAAATACTACCTATATTGGAAAGCGCATAACCTGTTATTTTATTTATAATAATATGAAGCGACGATTGAAACTCGATCAGCAAAGGTAACAAGATGACACCAGAGCAGTTTGCTAGCCGATTTTGTTTGTACAATTTACAGAATAACAAACCGATCACACGTTTTGAGCCTAACAGCAAAACACAAAACGCGGCCGTTCTGGTACCTGTAATAAAACGACCTACGGGTTTAACCCTTTTATTTACCCAAAGAGCCAAACACATGCGCCATCATCCTGGCCAAATAAGCTTTCCTGGCGGCAAAGTTGACCCAGACGATAACTCGTTAACTTTTACCGCGTTAAGAGAAACCTATGAGGAAGTGGGTATTGATGAAACCAAGATCACGACTTTAGGTTGGTTACCAAGTTTTCAAACCATTTCAAATTTCAGCTTACATCCATTAGTAGGATTAATTGAAGACATTAGCGATTTAACGTTAAACCCTGGGGAAGTTGATAACGCATTTGAAGTGCCATTGTCGCACTTCACCAACAGAGATAACCACCATATAATAAGTCCTTGCGTGAATAACACTAACCACCCTGTACATTTTATGCCATACCAAGGTAGGCTGATATGGGGTGCTACCGCGGCTATAATTGACCAATTAATTTTACATTTCGAATAAGTTTTACTCATGCGTAAGTGGGTGTGAATAGTTACAATCTAAGCTACAATAGTTTCAATATTTTGAAATGAAGATCCATATTTATGTTAAGTGTTTTTGATATGTTTAGTGTCGGCATTGGGCCGTCTAGTTCTCATACCGTTGGACCTATGAAAGCCGCGCGCGAATTCGTAGATACCTTAGAGCACAAAAACTTGTTGCAACAAGTCAGTTTTATTAAAACGGAATTATATGGTTCCCTAGGCCAAACAGGCATTGGTCATGGTTCCGGTAAAGCTGTTATCTTAGGTTTATTAGGTGAGCTGCCTGAAACCATAGACCCGGACACCGTTAAAGATAAATTACAGTTAATAGAACAATCTGAGACGATTAACCTGTTAGGTAAACATCTAGTTCAATTCCCTAGAACCAATGCGATCGTTTTCCACCGTAGAAAAACCTTACCTGCTCACTCCAATGGGTTAACGTTTTTTGCTTACGGCAATACAAGTGCTGGCACTGAAATCATATTTGAACAAACCTACTATTCCATTGGTGGTGGTTTTATTGTCAAACATGAAGACTTTGAATTACAAAAACAAACCGCAAAACTTGAACAAATTGACCAAGCCGTTCCTTATGAATTTTCCAGCGGTGCTGAACTACTAGAAAAATGTACAACCCATGGGTTAAGCATACCGGCATTAATGATGGCGAACGAAAAAACGTTTCAAGATGAAAAAACCATACGCGCTGAGTTGGTTAAACTTTGGCATGTGATGGAAGCTTGTATTGAGCGCGGTATTCGTACTGAAGGCATCTTACCTGGCGGGCTAAAAGTAAAACGCCGCGCGTCTTCACTTAAACGTAAGTTATCGGCGGATCAAACCAAAGATCCATTGATGGTGATGGACTGGGTTAACTTATTTGCCTTAGCCGTGAATGAAGAAAATGCCGACGGCGGCCGTGTAGTTACCGCGCCAACTAACGGCGCTGCTGGCATCATTCCAGCTGTGCTCATGTATTATCATAAGTTTGTTCAACCATTAGATGATGATTTGATTGTGCGTTATTTATTAACCGCTGGCGCAATTGGTATTTTATATAAAAAGAATGCCTCCATTTCTGGCGCAGAAGTTGGCTGCCAAGGTGAAGTCGGCGTGGCTTGTTCCATGGCAGCGGGGGCATTAGCCGAAATTCAAGGCGCCAGTGTTGAACAGGTTGAAAATGCAGCCGAAATTGGCATGGAGCATAACTTAGGTTTGACCTGCGACCCTGTTGGCGGATTGGTTCAAGTGCCTTGTATAGAACGTAATGCAATGGGCTCAATCAAAGCCATCAATGCGGCTCGACTAGCCCTACGTGGTACGGGCGGTCAAAAAGTATCTTTAGACAAGGTGATAAAAACCATGTGGGATACCGGCAATGACATGAAGTCAAAATACAAAGAAACAGCACGTGGCGGCTTAGCGGTTAACATTACTGAATGTTAACCCACTTAGCAGTATGTTTTGATTTTACTGGTTTGATTTAGCGGTTTATAGCGCTATTAAAAACGAATAAAATCAATGCTGTTTAAATGATGCAATTTTGACTATTATTTCTTTCTCGTTATATGACTTTAGTGAAATATGATAAAAACATTTACGATTCAAAATCAGGTTGGTGACAATGTATCTATTATTAACTTAGGCGCTCGCCTCGTTAAATGGGATACCTTGGTTAACGGCCAATCCAGAAATATTATTGTTGGTTACCAAGATTATGAATTGTATCGGGACGATCCTAGTTATTGTGGGGCAATCGCGGGGCCGTATGCCAATAGAATTAAGGATGCGACGGTCCAGTTAAACGGAGTATTGCATAAACTAGCGGCAAATGAAGGGAACAACGTACTACATAGTGGCAACAATGCCTTAGAATCTTGTATGTGGCAGGTTAAAGAACATTCTACTCGGGCCATTACCTTAAAATATTGGTTAGAAGATGGCTTTAATGGCTTCCCTGGTTCCATCACCTTTGAGGTTGAATATCGTTTGGCTGAACAAACCAGTCAGCTAAAAATTAACATTAATGCATATAGCGAAAAAGAAACATTTATTGGCCCTACAGGTCATGCGTATTTTAACTTATCAGGTGTTAATGCTAATAAGACATCCCTAATTGACCAACATTCTTTATGGTTAAATTGCCAACATTATACACCAGTTGATGACGAAGGAATTCCTACTGGTAATGTAGATGAGGTGCAACATACTCAATTTGACTTCACTAAGTTCACTAACATTGGATCTAAATCGATTAACCATAATTATGTGGTTAATGACACAAGCAAACCGTCTGCCGTTTTGGTAAGTCCAGAACAGGATTTAACCCTTGAAGTTATTTCTGGTTATCCGGGGTTACAAGTGTATACCAGTGATTATTTGTCGTCTCCTTTACTACCGCGACAAGGAATTTGTTTAGAACCTCAGTTTTATCCTAATTCACCTAACGTTGCACATTTTCCATTTTATACCACATCCCCCGACCATCCGTTTTCAGAAAAAATAATATATAAATTAAATAAGTAGATTCAGTGTCTGTTTATTATAAATCGCATTAGCGCATAGAGATCTTGTATATTTTTTAAATAAATTAAACTTTTTGCATCTAAATTCGTTTTTGCTGCATCTACTTAACAACTATATTTTATACAACAACTCGGAGTGACCATGCACGATATTTTAGTTCCTATTACTTTCTTTTTGGCGGTTGCCATTATCACGGTTAGTTTTATGTTTTTTAATTCTAAATCTAAGAAGCAACTACAAGAAACATTACAACTGGCCATTGAAAAAGGAGAAACATTATCGCCAGAAACTATTGAAAAATTGTTAGATAAAAAGCGCCCTTTTGCCGACCTAAAACGCGGTATTATTTTTATTGCTTTTGGTATTGCTTTTGCGTTGTTCGGTATATTTTCACCAGCGGGTGAGCTTGAAACTAAAGTGATGATTGGCTTCAGTATGTTCCCAATTATTATTGGGTTTGCGTATATATTAGTGTTTAAATTACATGAAAAGCTTGAATCGTAATTTAGCGCTATTTAATGGATATTATTGAATCTAAATTAATTGCAAAGGTTATCGTAGATGAAAATCATCATGCCTTTGCCAAATTAGTTAATTTGCATCAGAGTCAAATAAGAAATTATGCCAGACGATTATGTAAAGGTGACAATGCACTTGCTGACGATATCTCACAAGAAACCTTTATTACAGCATTTGAGAAAGTTAAAAACTATGATGCGAGAGGCAGCTTTATTGGTTGGCTATTAACGATTTGTTACCGACATTTTTTACAATATATCAGAAAGAATAAATTCGTATTAAATGATGACCCCATTGAGATACAAATAACGGATAATATTGAGCCGCAAATTTTAATAGAACAAGCTCTGTATTATGTGACCCATGAAGAACGTTCAGCCATTACGCTTAACTCTAATTTTGGTCATACACATCAAGAAATATCAAAGATTATGCAATTACCGATAGGGACGGTTAAATCACATATTTCTCGCGGTAAAGCTAAAATAGCGGAATTACTATCTGAGAAAAACGTCGATAACTCTAAGGACAAAAAACGAGGAGCAGCATAGTGAATAGAAACATAGACGCCCTGTTACAACAATCGTTACCCGTATTGTCAGACGATGGTTTTAGCAAACAAGTTTTAAATACATTGATAAAAAGACAACAAGGTTATTTAAAGTTAAAACAGAAAATCATGACTTGTTCAATTTTTGTCTGCATAACTATTTTATCTGTCTTTCTCTTCTTATTTGAAGGCAACTTGCCGTTAACCAATAAACTAATTGATCTATCGAGTTTATTCTTGGGTATTAATCCTGTGTATATCGTATCAGGCATGATGTTAGTCATTGCTTTTTATGTCACTTCAGAATCGTTAGAAGGTAATTAACCTTACCTTCTACGTATTATTTTTAAACACTTAGTGATGCTTTTTTCTCCTTTTGATTCCTACATTTATTAATTGCATAAAAATCACTTGGCATTGGCTAATCATCTGTGGCAGTCTCAGGCTGGGCTTGATTAAAGTACAAGCTCTAATCTAACTTATTGTTAAGTTATTATAGATGTCATATACCAAAGCCGCGCCAAACGCTTAGTGTATGACTTGAATTATTGTGATTTTGATTTAATGGAGAGAACTACTTATGTGTTCTATTTTTGGAGTACTGGACGTTACTACTGACGTTGCAGATTTACGAGTTAAAGCGCTAGAATTATCTGGCCTATTACGTCACCGTGGCCCAGATTGGTCTGGTATTTGGAATAACGACAATGCGATTCTTGCTCACGAGCGTTTATCGATTGTTGACTTAGAGAATGGCGCGCAACCTCTATATAATCAAAATCGAAATCACATCTTAGCCGTTAATGGCGAAATTTATAATCATAAAGCTCTTGAAGCAGAGTTAACCACTGACTATACCTTCCAGACTCAGTCAGACTGTGAAATCATTCTTGCACTATATCAGCAAGATGGCATTGAGTTTTTAGACAAATTAAAAGGCATGTTTGCGTTTATCTTATATGACGACACAGACGACAGTTATTTGATCGCTCGTGACCATATGGGGATCATTCCTTTGTATTACGGTTATGACGTAGACGGACAACTGTATGTTGCCTCTGAAATGAAAGCGTTAGTGCCGGTTTGCCGCACTATTTCAGAATTTCCTCCGGGACATTACTGGTCTAGTAAAGACGGTGAGATCAAACAATATTATACAAGAGATTGGTTTGAGTTTGATGCCGTTAAAGACAACAAAGGCGACGCTAAACAAATTCATGATGCATTAAGCGACGCGGTTAAATCACACATGATGTCTGACGTACCTTATGGTGTTTTATTATCTGGAGGTTTAGATTCTTCTGTTATTTCTGCGGTTGCGCAAAAGTTTGCCCAAAAACGAGTAGAAGATGAAGGTAAATCAAAAGCATGGTGGCCACAACTGCATTCATTTGCTGTTGGTTTAGACGGTGCACCTGACTTAATTGCCGCGCAAAAAGTAGCTGATGCAATTGGTACTATTCACCATGAGATCACCTACACTATTCAAGAAGGGATAGATGCGATCCGTGATGTTATCTATCACTTAGAAACGTACGATGTTACAACCATTCGTGCCTCAACTCCTATGTACTTAATGTCACGTAAAATAAAAGCGATGGGCATAAAAATGGTATTGTCTGGTGAAGGCGCTGATGAATTATTTGGTGGTTATTTATATTTCCATAAAGCACCAAACCCGAAAGAGTTCCACGAAGAAACAGTACGGAAGATCAAACGTCTACACATGTTTGATTGTGCACGAGCAAATAAAGCGATGTCAGCTTGGGGCGTGGAAGCACGCGTACCATTTTTAGACAAAGACTTTATGGACATTGCGATGCGCACCAATCCTGCACTTAAAATGTGTGGTAACGGAAAAATGGAAAAACACATTTTACGTGAAGCATTTGAAGGTTACTTACCGGAAGAAGTATTGTGGCGTCAAAAAGAACAGTTCTCAGATGGCGTTGGTTACAGCTGGATAGATACATTAGTTGAATCTGCAGAATCAAAAGTAACCGATCAATTAATGGCAAGTGCACAATATCGCTTCCCTCATAATACGCCGGATTCAAAAGAAGCGTATTTCTACCGTACTATCTTTGAAGAGCACTTCCCGTTAGATTCAGCGGCTGAATGTGTACCAGGTGGTAAATCGGTAGCATGTTCAACGCCTGAAGCGTTAGCATGGGATGCGAGCTTTACAGCAAATGCTGACCCTTCTGGACGTGCTATGTTTGATGTACATAACCAAGGGTATTCTGATAAGTCTTAATCATCTACTTATCTGACGAACTAAAAAAACCGTTAATATTAACGGTTTTTTTATGCCTCATTTTTCAATCCATAATACGGTCAAAAAACATACCATTTATATGACTTGTTTGATGCAAACGATTTCATCAGAGTAATTACTCAAATTCTATTTCAAAATGCGTTAATCCTTCTATATTAAGATTTGACGCCCCCCAATCTCAACCTTTATGTAGAAGGATTTTAATATGAGCTTAAGTAAAAAGTATTTAAAAACTAAACCCATTTGTAAAGTCACCTTTAAATTACCAAAAGATGAAAGTAAACAGGCTAATGTAGCTTTACTGTCAGGCGACTTTAATAATTGGCAACCCGCACCCATGAAGAAATTAAAGTCTGGTGATTTCACCTTAACGTTAGATTTAGACAAAGATCAGGCGTATCAATTCAGGTATTTATTGGATGAGCAAACTTGGGAAAACGATTGGCAAGCAGACGCCTACCTTCCTTCTCCCTTAAGTTACGAGGACAACTCAGTTGTGATTGTTTAATCACGCTGAGGGTTTAGTTTGTTTTATGCCTTTATGGTAATCGTTTACGGCCATAAAGGCGTTTATATTACGATATTCTGACAGGTCGACTAATTGACGAAACTCAGCCCACTCGACCAAACAGTACAAGCTGATTGCGACATAATCCCATTCGTGGATATGTTTGTCTGAAACAAGCTTTTCCAACTGATTAAATGACGTGACGGTTCGCTCTCTTTGCGCATTAAAATATAAATTGTCTTGAGTTGTGTCTACCCCACTTCGTGCCAAAAACAACATATTAAGTAAAGCGTCCGTACACGCATCAATCACCGCTAATTGGGTTTGTTGATTGATGGATAAATTGCTTAATTTAAACTTATTAACTAAGTATTGATGGATCACGCCTGAGTCATAAATAATAGGGCAAGTGGCATTATCCAGATCCTCCAACATGGGTATTTTTAAGGTAGGATTTTTCTCTTTTAATAATGTCCTATCGTCACCAAATACATCTATGTTAATAAATTCGTATTCCATCTCGGCCATAAATAAACGTAAACGCCTTGCGTATGGTGAGGTTGTTGAGCCATACAGTTTCATAGTCATCCTTAAATATATCTGAAATTACTTTGTTATTAATAAGTGCATATAACGGCCAATACTGGCGTAAGGTTCTTGTTGGCAATACTGTAATTCCATTTGCAGAATATTGTCAAAGTCTGAATCCCACTTTGAGATATCTCGCATGTAATCATGAAAACACCTGACGCCGGATTTAACCAATATATTAAGGTTAAATTCGTCACACCAACTGTAAACCTCTTCTGAATTTAACGCTGACTGTGGATTAAGTTTCACCACTTTTTTAGCTTTCATGCCACTGCGAATATAATCAAAGTTGCCGTAAACTAAATTACTCAACACTTGCCCTGCTTGATTATAAAACATTAACGAAATACCCCCTTTTGCCGTACAAAATTGGATTAACAATTCAAACGCTTGTTTTGGGTTTTCTAACCACTCAAATACCGCATGACACAAGACTAAGTCGTATTTTTGATTAAGTTGGTTAGGTAAATCTTGTAAGGCACTATGAATTAAGGTCAAATTCGTTAATGAACGCTCATGAGCCGACTCTTGAGCCATGGCTAACATGTCAGCTGAAATATCGGATAAGGTGACATCAAATCCCATCTCGGCCAATTGTAAGGCGATTTGACCTTGTCCGCCCCCCACATCTAAGATTTTAAATGCTGATTTTTTTCTGCTTTATTCTCACATTGCTGCGTTAAGTATTGGGTTAGATCTTGTAGTAAAACGGCCTCACGAATTTTCCCTTTGCCAGTGCCATAAATATTATTTTTAAAGGTTTTAGTACGAGTATCAAAGTTACAATCATTTTTAGACATTAGATTAAAGACTCGTTTTTACACTGGGTTATGAATATCAACAAACTGAACATCTAAACCGAATTCATTGGCTAAATGCTCACCTACGCTTTTCACACCATAACGTTCGGTTGCATGATGTCCCGCGGCGACAAAGTGAATACCAAACTCCCTAGAGCTGTGAATCGTTTGTTCCGATGCTTCTCCGGTTAAAAACACATCAACACCTAGTTCCGCGGCAACATCAATATAACCTTGGCCACCACCTGTACACCAAGCAATCGTTGAGACGAGCTCATTATTTACGGCATTAATTAAAGGTTCACGTTGTAATTTTGAGTTAACTAACTGTCCAAATTGATCAATCGACATTGGTGTAGAGAGCTTCCCTTGCATCAACACGCCTTTAGGTTTAACCGACTCCACTGGTACTACATTGGTTATACCAAGTAAGTTGGCTAACACGGCGTTATTGCCCAAGTCAGAATGAACATCGATAGGTAAATGATAAGCAAGTAAGTTAATGTCATGTTTTAATAATTTGGCTAATCGATTTTTTTTCAAACCGGTAATAACTTGCGACTCACCTTTCCAAAAGTAACCATGATGCACCAATATGGCATCGGCCTGATGTTCGATAGCTGCATCGATTAGCCTTTCGCTGGCGGTAACACCTGTGATTATTTTGCCGATCTCTGGTTTGCCTTCAACTTGTAAACCATTAGGACAATAATCATTTATGTTATCCGAGTTTAATAGTGTATTAAGATATTGAGTAAGTTGCTTGGTTTTCATAAATTTTTATTCGCAATTGATGTTTCTCGTTAACGCTAGTGTAATTGTTATTTTTCTATGTTTATAACCCTATTTAGGCTTTTTTACTGTTAATTTGGCTTAAGTTGGGCCGATAAGTTGATATAGGTAGAAAAACTTTGTATAAATAAGGCTCAACTTAAATTCTTACTAAATTCAGGTAAATATAATGAGCACACTAGACAAAGATCAAGTCTTGTCTGACTTCACTGAAGCTTACAAAAAAGTAAATAAAAAAGAACCACAAATTGAAGCAAAAGGTGGTTGGTACAGTATTGATGGCGGAAAAAATGTTCGTCTAGCAGCATTAGTTGATTTGACTGCAGAACTTTCAGGTTCTACAGCAGCCCCTGCTAAAGCGGCGGCTCCTGCTAAAGAAAAAGCACCGGCTAAGAAAAAAGCGGCGGCTAAAAAAGCGGCTCCAGTTGCAGTAACATCTACAGGTTACACTGTAGTTAAACAAGGCGACGGATATAACCCAGCTAACTTCTGGTTAGATTACCTATCTACTTTAGGTATGGATTGCAGAACGCCTCACGGTTTCTACTAAAAACTTTAGTAAATTCAAAAAACAAAAAAACCAGCATTTAGCTGGTTTTTTTATTGGTTATAAAATAGGCCACACTTGATGACCTATTAATTCCACTACTTTTGTTTTTCAACCAATTGAGCGGTCCCAACTTCTACCCTAGCCTTCAACTTCTGGCCCGGTCTAAAGGTGACTACTCGACGAGCAGAGATTGGAATATCTTCACCAGTTTTAGGATTTCTGCCAGGTCTCGATTGTTTTTCACGTAATTCAAAATTACCAAAACCAGATAACTTAACCTGTTCACCGTCTTCTAGTGTAGTTCTCACTTTTTCGAAAAAAGCTTCAACCAAATCTTTCGCATCGGCTTTGTTAATGCCTGCTTTTTCAAATAAATGTTCTGCGATTTCTGCTTTGGTTAGTGCCATAGTGTTTTAATCCCTAAGCGTTGCTTCAAATTTTTCAGTTAACGTATTAACGACTTGTTCAATCTTAGTATTAATCTCTTGTTCTTCCAATGTTTTTTCAACATCTTGTAAAATAATTGAGATTGCTAAGCTTTTAAAACCTTCACCGATGCCTTCACCACGGTAAACATCAAACAAGTTTAGGTCAACTAATTGATTTCCGCCAACTTTTTCTATTTCTTTTAGTAAATTACCGGCATTTACCTGTTCTTTCACAACAACCGCTATATCTCTGCGATTTGAAGGGAATTTAGACACCGGTTTTGCATCTGGCAATTTACGCTGAGTTAGTTCTGACATCAATAGTTCAAATACAAATGTTTTGCCGTTTAAACCTAACGCTTTTTCAGCCGCAGGATGCACCGCACCTACATGACCGACTAATACATCGCCACGGTATATCTCTGCAGATTGACCAGGGTGTAATGCAACATTCAATTCACTGTCCGCAGCTAAAGGCTGAAAAGTGAACGATGAGCTGTCTACGCATTTTTGTAATAAGGCTTCAACATCGGCTTTAACATCGTAAAAGTCAACTGGACGCGCTTTTTCTTCCCACGATTCACCCGCGATAGAACCCGCAATAACACCAGAAAACATCACTTCTTGACGAATGTTCATTTCGGCCGTGTTATCAGGCACAAAACGCAAACCACTTTCAAATAAACGAACTCGTGATTGCTGACGATTTTGGTTACGAACTACTGCAGGTAATAAACCAGCCCATAAGCTCACACGCATCACTGACATGTCAGCCGAAATTGGGTGAGGTAACGTTAATCCAGTTTGTTTTGGGAATAACTTCTCTTGAACTTTAGGGTCAACAAAACTGTATGTAATTGCTTCTTGGTAACCACGAGTAGTTAGGATATTAGAAAATACCGTTTTATCTAATACAGCTTCTTTACGTACAGGCATATTTAATGAAGCAACAGGTGCCACATTTGGAATATTGTTGTAACCGTAAACACGGGCTACTTCTTCAATTAAGTCTTCTTCAATATTAATATCAAAGCGGAAGCTTGGCGAGATAGCAAACCAGCTATTGTCTTTAAATTCAGTTTTTAAGCCTAAACGATTTAAGATTGTGGTAACTTCATCATCACTAATTACATGGCCTAAAACACGATCTAAACGTGCACGACGTAATACAATCGCTGTTTGAACTGGTAAGTCAGCTTCTGATACCGCTTCAACAATAGGTCCTGCTTCGCCGCCAGAAATCTCAAGTAACAACTGAGTTGCACGTTCCATCGCTGTACGTTGTAATTCGTAATCCACACCACGTTCATAACGATGAGATGCATCAGTATGAAGACCGTATGAACGAGCACGTCCAGCAATAGTCACCGGATTGAAGAATGCACTTTCTAAGATAACGTCTTTTGTCTCGTTAGACACGCCAGACTCTAAACCACCAAAGATGCCAGCTATCGCTAATGCTTTATTATGATCAGCAATGACTAACGTATCTTCTGTTAATGTCACTTCTGTCTCATCTAATAAAGTTAATTTTTCATCTTTATTAGCGTTACGTACTTTAATGCCACCTTCCACTTTTGCTAAGTCGAACGCATGCATTGGATGACCCAATTCAATCAATACAAAGTTTGTTATATCAACAACGGGATCAATTGAACGAATGCCACTTCGACGTAATTTTTCAACCATCCATAACGGGGTTGTCGCATCTAAGTTAATGCCTTTAATAACTCTGGCTAAATAACGTGGGCATCCATTTGAGTTGACTAATTCAACATCAACCGTATCAGCAATCGATACTTCAACCGATTTCACTTCTAAAGACGTAACATCAATGTTATTTAATACGCCAACTTCACGAGCCACGCCTGCAATGCCTAAGCAGTCGCTACGGTTTGGTGTTAAGTCGATTTCAATAATGTTGTCGTCTAATTGTAAAAACTCACGTATGTTTGTGCCTAAAGGTGCATCTGCTGGTAATTCCATGATGCCATCTGAGTCATCAGCCATGCCTAATTCAGACCAAGAACACAACATACCAAATGATGGCTGGCCGCGTAATTTGGCTTTTTTGATTTTAAAGTCGCCCGGTAAAACAGCACCAACCATAGCAACTGCTACTTTTAAACCTTGGCGACAGTTTTTAGCACCACATACGATATCGATTAATTCGCCATCGCCTGCACTGCCTACATTAATTTTGGTAATTTGTAATTTATCCGCTTCTGGATGTTTGCCACATTCAACCACTTCACCAACAACGACACCGGTAAATTCTGCTGCAGCTGGCTCAACACCATCAACTTCCAAACCAGCCATTGATAACTGTTCGTCTAATTCTTCAACTGTAATTGCAGGATTAACCCACTCACGTAACCACTTTTCACTAAATTTCATTTTGTGAGATCCTTATTTAAACTGCTTTAAGAAACGAAGATCGTTTTCGAAGAATGAACGTAAATCGTTTACGCCGTAACGTAACATTGTTAGTCGCTCAACACCCATACCAAAGGCAAAACCTGTGTACTGTTCTGGGTCAATATTTACTGAACGTAATACATTTGGATGTACCATGCCACAGCCTAATACTTCTAACCATTTACCATTTTTATCCATAATATCCACTTCTGCCGATGGCTCAGTGAACGGGAAGTAAGATGGACGGAAACGAACTTGAACGTCTTCTTCAAAGAAGTTACGTAAAAAGTCATGAATCACACCCTTAAGTTCAGCAAAGCTGACGCTTTTATCCACCATAAGGCCTTCAACCTGATGGAACATTGGCGTATGAGTTTGATCGTAATCATTACGATAAACACGGCCAGGAGAGATAATTCTTAACGGCGGTGTTTCTTTTTCCATTGTACGGATTTGAACACCCGAGGTTTGAGTACGTAAAACCGTTTTTGGGGTAAAATAAAAAGTATCATGATCTGCACGCGCCGGATGGTGTTCTGGGATATTCAACGCATCAAAGTTATGGAAGTCATCTTCCACTTCAGGACCATGTTTAACTTCAAAGCCTAAATCACCAAAAAATGATTGGATACGCTCGATAGTACGTGACACTGGGTGAATGTTACCCATTTCTGCACCACGACCAGATAAAGTCACGTCAATCGTTTCAGATGCTAATTTTGCATTCAGTGCTTCTGTTTGTAATTGTTCACGGCGCTCTGAAATTGACTTTTGAACTGTGCCTTTTGCTATGTTGATAGCTTGACCCATTTCTTTACGCTGCTCGTGATCCATTTTACCTAAAGACTTAAGTAACTCAGTGATCTTGCCTTTTTTACCTAAATATTCAACGCGCACATCTTCCAGCGCTTGGATTTCATTTGCTTGTGTGATTGCTTGTTCAGCTAATCCAACGATCTCTTCTAAATTCATGGAACACTCTTTATTTGTTCTGACGCTCGGTACAAAATCCAAGGTCTTTAAATACCAATAACTTAGTTTGATTGGCACTAAACTTTTAATAAAAATTACAGCCGCGAATTCTAACTTAATTGCACACAAAATATTAGTGCTAAATCCTTATTTATATGGATTTTCCGCTTATTTTTTCTGTATGCTTAATCCTTTAGTTTTAAAAGTGGAAAATTAACCTATTATGCTTGTCAATTTAGAGCAGTTATCAGCCAATAACGTCTACCATTTAATGACTCAAACTATCATCCCAAGACCAATTGCTTGGGTGTTAACAGACTCTGGTGATCAGAATTATAACCTTGCACCATTTTCATATTTCACTGCGGTATCCAGTGCACCACCACTATTGATGTTTTCTGTTGGTAAAAAACCGGATGGTTCGGCAAAAGATACAACGGTTAATGTAAAGCAAAACAAAAAGTTAGTTATCCATATTGCCAACAGTGACCAGTCAAAAGCGGTGACAGCTTCGGCTGCGACCTTAGAACATGGAGAGTCTGAATTATTATCAACCGGATTAGAAACCGTTGAATTTGAAGGGTTTTCATTACCTAGATTAAAAGATTGTCATATTGCCTTTGCTTGTACTTTATTTGAAACGCAGGAGTTGGGTGAAACACCGCAAACGCTTATTTTCGCTAAAATTGAACATATTTATATTAATGATGAAGTGATTAATATAGATGATAAAGGCAGAGTCAAAGTGTTAGCTAATAAAGTAAATCCGCTGTCAAGATTAGGCGGTTCTGAATATGGCAGTTTAGGTGATATTATCAGTAACATCAGGCCTAAATAGTTCTATAAATTGGCTATATCTCTAGGATATCTTTAACAAAAGGAACCGTAACTTTCCTCTGTTTTTCAATACTTTGTTTGGCAAGCGTATTTAGCGCTTGCATCAAAAACGACATTTTACGTGGCAATCTATTTAACATGAACTTTGCCACTTCTTCCGTTAATTCAAACCCCATGTAGTGCGCATGTTGAACAAGCGCACGACTTTTATCTTGTTCTAATAAAGTTGGGATTTGAAACAACGTTCCCCACTGTAGACGAGACGCTAAATCAGGGAGTGATATTTGAGTTTTAGTAGGTAAATCCGAAGCCGTAAATATGATTGTGGCGTTATTTTGTTGTAATGCATTAAACAGATTAAAAATAGCCGTTTCCCATTCTAAGTTGTTGGATATGGCTTCGATATTGTCAACACACACGACTTCGACATTCTCTAACCCCAATATTAAATCAGGTGATGAGTCTACAACTTGTTCTAATGGTAACAGCATACTCGACTTACCAACTTCATTGGCATGATGACAACAAGACGTTAATAAGTGAGTTTTGCCACTGCTGTCGCTACCTGCCAAATATAAAGCCACAAAACTATCTGATTCGATAGCTCGGCTTATTTCATTGGTCATGACGTTTTGTACATTTTTAGGGGTAACAAACGAAGAAAATGTCTGACTACTGTTAATCGTAACGGGCAGTAATAATTGCACTTTATTTACCTAACCACTTATATTTAAGTGTAATCGATTTCTTTTTAACGTCTTCCACTACCGCGTTTTCTGCACCTTCAGAATTGTTTAACTGTTGAGCCTGTTGCGTTTGTGCTAAATATTCACGTGTTAGTATCTCTAGTTGCTGTTCTATGGTCAGACTTTTAAGTGGTTGTTTTTGTTCTACATCTGTTATTTTTTCAAATTCAGGTAATAACGCTAACGCCCGAACAACGTCGAGTCCTTCACCAGATAAGTTTAGATAAAACTGAGCTTGTTGTTTGCTTACTTTCATAAGTTGTACATCAGTGACTGGCGGTAAAGACGATAAGTACTTTTCCGCTTTGGTTAACGCAACGATATTGGGCACATTTTCTAACATTAGCTCTAAGTTATCTGCCCCAACTTGTTCACTATCGATGGCATACTCAGAGGCAAAATAATCGCCAACACGATTTATCATTGAACGGATAACCGCAAACTGCTCTCCGCTAAATTCATCGCTAAGTAGTTGTTTGGTGTTTTTCATTAATTGAAATTGTAACAACCAGCCAGTTTGATACTCAGGCTCTTTATTGGAATCAACAAAACGCATACGAGCCATTATATAGTTGTCGGCATTATAGCGTTCTGATGCGGCAGAAACGGTTCCTTCAAAACGAGCCCAAACATCAGACGAATAAATCGCATCTTTATCTATGGTGTCCATTAACGGTAATAGAACTGGAAGGCCACGATCATCGGAAGATTGACTTAGTATTTCAGATAACTGAGGGTATTGTTCAAGTTCTACAATAGAACGGTTAACCCCTTCTTCGACCACTAACCAAATCAATGTGTTTGGTCTGCGACGTCCCCAAATAGAGCCACCAACGGATTTAATAAGTTTATCGATTTTGGTTTGATAAAACTGATCGACTAAAAAGGTTCTACCCTGTTCATCGGTTTTAAATGCAAACGATTTAATATAATTAGCCGATCTGTGTTGTACTTCACGTTTAATCACATCGTTATCTAATATATCTTTATCACCACTGACTTTAGATAAGACTTGCTCAATTGCCCAACGATGCGCTTTAACTCTGGTTTTTTGCGTCTTATCGTTAACCAAGATTTTACCTGTATATAAGTTAGTAACTTCAACGGCAAAAGCAGAAGTCCCAAACAATAAACTAACTAAGGTAATGATCTGTATTAAAAAGCGGTGGAATTTCACAAGCGTCACTGTGTTGATAAAATTTTTCTTATCATAACCAATAACATCAAACAAAAACACCATTTCGTTTTTAACCTAATTAACTTTTGTATTAATAAAGTAACAAGTTGTCGAATATTTCATTGTTAAAGATTGCGTTAATTAACAACGCTGATTAAAGTATCCCCCAAATTACAACCAGACGAGTATTTACCATGTCAGAAAGCACAATTTTCGATAAGATCATTAATAAAGAGATCCCTGCCACTATTATTTACGAAGATGAGTTAGCGCTGGCATTTAACGACATTAACCCTCAAGCCCCAACTCACTTTCTTGTGATACCTAAAGTACGTATTGCGACGATGAATGACATTAACGAACAAAACTCTCATTTAGTGGGGCATTTATACGTTGTTGCAGCAAAAATAGCAGCTGAGTTAGGATTCGCAGAAGACGGTTACCGTGCTGTGATGAACTGTAATCAAAATGGTGGACAGACCGTTTACCATATCCATTTACATGTTTTAGCAGGTAAACCTTTAGGTTGGCCGCCGTATCAAGAGATCATGAAACAAGATCTTTTGAACGAAAAACCATGACGGAAAAAAATCAAACCAAAGCCATCCAATTTGCGTTGATCAGTGTTCTATTATGGTCAACCGTAGCAACGGCGTTTAAATTAGCGCTTAGTGATTCGACCTTATCGCAGCTTGTTGTTGTTTCATCAGTGTCGTCACTTATTGTGTTATTTGTGGTTTATCTATTTTCTAAACAGAAAAAAGCCTCTTGGCGATATTTAGAAAAACCCCATTGCTCTACTTGATCTTAGGCAATATTAACCCGGTATTATATTATTATGTGTTGTTTGGTGCTTACGAAAGGTTGCCCGCACAGATTGCGCAGTCAATTAATTACACTTGGGGTATTGTTTTAGCTATATTATCTATACCTATCTTAAAACAAACGTTTTCTAAAGGGGATGGGATAGGCCTCGCGCTTTGTTATGTTGGCGTTATCATTTCGATCACCCAATTTGATTTTGCCAATTTACCAGATTTTGATTTGATAGGTCTTGGACTCGCATTTCTTTCTACTTTAATTTGGTCCAGTTACTGGCTATTAAACAAAAGAACCAATGCGCCCGCTATAGAGTCTATTTTAATCTGTTTTATATGCGGAACGCCTGCGTTATTGCTGTTAGCCATTTACAATTGGGATGCCTTTAACTTTACGGTTACCAATGTTACGGCGGGGATATACATAGGGCTATTTGAAATGAGTATTGCTTTTGTATTTTGGTTAAAAGCGATGTCTTATGCTATTCGTACCGCACAAATTAGTTCGTTAATTTATATGTCTCCTTTCCTTTCATTGTTATTTATAAATTGGATTTTAAAAGAGCCTATTTATATATCAACTGTAATCGGGCTTGTGGTGATAGTGTTAGGACTCTTTATTCAGAAAAGAATGAACCGACATATCAAATAAAATAACGTGTCATTATAAAATAAAAAAATAACCACTATTTAATACATTCGACAAGGCTTGCTAATGATCTCTATTTACCAACAACATATTCAAAAACTGCAACAAACGTTTGAATCGGCATTACAAGAAAATGATTTTGAAAGCGTGTTAATCTACTCAGGTCATAGTGGTTATGGTTTTAGAGACGATAATGCCTATCCGTTTAAAACCAACCCACATTTTAAATACTGGTTACCATTAACAAAACAACCAGAAAGTTTTGTGTTAGTCGAAGTAGGTAAAAAGCCACATTTATTTTTGAATCAGAAATTAGACTACTGGCATGCACAACCGCAACTGCCAGACGGTGAGTGGCAGCAACATTTCGACTTGACCATCATCACCAATATAGCTGATGTTAAAAATGCCGTTAAAGATAAAACTAAATCTCTCGCATATATAGGTTTGCCTATTACCGAAGATTTAAGTCTAGGTGCAATTAATCCAGCTTTATTAATAAACCAAATAGAATATAACCGAGCCTATAAAACTGAATATGAAATTGAATGTTTGCGAGTGGCTAACTTTATGGCTGCAAAAGCACATGTTGTCGCAAAAGATGCGTTTTATGCCGGTAAAACTGAACTAGAGATACATCAAGCCTACCTTGAGTCATTAAACATTCGTGAGTCTGGTTTACCTTATAACAACATTATTGCCTTTAACCATAATGCCTCTGTATTACATTACGACGATTACCAAACAGAACAACCACAACAAAGGTTATCTTTCCTTATAGATGCAGGCGCTGAGTTTAATGGTTACAACGCAGACATAAGTAGAACCTATTTAAATGGCACAAGTGAATTTCAACAAATGTTCGATGCTTACCAAGTAGAATATTTTGATTTGTTATCTGAAATTGAAGTTAACAAAGCGTATTTTGACTTTCATGACTCGGCCCATCGCCGTATTTCCAAATTATTATCTGAGTTTGATATTGTAAAATGTGATGCCCAACAAACTTATGAAAAAGGTTATAGCCAACTATTCTTTCCATGTGGTGTTGGCCATTACATTGGCACACAAGTACATGATGTGGGTGGCCACTTTGCCAATAAACAAGGAGAGTTGCTCTCTAAAGATCCTAGGTACCCGCATTTACGACTGCTACGTAGAATGGAAAAAAATACGGTCTTCACGGTTGAACCTGGGATTTACTTTATTGATCAGCTATTAGATACGGTAAAAGACAACACAGATTTTAATTGGAATAGAGTTGAACAATTTAAACCTTATGGTGGATTTAGGTTAGAAGACAGTATTGCAATGAATCAAGGTAACGTTGAAAACCTTTCTATTGATGCGTTTAATAAGTTATAAAATTGCCTAACTTCATCTCATGAAGGCATTGATAAACCTTCATGAGACCTTTTTATCTAATAAAAGTCTGTTTTATGCCTAGAGATATCTGCCAAAAATGCCAATATCCAGTGAAAACATGTTTATGTAGTTACCTGCAACCAGTTAAACATAAAACTCGGATAATAATCTTACAACACCCGTCTGAGGTGAAAAATGCAAAAAACACCGTTCGTTTGTTAACGTTATTATCAGATAATATCGCTACTTATATTGGCGAATCTGAAACTGATTTCCTTGAAATAAAACAATTGGTTACCGCCAACCCAGAGCACTACGCCGTTATCTTTCCTTCTGAAAAAAGTCGACCGATAAATAGTGACCCCAAAGTCATATCTGAAGTTAACAATATCATTTTAATCGATGGTACTTGGAATAAAGCAAAAAAAATCATGTATCAAAACCCTTGGCTCAGTCCGTTAATGCATTTAACATTCGCCATTGGTACGGAAACTGAATACAAAATAAGGAAAAGCAATTTTAAAGGTGGAATGTCCACATTAGAATCTGCGGCCTACTCCTTAGTTGAATTAGATCAAATTGATCCTAGCAGCATGTTCGTTGCGTTAAATGGCTTAAATACGCAATTCACAGCCCAAATGCCGGCTCAAGTTGCAAAGCGATATAAAAAATTAAATTAAGTGATGAGCTTCAGAATATATAATTTGGCAATAATTTGTTACATTCACCAGCAAATTATACAGACCCTCCTTTGATTATTACGTAGATGTAAGATTGTAAATTACCGATATCTGCACAGTAAAAGCCTATTAAACAGCCTGTCTCATAGTATTACACTAGAAAATTGCTCTTTAATTAACCAAAATGTTGCGAAATGTAACATTTATTACGAAATGTGTTGAACTTTACAATTTGTTACGTTTACTATTGGTCAGCAAGTTGTGCAAAATGAAATCAATGATTCCATTTCAAGCATCACTTATGTAAAAAAAATAACAAAATAATCCAGGAACAAATCACATGAAAAATTTTAAACGTAGTATTGCTGCTTTAGCAGTTGCAACTACCTTAGGTATGTCTGCTAATGTTTTCGCAGCAAATAATGCAGGTACTCTAAAAGGTTTAGTTACTGATGCGAATAAAACGGTTATTGCAGGCGCTACTGTAACAATTAAAAATTCGAACACAGGTTTTACAAGAACAGTTATCGCAAACGATGATGGTTCTTACCGTTTCCCTTCTTTACCAATTGGTGAATACACAGTTACAACCACTAAAGCTGGTTACGAGTCTGAAACAATTGAAAACATTAGTGTTCGATTGGGTGAGACATCAGTAAGCGCAACTATGTTCCAAGCTGGCGTAGAGCGTATTGCTGTAACGGGTAGTGCAATTTCAGCAATCGATACTTCAACTGCAGAAACTGCGTTAAACATTGGTGCTGTTGAACTAGCTCGTATTCCTGTTCCTCGTGATGTTACTTCTGTTGCTTTATTAGCACCAGGTACAACTCGTGGTGACTCTCGTTTCGGCGGCGCATCATTCGGTGGTTCTTCTGTTGCAGAAAACTCTACTTACATTAATGGTTTGAACGTTACTAACTTCCGTAACGGTTTGGGCTTCTCAAATGTACCTTATGAGTTCTATGAAACGTTCCAAGTTAAAACTGGTGGTTATTCAGCTGAATTTGGTCGTTCAACTGGTGGTGTTGTAAATGCCGTAACTAAATCTGGTTCTAACGAATTTGCTATGGGTGGCAGCATTTACACGCAACCTGAATCTATGCGTGAAAACAGTCCTTCTGTTCGTGCAAACGACGGTACTTGGTACACTTATAGAGACAATGACAGCCGCTCTAGCACTCAAGCTAATATCTGGGCATCTGGTGCGATCATTGAAGATACATTATTCTACTACGCTATTTACAATCCACGTGATGTATCAGCTGAGTATGACCGTACTAATTCAAATGGTAACTTAGATAAAGACAGCTCAGATAATGCTTTCTGGGGTGCAAAAATTGACTGGAATATTTCAGACAATCATCGTTTAGAATTTTTAGCGTTCTCTGATGAGAATGAAACAGTTACTGACGTTTACACTGGCAACGGTGACGGCAATAATACTTACGCATCAACAGCTGTTGATCAAAGTGGTGGTCAAAACTGGTCTGTTAAATACACTGGTTATTTAACCGACGATTTAACAATGTCTGTATTATATGGTGAAAACTCATATGACTTGACTACACAATCGTCAACTGGCGGCGAATGTGAACTTGTTGGTGACTACCGTGTTTATTACGGCGCTAACTCTAGCATCCCAGTAGGCGATGTATGGATTGGTTGTTCTACCACTTCTGATTACTTCTTAGAAGAAGGTGAAGATACTTGTGAAGCGTTCCGTATGGACTTTGAATGGGTACTTGGCGACGATCACTTAATCCGCTTTGGTTTCGACAATGAAACTAATACATCTTTCTCTAATCAATTATATTCAGGTCCAAATGGCGCTTACTGGTTAATATACCCAGGTAATGCCGGAACAGCAGTTAATGGTGTAACTCTAACTGAAGATATTGACTACATCCGTAGTCGTGAAAGAACAGTTGGTGGTTCATTTGAAACGACAGCATCTGCGTTTTATATTGAAGACACATGGGCGATTAACGATAACTTAACCGCTACTATCGGTCTTCGTAACGAAGCGTTTGATAATAAAAATGCGGGCGGAGAAACGTTCGCAAAAATCGATAGCATGATTGCACCTCGTTTAGGTTTAGCTTGGGATGTTAATGGTGACGGCGACTCTAAAGCATTCATCAATGTTGGTCGTTATTTCTTGCCTGTAGCTAACAACACCAATGTTCGTCTAGCTGGTAACGAAAGGGATGTAAGAGAATATTACGAATTAGGTGGCCTAACTGGCGATCCTAAAAATGCTTACACACTTGGCGCTCAAATTGGCGATCTAGAAGTAATTTCTAGTGGCGAAACACCTGACACTCGTTCAATTGTATCTAACAACTTAGATTCTATGTACCAAGATGAAATTATCATTGGTTACCAAACTATGGTTAGTGATGAATGGTCAGCTGGTATTAAATATACTAACCGTTCAATGAACGGTGCTATCGATGACATGATCATCGACCACGCATATGTTAACTCTGGCACTTGTGCTGCTGGTTATGCTCCACATCAATATGTACTTGGTAACCCAGGTAAAGATATGGAAATATTTGGTGACACAGACTGTGATGGTGAAGTTGACGGTTGGATGACATTCTCTGCTGAAGATTTAGTATACCCAGAAGCAGAACGTACATACGACGCTATTGATCTTAACCTTGCTAAGCAATGGGATGACGTTTGGGCTGTAAACATCACTTACACTTGGTCTAAGAGTAGAGGTAATGCGGAAGGTATGGTTAAGTCGGATAACGGTCAAACTGACGCTGGTTTAACAACTGACTGGGATTTCCCTGAATTGATGGATGGTGCATATGGTTACTTACCAAATGACCGTCGTCATAACATCAAAGTTTACGGTTCAGTTGCAATCACTGACGAGTTAACAGCTGGCTTTAACTTCAACATTGAATCTGGTCGTCCAATCAATGCAACAGGTCTAGGTCACCCTAACTACGGTGGTGAAGTAGACTACGGTGATACTTACTGGTTAGCGAATGATACTGGTGAAGTTGACGGTGATGGCAATGCTATTTATGACTGGACATTCAGCCCTCGTGGTTCAATGGGTCGTCTAGGATGGCAATCACGTTTAGACTTAAACTTAGCGTATAACACTGAATTAATGGGCTTAGATACTTCATTCAAAATTGACGTATTTAACGTATTTAATGCAGCTACAGTTACTCGTGTAGATGAAAGTGCTGAAGGTTCATTTGCAGTAATCAACGATTACTCATTTGGTCGTCCATTAGCATTCCAAACTCCACGTTACGTGCAGTTAAGTGCTAGCTTCAAATTCTAATTTAATTAATTAGATTATTCTGAAAAACGCCGCTCTTAGGAATAAGAGTGGCGTTTTTTTACATTTGACATATTTATTTACAAATTAGACACATTTCCACGAACTATCCCGTCTCCCCCAATATGTAAAGCCTTTGAGCTATATATTGCACTCGTTTTGATACAAAAGTTTACATTTCAATAAAAATGTATTGAATGTTTCTTTCCAATGCATTTAACATCGGCTCCAGTAAAATGTATAAATTCAGCGTAGCTTGTCTGATTTAGACTTTTTACAAAAAAAACAACAATATAACTAGGAACCAAAATATGAATAATTTTAGAAATAGTTTAACCGCTTTTGCAGTTGCTGCAGCACTTGGCTTGTCAAGTACTGTTATGGCAGCTGAAACTGGCGGATTAAAAATTAAAGTAACGGATAAAAATGGCAATGCTATTGCAGGTGCAACTGTATTAGTAAAAGCGCCAGATGCTTTAGTAAGTAAAACTGCTGTTTCTGATGCCGAAGGTTACGTATCTCTTAGAGGCTTGGACGCATCAAATCAATATACAGTAAGCATCAACGGTTCTGACATTCAGTCATTTGAAGCAAGTGACGTACGTGTAATTACAGGTAAAAGCTTAAACCTTAATTACGCAGTAAGTACTGCTGACAGCGGCATGGAAACAATTACAGTTTCTGGCCGTGCTATCTCAGCTATCGATACGACTTCTGCAACAACAGGTATGGATATTACTCTTGATATGACAGAGTCACTACCTACAGGTCGTTCTTACCAAAGTTATTTACAATTAACGCCAGGTGTTAAACCTAGTACAGGCGGTAACCCGTCTTCTAAATCAGGTGTTAACTACTCTGATGCAGGTGGTACTACAGGTTCTTCTACAGATAACGTTTATTACATCGATGGCGTTAACGTAACAGATAATGTAACTGGTACTTTTGGTGGTAACATCAACTCAGAAATCATTCAAGAACAACAAGTTATTACTGGCGCTATCCCTGCTAAGTATGCAGGTGGTTCAGGTCTTGTATCTCGAGTTGTTACTAAATCTGGTAGTAATGAATTCCACGGTTCTGTTAACTATTACCTACAAAATGATAGTTTAGTAAGCGACTATGAAAGCCCTACTAAATCAAAAAGTGGCTTCTCTACGTTTGATACTGCCGTAACATTAGGTGGTCCAATAATTAAAGATGAACTTTGGTTCTTCGCTTCTTACCAAATCAAAAATCGTGAAGACGATGTTGCTGATCCACTAACGGGTGAAGTTGCTCGTTCAGTTGAAAATGAAAGCACATTAGGTTTTGGTAAATTAACGTGGCAAGCAACGGAAGACGATCGTTTAGTATTTACTTATTTCAGTGACCCTACTGACGTTTCTGGTAGTAATGCATTTGATACATTAACTAACCGAGATCGTGCTCGTAAACAAGGTGGCGATAACTTCAAAATTGATTACTCTCACGCTTGGGATGACCTAGTAATTAATGCTGGTTACATGAGCCATGAATCAGAATTATCTGATGTTGCAAAAGACAAGTCTACGCGTAATGACGTTGCTTTCTTAACTAATGCAAGTACAGCTACACAAACTAGTACTGACCTTGGTGGTCTAGGTTCTGATACGTTACGTAACCGTAACAAATCAAGCTACTATGTTAATGCTGAATACTACTTAGATACTGATTACGGATATCACACAATCGAAGCGGGTTACTCTGCTGAGACTAATGAAAATATCACAAACTCTGTATACACAGGTGATGGCGCTCAATACACTTCAATTGCAGCTGCTGATGCTGGTGTAACATTTGATGTTTATGCTAATGATCCTGCTTGGGTTGGCACAATCGATCTTTCTGACGATGATGCACAACGTATTGCTGATGGCGCCGGTATCGATGTAGCTGATGTACCGAACATTGTATTTAACAGCACAGCTGGTAACCCAACTGGTGACGTTAATGCTTACAGAATCATTCAAACGCAACAAGCTGAGTCTAAACTTGAAACTAAAGGTCAAACTTTTTACATTCAAGACAGTGTAACGATTGATGACTTAACATTAAATGTTGGTTTACGTGCTGAGAGATGGGAACATTTTGCATCAACAGGCGCAAGCATCTTCACATTTGATTGGGATATTGCTCACCGTTTAAGTGCTGTATATGACATTAATGGTGACGGTGACTCTAAAGTTTGGGCATTCGTTGGTCGTTATTATGACCCAGTTCGTACAGACATGACGTCATTCGCTGGTAACTTAACGGGTTCTGTTCGTGAAGAACAAGTATTTGTTAACGGTGAATGGGCTACGTTCCGTACTCGTGGTGGTGTTGCAACACAGGATGCATTCTTTGCTCCTACAACTAAAACACCATATACAGATGAGTTCTTAGTAGGTTATTCAACTAACTTAACTGAAGATACTAATATCTCTGTAACGTATACAAACCGTGCGACTAGAGATATTCTAGAAGATTACGACTTAGGTGTTTACACTGAAGGCGGTCAATTATGGGGTTCTGATTTAGCGCTTCCATTATCTTACTTTGGTTACACTGAAAACCCTGGTTCTAACTACGTTCTTGCTACGTTAGAAGGCGGTAAACGTGATTACCAAGGTATTGAAGTAACATTTAAGAAATTACGTACTGAAAACTGGAGCATGCTTGCATCTTATACTTACAATGATGCAGAAGGTAACTCTAACTCAGACGGTAATGCTGACTTACAAGGTGACTTCTACTACCTAGACCCTCGTGCTCCTAACATGTACGACAAACAGCCTGGTAACGTTGAACATCAGTTCAAGCTCTTAGGTACTTACTACTTCGACAACGGTTTTGAAGTAGGTGGTATTTATAACTGGAACTCTGGTACTTCTTATAACCGCGCAACTAACGTATACGGTCGTTTATTACCATTACGTGAGACTGCGTCTTATGACTTCGGTGGTTATGACGGTACTTGGATTGCACCAGGTAACGTAGCAAGTGAAACTACTCCAGCTTACGGTACTTTAGATGTTCGTGTTAAATACACTCACATGTTTGGTGACTTTGAAACAGAATTCTTCTTAGACATCTTTAACATCTTAGATGACCAAGCGGTTGTTGAAGAAGAGCAGTTAGTTGCCGGTAGTGGTACATTCGCATTTGGCGAAGCAAAAGACTGGGTTGAACCTCGTCGTTTCTACTTAGGTGCTAAAGTATTATTCTAAATTTAATTTAGATATATATTAGTAACAATAAAAAACCAGTAGTGATTCACTACTGGTTTTTTTATTTTTAATTTATAAACACTTACTGAAGAATACGCGTTTAACTTATTTAGCTAATCATTAATAGTTAGCACTCGGATCAATTACGTTTTTTAATGGCTTAATTTGTTGTTGCAAATAATAATTTTCAACTATTTGGGTAACGGCAGTTTCAACATTGGTAACCGCAGAAACATGCGGCGTAATCTGAATTTGAGTTGAGGACCAAAATGGATGTTCTGCTGGCAATGGTTCTTGTCTAAATACATCTAAATAGGCAAAGTCGATCACTTGGTTATCTAAGGCTACTATCAAATCGTCATCAACCACATGCTCCCCTCTAGCCACATTAATTAGTACAGCGTGATTTGGCATCATAGAGAATACATCTGCGTTTAGAATATTATGGGTTTTGTCTGTCAAAGGTAATAAACACACTAAATAATCAGAATTAGTGACTAGGGTTTTAAAACCACTATCTCCAGTGTAACAATCAACATTATCAATATCTTTTAACGTTCTACTCCAACCTGATACATCAAAACCTGCATTTAATAAGACTTCTGCAGTTTTACAACCTAACTGCCCTAGCCCTAAGACCCCTACTTTGTTGCCTTTTCTAGGGGATTTAGGTTTCCATAAGTTTTCACTTTGTTGTTGATTAAATTGTGGCAAGCGTAGTTTATGATGCTGAATCATGGTTAATACATATTGCGCCATATTAACGGCTAAATCTGGGTCTACAATTCTACAGATAGGTACTTTAGGTAAGTCAGGATCAGAGATGATAGAGTCAACCCCTGCACCAAAAGAAGAAATAGCTTTTAAGTTTTTAAATGCCTTTAGTGAGCCATGTTGATGTTTCCATACTAAGGCAAATTCAACTTTGTCAGGGTCTTTAACATCTGGCCAAATTTCTATTTCATTTTCTGGAATATCTTGTTTTAAGCGAGTAATTAATTTATCTAGCGGTCTATTGGGAATATTAACTAAAAATGTCATAACGCATCCATAGAGTTAAGCTGTGGCGGTGAAATAGACTAACCTTGTGAGCTAGACTTGGTTATTAATCGTGTTTATACAGGGTTGTGATCAGGTTTCTAATTCACGCTGCTTTTTTTGCAAGATTTTATTAATCGCTTTGGATGCTGCAAAAAAGCCAAACGTGCCTGTTACCATAGTCGCGGCACCAAATCCCATGTTACAGTCCAAACGCATTGAGCCTTTAGCATTGGCTTTCATTTGACATACACTACCATCGGCTTGCGGGTACTGTAATTGCTCAGTGCTAAACACACAGTCTACACCAAATTTACGTTTTGGATTTTTACTAAAATTAAAGTCACGACGTAATAAATTTCTTACTTTTGATAATAATGGATCATGAGTTGTTTTAGCTAAATCTGAAAATTGGATTTGGCTGGGATCAGTCTGTCCACCAGCACCTCCGGTCACCAACAAACCTATCTTATTACGCTTACAATGCGCGATCAGAGATGTTTTGGCGTTAATACTGTCAATGGCATCGATCACATAATCAAACTTGCTGTGTTCTTTTGTGCCAATCATTTCAATTAGATTATCCGCAGTAATAAAGTCTTCAATGCAAATAACATTACAAACCGGATTAATGGCTTTAATTCGCTCAGCCATCACATCAACTTTAGCCTGCCCGACAGTGCCAACCATGGCATGAATTTGACGATTGGTATTGGTCATACAGATATCATCGAGATCAATGAGTGTTATATGGCCAACACCTGTGCGCGCCAACGCTTCTGCAACCCAAGTCCCTACGCCACCAATGCCAACAATACAAATTCGTGCTTGTTGGATCCATTCTGCTTGTTGTGTACCGTATAAGCGACTTATGCCACCAAAACGTGTTTCGTAATCTGTCATTTTGTTTACTGTTGTCTTATCAATTGAAGTTATGAGTTAGTTTTTTTGGCTTATTTACTTGGCCAGTTATGTAACTCTGGCTGCTGAACCAATTCAGAAATACGGTTTTTATTATCAACAAACAATGCCCCTGAACTTGGAAAAGACATTAACTTTATCTCTTGTTCGCTATAAGTAAAATTAAGCATTAATGCGTGTAAGTAACCTCTATCACTGTCTTGACCACCATAAAGTTTGTCCCCCAATATAGCGGAGCCTAGACTTTTAAGGGCGACTCTAATTTGATGTGTTTTACCCGTTTCAGGTTTAACTAAAAACAATCTTAAGCCAGTGGTGGATGGGCATGTTAATCCCCAATTAAAAAACCGGGTAATGCTCGGGTTTTCTTTGGTTTTTATCAATTTCCACTGAGACAAACGGGCTTTAGCCATGTCTCCGATAATACTACCTTGTTTCTTTTTGGGCTTCCCAATCGATAACGCTAAATAGTATTTTTGAATTTGTTTATTCTCAAATGCTTGCTGAAACCAAATTGCCGCTTTTTTGTTGCGAGCCAAAATTAATAACCCACTGGTCAGTTTGTCTAACCTGTGTACCGGAAATAAGGTTTCAGAAAAATGGGCTGCACATAAGTTAAAAAAACCCATTTGTTTTTCTTTTATGTCCGTTCCATCAGTACCCTGTTTATTTGCCATGGCAACATCTTCATCATGAAAGCCAACGCCCTCTGGCTTATCAACTACATAAAAATCAGGGTGTTCAAATATAAGAGTTATATTCAAGATTAAAAACTCTTTAAACTAGCAACTAAACGGCGAACTTGTTCTAGATCTTCTGCTGTATCGACACCAGCAGGCGGGGGTTCAACCGCTTCTGCCACATGGATAGATTGGCCTTGCCATAATACTCGTAATTGTTCTAACGATTCTATTTGTTCTAATTGTGAAACAGGCCAACTTACGTATTGTTTTATAAAACCCACTTTATAAGCGTAAATACCAATATGCCTTAAATAACCGTAATTTAATTCATCTTCTTTACCGTCACGATCAAAGGGCAATACAGAACGAGAAAAGTACAATGCTAAACCATCTTTATCGGTGACCACTTTAACCACGTTAGGGTTGGCTAATTCTGCTCTTGAACAAACTGGCTCAGCAAGGGTCGCCATACCAACATTTTTATTTGATTGATTAGTTGCTGAGTTTAATAAGTATTGAGACAGGTTATTTGCAACTTGGCTAATGTTAGCCGATGGGATCATAGGTTCGTCGCCTTGAACATTAACGATTATCTCATCGTCAGCAAATTCATACTTTTTAACCACTTCCGCTAAACGTTCTGTACCTGAGGTATGTGCAACCGACGTCATACACACTTCACCGCCAAAATCACGTACCACTTGCTCAACACGTTTGTCATCAGTGGCAACAATTACTTGTTTAGCACCACTTTTAATTGAACGTTCATAGACCCATTGAACCATAGGTTTACCACCAATATCGGCCAAAGGCTTACCTGGTAATCTTGAAGAGTCATAACGTGCTGGGATGACTACGATAAAGTTATGTTTTTGTTGTGACATTGGCAGTTCCGTATTACAGGTTTCAAATCAATTATTTAATTTGTTCTAATTCTTCTAACGTTAGTTGGCGTGCTTCATTCTCTAACATCACCGGAATATCGTCTTTAATGGCATAAGCTAATTTGTCGGCTTTACACACTAATTCATTAAGTTCTTTATTAAAGATCAACTGAGATTTACAAATTGGACAAGCCAATATTTCTAATAATTTTTTATCAAATGCCATATGCCATTTCCTTTATTCAATACGTCTGAGTTAACTTAATAACACAGTATTCTATGATTAATTTATGCTTATATTTAATAAGATTTCTATTAATGAGCCTTTGGTAGATCATTGATCAGCTCTAATAATTTTAATTCAACTTGTTTTGATATCACCGCTGAAATAGGTAATACATACCAGTTATCTTGTGCAAATGCTCGACATTTCACGGCATCTTTTTCTGTCAATAAGATAATGTCATCTAGATTAAAACGCTCAAAGTCTTGCGCCTTAAACTGATGGTGATCAGCAAACCAGAGTGTGTCATCTACTTGGTATCCCATCGTTAACGCCGTAGACAAAAATCGTTGCGGGTTTCCAATACCTGATACTAACTTGACCTTAGTATTCGTGCTCAAGGTTAAGTTTGGTGTTAACAGGTTATAGGCAATCTCTGCAGCCAGTTGATATTCTTTCTCTGTTTTTGCTTGGTCTTGTTCTTCAGAGGTTTCACTTCCTGAATTAATTAAAGTTAAATCCACCGTTTGTAATCTCGATGGTAATTCACGTAAAGGGCCTACCGGTAATAACCAACCATTGCCAAACATTCGTTTGGCATCTAATAATACAATTTCAATATCTCGTGCCATTTTATAATGTTGTAAACCGTCATCCGAAATAACGATATTGGCACGGGTGTTATCTTTAACAAACTGAACCGCTTGTGCTCTGTCTGAACCAATAACCACGGGACACTGGGTACGTAAATACAATAATTTAGGTTCATCTCCCGATAAATTCACAGGTAACTCTGGAGTGACTAAACGTGGGAAAGGCTCATCGTTACTTTTCTCTGCTCCGTACCCTCTACTAACAATGGCAGGTTCAAAACCTTGTTGACGCAATAGCTCAACTAAATAAATAACAAAAGGCGTTTTACCTGTGCCGCCAACTGAGATATTCCCAACGACTATGACAGGTAATGGTGATTGGATAGTTTGTTTTAAACCTAATTTAAACAGCCACTTACGCACGCTCGACAATAACCAGAACAAAACAGTTAAAGGCAATAAAATAAAATTTAATTTACTGGCTGAATACCAACCACGTTCAATCCAATTCATTTGGTTCTCAACTGACTGGTTAACATTGGATTAACTTTCACTAAACTGTAATTGATGTAATGCAGCGTAAGCACCTTGTTTTTGGATTAACTCAGCATGACTGCCCTGCTCTAATATTTCACCTTGTTCCATCACAATGATCTTATTGGCTTTTTCTATGGTGGAAAGTCTATGGGCAATCACAATGCTAGTACGGTTTTTCATTAACTTATCCAGTGCATCTTGAATAGCACGTTCGGATTCTGTATCCAGTGCCGATGTCGCTTCATCCATGATAAGAATTGGCGCATTACGCAAAATAGCCCGAGCTATCGCAATGCGTTGACGTTGTCCGCCAGATAATAACACCCCATTTTCACCGACTTCGGTGTCTAAGCCCAATTCCATATTGGCAGCAAATTCGGTAACGTGAGCCAATTCAGCCGCATGCTCAATTTCAGCTCTTGTTACTTTTTTATCACCATACGCAATATTGGCAGCAATACTGTCATTAAATAATGTGACGTGTTGAGAAACTAAAGCAATATGGGAACGTAAGTTGGATAATTCAAAATCATTGATATTAACCCCATCTATTTCTACTTGCCCTTGAGCTGGATAATAATATCGAGGGATAAAGTTGGATATGGTGGTTTTACCGCTGCCTGAACGACCAACTAAGGCAACTGTTGTCCCAGCTTCGACTTCTAAGTTCAAGTTTTTAATAACTTGTACTTCACTATTTGGGTAACAAAAACTTAAGTTTTTAAAGTTTATTTGGCCTTTAATTGAATCTTTAACGATAGTACCGGTATTACTTTCAGACTCTTCATCTAATACCTCAAATACACTTTTAGCCGCGGTGATGCCTCGTTGAAACTCACTGTTTACATTAGTTAATTGTTTTAATGGACGTAATAACGTCATCATAGACGTAATAACCACGGTGAAAGTACCTGGCGTTAAACTTTTCAACATTTCAGGACTTGACGCCATATATAAAACAGCCGCAAGAGCAAAAGATGCAATAACTTGGATGGAAGATACGCTTAAAACGCTAGTCGAAACCATTTTCATCTTTTGCTGACGATTATGGTTGTTGATATTTTGGAATTCAGTTTTCTCTTTTTCTTGGCCGCCAAAGGCTAAAATGACTTTATGTCCTGAAATCATTTGTTCTGACTGGCGGGTCACATTACCCATAGCTTGTTGGATGCGTTTTGAGATCACTCTAAAACGTTTAGTTACATAAGTGACAACGACCGCAACAAAAGGCACTAGCACTAATATGGCAATTGATAATTGCCAACTATGGTAAAACATGATGGTCATTAAACCGATAACAAATGCACCTTCACGTACCATAACTAACAGCGCTTTACTGCACGCACTTTCTAATTGTTCTGTATCGTAGGTGATTTTAGAAATGAGTTTCCCGGTGGAGTTACTGTCATGAAAACTCACAGGTAATGACATGATTTTTTCGTATAACTCTTGTCGTAAGTTCATCACGATTTTAGAGCCAACCCAGCCTAATCCAAAGGTCGCCATATAGTTTGACATGCCTCTTAACAAGAACACGATAATGACAAAAATAGGGGCGTAAGCTAAGACGGTGGAACTTTGCTCTGTGATACCTTCGTCGATAAAGGTTTGGATTTTAGAAATAAATAATGCATCGATAGAAGCATTGATCACCATACCTATTATGGCAATCGCGAATACAAACTTAAACGGCTTTATATACTGAAATAGACGTTTAAACGTACCTTCTTTTTTAATCGTAGTTGAATTCAAAAATGGCGCCTTTTCAAAAATTAACATAAAGGGATCAAATGAGTTGGTATTCTACCGTATTTCTGATGTAAAACTAAAAGGATTTTGTTTTTTCCAAAATGGCTGCCAATGATTTAAATAACCACTCACGTTCAATTGAGTCTCTATGACTTTGTACTGGCTATGGTTAATTTCAAACCATGGTTTATCAAATTCCACTTTTATCATGCCGACTTGATTGGTTGAATATTGATTTACCTTGTTATTGGCACTTATTTTTGTTTGTTTGCTGTTAACTTGATTAATTTCATTCACCTCGGATGCCGTCATGCCTGATGCATTAAATCGTTGGATCACTTCCTTGGTTGGGAATCCAAACCGATTATTTACGCCTGCACTGTGTAATACCTTAGTGGCTGACACCGCGTTAATAAAATCGCTAGTTGATGAATATTTACTGCCGTGATGTGCGGAAATAAGTAAATCTGACTTTAAATTAATCTGCTGTTGATTATGCATTTTAACCAATCTCCGTTCAATTTTAGCCGTGATATCCCCGGTTAATAACACAGATAAATGGGTAAGTTCATCGGTTAACTTAATCACACAACTGGTGTCGTTTTTTGACAGATCGTTTATGTCTTGATACGCAATATGATTGGGCCAAATGATGTCAATTTGAGTACGACCCCATTTATACGATTGTGCTGTACAAGTCAGTATTTTGTCCTTGATATTCGCTTGTTTACCCAAAGCCTTAATATCACCGATGTGATCACTGTCATTATGAGAGATTACTATATGCCGAATATCAGTGATCCCTACCCCAACTAACATAGGTTGAACCACCGATTGTGTCGCATTAAAACCAGATGGGTAAATAGGCCCTAAATCGTAAATAAAAGCAGAGTGCCCTTGCTGGAATAATACGGACGTACCTTGCCCTACATCGAGTAGGTACATAGTTAATTTAGGTTGCAACGCCCTCGCTAGCCAGCTTGAGTCTTTTGGACTGCTGTTCCATGTTGGAAAACTCAAGCCAATTGGAACAAGGATTAATATACATGGGAGTATTATAGATCCCGTTAATATAAATCTACTTTTTAGCGAGCGAAGGTTTTGAGTAAACGTAACCAAATAGACAGGGCTAACTAATAAAAGGCCGATTAACAGCAAAAACCAAAACCACAGACCGTTCGCGATATTTACCCAATAATGAAAAATAGGATAATGACTAAATACTGTAATTAATTGGTTAAGTAATGCATCAACCCCCAAAAATATATAGGACGATATGTCTATACCAACACCGACATTGTCAATCATGACAACCACCGTCCCTATAAATATAGCTGGCACAATGAACAAACTAAACAGTGGAATCGCGATTAAGTTGGTTAATACACCAGACAGTGATACCCCTCCAAACCAAAACATCACAACAGGCACCATCCACAACGTAATAAACACCTGAAATTTAACTAAGTAAACCAACTTATTCATCAATTGCGTTAACAAAAAATGTATCTTTGATGTGAGTGCCCCGTCGGTTCGAAGCGCTTCTTGATAGCTCAAGTTTTTTTGATGGATATTTTTGAATAAATAACACGATCCCCAATACGGCAGAAAAGGTTAACCACCACGCTGCAGTTAAAATGGCGAAGGGATCCAATAACAAACTAAATAGAGCAACGAATAACAAAGCCTTTATTTTATTTACATTGGTATAACTGATATTAAGCAAGATCCAAAATGTGACTAATAATGCTGCTCTAGTGGCTGATATCGGAAAACTGATAAGTGCGATATAACTCCATAACACACTTAATATGAGCACTTGTACAACCATATACTGTAAAGATAAGCGCAAGGCTTTTAATAACCCCTTTATTAACAATTTAACGACTAGATAAATGATGCCAATGTGTAACCCCGAAATCGCTAATAAATGGCTGATCCCCATATGATTATACCGTTCAAATTCTTGCGTTTTTATTAAACTGCGATTACCCAAGCCAATTGCCAAAATGAGACTTTGTGTGGCTAAATCATTGGTGGCTGATATTAGTTTGTTGGTGCTGGTTTGCTGGGTGTTAGAAAAAAGGCTTGTGGATTGAACGTTAGAATAACTTAAATAAGAGTGTACTGTTTTAATATTGCCACTTGCCTGAAACTGTTTAGAGAATAACCACTGATTATAATCAAAGCCAAATGTATTTTGATAACCATGTGCTTTGCTTACCCTAATTGTAGCAAGCAGCTCGTCCCTTTGTTGCAACAGTAATTTAGGTTTAAACCAATTTAAACGAACTTGAATATTGGCTTGATACCAAGCTCGTTCTACCGGCATTCCATCTATTTCGTCAATGATTACACTAAAGCTTTGCGATGCGTGGTTATCTTGTTTAACCACAACGGAACTCACTTTGCCTTTGATCATAAGTTGTTGTTTATCTTTAGTCACAAAATAATTGGCGTAATGTAGATTGGCTGTCAACATCACAAAACCGGCCCCCATCACATATCCATTGATGGTTTTAATGACAAAGTGACCTTTTCTATTTCTTACTAGAGTGAGAGTTAACGCGAGAGTGATAAATAAAACAGCTAAAACGAGGTTAGTAGGCAATAAAATGGGAGAAAACAAAGCCGATAAATGACCTAGTATTAAAGCAACAATCCACCATTCCATGGCTAATTCCTATTTTATTGTTATAAAATGAAAGGTAAACTGCCACTGTTGTTTAGTGAAACATTTTTACAACAAATATAATTACAAATTGGTCAAATTAAGGTAAGTTTAGCCTAATTTTTTTATGTTGTAATTTAAGCATTAATCTGTGATTAAAGCGTTAAATCCTGCCAGCTCCTAACTGCCTAATAAGTGTAAAAGATGCCTAGAAAATTTATTAAACGGTTTTTACCAGACCACCAAAAAATAAAACAAAACAAAGCAATTAATATGTTTGGCACCTTATTGCACGATGCAAATTTATGGCATTTAAACCGTAAATCAGCACGAGGCGCATTCGCAATAGGCCTATTTAACGCCTTTATTCCCGTGCCGTTCCAGATGTACTTATCTGCATTATTTTCGATCATCTTTAAAGTAAACTTACCGCTTTCAGTTGGTCTTGTATGGATCAGTAACCCGTTAACGATGCCACCATTATTTTATGGCTGTTATAAAGTTGGTGAATGGATTTTAGGTCCAACGGGACATAACTTTGCCTTCCAATTGAGTTGGGATTGGTTAGTTGCTAGTTTATCAACTATTGGCCCTACCTTTTTGTTTGGCTGTCTTGTCGTCGCCAGTGTGTGCGCCATTATTGGATTTTTTGGTATCGATATATTATGGCGATATTCGGTGGCAAGAGCTTGGTCAGACCGAAAATTAAAACGTCTAAATAAAAATAAAGACAACTAATACGAATATAAATATCTCTGTGTATTTGCACTTAATAACTTCTAATTTCAGGATCAACAATGACTCAAATTACAATTCAAACACCAGATGACTGGCACTTACATTTTCGAGACGGCGATATACTAAACGAGACAGTACCTGCAACCGCTCGTTGTTTTCAACGTGCTGTTGTTATGCCTAATTTAGTTCCCCCTGTTACCAACGCAGCAATGGTAAGTGCTTATAAAGACAGAATATTAGCCGCACGTCCACAAGGCAGCACTTTTGAGCCTATTATGACCTTGTATTTAACCAATGATACGAGTCGCGAAGATATTATTGAAGCCAAAGCCGCAGGCACATTAGCCGCTAAATTATACCCGGCAGGCGCTACCACAAACTCTGACGCAGCGGTTAGTGCACTTGATAGTTTATTTCCTATTTTTGAAGAAATGCAAAAACAAGGCATGTTGTTGTTAGTGCATGGGGAAGTCACGGACCACCACATAGATATTTTTGATCGTGAAAAAGAGTTCATCGATCAAAACATGATCCGTATTGTTAGTGCATTCCCTGATTTAAAAGTGGTGTTTGAGCACATCACAACTCAAGATGCCGTTGAATTTGTTCTCGCCGCCAATGACAACGTTGCCGCGACTATCACTCCACAACATTTATTATTAAACCGTAACGACTTATTAGTTGGTGGTGTGCGTCCGCATAATTATTGCCTGCCAGTATTAAAACGTAATACCCACCAGCAAGCGTTAAGAGCGGTTGTTGCCACAGGTAATAAAAAGTTTTTCTTAGGCACAGATTCTGCCCCTCATGAAAAAGACAAAAAAGAAAATGCATGTGGTTGTGCCGGTTGTTATAGCGCTTGGAGTGCAATTGAATTATATACCCATGTATTTGATGAGTTAGGGGCACTCGATAAACTTGAAGGTTTTGCTTCACATCATGGCGCTGATTTTTATGGCTTACCGCGTAACACCACAAGTATAACCTTGGTAAAAGAAGACTGGACGATTCCAGCCGAGATCACTTTACCAAACGGTAACCCTATTGTGCCATTTTTTGGTGGACAAACCTGTAGCTGGAAAATTAAAAGCTAAATACTGGTTTATACCAATTTCATTAAGTACTTAGTCATTCATCAACAATTAATTAAGCCGGAATGTTAAAACATTTCGGTTTTTTTATGCTTTAGGTTTAATGGCATATATTCCATTAGATTTAATATGATTAAATTTGTAGCAGTAATATTCTTTCTAATGTCACAAACACCTGTTATCATTCAGCGAACACGTGTACGCTGAAAGGTCATTATGAATAATAAAGATATAAAAACACCAACAACAAAACTCGCAAGTTATTCCGTAAATGAAGAAATAGCCAACTCTGTCAGTCATGGCATTGGCGCTTTATTGAGTGTTGCAGGTTTAACCTTGTTATTAGTTTCTGCCAGCGAGATTGAAAGCCTCACTTTGTTGTTTAGTTATTTGGTGTATGGACTGAGTTTAACTAGCTTATTTTTAGCCTCAACGTTATATCATGCCTTTAACCAACCGCAGATAAAAAAGCTGTTTAAGCTATTTGATCATTGTGCCATTTATTTATTAATTGCCGGTACTTATACTCCACTTATGGCTGTGACATTAGGCGGTACGTTAGGTTTTGTTATGTTAGCGGTTATTTGGTTTTTGGCTTTGTTAGGCATAGGTTTTAAGATTAAATTTGGTTCACAATATAAAATAATTTCATTGGCCACCTACCTAGGAATGGGCTTTATTTCACTATTTTTTATATCAAGATTGTATGACGCGCTGGAACACAATGGTTTTATGTTATTAGCGTTTGGCGGATTAAGTTATGCCTCTGGCGTATATTTTTATGTGAATAAAAAAATACCGTTTAACCACGCTATTTGGCATATGTTTGTTTTAGGCGGCGCGATTTGTCATTTCTTTATGATCTACTTTTATGTTTAATGATAAGCCATAAAGATAGAGCTATCACCCTGAAATCAACTCCACCGGTGACAATTTAGATGCCCTGCTTGCAGGGTATAACGTCGCAAAATAGGCAATAATAAAGGCGGTAACTGACACAATAAGTACCTGCACAACGTCTAACTCTGTTGGTAAATAATCAATAAAATACACTTCACCATCCAGTGCTTTAACATTAAATAATTGCTCAACCACACTAAACAATTCTGGTATGCAAAGAGTTAACACTACTCCCCAAACCATTCCCCAGCCAATGCCTTTTATCGCAGTTAACATCCCCATCATGACAAACACTCGTTTAACAATCACCGGCGTTAATCCCATGGTTTTTAATATGCCGATGTCGCTGTGTTTTTCTTGAATCGCCATCGTTAATGACGACACGATATTAAAACAGGCCACCGACATCACTAAAACCATGACTAAATACATAATGTCTTTAACCATCACTATATCGTTATACACATGCCCATTGGTTCTAAACCAGTCCAATACATACACATAATCTTGCAAACTACTGCCAATTTGACGAGCAATAATTTGTGCATTAAAAGGGTCGGTTAACGCAACTTTAATACCTTCAGCTCGTTGTTCTGTCCAATTAAACTTTTCTTGTACTGTGTCTAACGACACATAAACCTGGCCATAATCCATTTGGCCACCAATTTGATAAATACCAGCAATTTTTGCTTTAAGATATTTAGGCGCGGCAAGTTTGCCGGATGCTAAGGTATTGGGGATAAGTAATTCAATATCATCGTCAACTGCCAAAGTGAGCTTGTCGGCTAGACCTTGGCCAATAACCGCTTCTACTGTATTCGGTTGTGTGGCTGATTGATTATCCGTTAACCAGCGCCCTGCTTTTATGTATTTGTAGGTAGCATTTACCTCAGTTTCTAATTTTGGTGAAACACCATGCAGCAATATGGCTTCTAAATCATTTTGCTTTTGCACCATCGCATTCACTTTTATATAAGGAGCTGCACCTAATACATTTGGGTTTTGTAAAATACTGTGTTGGGTAATGTGCCAATTAGGTAACGTTCCATTAACCGCTTCAAATTCTACATCAGGGACAACAGCTAACAGCGAGTTTTTTAACTCTCGTTCAAATCCGTTCATTATTGACAGCCCAATAATTAACGCGGCCACCCCTACACTTATTCCAATCTTGGAAGCCCGGTTGATGAACCGAATGTACTTATTTTGAAAAGCGGCATGGTAATAACGTTGAGCAAATGTCGCTGATAACTGTACCGATGGACTGAAAAAAGAAATAAATTTAGACATCATTGGATTTAACTTATTAACCCGTCATCGAGTTTTATCACTCGACTAAAGCGTGCCGCTAATTCCAAATCATGGGTTACTACCACCAAGCTGGTGCCTAATTCTTGGTTAAGCTGCATAAATAACTTAAAGATCTGCTCGGCATTTTGTTTATCTAAATTACCTGTTGGTTCGTCTGCTAATACCAACTTAGGTTTGTTAACTAAGGCTCTAGCAATCGCAACACGCTGACGTTCACCACCTGATAACTGGGCTGGATTATGATTTAATCGGTGTGATAAGCCAACTAACTCCAATAATTTAGCGGCCTCTTTATTTGCTTCTTGGTTACTTACACCTTTTATTAATAAAGGCATAGCAACATTTTCTAATGCACTGAACTCCATTAACAAATGATGAAATTGGTAAATAAACCCCATGTTTTCGTTTCTAAACTGAGCTCGCTGGATTTCATTTAAGCCAGTTATATCTTGACCTAAAATTTTAACCACTCCGGATGTCGGTTCATCCAACATCCCCAAAATATGTAACAAAGTACTTTTACCGGAACCCGATTGTCCCAAAATAGCAATTTGCTCACCTTGGCGAATATCTAAGTTGATGCCTTTTAATACTTGGGTCATCAATGCAGGATCTTTAGATTTCGCATCTAACACATCGGCATATTGTTTAATTACATTTTGGCATTCAACCAAGTTCATATCTGTTGTTTCATTATTCATTGTTTTACTCATAACGTAATACATCTGCAGGCATTAACTGTGCTGCTTTCTTGGCTGGGTAAATACTAGCTAATAGCGCCATTATGATGGCTAAACTAACAATATAAGTTAACTTCAACCAACTAAATTCTATGGGTAATCCTATCCCGGCCACGCCCAAAAAATTTAATCCTGTGGCGGCCATAAAGCCATTTAAGTTTAAGGTTAATATCGCACCAACACTACCACCTAATAAGGCACCAAAAACCCCGTTGTAGGCACCTTGCACAATAAAAATATTAGAAATAGTATTTGGCGTCATACCTAGAGTTTTTAATATGGCCACTTCGTTTTGTTTTTTGGTTACCATCATGACTAATGCTGAAACAATGTTAAACGCGGCAACACAAATAATTAAACTTAACATGAACCACATCATTGTTTTTTCCATTTTCACCGCATCAAATAACTTACCGTGCGTATCATGCCAGTTCTCAATTTTGTAATCGGACTCAGGAAAGTATTCCGTTATTTGCTGTGCGATCTCATTCGCCAAAAACGCATCATTAAGTACTAATCTTATACCTTCATTGTCAGCAGGAGATTTTCTCATTAATCGGTTTAAATCTTGTGAGCGAACAAAGACTAACTGTTCATCTATCTCGCTTTCGGTATGGAACATATCAACAATGGTAAAAGTACGTTGTGACGGCATACGCCCTATTGGCGTGTAATGACTTGTACCGCTGATCATTAACCTAATTTTATCGCCAACCGCCAAGCCATATTCCATAGCCAGATATTGACCAACAATAATGCCATATTTACTATCCATAAAACGAGACCAACTGGCGGCACTGCTTACATCAGGCGTAGTAGAGTATTGACTTTTCGATAAACTATTTAGTACTCCTAATGGGATGGACTTGTCGTCACTGATGCCTTGTGCCATCACACCTTTTAAATCGGAGGGTAATTGCATTATGGCGACAGATTGCACCAGGGGCAGAACTTGGATTATGTCTTGTTTAAACTCAGCGTTTTGAATCATGTCGTTAAATTGTTGTACATCAAGTGTGGCTGATGTAGCAGAGATAGGTTTTATTAGTACATGCGGCACCGCACCTAAAATACGTTGTTTTAAAATACCTTCAAACCCATCCATCACTGACATCACTAAAACCAGCGCTAAGACGCCTAATGCGATGCCCGCCATAGAGAAAAAGAGATGAAACTGATAAATTTTCCGTCTTTGGCTGCTTTTGAATACCGTAAACCGATTTGTAAACTAATTGGAAAGTTCATTGAGATTCTATTGAGTTGGTTACATTTAAATATAGTTAAGTGGAAATTGCCTAAGCGGATCAATTATTTAATGTAATTAAACATAAGCTTCGATAATATGGTTTTCATTGTTAAAGTACAAGCGATACCAAAGGTCATATAGAGTTGTTCGTTCAGCTAAAATCAATCGCCTTATGAGATTTGGTATTACGAGTTGTCGTAACTGGTTAGTAAAACCTTAGAGTAATAGTATGACTGAACAAGACTTAGAACTGTTTTCAGAGTATTTCCAATTAGAGCATCAAATTCCTGTCAATATCAAAGATGGTGGCGACTGGGATTCAATCCCAACCATGGATCAGTTTGAAGCTATGATCCCAACCCCATATAAAATAGCGTCTGAAATGAAAGGTTTAGAACAAACTATGTTACGTCCTCTACGTCAACTTGGTGATGTGATTGAACCACTAGCTGAATACCTAAAAGCTCAAAGCCGTAAAATAGATTTAATGATGAGTTATATCTTACAAGGCCAAGATGACGACGACTTAAAATTTCAAGCGAGCTCATATGGCGGCGGCGGTTTTGTATTTCAATCGGAACAAGTATTTACACTAAATAACTGGATCCAATGTAAGCTATTTTTTAATGAAGAAGCCGCTGCGGTTTTTTGTTTAGGTAAAATTGTAGAAATTGAAACGATTACCCCTGATGAAGATAGTGTAAGTAACCCCCCCCAATAACGTCATATAATTACAAAGTCGTGTTCCACCGTATCCGAGATGAAGACCGTGAAGTGGTGGTAAGAGCATCATTACATCAACAATCTAAACTGTTATTGAACAAAACCAAACAGAGAAATAACAAGTAGTTTTTGTTTAACAGCAAACTTATCCGCTATTTAACCAGGCACAATCATGTGCCTGACGTCTTTATTTAACAGATATCGTTTAAAAATGAAAAGCATCCTGTTGCCGGATTCTTTTTTTATCATGCCAATCAAGTTACACTAACCACATTATTGTCGTTTGTTATGGAATAATTAGTGTCTAACAAGGTTTCAACCGCATCCCTGCCGTTAACAAAACTCACCAATTTACCAATACCTAAAGCCTCTACCGCAACTAAGTCTGACAAGATCTCTTGGGGTCGTCTTACTGGCAGCAGTAAAACGTTAGCTATTGCAGAAAGTGCATTATATTCAGACCGAGTAACGGTCGTCATTACAGAGAGCACTCCGGCGGCACACCGATTAGAAGCTGAGATTTTATCATTAGTCCCAAATGACTTTAACGTATTTACTTTTCCAGATTGGGAAATACTGCCATACGACACGTTTTCTCCGCATCAAGACATTATTTCACAGCGACTTTTAACTTTATATCAATTGCCAAAAATGACCAAAGGCATAGTGATAGTGCCTATTAGCACTTTGATGCATTTTTTAAGTCCGGTTGAATATATTCAGGGCAATAGTTTTATTTTTGCCGCAGGTGACACCAACAATATTTCGGCGTTAACACTGCAATTAGAAAGTAACGGCTATCGTCACGTGGAACAGGTTATTGAACATGGTGAATTTTCAGTACGAGGTTCCATCTTAGATTTATTCCCAATGGGCAGCGACCAACCATTTAGGTTGGATTTTTTTGACGATGAAATAGATACCATCAGGTACTTTGATCCTGAATCTCAACGCAGTAAAGATAAAGTCGATTCGATAAACTTACTGCCAGCTCATGAGTTTCCTTTAGATAGTAAAGGCATAGAGTTATTTAGAAATAATTACCGCGAAGCCTTTACCGTTAGAAACGAAAAAGACAGTTTATATAAGTTAGTCACCGAAGGCAGTTTCCCTGCAGGGATTGAATATTACTTACCGCTGTTTTTTGACTCAGTGGCAACCTTGTTTGATTATTTCCCAACTAACAGTCAAATCATCCAAGTGGGTGATATCAAACAACAAGCGGAACATTTCCTTGCCGATATCGAACACAGATATAACAATTTAAATGTTGATTCGTTACGTCCCCTATTACCACCAAGTCAGTTATTTTTGGAGATCAATAAAGTATTTGGTCAATTTAATAATTGGCCATCGATCAAACTTGAAAAAGGTGTATTACCAGCTGGTGCCGGGAAGTTCAATGCCAATACCGTAGCCGTTCCTGACATTGCTATTGATAGCCAATTAAAATCACCGTTTAATAAAATAATCGCCTATGTGTTAGAACAAAAAGAACAACAAGGTCGCATTATATTTAACGTTGAATCACCAGGACGACGTGAAACCTTATTAGAACTGTTAAAACAAGCACAATTAAAACCCACACAACACCCAACTATCAGCGACTTTATCCAGTCTAATTCTGATATTGGCATTGTAATTACCTCGTTAGAACACAGCTTTAAAATGCTGGCGTTAGTCGAAAATAATTCAGTACCGATTACCTTTATAACGGAAACAGAATTATTAGGCGGCCGTGTAAGCCAACGTAACCGTAATAAACGCCAGAAGAATATATCTACTGATGCATTAGTCAGAAACCTAGCTGAGTTAAAACTGGGCCAAGCTATCGTACATATTGAGCATGGGGTAGGACGTTACCTTGGTTTGCAAACTATAGATGCAGGCGGCATGGCCAGTGAGTTTGTCACCATAGAATACGCGAATGAAGCTAAGTTATATGTTCCGGTGGGTAATCTTCATTTATTAAGCCGCTATTCTGGCGGCGATACCGAATCGGCTCCGCTGAATAAACTAGGCTCAGATGCCTGGGAAAAAGCCCGTAAAAAAGCCGCAGAAAAAATCAAAGATGTGGCCGCTGAGTTATTGGATATTTATGCTCAGCGTGCAGCAAAACCGGGTTATCAATACAGCTTAGATCGTGATGGGTATCGTCAATTTTCGGCCTCTTTCCCTTTTGAAGAAACCGACGATCAACAAAGTGCCATCAACGCAGTTATTAACGACATGAAATCTAAAAATGCCATGGATAGACTGGTTTGTGGTGATGTTGGTTTTGGTAAAACCGAAGTGGCGATGCGTGCAGCTTACGTTGCAGTGAATGACGGAAAACAAGTGGCGGTATTAGTGCCAACCACGTTATTAGCACAACAACATTATGAAAACTTCTCCGACCGATTTGCCGACTGGCCAGTGAAAGTCGAAGTATTATCCAGATTTAAGTCAGCCAAACAACAAACTGAAATTTTAGAGCAGTTAAAAGACGGAAAAGTCGATATAGTCGTTGGCACACATAAATTAATACAAGACAACATCAAGTTTAAAGATTTAGGTTTACTGATCATAGATGAAGAACACCGATTTGGGGTGAAACAAAAAGAAGCGATTAAAAAACTCCGTGCTGATGTAGATATATTAACGCTGACTGCTACGCCAATCCCAAGAACCTTAAACATGGCCATGAGTGGCATGCGTGACTTATCTATTATTGCAACACCTCCAGCAAAACGCCTTGCGGTTAAAACCTTTGTCCGTAAATACGATTTGGAGTTAATCAAAGAAGCCATCATGCGTGAAACCAATCGTGGTGGTCAGGTTTACTTCTTACATAACAATGTTGAAACCATAGAACAACGCGCCAAAGATATAGAAGCGTTAATGCCTGATGTAAGAGTTGTGGTGGCCCATGGTCAAATGCGAGAGCGTGATTTAGAACGCATCATGAGTGACTTCTATCATCAACGATATAACGTATTATTGTGTACAACTATCATAGAAACCGGCATTGACGTACCTACCGCCAATACCATTATTATGGAACGTGCTGACCGCTTAGGTTTAGCGCAGTTACACCAATTACGTGGCCGTGTGGGACGTTCTCATCATCAAGCCTATGCTTATTTATTAACACCGCCACCTAAATCAATAACCAAAGATGCGATTAAACGTTTGGAAGCGATTGAGTCACTAGAAGACTTAGGTGCAGGATTTGCGTTAGCCACACACGATTTAGAAATACGTGGTGCTGGTGAGTTATTAGGTGATGATCAAACCGGTCAAATACACACAATTGGTTTTACCTTATACATGGAAATGTTAGAGCAAGCCGTTGAAGCCCTTAAACAAGGTAAAGAACTCACCTTAGATGCCTTAAACGCGAAGCAAACCGAAGTTGAGCTACGCATACCAGCTCTATTGCCAGACAGTTATATTCACGAAGTAAACATACGTTTAAGTTTATACAAACGTATTGCTACATGCACTAATGTGGATGAGTTGAATGAAATTAAAGTGGAACTTATCGACCGTTTTGGTTTATTACCAGATGCGGCTAAAAATTTATTTACCGTTGGTGAGTTTAGGCAAAGAGCGCAAAAGTTAGGTATTACTAAAATTGAAGGTGGACCTCGAGGTGGTAGTATTACCTTTGGTGACAACACTAAAGTTGACCCAGTATTTATCATTAGTTTAATTCAGCAACACCCTAGTGTTTATAAACTGGATGGCGGTAACAAACTTAAGTTTGTACTGGAAAATAAAGATACCGAGGATCGGATAAAACTGATAAATTCGATGCTTAATGACTTTGAGCACAAACTTAAAAAATAGCACGTCAGCGACTAATTATTTTAGTAAAGGAAGTAAACTTGGATCTGTTTAACATTGAAACGTTTAAAGTAAAGATTAAGGCATTAATGTTAGTGTCTGTTTTAACCCCTGCGTTTTCATTTACAAGTAACTTGGCGGCGCAAGAAGACGCGTCAACACGAGTTCCAACAGAAGAGCTTGTGGAAGGCATTAAGTCACGTGATGGTCGTTGGTTTGAAGTAGAAATGATCATTTTTAAGCGCACCGATAACGTTAACTTACGTGAACAGTTTTCACAAAATGTAAAATCATTAACCAAACGTCGACAATGGGATCTTGTACGTGATTTATTACAACCTGATATCTCACTATTATTAGCGGGTTTGCCAGAATGTCATCAAGATAAAAATCCACTGGCGAATATAAACCCCGACGCCCCACTGTCGCCACAAGAGTTTTATACTCAAATGAGCGGTTATCAAGAGTTAATTAATAACAAATGGCAGTTTACTAATGAGCTGTGTTTGATGCCGAGCGAGTCATTATCAGGTTATTGGCAGTTAGTGAACAATGTGCCTTTATTTGAGAAACCAATTAACAGCCAAGTTCCACTTGATGTTATTCCAACCAAAGTAACGGCTGGAGATCATGATGACTTTCATAATGTTTATGTGTTAGCCGAACAAAATTTACAATTAACGTCGCACTTTAATAAACTGAAAAAAAATCCTAATACGGAACCTATGCTGCATATAGGTTGGCGTCAACCGGGTTTATCTAAACGCGAATCTCGTCCGGTATACCTAGTTGCTGGGCATAATTATTCTGAACGATTTAGATACGACGGTTCAGAAAAATTAATCTTTAAACAAGATATGGATGATGAATCAGAAACCACGCCTGTTGAAAATGTGGCACCTGATTTAAATAACGATGTCAGAAATAACGTTACAAACTTTATGAAAAAACTGCAATCAGGCGCTGTGGTCGATTTCAAAAACAGTTCACTGATTTACCCAAAACAAAATGCATTACCTGATGAAACTTGGCAACTTGATGGCTTTATTCAAGTGCACTTAGATCATTATTTGTATTTAGAGGGGCAGTTTAATTTCAGAGAATTAAGCCAAGAGGTAATTAATCCTGAGCAGTTTTTGGCGAAATTAACTGAAGATAAAGCGATGTCAAAGGTCGAGGCCGAAACGAGCACAGACGTGTCGACGCAAGTTACTAATGAAGAGTTAGTAACGATTAACTACTTAAAAAATTACAACTTCAAACAAACCCGAAAATCTTATTCAGGGGATCTTCATTATTTAGATCACCCCAAAATGGGCATATTGATCCAAATTCGTAAATATCGTCATTAATCGCCACTTTATAAAACGACTATCTAACATTTAGGAAGCTTATGGATACCGACTTACCTATCACCTTAACCACTAAAGGTTTATTTGAGGCCAACGATAAGAACTCTCAGTTCTTGATCAGTAAGTTGGAAGCTTGGCTTAACTTTAAAGCCTTAGGTGCTAATTGGTATGGGGATGAGAGTTTAGTGGTAAACATGAACTTTACTATTTTGCCAGAACACCAATTTTTAGATTTGCAAGTCGATAGCGACAAAAACTGGATCCCTATTAATTTGCCAGGATTAACCGCGATCTATAATCACGATATGTCCAAACAGAGTTTCATTTGCATGATTATGTTCTCTAACGACGAGTTAAATGTCGCGATGAAAGACAGCGCTCAAGTTGAAAATACCTTTCAATTAAAATTAGCCGCTTGTGCAAATGTACTCGCGACTTATTACCATTTACCAGCTATTTAATTTTAGAGTGAACATGTTTAAACCAGTCATACACCAACAAGATATTGATCAAGTGGTTGAATTAGCCCACATTATTTGGACTGAACATTACACGCCAATCATAGGCTCAGAACAAGTTGATTACATGTTAACTCACTTCCATTCCAAAGCTGAGATTAGTAAACAAATTGCCGAACAAAATTATCATTTTTATCTGATCATCAATAATGATAAAGCCGTTGGTTATTGCGGTTTTCAATTACAAGAGTCGGATTTATTTTTAAGTAAATTATACCTATTAAGTTCTGAACGAGGACAAGGATTAGGAAAATTAGCTACTAACTTTATTATCCAAACCGCGCGAGAGCATCATAAAAGCAAAGTGTATTTAACCGTTAATAAATACAATCATGGCTCTATCAATGCTTATTACAAAATAGGCTTTACTAAAGTGAAAGAGTTGTGTGCGGACATAGGTGGTGGTTATGTTATGGATGATTATCAGCTAGAACTTAATCTATCGCCTGACAGTTAATGCTGAATCCTTCAAATAAAAAAACCTTAGCAATATGCTAAGGTTTTTTCTTATCAGTACATCAAAAGCCTATTTAACGACTAACTGTTTTAAAAATGATTGACCGTATTCCATTGCAGGTAAATTAAAGATATCCGCTATGGTTTGCCCCATATCAGCAAAAGTATCACGTTTACCTAAGTTCACTGGCTGCATATTTTTCTGATAAGCCAACATAGGCACATATTCTCTTGTATGATCTGTGCCTACCCAACTCGGATCACAGCCATGATCGGCAGTGATCATTAAAATGTCGTCGTCATGTAAGTTATCCATGATTTCTGCTAAACGGGTATCAAAATACTCTAACGCTTCCGCATAGCCCGGTATATCACGTCTATGGCCAAAGTCTTGGTCAAAATTGACTAAGTTAGTGAATATAATCTGATTGGTTCCTGGCTTTTGCATTTGTGCAATCGTGGTATCAATTAACTGCTCTAATCCTGTTGCTTTGATGCTTTCACTGATCCCTTGATGTGCATAAATATCAGCAATTTTACCAATACTAGTGACTGAACCACCATTAGCGACTAACTTGTCTAACATAGTTGGACTAGGTGGTAACACTGATAAATCACGACGGTTACCTGTACGTTTAAACTCACTAGGTGTCTCACCCAAAAATGGACGTGCGATAACACGGCCAATATTGTATTTGTCTAATAACTCGCGAGCGACTTCACAAAAGTCGTATAAACGTTGTAAGCCAAAGTGCTCTTCATGAGCCGCTATTTGAAATACACTATCCGCAGACGTATAACAAATAGGCATTTTATCTTTTATGTGTTGTACACCATGTTTGATCAAAATGTCCGTACCCGGCGCATGACAATTACCTAATATGCCTGCAACATCTGTTTTTTCAACTAACTCTTTGATTAGTTCCTCTGGGAAACTATTGGTTTTTTCAGTGAAATATCCCCAATCAAAAAGTACAGGAACTCCTGCCATTTCCCAATGGCCACTTGGTGTGTCTTTCCCTGTTGAGATCTCTTGCATATATCCATAAGCGGCTATTGGATCGGTTTTGCAATCTAAGTCCATGGTTACGCCATTAGCTTCTTCACAAGCCGCTAACAAGCCTAATTTAGCTAAATTAGGCAAATGTAAGTCATGACCTTGACCGCTTAATGTTAATTGTTTCATTTTTTCATATATATGAAAAAAGGTGTTGGCTCCGACATCGCCAAACTTTTCTGCATCTGCGCTACTGCCGACACCTAAACCGTCGGCTACTAATATAATTACTCGACTCATAATGTTAATAACTCAATATTTGATTTCTTTTCTAAACGGTCATTGTGTACTTTAAGTACTTGACCCTGATTAAACACTCGGTTGGAGTCAACTTGTTGTTTTTGTGATAATAAAATAATGGTAGATGTTAAAGGGTCGCTGTCTAACACTAAATAATAACCAAGCGTTAACGACTGTGTTTCCACTATATCACCACATTCAAAAGTCTTTTTATCTTTACTTAAGGTTTCAAAAAACCAACTTTTAGTCGCACAAGGTGTTAAGTAGTTACACGCTGCAGTCGCATTTATTGCAAGTGTAAACTGCGCTTCTTGATTTAAATTCGTTAAACCTAACAAATCACGAAATGCGCTATATAACCAAGCATCTTCTGTGGTAAATGCACATTGTGGTGACGTCAATGACGATACCTGTTGGCGACAAAAAAGTGTTGGAAAATGAATATCACTAGATAAACACAAAACAAGTTGTTCAGAATTTACATCTATTTTCCAATACCAATTGACCAAGTTGTTTTGCAAAAAACACCACCTAATTAAACTCTATTAACGTATCTAGTAAATTAATGTAACTGACTTGGTTACGCAATTCCAGCCATAACCAAAAACACGGCTAATCAAACTGAACTACCGTGTAATCAGACATTACTATTTATAGATTATTCACTATCTGTTTTATCAACTTAGGTCCTTGATAAATGAAATTGGTATAAACTTGAACTAAGTTTGCACCAGCTGCCAATTTATCTTTAGCGGTTTGTGCATCGTTAATGCCACCAACACCGATAATTGGAATGTCTGCATTGATCTGACGGATTTTACGTATTACTTCTGTGCTCATATCGGTTACAGGGTTACCACTTAATCCGCCCGCTTCTTCTGAGTATTTTAAGCCTTTAACCGCTTCACGAGATAAAGTGGTATTAGTAGCAATAATCCCATCCATGCCTTCAGAGACAATACATTCAACAACTTGCTCAATTGCAACGTCGTCCATATCAGGTGCGATCTTAACTAACACAGGTACGTATTTGCCGTGTTCTTTGTTTAATAATGTTTGTTGTTCTTTTACCGCTGACAATAAAGTATTCAACGAATCGCCAAATTGTAAATCACGTAAACCTGGCGTATTTGGAGAAGAAATATTCACGGTAATATAATCAGCATATTGATATACCTTTTGCATACAGATCACATAATCTTCATGACCCGTTTCATTTGGCGTATCTTTATTTTTGCCAATATTGATGCCTAAAATTCCTTTGAAGTTTGATTTCTTAACATTTTCTATTAAGTTTTCTACACCGTGATTATTAAAGCCCATTCTATTAATGATGGCGTTTTGTTCTGGTAAACGGAATATGCGAGGTTTTGGATTTCCAGCTTGCCCTACTGGCGTTACCGTGCCAATTTCAACAAAACCAAACCCCATTTGACCAAATGCATCTATACATTCACCATTTTTATCTAAACCTGCTGCAAGTCCGACAGGATTTGGGAATGTCATCCCCAATAACTCAACCGGCTTATCTTCTACCGTTTGTCTCCAAGCTAAGCTAAGTGGCGTGTTAGCAAATCGTTTAAAGCTGTTTAACGCAAATTCATGCGCCCATTCTGCGTCTTGGGTGAACATAAACTTTTTGGCTAATTCAAATAACATACTAAGCATCCTTTGGATTTATATTTCGGAGATAAAACAGAGAAATAAAAAAACGCCTCTGAATTAATTTCATGAGGCGTATTTTATAGATTTAGGCATTAAATTGTTAGTCAATTCATTGTCTATTTTTGGTCTGGTTTTGTGACCCTTTAAACTGAAGACTCACAGTGATGACTTAATAACATAAGTTCACGTAACGCCACGGAGAACTTAGCAAACTCATGACTATCTGAGGTTTTAAATTCAGCCAACATTTGATTCCAGCGGCCAAGAATTTGTTTAAATTCGGCTAACCAGTTTTCAAACATTTCTTCACTGTCTGTGCTCGTTTGATCAAAATGAAGGACAGCAGACGTTAACGCACGTTGCTGCCAATCTAGTTCTTCGCGATAACTAGCACGAGCAAGGGCTTGCCAGTGATTTGCAACCGGTTGATTGGTAATTTGATCTAAGAACCAATGTAAACCAAGTTTAGCGCCTAATCTAAAGTAAAGTTTAGTCACTAAGTCTACATCTTTGTTCATACTTTGAGCCACATCCGCTATGTCCATTGCAGAGAAGATTGAACTTAATTGCGCAATATAAGCGGCCAATTCTTTTGGTGCGCCTTCTTTCACAAAATCACTTTCAGCTGCAGTTAGTTTCTTAGCTTCCGATTCAATTAAGTACTCTGGTAAATTAGTGCTTAATCGGTCAAACGTACCTTTATAGAACTCAATCGTTTGTTCTAAGCCCAGAGATTTATTTCTATGTCTTAGGAACCAACGCGCGGTACGACGAACGGTACGACGCATTTGATGCAACATTTCTGTTTGTACAATGGCCGGTATTTTATTGTCTAACGCTTCAATTTGAGACCAGTATTTTGGTAAGTCGAATACTTCACGTGCCATCATGTAACAAGTCAGTATTTCTTCAACTGAGGCACCCGTTTCTTCTTTCATTCGCTCAACAAAGTTTAAACCCATATCATTCACCACTTCATTCGCTAATTTGGTAGCAATGATCTCTTTACGCAATGGGTGTTTTTGGATTTGTTCTCTGTAGTTTTCCTGTAACTTCGCCGGAAACGCTTCAATTAATAGGTTTAAGTAATATGGATTTTGATCAATTTCATCAATAGCAAACTGTTCTTTTAATACCATTTTACCGTAAGCAACTAATACCGCTAATTCTGGACGAGTAAACCCTTGTCCTAATACTTGACGTTCAGCAATAGCTTCGTCTGAAGGCAAGAACTCTATTTCACGATCTAACTTGCCACTTTTTTCAAGGGCGTGAATAAAGCGCATTTGCTCTTTTAACAAACTCGCGCCTTTTAATTCAGTAACTGAAATAGTATGGGTTTGACGGTAACAATCTTTTAATACAATTTTAGATACATCGTCTGTCATGTCATAAAGTAACTGATCACGGTGTTTTTTGGTTAATTCACCTTCAGTAACTAACTGGTTTAACAATATTTTAATGTTAACTTCGTTATCTGAACAATCAACACCACCTACGTTATCAACGAAGTCGGTATTAATTCGGCCACCACTTTGTGCATATTCAATACGACCTAGTTGTGTCGCACCTAAGTTACCACCTTCACCAAATACTTTTGCTTTAAGCTCAGCACCATTGATACGAACTAAATCCGTTGCACGGTCGCCTACTTGAGCATCTGTTTCATATTTAGATTTAAGATAAGTTCCAATACCACCATTCCACAGAAGATCAACTTCCATGGTTAACAAACCTCTGATCAATTCGTTAGGTGTCATGCTAATTTTTTTAGTACCCAACATTTTTTTCATTTCTGGCGTTAACGTAATAGATTTTGCACTACGTAAGAAAATGCCGCCACCGTTTGAAATCAGTTTTGTATCGTAGTCTTCCCAAGATGAACGTGGCAAATCAAATAATCGACGACGTTCTGGATAAGACGTAGCTGAGTCTGGATTTGGGTCAATGAAAATATGCATATGGTTAAATGCACCTTGCAAGCGTATATGTTTTGATAACAACATACCGTTACCAAATACATCACCAGCCATATCACCTACAGCAACACAAGTGAAATCTGTAGTTTGACAATCAATGCCCATTTCACGGAAATGACGTTTAACGGATTCCCAAGCACCACGAGCTGTAATACCCATTTTTTTATGGTCGTAACCTACGCTGCCACCAGATGCAAACGCATCGCCTAACCAAAAGTTATATTCATCTGAAATGGCATTAGCGATATCTGAGAAGGTTGCAGTCCCTTTATCTGCAGCAACCACTAAATAGGTATCGTCTTCATCATGACGAACAACATCTTTAGGAGGCACAACTTCACCATGTACAATGTTGTCGGTTAAATCTAACAAACCTCTAATGAATGTACGGTAACACTCTTGCCCTTCAGCAAAAAAGGCATCTCGGCCGCCTTCAGTTGGCATTTGTTTACAAACAAAACCACCTTTTGAACCATTAGGAACGATAACCGTGTTTTTAACTTGTTGTGCTTTTACTAAGCCTAAAACTTCTGTACGGAAGTCTTCCATACGGTCTGACCAACGTAATCCACCACGCGCAACTTTACCACCACGTAAATGCACACCTTCAATACGAGGGCTATATACGAATATTTCAAATTTAGGTTTTGGTAATGGCACTTCTGGAATTAACGAAGGCAATAACTTAAATGAGATATACGGTTTTTCTGAACCATCGGCTGCTGCTTGGTAGAAGTTGGTACGTAACGTTGCATCCATTAACGTGATGTATAAACGAATAATACGATCATCATCTAAGTTACCAACGTTATCTAACTCAACTAATATCTCATCTTTAGTTTTGTCGTACTTTTTAACGCTGTCTTTATTTGGCTTAAATTTATGAGTAAATAACGTGACCAATTTACCCGCAATTTGAGGATAACGGTCAAACGTAGACTCAATATAACTTTGTGAGAATGTCACACCAATTTGACGCATATATTTTGCGTACGCACGTATGATTGATGCTTGGCGACCACTTAATTTAGCGCCTAGAATTAGACGGTTAAAACCATCATTTTCTAACTGATTACTCCAAACTGCAGCAAACGCTTGTTGGAATAATTGCTGTGTTTTTTCAAAGTCTGAGTTATCACCATTGGTTAACGTCATGGTGAAGTCCATGATCCAATGCTCACCGGTTTCAGTGGCAACGGCATAAGGCGTTTCACCAATAACACGTAAACCAAAGTTTTCTAAAATTGGCAATACGTCGGATAAATGAATTGGCTCATCTTTGTGGAATAAACTTAAACGAACGGCGTTCTTTTCAGTCGCTTCTTGTGAACGATAAAACAACATTTCCAATTTGTTATCGTTATTTAGTTTTTCTAAATACGTAACATCAACCGTTGCTGTAGAAGGCAATACGGCCTCTTTGTAGCTTCTTGGGAAGGATTTATTGTAACGAGTAGCAAGTTCTTTACCTTTAGCACCACCAAACGTTTTCGTTAAGGCTGTTGCTAATTTATCGTCCCATGTTTTAGCCGCTTCTATCAAATTATTCTCGATTTCTTTCACGTTAATTTCAACATCTTGTTTATTAGCTCGAACAATATAATGTGTTCTCGCTAAAGGTGATTCTGAAAAGTAAGTAGTGAATTCAACTTCACCATCGCTGCCTATCGCTTCACGTAATATGTCTTGGGTATCTTTACGAAGTTTAGTGTTGTAGCGTTCACGACGAACAAACACCATACAAGAATAGAAACGACTATAGGTATCTTTACGAATAAATAGTTTCGTCATATCGCGTTCTTGCATCTGCAAAACACCCATGGCGACTTCGTGTAAATGTTCATCCGTAGCCTGAATCAACTCATCTCTAGGATAGGTTTCTAGAACATTTAATAGCGCTTTATAACCATGGGTTTCTTTGGCAAATGAGCTATTTTCAGTAATACGATTAATTTTCTCATTTAATAACGGAATGTCTTTAACACTTGAGTTATATAAACTTGCCGCATATAAACCAACAAATCGGTATTCACCAATTACATTACCTTGAGCATCTAATTTTTTGATCCCGATATAATCTAAATACGCCGGACGATGAACTCGTGATTGAGAATTGGTTTTAGTTAACACTAATAAATTATCAGACAAAGCTTCAGCTCTGCCTGTATGTGACAACTCAGATAATAATCTGTCAGTACTTGGTCTATTTTTCATTAGGCCAAGAGAGGTATCGTCTATACCTTGAACTAAAGTGTCGCCTTTAACAGCAGACACGGCATACTCACGATAACCCATTAAAGTAAAGTTATGATCGGCAATCCAATCTAAAAACGCTAAGCTGGTTTTTAAATTTTCTTTATTGGATGCTTTTGATTTTTTGACTTCATTGATACAAGCAGCCAACTTCTCTTGTATTGGTTTCCAATCTTGAACTGCAATACCAACATCATCAAGTACTGAGGCTAACTCTTTGGTTAAAGAGCTTAATTGTTTTTTATCGCCTTGACGGTCTATTTCAATCAGAAATACCGTTTGCTGATGAGTACCAGTGCCCGCTTTTAAATCGATGAATTCAGTTACTTGGCCACTTTTATCTCTATTCACTTTTACTGGAGTATGTAATAACAAGTGCGATGTGATTGATAAACGGTTTAACGCCATACGAACCGAGTCAACTAAAAACGGCAAGTCATTAACCACAATTTGCACTATGGTGTGTTCTGACTGCCAACCGTCTGCACCTAGTTCAGGATTAAATACTCGGATAACAGGCTCATCTTCAAATGCCTCGTTAAAAGCATTAAATAGACTAAGAGATGCGCCGTACAAATCTACGTCAATTCGTCTATCTAAATCTTCCGACGCCATGTTTTCAAACAAGCGTGAGGCAAAATCTTCGACCAATTTTTGACGTTCGGCGGGTAACTTCTCATTTATTAATTTGGCGACGTTCTTAAGGATCACCGATGAGGAATTACGTAATAAGGTCATTACAGTTTCCTTTTTATTATAAAACTTATAATTATTGTTGAATTGACGAACTCAGTCTTCATACAAACAGGCTTAACGCCCAGTAAAATGATGAATTACCCTCAGTTTAGACCTATTTATTAAATTAGAGAAGTAGATTATGACTGGTAGTAACACTAAAGAATTCAATAGATTAGTTAGAAATCAAAAGATATGCAGAGGGGTAAATAAAAAAGCGGCTTTACGCCGCTTTTTAATATATTTATTCACAAAAAACTAAATAAAATAATCACATTTTATTTGTTTACTTTTCTTTACGCCAAAGAACCGATGCCAAAGCAGGCAAAATAATGACGGCCCCCAACATGTTCACTAAGAACATAAAGGTTAACAATATACCCATATCAACTTGGAATTTAAGGGCTGAGAATACCCATGTACTTACACCTATTGCTAAGGTCAATCCAGTGAATAATACAGCACTACCACGTTCTTTAAGGGCTAAAAAATAACTTTGCGTTAAGCTGTTACCATTTCTTAATGCATCAATCATGGTGGATAGAATATAAATACCATAATCCACACCAATACCAACACCTAAGGCAATAACTGGCATGGTTGAAACCGTTAATCCAATTTCTAAGTAAGTCATTAATGCTTGGGCTAATGTCGAGACCACAAACAATGGCAGTACTACAGCAACGGTGGCTTTAACAGAACGGAAACTAATTAAACATAATATAATTACCGCTCCATACACATACCAAAGCATTGGCACTTGAGCGGCTTCTACGGCTTCATTTGTTGCTGCCATAACACCTGCGGCTCCTGATGCCAGCATAAACTTAACTTGGTCAGTTTCCATTTCAGATTTAGCCGTTTTGATTTCAGTAATAATACGTTCAATCGTTTCAGCTTTGTGATCTTCTAAAAACAATACGATAGGCATCACACTACAGTTACGGTTTAATAACCCAGTGCTGGTTTCAATACGAGCAGTCGATTGCACTAATGTCGAGCTATTACGTGGCAATGAACGCCATTTTAAATTGCCTTCGTTGTAACCGGTATTAACAACTTTCGCAACTGTCGATAAACTAATTGCTGACTGAACCCCTTCTACGTTACTTAAACGCCATTGGAACTGGTCAATCAAGTCCATGGTTTGATGGCTGGTACAATCGAACGTTTTTTCGTCATCTGGATTATCATCATGGATCTCAACAATGACTTTTAGAATGTCGGTTGAAATTGCATAACGATCGGTAATTAAAAACGTATCTTGGTTATAACGACTTTCTTCATGTAACGAAGGTGCGCCCGCTTTCATATCGCCAATTTTCATCTCTTGGCTTTTAACCCAACCAAATCCATATAACGCTGCGGTAATGGCTAAAATAATTGCTGCATTTTTAGGTTTAGTTACACTAGACATGGCACGCCATAAATGGTCGTGACTGTCGGCGGGCAACGCTTTGAATCGCTTATCAAAATCAATATAAGACGCTAATACCGGCATTAAAAATAAGTTGGTAAATATGATAACTGCCACACCTAAACTGGCGGTAATTGCCAACTCTTTGATTATCCCTATATCAATAGTTAATAGTGTTAAGAAGCCAACTGTGTCAGACATTAACGCTATTCCACCAGGGATTAATAACGTACAAAAGCTAGCGCTACAGGCTTGTTTTGCGGTAAAGCCTTCATGTACTCGTTTACCAATGGAGTTAATCATTTGCACACCATGGCTCACACCGATAGCAAAGACTAAAAACGGTACCAAAATAGACATAGGATCTAATCCAAACCCTAAGGTGTTTAACATACCCAACTGCCAGATTACGGCAATAATAGAACACACTATTGGTAATATTGTTAATACCGTTGAGCGGATAAATATCCAAACCATTAACGCAGTGATCACAATGGCCACTGCAAAAAACATAACAACGTCTTTTGCACCTGATGCAACATCACCAATCATCTTAGCGAAACCAATGATGTGTATGGATGTTTTATCATTTTCGAACTGACTTCTTATCTCAGTTTCTAAACGTTGTGCTAAGGCGATACTGTCAAGTTTTTCACCTGTATCTGGATTGGTTTCCAACAATTGGCTAGAAACCATCGCACACGAATAATCATCCGCAACCATACGTCCGATTATTCCTGCTTTTTCAATATTTTGTTTAACTTGTTTTAAACCAGCTTTGTCTGCTTGGAAATCTGCAGGAATAACTGGACCACCGGCAAAACCATCTTCAACCACTTCGATAAAACGTGTAGATGGTGAATATAATGAAGATACTAAAGTTCTATTAACCCCAGGAATAAAAAATAATTGATCATGAACGGCTTTTAAAGACTCAAAAAACTCAGGGTTGAATATATCCCCTTCTTTATCACACACCGAAATGTAGATAGAGTTTGCGCCACCGAAATCAGCACTATGTTTAACATAGGTTTTCATATACTCATGGTTGAGTGGAATATTTTTATTGAATGAAGCATCTAAGTGAATATTGGAAGCTTGATAACCTAAAACCAACGTTATCGCTGTAAAAATGCCAATAACAAAGGCTCGTTGCTTGAATAAGAACTGCTCTATACTTTTAACAAACATCTATTTAATCTCTTGCTTTATTTGAAGTGAATTCGCTGGTAGGGACTTTTTTAATGCCCGCTTCTGTCGCTAGATATACAAAGTTATTTAGTACAACACCTGCCATTACCGCTTTACCATCATCGAGTACATAATTGTTAATTACTTCATTATCTAAGGTATAAAAAACATTTCCAGAATTAGCGAAAAAATACGTAACCTGGCTATCTTTAAAGGCCGAGTTGATGGTTGCTTTAACCCCGGTGTTTAATAAGCGCCAAGATTCACCGTCGTCTTCACTTTTAAACAAATTACCGCGTAATCCGGCTAATAATAATGACTCTTCCACTTTAACTATGGAAAAATAAGAACCAAAATAATCAGTTTCAATTACCTGCCAATCTGCGCCATTTACATCACTGTTTGCCAAAAAGCCTGCTTCACCTGCTATATATAACTCTTCACCTATCACATTGATGCTATTGAAATGCGGCAGCATATATTGTCTTTCTTTAATATAGGTATCTGGTTCGAACTCTTTTAATTCTTCTAAATAAAGTCGATCGTCTTCAATTAATAATTCATCTTGAAAAGAGTCCTGCCATGATTCTCCTGCATCTGTCGATTGCAAGAATAGGCCGTACGCCCCAACAGCAATCACATTATTATTGAGGACTTTAATATCTAGTAATGGTTTATCAAGCTCTGGCTGATAATTCACAATTGACCAGTTTAAACCACCATCTGTGGTTTTTAATAAGGTTGCATCGTGACCAGTTACAAAACCAACATTATCGTTTTTGAAATCAATTGACGTTAACAATACATTGACAGGAACATTTGCTTGCTGCCATTGCTCACCATCCTCAGAAATTAATATATGTCCTCTTTCACCTACCGCAACCAACTTAGAACCCGCAAGCGTAATATCTGTCATTAGTTGATTTTGTGCTAATTTTGATTTCATTGCGGCTGTAGGTTGTTGTGCAACAGCAGTAAATACTGTGCCAACAAACATAATTGAGAGGATATTTTTAAACATTGTATTCAACATAGGTGACTTCATAGATTAATAACTTTTGATAAATAGTGCGTGATAAATAATAACGAGGCATTGAAATAAAGGACAAATAAAAACGGTTGGAAAATCCAACCGTTTTTATATAACGAGTTACTTCCCTTCTCGCCTTAACGCAGCTGGTGTATACATTCTTTCTTGCTGCTCAGTCTGGAAGTCATACATATCTTCCTGATTATCTAGACCTATCGCGATATAACGACGAGAATCTAAATCATAATAGACTTCTAACGTACTCCAATGTGTTGGGATTTCATAGTAATTAATACCATAAGCTACAGCTACACGATATAGCTCATCACGATTGTCGTACATGTCGGCAATTGATACCTGCCAGCTATCTTCATCAATATAGAACACACGTTTTTTGTAAACATGGCTAATACCGTCTTTAAGTTCAGCTTCTACTTCCCAAACTCTGTGTTTTTCCCAACGAACAACGTCCGTTGCAATATGTCCAGGTTTGATAATGTCATCATATTGTAATGAATCACTGTGCAGTTTGTAGCTGTTGTAAGGAATTAATATTTCTTTTTTGCCTTTTAATTTCCATGTATAGCGATCTGGTGCGCCGTTATACATATCAAAATCATCTGTTGTACGAAGACCATCAGCTGCTGATCCAGGTGCATCATATGCAACATTTGGCGCACGACGAACTCGACGTTGCCCAGCATTATAAGTCCAAGCTTGGCGAGGTTGTTTTATTTGGTCCATTGTTTCATGAACTAATAGAGCGGTACCTGCTAATCGAGCTGGCTCTGTGATCTTTTGTTTAAAGCGGAATAAGATATTACTTTCTTCCAACTCTTTTGCCGTTGCATCAGGCTTAGAGTAATCAAGCATTATCGACTCATCAAAACCAATATAAGTGTAATCACCATCTGCTGTAGGTACAGCTTGGCCACCGTTACGTATGGCAGAAACACCACGGTAACGTAAGATATGGTTCCAAATAACTTCTAAACCGTTAGCCGGTACAGGGAATGGAATACCAATCGCCGCGCCTTTAATACCATTACCGTCTTGTACAAGTTCTGCACTAGTCGCATTCGCTTTAGTTGCATCATAAACATATTTAGGATATGACGCTGTACGGCGAGTCTGGTAGACATCTAACTTATAAGTATCTGGGTAGGTTGCAAGCATTTTACTTACACCTGGTGTTAATAAATCTTTATATTGTTCTTTGTTCGCATTAGTAACGGTATAAAGTATTTTATCTCCAGAGAATGGGTCAGGATGATGCATACCCGGAGTATATCCAGTCGGAGGGGTAGTAATACCGCCATTCCAAGCAGGGATTGAACCGTCAGCGTTGGCCGCTTTAACCGCGCCCATTGGCGTTAACTCGCCACCAAGTTTTGCAGCTTCTTGAGAACTAATTTTTGCACTCGCGCCAACTGATGCTAATGCAAAAGTTAGTGCAGAGGTCAATAAGGTGATCTTTTTCATAGTAAGTAACATCCCTTATAGTGAATATTTAATATTGAAAGAAACAAAGTCACGATCGGCCATTTGGTTAATCGTACCAACGCCATCCCAAAATGCATTATAGGCCATACCAAATGAAACATTTTGGTATTCAATGTCCATAGACATGCTAATTGACTTTTTATCTTCGTGGAAAAGGAATAATGGATCTGGTGTTATACCATCAACATCGTGAGAGAAAATAACTTTTGGTTTTAAATTAAACGAACCAAATACACGGTTAAGTTCACCCGCTAAAACTAAACGGTAACCCCAAGCATCTTCTGTTGGGAAGTTTGGTTCAGGATCAACACCATTTTGCACACCCGCTAGAACACCCGCTGAAATATCATCAGTGGTAGCGCCTGAACGTGCAGTTCCCGGAGCATTAAAACGAATTATATCGTGATCTGGGAAATCATTAATAGTGATGTAACCAAATTCAGCCACACCATTTAAGTTATCTAGACCTAATGTAGGACCAAATGACTGAATTAGTGTGAATTGAGCTTGAACTGAGTCTACTAAACAATAACCATTGGCCGTTGCACCTGGTTGAACGCCACCTAAAGGTATATCACAACCTTCAACTTCGTGATCACCCATTTGAGAGATACCCGCTAGTTCACCACGTAAACCTGCATTAGCTAACTGCTCCGGCATAGCAGCAAATAACAACTCAGCATCATCAATTTGAATAGGTTCATCTTGACGATAAGATATTTCACCAGATACAGCAGTCGTACCAACTGTGGTGTTAAAGCTGAAACCAAATAATTGAATATCTTCAGGGAAATATACAGCAGCTTTAGTAAAGGCATTTAATGAACTGATATTATCAACACTTACACCTTGAGTCGCTATCGTCGTTAAATCTTCCATAATAGCGGCACTAGTAAAGTCTGATGCACCACCAGATATTAATGGACGACGACTATGGTAGTTAATGTAATAAAAACCAAATTCTGTGTAATTTAGATCTTCAGCAAACCAACCTAATTTAACACCAAACTGGCCTGAATCTTTCGCTTCTTGATCTAAGTCCGCGGTTCTTAGTGCATATTTTGTTGGGTATGCTAAATAAGCACTTCCAGCAAGTTCTGGATTAGCAGCAATTAAAGGTCTTAAATCGTTTAGTTGGTTAATTAATTCCGCACGGTTCATGTCAGGGTTTGACGCAAAGTTTAATTGCACGCCATTTAATGCCCCACCTGCAGATATGAAATCATTAGTAGAGAAATAAGTGCCTGATACCGCTAAACGCGACTCTTGCCATTCGTATTGATAGAAAGCTTCTAATGATAAGCTATCAGTTAAGCCAATATTAGCCCAAACCATTCCGGTTGGAATAAAAGCTTCTTTTAAATCTGAGCCCGGAGTTTTTAGTCGAGCTACGTCAACAGCACCCACGTTGATACCATGAGGAATAAGTGTGCTTTCACCCCAAGATAAAACTTGTTCACCAACTTTAATTGAAATTGGTTTATCAGCTATTTCAAAGTTTGCATAAACGTACATATCCAAGAAACGGAAATCTTCACAAGCTAACTCTTTAGCTTCTGAATCAACACAAGGATCAAAACTAACGCCAGAAACTGGATCTTTATAACCAATTCCTTCAACAGCAAAATCTTTATAATACATAAAACGTACAAATGCGCCGTAACCGTCGCCATCGATACTTAAATCATGCAAACCTTTGATAACTTGTGAAAATGCTTTGCCTGGATCGTAATTTAAGTTTGATAAATCACCATTGGTTGAATAAGAGCCGTAGGTAGGCCAAATTTCAGTATTGGCGTATTGCGGTGCAGTGGCTTTATAACCTGACCAGTCGAACAACTGATTGTTAGATTTACCGATCAGACTAAAATCTCTATCTTCAATACGGTACGACGCACCAGCAGAGAAAATTGAATCAAATTGTATATCAAAATTACCAAGTTCAAAACTTGCTGCATGACCGCCAAAAGATTGCATAGCAATGATTGCTGAAGCAATACTTGTAACAAGTGGTTTTAAAGCAGACTTTTTCGCCCCTCTAGACATATTTTTCTCCCCTTGTCCTCTCAAGATTATTTTTTATATTTATAAGTGAGGATATTAAGCTCATCGGATGAGCGTAATTGTCCTAATAATTACACCATTTTAACAAGCACGCAAGCGCTATATTTAATTATTATTAGAGTATTTATTCCGTAAAATACCGTTAGTTAGAGAGTTTTTGCAAAGATTTAAATTTATTATTGGATTCAAGTTCAAGTTCGAACAATCCGTTGATTCCACTTGTGGTTACAAAAGAACGAATATGCTCTGCAGGAAACTGGATTCGTTGACCGGTATGAGCAACTACTTGTATCGATTTATAAAACCCTTCGTAGTATTGACGACACTCTGCCGGCGATAATGTTAAATAAAATCTAAATTTACGTGTCATAACTAACCTAACGCAGAACTCACTTTTTCAAATAAATCTTTAGATAAATCTAATCCATTTAATTCATCTAATTGTTGTTTCATCAATGCACTTCTTGTTGGCTCGTAACGTTTCCAACTTAATAATGGCGATATCATTCTTGATGCTAATTGAGGATTTAATTTATCCAACTTTTTCAATAGTTGAGTCAGGAATTGATACCCTTTCCCGCTGTCATCATGAAATTGCTCTGGGTTTTGCATAACAAAAGCCCCATACAAGGAACGAATACGATTTGGGTTCTTATCAGAAAATAACGCGTGTTCTGACCATAATTGCATTTTCTGATAAACATCATTTACTGGTAATCGAGCAATAGCTGATGTCATTTTATCAAACACTAAAACGTTACCTTTAAATTCTGCGTCCATTTTTGCTAATAGTTGCTCTAATAAGTCTGAAGAATAGACTCTAGCAGCTTCTAGCGCTGATACTTTTTCAGTCATATTTGTTGAATTTAAGTATACCTGGCGGATAATATCTTCCACTTCAGCATGGTCGCTATACGATAAATAGGTTAATAACACGTGTTTTAAACGACGTTGGGCAACATGACTTTGTACATACCCATCTTCAATATTCTTAAGCCCAGATAACAAACGGATAAAAGCTGGGAATAAAGAAGCGATAACTTCCTGTGTAATTGCCGTTTTAACCGTCAATATATGTGCAGGGTCGATGACATCAAACGTTTCAGCAATACTGGTGTAATTTGGTAGTGTTAACAACTCAGCTTTAATTGACGGTGCGATATCGTCATTGTTGATTAGGTATTCAATGACATCAATTAAACCTTGTGAATCGTCACTTTTCCCATTGATTTGTTGCAACCATAAGGATTGCATCGAATCCCAACGGCAGAACTCATCAGTTGCATATTTTACTATATGAATAAGCTGTGCTTGATTCAGCTTTCTTTGAACTTTAACTGGTGCTGAAAAATTCTCAAATAAAACCAATGTTGCAGGGACCGAACAATCAAATGTAAACGTTTGCTTTCTCTGATTAAAAATAATCGTACCACGCTCTAAGCTTTGCCCACCTTCATTCGCTATCAATTCATATTTCACCGGGATCACTAACGGCTTGTGTTGCTCTTCAGGTGGTCGTGTTGGTAATGATTGCGATAATGTTAATTCAATACCTTTGTCTGTCTTACGCTCTGTAACAACGACACTTGGGGTTCCAGCCTGTGAGTACCAATTTTGAAATTGAGTTAAATCTTTGTTGTTTGCATCTGCCATCGCAGAAACAAAATCATCACAAGTGACGGCTGTGCCATCATGACGTTTAAAATACAAATCCATGCCAGCCCTAAAACCAGACTCACCCAATAGACTGTGCATCATGCGAATAACTTCAGCGCCTTTGTCATAGACTGTCACTGTATAAAAGTTATTCATCTCTATAACCTTTTCTGGCCTTATTGGATGTGCCATTGGACCTGCATCTTCAGCAAACTGCATGGTTCTAATGATGTTCGCATGGCTTATTCGTTCTAATACTTCACTGCCCATGTCGGCACTAAATTGTTGGTCACGAAAAACCGTTAGTCCCTCTTTAAGACTTAATTGAAACCAATCACGACAGGTTACTCTATTACCTGTCCAGTTATGAAAATACTCATGCCCTATAACCGCTTCTATCCCATGATAATCAGGGTCTGTTGCTGTATTTAAATCGGCCAACACATATTTACTGTTAAATACATTCAGTCCTTTATTTTCCATCGCGCCCATATTAAAGAAATCGACAGCTACAACCATGTATTTGTCTAAATCGTATTCCAGTCCGTATCTTTGTTCATCCCATGCCATCGACTTGATCAGAGATGCCATTGCATGATGGCCTAAGTGTAAATTGCCTTTATCTACAAATAATTCTAAGTCTACTTTGCGGCCTGAATGAGTAACAAATTCATCCGTTAATAAATCGAAGTCGCCAGCGACTAAGGCAAATAAATAACTGGGTTTCGGGTGTGGGTCATGCCATTTCACCCAACTGATTTGTTGGTTAGTTTCATCATCTTCAGACACTACACCTGAGTCAACGAGGTTACCGTTTGATAACATGTGCGGATATAACTCAGCATCAGCAAAAATAGTAACCGTAAATACTGACAATACATCAGGTCTATCCAAATAAGGGGTAATACGCCTAAAGCTTTCAGCTTCACATTGTGTACAAAATACACCAGCCGATTTATACAAACCTTCTAATGCCGTGTTGTTAATAGGATCAACAATGACTTCAATTTCTAATTCAAATACTTGCTGTTGAACATCAACAAACAGTTGCTCTTGTCCAACCTTAAATTCAACCATAACCCCATCTATGGCGACACTTAATACTTGTTTCACCTGGCAATCTAATACAAGTGGTCGATTATGAGAGCCATTTCGCTCCACGTTTAATTTACTGCGTACTAAGGTCTTTTCATCATCTAAATTAAAAAACAATTCTGTTTCTGGAATTAAGAAATCTGGACGTTGATAATCTTTTAAGTATTTTGCTTCAGTAGTCATAGAGGTCACTTGCAGGAATTTGAACGGTAAAAACGTTTAATGAGAAAATCAATTAAACGGACCAAGTTTACTTATAAGATAAGCCGTTGGCACTGCTTATCTTATAATTTCAGATTTATTTTTTAAAACTTTAAAACCCATATACGCAAATGCGATTGCCAAAACAGGGTTTATTAAATTAAAGAACGCAAACTGCCAATAATCCAATGGACTAACCAATAAAACACCAGCCATGTATGCGCCACACGTATTCCATGGAATTAATGCACTGGTAATTGTTCCACCATCTTCTAATGCTCTAGATAAATTAACGTTATCTAACCCACGGCGTTCATATTCTTCTTTGTACATACGACCAGGCATAACAATCGACATATATTGATCGGCCGTAATTAAATTAGTGCCAAACGCAGTAAATATGGTTGAGGTTATTAATGAGCCTGTTGATTTAGCGGCTTTTAAAATTCCTTGTACAAATACAGCCAACAAACCTACTTTTTCCATTACCGCACCAAACATCAATGCCGTCATAATCAACCAAGTAGTGTTCAGCATGCTAGACATACCACCACCGCTTAACAACTTGTCCATAACATCATCACCCGTGGTTATGGAGAAACCATCAAACATCGCCGTCCAGATAATAGATATATGGTCAATCAGCAAAGTACTATTAGCAATATTCGCCAATAGCTCTTGTTGGAATATAAATCCCCATACGGCACCAATTAATGCACCGATGAAAATAGAAGGAAACGCTGGCAGCTTCTTAAGAGCCATGATAACAAGTAGGACTAATGGAATTAGATTAAACATGGATACGTTATAATTAGCTAAGATGATATCTTGCACACTATCAACTGATACATTAGCAGCCACACGATCTTCGGTAAAACCTAGAATGGTAAATAAAATTAAGGCAATCACAAACGACGGAACCGTTGTCCATAACATGTGACGAATATGGCTAAACAAATCACTACCAGCTACTGCTGGGGCTAAATTTGTAGTTTCAGATAAAGGACTTATCTTATCACCAAAGTACGCACCAGATATTACCGCACCAGCAGCAATTGCAGGCTCAGCGCCTATACCATTTGCAATCCCCATTAGCGCAACACCAATAGTGGCCGCTGTAGTCCAAGAGCTGCCAATACTCATTGCCACGATTGCACTTAATAAACAAGCTGCAACATAAAACCAATCGGGGCTTAATATTTGTAAACCAAAATAGATTAATGTTGGAACCGTACCTGACAATAACCAAGTACCAATCAAAGAACCAACCGCTAACAAGATGAAAATTGCTCCCATGGACACTGAAATACCATGGATCATGGCGTCTTCAATTGCCTTCCAAGTGAGGCCATTTTTTAAACCTATGATACTGGCAACACCAGCCGCTAGGATTAAAATTATTTGATTGGGACCAAACGAACTATCACTACCGTATATAGCAACCGATACCGCTAATAAGATAACCAAAAATAGCACCGGAATAAGTGCATCAATAAAACTTGGTGATTTAACTGATTTCAAAACTTAAGTCCTTCTAGACATAATAATTATATTAATAACATGATGAAGGGCTCATCATTTACTAATTTATGTATACCAATACCACAGATTTTAATGTGGTCAAACAGTGTGTAAAACTAACGTCGATTGAATGTGCCTTGTTTGTAAATATTAAGGCTTGTTTCATCTCATCGCCTGTTACACTTTTTTATTTTAATACCAAAAAAGCAGCCTCTGGGGCTGCTCTTTAATTAACTATTTTGTTTATTTTACAACTTTTGCAAATTGTCCTACAGAGATTAAGTCTGCAATAATTTGAGCCGCTTCTTCTAAGAATGGATCTAACTTATCTAACTCTTTAGGTGTATCTTCATCTAGCGATTCTACTTTTTCTAAACCTAAACGGGTTAAACGTTCATTGAGTCGAGCTAAGTTTTTAGCCTTATTCTTTTCTTTTTCAGCCAAACGTACTTTTTCATTAAGTGAGATAAAGTTACGTTCTTTTTCTTCTTTGTATTCTTCGATATCGTTTTTCAAATATAAGAATTCAGGCTCAGATTTAATTCTAAGGTTATGACGCTCTGTTAGTGCATTCACTTGTGATCTAATTGAAGGCGTTGGTGAGTATTGCACAGAACGGATATTGTCCCAAGGTAAAGCATTATCCATTTGACTTTCGCCCCATTCAGGTGAGTCTATCGCCGACGGAAATAGAATATCCGGCACTACACCTTTATGCTGCGTGCTACCACCATTGATACGATAAAACTTAGCTATGGTATATTTCACCGACCCCAGTTTTTTATCAAAACGGTCATACATTTTCTCTAACGGTTTAAACTGCTGAACCGTGCCTTTACCAAACGTTTGCTCACCAACAATTAACGCTCTACCATAATCTTGTAATGCAGCAGCAAAGATCTCAGAAGCGGAAGCACTATATCTGTCTACTAATACGGTTAACGGACCACCGTAATAAGTAACACCATCGTAATCCCCTCTTACGTCAATATTGCCAACGCTATTACGTATTTGAACAACCGGACCTTTATCGATAAATAAACCGGTCACTAATGAAGCTTCAATTAATGAACCTCCACCATTACCACGCAAATCGACAACAATACCGCTTACGTTTTGATCTTTTAACTTTTTAATTTCAGTTTTAACATCGCCAGACACATTATTGTAGAAGCTTGGAACGGTTATCACGCCAATTTTACTATCTATAGAACTCGTAACCGGTTCAAATACATGCGAGTCAACTGACTTATCTTCTAAGTAAACTTTATCTCTGATTATCGCCACTTCTTTAGAGTTAACACCGGTATTTTCACCACGGACTATTTGCAGTCTAACTTCTGTGCCTTTTTTACCTTTTATTAACTCAACAACTTCATCTAAACGCCAGCCGACTATATCAACATAATCGTCTTTGCCTTGAGCAACACCAATGATTTTGTCTTCTGGTTTTAATTTTTCAGTTTTATCAGCTGGACCACCTGGGACCAAACTGCGTATGACTGTGTATTCATCAACCGGTTGTAATACAGCGCCAATGCCTTCTAACTCAAGGTTCATATCGATATTAAATCGGTCAGAGCGACGTGGTGATAAATAGGAAGTATGTGCTTCAATGCTTGTAGCAAATGCATTCATAACTAATTGGAATGCATCTTCACTTTGTGTTTGTGATAAACGTCGTTTGGCGTTGGTATATCGCTTAGTTAACGTTTCTTTTATTTGCGGAATTTCTTTGCCAGCTAGTTTTAAATTTAATGCGTCATACTTGGTTTTTTGACGCCAAAATTCATCTTGCTCAGCAACCGTTTGAGGCCATGCGGCATCTTCACGGTCATAATAAAACACATCGTCTTTTTCAAAATCCAACTTGCTGTCGAGTACTTTTATAGAATAATCATAACGTTCAATACGTCTTTTGATAGACTCTTCATAGATCTCGAAAGCAAATTGTAATTTACCGGCTTTAATTGCGTCATCAAATTTATATTGATATTGAGCAAAATTATCTAAGTCTTTTTGTAGGAAGATACTTTTGTTGTAATCCAAGTTTTCAATAAACTTTTTATACACTTTGGCAGACAGTTCGTCATCTAGCTGTGTTTTTTTATAATGATACCTTAAAAACCAAGAGGTCATTCTTTTAGAAGCTGTTTCATGTTGAGCTTCTTGGCTTAATTTGGGTGTATCAAATGTCTCATTTTCAATAGATGCGTTTATGGTAAATGACGCACATAACGATACTAATAAGGGTAATGTAAAAACACGCTTAACTATCTGCATATGAACTCCTATGCTTGGAAGATATTTTCCTTATTTACTTTCATCACCATACCTGAAGCCAATTGAACTGACACATCATTTTTTGATGTTTCTACAATTGTCGCAGCAACTGGTGAAGCGCCTAACTTAACTTGAACCTGTTTACCTTCGGTAAAGTCATCATTGGCTACAAGTTCTTTTTGAGGCTCAGCAGTAGGTTTAGTTCCTTGGCTTTCCGATTTTGGTTTTCTTTTCGGTGGATTAGCAACATTTTTAGCCGGTTTTTTGTAAGGTTTCTTGTCCTTACCCGCATTTGCTTTTTTCTTTTCTTGGAATTTAGCTTTGCTTTGAGCTAATTGCTCCTGTGCATGCTGAACGTGTTCTTCTGTTAACGCTTCAACATCATCCCCTTCCAAATCAACTCGCTGGCCGCCTTTAACAACAGCCTCAAGATAGCGCCAGCTATTAGTATAACGACGTAATGCATGTCTAATTTGGGTTTTTGAAACTGGATCTTCTTCACCAATTTGCTCAGCTATATCATTAAATATGCCGACTTTAAGTGGTTTAGCGTCGCCTTTTAAGCTAAAGCTCTTTGGAAACTTAACGGTTAAAAATTCAATTACTTTATTTAAATCTGTTTTTTCTTGATTTTGCATCAATCGTACTCTATTTCATCTAGCTTCTGGCGAACAAAGGTATCTAACCAGCTTTCCAGTTCATCATATTCTGCTTCAATAACAAATTCTTGCCCTGCTACTGCCGCCCATAATTCATCAAATAATTGTTCCGCGGTTTCGGTTGTGATGTCTTCCGGGAACATATCATAGGCCTGATGGATCATTGTATTGATCCGATCAGTCACCTCTTCTTCTTTACCATCCCAATCACCTACTAGTTCCGAACTAATAATGTAATCATGGATATTTATAAAATCTTTCATTTGTTGTTATTTCTTCGGCCAAATAGTTTCAATAAAACTAACTATAGTTTCAATTCCATTTAAATCATCTTGATCAAATCGACCTATACTCGGACTATCTATATCTAAAACCGCAACAACCTCGTCATTTATAATGATAGGTACCACAATTTCAGAGTTACTTGCGGCATCACAAGCAATATGTCCGTCAAATGCATGAACATCTTCAATTAATTGAGATGTTTTAGTTGCAACTGCAGTTCCGCAAACGCCTCTACCCACAGGTATCCGTATGCATGCAGCTTTACCTTGAAATGGACCTAATACAAGTTCTTGAACACTACCATGTATTGGGTCTTGCATTAAATAAAAGCCTGCCCAGTTTATGTTTGCTAATCTATCGAATAATATTGCACTTATGTTTGCTAAGTTTGCGATAAGGTTTGGTTCCCCCTCACAAAGTGCGTTCACTTGCATATTTATTTCACGATATAACTCTATTTTGGCCAAGATACACCTTTAATTAATTGGTCATTTCTAAACGTAACGCCGTAACTTACTCTGATCCGCCCCAAAATTAAAGGTTAGCAACCGAATTAATGGCAATAGACTAGTCTAAATGGATAAAAAAACGTCTATATTGATAAATACCACATGAACGGCCTGTCTATTTGATTTTTATTAAGCAACATTGACACCAAATATTTAACTTTAAATAGTAGACGAATGTTGCATACGTATTTAAATTTGTTTCGATAGCTGATCTATATCTTTAGTAATTTCATCTATTTTTTTTAACAATTTTGTTTGTTGTTTATCCGTCATAGATTTTAGTAGATATCTAAATTTGGACAAATTTAATTGGGTAATCTGCTCAGTTAAAGCTTGTTGTTTTATACTACGATGACTCGACAAATCGGTGAGTAGTTTTTCCACCAATGTTTTATCAATCTCAGGACCTTGTAAGATAGCTTTAGAAAACAAGGTTAACCAACGTTTCCTCCCTTCAATCCTCAAAGGGATGATATTTGGGCGTTGCTGTTCATATATGACTAACGTCTCTTTCTGTTTCTTTGTTAGTTTACCAAGATAGTCCTCAATTCTTTGTTCTGCATCTTCAATTCGTTGTTGATTACCATCTTCGATCTCTTTTAACCACTTTTCATTGGTTTCTTGTTGGATGGAGCCAATGTTAGTTATGATTTCTTGTTTTTGTGATGTTGACAACAAAGTCAAAAATTCAATGATTTCAGGAGATAATTTGGTAATCGAACGTTGCCATATCATAGGGCCTTGTAAGAATAAGGCAGCCAACTCTTTTTCGTCTCTGTTCTCAACAATATTCCGTAATTGTTTTAGTAAAGCAGAATAATATGGCAATTCTTCTGTCCTGTGCCAATTCTGTAATTCTTCTACTTTATTTTCTAATACCTTTTTTTGTTCTGAGTTCAACTCAACATAGTCACCAATTTTCCAAAAGATTAACCAGTCAGCATAATTATATACAAGCTTCGCACTGCAGCCTGTTAGAAAAAGCGTAAACATGATGATGATTAGAGATTTTTCCAAGCTTGTGGGCATTTACGTTCGTTCCATCTTGTAGCACTTATCCAAGTTTTGATCATCTTTCAGTTAACGATAAACAAACCCTAACATAAAGCTAATATTTTATTGTTATAGATCAATACCCTTTTAGCCTACTTTTAGATCATAATAGTGACAAATTTAAAAACACCTTGGATATGTTTGTTATGAAAACAATTGGAATTATTACCTCTGGTGGAGATGCCCCCGGAATGAATGCGGCAATACACTCGATTGTGACCACTGCCAGATTTCATAATATTCAATGTATTGGTTTTGAGCGTGGATACAATGGTTTAATCGACGATATCCATCATGACCTCACCCTAACTAACGTTAAACATATCTCCCACCTGGGTGGGACCATTTTAAAAAGTGCGCGTTGTCCTAGAATGTTGGAACAAAAGTTTCGAAACCAAGTCATTGAAACCTTGATCAACAATTCAATTGACGGGTTAATTGTGATTGGCGGTGATGGCAGTTTTCAAGGTGCTCATTTACTCAGTCAAATCACCGATATCCCTATAATAGGAGTGCCAGGCACCATAGATAATGATATTGATGGTAGTGACTACACGATTGGCTTTGATACTGCGTCCAATACCGCATTGGATGCTATTGATAAAATTAGAGATACCGCCGATGCATTTGAGCGGATTTTTATTATTGAAGTGATGGGGCGACACAGTGGGCAATTAGCACTTAATGTAGGTATAGCCGCAGAAGCAGAGCAAATCATTTGCCCTGAAATGGCTATCGACCCACACTTAATTGTCCAAAACATTGCACAGCATATTAATAGTTACTTAATAGATAACGGGCATGCCAGTTATATTATAGTCGCAGCCGAAAACACCTACCCTGATGGCGCTTTAGCGTTGGCTGAATTGTTAACTAAACAAATAGGAATAGAGTGCCGAGCAAGTGTTTTAGGCCATATGCAACGTGGCGGTTTGGCCAGCTGTGCGGATCGAACTTTAGCCACAAAATTAGGTGCTTTTGCGGTAGAAAGTCTTATTTCAGGATATAACAATGTCATGTCTGGGCAGGTAAATGGGCAGTTAACCTTAACCGAGCTAGAAAAAACTGGCTTAGGAACCAAACAAGTCGATCCTTACTTACTTAATATTTACACCAACAAACTAAATTAAACGTCCGATACAATTAGAGCTTTTATACCAAAAAACAATTTGACCTTATACGACATTAACACTTTAATGGGGGATGAATATCTACTTTATTAGGTTTGTATGGTTAATATATCCAGTAATGCCGTGTATAGCTTTATTAATTATTTACATATTTTAGGCATTGAACGAACACAATGTTTTGAGTTAATTAACTTAACAGAGCAGCAACTTAATCAGCAAAAATTAGTAGATATCAAACACTACCAAGCCTTATACGATCACGCAAAGTCCTGCCTTCACGTGAACAATTTGGGGTTTCGGTATGGTCAACATATTCATACCGATAGATGGGGTGTGTTAGGCCAGATTATTTTTACCTCACCGACCCTTGAAGTCGCATTAGCAAATCAGCGACGATATCAATCCATTGCAGGCAGTTTAGGCACTCCCAGCTTTACTATTGAAAATAATACTGTCACGTTAAAGTGGTTACCAGCGATTGAAAATAGTGAACAACTAGCGGAAGAATTAATCACGAGTTGGATTGAATTTGCCAGACGCTTGACCCGTTCCACAACCTCACCGTTTCATGTTTATTTTAGCCATTCATGTTTAACTACCCCGCTTGAGTATCAACAGTACTTTGATTGTCCTGTTACATTTAATCATGACTTCACTGGCTTAGTGATAAGCTCTAAGCTATTGAAATCAGCCAGTTCAGGGGCAAATGTAGAGTTAAATAAAACCCTCACCAAATACGCAGATTCATTATTATCAGAGCATTCGATTCAAAATCCCATCGAAGTAACTACGGACTTTATTGCAACGCAACTGCCTTATAAAAAACCAAGTCTGCAGAGTTTATCGCTCTATTTGAATGTCAGTGAACGAACCCTCCAACGCAGATTAAATGAACTTAACACCAGTTTTTCAGAATTAGTCGACCAGGTAAAAAAAGACATAGCGATTAATTATTTAACCCACAGTCAGCGCTCCTTAAATGATATAGCTGAGTTATTAGGGTTTTCTGAATTAAGCGCCTTTAATCGGGCTTTTAAACGATGGCAACAGACCTCTCCGGCTCGTTATCGAAAAGCCATTAACAAAAATTGACTTTATGCGCCAAAATCATGTCAGACTGAGTCATTGATTCAAAAAGTTGGTTGGTTATGATGTAATCAATATTTTAAAAGAGACAAACATATGGAAGTAGGACAAGTATATTACGACGCTAACTCCCAATGGTTATTAAACCTTGTTTTAGCAAGTATGATATTAGGTGTTGCGTTAGACATTAAATGGCATGATTTCAAAGCCGTCGCTAAAATGCCTAAAGCCATTATTGCTGGATTAACCGCCCAATTTTTGTTTTTACCAGCTCTTACCACGGCATTAACTTTAATACTCGATTTACCTGCGGGTATTGAGCTAGGCATGATTTTAGTTTCAGCGTGTCCTGGTGGTGCCATTTCTAATTTTGTCACCCATTTATCAGGGGGCAATACCGCATTATCAATATCAATGACTGCAGCTTCTAGTGCATTGGCCGTCGTTTTTTTACCAATTAACTTTATATTTTGGTCTCAATTAAACCCAAATACAGCGCTAATGTTACAAACCATCAATGTGGATTCCACTGCATTATTCATTAATTTGTTATTTGTTTTAGCCCTACCGTTAGCCATAGGTTTATTAATAAGTACCAAATGGCCCAATATTGCGAAAAAGATCCATCGAGTATTCAACGTCACGAGTCTTTTAGCACTTATTGCTTTTATCAGTATTGCTATCACCCGAAATCAAGAAGCCTTTTTATCGCACTTTTATCTGATATTCACCATCGTGTTATTACACAATGCTTTGGCTTATGTATTAGGTTTTTTAAGTGGCAAGTTTGCCGGGTTACAGCAAAGAGATATCAAGGCCACCACCATCGAAGTGGGCATGCAAAACTCTTCACTAGCTATTGCGATTGTATTTACGCAATTTAATGGGGAAGCGGGCATGGCACTTATCAGCGCATTTTGGGGCACTTGGCATATTGTTTCTGGTTTATTGATTGCGCTTACATTCAGACGTTATTTCTCTGCCACCAGCGCAATTCCAACCCAACCAAACGCAAAGTAGAATAGGTAAATTCAATGAAAGTAATTATCACAGGTGCAGCTGGTTGTATTGGTAAACAATTAGTCGAAACCTTGTTACAACAATCATATCAAGTCTTCGCGACGGATATAAAACCTAACCCATTTCCTCAACATGCTGGTTTAATTTATCAACAACTCGACATTACTAGCGATGAGTTTCTTCATTGGGTAGAACAGGTGCGCCCGCAAGGTGTTATCCATTTGGCCTCGGTATTACAAATATCAAAAACCTTAACTCGTGAACTTGCTTATAAAATTGATGTGCAAGCCACAGAAAACTTAACCAATTTATGTGCTCAAATTGGTGTAGAAAAGTTTGTAATCACTACCAGTGGTGCAGCCTATGGTTATCATCCAGAAAACATTAACAGTCTCATCACCGAAGACCGCCCAACAAAAGGCAACATGGACTATTTTTATTCTGATCATAAAGCACAAGTAGAGCAAATAATGGCAAATGCGGTTGATACTTACCCTGATATGAAGCAAGTGATATTAAGACCCGGGGCTATTATCGGACCTAACTTTGAAGGTCCTGTAGTGAACCTATTTGAACAACGCATTATCACTGGACTAATTGGTTACCCAGGCCCATTTAACTTTATTTGGTCTTTGGATGTTGTTGATTATTTAGTTGAAGCGGTAACAACAGATATTACCGGACAATTTAATGTCGCTGGAGATGGTGCTTTATCAATGAGACAAATTGCCAAAAGACTAAACAAATCTTATTTGCCGCTGCCACCATTGTTGATCCAAGCAGCACTTAGTATTTTAAAGCCATTAGGTATTATTCAATACGGACCTGAACAAGTGAAATTTATTAAATATCGTCCGGTATTAGACAACTCAAAAATTAAACAACAATTTAATCATCAGCCAAGGTATACATCTGAACAAGCCCTTGATGCTTATTTACAACTTTCATCAACAGACGTGGAGCAATAATAAATGAAAAACAATCCAATCTTATATTTTATTGCGGTCATCACTGTATTGATAAACTCCTTATTTAGTGTGTCTTTTGCTCAAGCAGCAACAATTACAGTAACGGATAAAGACGGTAAGCCGCTTTCAAATGTGATGGTAAGGCAAACCGCCGTTGATGATTACAATCTAGATAAGTCAGATCATGGTTACCCGCCGCATGGTAAGTTAAACCGTGTAAGTGCAGTAAATACTTTATTCACCAATGAACTTGGTCAGGTTGAGTTTAGTCAGTATGCAGATAAAAATGTGCGTATTCGTTTAAGAGCGCCAGATATGGAAGATGTGACCTCAGAAATGATGGGGGATCAAGATGCCAGCTTTGTCATGAAACCGATAACGGATGTATTAAAACGTGCAGAGTCTCGTCCAGCCAATACTTGGTTAGCGGCTTTAGACATGGGTAATGATCCAGACTTAAAGCAGCACTACATTTTACAATGTGGCTTTTGTCATCAACAAGGTTCATATTTTTTCCGTCGCCCTCGCCCAGAAGAAAACTGGCAAGAAGTGATGAATCGAATGATAGGTTATGGCGCTCGAATTCATGATGATGCACAAGAAGTATTACCCGGATTATTAGCCAATGGTTACAAACAATTATATGAAAACCCTGAATTAATTCCAAAAGGCACAAACTGGTCTCCAATATTACAAGACGCAGAGATCACCTCTTGGCCTATTGGTGATTCGTTCTCACAAATGCATGACTTGCTGTATCACTCAAATGGCTTAATTTACATAGGTGACAACTTACAAGACAGGTTATACGAACTAAACCCCAAAACTGGTGAGTTCATTGTTTACCGTCTAAAACGTGAAACGTATGACAAACATGGTGGCTTAATGAGTGCCCGTTTGGCTACTTTTCCAAAACATGAAACCTTTGCCGGCATCCATTCTTTTGCAGAGTCCCCTAAAGATGGCAACATCTTTATCACAACCTCTTATCAACAACGTTTAGTAGAATTTAACCCTAGAACTAAAGAGTTCACTAACCATCACATGGATAATGGTTATTACCCTCATACCGTAAGAGTTGATCAACAAGATAGAGTTTGGTTCACCATGGCACTATCCAATCAAATTGCCATGTTCGACCGCACTAATAAAGAGTTTGAATTGTTTGACTTACCGGCTAGAAACTTCCAAGAAGGGGTGACCGTTTCGTTAATGGGCGTGATCTTAAAATTAATGGACTGGGGGTTACCACTTGCCAACTGGGTAAGCATAGACGAACAATCATCTGGGTTACCTATGCCTTATGGTATCGACATCACACCAAATGGTGATATATGGTTTGCCCGTTTATTGGCCGACTCTATTGGTAAAATTGATGCTAAAACCAAACAAGTCACGGTTTACGATACACCATTTAAAGGGCCTCGTCGTTTACGTACCGACTCTAAAGGCAATTTATGGATTGCCGCATTTCCTGAGTCGATGATAGTTAAGTTTGATCCTATTACGGAAACTTACACTAACTACCCACTGCCAGTATATCCGTTAGGTAGCGAAACACCCTATTCACTTAACGTTGATACTAAGCGCGATATCGTTTGGGTAAACGGTAATACTTCCGATGCCTTGTACAGCTTTAATATTGATAAACAAGAATGGCAACATTTCCCTATGCCAAAACGTGTAACTTTTACCCGTGATGTTGAAATTGCACCAAACGGTGATGTGTATACCACTAATTCTAGTTTTCCAAGCTGGCACATCGAAGATGCACAACCAACCCTGATCCGTTTACGTCCCAGCTATGATCTTGAAAATAGTTATGAGCTTGATAAAAGCTACGATTCTGATGTTAAAAAACAAGCAGACGCTAACTAATGAAATTCCCCCTGTTTTTATTGTCCTGCCTGATGGCCTTTTTGGCAGGACATATGGTCAACTACAGTATTATCTTTCTATCACTAGAATGGTTTGACTCTCATTCTATTGCTGGGATTGGTTATGCTTTATGTTTTGCGCCACCGGTTATTTTGGGTTGGTTTGCAGGGGTTTATTGTGATCGCTATTCACCACGCAATGTAATTTTAGTGGCTCAAAATAGTTACTTTGTAAGTTTATTTTTGCTGTATTTAGCCTTTGACCAAAGTACTGACACTCAACTTATTTTGTTATTAAGCGCTGCATTTTTCTCTGGTATAGGCTGGTCATTTGTTGCTCCGGCTCGTTTTGCAGCTGTAGTATTTTATGTCAAACCAGAAAAGCTAATGTTAGGTTCAATTGGCCTAAATTTAATGGTAATGACAGGTTTTGGTCTAGCACCTATGTTACTTAAATTAGTCAATGTTGATTTTGGCTGGCAAGGAGTCATGTTCACTACGGTTGGCCTATTGTTCGTCTCTTCGCTGTTACTTTTACCATTAAAAATCAAGTTTAAGTCTAAACCAGCAGATAAAACCTTAGCTGAGATTGTCGAGAGTTTAAAATTTATAAAAGGCTCACCTGAAGTTAAACAGTTATTGTCGTTAGCTGCTATCGCCTATTTGTTGATGGGACCTATGCAAGTATTGTTACCTACGGTTGCGGAACAAACACTGCAGTTATCACAAACTGGACAAGGTAACTATTTGAGCTTAGTGGCATTTTCATTAATCATTGGCGGCTTGTTAACGATGGCGATTAAGAAAAAAGTTCACTTTGGCTGGCTATGCATAATTAGCATTGCATTGGCGGGAGCTGGTATCGCTTCCCTTGGAGTCATAGAGCAACTTTCCACCTCGGTTACTTTACTTATCATTGCCAGTGTTTGCGGTGGGATTGCCATTAGTTTGATAGTGGCAGGTTTACAGTATTTTTCACCAACACAATATCGCGGTCGAATAATGAGTGTTTACACTATCATTGGCCAGTTTATACCAGCCATGAGTGGATTAGGAGCTGGTATATTTGCCGGATTATTTAGTTACCAAACTGCCCTATTATTGTTTGGCGGTTTAATCATATTTTCGCTGTTATTGGCGAGTTGGCGATTTAAAACAATCCGCGCTATTTCGCAATTAGAAAGTCATTAATTAAAGTATTAGCAGTAGGTAAATTATGTATTCAAATTTTAAAAATAAAGTAGTTTTGATCACTGGAGGAACCGGTGGATTAGGCAGTGCTTTATCGTCTGAATTACAAAGAGCTGGTGCAAAAGTCATTGTACTTGATTTAACCACTGAGCATTTAGAATCCACCAATGACGTGTTATACATCACCACAGATATCACCAGTAAAGACGCTGTTGAACAAGCTGTGCAGTTAGGGATTAAAACCTTTGGTAAGTTAGATATTTTAATCAATAACGCTGGCATTACTCACATGAGTAAATTTGAAGATACACCTCTGGAGTTAGTCAGCACCATAATGAATGTTAATTTTATGGGTAGCGTTTATATCACCAAGGCCTGTTTGCCTCATTTAATAAACAGCCAAGGTCATATAGTTGCTATATCTAGTGTTGCTGGCTTTGCACCTTTATATGGCCGAGCAGCTTACAGTGCAAGCAAACATGCTATGGAAGGTTTTTTCCGTTCATTGTCAGCGGAGATTAGCGATCAAAATGTTGACGTTACTGTCGTGTGTCCTTCATTTGTTAACACTCGTCCCGAACTTAAAGTACAAGTAAATAACGGTGTGTCATCACCAGGAGCAGCCAAAAACAACACCAACGGCCAAGTTATCCCTCCTGAAGTTGCGGTTAAACAAATCTTAAAAGCGATTAAAAACAAACAACCAACTTTACTGTTAGGTCGAGTAGCAACTATTGCTCATTGGCTATTTCACTTGTTGCCGAACACCTATATGAAAGTGATGACTAAAGGGGCAAAACAAGAGTTTTAACCTTAAACTCCCGTTCCATAAGTTATTAATAGCGCTTTGTTAATTGCCTATTTTCCAATAAAATAACCACGACCGATAAAACTTATTAATTCAATAAGCTTGTCTTAAACCATCTATTAGGAAGTCATATATGACCTTAACCATGCAATCTTACGGACTGGGTGACAATTCTTTTAAAGCGGCTGGAGAGTTAGAAGGGATAACTAAATTAGTCGATGACTTTTATGATTTTATGGACTCGTTACCAGAAGCTAAAGTGATCAGAGATATGCATAAATCGGATCTTACTTCATCAAGACAAAAGTTAGCGTACTTTTTATCCGCATGGTTAGGTGGCCCTAAATTGTATTCGGAACATTTTGGCCCGATAAACATTCCTCAAGCTCACAAGCACTTACCCATTGGCCATGCTGAAAGTGACGCATGGATTTTATGTATGCAAAAGGCTGTAGAGTTACAGCCTTATAAAGAAGATTTTAAAGGGTATTTAATTACACAACTACGTATACCGGCAGAACGTATACGAATAGCAGCAAGCAGCTAAGCGTAAGTTAGAATTGTCGTTACAACAGAGCAGCTCTCACTTTATCTCGATAACTGCGGCTAACTCTTATTTCGTGTTTATTGGTTAGTTGGATGACGTATTCACCGCTGGTTAACGTCAATACTTTTGAAACTTCGGTAGAATTTACAATAACTGAACGATGAACCCGAATAAAACGACTCGGGTCTAATTCTTGCTCTAACTGCTTCATGGTTTTACGTAATATATGTGTTTCACCATCTGAACAATGCACACACATGTAATCCCCTGCTGCATCCACCCATACGACTTCTTTTACTGGTATTCTGGTTGTTTCGCCAACGTCTTTAACCGCGATATAACTGCTGTATTCTTTAGCAGGCACAAACTCACCATCGGCTAGGTTTTTTAATATGGTTTCACTATCTGAACCAATTAATTGTGCCACCATATTAACCAGTTTAGTTTGATTTTCATTTTGGCTATCTGAATTAATCTGACTACGTACTTTTGTTATGCAGTCTTGTAAACGTTCGTCGTTAACTGGTTTTAATAAATAATCTAATGCATGCACTTCAAATGCTTTTAACGCGTATTGATCATATGCGGTAACAAAAACCACAATTGGCCAATCTTCCGTTGCCATATCATCATGTAAGCTTTTCATCACATCAAAGCCTGTCATACCTGGCATCTGTATATCCAAAAATACTAATCTTGGTTTTTCTTGTTTTATTACCTCAAGGGCCGATACACCATTGTGACATTGCGCAATAACGTCAACATCTGCAAATTCGGCTAATCGGATCAATAGTCCCTTTCTGGCTAAAGGTTCATCATCAACTATGATGGTTTTGATTTTATTATCGGTATTGATTTCAATCATACGGGTTATTCCGAGTCAAACTCTAAAGGGATCCTAATGTTAACTTTTAAACCATTTGGTTCATTGGCTGACAATGAAAATGAATAATCGTCATATAACGTTTGTAATCTGTCTTTAATATTGGCAATCCCTACCCCTTCACCTTTATTAGTTGAAGATGTATTGGTTGCAGTTAATCCAGGTCCATCATCACTTACTTCTAACAATAAGTCATTACCAAATGTTTTAGCCACAATATTAATAGTGCCACCGTCTGTTTTGGCCGCAATACCATATTTAATGGCATTTTCTATCAAAGGTTGTAATAACAAACTGGGTACTAATGCATTGTTCGCCTCTTTACTGACCGACCAAATGACCTTTAAATTTTCTTCAAAGCGAATTTTTTCAATTTCTAAATATAAAGTTAATGCTTGTACTTCTTGTTTAAGCTGTACTTTTTTTATCGGGTCTGTATGCAACGAATAACGTAGAAAGTCACTTAACTTAGCGACCATGCCATTAGCGGTTTTATTTTCTTCACATAATATTAAAGTCGAGATTGCATTTAAAGTGTTAAACAAAAAATGTGGGTTTAGTTGATAACGTAACATCTTCAATTGTGCTTCGTTCGCCATACTCGACGCTTTTAGCGCTTTTTGTTTTTCTTTTTGTAACATCTGATAATACTTAATACCAAAGTACAATCCACTCCAACAAAGAACGATATAGAACCCACCTAGTGAATTTCGGAAATACCAATACCAAGCGTCAGGTCTGTAACCAAACCTATAAAACTCCCAATAGGTGAAGTTTTGCATAACCACCCAAATAGACCCAACCACATAGGAAGCGGAAAGGATAGCCAAGATAAGTTTCCAAGGGGCCATGTCCCAAATTCGCTGATAAACATACCGTAATGGTAATGTTAATAAAGCGCCAAACCAGGCATTAGAAATAATGATAAACACATAAATGTCACGCATGTCATTCATGAATGACCCGATGTAATGCACTAACGCAAAACCAATCCATCCAGAGAAATGCAATAGCCAAAAAAATCGTTTTCTGTCTTCTATTAAATTTTGGAAATTCAAACTACTACCTATTTAACTACGAGGATAAATCAAATCATTAATTTCATTATAAATGTAATAAAAAACGGCACATCACCGCCTGACTTGGCAGATGCACCGTTTGTCGCTTTACTATCGATTTTGTCGATACCAAAGTAAATGTAAGATCAAAACTTAATATTCAACTTTTTATAAACAAAACATAAAATCCATGCTGGGCCGATCAACAAAAACTGTACGTCTTTTAAAAACGATGGTTTTTTACCCTCGATATTATGCCCGACAAATTGCAAGCTCCAAGCGACAACAAACACAACCACTGACATGATTAATACCGACATATACTCCGCCATATTAAGTTGCCACCACTGCAAGAAAACGACCATTAACGCGGTAAACACTGTCATACCAAGGCCTACAACAGAAGACAACGAAAAGTAGAATAACAATGCAGGTATAGCCAAAACCGTAGACCAATTCACCCACAATGGCATATCAGCTACTGGAAATGGAATTGACCATAACAAACCAAGTACCGTCATATAGATTGCAGGGACACACAAATAATGAATGAGTTTATTCGTTTGGTTTTGATGGCTTACGCCATATTCTTCTAACCACTGAGTAATAGATTTCATAACAAATTCCAGTTTATTTTTATTGATATTAGGAAAACCTAGATTATTTTTATACCTTCATAGGTCGTTAACTGTTACTAAATATCACGAACTACAATTCAACGCCATCTAAAACCGGAGTTGGTTTTCTATTTTCGTCTAGCGCAACAAACTTAAATGATCCCGTTATCGCTTTATGTTTGTCGTCTTCATACATACCTTCGACAAAAATATTCACATCGACAACTAAACTAGTACGACCCAAAGAACCGATACTTGCCACAAGTTCAACAATCGAACCGGCTGGAATTGGCTCTTTAAAATCAACACGATCAGACGATATTGTTACCAAAGGCTTACGACAAAAACGAGTTGCACAAACAAAAGCAACTTCGTCCATCCATGCCAATGCTTCGCCACCAAACAAAGTATTGTGATGATTTGTTCTGCCTGGAAAGACGGTTTTTGTGGTATAAGTAGTTGCGTAGTTAATGCGGGCTAAGACTTTTTCTGAATGTTCCATGAGTGCTCTTTATTAAATGCTGCAGTTGAAAAGCATTATAAACGCACATACAACTATCGTGTAATCTAAATTTAATCCAATTCTAATTAAAGTTGAGCAGAATGGCACCGATCAAATATAAAGTATCAATTGAAAATCCACTAAAACATCAATTCAAAATTCAAATAACCTTTACCCCAAACACCGACAAATTGATGCATATCTCACTACCTAATTGGATACCGGGTAGTTATATGATCCGTGACTTTGCCAAACACGTCTTAGAATTAAAGGCCCATGATAAGAATGGCGAATTGTGCCTGACAACTATTTCAAAAAACCGATTTGCCATCAATCATAACCAACAAGAAATTACCGTTAGTTACTTATATTACGCCTTTGATATGAGCGTACGTAAGGCTTACTTAGATCAAGAATTTGGATTTATTAATCCCGCCAGCGCCTTATTTTGTATTGATGAACTTAAACATCAAGAGTGTCTGGTTGAGCTCATCAAACCAAATCATCCATTAATAACCAACTGGCAACCCGCTTCTGGGCTATCTGGGGTTGAACATAATGATTGTTTTGCTTGGGGTGATTACTCCGCTAATAATTATTTAGAATTAACCGACTACCCAATTCTTTTTGGCGAGCTAGATGTTGCTGAATTCTCAGTTGCAGATACCCCGCATTATCTCGTTACCGTAGGCCAACATTTTGGTGATGTTCAACGTGCCGCGCAAGATTTAAAACCTCTATGCCAATACCACATCGACATGTTTGACGCTTTACCACAAGGGGTCGATAAATACTTATTTTTAACTATGGTGACCGATAATGGGTTTGGTGGCTTGGAACATCTTAATTCAACGGCATTAGTGTGTAGTCGTTTTGACATTTTAAATAAAGACCAAGATATTGATGATAACTACACCACATTTTTAAGTTTATGCAGCCATGAATATTTACACACTTGGAATGTAAAACGCTTAAAGCCGAAAGAGTTTATTCCGTATCAGTTAGAACAAGAAGTTTATACCAAGCAACTTTGGTTTTACGAAGGCATGACCTCGTATTTTGATGATCTGAGTTTGGTTGAAACCAATACAATAACACAGGAGAAGTACTTAGAGATTTTAGCTAAGGCACTAACCCGAATAGAAAAAGGCCAAGGCCAATTACGCCAATCGGTTGTCGAAAGCAGTTTACATACTTGGACTAAGTTTTATCAGCAAGACGAAGGCGCTGCAGATCAAATTGTCAGTTATTACTTAAAAGGCACTGCGATTGCCTGTTTAATGGACTTAATTATTAAACACGACAGCCAAGGGAAACAATCACTAAGAGATTTAATGAATCAAGCATGGCATACCTATGGCAAAAACCAGATAGGTACGACCCAAGAACAACTTGAAGCATTATTCAAAACCTTTATTGGCCAAGATAACCATGACTTGTTACATGATGTTTTATACAACACCAATAAAATCGATTTAACTGACGCTTTTGCCAAAGTCGGTGTGGCGTTAACCTATCAATCACAACAAAACGGCACTCACCTTCAAGGCATTATTAATGACTCAGAAAACAATTGGTTGGGTTGTGTAACGGCACTTAATAACAATAACTTAGTCGTCAAGCAAGTGTTAGAGAATAGTCCAGCAGAACAAGCAGGTATTGCCGTTAACGATCACTTAATTGCAATTGGCAATTTCCGGCTTAATAACACCAATATTGAAAAAGTGTTAAGTACCATTGAAGGTGAAACAACAACGATTCATTACTTTAGGAAAGACAAGTTATATCAAAACATGCTCAAGATTGAAGTTTCACCTAAGTTCATTGCCAGTTTAGTTGTACAAGATGCGGATAAAGCCAAGGTGTGGTTAAAGTAACAAGTATAATACCAGTCCATTTAGATAATTACCCACTCAGAACTCATTCAGCGGTGGTAGAATAAGCGAAACTTATGAAGGTATAGTCATTCTCGGCTTTGGCATCCCGCGTCGCTCAACCTCCCACATCCTTGTGGTCGTACATCAAGGTAATTTTGAGCAATTATCGCGCCGCTGGGGAGTTCCCAAGGGCGAGTTTAAAAGCTTCATATGCTTCGTTATTGATTTTGACAATAGAACAACTATTCACTTCAATCAATGCCTTGCCTCTTAAGCTTTTAACTCTCGCTGAGTGGGCACTGATCTAGATGGATTGGTATAATTATGACAGCTAGCTTGTTCAGTAACTAAAACTGAACAAGCTTAAATGTTTGAGTAGAAAACAGGGTGTATTAAGGTAGAAGTAATTGAGGATCTAGTTTGCGGTTAAACCAATTTAAACGCCAGTCTAAATGAGGCCCAGTCACACGTCCTGTCGCGCCAATAGCTGCAATTAACTGACCTTGATTAACCACATCTCCCACTTCCACATGTATCGCACTTAAATGTATATACGTTGTGGTTATGCCCATGCCATGATCTATGATTAGAGTGCCACCGGAATAATACAATTCAGGCTCTGCTAACATTACCTTTCCAGACCAAGGTGCTATTACATCAGTACCGGTTTTAGCGGCGATATCCATACCAAAGTGTGGACGTTTTGGTACCCCATTAAAGACTCGCTGGCTACCATATACACCACTTAATCGGCCTTGAGCCGGTTTAATTGCAGTGTCAGTAAAGTCAGTTCTAAAAGACAATCCAGCTCTAGCTTGTTTTACAATTGTGGAATCATTACGAATTCGTTGTAATACACTTTCTGGTGGGGATACGTATTTACTTGCAACTCCATTTACCCTATCAACTTTATATTCACGCTGTTCAATATAAAGGGGAATTTGTTCTTGCGAGCCATCTTTATAATTAATCGTAAGTACAGACTCGGCTTTAGCATCTCGGTCAAAGCCAAAAGCAAATAAAGTTAAGTTTTGATGAATTGGAATTTTCACACCATCAATAGTGGCACTTTCCACTGCTATAGTAGATTGGCCAATAACCATTCCACCTTGAATAAAATCACCAGACAGGTTTACATATTTACTTTGCGCATTAGCGTTTATCGACAAAAATATAACCAGTATCAGGATAATTTTATTCAGCATAAGCAATTGCTCCTTTTGCCACGCCTTCATAAGCAATGACTTTATAACTGTTGTCAGGGTATTGTTTTTTCATTTTATCCGCCACGTATTGAGCAATTAACTCAACAGTAGTATCCATTGGCATCACATATACCGCACTTTTTTCCAATGCTATTTCAAACTTGCCTTGAGAAGATTCATATTTAAAGGCAACTTGTGACTCACTACATTGAATAAACTCTAATTGCTGATTGGTCACTTCATCTTCTACAGTGGCAACATAGATATCAGCCCACTCTAGTGAAAATGCTTTTTCTAGTTTTGGACTTTTCATGCCGTTTTCAAAAATTTGAATTCTAGAACGATGTCCATGAGCGATACGTTGACAGTTACCATCGTGTTTCTTAAGACCGTGTGTGTAGTGATAATAAAAGCCATTAATATCTTCCGCTCGTAAGCTTAATTCTACTTTTTTCACGTTGTCAGGTAATTGTGGTTTTATTACTGAAGCTAAATGCAAAATAACGTCGTCCATTGATACTATGTCAGCATCAATGAAACAAAAAGCGTCGTCAGGGCTAGAAATAGCGATAGAGTGGCCATGTTCATCAGAAAAGTTAACTCTTATATAGTTACTGTTTTCTATATGATTTATTTCACTGCCAGCGTATTCAGACGGAACCACGAGCTTATGATCAACCGTATCATCGATAATGCGTTTTACTTGTTTTTTCACCTTACCAAAATCCAACACCATGTTTTGCTCATCTAGCTCACCATGTAATGTCAAATCTACAATCCAACTTTCACCTACCATGCCTCGTTTGGGACACAAATAAGAAAAATCGATCACGGTTAGGTCATTAACAAATAATTGCATTTTACACTCTCAACAAAATAATTAGCTGCATTATACGAGCTTAGAGGCCATCTCGCATTAATTGTTTTAATCTGCTTGTTACTTTTAGCAAATTGATTTAAAAATGAATAAAAAGTAGACATTCAAAATATGAAAAAACTAATTAGTCGTTCGTCACTCATTGAATTAGCCCCTTATGAATTTGGGTTAAATGTCGCTGACATTAAATTTATACGTAAAAATGAATATATAAGTGGGGCGGTTGGTGAATTACCTTTTACCGATGTGTGGCCAGAGTTATGGCTATTAGACGACGCTTGTTATGATCAGGCCAATCACATTTGTAAGCAGATTGAGTCTGAAGTAAAGCAAAATAATATTGATTGGTCATGTATAGAATGCGGAGAAATTAATGCGAACAGCTTTGAATTTTGCTGGTCTTGTGGTGAATTACGACGTGTTTAATCATTAATTAGCAATTAAAATAATAAAATCATTTACTTATTAGGATTTACTCTATATAGTCCCGCCTGTTATATATTCTTATCTTGTTTATCTAACAGATTACCAGTTGGTAATTTAGTTATGCCTTTCCCTTTCACAGTCAGTCATCACTCAAAAATATTAAGCTTAATTGTTGTTAAGTATCTGAATTGCAAATTACCTTTATTTTAATAAAAAAGATTAATTTGATTCAGAATAGTCAGTTATAAATGTAAAAAATTATCGATTAAACAATAGTAGAGCTTTTCTGAAACAAGCGTATACGAAATACGCATTTTTAAGAGAGTATTATTATGTCTTATACATATAATGGTACGGAGTATTCAGTTACAGCACCCGTACAATCTATTTCTGTAAATAAACAAAATATTGTTATTACAGACAAAACTGGTTCACAACTATTTAAATTCATGAACACACGTGACTCTAAATCGTTTTTAGCTTGGGTTTACCAAGCTTAATCAAGTGACCTACAGATCCTGAAATCATTGATTTCAGGATCTATTAATTCCCTTCTTACTTACCTTTACACACACTTCCCTAGTATTAAGTTCTATTACAATAACATCCCAACGTATCAGCAACTATTGCAGCACCTGGCATCTTGTTGGATTGACTCGAAATAAAAGATTCGACAATTCCATTGCCAACAGAGCAAGAGTAACCTGCTGAATATGGACCAAAGTAGATTAACTTGCCGGCATCACCAAACACAGCAATGGCCGGAGTTGATGGAATGATTGGTAAATAGTCACCTTGCTGTATAAAAGTAATTGCGTTGATATCAATGGTTCTGTTTTTAAAGTGGTTTTGCCTTGCCAGTTCATATACTGAGTTAATGTGCTCCTCGGCAGTGGTATTACAACGGCAACCTTCTTCAACAAAGTGCAGTACCGTATTATCAATATTAGTAAGTTTTTTTCCAATTGATGGGCAAAAACCAAATCATATTCCTGTGAAGAGGTTTGCCTAAGTAACTGATTGTCTGGATCAAATGCAGTAACCGAGGATATTGACATATAAACCAAACTAGCCAATATGCCAACAAACCACAATGAAACAATCAGATACAAAGCATTACGTTTTAGATTCATACGATGAATTTTTTCAAGTTCACCATTTAACTCATCGATACGATGGGTTAATTGAGTGATATCAAATTGTACTTTTTCCATCGCCGCATTTTGCTCAGTCGCCGTTGAATGTAACCCTTGAGTTGACTGTGAAATATCATTTGAAACGATTGCTTGTTCTTCTGCAGAAGCCGCAACAGAATTAATATTATCAGCAACTGTATCAATCTTATCCAAAACAGAATCCATGACATCTGAAATTTCATCAGATGAACTAACCGCCAATTCAACTTTGTCGATACAAGAAGCCATTTGTGTAACTGACAAATTAGCATCTTCAATCAATGACTGAACGACCGCTTGAATACCTTCCGCATTTTCTCTTGTTTTGGTCGCAAGTTGACGTACTTCGTCTGCTACTACAGCAAAACCTCGCCCATGCTCACCAGCTCTTGCAGACTCTATCGCAGCATTTAATGCTAACAAGTTAGTTTGATCTGAAATTGAAGTAATTGATGTCATTACCTCTGCTATTTGATCACACTTAACGGATAAGTTTTCAATTGTGGTGGCAGTAGATACAACATCATTTTTCAGCAAAGTGATATTGTTACTGGATTGATTAATAATCACTTTAACGTCATTCGTATTATTTTTAGCTAATTCTGCATTTTTACTCACATCAACTGTTCTTTGCGCTACGTCATTATTAGTTACCGTCATTTGTTCGATAGCGGTAGCAATTAAATCCACTTGTTCTGCTACATGGTCAGTCGACGCAGACATTTCTTTTGCGGTTGTAGAGACATTAAACGATGCTTCACTAGTTGCTTGTGAGATAGTTTTGGCATGTTCAATTAACAATCTAAACGAACTCAATAATCGATTAAAATCATCTAACTCCGCTGAGCTATTTTTTGTACCGATTTCGGTAGAAAGATCAAACACATTATCTTGTTTTAATATGTTGTGAACAGTATTGGTAATTGTTAAACCTGTCATTGCTTCTTTATAGCTATCATTAGCAATGTACATCAGTATGGCACCCTCAATTATTGCAAATAAGGCGTGAATTATCAGAATATAAAAATAAACATGCCCCTCTTCAAAAATATAAATTGGCATACTTTGGGATTGTAGAATAAAGAACAAAATATGATGTACTGCGACCACTACTACACTGGTTAAAATGACCTTCCAGTCTCGATAAAAAATCAAAGCAGCCAATAATGAGAAGATCTCAAAATGTATCTCTGCTAGCCCTTGCATTTGATGAATATGCACGGCAGTTACCAATTGAACAGCTGCAGCCACTGTATGTCGTGTTATTACAGCGTATGGTCTAGTTGCGATTAGAATGAGCGGCAGTGAGATGATCACTGCACTTAATACTATAGGGGCATAACCTGACTCAGAGAAGTAAGTAAGGAGTAATCCAACTAAAAATTGGCAAATTAGTATCCAATAAAATAATTTATTAGCTTTGTTAACCCAAGGATAGTTCATATAGACTCCAAATTGTAAACGGCTTAATTAATTGAATCACTCTCCTTGTGGATATGTTAAAGGTGAAAGTTAGCGGATTACCAACTTCCCGTGTTAGGCATAGATAGCCAAGGTTCTTGTGGCGGTAAATCGCCATTTTTCTGTATTAATTCAATCGAGATGCCATCCGGTGACTTAACAAACGCCATATGACCACAACGTGGAGGTCGATTAATTACAACACCTGCATCCATTAGTTGTTGGCAAAGAGTATAGATATCATCCACTCTAAACGCTAGGTGACCAAAATTACGTCCCCCCGTATATTCTTCTTTATCCCAATTATAAGTTAACTCAATTGTTGGTTTTTTGGTTAACTTAGCTTCTTCCAATTGATCTGGCGCGGCTAAAAAAACTAAGGTAAAGCGCCCTTTTTCATTATCGGTTCGTTGAACTTCGCTTAATCCTAAATGCTCGCAATAAAACTTAAGTGACTGTTCTAAATCACTAACCCTAACCATAGTATGAACATATTCCATAACTTTAATAACCTACCTTTAGTGAAAACTAACTTAATCATATTCCGATAAACTTGTCGGCTTTAAATATAAAACTAAACACTTACCCGTTTGTACGGTCGATATTCTGGTAACCAAAAGCCCTTTTCAATTCGTGCTTTTAGCTCTTCGTCAGAAATAGTTAACGCATGCCCTTGTTCCATTGCTATTTTGGCTACATTAAAAGCAATTGTTTTACTCAGCTCTGGTAAATCTTTCAAGTTTGGCAATAAGTTACCATTGCCAGTATTCACTACCGGTGAAGATTCTGCCAAGGTCACACTGGTTGCCATTAACATCTCATCGCTGATAATTTTAGATTTAACTGCCAATACGCCCAAACCAATACCAGGGAAAATATACGCATTGTTACACTGCGCAACATGATAAAACTTACCTTTATATTCTATTGGGTCAAACGGGCTACCTGATGCACAAATCACATCACCGTCGGTCCACTCTATTATTTGTTCAGGACGCGCTTCAATCTGTTTAATCGGGTTACTTAAAGGAAACACAATTGGTGTTTTATTGCCTTTATGCATGGTTTTAATCACTTCTTCCGTGAATAGTCCAGGTACACCAGACACCCCAATTAAAATCCCCGGTTTTGCATTAACCATCACTTCTAACAAACTGGCGTATTCACCTTCTATATTCCAGTTGCCAATATTCGTTTGGTTTTGCACTAGTGCTTGTTGGAACTCTCGTAAGCCCGACATGCCTTCGGTTAATAAACCAAAACGGTCCATCATAAATACTTGGCTTCTTGCTTGTTCATCACTTAAGCCTTCAGCAATCATTTGCATGATGATCTGCTCAGCAATACCACAACCTGCAGAGCCAGAACCAACAAACACGACTTTCTGCTCCGACAGCTTCTGCCCTTTTTTACGACACGCCGCTAATAAAGTACCAACAGTAACGGCTGCAGTACCTTGTATATCATCGTTAAAACAACAAACATTATCTCTGTAACGTTTTAATATCGGCATTGCATTTGGTTGCGCAAAATCTTCAAATTGGATCATAACGCCAGGCCAACGCCTTTGAGCGGCTTGAATAAACTGGTCGACAAAATCATCATAGGCCGCTTGGCTAATACGTCTATGTCGCTCTCCCATATACATAGGATCGTTTAACAGTTTTTCATTATTGGTTCCTACGTCCAACGTAATCGGTAAAGTATACGCTGGGCTTATGCCACCGCAGGCTGTATACAAAGATAACTTACCAATTGGAATGCCCATTCCACCAATGCCTTGGTCACCTAAACCTAATATACGTTCGCCATCGGTAACAACGATCACTTTTACATTACGTTTTGTTGCATTACGTAAAATATCGTCCATTTGATCACGTTCTGTAAATGAAACAAACAAACCTCGATTACTACGGTAAATATCAGAAAAACGCTCACAAGCCTCACCTACCGTAGGTGTGTAGATAATTGGCATCATTTCTTCAATATGACGATTTAACAATTTAAAAAACAAGGTTTCATTATTATCTTGAATATTACGTAGGTAAATGTGCTTATTAATTGGGTCTTGGAAGCTAGAGTACTGCATATAAGCACGCTCTAATTGCTCTTCAATGGTTTCATAACGCGGAGGTAACAAGCCCATTAAGTTAAAGTTGGTTCGTTCAACTTTGGTAAATGCGGTACCTTTATTTAATAATGGGGTTTCGATTAACGCTGGCCCAGAATGGTGGATATAAAGTGGGCTTTTAGGTACTAATTCAGACATTGTATTTCCGTTCATAAACATGAAGTGATTAATCTGTTTATTTTACGTAACAAAGTGCTAAATAGGAAAGTTTCCGTTTGATTTTATGTAATTAAATCAACTGGTAATACCTGATGTGCATAACAAATAAACAAAAGGTGCTCTAAAAGCACCTTTGTATTTGATAAAACGATTTTAACTTTGACTTAGTTAATTCACTTTTAAAATAGAAACACTCAAGCCTGGTAACTTAACCGAGTTCTTTTCCAACTCACCATCTCCATAAACTACTTGTGAAGACAGAAGTGTGTCGTTTTCGTAAGAGCGGGCTTCCAAAGCTGAATTAAATACCACTATCAACTTCTCGTCTTTAATGCTGCGGCTAAATGCAAAAATCCCCGCATCATCAGATGAAGATAAGATTGCCTGCTCACCATTTCGTAAAGCGTTATAACGCTGATATACCTTGGCAAAATCAGCAAACTTTTGATACAAAACGTGAGTCTTATCAAAATTATCATCCGCTGTGGTTTTTGTGGTGCCGTGTAATACATTGTCGTTATACGATGGGGTTTTAGACGGCATCATATCTTCTCTCGCGCCACGGTCACCGCCATCTCCGGTAAAGCCTTGTTCATCACCGTAATAAACCACTGGAATACCGCGAGCAAAATACATTAACGCATTTGATAATGCCGCGCGTTTCACCTTTTCTTCGTCAGTTGCATTAGGTAACGCTTGATCTAAGGTATAACCCAAACGACCAACATCGTGATTACTAACAAAATTCATCAACAGGTTAGCCGAGCTGTCTTCATCTAGATACAATTCATCTTTAGAAAATAAATCCGTTAAGTTGTTTGTGCCTTTTTCAAAAGCAAACACATCCTTTGTTCTATATTGGAAAGCAAAATCCAGTACCGACGGCATTTTGCCGACTGTCGTGAAGTAACTTAATACTTCTGGATTACCATCATAAACTTCACCAAAAACAAAAAACTTAGGGATACCTTGGGATTTAGCATGTTCGGTAATAGCAGGAGTAAATTGCTGCCAGAACTCAATGTTAACGTGTTTAACTGTATCAATTCTAAAACCATCAGGTTTAAATTCAGTGATTAAATTATTAAATATATCAATCATGCCTTGAACAACCTCAGGGTTGTCGGTATCAACATCATCTAATCCCATGAAGTCACCGTATACTGAATTTTCACCTTGCCATGTACTATCACCTTGATTGTGATAAAACTTAGTATCATTCAACCAAGCTGGGAATTTAACCGCTTTTGCGTGTTCTGGAATATAAGGCGTGTATTTATCGCCTGACTTCACCTGCGCTAATGTCTTGTATTCACATAACTGATTTGACGTGCTGAATTTAACTTCTAACTTGTCATGGCATTCTTTAAATTTGATCACATCCGCTGTGTGATTAGTGATAATGTCGAAAAACACTTTCATGTTTTTTTCATGAGCAGAATCAATCAATTCCACTAAATCATCATTAGTACCTAAATGTGGATCTATCTGCGTGAAATCCAATGGCCAATATCCATGATAACCAGAAGAGTCACCTTGAACCGCAATGTTACGTAAAATAGGTGTTAACCATATAGCCGTAATACCCATATCTTGTAAGTAATCTAACTTAGCCGTTAGACCTTTAATATCGCCACCGTGATAGTGTCCAGTACTTGTCGGATCAAATCCCCCTGCTGAGATAGAAACCGTTTTAGAACCTTCATCATTGCTGGTATCTGCATTATAAAATCTATCAGGCATCACGAAATAAAAGACATCGTCCGTCACATCACGTTGTAAATATGAAACCGGTTCCGCAATGTTTTGTACTTCAGAATTTTGTTCAACTGAATCCGAACTGCATCCACTGATTGATAAACTTAAACTGGTAAGGATTAATAACATCGACTTTTTAAATCGAAATTGAATAGACATTAACGCGCCCCTGAACTGACTTTTATAATAATTATGTAGCAAAAATAATGGAATTAACTGGGTTGTAAAGTCCTAATCCAATGATTACGTATGTAGTACATTTATGCTCCACTATTCCATTAATACATAAGTTATTAACGTAAACAGTTGACAGCACAGCCTGAGAAAATTAAATTGCGCCTTTATTCTACTTATTCATACTGAGAATTTCATGTTAGCCAAACGCATTATTCCTTGTTTAGACGTCAGAGACGGTAAAGTTGTAAAGGGCGTGCAATTTAGAAATCATGAAATAATTGGTGATATAGTCCCGCTAGCTGAGCGTTATGCTCAGGAAGGTGCTGACGAGTTAGTTTTTTATGATATTACCGCCTCAAGCGACGACCGCGTTGTCGACAAGTCTTGGGTTACTAAGATAGCACAAGTGATTGATATTCCATTTTGTGTAGCCGGTGGTATTAAAACGGTAGAACAAGCGGGTGAGATTTTAGCTATGGGTGCGGATAAAATATCTATCAACTCCCCTGCTCTTTCTAACCCAGCATTAATCACTGAGTTACATGATACTTATGGCCAACAATGTATTGTTATTGGTATAGATTCATTTTTTAATAATGACACTGGTGATTACGAAGTTTATCAATTTACTGGTGATGAAACACGCACGCAAAAAACCAGTTGGAAAACGATTGACTGGGTTAAACAAGTACAACAACTTGGCGCCGGTGAGATCGTATTAAACTGCATGAATCAAGATGGGGTAAGAAGTGGTTATGACATCAAACAGCTCACAGAAATAAGAGCCGCTTGTAAGTTACCTTTAATCGCCTCTGGTGGTGCTGGTGAAATATCTCATTTTGAAGATGTATTTAAACTAGCCAAAGTTGACGGAGCATTAGCAGCCAGCGTCTTTCATAAACAGATTATCAATATTCAAGAGTTAAAACAGACTCTGTTAAATAACGATATTCCGATGAGAGCGTGAAAGTTTTAAGCTATAAGCTGTAAGCTATAAGCTGTAAGCTGTAAGCTGTAAGCTGTAAGCTGTAAGCTGTAAGCTGTAAGCTGTAAGCTGTAAGCTGTAAGCTGTAAGCTGTAAGCTGTAAGCTGTAAGCTGTAAGCAAAAGCTTGAATTGAGTTGATACTCATTTCAAGTTTTTTTGTGTCTGGAGGTTCGGGAAAACCAGTTGCGAGAGGCTGATGTAACTCCACAAAAGTAAAAAGGATTTATTTAATTGTTTTTACTTAAAGCTTCTAGCTTGTGGCGCAGCCATACTTACGACTCACCACTATTTCGGTTCTAATTTTATTAACTTACCACTGTCCGTCAGTAGGTAAATATTGCCTTCATTATCCAACTCAATATCACGAAAACGCTCTTTTAATTCTTTTAAATACGTAGTTTCGCTCATTATTTGAACTTCACTTACACCGTTTTTAATTACTGAATTAGTCAGTTCTACCAATCGTAATTCTTGGAATTTTAATGCGGTATTTAACAAATGACCGTTTAATGCAGGAAACGCTTTCCCGTAATAAACAACGACTGAAGACGGTGCAATAGAAGGTGTCCAATTCACTAAAGGCTGTTGCATGTTTGGTTTAGACCAATATTTGCTAATGATCTCACCTGAATAATCCACCCCATAAGTGATCTCTGGCCAACCGTAATTTAAGCTAGGTTTAATAATGTTTACTTCATCGCCGCCTTTAGGTCCATGTTCATTGGAAAATAGAATGTTCCGTTTAATGTCAAAAGCTAAGCCTTGTGGATTACGGTGACCGTAAGTGTATATTTCTGGTTGAGCATCTTTTTGTTTTATAAATGGGTTATCACTTGGAATGGTTCCATCGTCATTTAAACGGATAAGTTTACCTAAATGACTGGTTAAGTCCTGAGCATGTTCTTTATAACTGTAACCATCACCCACACCAAACACTAAAGTATCATCAGATAAAAACTCTATCCTGCCAGCAAAGTGATAACTGCTGCGTTTTAAAAAGGAAGGTTTGAATAATACTTCAACATTAGATAACACATTGTCTGTTAACTTGGCTCTGGCTAAATGAGTCCCATTTTGGCTATTTGTCCCTGCGGCATAGGTAAAATATAACATTTGGTTATTAGCAAAATCAGGATGGGCTTTTACATCTAACATGCCGCCCTGCCCACCGTCGAGTACCTCAGGTATACCTAGAATTGGGTTTGATAACGACTCTCCATTCCAACGTCTTAGTTGCCCATTTCGTTCAGTAATGATCACATCACCATTGGGTAACATGGTCATGCCCCAAGGTTTATTAAGGCCCGTTACTTCTGTGGTTGTTTTAAACTCAAACGCAACTGCCGCGTTAAGATTAAATGTTGTAACAACAGCAGTAAAAATTAATGATAACAATAGTTTCATATCCACTTCCTATTTATTTGGTTTAGGTCTGAAGTATTCTGTGTTGTTGTAAAAACGAAAATCTTCATTCGCGTCATACCAATTGGGCACGCCTAATAAAGGTAACGGATACAGATTTGAATTGTCGTTAAGAGTTCCAGTTTTAAGTGCATTGGCTAGTTTTTGATCCACCAATCTATACTGAACATTAAGTGGTAATCCGGCAATCTCAGCACTGGCATCAATGACTAACCACTTACCTGTCAACCCCACGTATGGTTTGGTTAACATTTCATAATTGGCGTGACCAAACTGATAAACAGCTACTCCTTCTGCTGACGCTTGATGCCATAAGTGCCTTAATTCTACAAAAGCTTGTTGCCACTGATGCTGTTTTAACGCGGTTAACAAGGTTTGATTGGTTGTCACCAACACAACACCACATTCATCAAATAAGGTTAATGCGTTTCTTAAACTACTACGTTGTTGTGTACCAAATTGCTTGATGTCGTGGTAATGAAGTTGATTAATAGTAGCTTTGGTTTGTGGAAACATACACCAAGATAAAGCACCAAAGATATCATGCCATGACTTCTCTCGTGTAGGTACTTTGCCCGTTTCGTATATGTATTCTTCGTAGGCAACGGCTGAGTAATCTTGCTCTGCAGACTGAGGCACAAATTGAATAGTTTTATTATTTAAGTTTTTTAATTCGTCTGGCTGCAAGGTTTGTAATGCTTCGGTACTTGGCCAACCTAGCCACTCGTCAAATGCGGTCATTGCATTGATATGGTCAAAACAACCTTGGTTAGCAAAACTGGTTGTCCATTCTGTGAAAGTTTCAAATTTTTTCATAAATTAATGTAAATGCATTACCTATCTAACTTTATTAACTAGAGGATACAGTAAACCGATAACCGTGAACAAAAAAGTTTTAACAAATAAATGAGCTTAGGGTCTATTTTGATCCAAAACAGATAGTTATACTCAAGTCAGTTTTGGATCTCCTTTTATCCAACTTATATTAAACAGTTGTTATTAAAAATCATTTAGTATCCAACATCTTTTATTTAAAACCTATGTAATTCAATGTATTTACAGGAACGTCAAATATGAAAATAACAATAAAAAGCATGGCACTTGCTGCCAGTGTTTTAGCTACATTTAATGCAACCGCGGAAGATAACTTTCAGCGAGCTTACGATTCAATCACAGCAGCAGATATTGCCAAACATGTTAAAGAAGTTGCCAGCGATCGTTACATGGGTCGTTCTCCTACAGGTCCTGGTGAAAAACTAACACTAGATTACCTAACCAAACAATTCACTTCATACGGTTTTAAACCGGGCAATGGCGACAGCTTTTTACAAGCCGTGGAGTTAGTCGAGATTGTTGGTAACGAAGATCAAGTACTGACCATTGGCGGTAAAGCTTATGAATATCGTAAAGATATGGTCACGGGCACTAGTCGTACTAGTGAATTTGAACAGTTAAAAAACTCAGAATTAGTCTTCGTGGGTTATGGTATTAACGCACCAGAATATAACTGGAACGATTATGCTGGTATCGACATGAAAGGTAAAACGGCCGTTATTCTTGTTAATGATCCTGGTTATGAGTCTGGCGATCCAGAGTTATTCCAAGGTACCACTATGACCTATTACGGTCGTTGGACATACAAATACGAAGAAGCTAGCCGTCAAGGTGCTGCAGGGGCCATTATTATTCATGAAACAGCGCCGGCTTCTTACCCATGGACTGTCGTTGAAAATAGCTGGACAGGTCCACAATATGGTTTGTGGAAAGATGACGGTAACAAAGGTCGAGTTGCAGTTGAAGGCTGGATACAACATGAAGTTGCAAAAGAGATCTTTGATAAAGCCGGTTTGAATTTTGATAAACTAAAAAAACAAGCCATGAAAAAACCAACATCGGTTGAATTAGGTGGGTTAACGGCTTCAGTTGATGTTAAATCAAAAGTGAAAAAGTCGACAAGCTATAATTTTATTGCGACTTTACCGGGTGACAAAGCGGCTGATGAACATATTATGTATACCGCGCATTGGGATCATTTAGGTGTGGATACAACTAAAAAAGGTGACCAAATTTATAATGGTGCACACGACAATGCGACAGGTATTGGTGGTATCTTAGAAATTGGCCAAGCCTATGCGGAGTTAAAACAACCTCTATCACGTTCAGTGACTATTTTGGCTGTTACTGCGGAAGAGCAAGGGTTATTAGGTTCTCGTTATTATGCAGAAAATCCAGTATTACCCCTTAATAAAACGGTTGCTGTTATCAATATGGATAGCTTAAATGTGTTAGGAAAAGTTAAAGATATCAGCGTTACTGGATTAGGTAAGTCAGAAATGGATGACTATTTAACTACCGCAGCCACTAAGCAAAACAGAAGTGTTACGAAAGGCAAAAATCCGTCAGCAGGATATTACTATCGTTCAGATCATTTCAACTTTGCCAAAGTAGGTGTGCCAGCATTATACGCCGGTGGCGGTAATGATCCTTTAGATGAAGAAACAGCAAAATACCGTAAAAAAATGAATCTTATCGTTCGTGGTTGTTATCACCAGCCTTGTGATAAATATCGCTCAAGCTGGGACTTAACGGGCGCACAGCAAGACGTTCAGTTATTCTTTGAAGTTGGATATACAATAGCAAACAGTCAAGACTGGCCAAACTGGTCTAAAACGTCTGAGTTCAAACGTCAGAAATAAATAAATCGCTCGATTTAATAGTTAAACAGGCTCTGCAACGCAGGGCCTTTTTTTGCTTCAAAACCAACTGCGCTCACAACCTAAAATAACTTCGCCTGTTAACTTTCTAATAACGTCAAACTTTTTTACAGCTCACCTCGACTCTACTAAACAGCACTTAAATAATAGTAAGGATTTAAAAATGAATATTTTTTCTGATCAGTCACCCGTTGTAAACAAAGGTAGCAAAGTAACATCAATGAAATTTAAAGTAATCGCAATGTCTAGTGTCTGCCTTTTCGCCTCCAGCATTTGTTTTGCTAATATTCTGGATAACAAAACCAATGATGAAATCACTCACATTTTATCTAAAGGTAATCTAATTGAAATCGAACAGATATTTGATAACGGGATGGACATAAACCATAAAATTATTGGCGAAGGTACACCTCTGATTATCGCAGTGAAAAACAACAATAAACCATTAGTGGAATATTTATTAGACCGTGGGGCTGATGTAAATGGTGAATGTATTCAAGATGGCAACCCACTTATTACAGCCGCATTAACCAATAATCTGGAAATGGTTAACTATTTGTACCAACAAGGCGCTCAACTAGATGCCATAGTCGTACATGATGAAACGGCGCTCATTAGTGCTTCACGGGCAGGACACTTCAACGTCGTGAAGTTTTTAGTAGACCAAGGGGCAGATATTAATTTATCAGTTGTCGCTGAAACCGTTCGAGGGAAAGAATTAAGAAGTCCCCTCAATGGTGCTAAAACAGCAAAGATACGTGAGTTTTTAATTGCCAACGGAGCGGTAAATTAAGCCGTTACATTTACAATATTTAGCAAAATATTAAAAACCCAATTAACAATGTTAATTGGGTTTATTTTCTTTAAATACCTCGAATGCTTTTGGGCGACGGACGAGTTGATATCCTTAATAACCAAACATGATTAAACTGGCTTTTGTTGGTTGAGCATCATGTCCATATACTTAACAAACCGTCGCTCTCTTGTTTCCGCTTTTTTACAGCTTGATAAAGCATATGAGATGGTTTGATGACTCGATTTGTTTAAACTTTCAAAAAACTGTTTTGCCTCGGGTTTTACTTCTAACGCTTTAATAAAATCCTCAGGCACTTTCATTTCACTGACAGCGTAAGCCTTGTCCCAACGTCCATCCGATTGTGCTGCATGCACATGAACAAGACCAGACGCCATCATCTTACCTTCAGCAATCAAACGTTCCACATGCTGTCTATTGCGTTTTGACCACACGCTGCGAGCTTTCCTCGGGGTTATCCGTTGCAGGTAAGCTTGTTCGTCTAGGGATTTTTTAATGCCATCAATCCAGCCCCAACATAAAGACTCAATGACAACATCATCCCAATTCACACTAACAATACCAGAACCTTTCTTAAATATTTTCACCCATAACTCACTTTCTGTAGCGTGATTAAGTTCAAGCCACTGAGCAAACGCAGTTGCGGTTTCAAATGACATAATACGGTCTGGATGAGCTTCAGGCATTTAATGCGCACCTTGGTTATTGGTTATTGGTTATTGAAATATATAGTTAACAGTCATTTACTCAATGCTCATTGACTAATAGAACATGCTAAACGACAACCATTTATAAATATTAGTCTGGTGTAAAAACCACCTTAAATACCTCACACACAATCGGCATATCTTCTCGGGGGGTATAACAGGTATTTTCAAGTTCCCTTTGGTAATAAGGCCAATGTACTTGCTTCCAATACTTAAGTGTCTTGTCGCCTTCACCTTCTAGAGCGGCATATTCTTCCGTGATTTCATTAAAGGGCACAATAGAAACTTTTGTTGTCTCAATAATACATTGCGCCTCACCATTCCAATTGGTGATTATGTTTAGGTCACCAACGTTTGGCAATATTTCATCGTTAGCATGGAACCACCATAAGGATGGCGATGTCGCCTTTTTAATATTTTGCAAAACTAGCTTTGCACACTCATTGGCGTCAATTTTATTATCACAAAAAAACCAACTAGTTAATGTCTTTGCCTCAACATTTAATGTTTTAAAGTAATCTTCACTTATCTTTATGACCGATGGATGCATAATAAACTAAGGTAAAACGTTAACTTTAGTTACGGGAATTTTTTTATTAAAAAACGGAGAAGGTCTGTTTTTGTGGGTAAACATTCCTTTTAACATAAAAGCGATTATCTTGGGCAAATAGGAAAGTGGAAATCGAGCGTGGGCATCTTTTGGTATCTCACCAATTGAATATTTACCAAATGCTTTCATTGTTATTGGCCCCAATAGTTCCAATTTTTCCTGTTCATTACCAAATTTCATTAGTTCTACTGATACACCAACAAAAGGCACGGTTGATGAGTTCATTGTGTTCGCTAATGGCATATTACAACAGGCGGTATGCCACCGATATAAACCTTTATCATTTAATTGAACACAAGCAATTTTGTCTTGCCCTTGTGTAATTTTCATATAAGCGGGATAGGTTTGAACTAATTCAGTTGCTCCATGTTGATCAAGAATTTGCTCTTTATTGTTTAAATGTGCCGCAAAACTCTGGCAGTCGCAACAAAGACACTGCACATGAAAAAACGAACCAGGTACTATTTTAAGCTGACCTTTTACGGCTTTGCACGAACACTCTAATGGAACTATGTTTGACATAATAAATACCTACAAAAATTGTCACTGACGTGTTTGTATTTCATTTCCATCAACGCTGTCAATACAAGTTATTTTAATGACTCAATTGGCATCTTGATGTGTTAAAAAACAACTACACAAATCTGCGCACTCGCCTTATTTAACGATAAATTACAGCTCAAATGCATTTTTAGCAACTCGCCTATTATTAACTACAACTTAAATTGGCTCGTGACGTCAATGCGTAAACTTGATCTCTATTTAACACGCATAAAAAAAGGGATCTGATACAGATCCCTAAAGTCATATCACCACAATATGATAAAGCATTTAAACACTAAGCAAATTGCATTTCTGGTATATCACCATCCACTCTTAATTTACCTGCTGTTTTAGATATAATTTCTTCAACCGTAACCCCCGGCGCACGTTCTTTTAACACAAACTCGCCGTTTTCAATTTCCATATAAGCTAAGTCAGTAATAACTTTAGTAATACAGTTAACGCCTGTTAGCGGCAACGTACACGCAGGCAATATTTTAGACTCGCCATGTTTATTGGCATGCATCATAGTAACTATGATGTTGTCTGCCCCAGCAACTAAATCCATAGCGCCGCCCATGCCTTTTACTAACTTGCCTGGGATCATATAACTGGCAATATTTCCGTTTTGGTCAACTTCAAACGCACCTAATACCGTTACATCAACATGGCCGCCACGGATCATGGCAAAGCTTTCCGCTGAGCTAAAAATAGCTGCACCTGTGGCTGCAGTTACGGTTTCTTTACCTGCGTTGATCATGTCAGCATCTACATTCGCTTTAGTTGGGTAAGGCCCCATGCCTAATAAACCGTTTTCTGACTGCAACATCACTTCTATGTCAGCAGGCACATAGTTAGCGGCTAAAGTTGGAATGCCTATGCCTAAATTTACGTAATCACCGTCGTTGAATTCTTGTGCCACACGTTGGGCTATTTGTTCTCTAGATAAACTCATGTGTCACTCCTAATCGCTTGTGGTTACTTTTTCGATACGTTTTTCAAAAGACCCTAAGATAATACGATCTACATAAATCCCCGGAGTTTGAATTTCAGTTGGCGACAACTCACCCGGTTCAACAATCTCTTCCACTTCCACAACAGTGATCTTGCCTGCCGTAGCGGCCATAGGATTAAAGTTTTGTGCAGTATGACGGTAAACACAATTACCGTAACGGTCAGCTTTCCAAGCTTTAACAATGGCAAATTCACCAGTAATGCTTTCTTCTAAAATGTAATGACGACCATTAAATTCGCGGCTTTCTTTGCCCTCACCTACGGGTGTGCCGTAACCCGTTGCTGTATAAAATGCAGGAATACCCGCACCACCAGCACGCATTTTCTCAGCCAAGGTACCTTGTGGCGTTAATTCAACTTCTAATTCACCATCCAGTAATTGCTTTTCAAAAAGTGCATTTTCACCAACATAAGAAGACACCATTTTTTTGATCTGCTTGTCTTCTAATAAAATGCCTAAACCAAAACCATCTATGCCACAGTTATTAGATACAACCGTTAAGCCTTTGGTGCCTTTGTTTTTAATCTCGGCTATTAACCCTTCAGGGATGCCACATAAACCAAATCCACCCGCGATGACTGTCATGTTATCTTCCAGTCCCGCCATGGCTTCTTGGTAGCTATTCACTACTTTGTCAAAACCCGACATAAATTAACCCTCTGTATTTTTAACTTTTTATTTTTATACTTATTATCTTAATAGTGTCATGGTGGCATAACATTGATTTATACACCCTACATAACGTCAACAATTGTTGTTTTTATAAACTGTGTTCAGTAAACCCTACTTGACAGTTTGTTTGTTGATTTGTGTTTTAAAGTTTAGTTTAACTTGTTGGCATAACCTACTGTTTTTAAGTGCTACTTTAGACCACCTGAGGTGATCAAATAACGACTTTGCGTATTGACCTAAGGTAGTAATTAAAACCATTTGTATAACCGATATACTCTTAACATCATAAAAAAAATGTCAAATTAGGTTCATAATGTTAAAAAATAAAAATGCACTGATCACTGGCTCCACCAGCGGCATTGGATTGGCAGCAGCTCATGTAATGGCTAAACAAGGCATAAATTTAGTGTTACATGGTTTAATGTCTGAATCAGAAGGCGAAACGTTAGCCAAACAATTTGCCGATGATTACGGGATCAACACTTTATTTGATGGTGCTAACTTAAGTGATCCAGAAGAGATCACAGCAATGATTGAAAGAGTCAGTAACCAAATGGGCGGCATCGATATTTTAGTCAACAATGCCGGTATTCAACATACTGAATCCGTAGATAAGTTTCCGGTGGATAAATGGAATGCCATTATAGCTATTAACTTGTCATCCGCATTTCACACCATTCAGCAAACGCTTCCTCATATGCAGCAAAATAACTGGGGAAGGATCATCAATATCGCCTCTGTGCATGGATTAGTCGGTTCGGTGAATAAATCCGCTTATGTAGCCGCTAAACATGGCATTGTAGGATTAACCAAAGTAGTTGCTCTTGAGAATGCTAATAACGGCATTACCGCCAACTCTATTTGTCCTGGTTGGGTAGAAACACCATTAATTAATAAACAAATAGAAGATATTGCCGCAGCTAAAAACATCGATATGGCACAAGCTAAACATGAATTGATCACCGCCAAACAACCTAAAGCACAAATGGCACAAACCAATCATATTGGTGAATTAATATTGTTTTTATGTACTGATGCAGCATCATCGATTACCGGCTCTGCCTTACCAATAGACGGCGCTTGGACGGCGCAATAATCACTAATACCAATTCTATTAATTACTTCACCTAACACACATCCCGAACTAAATTTTATCTAACTTTAGTTCGGGACAATTCAAAAATTAATTTTCTTTGTCACCTTTTGTCATTTCTTTGGCACTTATAAATCAATGAATATGAATACATGAATTACTTAATTGGTTTGTTATTATACCAATAAATAAACTGCATAAAGAGAATCATAACTTGAATAATCAATTCCGAGGTTACATCAGAATGGCATTACTTTTTGGCACCATAATCTCTCTGGCATTTGTACCTTGGCTCTTGATAAAGGCTTGGGTATTACCATTACCAAATACAGTTCAAGAGCAAGTTAATGAGGCCGTTGATTTGGGTTTTGATGGCATAATCGTTTACGTGGATACAAAAGGCAAACCATCTGAGTTTTTTGCAGCTGGTTGGTTTGACAGAGCAAACAAAATATCCGCAGACCCTCATGATTTATTTAAGATAGGCAGTATTAGTAAATTATATTCTGCCGTTGCCATTACCAAGTTAGTCAATAACGAACAATTATCTTTAACTAACACTCTTGCCGATTACTTCCCTGAACTTGCAGGAAGAATTGAAAATGCAGATAAAATCACCTTAAAAATGATGGTGCAACACAGAAGTGGCATACCTAATTACACTGACACGCCAAACTATTGGACTTACCCTGCTGAAAATTACCAAACAGCCCTTGAGCTGATACTTGATTTACCGGCTAACTTTAAACCAGATAGTGACTATGAATATTCAAATACCAACTATTTACTCATTGCCAAACTGATTGAAAAAACAACCGGCAAAGAAAGATTTCAATACATTAAAGATGAAATATTAACGCCTCTTAATTTAGTCAACACTTATGGTTCACTTAATGATGTAAATATTGATAATTTAATGGGGGGATATCATGTCGGTGTCGAGGAAGATATAAAGTCATCTAATTATGGTGGAATGATCGCAACAGCAGAAGACGTGGGTATATTTTTGCGTGCACTAAATGATGGTTCATTGTTTAAGCAAGGTGGGCAGGAAATATATAGTTCAATTTATAAGTATGAACATGGCGGTTGGATTCCTGGCTATCAAAGCCATGCCAAATATTATAAAGAGACTGATACAGTTGTCGTTCAATTTAACAATACAACAGACTCCGAACTCTACTATTGGAATTTATCGGAAATTATCTTCAACCGTATTGCTAAAATATTAAACGATAACGAACACAAATAAAAAGTTGTTTTCGACACGTTGAGCTAAAATTTAAAATTTTAGCTATTAATAAACGCACCAATTTTTTCAAATAATAATGCACATTCATCAGGCACTAAATCCTCTAAATTCATAAACGCGTGCACCATACCTTCAAACTCATAATGTTGGGAGTTAACACCCAGTTCCACTAAACGCTGATGATAAGCAATCCCTTCATCCCTTAAAGGATCGCAACTTGTAGTAATGACTAACGTTTGCGGCGCTTTGTTATCTAATGGCCCAAATACAGGTGATACCGCTTTTCTACTTTCGTCTTGATGAAAGTAGTTTTCAAAGTACCACTGCACACGAGCCTTAGTTAACAGGTAACCATCACCGTTTTCAATAAACGATGGAAAGCTAAAAGAATAATCTACACTTGGGTAAATCAGCACTTGTTTATCTATGGTTAAATCAGCCCCTTGGCTTTTACGCATCACTAAGCTAGTACAAATTGCACCACCGGCACTGTCTCCTGCAACCATAATCTGATTATTGTAAGCAACATCCGTTAATAAGGTTTGGTAGTGTCGTAGAACCAATTCTGCATCATCTAAGCCCGCTGGATATGGGTATTCTGGGGCTAAACGATATTCAACACTTATCACCACACAATTCGCTGCAAGGGCTATTTTGCGGCACATAGGATCATACATTTGAATATCACCGCACATATGACCGCCGCCATGAAAATAAAGTAATACCGGCAAACGAGCATCCGGGTCTGGACTGTAAATTCTTACTGGAATAGCTTGTGCACCAATCACTAATTCAGAACTTTGTGTAAACGCGATATCTGGTGATTTTGTTACAAACGCAGACAACTTAGCTAAGTTTGTTCTAGCAAGTTCAGGTGTTGGTATAACGCCATCTTTAATGGCTTGTTCCGCCGCTTGATTAAGCTGACCAATAAATTCTTCTAAATGAGGGGCTAAGGTTCCGCGCATAAATTATTCCTCTACCGATTGCGACTTTTTATTGGTTTCTGCCAAGAAAAAACTACCAATAAAGAATGTGCTACTGATGATACTGATCAAGATAAATGCATAGGTAAAATCGCCATTTGATAAATCAACTAACTTACCAAACACCCACAACACCACAGTTGCAAATAAGTAACTAATCGACCAAAACAAACTAAAAACTACAGTGATTTTTTGACTGGTCATTTTTGGCATTTCGTGTGGAATGGTAACCAATGCCGTGATTGGAAAGAAGATGAAGAAACCTAGCACAATGGCACATAACGTTTGGATCATTGGATTGACACTAAATGATAATCCTAAAACAGTAATAAGCTGAACTAAACCAGACCATCTAATAATAGGTATCCGTTGTTTAATTTTTTTACTGTAAATCATGCCTGCAATAGTACCAACTATACCAAAACCGATAACCCACTTACTGGCAACAATTCCGGCTTTTGGATAAAAGGTAAATAAACAAATATAAAAAGCCAGCAAACCTGAATACGTTAATGCATACACCCAATTAAAGCGGTCTTTTAAACCATCTGCATAGCTGTAATCTGCTTCTGGCGCAGTATTTTGAGGATCTGGCGATGTGGCAGTTGCAGCACTGCTCGTTGTTTCATTGTTATCCCACTTAACAAACAACCATGCTAACGCTAATAATAAACTGATGCCTGAAAACACTAATAATGAATTTTGCCAACCGCCCGTAACTATATTAATGCCTGTCATTGACCATAAAATGACAGCGGTACCTATATTAAATGCTACGGCATTTAAACCATTTATGGTTGAACGTTCTTCCGTTGGAAACCACTGCATTACTATAGGATTAAAATATACAATCATTAATGCACCGCCTAATCCCATCAAAAAGCGACTCACAAGTAATACATCATAACTGCCTGCAATGGGCGTAAGTACACCAACACACACCAAAATACAGGACATTAAAAATGCGTTTTTTATTCCCATTTTTATGGCTATCCATGCAGCTAAGAACGTGCCTATGATCTTAGCTATGGTAACCGCACCACTGATAAAACTTGCCGATGCTAGACTACTGACATGCAACTCTGCCATGATTTGATCCATGCTTGCGGTTCCACCAACCCAAGCCATGGCGAATAAAACATAGCTAAAGAAAACAATGCCCTCGACTAAGTATTTATTACTGATTTTCATATATGCTAACTTCCAATAGGGTTAATCACCGATTAGGCAGACTAACTTAGCCTTGATAAAAAATAACTACTACCTTAGTTCACTATGGCGTAATTATCGGTGTGTTAACCTCCTGTCTACGTTAGTATTATTTTAACGTTTTTTAGTCCAACCATTTTTAAGGTCTTTGTTTTGTTAATTTGGCTTTCTTTAGACACTTGGCTTATTACATTTTTATCTATTGGTTATTTGGTTTTACTATTTTTAGTAGCGTATTGGGGTCAAAAGGCTAGCAATAAAAAGTGGGCAAGCAACCCTTGGGTATATAGTTTGTCGTTAGGGGTTAGTTGTACCTCTTGGGCGTTTTACGGGATCATTGGTCAAGCGAGCAGCTCTGGTTTGTGGTTAGCACCTATCTATATTGGCACCATCGCTTGTTTTGTATTGGCATGGCCGCTGCTGTTAAAAATGTTACGTGTCACCAAACAACAAAACTTAACCTCCATTGCTGACTTTATTGCCAGCCGCTATGAACGTGCACCTATGATTGCTGGTGTGGTGTCATTAATTGCGTTACTGGGAACGATTCCTTATATATCTTTGCAGTTACGGGCAATCAGTCAGAGCTTTGATCTCGTTACTGGCAGTTATCAATCAGGCATCAGCACCACCTTTGTAGTGACAATCGTATTAGTGGTATTCAGTATCTTGTTTGGTGCTCGTAACGTGGCCATTAATAATCAAAACCAAGGGTTAGTTTTTGCTATTGCCTTTAGTTCTATCGTTAAATTATTTGCCATCACCTTGGTGGGTTTGTTTACCACTTATTATTTATTTGACGGTTTTACTGACTTACTTAACCAACAAATTCCGCAACAAGAAGCGCTTCAGTCTCAACTAGACGATACCCAAACCGCTTACTTTACCGTTTCCCAAATATTATTGGGTATGGTGACCATATTCATCACCCCACAGCTTTATCACATGATGTTTATTGAAAATAACAACGAATCAGAGCTAAAAAAAGCACGATGGTTATACCCTGTGTATTTGTTATTAATTAACTTATTTGTACTGCCTATCGCCATCGCTGGACAGGTCACGTTTCCAGGCGGCAGTGTTAATGCCGATACTTATATACTGACATTACCTTTGTATCACCAACAAGAATGGCTAAGTATTTTAGTGTATATAGGCGGCTTAGCAGCAGCCACCAGTATGGTAATTGTGGCCGCAATTGTACTTAGTACCATGTTAACCACCGACATCATCACCCCCAGTTTGGTTAAATTTAAAATATTTAACTTGGCGCAAAAAACGCAACTGTCACGTTTATTACTTACCTTTAGACGCGCAGCGATTGCATTAGTGTTATTACTGTCGTTTTTGTTTGAACGTTTTGTGTCTCAACAAAGTCATTTAGCCACTTTAGGGTTATTGGCTTTTGTTTTATTAGCGCAAGTATCCCCTGCTGTAATCGGTGCCTTGTATTGGCGTAAAGCCAGCTCTATCGCAGCATTATCTGGGTTAATTGTGGGCGGGTTATTATGGGTCTATACCTTATTTATTCCTATGGTATTTCCTGACTCAGCATTGGTTAATCATGGCATGTTTAATTTAGCTTGGTTAAAGCCCACTAGTTTATTTGGTTTTAGCTATTTGGATGATGTTACCCATGGCGTGATAGTGAGTTTGTTAGTCAATACATTGGTTTTTATTGTGGTGTCTTTGTATTCATCTCGCAGTATTGGTGAAAAACTGCAGGCCGAATTGTTTATGAAAAAACATCAAGGCCAGTTTAGTTATCAATTAACCATCCAAGACTTATTCAATTTATTGCATCGTTTTGTTAATCACGATGCCGCCACCGAACTGATTGAACGCAGTGGAGTTCACAGGAACCGAAACCAATTAGCACCGCAGTATTTAATTGACTACAGCCAAAAGCAGTTATCCAGTGTTTTAGGAAGTGCATCAACTCGCTTAGTAATGAAAGCGGCCACAAGCTCGGATGATGATGTTAATCCAATGTCTTTAGAACAGGTGGCCAACATAGTTGATGAGGCCAGTGAGCTATTTCAATTTAACCGTGAGCTATTGCAAGCTGGTGTGGAGAACATTGAACAAGGCATGAGTATTATTGACGCAGACATGCGCCTGGTGGCTTGGAACAAACGTTATATAGAGTTGTTGGGTTACCCTGCAAACTTTTTACAAGCCGGTAAACATATATCTGAGTTACTAAAATATAATGTGCAACGCGGGATCATTAATGGCAATGACGCCGATGAACTGATTAATAAACGCATTGAACATATGCGTTCTGGCAACAGTCATTATTATCAACGTAAATTACCTAACGGCGTCGTATTGGAGATAAGAGGACAAGCTATGCCCGGCGGTGGTTTTGTTAGTACCTTTACCGACATCACCAAACATATAGCCGCAGAAAAAGCGCTACAACAGGCCAATGAAACCCTTGAGATGCGCGTAATTGAACGCACAAAAGAACTTGATCATGCAATGGCAGAAGCGGAAGCGGCCAATAAAAGTAAAACTCGATTTTTAGCCGCGGCCAGTCACGACTTAATGCAACCGTTTAACGCCCTAGCCTTATTTACAGATATGTTAAAACAACAAGTCAAAGACACGCCGAGTGAGCAACTTGCCGATCATATCCAAAACTCATTAAACGTGGTTGAAGTATTATTGTCAGACTTAGTCGAAATATCAAAATTAGACAGTAGCGGCCAACAACCTGAGTTAAGCCCATTTAATATTAACGATGTGTTAGAGCCTCTCAGCCATGAAATAGCGATATTAGCTCATCAGCAACAGATAACCTTTAGTTATGTACATTCGTCTTGTTGGGTGAATACGGATAAACGTTTAATTCGACGGGTTATTCAAAACTTGTTAGCCAACGCTATTCATTACAGTCCCCTAGGTAATGAACAAACCGGCTCGACAAGTGAAGAAACAAAGGCCAAAGTACTTTTAGGGGTTCGTCACCACAATAACGCCATAAGAATAGAAGTTTGGGATAACGGTCCTGGTATCCCACTTGAAAAGCAAACCTTGATATTCCAAGAGTTTGAACGCTTAGAAAGCAACAGAGATAAACCTGGATTAGGGTTAGGGTTAGCAATTTCTGATCGTATAGTGAAGTTACTTAATTTATCTATGGGCATTAAATCTACTCTCAACAAAGGCTCGGTGTTTTATGTGGATATTCCAAGAGTAGTTAAAAAACAAAACCACGAGCATGACTTAAAACTCGCTGCACAAAACAACCAAAACTCAGATTTAAGTGGGTTATCGGTACTATTAATTGATAATGATGAATTAATGTTAACGGCTCTCACCAAACAGCTACAAGGCTGGGGGTGTGAGGTCACGGCGGTTTCTGGACAGCAAGGTTGGCAACAGCATAAAGTGGCGCACAACAACACGGCCCCCTTTACACCTCAATTAGTGATTGCCGATTATCATTTGGATAATGGCGACAATGGTGTGGACTTAGTACTTGAATTGTTTAAGGACAACCTATGGTCAGCCCCATGTATTGTTTGCTCTGCGGATCCATCAGAGCAGTTAAGACAACATTGCAGTGATGCTCAGTTTAGTTTTATTAGAAAACCAGTGAAAGCATTGGCGTTAAAACACTTGATCAAACAAGTATTGTCTTAATGCTTTGAGTCTATTGATAAGCGATTGTTTGAGAAGTGGTTATAACATTTTTTTGAAAGCGACATAAAAGCTAAGTTGTTGTACTCAACTTAGCTTTTATTGTCATTTGATAATGCGTTTAAGCTTTGGGCCCACGGGTTTATGCTTTCAGGTTGGCTCTGAGATCCGTCTTCAGAATGGCTTTGAGATCCGTCTTCAGAATGGCTTTGAGAATCGTTCTCGGTCTGGCTGTCTGTTTGTTCTGCTAACATGGACAGGTAAATCGCTTCAACTTTATCTCTAGCCCACTGAGTTTTTCGTAAAAACTTTAAACTCGACTTAATACTAGGGTCGAACATAAAACAACGTACTTCCACTTGTTCAGCTAAATACTCCCAGCCATACACGTCAACGAGTTCTGTTAACAAGTTTTGTAGCGTGATGCCATGTAATGGGTTATTAATTTGTTTACTCAATGCTCGCTCCGATAACCGTTGGTTTATCAGCCCAAATAACTGGGGCTGATAAAGAAGGCATATGGTACTTGATTTTCACAATTAATTTTAACTTTTATAGCCAAATACTTAATTTATAGGTGAGGCTTTATTAACGGCCATCACCATCCCAGCGGAACATTAACGTGCCTAAACCTAAAAATACGCCCGTCATGACCAACATAACTAAGATATGTTCACGTAAGTCGTACAGGTTTGCTCCTTCCGTCATAATAGAACGTGCCCCTTCGACTAAATGCGTGAGCGGTAACCAGTAGGCCATTTGTTGAATAAGTTCTGGGCTGCCCTCTAACGAGAACCATACTCCAGAAAATATCATCATAGGCCAAGACGCCATATTTAATAAGCCACCTGTTAACTCTTCACTTTGACTTCTGGCAGCGATAATCAAACCTAACGATATAAGCGACATCGCCCCCAATATGGCAATAATAAATAAATCAAAATAACTGCCTAACATGTAAAAATCGAAGATCAGATCACAACCAATAAAGATCACCGACGACAAACACATAACGATGAATAAGCGGGAAACGATTTGCGCCGTTAAAAATTCAAACGCGCTTACTGGCGTTGCATTTAAGCGTTTTAATACCATTGATTTACGGTATCGAACAATAACGTAACCCACTCCAAATAAACAACTGAACATCATATTCATGCCCAAAATACCCGGTAATACCCAATCTATATAACGTATTTGTTTACCGGTAACGGTTTGTTTTACCCATTCTTTTTTAGCAATGTCATTTTGTTCTGACAACAATAAACGTTCGGCCATATAACCATTAGGTGACGTATCGTTGATCCAATAAAGACCCAAACGATAATCCACTAACAAGTCCAACTTATGTTGTCTTATCTTACCTAACGCCAGCTCTGTATCTTGATAATCAACAAATTCGATGTATTTAGTTTGTAAAAATGTTGCCTCTTTATCAGGTGTATTTAACACGCCAACTTTATACATGTCTTTGCCATCGCCACTAAATACGATGGCAAAACCAACTAATAATAAAACGGGGAAAACGATGCTCCAACCTAAGGATGCACGGTCACGAAAAAACTCTAAATTTCTGGCTTTTAAGATGGCATAAAAACGTTTAAAAAATAACATTATGCTTGTTCCTTTTGTTCGCTTTCAGACAACTGATGCCCTGTTAACTTAATAAACAAATCGTCCAAATTAGCCGATTTCACTTGTAATCCCTCTAACGAGATCTTTTTAGCTAATAAATCTGAAATCACTTTCTCTACGTCTTCCGCATCGATATCAACATGATTCTCACCAAATAAACGACCGTATTGTTCTGGATTGTCATCTTTTAAGTTCTCAATTGGCAGTCGAATAATGGCACCGGAAAAGTGGCTAGATAACAGACCTTGAGGTGAGTCATGCGCTATAATTTTGCCTTTATCCATGATGACGATGTCATCACACAAATATTCCGCTTCATCCATATAATGCGTGGTTAACACGACTGTTTTACCTTGCTGTTTTACTTTATTGATCAAATCCCAAAAGTTACGTCTGGCATGTGGGTCAAGTCCGGTTGTCGGTTCATCAAGGAATAGTATCTTAGGATCATTAATAAGAGCTAAAGCCAGTAATAATCTTTGTTTTTGACCACCAGAGAGCTTTTTGTGATCTCGGTCGGCTATTTCATGCAAATCACAAAGGTCCATCAAGGTTTGTTTTTCAGTCACTCTCGGATAAAAGGCAGAAAACATGTCGATGGTTTCTTCCACCGTTAAATAATCTTGTAAAGCCGTGTGCTGAAATTGAATGCCTATTTCTCGTAACGTTTTTTTATTAATTAACTCACCAAAAAAGTGAATCTCACCAGAACTAGCTTTAACTAACCCTTCCATCATTTCTATGGTCGTGGTTTTGCCTGCTCCGTTTGGCCCTAATAAGCCAAAACAAGTACTTTGTTTTACTGAAAACGAAATACCATCTACAGCCGTTAATTCTTTGTATTGTTTTGTTAATTTTTCTACGTTTATAACAACTGACATCTCAGCTCCGACTTATAACCTGTTGGTTAAACTCTATTTATTAACAAAGACAATAACGCCAAGATTAATTGAACTCAACTAATACCTAAAGAATGACTCTGATCAAACAAAAATTCAAAAAACATTAGCTTAGTTAAAGTTGTGATATAAAGATTTTCAATAGCTTGATATGATCAGGTTAACGTCTAAACACTTGAAAATTTTGTATGCGAACTTCTCGAATTTATCACTCAAGCGCCCTCTCTGTTAACACCAGAGTTAATTTAGAACCCGAAGCGGCTAATCATGTTGGTCGTGTATTACGCATGCAAATGGGCCAATCGATCGTCTTGTTTAATGGTGATGGCAATGATTATGATGCTGAAATTACAGAAGTGACCAAAAAAAATGTGGTGGTAAATGTTTTATCACAACATCCGGTCACTAATGAATCCCCACTAAAAGTACATTTAGCCCAAGGTATTTCCCGTGGCGATAAAATGGATTTTACTATACAAAAGTCGGTTGAATTAGGGATTACGGATATCACACCTATATTCACTGAACGTTGTGGAGTAAAGCTATCCGGCGAGCGTTTAGATAAAAAACATGGTCAGTGGCAAAAAATTGCGATTGCAGCTTGCGAACAAAGTGGCCGAGCCACTATTCCAACCATTCACAAACCAATACAGATAACTGAGTTTTTAACGCAACAATCTGATCAGTTAAAGTTGAATTTACACCCAAGAGCCTCCACTACTGTAAAAGGTCTGGTTGTTCCTGATTCTGGCGTTCGATTTATTATTGGCCCAGAAGGTGGATTAAATGACCACGAAATAGAACAGGCTGTGTCAGCGGGTTATCAAGAGATATTATTAGGCCCACGAATTTTACGAACAGAAACCGCCGCATTAACGCTATTATCTGCGTTGCAATTACAATTTGGCGACTTAGCATAACTCTAATTATTAGGAAAAATAATGACTATTAAACTTGGTATTGTAATGGATCCGATTACGGACATTAATATTAAAAAAGACTCCAGTTTTGCTATGTTACTTGAAGCCCAAGGCCGTGGTTACGAACTGTACTACCTAGAAATGGCAGACTTATTTTTATTAAATGGCCGTGCATTTGGTAATGCTAAACCGTTGAGCGTTAAAAATGATGCCGATGATTATTACAATCTAGGTGATGTGCAAACCATGCCATTGTCAGACTTAAACGTCATATTAATGCGTAAAGATCCACCATTTGATACTGAGTTTGTTTATTCAACTTACATGTTAGAACGTGCAGAAGATGAAGGCAGCTTAATCGTTAATAAACCACAAAGCTTACGTGATGCTAACGAAAAGCTATTTACTAGCTGGTTCTCAGAACATATTCCGCCAACATTGGTTACTCGCTCTGATAAACAAATTAGAGAGTTTTACGCTGAGCATAAAGACATTATTTTAAAACCGCTTGATGGCATGGGTGGTTCATCCATATTCCGCGTTAAACCACAGGATCCTAATTTAGGCGTTATAATTGAAACCTTAACCAATCACGGCACTTGTTACGCCATGATCCAAGCCTTTATTCCGGATATTTCAAATGGTGATAAACGTATTTTAATCGTTGATGGTGAGCCTATGCCATATTGCCTAGCTCGTATTCCAGCCAAAGGTGAAACTCGCGGTAATTTAGCCGCTGGTGGTCGTGGAGAAGCTAGACCTCTGAGCGAGTCAGATTGGCGCATTGCTCGAGCTATTGGACCAAAACTTAAAGAGAAAGGTCTTATCTTTGTTGGATTAGATGTCATTGGCGAAGGTGTCACTGAAATCAATGTAACAAGCCCTACATGTATTAAAGAAATTGAAGCAGCTTATGACATTAGCATTACTGGCCACTTATTTGATGCCATTGAGCGTCGTTTAGAGCTAAAAAAATAGAGTCTGCTAACTAAGGAGCGAATATGCCGAATCAACATTCATCGATGACCAGTTTAGCCAATCAATTTTTAATTGCGATGCCTGCTCTGGATGACTCATATTTTGGACGCACGGTTATTTATGTTTGCGAGCATGATGATGAAGGTGCTATGGGGTTAGTGATTAATAAAAGCACTGATATTGCCATCAACAAAGTGTTGTTAGAGATGCATATTGAAGATGATGATTCAGAAGCCAACATTGAATTAAACAGTAACCATGTGATGTCTGGAGGCCCAGTTCAAACTGACCGCGGTTTTATTTTGCATAACGGTGATAAAAAATGGTCTTCTAGTTTGCAGTTACAAGACCAAATTAATGTAACGACATCCAAAGATATTCTGCCTAACTTAGCAACAGATGCAGGCCCAGAAAAGTACATCATGACTTTAGGTTATGCTGGCTGGACTGCGGGGCAGTTAGAGCAAGAATTAGCTGACAATACTTGGTTAACCATTGATGCTGATCCAAACTTAATTTTTGATGTTCCGGTGGAAGAACGCTGGGAAAAAGCAGTGCAAAAGCTTGGTATTAATGTAGAACAGTTAACGGCCTTTTCAGGTCACGCATAATTGAACATGCTTATATATTAAATGGATACAATGTAATGGATGTTAAAACCGTCATCGGTGTGGATTTTGGCACAGGTTCAATCGGCTTTGCTATTGGCCAAATGTTAACGGGCACTGCATCTCCACTAAAAGCCTTCAAAGCAAAAGATGGTGTTCCCAATTGGGATGAGGTCGGAAAGTTGTTAACGGAATGGCAACCGGATTTAGTTGTCGTGGGTTTACCATTGAACATGGATGGAACCGATCAAGATATTACCGTCCGAGCAAGAAAGTTTGCCAACCGTTTACATGGCCGCTTTGGCGTGCAAGTGACAACTCATGATGAACGTTTAACGACTGTAGATGCAAAAGCCACCTTGTTTGAACGAGGTGGCTTCAAAAATTTAAAGAAAGGGAATATTGACGCACAATCTGCTGTGGTTATATTAGAAAGCTGGTTTGAAAGCCAGTATTAAGGTTTAGTCGAAAGCTTAACGACTACGGAAATAATTTTATTATGGAAAATAAAACAGCATTAATAATCGGCGCAACTGGGCTGGTAGGAAAACAATTAACCAGACAGTTATTACTTGATGATAATTACCAAGTTGTACATATTTTTGTCCGCCGCTTAATGTCACTTCCTATTGACGCTGACCCAAACAACAAACTCATTCAACATGTGGTTAATTTCAACAATGTGGTTAATTGGCATGAGAAGTTAGCTGGTGATGAATTATTTTGCTGTATTGGTACCACGTTAAAACAAGCTGGCAGTAAATTAAATCAAATAAAAGTCGACTTAGATTTACCAAGTGAAATAGCCACCTATGCCCTGAATAACGGTGTAAATAAAGTAATACTTGTATCCTCGACAGGTGCAAAACAAGATTCACCTTCATTTTATCTGCAGCTCAAAGGACAATTAGAGCAAAATTTAATTTCCATGAATTGGCATAAAGTGATCATTGTGAGACCTTCGTTTTTAGCCGGAAAAAGAGATCAACTTAGGGTCGGTGAAAAAATTGCAATTTGGTTATTTATTGGTTTGAAGTATCTTCCTTTCATTAGAAGATATCGCCCTATCACAGGTAAAAAATTGGCTAAAAAAATGCGTTTTTTAGCTAATTCTGATTTGCCTGATAAAGTGACAATAAAAGAGCTGGAGCAGTTATTTTAATAAGAAGCCTCTATTACTATAGAGGCAGAAAGGGTTATTCAGATTGATTAGCTAAAGACTCTAGCTCAGACAATTTAGCCGAATCAATTTTAAGTTGGTGCTCCAAATGCTTTTCTCTGGCAATAAATAACACTAACGTATGAATACACTTGCCTTCCCTATCAATCGCTTGTTTTGCTTCCGCCCCTAGATCATTTAACATCATAGCAGCGCCATATAAGCAAGTTTCACTTAAATGCGGTCGATAGGCTTTTAATTCTGAAATAGTCGTAGTGACTTCTGCCGGTGCCATAGTCATTTCTATAGACATAGCTCGAGAGCCACCTCCACCGCTAGAGCCAAATAAAGAACCTGACTCTATATTTTGTAATCCAACGACAAGCGCGACAAAAATGACACATACAACTATTAAATATAAAATCTTTTCTTTCATTACAACTTCATTCTCGACAAAAAACGGCCGAACTATACAGCGTTTCTGTCTCCATTCCTAGTTTTGGGCTAGTATATATCCCTGGTTAATAACCGACGTAAAGTCCATGTATGTTATGTGTTATAAAATGAAGCGTTCTAATTTAGAATTTAGTTCTGATACCCGATTAACTAAACCCGCAATCAATTTATCTTTTATTTTATCTCGTACATTTACAGGCATCATTTTTAACGTTTTGTGATCTAGCAACATCACGACCACATCTTCGCTAGCTACTATGGATGCGGTTCTTTTCTCATTTAATATAAATGCCACTTCACCAAAAACTTGTCCTGGTTCTATTTCTGCCACTTTATTACCGTTGGCGGTTTTTACATCTAAAATACCTGCCATTAACATAAAAAATTCATCGCCGTGTTCACCGTACTCTATTAAATATTCACCTTGTCGATAACTTCGGACCTTAATCAAATGTTTTTCAACTAAGTGTTTTTTATCGATAGGCTCCAAGGCACGAAAAAAATCTAACCGATTCATTAGTTCCGATAATTTTAATGGGCTTAAATGTTTAATTTCAATCATTAAGATTAGCTTTAGGTATTTATGCAATTTGAGTGAATGTTTAGTAAATCATATTTTATTACTTTAGACCTAAATTTATTTAAAGAAATGCTTAATTAGGGGTGTATTTTCCAATTGAATTAGAGTAAAAACGTAACTAGCTACGATCAACAGAATAATAAGAGAGTATTGAAGTATGGAGAAAGAAGAAACGCCAATGTTATCTGGCGCCCAAATGGTGGTTAAGTCATTGGAAGAACTTGGCGTTAAGTATTTATTTGGCTATCCCGGTGGTGCCGTTTTAGATATTTATGATGCCTTGTTTGAACACCAAGCTATTGAGCACATTCTTGTTCGTCACGAACAAGCTGCAGTGCATGCTGCAGATGGTTATGCAAGAGCAACCGGTGATGTCGGCTCTGTACTCGTTACTTCTGGTCCGGGTGCAACCAATACCATTACAGGTATTGCTACTGCATACATGGATTCAATCCCTCTTGTTGTTTTATCAGGTCAAGTACCTACTACCGTTATTGGTGAAGATGCTTTCCAAGAAACCGATATGGTAGGTTGTTCACGTCCTATCGTTAAACATAGTTTTTTGGTTAAACGAGCAGAAGACATTCCAGAAGCTATTGCTAAAGCTTATTATATTGCGCGTACAGGTCGTCCAGGTCCTGTTGTGGTGGATTTACCAAAAGATATAGTTAATCCTTTAATTAAAGCGCCATATAACTTACCTAAAGATATTAACATCCGCTCGTATAAACCGTCTTCTAAAGGTCATCCACGCCAAATTAAAAAAGCGGTTGAATTATTATGTAATGCTAAACGCCCTGTTCTTTATACTGGTGGCGGCATTATTTCTGCGGACGCATCTACTGAACTAACGTCATTAGCAGAAAAATTAAATATCCCAGTGACCAATACTCTGATGGGACTTGGCGGCATATCTGGTGTACATCCTCAGTTTGTAGGAATGTTAGGTATGCACGGTACTTACGAAGCGAATAAAGTGATGCACAACGCCGATCTTATTTTTGCAGTTGGTGCCCGCTTTGATGACCGTGTTACAAACAACGTCAAAAAATTCTGTCCAAACGCCACTATCGTACATGTTGACGTTGATCCAACTTCTATCTCCAAAACCATTCAAGCACATGTACCTGTTGTTGGTGGCGCCAAACGTGTTCTACAACAAGTTTTAGACTTAATAGAACGTGCGGATATAGATAACGACAAAGATGAAATGGCCAAATGGTGGAGCCAGATTGATCAATGGCGTGAAGTTGATAGCTTAGGTTATAAAAAATCGCCTGAACAAATCATGCCGCAACAAGTTATTGAGTGTTTATACGAAGTAACTAATGGTGATGCATATGTGACCTCAGACGTTGGTCAGCACCAGATGTTCGCGGCCATGTATTATCCATTTAAAAAACCAAGACAGTGGATTAATTCCGGCGGTCTAGGAACAATGGGCTTTGGTTTACCAGCGGCTATGGGGGTTAAATTAGCTTTCCCTGACAGTTATGTTGCTTGTGTAACGGGTGATGGCTCCATTCAAATGAATATTCAAGAATTAGCAACCTGTTTGCAATATGGCATTCCGGTTAAGATCATTAATATCAACAACAGTTCGTTAGGTATGGTAAAACAATGGCAGTCTATGTTCTACGACGGACGTCACTCTCATTCTTATATGGACTCATTACCTGATTTTGTGAAACTTGCTGAAGCTTATGGGCATGTAGGCATGCGCGTATCTGATCCAGCTGAGCTAAAAGATGTAATGGAAAAAGCATTCGCGATGAAAGACAAATTAGTATTCTTAGACATCAATGTTGACCCTACTGCCCATGTATATCCTATGCAAATTAAAGGCGGTAAAATTGACGATATGGTATTGGCAACTAAAGATGGGGAGAACAAATAATGCGTCGTATTTTATCTATCCTATTAGAAAATGAACCTGGTGCCTTATCGAGAATTGTAGGCTTGTTTTCGCAACGTGGTTATAACATTGAAAGTTTAACGGTTGCTAAAACTGATGATGAAACCTTATCTCGTATCACCATTAGCACCCGTGGTGATGAACGCGTACTTGAGCAAATTACCAAACAAGTAAATAAACTTGTGGACGTATTAAAAGTACGTGAATTGACTGAACGCCCTAATGTAGAACGCGAAATTGTTCTGGTAAAAATGTTAGCTGAAAATAATGAACAACGTGAAGAGATAAAACGTTGTTCTGACATTTTCCGCGGTCAGATTATCGACGTAACAGCCAAGATTTACACAGTACAGTTACTGGGAACCTCAGAAAAGGTTGAAGCCTTTATTGATGTGATGCGTGAAAACGGCAATATCATTGAAACCGTTCGTTCTGGTGTGGTTGGTATCGGGCGTGGTGATAAGGCGTTAAAGCCTTAAAGCTGTAAGCTGTAAGCTGTAAAGTAATAAAAGCCTTATGACTCTATAGCCTTATAGCCCTAAAGCCCAAAGCCCAAAGCCCAAAACAAAAAAAGCCATTTAATTTATAAATGGCTTTTTTATTACTTTCTTTTTAACAATTTGGACTGGTATTAATCTATTTCATCTAAAAACGCTTCATCAAACTCTTCTTCTTTTTTCAGCGGTGGATTACCGTCATGGATCTTAAAGTTCTGACTTTGGAAATATACTTCTTTAACAAAGATATAACTGTCGGTTGAGCTGTTTATCATTCTTTCTTGTTGCAACAAATCGGCACGAGTATAAATCGCTTTCACCCCTAGTTTAAGTATCGACTCTGGCCAAGTTAATAAATACAAAGGAAAGATCATGCCATCAACGAAGTCACCAGAAAAGTCACGAGCCGTTGTAGGACCATACACAGGGATCATTGCGTAAGGACCGTTACCAACCCCAGCAACCGCCATCGTTTGCCCAAAGTCTTCTTTGTGCTGTTCTAAACCTATGTATTTTGCAACGTCAAATATACCAAGTATGCCAATGGTGGAGTTAATAACAAAACGTCCTGCTGCCGTACCTGATTTTTTCACTTTACCTTGTAATAGGCTGTTTAACGCATAACCAGGTTCTTCTAAGTTAGTGACAAAGTTTCTTACCCCTGTTTGCGCTGGTTGTGGTAAATATTCTGAATAACCTACCGCTAATGGTCTTAATAAGTATTTATCTAATATATTCCAGTTAAAGTCCCATAATTCTCTGTTCACCGTTTCGAATGGGTCTCTTGGGTCCGAGAAGTCTTGCACCATCGCCGTATCATTGGTGGCGGCTTGTTGTTTTTGCTGTTCCGAGTTAGTTGTACAGCCACTCGTCACTAATATTAATAACACTAACAAAGTAGCCCGATTAAAAAACTGCATTATTTATATTCCTTATTAATGATAACGGTATTGATGGTTTCAGATTCTGAGGTACTGATGTTTAATAAACTGCCCTGCCAGTCACCTTGTTCAAAAGGTGCATTTTCATCAACTGATAAGCGAGCAAAAACATTTACTTGCGCATAATCCGATAACTTCTGGCCCTCTATCATCATGTCGTTATCTGAAAGAGTCACGTTCATTGGCATAGTAGTGACTGGTAGTTTTTTCACTGCTATTGGCATCGGCATTTGATCCGTTTTAGCAAATATAAATACATGGCTAAATTGCTCTAGTTGACTGTTCAGCTCAGGCATAACAGAAACGGAGACTTGAATCGAACGTATATTTTTAGGTGTGAGCTGTTGTTCAATAAATTCCAATCTATCTTTTATAGGCTCGATACGTAGGTCTTGTTTATCTAAAATTTGTAACGCAAATTCAAAACCTTGTTTGGCAATATCAAAACGTTCTAGCATAAAGTTACCTTCACCAAATAAGATAACCGCTAATTCATTATCGGGCTGAAACACCATGGCTTCTTGTAATAATGTTAACGATCGTTTGATCTCAAACTCTTCCCCTTTCATTTGTAAAGCTTGAGCAAAACTGATGGTATTGGATACATTACTACGTTGTAAGTTATATGACTTTTCAAACGAGGATAAAGCACCATCAACATCTTGTAACGACATTAAGACTCTACCTAGTATCATCCAACCAATATAATCTTCACTGGTGGATGCTGAGAGTTTGGTGCGTAATCCTAAAGCAAACTCCTGCAATTCAGTTGGTGATACTTCTGAGTCTAAGTTCTCAATAACCTTTGTACTTAACTCAGGCATTTTTAACAATGTCTGCTGCCAATCATCAACTTGCTGATAAAGTCCTTTATAAGCATAAAACCCAATAACCACAACAACTAAACCAATGGTCGCGGTGAATAAATAAGGTTTAATTACTTTATTTTCACGCACGTCTGTTGTTGCATTCGCTTGGGTTGTTAATTCATCTTTTGCTGTTAACTTTAATTCCGTTAATGCATCTTTGTATTCTTGTTCTGTGTATTTACCTAGGCCATATTCTTTTGCTAACTCTTGTTCACGAGCATGAAACCAATCTGACGTTTGCCCTGACTTAGACACTTTATTTTGGTAAGTAAACATAGGAACTAATACAAAAATACAGGCAACTAACAGCATAAATATGGCTGCTAACCAAAATGAAGTCATCATTATTTAATGTCCTTTACATTAGCTTCTATCGTCGCATTGTTAGATGCAGAAGTATCAATTTTGTTGTTTGAATGGCTGACTAATAATTGAGCTAATTCATCGTCTAAATCAGACAAGTTAGTTGGCTCATCAACCTGTTGTTTAGACTTACTGCGCTTAACTTGAACAAAACCAGCAAATAAAATAAACCCGATAGGTAAAAGCCATAACATACTTGTCGCTGCGTTAAATGGCGGCTGATAATGAGCAAACTGGCCATATCGATTAATCATATAATCAATAACCTGTTGTTTGTTTTGTCCTTCATCTAACAGCTGTTTTGTTTTTACACGCATATCTTTGGCTACGACTGCATTTGAATCCGCGATATTTTGATTCTGACATTTAGGGCAACGTAATTCTGCAGTTAACTCTAAATACAACTGTTTTTGTTGTTCCGACTTAAAGCTTATTTGATCTTCTGTCGTCGCTTGAGCAATATTGCTTAGTAGCAATAACCCTATGGTAATAACAAATTTATTCATTGGCTGATCTCATTCCAAACAGGGGCTAACTTTTCACGCCAAATTCGTTCATTAACATCACCCATGTGATGCATCCTAACGATGCCATTGGCATCAATCAAAAATGACTCTGGCGCACCAGTTACCCCTAAATCAAGGGATAAACTGCGATCTAAATCCAAAATATTATATTGATAAGGGTTACCCAATCGGGCCAACATTTCTTTCACTTCAACTCGAATGGTTGGAATATCCGCATACTCACCAAACTCTGGAGCGTGATTTTGGTCGTAATACAGACCTACTATTTTAACATCGTACTCATTAGCCAACTTAGTCAAAAACGGTAGCTCGTATTTACAGGTTAAACACCAGGTTCCCCAAACATTCACTAATACAGGCTCAGTTAATAATGTTTCTGGAGTATGAATTTTGTTATTGGAATTTAAATCCGGTAACTCAAACTGTGGAAATGATTTGCCAATTAATGCAGAGTCACGTTCATTGGGATCACTAAACAAACCTTTTAATAAAAACCCAAGTAAAAGTACAAATACTACTAAGGGTAAAAATCTAAAATTTATCTTTTTAGTCATAATCTTATTTACTCTTATTGTGCAGTTACTTTTGCAACGTTTTTATTTCTATAACGGCGATCAAATAACGTTAGACCACCGGCAAATGCGACTATGATGCCACCTAACCAAATCCAGCGAACATATGGTTTTACGTATAATCGTAATGCCCAAGCACCATCAGGTAGTCGTTCTCCTAAAGAAATATAAATATCACGGAAGAAACCATCATCAATGGCGGCTTCGGTCATGGTATTACGTTGAACTGGATAAAAACGTTTTTCTGCCAACATGGTAGCAACTGGCTTATCTTGTTTGGTTACTGAAATTACCGCTGCCCAACCATCGTAATTAGGACCTTCAATATTTTTAATTTTATCAAAGGTAAATTGATACCCACGAAGTTCAGCTGAATCGCCAGTATTCATTTTTACATCACGCTCTACAGAATACTGCGAGGTTAAAGCGACGCCGGCAATAACAAACGCTAAACCTATATGGCCTAAACTCATAGAGTAATGACTTAATGGCAGTTTAAATAAAGATACTTTCTTTGACGTTTGTTTTAGTTCTAACAAGGTAAACAATACAACCCAAACAGCTAAACATGTCCCCAGCGCAGCCAGCAAATTAATGTCATTAAATTCAACTTTTAACCACAATAATGTCAGCACGACACTGCTGATAATGACTACTACAGGCTTAGTAACAAAGTTATTCAGTTTATCTTGTTTCCAACGCACCAAAGGCGCGATACCAAGCAATAAGGCAAAAGGGACGATTAAGTAGGTAAACATTTGATTAAAAAATGGTTCGCCAATGGAGATAGTACCTAAACCAATTTCTTTATGTACCAAAGGTAATAATGTACCCATCAATACCACCATAGTCGCGGCAATTAACAATACGTTGTTACCCCACAACATGGACTCTCTTGAGAAAATTGAGAACTTACCAAAGCTTTTAATATTGCCAGCTCTTAAACTGTAAAGTAATAAACTACCGCCAATCACTAAGGCTAATAGTATTAAAATAAAGATCCCTCGTTCCGGATCGCTAGCAAAAGCATGAACTGAAACGATAACGCCTGAACGGACTAAAAACGTGCCTAACAAACTTAAGGAGAATGCCGCTATCGCTAAAAACACGGTCCAGCTTTTAAAGGCATTCCGTTTTTCGGATACCGCTAATGAATGTAATAAAGCGGTAGCCACTAACCATGGCATGAAGGATGCGTTTTCAACCGGATCCCAAAACCACCAGCCGCCCCAGCCAAGCTCAGAATAAGCCCACCAAGAGCCAACTGTGATACCTAATGTTAAAAATGCCCAGGCAGCTGCAGTCCAAGGACGTGACCATTTAGCCCACGTTGAATCTAAGTTGCCACTTAATAAAGCAGCAATAGCAAATGCAAAACTAACGGATAAACCAACATATCCCATGTATAACAAAGGTGGGTGAATGATCATGCCAATATCTTGTAATAACGGATTTAAATCCCGCCCATCAACAGGGAAGTAAGGCAATGTACGTTCAAAAGGATTAGACGAGATAATGATATACGCGTAAAAACCAACACATACCCAGCCTAATACCGTTAATATTCGAGTTCGCATATCAACTGGTAAGCCTTTAGACATAATAGCCACCGCGAATAACCAACCTGATTGCATTAACAACCAAAGCAAAAATGAGCCTTCGTGACTACCAAAACTGGCCGCAAATTTATATTGGTTTGGCAATGCAGAATTTGAGTTTTGTGCCACATTCACAACCGTGAAATCATCAGTTAAAAATGCATAAACCAAACAAGAGAATGAAAATAAGGTAAATACAAATAACCCTATGGAAAGATTTGGCGCCATTGCCATAAGTCTTGCATTGTTTTGTCTTACACCAATTGCTGGGAATATCGACAATAAAATGCTTAATGCAAATGCGATATATAAAGCAAAATTACCGAGTTCTGGGATCATAGTAGTTTCTTGTTAATTAATTAATTAAATCTATAGGGTTTAAAACGAGACAAGGTCAAGTTTATCTGGTTACAGTCTGATCTTAGTATTCTGGCTTAACGTGTTTTATGCCTTTCATCTTTTCAGCTAATTCTGGCGGCATATATTCTTCATCATGTTTCGCTAATACTTCCGTTGCTTCAATCGTATCAGCACTGATTAAAATACCTTGCGCCACAATACCTTGCCCTTCACGGAATAAGTCTGGCAAGATCCCAGTGTATTTCACGGTTACTTCTGGCCCGGTGTCTGTCAGCCTAAATGACACATCTAAGTTGTGCTCACTGCGAACCACACTGCCCTCAACAACCATACCTCCAATTCTTAGACGTTGACCAATTTGTGGTTTAGCACCAATTTTACCTTTGCCTAAATCTTTACCTTGTAAAATTTCACTAGGGGTATAGAACAAATCAATATTTTGGCTTAAGCCATACAACATTAAACCAGTTGCGGCCCCTAAAAAACTAATAGAAGCAGCAATAATAAACAGTCTCTTTTTTCTACGTGGGTTCATGATTTTGATCTTACTTTCGATTAATTATGATTTGGTTTTGATTGATAATCGTTATTAGACTGCTTAGCCAATGCAATTTTATTCGCACGCTCTTGCTCAAGTCTTAACATGGTTAATGTACGTTTTTTGGCGGTCATTGAGTGAATAATCAAAAATAATAAAACAGCTATAACAATCCCTACAGTTGACCATACATAAGGGCCGTATCCCCCCATCGCTAAAGCTTCAGAAATAGAATTAAAGTGCATATTTTTATTCCTTACCCGCTAAGGTGGCTTTATTTTTAGATTGCTCTGCCTTGTGATTATTTTCACTAACCATTGCCTTTACCCAAGGACGACGTGCATCATTTATCAAAATTTGATTTGCTAGTCTTAAACATACTAATGCTGCTAATACGAACAGAAAGCCAGAAATGTTCAATAATAATGGCCATAACATATCTGGTGATATGGATGGTTTATCAAACTTAGTTATAGAAGCCCCTTGATGTAAGGTATTCCACCACTCAACCGAGTAATGGATGATAGGCACATTGATAACCCCAACGATGGCTAAAATAGATGATGCTCTTGCCGCTGTCCGTTTATCTTCAAAAGAATTATATAAAGCGATAACCCCTAGGTATAAAAACAATAGGATTAATTCTGACGTTAATCTGGCGTCCCAAACCCACCAAGCGCCCCACATAGGCTTCCCCAAATAGCACCACTAATCAGCGCTAAAAAAGTAAAAGCCGCGCCAACGGGCGCAATGGCATAAACCGCGAGTTCAGCATTTCTAATTTGCCAAACTATACCAATCAACCCACAAATGGCCATTGAGGTATAAGCGCCCATTGACCAAATTGCCGTTGGTACATGGAAATAAATAATTCGAAAGCTATCGCCTTGTTGATAGTCTGAAGGCGCATAAAAAAGTCCCCAAATAGAACCTGACACTAATGTGATCACCGCTAACCAAGAAAAGTATGGCAATAAGCGATAACACAACTTATAGGTAGTTTCTGCCTTTGCGTAGGGATGTAACCATTTCCACATAACTTAATTCACCGTATTTTTTAAAGCGGCTGCGATAGCAACCGGAGCGAAAAAACAACTCACTAATAACATACTGATCAAAATAGACATTTGACCTGTGTAACTCATATTTAACGTCGCGGCTTCAATTAACGACGTAGCAAATATTAACACTGGTATATAAAGAGGTAATACTAATAAACTTAAAAGTACCCCCCTGATTTAAGCCTACCGTTAACGCATTACCGATAGCGCCAACAAACAATAATATTGGCGTCCCTACCAATAAGCTCAACATCAAAGCCGGTATCACATGCGTTTCAATATTCATCAACAAAGCTAACACTGGGGTTATTAATACTAATACTGAGCATGAGATAAACCATGCAGCAAGTAATTTAGCCCCGACCAAGAGTGACATCGGCACAGTAGACAATAACCAAGCTTCAATAGTTCCCTCTTGATAATCTTGTCTAAATAAACGTTCAACCACCAACATAATGGCTAAAATGGCGGCAATCCAAATAACCCCAGGCCCTATCATTTGTAAAGTTTTTGGGGCTGGTGAGATACCTAACGGGAATAAAGTAACAACAATTAGAAAAAACACCACTGGTTGAACTAATTGTGTAGGCTTTTGCCAAGCTAATTTAATCTCTCGAATAAAAATAGACTTAAACGCGGACCAATAGGAAAGTGGTTTAGATGTGCTGAGATTGTTCATATTATCTCACCAGTATTATCAGTGAGTTTAATCGTGTGTAACTGAGCAAAGTCTTGCGATAAATCTTGGTGACTCGTTAATAAGATCATGCCACCAGATGTTAAGTGCGAATTAAAGCGTTGTTGTAATAATTGCACACCACTTTTATCTATCGCTGTAAAAGGTTCATCCAATACCCACAGCTTAGTATTAGTGAGCCATAATCTAGCTAAAGCAACACGGCGATGTTGACCGGCAGATAATGAATGGCATGGGATATGTTCAAGACCGGTAAGCCCTACTTTTGTTAACGCAGAATCAAAGTCGTCATTTTGTGTCGGATTAAGCGCAGACCAAAACTCAAGGTTTTGCCATGGCGTTAAATCCGAATTAATTGCAAACTTATGACCTAAGAAAAACACTTGCTGTAAAAATAGCTCAGCTTGTTGCGTTGTACTCTTACCAGACCATATTACCTGACCTTCGTCAGCTCTAAACAGACCTAAAATTGCTCTTAACAAAGTTGATTTGCCAGCACCATTTGGCCCTTCAATTTGACAGATCTGGTGTTCAGATAAGACAAAATTGAGATCAGCAAACAAACAGCGATTCTGACGAAAACAGGTTAAACCTTGAACTTCAAGCAAAACAACAACTTACTAAGTATTTTAAATTGCCGAATTGTATCACAGGCTCTTACTCGCTTTATAGATCTTAAATAAGTTAATTTAACAATTCAAAATATCGTCAATTCATTGTTTAATGGAGGTCATTACTCTTTGTAAAGGAACATACGAATGTTAAAAATATTCCCCAAAGGCTTTAAATTTAACAAGGACTTAATAAAGCTAAGAGCTGGTTTGCAATGGTTAATGTTAACTCTAACATTAACTTTTCTAACAGCTTGTGTCAGTCAAGCTGATCTTGTCATATTAAAAGTTGGTTCTACTGAGGACATTCCAGATATCAATCAGAAATATGACATACAACTAAATCAACTAAAAATAGGCATGAGCAAAGCGCAAGTGACCGCTTTATTTCCAAATATGGAAAAAGAATGTTTTGAATCTGGAATATGCAACTTTACCGTTTTTGATGAAACTTACATCCAAGTTGATAAAAGAGCCGGTGACTTAAATTTACTGACCACTTCATTAGTCTCTCTATTGGGACTCACCTGTATATTAAGTAAAAATGAGTGTAACGAAGCCATCATTGCAGCATTAAACGTTACCCTTGCATCGAACATATCAAGGCATGACATCCAAACAACATCATCAGGCAACCCAATTTTAACTTTATTACAATGGATCAACATAGAATTTGTTGATGGAAAAGTTACTCAATGGGCGATTAATGAACCTTTGCCACAATTCCAACCTAAAACCTTTGATAATAAATTACCAAGTTTGGAAGATGCGTTAGCCTTATAAAAAAGCATGAACACGATAAAAAACCAACAATTGAATATAAATTCACTTTATTTGCATTTTTATTGTTTACATCACAATAATAATCTGTGATTATCCTGATCAACGTAATTAGTAAAATATTTTCAGCAGTAATTTAAATGGCAAACAACAAAAACATTCCTTGTGTCGTATTTGGGGCAAGTGGTTATGCTGGTGTAGAGTTGGCAAAAATGATTGTCAACCACCCTACTTTCTCATTGGAAGCTTTATTTGTATCTGAGCAAAGCAGTGACGCCAATAAATTATTGTCAGATCTTTATCCTAAATATAAAGGTCTACTCGATTTCACTCTTGTTCCTGGTGGAAAAGCGAATATTGAAGCCCTGAAGTCAACTTTAAGTGGTGTTGACCAAGGGCTTATTTTTTTAGCGACGCCCCATGAATTCAGTCATGATATAGCCAATTCATTAACCGCAATTAATATTACGGTTCTAGACTTGTCAGGCGGCTTCCGTTTACAAGATCCGGACTTATACCCAGAATATTATGGCTTTGCTCATCAATATGCCGGGCAATTAAGTGACATTCCTTATGGTTTACCTGAGTGGAATGCACATAATTTAAAAGACAAAGCGTTAATTTCTTTACCCGGTTGTTACCCAACCGCTTCTCAAATGGCGATTAAACCATTAGTTAAAAGCGAGTTATTAACGGATCAGTGTACACCTGTTATTAATGCAATTAGTGGCGTAAGTGGTGCTGGCAGAAAAGCCGCATTAGCAACTAGCTTTTGTGAATTAAGTTTAAAACCTTATAACTTGTTTGTTCATCGTCATCTGCCTGAAATATGCCAAGAAGTAGGTAGAAAAGTCATCTTTACGCCACATGTGGCTAATTTTGACAGAGGCATTCTTGCCACTATTGTTATGCAAGTAAAAGAAGGCACGACATTAGAACAGATCAATATGGCTTTTGAATCACAATATTCGGACAAACCCTTTGTACGTTTACGTTCTGAAGCGCCTCATATAAACGATGTAGCTCATACTCCTTATTGTGATTTGTATTGGCAATTAAATGGCACAGATTTAATCGTGATAAGTGCAATAGATAATGTACTAAAAGGTGCGTCTTCGCAGGCTATTCAATGCGCTAATATTATTTGTGGTTTACATGAAGGACTTGGTTTATTGCCTACTTCACAAACGCAAGGGGCTATTTGACAATGAGCACGACCAACCTAGCTAGCCCTATCGTTTTTAAATTAGGCGGCGAAGCCCTTACAGATAAAGTGGCGTTAGCTGAGTTTTTACAACAAATTGCTAACATCAAACAAACTCGTCCCGTTGTTATAGTTCATGGTGGCGGGCCTCAAGTTGAAGAAATGATGTTAGCAACTCAATTAGACACCACCAAAGTTGATGGTGTTAGAGCAACACCACTTACCCACTTACCATTTGTTGTTGGTGCTCTTGCTGGTGTGGCCAGTCAGCAATTATTAGCAGCATGTAAATCTTTACAGGTAAATGCCGTCGCATTAAGTCTTGCAGATGCTGATTTATTTGATGCACATATTAAATCAGAAAAATTAGGCGCTGTGGGTGAAGTACAACCAAATAATCCAAGCGCGATCAACGCATTATTAGACAATGGCTTTGTCGTGTTAATTAACTCAATTGGTTGTGATGCCAACGGTCAAACACTTAATATCAATGCAGATGATGCCGCGGTGGCAACAGCAAAATTATTACAAGCTGACTTATGTTTGTTAAGTAACGTTGCCGGTGTATTAGATGCTGAAAAACAATTAATTCAATCCCTCGATAAAGAATCAATTTCAAACCTTATTCACACAGGAGTGATACGGGATGGCATGGTAGTGAAAGTAAACGCTGCTTATGACGCCGCCCGACTTTTACGACGACCTGTGCATATCGGTAGTTGGCAAGATTCTAACGCGTTAAACAAGTTACATTTGTCTGAACAAATACAACTTGGCACTCAAATTAATGCTTAAGCAAACAAATTAAATAAATACAGGTACACAATGACTTTATATAACCAGTCAGTTTTGGGTGATTTAGACATCTCACCGCAACAATTAAAAGATATTTTATTATTGGCCATCGACATGAAGGCAACACCAGAAAAGTATGGTGATGCTTTAAAAGGTAAATCGATTGCTACATTATATGAAAAGCCATCGTTAAGAACACGTGTCAGTTTTGATGTAGGTATTAATAAATTAGGCGGCCATGCCGTTTATTTGGACCAACAAAATGGGGCTATGGGTAAACGTGAGGATGTGGCAGACTTTGGTGCCAACCTTTCATGTTGGTGTGACGCGATTGTCGCACGAGTGATGTCACATGCAACATTAACAACCTTAAAGTCAGCAGCGTCTGTACCCGTTGTAAATTCATTATGTGACCTTTACCACCCTTGCCAAGCCTTGGCTGACTATATGACTTTACAAGAGTTATTTGGCGAGGTAAAAGGATTAACGTTAGCTTATATTGGTGACGGCAATAATGTGACCCATTCATTAATGTTAGCTGGCGCGCAATTAGGTGTGAATTTAGTTGTATTAACACCTGAAGGTTATGGCGTTGATGAGCAAATAGTGCAACAAGCGACTAAGATTGCAGACGAGAACCAATGTACTGTCACAGTAACAAACGATGTAAATGCATTAGGTAACGTAGATGCTATTTACGCAGACACTTGGATTTCGATGGGCGATGACAAAAGCTTAGAGCAAATATTAGGTACGTTTAAACCTTACCAGATCACCAAAGAATTAATGCAGTCGGCCAATGCAAAGTATTTTATGCATTGCCAACCTGCACATAGAGATGAGGAAGTCACTGCGGATGTTTTAGACTCAGAGCAATCTGTCATTCTAAGACAAGCAGAGAACAGAATGTGGGCTCAAAACGCCCTACTTCACAGCATATTAGTAAAATAAAACAATTTAGAATATAAAGATTAAGAGATAAAAAATGGCAATTGCACAAAACAAAGAAATTAAAAAAATCGTATTAGCTTACTCTGGTGGTTTAGATACTTCAGCTATTATTCCTTGGTTAAAAGAGCAATATGGCGAAAGCGTTGAAGTCATTGCATTTGCTGCAAATGTTGGTCAAGGCGATGACGAACTTGAAGGCATTGAAGCAAAAGCAATCGCATCGGGCGCTAGTGAATGTCACGTATTAGATTTACAAGAAGAATTTGTAAACGACATCATCTTCCCAACCCTAAAAACGGGTGCTATCTACGAAAGTGAATACCTATTAGGTACATCTCTAGCACGTCCAGTTATTGCTAAAGCGCAAGTTGAGTTAGCATTAAAACTTGGCGCTGACGCGGTTTGTCACGGTTGTACAGGTAAAGGTAATGACCAAGTACGTTTTGAAAGTACCTTTGCAGCACTAGCACCGCATTTAACGGTTATCGCGCCTTGGCGTGTATGGGACATGGAAAGCCGTGAAGATTTATTAGCTTACTTGGCTGAAAAGAACGTTCCGACGACAGCAAGCGCAACTAAGATTTATAGCCGTGATGCTAACCTTTGGCACATCTCTCACGAAGGTGGCGAGTTAGAAGATCCGTGGCAAGAGCCGACTGATAAAGTTTGGACTTGGACTAAATCGCCTGAACAAGCACCAGATAAAGCGGAATATGTTGAACTTAGTTTCTTAAACGGTGAATTAACCACAGTTAACGGTAAAAAATTATCTGGCGTTGAAGCAATCACTACGTTAAATAACATTGGTGCTGAACATGGTATTGGCCGTATCGATATTGTTGAAAACCGTTTAGTTGGCATGAAGTCTCGTGGTTGTTATGAAACCCCAGGTGGCACCATTTTATTCAAAGCGTATAAAGGTTTAGAAACATTAATCTTAGACAAGATGACGTTAAAATATCGTGAACAATTGGGTCATGAGTTTTCACACTTATTATATGATGGTCGTTGGTTCACGCCTTTATGTGGCGCGATTTTAGCGGGCGCAAATGCGTTAGCTCAAGATGTTACGGGTGACGTTGTACTTAAACTTTACAAAGGCACCGCTTCTGTTGTTAAGAGACAGTCACCAAATAGCTTATACTCAGAAGATTTTGCAACCTTTGGTGCGGATGATGTTTACGACCAAAAACATGCAGAAGGTTTCATTCGTTTATACAGCTTATCTAGCAGAATCAAAGCCTTAACTAAAAAATAAGTTAAGCACTAACGTTTTAATATTTTAAAACTCAGGTTCGCCTGAGTTTTCCCATTTTTGTGGCGGAGTAATTTATGAGTTTATGGGGCGGTCGTTTTAAAGAAAAAGCGAGCTTACAGTTTAAGAAGTTTAATGATTCACTGCCAGTGGATTACCGCATGGCAGTGCAAGATATTGTTGGTTCAATTTCTTGGGCTCGTGCGCTAAATAGCGTGAATGTATTAACCGATCAAGAAGTTGCGAAACTGACTCAAGCATTAGAAGAGCTAAAGTTATCGGTTGAGAACAATCCTGAACAAATTCTTGAAGCAGATTCAGAAGATATCCATAGTTGGGTTGAAATTCAGCTTATTCAAAAAACCGGCGACCTTGGTAAAAAGTTACATACCGGCCGCTCTCGTAATGACCAAGTCGCTACCGATTTAAAACTTTGGTGTAAAGAAAAAGGCAATGAGATTTACGTAGCTTTGGTCAACTTACAACAAGCCATGTTAGATTTAGCTGAACGTGAACGTAACACAGTATTGCCTGGTTACACTCATTTACAACGTGCCCAACCTGTGACATTTGGCCACTGGTGTTTAGCCTACGTAGAAATGTTCAACCGTGATATTGGCCGTTTAAAAGACGCACTATATCGTGCTGACACTTCGCCTTTAGGTTCAGGGGCATTAGCCGGTACTGCTTATCCAATTGATCGTGAAGACCTTGCCCATCATTTAGGCTTTAGAACCGCAACGTTAAACAGCTTAGATGCCGTTTCTGACCGTGATCACGTGATTGAATTGTTATCAACAGCAAGTATTTCGATGATTCATTTGTCACGTTTTGCTGAAGATCTTATTTTCTATAACTCTGGTGAAGCAGGTTTTGTCGAAATGAGTGACCTTGTCAGTTCAGGCTCATCATTAATGCCGCAAAAGAAAAACCCAGATGCGTGTGAATTAATCCGTGGTAAATCAGGCCGTGTTACTGGCTCATTAACCGCGATGTTAATGACCATGAAAGCCCTTCCTCTTGCTTATAACAAAGACATGCAAGAAGACAAAGAAGGCTTGTTTGACGGGTTAGATACTTGGCAAGAATGTATGGAAATGGCCACTTTAGTCGCTGAAGGTTTAACGGTGAATCGTAAGCGTACATTAGCGGCGGCTCAACAAGGTTATGCTAATGCCACCGAATTAGCTGATTATTTAGTGAGTAAAGACATTCCATTTAGAGAAGCACATCATATTGTGGGTGAAGTTGTACTTGATGCGATTGAAAAAGGTGTGCCTCTTGAAGACCTAACATTAACACAATTGCAACAATTCAGCCCTAAGATAGACAAAGACGTTTACCAACACTTGTCTATTGAATCAACGTTAGACAAACGTGAGTCTTTAGGTGGTACATCTCGCCAGCAAGTTGAAAAAGCATTAGCGGATGTGCAAACCGGACAAAAAACGTTATTAAACTCTCAAGTTGTGGGGGCTCCAGGGAAAGCAAGTATAAACAATGCTCTAAAACAAATTCAGCAACGTTTGAATGCCACCAAAGCTGAGGTCACTTCGGTTCGCCGTGCTCGTATGTCAGACTCAGCGGTTATTTTTGAATTGGTCAATGAATGGGCGGCTAAAGGTGAAATACTGCCGAGAAGCCAAGATAATATTATTCATGATATTCAAAATTTTGTTGTTGCTGAAATTGGCGGCAAAGTGGTGGGTTGTGCCTCGTTATATATATATGAGAAAAGCTTAGCTGAAATCCGCTCTATCGTTGTACAAGAAGAGTTTCAGCGTCAAGGACAAGGCATTGCTTTAGTTCAATACTTGTTAGAGTTTGCGCATCAAATGGAACTTAAAGACATTATTGTTTTAACTTACATTCCAACGTATTTCGACAAACTGGGTTTTGATACGATTGATAAAAGCATTTTAGCTGACAATATTATTGAAGACAGTGAGCCATCTCCGCTGAAAGAACCAAACAGCGAAGTTGCAATGAAATACACCTTAGGCCTAGTTTAGTTTTTAATAGATAGAGATGATGGATAATAGCAACCCTAATTACGTTAAATGGTTTAGAAATGCCGCCCCATACATTAATGCGCACCGAGGTAAAACGGTCGTATTAATGTTTTGTGGCGACGCCGTTCGTCACCCTAACTTTGCCAATATCATTCACGATATTGCCCTAATGCACAGCTTAGGCATGAAGTTAGTTGTGGTTCACGGTGCCAGACCTCAAATTGAAGAGCGTATCGTTCAACGTGGTATAGAACGTAAAATAGCAAACTCAGTTCGCATTACCGATGCTGAGACCTTAGTTGCGGTTAAAGATGCCATCGGTTCGTTGCGTCTGCATATCGAAGCGTTATTAACCATGGGATTAGTAAATTCACCTATGCACGGCTCACAGATCCGAGTTAGCACAGGTAACTTTATTATTGCCAAACCAGTGGGCGTAAAAGATGGCATTGACTTTAAATACACAGGCAGTGTTCGAAGAGTGGATACTCATGGCATTAACACCCAATTAGATTTCGGTTCGATTGTTTTATTATCTCCTATCGGCTATTCAACCACAGGTGAAGTATTCAATTTGGCGTTAGAAGATGTTGCTACCCAAACCGCAATCGCACTAAATGCCGATAAACTGATCACCTTTAGTAAAGACGATGGCATTATTGATTTACAGGGTGAACTAATCCGTAGTTGCAGTGTGCGCACGATTAAAACATTACTGGATGATCAGGGTGATCATATCCGTCAATTGTTATTAAGAGCGATTATCAAAGCGGGTGAAAATGGCGTTGAACGTTGCCATTGTGTTAACTATCAAAGCGATACTGCTTTACTACAGGAGTTATTCACTCCAGATGGTGCCGGTACACTTATCGCTAAAGATCATAGAGAACAGATCGCAACCGCAACCATTGATGACGTTGTGGGTATTCTTGAGTTAATTCAGCCTTTGGAAGCCGAAGGTATTTTAGTTAAACGCTCTAGAGAATTATTAGAGTTGGAGATTAATCGCTTTATTGTGCTTAAAAAGGAAGAGATGATCATCGCCTGCGCCGCTTTGTATCTTTATCCCCAAGAAAAATCAGCTGAATTAGCCTGTGTTGTGATCCATCCAGATTACCGTAAAGGGAATCGAGGACAGAGATTGATCAACGCTGTTTTTCAATTAGCAAAAGAACAGAGTATAGAAAATGTTTTTGTATTAACCACGGTTAGCGGTATGTGGTTTCAAGAACAAGGGTTTATTGAAAGTACTATCGATGCACTACCAGAAGGTAAAAAGCAACTTTATAACTATCAACGAAACTCAAAGATATTAGTTAAGTCGATAAAGTAAGGTCTACATTCACGCACCTCTGATCTTTCGAATAGAAAGATCAGTCAGCCAAGACTGAAAATTAATAAGAACTTGGCTGGCGATGAAATTCAAGCTCAAAATTAATCTGACATAAGTAAAAGTTTGTGTTCTGCATTTTGATAAATGCCCATAAATAATAAATCTTAAGCTCCTATGATAGATACTTTTTTGAAGTATCTATCAAATGAAGATCTTACTCATTGAGCATTAACACCCGAAACTCCAGGTGGCAGAGCACCAACATTGTCAGACACCTTAGTTGCCGTAAACTCGGCCACACAAAATCCACCTTCTCCAAGAAAGGTATTACCCAAGAATGCACGCAGCTCTCCCTCAATTGACTCTAACTCAGTCTTCTGCCCCTCAGAAGTTCTCGGCACATTAATCGTTCCTCCCGGGAAAAACTTGTCAATCGAAAATGAACCGTCAAAACTCATACTTCCGTATAGGAAATCCGCTTCTAACAAAGTATCCGCCATTGGGCTTCGATTGAAGCCCCACATATTAATTGACTGCGGAGATGTTAGGTTTGGATCTTGGTATAAATAATAAGTATTAGTTATTGAAAAATATGGGTCAAAGCTCGCGAGGAAATCCTCGCAATCATTGTAGCCACTATAAGGAGGCTGATCTTCTGTAACAGTTAGCTCTACTTGCCAGCGTCCCTGTGCTCCAGCTGGAATAACATTTGGAGTGATTAATGCCTCAAATGTTGTGAGGTGATCACCCGATTCATCGGTATATACAAGATCAAAACTAAACATGGTTGATTGATCGAGTATTTCATTTTCTGACCACTGAAATAATAAGCCATTAGATGTTACCTCACCTGTAATGTTTTGATTTGAGGTATTCAAAATAGAATAAGTTGTGTATGGCACATCAAATGAAGGCGAGCGATTAATAGTACTGAACTCATTGATAAGGGCATCTGGGAACAACGAAGAATAATCATCAATAAAATTTTGAATACGATTAACTTGTTGTTCTAGCTCACTACTTAAAGAATAACTAACATTAAGTGTCATAGGAGTTGTCTGAAGATTAACAAAAGATAAAACTTGCGTGTTGTTCAATTCAGACCTGTATGCCAGTTGTTTCATCTGTGGTGCTTGTTTACTACTCGATACACTTTCCTGGCTACTAAGATCTGCCTCAGCCCATTTAGTGCAGTGTCCATATAGTAGAGAAACTGAGTTATAAGCGTCTTGTGCATACACGATAGTCGCGGCTCCAGCGATACCGCCCCCGACGACTAAAGCTCCTGATAGTAGCCCTAAAGGGCCGGATGATATTGCGCCCTCAATTGACAAAGTTGTCAATCCCGCTGCAATGACACTACGCGCCATCGCTTTGGTAAACCTTATAGCTTCGGGCTCGCACTCCAATATTGAAAATGTATCATCATCATTTAAAAGTATTGTGCTTCTCGTCTTGGTAATTAGGCTGTTTTTCGAAGTATCTTCCGCTTTTAAGGCACTTAGCAGCTTCGCTAGTTGCTGTAATTCTGCATCCGTTAACTCTTCAACCTTATTTAACTGATCTTGTAAATTACTTATAAGAAGAGAAGGTTCTTCACCTCCGATAGTTTGTCCCGACTCGCCGACTGCCATCAACTGCTCGATAAGTGATTCAATAAAACTGACCGAATAATCTCGCGCACTTCCAGAGATGACTGCAGATTCAATATTGATTGATAAACCAAACTGTTCTTTCCTACTACCTTCCTGAAAATCTAGCAAAATCGACTGCTCACCATCATTTATATCAAATGGTATAAACAAGAATACAGCACCGCCGTCTGTCACTATCAAATCATTAGACAGCCCATTTTCAAAAGTTGCACTTAGTGCTTGCAAGTCATTTACTTGAGATACATCTATCTCTATCACTTCGCCAGCAGTGTAATTCGACTTTTCATATTTAATAGTTAAAGCTGATTTATCATTTTCATAAACATACCATTCTCGATTTAATATCGAATACGAAGATCCTATCGAACTTAAATGCGCAAAACGATGATATTCGCTTTCCTCTGTAGTGTAATCGCCATCATGAAAAAAATTAAGTACATCTAAAATACTGGGAATAGAAACCGAGAGATCACTTACTGACTCTTCTTGGCGCGTTGAATAAAACCCTTCGTAAACATTAAAACCATTAGCATCATACTCAACAACATTAAATATCGAATTGTTTAAGTAAATACCTTCTCGCCATAAGTATTTATCAACTTGACTCACATCTTCCCTTAACCATCTCCTAAATGAACCATTAAATTGATTTTTTGATATCGTAGCTTCTTCAATTAGCACTTCTCCTTGAGCTTCACTATTTATTTGATTCGAGAATGGATCAACAAGTTCAAAGCGAAGAAACTCTCCGTCGTACTCGTAGTAGTCATGTGAACTAGGGATATAAGTTACAGGCGTGTTAACTGAACTTTCTATTTTTTGAGTTCTGTAAAAGAGATAATCACTTTGATCCCAGAACTCCACTGCGGGGCATATATCATACGATTCAGGATCTTCGATGTGCACACCGGAAAAAAATGTTCTATAAAGTCCTGATCAATAAAATTTGCTAAAGCAGGAAAATCAAACCCTCCAAGCCCTGGTTTGCAAGCAATTGCTTTATATAGACTGATATCGCCACTAACATTATCATCTTGGCATTGAGCACTAAATCTTAACTCTCCATTTGGAAAGAATTCGGTTACGTTTCCGTTACACTCTCCGTTAAGGTATGGCACAACACTCTTAATATTCCCATTGGGCCAAAAACTCACTGTATTTCCCTGAACTTCTCCATATACAAAAAAACTTAATTGTTTAACTCTATATTTAAAGTCATCGATATGATCTTCGTAAAAGGTGATGTAAGGTCCATGTTCTAAACCAAAGTAATTGAAATATTTTGCAATCACTCTGTCTTTTGGGCCCCGATTGGTTGTATTCCCAAATCTAATTACAGGTCCAACACTTTCACCTGATGCGATAAACTCCACTGATGATAAGGTATTGGAAGACGCATAATATCTTTGATATCCATCTAAAAGCCCACTATCGTCGTTACACAAAACTTCATCGAAGCCGAAGTTATCGAAACTTGTATTAAGCTCGTTTGGGCAATGAGCCCAATAATAATCACAAATCGCATCTTGAGAACCGTCTTCACTAACATAAGGGCACGAAGTTTCAGTATTAGTCGCGGGAAATGAGTCCACTTGAGGTGGCGGAACGTTAGCGTAGCTACTCATTACTTCCTTTACAATTGCTTCGTCCAGACCGTGGAAGTTACCACCACTCCATCCGTTTTCGGTCCAACGACCGGCTTGCAAGTCTTCTAAATATGTTGCCTCTATATCATTCAAAATTTCAATATTTTCATTGTCAACGTTATCGATATTATCTTGAGGGTCGTTGTTTGCGTTAACATCGTCACTTTCGCTACCGCCGCAAGAAACTAAGAAAAGTACAGACAATAGACATAAAGTACGAGTCCAGAATTTTGACTTACCATTCTTTTTAATCATCTTTTGAAAATCCGAAATTTAAATATTGATTAAAAATATAGCAAAAAATAAATACCAACAAAAGTAATTGCAATTCTGAAAAACAAGAAATAGGTTTATTTAGGTATGATCTAAAGTTGCTAAACTGAGGTTAAGCTCTTTCTTTCTTTTATATTAAGCTGAACTAAGTTTATTTTATTAAGCAGTATAATTAAAAAAATGAGCTTAAATGCTCATTTTTATTACGCAAAGATTAGGTCAGTTATAGATCACCAAATAAGTCGTTTGTAGGGTCTTCTTCTTTTGGCGTTTGTAACACTTTTATATCAATTTGTTTTTTTATCCACCTATGCTTTCTCGATTTACATAGTTTGATGACATGACGTTTTTCTTCGTCATTAAACTGCATCCACTGAAATCTTTCATCACGACTGCGAAAACACCCTTGGCAAAAGCCATTGGTTCCGTTTAAGCAAATGCCCTTACATGGGCTTGGAATATGAAATAGTTCTAATTGTGGCATAACTTAAGTTTAAATTAGTCCCTTAAAGGTTGCGATTCAGTGATATCAAAGTCGAATTAATAGTATATATAAAAAAACCTGCAAATTGCAGGTTTTTACTGTTAGGTATGTTTTACTTTATTCTACTAAATCTAACGGTAAATCTTCTTTTACCTTTTGCCAGATTTTAGCTGACTCTAAACCAAATTTACGAATTAACGCAATTGATTCGTCATGTTTACCCGCTTTAGTAAAGACTTCTAGTTCTTCGTAATACTTCCTAGACAAAGCGCGTGCTTCTTCGTGTGAGAAATAATACTTAGCAATCTTTGACCACAAACCTTTAAAGCCGTTTAGTACTAATACAAATACTATATTGCCTGCGGCGTGAGCTAATTCATGATTTAAGTGATAATCAAAATCAGCAAATTCTTGCGGATCATTTGAAACCGCAAGCGCCTCCTGTGTTAAAGCTATCACTTGCTCTGGTGAGTTTTTAATTGCGGCTCTAACATAGATAGCACTAAAGTTTGTGCGAGCTGATAATAGTTGGTCAATTAATTCACCAACGCCTTCAGCATCTAATTTGGCTAATGTAGGTAAAATATTTAACCCACATGTATCCCAGTAATTATTTACTTTAGTAGGTTTACCATGTTGGATTGTTAACCAACCGTCACGAGCTAACCTTTGTAATACTTCTCTCAAAGTAGTACGAGTAACACCAATTAATTCTGATAACTCTCGTTCGGCTGGAAGTATTGAACCGGGAGGAAAACGATTGTTCCAAATAGAATCTACAATATATTCTTCAGCAAATCCTGCTGGGCTTTGCGCCTTTATTATTTTCATTAATACTGTTTACCTTATTTCATCTGGACTGATTGTACCAGAAGAAGACACGAGTACAACAAATGGTTTTTTTTCCGCAATCATTTCAAAACTCTAAGAAAACTACTATTTTATGTAGGATTAAACTAATAACTTTAGTACATTAGTTCAGCATCAAACGGGCTAACGCCTACAAAACAATTAAAGGAAGGTTTTAAACGTATGCAGCAAAATTCTATGAGCGCTTTTTATCAAAATTTCTTGGGGAAATCTCCCGAATGGTACAAGCTCACTATTATTGCGTGTTTGGTTATCAACCCAATCTTATTTAGTTTAGATCCATACATTGCAGGATGGGCATTGGTTTTAGAGTTTATATTTACTCTTGCCATGGCGTTAAAATGTTACCCATTACAACCTGGTGGATTATTAGCTTTAGAAGCAATCATTATTGGAATGACAACCCCAGGACACGTTGAACATGAAATTTCGCAAAACTTAAGCGTCATTTTATTGTTAGTGTTTATGGTCGCCGGTATCTATTTTATGAAAGACTTACTTATGTATTCTTTCACCAAACTCCTTATAAAAGTAAAATCTAAAGTCGCCCTGTCGGTTTCATTTGCAGCAGCATCTGCATTTTTATCTGCGTTTTTAGACGCCTTAACTGTTGTTGCCGTAATTATTACCGTCAGTACCGGCTTTTATATGATTTATCATAAAGTCGCATCCGGTAAACAAAATCATGTAACAGACCACGACCATACCGATGACAATCACTTAGACGTCCCTACCCGTTCAGAATTAGAAGAATTTAGAGCCTTCATGCGTAACATTATGATGCATGCTGGTGTGGGTACTGCATTAGGTGGGGTTTGTACTTTAGTTGGTGAGCCTCAAAACTTAGTAATAGCAGAACGAGCGGGCTGGAGTTTTATTGAGTTCGCACTACGCATGTCACCAGTTACCATTCCGGTATTAATTTTTGGTTTATTAACCACGATTTTATTAGAGAAATTTAAGATCTTTGATTATGGGGCACAATTGCCTGAGTCAGTTCGCAAGATATTAGTTGATTACGATATTGAAAAAGATAAAGGGTTAACAAAACGCGATAAAGTTAAATTATGGGCGCAAGGCGCAATCGCAGTTTGGTTAGTCATTGGATTAGCTCTGCATTTAGCTGCTGTAGGTTTAATTGGTCTTTCAGTTATCATTTTAGCAACCTCAGTTGCCGGTATTACGGATGAACATTCAATTGGTAAAGCATTTGAAGAAGCCTTGCCATTTACCGCATTACTTTGTGTATTCTTTGCCGTTGTGGCTGTAATAATTGACCAAGGATTATTTGCTCCTGTGATTCAATGGGTATTAACCTTTGAAGGTAAGATGCAATTAGTGATGTTCTTTATCGCCAATGGCCTGCTCTCTATGGTCAGTGATAATGTATTCGTTGGTACTGTGTACATCAACGAAGTTGCTGCTGCATTACAACGTGGCATTATTACTCGTGATGAGTTTGACTTATTAGCGGTAGCCATTAACACAGGTACTAACTTACCAAGTGTTGCGACACCAAATGGTCAAGCTGCATTTTTATTCTTATTAACATCTGCATTAGCACCGTTAATTAGATTGTCATATGGAAAAATGGTTTATATGGCATTGCCATACACTGTTGTTCTTTCTATTGTTGGCTTGTTAGCGACTTATTATGGTTTAGCTGACTTAACACAATATATGTATGACCATAACTTAATTGAACACCATACTACGATTGGCCAATCAAATATAACTGGTCACTAAACATAGTGTTTAATTTAACTGCAATATCGACTTGGCCAGCTACACGCTGGCCTTGGTTTATCGTAGCTACCAGTGCGCTTATATTAGAATCCGTTGCTTTGTACTTTCAATACGGTATGGGGTTAGAGCCTTGTATTATGTGCATTTACCAACGTGTCGCAGTATTTGGCATCTTATTAAGCAGCCTACCAGCGTTATCAGTTCCTCAAAGTAATATCGCTCGATTGATCAGTATTACAGGATTATTGGTGGCTTGTATTTGGGGGCTGTTAATTGCTCAGGAACACGTGGCAATGCAAAATCCTGATAACTTCTTATTAGCCCTTAGCTGTGATGTCTACCCTAACTTCCCAGATTGGTTGCAATTGCACACTCTAATGCCTTCATTATTTGAACCTAGAGGCACTTGCGGCGATATCGACTGGTCATTGTTTGGATATTCTATGCCACAGTGGATGGTATTTATATTTAGTTGTTATACAGCTTGTATTACTGCTGTTGTTGCTACTCGTTTGCTAAAACTTAAAACCATTTAATTAAATTAAGGAGGCGTTTAATTAACACCTCCTTTTTATTCCTTCTCTGTTAACCACTTCTGTGTATAACACCTTTTTTTGTATATTAGTTATATAACTACATAACGGTAAATTAGATGCTATTAACATAAAAATTACACGGCAAAAACACACCGCACTAACGGCCACTTAACGGCAAACATTTACCGCACAAACTCTCTTTTTATATTCAAAATACACGATAAGAACAGCCACATCAAAAACAAGCCCATTATCAATGACCCTTATAAATAAAGGCCTTCAAGCCATTTAAGTAACTAATTAATAACGTCAAAAATCCATCTTTTCTATTTGGTACTGAATTTGCTAGCAAAGAGTCACTAATAATAAAAAAATGGAAATTATCGTCATGTTTAACAAAGTTTTTAATAAAGCAAAAAAAGCAATCTTGTTATCGACTGCCAGTGTATTTACATTGTTAGCCGCATCTAATGTTTATCAGTCAAATTCAAACGAAGCTGCCTATATGTTACAAGGTGCGAGTAAAGCAACAATGGTTGAACTTGTTCAGCAAGTTGGCGGCGAAATTATTCATGACTTTTCTGTTATTAACGCGATATCAGCTTCATTAACAGAAGAACAAACAACTCAACTTAATACTATCAATCCTTTAGTGCGTTTATCTTCAAATGACAAAGCATTAGAAACTGCGGCATTTGTATGGCCAATTCGTACTAAGAAAGGCGGTGCTGAAGTTGCAGCATTTGTATGGCCAATCCGTACTAAAAAAGGCGGTGCTGAGATTGCAGCTTTTGTATGGCCTATCCGTACTAAAAAAGGTGGTGCTGAATTTGTGTAATTTACGATAATTTGTAAATTTAGTAAAAGCTCCTAATTAGGAGCTTTTTTCGTTATAAATACTTACACTTTACAAGCTTGCATTCAGTGACACTGAATTGGCGTTATGTTATAAACTAGTACAGCTTTAACCCCGAATAAAAATAATAAAGTGGTTATTTAATGTTGTTCTCTATTTCATCTTTCAAGTTAATAATAAAAAAACGTTTTATACCTGTTTTATTACTTATTTTTTCTTCAACTGCCATTTCAAATACATGGTTAAACGAAGCTAATAATAATATTTTCTTCAATCACATTACTGCGGAACATGGTTTACCTCATCCTGCGGTTAATGCCATAGTTCAAGACAATATGGGTTATATTTGGATTGCGACCCAGGACGGATTAACCCGTTATGATGGCAAACATTTTAAAACCTATACTCACTCCCCTGGCATTGAAACGAGTTTAGGCAATAACTGGATCTGGGATCTATATATCGATTCAGAAGGTCGGTTATGGGCTGCTAGTAGTGGTGGTTTTCATCTATATATTCCGGAAATTGATGGCTTTACTAATTATAATTCAGCTAAAGGAATCGATGGTATTGATGGAACTAGCTATGTTGCTATTACGGAAGCTCCAAATGGAAATCTATTATTTGCTAGTCAATTTTCTGGTTATACAGAATTTGACATCCAAACAGCTAAGTTCTCAACTTATTTGAATGAAAAATCTGATGTAACAATTAAGAATAATCCAGTCTCTGATTTGACTTTTGATCAAAATGATAATTTATGGATAGCATCTCCAAAAAATGGATTAAAGCTCAAACAAGCAAATAAGTCTAGTTACAAGCAATTAACTTTAAAAACAAAGTTATCTATTCCTAGTGATAAAATAAGAACGTTATTTGTAGATAAAAACAATCACGTTTGGGTGGGGTCGGAAGATGCAGGTGTCTTTGTTCTAAATCAGAAATTAGAAGTGACAAAACATTATATATTTAATGCTCAAATCGAAAATAGTCTTTGTGCCAATTATGTAAATAGCATAATGCAAGACAACAACAGCACAATGTGGTTTGCTACGGAAAATGGCCTATGTAAATTAAACGAAGATGGTAAAGCTTTCACTCGTACCTTGCACCAAGCCTCACGTAATTCCAGTTTGATAAGCAATAGAACTTCCGTATTAATGCAAGACTCTGCAGGTGTTATTTGGGTTGGAACTCAATCTGGTATTAGCCGATGGAACGCATCGTTAAATTACTTTACTCATATTAGTAAAAATGGTCAATATCGAGCATTAAGCAGTAATTCGATAATGGCCTTTGCAAAAGATTCATCTGGTGAGTTATTTATAGGTACATGGAATGGTGGCATAAATATATTATCTAATAATAGTCATGACATTAAGACTATCTTGGCCAACCTTCAACGAACAGATACGTTGCAAGAAGATAATATTATGAGTTTATTAGTTGATGATGCAGATAACTTATGGGTAGGTACTTTACGAAGTGGTTTACATTTACGAACAAAAGGGTCTACAACATTTAAAGTTTATTCACATGATGATGATAATCCTGATTCCATTAGTGAAAATGCCATAAGTAAAATTCTGCAACTTTCTAATGGGCAATTAGCCGTTGGCACTTATGGCGGAGGGCTTAATCTTTTTGATAGAAACACTGAAAAATTTTCACTTGTTACACTTCCATCAGCTATAAAAGACTTCCCAATTAGTATATATATCGTTGATTTGACTGAAGATGAAAAAGGTAACATTTGGATTGCTACTCGAGATGGTGGATTACTCAAGTATGACTACCAGAGTAAAAAGATCACTCAATTTTTAGCTCAACCAAATAAAAAAGCTCAACTGATTAGTGACGATATATTTGGTGTACTTAATACGAAAGATTACATTTGGGTTGCTACCAAAGATGCAGGAATCGCTCGACTCAATAAAGCTAAATTAGACAAAAACATAACTGTTTTTGAGCATATTGGGACACAACATGGGTTAGCCAGTAATTTCACTTATGGCATGTTAGAGGATGAAAATGGCTTTATTTGGGTTAGCCATGCCAAGGGGCTGTCTAGAATAGATAGCAAAACCTTTGCAGTGATCAACTTTAATACCACTCACGGATTACAGGGTACCGACTTTAACAGCAGTGCATTTTATAAAGATAAAACTGGCCGCATGTATTTTGGTGGCTCAAACGGATTTAATACCTTCAAACCGGAAAACGTGCCGATTAACAATCACAAACCTGATTTACGTCTTACCAAGTACAGTCAGTCCAATGTAGTACGTCCTATCCATCAAGAATTAAGGGAAGACGGCGTATTAGCGCTAAACTATAATAAAACCATTGTTGATTTTGAGTTTGCCGCTTTAGATTTCACTAAACCTGAAAATAATAAATACCAATATAAAATGGAAGGATTGGGCGATACCTGGATTAACTTAGGGACCAATAACAAAATATCTTTCTCTTATTTAGATGATGGGGATTACACCCTAAGAGTTAAAGGAAGTAATAATGATAATGTTTGGAGTGATGAGCTTGTTATTCCAATTGAAGTGTTACCACCACTTTGGCGCACATGGTATTCATATTTAACTTATATATTAGTGCTGGTTACTTCTGTCTATTTATTAGTTCAGCAACAAAAAGAGAAAGTTAGGCGTCAACTTGCTCACGAACAACGACTGCACAGACTTGCTTATTATGATTCATTAACCGGTTTACCAAACCGCCAGAGTTTCTACGAAAGCTTAGAGAAGTTTTTATCATTAGCAAAACGAGGCCATTATCAAGCTGCGGTTATGTTTATTGATTTAGACAGGTTTAAACGGATAAACGACACCTTAGGTCATGAGTATGGCGATTTGGTGTTACAAGAGATTGCAGAACGTTTAAATGGCTGTATTCGTACCAGCGATATGGTCGCAAGAACTTCTGATGTAGCAAAACCCGATAGTGAAATAGCAAGACTTGGCGGTGATGAATTCACCCTATTCTTAAGTCAAGTTGAAGGATCTGAAGAAATTGCCATCATCACTCAACGAATTATCGACAGTATTTCTAAGCCAATTAAGATTGAAAATTATGAAGTAATGGTAACACCAAGTATTGGTATCGCCATTTATCCAGATGACGGTAATTCAGTAAACGAATTAATGAAACACGCTGACATTGCGATGTACAAAGCAAAAGAAATTGGCCGACGGACTTATTCTTTTTATGCCCATTCTTTAAATGACAAAGGTTTAGAGCACTTAAAACTAGAAGAATATCTGAGAACCGGCATAGAGAATCGAGAGTTTGAATTACATTTCCAACCACAAGTCGACTTAGTAAACAATTGCGTAAATAAAGCGGAAGCTTTGGTGAGATGGCGACATCCAGAATTGGGCGTTGTTTCACCAATAGAGTTTATTCCTTTAGCTGAAGAATCAGGTTTGATTATTGAACTAGGGGAATGGATATTACGAGAGTCTTGTTTTCAGGCTAAACGTTGGTTAGACGATGGCATGCCTTGTCGTATTTCAGTCAATGTTTCCAGTGTTCAATTTAAGCAATCAGCCTTAATTGAAAAAGTTAAACTGGCTCTGAGCGAATCAGGCTTACCCCTGAGTTATTAGAATTGGAATTGACTGAAAGTGCCATCATGTCTGACGTTGAAGACAACATAATACGTTTGCAAAACTTAAAAGACATGGGCGTAACCATTGCGGTTGATGATTTTGGTACGGGTTATTCTTCATTGAGTTATTTAAAGAAATTCCCAATAAATACGTTAAAAATTGACCGTTCATTCATTATTGATATCGCAGATAATGAAAATGACGAAGCCATCGTAAAAGCAATTATGGTGCTCGCCGAATCTATGAGCTTAAAAGTCGTTGCTGAAGGGATTGAGACATTGGAGCAATTAAAGATATTACATGCCTTTAATTGCGGATTAATTCAGGGATATTACTTTAGTAAGCCGTTAATTAATGATGACTTTGTCGAGTTTGTAAAACATGGGTTTGATCAACATAAATCCACCTGGCAGCTTGATTTAATTGGCCAATAACCTTGTCCGATTATTAACAACTAAACCGTTAAAGATATAATTAAGCGCAAGGTTAATCATATTTACATACAAAAATGGCGAGTCAACTGACTCGCCATTTTTTATTTAAAACAGAATATAATTATTCTTCGAAGTGTGTTCCCCACCCTTCATATTCCAGTTTATGACTACTAGCAAACTCAAGCATGATAGCAACTTCTTCATCAATAATGTCTTCATCTAATGGGCATTCTGTTTCAACATCAAAACAAAATACTATCTGTCCGTCTTCTTCTTCCATTTGCTCTAATTCTGAAATGTCCCAACCATTCAAAAAGCCTTTTTGCATGGCTACATCTGCGTCTTCAGCCGTCATTGCTACAAAGTGATGCTCAATGCCGTACATGGCTTCTTCATTTGAACCATCTTCAATTAACTGCTCAACAATATCGCTGGTAAACTCTTGCCAATCTATTGATTTATTATCCATTTTCTTTCCTACGTGTGTTACGTACTATTTCTTATCAAAAGCGTTAACGTCAACTAATTCTGCGTCTAACTCTGCTAATTTAACTTTCATTTGTTCATGGGCATTATTAGCCGCATCTCTGATAGTCACTTTATCGTCATTTTCAATCATGATCTCTGGAAGATACTCAATAATATACTTACCATTATTCCAGCGATTCAATTTAATTTGATTATGTGTAGTACTGATGACAACAGGAACTATTGGCACACCCGCCATTTGAGCAGTATAAAATGCGCCTGACTTAAACTTTAATAAACCACGACCGTTTGAACGAGTACCTTCTGGAAACAACCAAACGGATATTTTTTTGTCTTTAATTTTAGCAGCGGCTTGGCCAATGGTGCCATGAGCTTTAGTACGGTTACCTCTATCTATTAATATATTTCCCGATAACCAATATACCTGACCAAAAAACGGCGCCCATTTCAGGCTTTTTTACCAACACTCACAGTATTTTTTCGTACTGCATTGGCCACTGTAAATATATCGTAGGTGTTTTGATGATTACCGATATAAACAACAGGATGGTCTTTCACATTTTCAAGGCCTCTTATTTCGACTTTAATCCCCAAAAATCGAATAAACCAACCATAAACATTAGCAACAACTTTTACATTATTTCGACGAAATGGCCTTACAATTAAGTAACTTAACAAAAACACAGATGACAAGATGAAAAAAATTGCCATTAAAAATAATCTAATTATTGCCAACACAAACTCAAGCTCCTAAAAATTCAAGGCGGCATTGTAACAAACTCATGCTACAGCAGTAACATTTAAATTTTATACAAGTAATAAAAAAGCTCTTATAAAGATAAGAGCTTAAATCTATAGAATAAAATGCCTTATTTATTCTTATTATTCACCCAAAAATGAATTTGGTTCGTCTTCTGGTTCATCCGGTTGATCCGCTGGGTTTTTAAATTCAATCTCAACTAAATCAACACGTTGTAACCCTCTTGGTAACTTACTACCTCGACGACCACGCTCACCTTGATAATGCTCTAAGTCTTTTTGACTTAAGGTAAGCTTACGTTTACCAGCATGTAATACCACCATGCCACTTTCCGGCACTACCGTAATTTGAGTCACATATTCTTCGCGACTCGCCGCACGAGCAGATGGCACATTAATGATCTTATTGCCTTTGCCTTTGGCTAACATAGGTAAGTCTTTTAATGGGAAGACCAACATTCGCCCTTCATTGGTAATGGCTAAACACTGATCCGTATCTATGTTTGATACTTTTTGCGGTAAGGCTAACTTCGCTCCTGTTGGCAAACGCACCAAGGCTTTACCAGCTTTTTGACGCGTTAACATATCGGCAAAAGTACAAATAAATCCATAACCCGCATCAGATGCAATTAGATATTTCTGTTCTTCTTTTGCCATGATGGCGTGTTCTAATGTTTCCCCAGCAACTATACTAAAGCGGCCGCTTAATGGCTCACCTTGACTTCGCGCCGACGGTAACAAATGTGCATCGGTACTAAAGCTACGTCCAGAACTATCAATAAACACAACTGGCTGATTACTCTTACCTTTGGCTGAAGATTTATATCCATCACCTGAACGATAACTTAATTTTTCCACGTCAACATCGTGGCCTTTAGCACAACGTGCCCAACCGTTATCAGAGATAACAACGGTAACTGATTCGCTTGGTACTAAGTCTTTTACAGAAATAGCTTTAGCTTCGTTTCTAACCACTAAAGGTGAACGTCTATCATCACCGTATTTTTCAGAATCCGCTGCTATTTCTTTTTTCAACAAGTTATTCATTTTGACGCGTGAACCTAATAGCGATTCTAACTGTTCACGTTCTTTGTCTAATTCGTCTTGCTCACCACGAATTTTCATTTCTTCTAACTTAGCTAACTGACGTAATTTCAGCTCTAAAATCGCTTCAGCTTGAGTTTCAGAAATACCAAACTTTTCCATTAAAACGGGTTTTGGTTTGTCGTGTGCTCGAATAATTTCAATGACTTCATCAATATTCAGGAAGGCAACTAATAAACCTTCTAAAATATGTAATCGTGCTAATACTTTTTCCAAACGGAAGTTTAAGCGACGAGTCACGACATCACGACGAAACTCTAACCACTCAGTTAAAATAGTTTTAAGCCCTTTAACTTTAGGCAAACCATCTAGACCAAGCATGTTTAAATTAACACGGTAGTTTTTCTCTAAATCGGTTGATGCAAATAAATGCTGCATAACTGGGGCAATATCAACCCGATTAGAACGCGGGACTATAACAATACGAGTTGGGTTTTCATGATCAGACTCATCACGTAAATCCGTTACCATAGGTAACTTTTTCGAGGTCATTTGTGCAGCAATTTGTTCTAGCACTTTACCGCCTGAAACCTGGTGCGGTAATGCGGTAATAATAATATCGCCATTCTCTTCCACGTAAGTAGCACGCATCTTAATGCTGCCCTTACCTGTCTCATAGATTTTAGCGATATCCGCCGATGGCGTAATAATTTCGGCTTCAGTTGGGTAGTCAGGGCCTTTTACATAACCCATTAAATCTTCTAACGTCGCGTTAGGTTCTTTTAAGAGGTGAATACAAGCTTCAGCAACTTCTCTTGTATTATGTGGTGGTACGTCAGTTGCCATCCCAACCGCAATACCGGTGATCCCATTTAATAAAATATGAGGTAAACGCGCCGGCAGTATCTTAGGCTCGTCCATTGTACCGTCAAAGTTAGGGATCCAGTCACTGGTGCCTTGACCAATTTCAGACAATAACAATTCACTAAATTTAGATAAACGCGCTTCGGTGTAACGCATCGCGGCAAATGACTTAGGGTCATCCGCGGCACCCCAGTTACCTTGACCGTCTACCAACGGATAACGATACGAGAACGGCTGTGCCATCAACACCATAGCTTCATAACAGGCACTATCACCATGCGGATGATATTTACCTAAAACGTCACCAACGGTACGGGCAGATTTTTTATATTTAGCGTTTGAGGATAATCCCAGCTCAGACATTGCATAAATGATCCGGCGTTGAACTGGTTTTAAACCATCACCTATATGAGGTAGTGCTCTGTCCATGATCACGTACATGGAGTAATTTAAATACGCCTCTTCCGTGAATTTTCTTAATGGCAGCTGTTCTATTCCGTCACTACTTATGGTCGTAGTTGCCTCTGTCATTGCCTAAACCTTTTTATTTCTAATTATTATTAACAAAAACCAACTACTTGGGTAATGTTACCGCCTTTGGTTTTTGCCTTATTTAGCGCGTCTTGAACTTCATCTTTCATGGAATCAATTGTCTTATTTTCATAATGACAAGTAACACCAAATGAAGCAGACAAATTAATGCCCAAATTGTCCACATAAAACTTATTACTATTTAACTCTTTTCGTAAGATTTCCGCCAGTGCAAATGCCTGATTTAAGCTAAAATTTTTCGCAATGACGATAAATCGATCACCTGACAACCTAACTAACAACTTATTACTCCCCAAACGAACGCCCAAGCGCTCAACAATTTGAGTTAATAACCTATCACCCAATTCGTGCCCTAACTTTTGATTAATCATCCGCATATTATCTACATCAAACATAACTAAACTAAATGGCATGTCGTTTTGCATCAGTCTATTTACATGTTTGACAAAGTAACTGTGATTATGAGCGCCGGTAATAGGGTCGATAAACTGAAACTCTGTACGTTTAGGCTGTAGCCTTTTATAGATAAAATAACCACCAGCAATTAATGCTACAAAGCTAAGCAATAACAGAACTTTAAAATTAGATAGTCTCTCAGCCAATGCTAAGTTTTGTTGTTTCACTTCTTCAGTTAAAGACTTTTGCTGAATTACATCTTGTTTTGCTTGTTCGAGATCATGTTGATAATTAGCCATAACAAAATCTAACTTTAAATTTGATGTGTGTTGCTGATACGTTAATGATTTAGTTAGCAACTGCTCAAAAGCTAGAATGCTGGGTTGTTTAGCACCACTTAACATTAACCATTTTGATTTTAACGTTAATATATCGATAGCTATTTTTTGTTTTTCAGGTGGTGCCAATATGTCATCGGTATTGATCTTATCTAGAATAATTAACGCTTGGCTATATTGTGAGGTCCCAGCTAAAACTTGTGCTTTGACTAATGCAAATGCCCTTTGATCTTTTGCCGATGTAAAAAATCGTTCTAATCTTTCTGCCGCCTTTAACAACGGCAGTGCATCATCATACTTAGATTGAATTATGTACACATCAATCAAGTTAACAATCGCCATCAATTGCTGTTGTTGATTTCTAGATTTAACCGCTAACTTATAAGCTTTTTCTAATTCTTGTTCCGCATTTACGTATTGCTCTGCGGTCTTAAAATTATGGCTAAGCTGGATACGTAAACTAGCTTCAACATTATAGAAGTTTTGTGCTGAGACTAAATCAATGACATGAATTAAAGTTTTAGTCGCCGTTAAATATAACCCTAAGGTTTGTTGCTGTTTAGCTAATATAATCGACGCTTCGATTAACATACCAATGTCGTCTTGCGTCGATAACAAAGACTGCACTTGCTCTTGCCAAAATACGGCGTTTACTTCATCAGCTAATCTGACGTAATTATCAGAGATTGATAATGCGGTAAAGATACTTTGCCTAGTTAATTGATTGTCTGTGGCCAGTTGGTTTGCTAACAATAAAAACTGGTTAGCGTTAAATATATTTGCTTGAAGTATAGATACTTGTGCTTTTTTTCTAATACCTTGATCTGTTCAGTAACATCTAAATTGTCAATCACTCCAATCGACTCAAGCGTCGTTATAGCGTTATCAAAATCGGATAGTCTGGTATAAACATCAACCAACGCCAGAGTATATTGCACACTGTGTTGCTCTGGTTTGGTGTTTAGTGAGTTTGATTCAAATTGTTGAAATGCCTTGAGCACATTTTCAGGTTTGTTTATTAACCACTGAGTCTTGTAATCAAGTAGGTCATTAATATCAGAGAAATTTGGGACTAATAATTGTTCTTGTTTTTGTTCTTGTAACGAAGCAACTTGTACTTTTTTCTTATCATCAGTCTGACTATTATTTGCCTGCGCTGGGCCAGACAAACTAAGAGTAACAATAGCAAAAACGATAACGAAGGTTCGTAAATTAACCATGAAATAAATAACGAGGTAAAAACCAAGCCCAATAATACCAAAAGACAACATCAGTCTAACATAGGAATTATTCGGCGAGTAATACCAATTAACGACTTTAACTCAATGCTGTTTTTTTCAGGTTAAGATAACTTAAGTTGCTGAAACACCAATCCGGCCATGGTTCTATTTGTGACTTCTAGTTTAAGTAAAATCGCAGAAACATGTTTTTTCACTGTGGTCTCTTTTATATCAAGATCATAAGCTATTTGTTTGTTTAATTGGCCATCGGCTATTTGTGATAAAACGATATATTGTTGCGGTGTTAATTGTGCAAGTTGTTTTGCTAACTGCTTATGAACTTCTAATTCTTGGTTATTGGCCGTTAAATCAATGCCTTCAGGCAACCAGATCTCACCTTGTAATACTTGCTGCACGGCGCTGGCAATAACCGATAAATCTGCGGATTTAGGGATAAACGCTGCGGCACCAAAGTTAATTGCTTTTTGCATGATCTCAGGCGTGTCATCAGAGGACACCATTATAACTAATATATCAGGATGATGGTTTTGCAATCTTGTTAAGCCAGTAAAGCCGTCATTACCTGGCATATGCAAGTCGAGAAACACTAATTCCAATTGTGGATTTTGTTCAATCAACTCAAATAAACTATCTACATTTTCAGCTTCTAAAATATCGACAGTATCTAAACTTTGTATGACCGCTTGTTTTAACGCCGTTCTAAACAATGGATGGTCATCAGCGATGGCAACGGTTGCTTTGCTCATAATGTTCCTTAGTTTGGTATTTGTTAATCAATAAACTTTGGTAAGTACTAACATTGATTTAAACATGTTAAAAGAAAAAACACGTTAGTTTGCACTAACGTGTTCCATAATCTTACCCATTACTTTTACTGTTAGTCTTAACTCGTTTAATTAAAAACGATAACCAACTGTTAAATGTAATGTCATTGGGTCGCCGTAATAAGCTACTAAGGTCTGGTCGCCGCCTAAACCTGGTGTGTACGTACCATCACCATTATCAGCAACAAAGTTATATCCACCAACTTGATATTCTTCGTCCGTTAAGTTTTTAGCGTACAAACCACCATACCAATTGCCTTCATTACTTTCCCAATTCACACCGACATTTACCATACCGTAACCTTCTTGCGACAATAAATCACTGTCCTCAAACAAGATGTAATCATCACGATAGTAATAACCACCTGTTACAACAAAATAACCTAAATCACTGTCTATTAAGTAGTTTGCCGACAAGTTCATGGTCATATCTGGTGTATTAGACAAGCCAACTAATTCGCCAACTAACGTTGGATCATCTTCAATTTTTGCATCTAACAAGCCTAAGGCAAAATTAAAGGTTAAATCAGCAGAAGCCGAATATGTCACTTCCGCTTCCAAACCACTTACACTCGAACCTTTGATGTTACCTAAGTTCTGGTTGAGCACGGTTTGGTCATCTGGCGATGGTGTGATTGTAATATATTGACGGTCTTTATGGTCAATTGAAAATACAGTGATGTTAGTACGTAAAGTATTATTCCAGTCTTTCTTGATACCAAACTCTAATGAATCAACAATTTCTGGATCCGCAGCCATTTCATTCACTGTGGCTCTAGGATTAAACGTACCTGATTTAAAGCCTTGAGAGTAACTTGCAAACAACATAGTGTCTGCATCCATTTGATACTCAACGCCCAAACGTGGGGTGAATCGAGACCAATCCGCTTTAGCAGGTGCATCTAATACATCATCATTGTTGGTATCGGTACCTAGCACTTGTGGGAATACAATGCTTGGGTCTCTTACATAACCAGGTACCCAACCAGAAGACGGGTAAACACCCGTGTAAGCTAAGCCATTATTTACATAAGCTTCTTTTTCTTCATTGGTGTAACGCGCACCAACGGTGAGTGATAATGCGTCGGTTAGATTAAAACTACCTTGAGCATAAACCGCACTACTTGTGCTGTTATTACAACCGGTCACTTCACGAGTTAAACCAGGTAAAGCTAGTGAACGACCTAATACACCTAAAATGGCATCAAAATGACCACATGATTCGCCGTCATACAAATACACACCACTGACTAATTTAAAGCCATCGCCAACATAATTTGCTTGTAATTCATGGCTGGTATTGTTGTCGTCATAGATTGCAGGCACATCAAAAATATCTAAATCGGTATTATCAAAATCAATGTTTGTATCTGAGTAACTTTCACGTGACGAAGCCACGTATTTTAATGACCAGTCTTTACTTACATCCCAGTTCACCATAAAGCTCAAACCATCAAGCTCCACTAAGTTTTCTGTTGGCATGCTGGTGTAAGAATCAAACACACTATCCGGTACTGGTGCATCAGTTAATATACTTGGCAATAAACGATAACCGCCTTTCGCGTTAGAGTTATCCGTCGTGCTATCCCACGCTAAACGCATGAATAAGTCATTGCTGGCATGGTATTCAAGGGTCAATCTAGCTGCAGTTAAGTCTTTGTTGTAGTTTTCTTTATCTTGGCCAGCAATGGCTGATTTTAAGAATTCACCGTAACCATCACGTGATAAGTTTGCATAACCAAACCCAACATAAAGTTTGTCACTAATAACAGGTACTTGCCCTGTTAATTTCATATCCGCTTGGCCATAACTACCAACAGTCAATTCTGCGTTAGCTTCCATGTCACCGGACATTTCTTTAGTGACATATTTTACAGCACCACCAATTGTATTTTTTCCGTAAAGTGTACCTTGAGGCCCACGAAGTACTTCAATACGCTCTACGTCTAATAAATCTAATACGGCACCTTGTGGACGGGCCATGTAAACATCGTCGATATAAATACCAACACCAGGTTCATAACCCCAAAGTGGATCTTGTTGGCCGACACCACGAATAAATGCGGTTAATGTTGAGTTTGTTCCGCGACTTGTTTGCAAAGTGGTGTTAGGGGAAAACTGCTGAACTTCTGTCATGGTTGAGATACCAGCTTCAGCTAAATCAGACGCACTTAATGACGTGACAGCTACTGGTACTTTTTGAATGTTTTCAGCTGTTTTACGAGCGGTCACTTCAATAACTTCTAAACCTTGTACTTTTTCTTTTTTATCATTTTCAGCTGCAACCAAAACGTTGCTTGCTAACGCGGTTGAAATAGCTAAAGCGAGACTCGTAATTTTGATATTTTTATTTGTCATGTTGCTACCCTGTTAATTTTATTTTTTTTATAATTAGTTAATTTTTTAAATTCGATTATTCAAATTGTGTGTGTAATTATTTTTGACCTTTTAACTGTATCTGAATTTTTACCATATTAAATCTGTACGATAGTAGTATATGGTTTAACCTATTGGATAAACGTAACTACATGTTTTTATTTAATTAATCCATTTTCCAACTAAATACTGAGCCGCGCTCAGGTCTGAAGCAACCACAAAAGGTGCTACCGTACCTCCACCTTCAATATTGGGATTTACCGGAAAACCATGACCAATATTATCTAACTCAATTAGCTCGACATTTTTGGTGTCTCCCCAATAGCTTATGGTCATATTGGTGCCTTTTTGTGTTTGCGGTTGTTCTGAAACTTGATGTAGTTGACTCCATTGTTGTGCCATATCAAGTGAGTTTTTTGGATTAACAATGCCATCAGCGCTGCCCGATATAATGGTTAGCTTGGGCCATTGTTTAACGCCTTTGTTTAATTCCATAATACGGTCAGCTTGTTGTTTTGCACTAAGGTCAGAACCAGATTTCATACATGAAATGGCTTTAACCAGATTATCGGCACAAGGAAAAGGTATTCCAGCTATAATGGCTCCCGCCTCAAAGCTACCTGGATATTGACTCAAAAGGTTACTGGCCATCGCACCTCCAGCAGATAAACCAACAATATACACTTGCTCTAGTTTAAACTTGGATTGCACTGTGCGTATCATATTCATGATAGACAGGCTTTCACCTTGTTCTATTTGTTGATCCTGTTGGGAAAACCAATTAAAACAAGCCGTGGCATTATTCGTACTCACTTGTTGTGGGATTAATAATGAAAATTGATGACTTTTGGCTAAATCCAACAAACCACTTTGACTAGATAAAGTCTCACCGTTTTGCCCACACCCATGCAATAACACAACTAATTTATTCTGTTGTTTGTTATTTACCATTTTGGTTTTGGGTAAATAGACACTCGCTAACAACTCACCTGGGTTATCACCAAAATGAGTTAATGATGTAAAATCCGTGACGGTATTAACGTTTTTAGTTTCGGCTTCAATTGACTGAACATCGACTGATGTCGCTGATAGGCCCATCACCAACGTCATTAACAAATAGGTGTTAACTTTAATGTTTTGCATAAACCAACTCATGTTTAAATAATTGAGTTCATCATGGTCTATAAGCAATTAATAACGCAATGGTACTTTAGTTGACTATGCTATTTTAGTGACTAAGGCCTTGAATTGAATGCGACAGACATTAACTCCTAAAGTAATACGTCCAAGTTATGTTGAGATTAATCCGTTTTTTTTGAGTTTATGAGCGCTAACTTTTTGTTCCTAGTTAGTTTTTTAATGGCGATTTCTCTTTTACTGGCGGCACTGCGGTCCGGTGAATCTTCACTGTAAACCATTTCAACTGGGGTTCGTACCCGTGTATATTTTGCGGCAATCCCTTTATTATGTTGGGTTAAACGTCGAGATTTATCTGTGGTGATCCCGGTATATAAAGAATCATCCGCACATCGTAAAATATATACAAACCAACTCACTCAATTACCCTATTGCATCGATTTAACCATTTTCTTCACTGTAATGGATCGTTATCACCTTGTCTTTGCATTTTTATAAATAATCCCCCTCTAGGGATTGCCCTATTTTTATTCAATTTTACGCTTATAGATACAGAGAAACATTGCCATTATCGCTTTATTACTGTACCTTTCACCGCCTTTTGACGCTCTGTCAAAATTAATTACAATAGTGAGAATATATGCTTTTTTCTGAATTAGGTCTAAACCCGAAAATCTTAACAGCGGTTAATGAAAAGGGTTACGACACACCAACACCTATTCAGCAACAAGCAATACCGGCAGTATTAAGTGGCAAAGATGTCATGGCCGCCGCGCAAACGGGTACAGGTAAAACCGCAGGTTTCACATTACCGCTCTTACATTTGTTATCTCAAGGCGAAAAAGCCAAATCAAATCATGTACGTGCATTAGTGTTAACACCAACTCGTGAGCTTGCAGCTCAAGTTGCAGAAAGTGTTGAAACTTATGGTAAAGATTTACCTTTACGTTCTCATGTTGTTTTTGGTGGCGTTAAAATCAATCCACAATTGATGGCGTTGAGAAAAGGCGTGGATATTTTAGTGGCAACACCGGGTCGTTTATTAGACTTGTTTAGCCAAAATGCAATTAAGTTTAACGACTTAGAAGTATTAATTTTAGATGAAGCAGACCGTATGTTAGATATGGGTTTCATTCATGACATCAAACGTATTTTAAAAGTACTTCCACAAAAACGTCAAAATTTAATGTTCTCAGCCACCTTTTCTGACGATATTCGTGACTTAGCAAAAGGTCTTATCAATGACCCTGTTGAGATTTCAGTAACGCCTAGAAACGAAACGGCTAAAACGGTTCAACAGTGGTTAACACCGGTTGATCAGAGTAAAAAAAGCAAATTACTGGTTAAACTTATTAAACAAAACGATTGGCAACAAGTGTTGGTATTCACCCGAACTAAACATGGCGCCAACCGCTTAACAAAAACGCTTGAGAGTAAAAATATTAGTGCTGCGGCTATTCATGGTAATAAAAGCCAAGGAGCCAGAACTAAAGCCCTTGCTGGATTTAAAGATAAAACGGTTAGAGTACTTGTTGCTACCGATATCGCTGCTCGTGGTATCGATATAGATCAATTACCTCAAGTGGTTAACTTTGATTTACCGCAAGTTGCTGAAGATTACGTCCATCGTATTGGTCGTACAGGGCGTGCCGGTGCTGAAGGTAAAGCTATTTCATTGGTTTGTGCCGATGAAAGTAAAAACCTCAACGATATTGAACAATTAACTCAACAACACATTGAACGTGTGATCGATGACGAATTTGCACCAAGTGTGCCTTTACCGCCTTCAAGAGAAATCAGAGCACCAAAAGCCAAAAAGCCTAAAAAATATAAACCGAACAATGAAGGTGCGGAAACCAAAAACAATCGTTCTAATAACCGCAACGCTAATAGCCGTGGCGGAGCACGTAATTCAGACTCTAGAAATTCTAATTCTCGTAGCTCTGGTTCACAAAGCTCTGGTTCGCGAAACTCTGGTTCTCGCAGCTCAAATTCACAAAACACAAACACTCGTGGATCTGGTTCTAGCGCGGTAGGTAATCGTAGAAGCTCAACTGCTAAATAAAATATAACCCCCTAATTTACAATTAAGTTAGGGGTGACTTTTTTGACATTGTTTCTAGATAACCGATTCAACGCCCTCCTCTCTGTTAACCCTACCTCTCTGCTAATCAGTATCTAACTGACAAAATCTATTCTCATACTTTAAATTGTTAATTTGTTCGCAACAAGTTGTTATGAATCAAAGAAAACAATTATGATTTGGTCTATTCTATCACTCTAAAATTACAACTATAGGTACCTATTTTGCAGTCCGACTTTATATTAGAGATTATATTTTTATTAACCGCAGCCGTTATAGCTGTGCCTATTTGTCAGGCATTTAAATTGGGTGCGGTTCCAGGTTTTCTAATAGCAGGTGTGGTCGCAGGTCCATTTGGCTTAGGACTGATCCATAACGTCGAACATATCACTCATATTTCTGAATTTGGCGTTGTTTTACTTTTGTTTGTTATAGGTATGGAGTTAAAACCTTCTTTCCTTTGGCAAATCAAGCGTCTGGTTTTTGGCTTAGGCAGTTTACAAGTATTGTTGTCTGGCGCGCTTATTAGTGCGCTTTGTTATTACGGTTTCGCTTTGTCTTTACCTGCATCTATTATCATAGGTCCAGCCCTAGCATTATCTTCTACTGCTTTTGTGCTGCAATTGTTAACCGATCAAAAATCATTAAATACAGAATACGGCCGCACCAGTGTGGCCATTTTGTTGTTACAAGATTTAGCCGTGGTTCCTTTGTTGGCATTGATCCCATTGTTATCAGTACACGGCAGTTCTGACACACATCTGGGCTTAGCATTTGTTCGCTCCATTTCTATTTTAGTGGCGGTGATATTAGTTGGCAGGTACTTACTTAATCCTATTTTACATAAAGTAGCAGCGTCCGCTAATTCAGAAGTATTTACTGCATCAGCTGTGTTAATTGTTCTAGGCACTGCGTATTTAGCAGAACTGGCTGGTTTATCTATGGCGATGGGCGCTTTTTTGGCTGGAATGTTAATTTCTGATTCCGCATATCGTCATCAAATAAGAGCTGAGGTTCAGCCATTTAGAGGGTTATTATTAGGTTTGTTTTTTATGTCTATGGGCATGTTATTAAATTTAGACAAACTCATTGAATATCCTTTATTAATTGCAGCATTAGTTACGGCTTTGTTAACTCTAAAAATCGGTCTGTTATATCCGTTATCTAGAATGTTTAATTTAGATTCAAAACGCAGTTTGGCGGTTGCCTTTATATTGGCGCAAAGTGGTGAATTTGCATTAGTGTTATTTGCTCTAGCTGAAAAAGCCAAAATATTTGATACCCACACGTTTGATATTTTATTGTTAGTGGTTTTAATAAGTATGCTTATTACACCTGTACTTGGCTATTTAGCGAATCGCTTTAATAAAAGCAGTAAAGTGGTGAATAACGCCTCTGAGATCCCAGACAATCATTGTGTAGTAATTGCTGGATATGGTCGTGTTGGGCGCTCTATTGGCGATATACTGACCATAGCAAACCAACCTTTTATCGCGATTGATGATAACGCCGCTACCGTGGCTCATTACAGTAAACTCGGTGTACCTATCTATTATGGCGATGTAACAAAACCTGTGGTGTTGAATTCAGCTGGTATCAAACACGCCGCTTATATGGTCGTGACCGTAAATGAAGCTGAGACAGCAAAAACATTAGTAGAAACGATTCATAAACAATTACCCGACTTAACGATATACGCTCGTGGACATGACCGCAGTACGTGCCATCAATTGCGTGAATTAGGTGCGACCAACGCCGTGTCTGAAAATATTGAAGCAAGTATTGAACTTGCGCGTTTAATTCTGACGCATTATGAATTAGACCAAGATGAATTAACGTTAGAGCAGCTCAATATTGTTTTAAATGATTACAAAACAAACTATTACAAACAACAAAAAGATTAACTTCTCATTATCAGATTCGCCTTGTAATAATGCTCAAAAATTACAAGGCGACTCACCGTAAATTTTGTCGTCACATCCTTAAAGCAAATAGGCTTTTTGCCGATAACCTTTTATCCAAGTCTTATTATTGCTCTATAATTTACAAATAGTCCTTGAGTAACATAGTTACCAAACTAGATTTTATAAATTATCCTTTATGGTTGAAGCGTTTAACAGTAATTAGACCCCAAAAACTCAAAAAACAGTTGTTGTTATCATATGTTTAAATTTGATTTATATACTGCAAAATTATGTTTACTCGTCAGTTTGCTCCTGTTGTCCTCTTGTTCAAGTGACAAAGAAACAAACGTTGACCACACATTTTCTGTTGTTTTCAGTACAGAAGCTTTTGAAGTTGAAGCTGGCAAATCCTTTGATATCGCATTACAAATTTCAAAAACCGGTGAATTTGACGTTAATTTTGAACTCAGTAAAGAACCAGAAAGCGGAGCGGTCTCCGTCACTGACGAGTTAACCCTTGCTACATACACAGCAGCAGAAACATTAGGCGAAGGTACGTTTTATTTACGTTTTGAAAGTGACACCATGTTTGTCACCCATGAAATTAAATATACGGTGATTGAAAGTACCGATACAAATACCGAGCCAGATCCTACTCCAGACACACCAACCACACCCACTGAAAGTACAGAGGAATATGACATTCGTTTTCCTTCTGATTACCAAACTATTTTTGAGCATGAAAGCATAACGTTTGATATAAAACGTAACTACGAACAAGCAGAGCATATTGTAGAAACCTTCCATTTTAATACCCATAACGTAAAGGGCAAAATCTCTAAAGACAAAACCCAAATTACACTAACGGCTGAAGAAGGTAATGAAGATACCTATGGTGAAATCATTGCGGTGACCAATGTGGATGGTGTGATCCATGAGTCAAAAATGTACGTTATTTATTTCAATAAAAATAGAGATTTAACCACTGAAGAAGTGCCAGTAATCGCACTTTTGGACACAGAAATAACCATAACGCCATATTCAACTATAAACAAAGCATTTGGGGTTTATGACCGAGATAGTGACCGTATTTCTTATCGTATTCTGTCAGCACCTAGTTATGTGGCAACACATATTAACAAAGTGGAATCAGGCTTTGATTTAACTATTTACACCATCGACGAGATTGACGCGTCGGACAATGAATTAGTATTAGAAGTTAGTGATGCGCACAATAAAGATGTTTACACTTTTAACTTAGTGCAAGCACAAACGTCTGCCGCGCATAAAGTGACACAACAAGTAAAACAATCTCCAAATACGCGTCCACAAATATATATCGAAGAAAACGTTGCAGTAAGTTTGATAAAGAAAATGAACGGTACTGAAACGGGCATTGTGGCAGAGCTTGCCTTTGCTTACTCTGACGATGATAACGACGACATAGAGATATCGGTATCCTCATCAAGAGATAATTATACTTTCCGTATTGAAGAGCCATATGTGTATGTTATGGCCACTGATATGTCAGAACTTGAACACGATCAGATCACTATAGCCGCCAGTGACGGACAGTTTGAATCAAAACTGACTTATCATTTATACATTCCAGATAACTATTTAGATTTTTTAGGTGGTAATCCTAATATTGCGCCGTTTATTGATTTGCCGACCACCATCAACTTGTTAGAAACAAAAACCATTGAGCTGTTTTTTAATACCGAAGACTTTGAAAGGCATCCATTTGAAATAGGGGTGACCTATATTGACGGTGAAAGTGTTGCGTCAATCACGGACACAATATTAACTATCACAGCATCAAGCCCTGAAGCCTCTTTTACAACGCAGGTTACTGTTTGGTTAGAAGATGTATTCGAAAGCCGACGTGAACATGTAATTGACGTTAATATTTATAAAAATACAGCCCCATCATTAATTGTAGAAACTAATGATATTCAATTTATAGAACAACAAAATATTTCGTTATCTGTTGGAGTTGATGATATTGACCAACCTGACTTGCAACCAACATTTAGCTTTGATGAAACTAAATTAATTCTAGATTATGTGGATGGCACCCTTACTGTTTCTTCAGTGGATTTAGAAGAAGATTACGCGGGTGAAATCCAAGTATATGTTCAAGATGAATTTGGTGAAACCGACACCGATATTATTTCAGTATATGTACGTTATATCAGCCCAGATAATGCGCCACCTGTTATTGTACTTGAACAAGAGTCCTTCTCTATATTACCGGGTGAATGTAACAGCACACTTGTCACCATTACCGATGACGATAACGACCCACTGGTATTAAATTCTGCATCAAGCAATGCTTTAGTGACTTACGAATGGGATCAGTATACTGGGATCATTAGTTTTTGTGTTGATATCAGCTCTGATTTTGAACAAGAGTATGCCATCACCTTAACCGCTTTTGATGGCATTAATTTAACTGAAAAAAATGTAACTTTAGTGGTTCCACGTTCACCTGCAGCCCCTATTTTAGAAATATTGCCTTACAGTGATGAAGTGGATGAAAATGAAATTTTAACCATCAATTACCGAATTTCAGATTTAAATGGTGGCGATATGGTGATGTCCATGTCTAATGTATCGCCAGATATAATCGTTGAGATCAGCACGCCTGTATTACTTGAAGATACCAATGAGACAGCGGATGTATTTATTTATGAAGGTACTATTACCGTTACTACACCTGAAAATGTAAATACGGAACAAGCCTACACATTTAATGTGGTTGCTCGCGATGATGCTGATTTACCTTCACCTGGAGAGATTTCGTTTACTGTGGTTCCAGTTAATAACCCGCCAGTTCTAACTATCATTGAGCAATTAGAGGATACAGAAGATGATAAATTTGAATTGGCTATTGTTAATGACTTAACCAGCGAGCTTAATTATGTCATTGAAGATGCAGACAGCAGCACCCACGAAATTGAAGTAAGAATTCAAGACTTTAGAGAAGATGTGTATGACTTTTCCGTTAACTACGTAGACCAAAAATTGCAATTGTTCGGGTTGAGCAAAAGAGCCGTGTTTGACTATGTGAGAGGTATCAATGAGTCCGTTTCTTCAGGAACAGAAAGTGCTAAGTTTGATATGGAAATTAGAATAGAAGATGATGCTGATTTTCCAGCGGCATCCTACGTGACGATTCCAACTAAATTCCGCTTTGAAAACGAAAAACCGGTAATAGATTCAGATGATAAGATAGTCATTTACCGTGGATTACAAACAGGCGTTTCATTAAGTTTATCTGACCCTGATGGCGAAACTGTAGAAATATTAAGTGTGGTTAATACCAGTGCAGCTATAGAAATCGTTAATGATTTAGATAGTATAAATACCTTAAAAAAGGTTATTGTAAACGCAGTAGCAACCAGTGATGGCGACCCGACTTTTATTACCGTCGTGGTAACCGATGGTTATGAATCAAGCGCAAAGCAAATCTACTTTGAAGTATTTGATTGAAGGTTTTAAGTTTCGAGCTACGAGTTTTCGAGATTAAACTCGTAGCTCGTAGCTCGATACTAAAGATTTAAAGCTTTCTAGGATTAATTAATGTCTAATAAAACAACTGCTTTATTTATTATTCTGGCAAGTATATTTTGCTTAACCACTTTTGTAGAGCCTTACCCCTTTTCATGGTTAGTTAAAATTTTACCTATGCTGGTTTTGATATTTATCGTGTCACTGCAAGTCATCGTAAAATCGTCAATTCCATTTGTCGCCAATAATCAAACGGCAGATAACAGCGGAAAAAGCTTTAACTATTTATTGATTGCGCTCTTGTTTTCAACCTGTGGTGACATATTACTGGCATTAGGCCATGAACATTTCTTTATCTTTGGTTTAGGCGCATTTTTGATTGGCCACTTGTTTTTTATCTTTAGCTTCAAGCCTTTGGTAAAACAAAACTGGTTAATTATCCCACTCTATTTAATTCCTGGATTAGCCTTATTTAGCTTAATGGCCGGTAATTTAAACGAGTTATTTATTCCAGTTTTAGTCTATATGTTAGTGCTTTTAAGCATGGCAATTGCCACAGTCTTAAGTGCTAAAATTAATAAGTGGCTTGTTCTCGGCGGCATAAGCTTTGTGATCTCCGACTCCTTAATTGGCCTTAATAAGTTTTATGTAGAGATCCACTACTCACATTTATGGATAATGGTGACGTATTATTTTGCCCAATTTTGTTTAGTGAATGGGTTAATAGCAGCGAGCACTCGAGCGGCGAACTACGAGTTAAAGTTACAGCCTCGAGTTTCGAGCTGCGAGTGACGAGTTAAACTCGCAGCTCGTAGCTAAAGCTTGAAGGCTTGAAGGTTTGAAGGTTTGAAGGTTTGAAGGTTTGAAGGTTTGAAGGAGTAAAACCTATAAATCGACACCCTTCAACTACCTTATAAGTTCCAGCTTTTCTTACCACTTATAGCTTATAGCTTACGGCTGTCTTTACCTTCCAACCTTATAGCCCTTCTTTTTCTATTACCTTCAAGTATTTAAATTTCAAAAGAGATCTCCAAACTTGGCCGTGATATTGTATAACTATAATTTCAATAAGAATTAAAAGCCGAGGTTGATTTGAAAGGTATTGTCTTAGCAGGTGGGTCAGGTATGCGTCTATATCCGCTCACTCAAGTGGTTAGCAAACAACTAATGCCTATCTATGATAAACCAATGATCTATTACCCGATAGCAACGCTAATGCAAGCGGGTATAAAAGAGATTCTAATTATTTCGACCCCTGCTGATCTTCCTCGTTTTCAAGCTTTATTAGGAAACGGTAAACAATGGGGGTTGAGCTTTGCATATGAAGTTCAAGCAACACCTGATGGACTTGCACAAGCATTAATTATCGCCAAATCTTTCTTGTCTGGCTCACCTGTCACTTTAATCCTTGGTGATAACGTTTTTTATGGGCAAACACTGCCACAATTGCTAAAACAAGCTAAAAACCAAAGTTTAGGTTGTACCGTATTTGGTTATCATGTTTCAAACCCTCAACGTTATGGCGTTATTGAATTTGATAATGCTGGTAGAGCCATTTCCATTGAAGAAAAACCACAAAAACCAAAGTCAAATTTTGCTATCCCTGGAATATACTTTTTCGATGAAAATGCAGTAGGTATAGCCGAAAACGTAACGCCAAGCGCAAGAGGAGAATTAGAGATCACTGATGTGATCAATCACTATTTAAAAAAAGAACAGTTGAATGTAATTAACCTTGGCCGAGGTGTTGCTTGGCTCGATACAGGAACCCATGATGATCTATTAGCCGCCGCCCAATTCATAGCGACAATTGATAAAAGACAAGGGCTCAAAATTAATTGTCCGGAAGAAATAGCTTGGCGTAGTAAATGGATATCAACCAAAGAACTAGCAGAAATTGCTAAACCATTACAAAAAAGCGGTTATGGTGAATATTTATTAAAATTAATTAGTGAACAAAACTTCTAATGAGAAATTTATTAATAACAGGAGGTTGTGGTTTTATTGGTTCAAACTTTGTTAACTACTGGGCCACCCGATACCCCACTGATAAAATAGTCATTCTTGATGCGCTAACTTATGCTGGTAACAAAGCAAACATTGCCACAGCATTAACACAAAAAAATGTTGAATTTATTCACGGAAATATTTGTGATTCAAGTTTGTTGAATGACATTTTCTTAAAGTTCAACATTGATACGGTAGTCCACTTTGCTGCCGAGTCGCATGTTGATCGTTCAATAACAGAACCTGATGCTTTTATTAAAACAAATATTATTGGTACACATAATTTACTTATGGCTTCAAAGCAGTATTGGTTTGATAATAATGTAAAGAAACATCATTTTCATCATATATCAACCGATGAGGTATATGGGTCACTAACCTCGTCAGAACTGCCATTTAAGGAAACAAATCAGTACCAACCTAATTCTCCATATGCGGCAAGTAAAGCATCATCAGATCATTTAGTACGTTCTTATTTTGAAACTTTTGGCTTAAACACAACAATATCCAATTGCTCTAATAACTATGGTGCGTTTCATTATCCTGAAAAATTAATCCCGTTAACAATTACTAATATATTAAACAACAAAGCAATACCTATTTATGGCGATGGTAAACAGATCCGTGATTGGTTATGGGTTGAAGATCATTGCCGAGGCATTGAAAGCATTTTGAATAAAGGAACATATGGAGAAGTTTATAATATTGGTGGAAATAATGAATGGACCAATATTGATATCGTTAACCTAATTTGTAAAAAGATGAATTTCCAATTTAGTAAGAACCAAGCTTTAATCGACAAATATTCCAATGCAATTAGTGTTCATAACAACCAATCAGAACAATTAATTAGTTTCGTTCATGACCGGTTAGGGCATGATAGACGGTATGCAATAGACGCATCCAAAATTGAAAAAACACTCAATTTTAAGCCAAGTATCAACTTTGAAGATGGGTTAGATAAAACTATTTTATGGTATTTAAATAATCCTGATTGGTGGACGGACATAGTATAATAGTGATGAGTCTGCGATTGACGAGTTTCGAGTTTAACTCACGGCTCGTAGCTCAAAAGTAAAGATTTAAGACTTGAGGGCTTGAGGGCTTGAAGGTTTCGAGCTTTCCTGCTTTTCTTACCACTTATAGCTTATGGCTTATAGCTGCCTTTACTTTCCAGCATATTTTTCGTCCTTTATCCAAACTCGCGGCTCTAAAATCGTTAGTCGTAACTACTATCATCGATTCTCGCAACTGATCTTTACTCGCCACTGGTAGCTCGAAACTGTTCCCCGTTTCTGCTATCATTTCCACTTCGTTGTGGAGAACTGACTCCAGCGAAATTCGAATATAATCTATTTTCAAACGGACTAAATTGGGAAATATATGAAACCATCAAGAATCACAAAAGCGGTTATACCCGTTGCTGGACTTGGCACAAGAATGTTGCCAGCATCAAAAGCCATACCTAAAGAAATGTTACCTATCGCTGACAAACCTATCATTCAATATGTTGTGAATGAAATAATCTCAGCTGGAATAAAAGAAATAATCTTAGTGACACATTCTTCTAAAAACAGCATTGAAAACCATTTTGATAAAAGCTTTGAACTTGAATCCATATTAGAAAAACGGGTTAAGCGTCAAATTTTAGATGAAGTTCAAGCAATTTGCCCTAAAGATGTAACGATAATGCATGTACGACAAGGTACTGCTAAAGGTTTAGGTCATGCTATATCATGTGCGAGACCTGTTGTTGGTAACCATCCTTTTGCTGTTGTTTTACCCGATGTCATGATTAATGACTATGACTCAAATTTGGCAACCGATAATTTAGCAGAGATGGTGCAGTTATTTAATGAAACTAAAGCTAGCCAAGTTATGGTTGATGCCGTACCAGAACAAGACGTTTCAAAATATGGTGTGGTAGACATTAATGGTGAAGCGTTAGCTGCCGGCGAATCTAAAGCCATGAAAGGTATGGTAGAAAAGCCAGAATTAGTTGATGCCCCTTCAAATTTAGCCGTTGTAGGGCGATATGTTTTATCTTCTGAGATTTGGGATATATTAGAAAAAACACCGGTTGGTGCAGGAGATGAAATTCAATTAACCGATGCCATCGCAACCCTAATGAGCTGGGAACAAGTTAACGCTTATCACATGAAAGGGAGTTATCATGATTGCGGTGATAAACTAGGATACATGCAAGCATTTGTTGAATATTCAAAACGCCACCCTGTTCTAGGTAACGCATTTAAAGAGTATTTAAGTAAAGCGTAAAACTTCGAGGCGCGAGCTACGAGGGTCGAGTGAAACTCGCTGCTCGTAGCTAAAGCTTGAAGGCTTGAAGGCTTGAAGGCTTGAAGGAGTAAAACTTATAATCGGTTTCTTTCCAGTTTTCTTACCACTTATAGCTTACGGCTTACGGCTGCCTTTACCTTCCAGCATTTTTCCTTTCTCGTGTCTCGCAACTCGAAACTCGTAGCTCGCTACTGCTCTTAAGCATCCCCACCAAATAAATCTCTGGTATAAACTTTTTCAGCAACATCAGTTAATTCATCAACCATACGATTAGCCACAATTACGTCAGATAATTTTTTAAACTCTTCAAGGTTTTTAATCACTTTTGAATTAAAGAAATTATCATCTTCAATTACCGGCTCATAAACCACAACTTCAATGCCTTTGGCTTTAATGCGTTTCATAATTCCTTGAATTGCTGAAGCTCTAAAATTATCAGAGCCAGCCTTCATGATTAATCTATGTATACCGACTACTTTTGGAGATCTGGCAATAATAGCGTCTGCTACAAAGTCTTTTCTTGTTGTATTCGAATCTACAATAGCTTTAATTAAGGTTTGAGGCACATCTTGGTAATTTGCTAACAACTGTTTAGTATCTTTAGGTAAACAATATCCGCCATAACCAAAAGACGGATTGTTATAATGAGAACCAATTCTAGGATCTAAACTAACGCCTTCAATAATTTGTTTGGAGTCTAAACCATGAATTTCTGCATAACTATCTAACTCATTAAAATATGAAACTCGCATGGCTAAGTAAGTATTAGAAAACAATTTAACCGCTTCTGCTTCGGTAGAATCAGTAAATAAAACATCAATATCTTGTTTTATTGCTCCTTGTTTTAACAAGTTAGCAAATTGTTCGGCTCGTTTAGAACGCTCGCCTACAATGATGCGCGATGGGTATAAATTGTCATACAAGGCATTACCTTCACGTAAAAATTCAGGACTGAATATAAGGTTCTCAGTACCTAACTCTTTACTAATTCGAGATGTATAACCTACAGGAACCGTAGACTTTAAGATCATAACGGCATTAGGGTTAATTAACATCACATCTTTAATCACAGATTCAACAGAAGAGGTATTAAAGTAATTAGTTTGAGGATCATAATCGGTTGGTGTTGAAATAATGACAAAATCAGCATCTTTATAAGCTAACTCTTTATCCATAGTCGCTGTAAAATTCAAAGTTTTATTACTTAAAAAATCCTCTATTTGCTCATCAACAATGGGAGATTGACCTTTATTCAGTAAATTCACTTTCTCTGCAATAATATCAACCGCGATAACTTCATTGTGTTGAGCCAATAACATTGCGTTTGAAAGACCAACATACCCTGTTCCAGCTACTGCAATTTTCATAAAATCTCTTTTCATAAATATTATTAATGCCTATCTCACAACTTACTAGATACACATTTCATTTTAATTAATTTAACTATTTATACCCTTGAGGGTTATTAGACTGCCAATTCCAGGTGTCTCTCATCATATCCTCAAGAGATTTATCCGCTGTCCAATTTAATTTTGTTTTTGCTTTTTCCGCGTCAGCCCAAAAAGCAGGTAAGTCACCTTCACGCTGAGGAGCATATTCATAAGGGATATTAGTACCTGTGACTTGGGAGAACTTATTCACAATTTCTAACACTGATAATGGATTTCCAGTGCCTAAATTAAATGCTTCGCAGATACCTGCTGATTGGTCTTCTAACCATTCTAATGCTTTAACATGGCCATGTGCTAAATCCACAACATGCAAATAATCACGCTCACAGGTTCCGTCTTTAGTTGGGTAATCATTACCAAAAATAGATAACTTTTCTCTTTTGCCCACCGCGACTTGTGATACAAATGGCATTAAATTATTAGGAATTCCATTTGGGTCTTCTCCAATCTGGCCACTTTCATGAGCACCTATAGGATTGAAGTACCTTAAATTGGCAACCTTAAATTTAGTATCACTTTTAACAAGATCTTCGAGCACTTGCTCGATCATTAATTTAGATTTGCCATAAGCACTAGAAGGTACGCCCGTTTTTAACGTTTCGACATAAGGGACTGGCGCTTCTTCACCGTATACGGTAGCTGAAGAGCTAAATACAAAGTTATAAATCTCGGCCTGTTGTAACTCTTCTAATAGTGACACTGTTCCATGTACATTATTTTGATAGTACTTAAGTGGGATTTGAGTTGACTCACCAACGGCTTTTAAGGCTGCAAAGTGGATTGTGGCCGCAATATCTGAGTGTATTCTTAACACCTCTCTAACTTTTTCTCGATCACAAATATCAACTTGATAGAAAGTAACCTTTTTATTTGTTAACTCTTCAACACGGTTTAAAGACTCTATTGACGAATTACATAAGTTATCGATAACAACAACTTCATAACCAACGTTTAACAATTCTAATACAGTATGGGAACCTATATACCCGGCTCCACCAGTTACTAATACTTTCATATTTATCCATAATATTTTAAGACAATGAAGTATATAAGTTTTGCTACTGTTGAACAATTAGCACTATATAAAATACACCAACAATCTAACTAAGTTATAGATTATTAATAGTGCTGTTTAACCGTTTCAATTAGTTTGTGTAAATTCGCTTTAGGTAAGTTATTTATGCCTGCAGCGGCAGCTCGACCACCTCCGGTTTTAAACTGGCTACAAATATCACCAGCCCCTTGTTTATTGTTAATAGGGGCTCGTAAGCTTACTCTGTAACTAGAGTCCGTATTTTGCGTCAATATTAAAATAGCTTTATCTGGGTTATCATTTGCTAGCTGATTGCCATATACACCACTAATACGTCTTGCCCAAGCCGCATCTTCAAGCTCAAGCGCCAATAAAGTATCGTCGTCATTAACGACAACCGCCGCTTGCGCTTTCTTTAAGTCTGATTGGTAGGCATTTTTAAGTAAGTGGAATGGCGAATGTTGATCGTTAATACAATCAAAAGGTGATGGATACTTGACTAACTTATTGAATAAATTTTCAGGCTCAAAATGGAGATCATCTAATGATTCGCCGTAACCGTTATAATTTACTAACGTTCCTAACTCTTTAAGTTGCTCAGCTTCAGCCTCTGATAAACCAGCTGCTTTTGACAAGTTATCAGCTACTGATATTAAATTATCTCCATAAGCTGCAGCTATGGCCCAATCATGTTTGGTACCATTAAGTAACTTATCAACAATTAACGCCGTGCAGGTATTTGCATCTAAATCGATATTAGCGTTTAAATTAAGATGCTGAGGTATATCACCTGAACGATGATGATCCACATAAAAAACCACAGCTCCATTATTTAACTGAGCTTGTAATGCATCCGCATTCTTTTCCATAGACACATCAAGCACAGTGATTGTTTTACCGCTACTATTACTACTGCCATCAATAGGCACTTGTTTTAACAATTCGATATCACGTTTCACACCGGTAATTAATATTGAATCTCTAGGCTGAACTTGACGCAACTGCACCAGAGATAAAATTCCATCCGCGTCACCATTAAATACATCGTAATAAGTCATAAATTTCTTAGTCAGTAAGCCGTAAGCCGTAAGCCGTAAGCCGTAAGCCGTAAGCCGTAAGCCGTAAGCCGTAAGCCGTAAGCCGTAAGCCGTAAGCCGTAAGCCGTAAGCCGTAAGCCGTAAGCCGTAAGCCGTAAGCCGTAAGCATGATTTAAAGCGTGTATTTATACATACACAACACTTTTTTTATCTTTTATCTTTTATCTTTTATCTTTTATCTTACAACTTATAGCTTATAGCTTATAGCTTATAGCTTATAGCGGCTTTATAATCCCTTCCCCTTGCAAATACCCAACTACCTGATCAACACTTTGTTCAATTGTTTGCTCTACTGTTTGTAAATGAATTTCTGCATTTACTGGCGCTTCATAGGTAGAATCAATTCCGGTAAAGTTTTTAATTTCGCCTGAACGTGCTTTTTTATACAACCCTTTAGGATCACGCTGCTCACATACTTCGATTGGAGTGTCGACAAAAACTTCAATGAATTGACCTTGATTTAATAAATCTCGTGCCATGTCTCGGTCTGATTGAAATGGAGAAATAAAGGCAGTGGATATTAATAAACCCGATTCAACAAATAACTTAGAGACTTCACCAATACGTCGGATATTCTCAACTCTGTCCTTGTCCGAAAACGTTAAATCACCATTCAAACCATGACGAACATTATCGCCATCCAACAAATAAGTATGGACACCTAACTCAAATAATCGCTTGTCTACGGCATTGGCAATCGTCGACTTTCCTGAACCACTTAACCCTGTATACCAAAGCACACAAGCTTTATGGCCTTTATGTTCTTCTCTTTGCTCGGCAGTAACCGCTTGGTTATGCCAAACCACATTTTCAGTTTTTTGTTGACTCATATGAAACACAGTCGTAAGTTGTAAGCTTTAAGCCATAAGTAAAAGGACAGCTTATTCGCTGTAAATGATTACGAACCTAAAATATATTCAACTATCCAACCTCTCCCTAATTTTTGTTTAAATTATGATTTTTCACCAATGACATCTTTTCACTTAAAACTTATCACTTATAGCTTATAGCTTATAGCTTATAGCTTATAGCTTATAGCTTATAGCTTATAGCTTATAGCTTATAGCTTACGGCTCTAGCTCTTAACTATCGGATAAAACACATAAATTGCCAATAACACTGAAGTCGAAAACGTAATTGATACAGGTATTCCTGCTTTGACAAAGTCCATTAGTTTATAGTGCCCAGCGTTAAATACCATTAAGTTTGTTTGGTAGCCATACGGGCTAATAAAGCTTGAGCTAGCAGCAAACGCGACGGATAAAATAAATGGTGTGGGCTCAATGCCGTAAAATAACGGTATGCTATAAGCTAACGGAAACATTAACGCAGCAGCTGCATTGTTGGTGACCAACTCAGTTAGTATTAAGGTAATAAAATATAGGCCGACCAAAAAGATAAAGGCGTTGTCCAAGGTTAGCTCTAAGCTAATAAGTGATGTGACAAAAGACAATACACCGGTATTACCGAGGCCATGAGATAAGGCGATTGCAGAACCAACAATTAACCAAATATTGTAAGGTAAACGTTGTTTTATATCTTGAAAACTCAAACAACCAGTGAACATTAACAAACCGAATAATACGACTAACGCTTTAAATAAACTGACTACACCCACCGCAGCAAGTAAAATTGCAACCAAAAAACCTCCAACGGCAAAACTTTGTTTTTTACCCGTCAGCTTATGATTCGGTTCTACACCACTTAAGGTTATAAAGTTCTTTTTCACATTTTGGCGTTTGGAAAAGTCATGCCCTGTAACGAGAACTAAATAGTCACCAGCACGTATTTTTATTTCTCCTAACTTACCGCTTAATGCTTCACCATCGCGTTTAAATGCGATAACTGCAGCATTAAATTTTGAGCGAAAGTCTGCTTTTTTTAAGGTTTTATTAATTAAGTCACTGTCTGGGCGTACAACCACTTCTGTCATGTTATCGACGGAAACTGAATTAGAATCGACAACAATTTCAATGCCATCAAACTGCTTTATTTGAGTTACTTGGCGCACATCACCACTGAATACCAATCGGTCATTGGCTTTTAATTGTTCATTAGGTGAGATTGGTGAAATGACTCTATTCTGACGGCTTATTTCTACTAAAAATAACGAATCTAAATGCCTTAGGCCTGCATCGGTAATTGACTTACCAATTAAATTAGAATGCTCTTGAACCTTGGCATTTAACAAATAACACTGAAAATCTTGCTTGTTTGCTTTTATGGTGGGGAGTTTGGTGGACACAAAATAAATAGCCACACTGGTAATAACAAGCGCAAATAAGCCAACCAAAGTAAAACTGAAAAATTGAAAACCTTCATGCCCGGCTTCCGTTAACATACTGTTTACTATTAGATTTGTTGAAGTACCCACTAAGGTTAGTGTACCACCTAAAATGGCAGCATAAGATAAAGGTAATAATAATTTACTGGCTGGAATAGTAGCGTTGTTACGTACTGGTGAGATCATGGTTGAAACCACCGCCGTATTATTTAAAAAGGCTGAACCGATGGCCGTCGATAAAAATAATTTTAACCAAGTAACGAAATAAGAACGACCTTCAATTTTACCTGTTATCCAGCGGATTAAAGACGTTTTTTCTATCGCCACAGAGCAAGTCATTAATAATACTAAAATTAATAAACCTTGATTTGAAAAACTGTCAATAACTTGTTGATCCGAAATATTATTTGTTAAATAAGTAACAACAAACGCAACACCGAACACAAGCCCAGACTTCTGTTGGAACTTAATTAAAGTGAAAATGGTACCCACAAAAATGAGTACCATAATGATCATGTCAAGATTCAAGATTTATCCTAAATATCCTAAAAGCCGTTAGCCGTTAGCCGTAAGCCGTAAGCCGTAAGCCGTAAGCCGTAAGCCGTAAGCCGTAAGCCGTAAGCAAGATTTTAAAGCGTGTATTTATCCATACAAACACTTTCTTTTTCTTATAGCTTATAGCTTATAGCTTAAAACTGCTTCTACTTAAACAACTCACTAATATCTTTCGCTTCCCAATGTGGGAAATGTTTACGAACTAAAGCATTAAACTCTATTTCGAACTCAGATATATTTCCGCCTGATGCTCTAGCAGGAACCGCGCCTTTTTTAACAATCATACCCGCACCAACCGTTACGTTTGTTAAGCGGTCAATCACGATAAAAGAACCAGTGCCTTTTACTTTGTTGTAATTATCAAACGCAATTTGATGATTCAAACTAAGCTGACAACGAGCGATTTCATTAAGTTTTAAATGAACTGCTTCGCCATGCGCCATGGTATTTACATCTAAGGTATAATCAATATTTGAAAACGCACCAGGGGTTGTTTTACTGGCAAACTTAAAGTCATATTGTTTATTTGGTGTCATGGCTTGTTCTGCCATCCAAATAAGGTTCACTTCCAAGTCACTTGCTACTTCAGCTTGATTATTAGAGTGAACTAACACATCGCCACGGCTAATATCTATTTCATCTTCTAACGTAATCGTTACCGACATAGCAGCATGCGCTTCTGATAAGTTACCATCAAAAGTGACAATTTCTTTTACTTTTGATGATTGGCCTGAAGGTAAAACAGTTAATTCATCACCAACGCGAACAATCCCTGCGGCAACCGTTCCGGCAAAACCTCTAAAGTCTAAATTAGGTCTGTTTACATATTGAACCGGAAGTCTGAAATCTTGATAGTTATACGAGTCCGCAATTGGTGTATTTTCTAACATTTCAATTAACGTTTCACCGTGATACCAAGGCGATTTCTCACTTGGTGTTACCACGTTATCGCCTTTTAACGCTGAAATAGGTGCAAACTGAATATTCTTAAGCTCTAAACTTTCCGCCAACTTCATATATTGCTGTTTAATATCTTCAAAAACTTCTTCTGAGAAGTCCATTAAATCCATTTTATTAATCGCAACAATCACATTACTTAAACCAAGTAACGAGGCGATAAAGCTATGACGACGTGTTTGAGTTTGCACCCCGTAACGTGCATCAATCAGAATAATGGCCAAATCTGCAGTTGAAGCACCGGTTGCCATATTACGAGTATATTGCTCGTGCCCTGGCGTGTCGGCAATAATAAATTTACGTTTATCAGTAGCAAAATAACGGTAAGCGACATCAATAGTAATGCCCTGCTCACGCTCAGATTGCAAACCATCAACCAACAAAGCCAAATCAATTTCTTCGTCTGTGGTATTAAAACGTTTTGAATCATTTTTAATCGCAGCCAACTGATCTTCAAAGATCATTTTAGAGTCGTGCAACAAACGCCCTATTAACGTACTTTTCCCATCATCAACAGACCCACAAGTAATAAAACGTAACAACTCTTTATTCTCATGCTGCTTTAAATATTCTTCAATATCTGCTTTTAATAATTCGTTTTCAATCATCGCAAAATCAAGCTTTAAGCTGTAAGTTTTAAGTTGTAAGCAATCTGAGTTTAAACAAGTGTTTTCTTCAAACTGTTTAGCATTGCATGCAACTCTCTAGTTTCAGCTAGCCACTTTACTCCTAAGTCTTTTTGTATATAACAAATGTCTATACCAATATAAATTTGCGTTCTAGCTTCTGATAAAGAAGAACGCGCTATATCTAAAAATCGTCTTTTTTCTTTTGAGCTATCTCGACTCATTCCCTCAGCTATATTACTTGGGACTGATAATCCAGACCTTGTTAGTTGATCTCTAAAACCAAAATCACGTAATTCCGCTGTCGCTTTATAAATATCTGCTGACAATCTAGCCGAACGTTTCCAAACATCTAAATTTTCAAAGTTCATACCAAACACCTTTTCCAATAATGGAAACAAAGTGTAGGTATTTTATTTGAATTAGCCAATTAAGATTATGGCTCTAACTTAAGGCTTATCCTTACTCTTATTTCATTTCTCTTTTTGCTTACCGCTTACCGCTTACCGCTTATAGCTTATAGCTTATAGCTTATAGCTTTTGACTCGTCCCTCGTTGCTGTATTTTTAGGCTACGCCTAAAAATACCCTTCCATCTTCTTCTTCTCCATACTCCCAGCAGAGTCATGGTCGATAACTCGTCCTTGTCGTTCAGAGGTTTTGGTAAGCAGCATTTCTTGTATGATTTCAGGTAAAGTTGCAGCGGTAGATTCAACAGCGCCGGTTAATGGATAACAACCTAATGTACGGAAACGAACTGATTTCATTTCCACTTTTTCATCTTTATCAATAGGCATGCGGTCATCATCAACCATGATCAAAGTACCATCACGCTCAACAACTGGGCGTTTTTCAGCTAAATACAAAGGTACAATGTCGATATTTTCTAAATAGATATATTGCCAAATATCTAATTCAGTCCAGTTAGATAATGGGAAAACACGAATACTTTCACCTTTTTCTACTTTACTGTTGTAGGTATCCCACAATTCAGGACGTTGTTTTTTAGGATCCCAAGCGTGGTTTTTATCACGGAAAGAATATACACGTTCTTTAGCTCGAGACTTCTCTTCATCACGACGAGCGCCGCCAAACGCGGCATCGTATCCGCCAGCGTTTAACGCTTGTTTCAAACCTTGAGTTTTCATGATGTCGGTATGTTTAGCACTGCCATGAGTGAAAGGACCAATTCCAGCATCTATCCCTTCTTGGTTTTTATGTACCAAAAGCTCAAAACCATACTTTTCCGCCATTTGATCACGAAATTGGATCATCTCTTTGAATTTCCAATCAGTATCAACATGTAATAAAGGAAAAGGGATTTTTGCAGGGTAAAAAGCTTTACGAGCCAAATGAAGCATAACAGCAGAATCTTTACCAACTGAATACAACATAACAGGATTGTCAAACTCAGCAGCGACTTCACGAATAATATGGATAGACTCAGCTTCAAGTTTTTTTAAATGAGTAAGATTTTTGTGCGACACAAGCATTCCTAACAAAATGATTTGGTTCATTATGACTAAGTTAGGAATGTTGTTAAAGAGAAATAATTGTAATTACGTTATAAAAAAATACTAATTAAGTTCAATTAGGAATATAAACATTTAATGCTTAATACATTAAGCTTTCTACGGCTTTTCCTTATATCCTTATATCCTTATATCCTTATATCCTTATATCCTTATATCCTTATATCCTTATATCCTTATATCCTTATATCCTTATATCCTTATATCCTTATATCCTTATATCCTTATATCCTTATATCCTTATATCCTTATATCCTTATATCCTTATAGTATAATTAAACACTCTTCAAAAAACCTTTGTTGGTATTTTTTACCTTTTGGTTTTCTTTCCAAACTAAGTCACAAATTCCATCTGTTGGATTAAAACCGGTAGGAGCCTCTATTATAAGTCGCCTTAACTCTTCATGATCAAATGCGTGACAAGCTGTATCTAACTTATTCAATAAGTCTTCAACTTCACTCCAAGGTAACATTAACTCTTGAGCAGACATGATTCTTTCGTGGTGGGTGCCGCTGACATTATCACCAATGAGTAACTCTTCATAAAGCTTTTCTCCTGGACGTAAACCCGTACATAAGATCTCTATATCACCATCAGGATTGTTATCATCTTTAACAGTTAGACCACTTAAGCGGATCATTTTCTCTGCTAGGTCAATAATCTTTACTGAATCCCCCATATCCAAGACAAAAACATCCCCTCCTTTTCCCATTGCTCCAGCTTGAATAACAAGTTGCGCAGCCTCTGGAATAGTCATGAAGTAACGAGTTATATCTTTATGAGTTAATGTAATCGGGCCTCCATCTTTAATTTGACGTCTAAAGAGCGGAACAACTGAACCTGAAGAGCCCAGTACATTCCCAAAACGTACCATACAAAAACGAGTAGATTCTTGAGTTTTTGATAAAGCTTGAAGTACTAACTCAGCTAAACGTTTAGTTGTCCCCATTACATTAGTAGGACGAACCGCTTTATCGGTCGAAATCAAAACAAATGTCGACACGCCTGCATTTATTGCAGCTTTTGCTGCATGATAAGTGCCGAACACATTATTTCGTATACCTTCAACTACATTATGTTCTACTAACGGAACATGCTTATAAGCCGCAGCATGATAAACAGTTTCAACTTGAAATGACTTCATCACTGTTTCTATTCGATTGATACGTTGAACAGAACCAACTATTGGTAAAACATCAATATCTAAATCATTCTCAATTTTTAATTCTTGTATTTCTTTATCAATTGAATACAACGCAAACTCTGAACGTTCAAACAAAACAAGTTTCGAGGGTTTTTGCCTAATTATTTGACGGCACAGCTCCGATCCGATAGAACCGCCGGCACCTGTTACCATAACTACTTTATTTGTAATATCGGCGGTTAATAACTGTTGATTTGGAGTAACGGCATCACGCCCTAACAAATCTTCAATTTCTACATCTTTAAACTGTGAGACGGTTGCTTTGCCAGACACTATATCGGCAAAACCCGGAATAGTTAAAACCCTAACAGGCAAATGTTCTAAATGAGATAATATTTCTTTTCTACGTGAGATTGTCGTGCTTGGTAGTGCTAATAATATACTTTTAATGCCAAGTTTATTAATTAAAGCCCTTAGTTCTAGGTTTGAATAAACTCTGATTCCTTGGATAATGCTGCCATGTTTGTTTTTGTCATCTTCTATAAACGCGGAAACAAAATATTCAGCACCTTGTGTTAATGCAGTTGCTAATTGTCTACCTGCAGAACCTGCTCCATAAATAAGAACAGATTCTTTTTTGTGCCAGTTATGACGGCCTATTAAGGAGCGAGCAACAAGACGTGACCCACCTAATAAAATTAACGCAAAACAACCATATAAAAAAGGGACTGTTCTTGGTACAGGAATGTTAAAGATAAATGAAAGTGCTATAAAAGTGACAACAGAAATTACCACTCCTGTAAATACAGCCCACATTGCATGAAGATTCATATACCTAAGTACGGCACGATACAAACCTAACTGAACAAAGCTAGCGACACTTATAAATAAAATACCTGAAAGTAAAAACCAGCTTTCTGATAGAACGAAAATTTCAGTACTTTCAAGACGCGCAAAAAAAGCTAAGAAAAATGAAACTGATAAAAAAAACATATCTGTGAAAACAGAAACTAGCCTTTTCGTTGAGCGCGGTAAATTAAATAATATATTTAACAATTTACTCTCCAATGAATTTTCATTAATTACTTTGTAGCATTCTTAAAAACATTTTTAATGACAGTACAAGTTTTCTCTATCTCTTGTTGACTCAAAGTAGGGTGTACCAAAAACATCAAGCTAGTATCGCCCAATTCAACTGCATTAGGTAAACGTTTTTCAGGCTTGAAACCGGTATTATCGAATGCTTTTTCTAAATATACTTCAGAGCAACTCCCTTGAAAACACGGTACGCTTTGACAGTTTATTTCATCAATAACTCTGTCTCTTGTCCACCCCTCAGCTAATTGTTCAGGTTTTATAAACATATAATGTTTATATTCAGCATGCTCACTATAATCTGGTACCTTAACTAAACGAATTAAATCAAAGGTTTTTGCCACATTATCTAACATCTTGCCATACTGCTGACGTTTTGCGGTCCAATTACTCATACGAGTCAATTGAATACGACCTATGACTGCCTGCATTTCTGTCATCCGCCAATTCGTACCAAAGCTTTCATGTAACCACCTAAAGCCAGGAGGGTGCTCACGGTTATAAATAGCATCCCACGACTTACCATGATCTTTATAACTCCACATGGTATTCCATAAGGCATCGTCATTAGTAGTAACCATGCCTCCCTCACCACCAGTACTCATAATTTTATCTTGGCAAAAACTCCAAGCGCCAACATGACCAATACTTCCTACTGAACGACCTTTATATTTTGCACCATGTGCTTGCGCGCAATCTTCAATTACATAAAAACCATAATGTTTACTTAATGCCATTATTTCGTCCATTTCAGCAGGCATACCCGCTAAATGAACAACAATAACAGCTTTAGTTTTTTCAGTTAGAACCGCTTCTATTGAATCAGCAGTAATATTTTGACTATTTAAATCAACATCTGCAAATACTGGTTTAGCACCAGCAGTAACGATACTTGAAGCAGAAGCTAAAAAAGTACGAGGAGTAGTTATCACTTCATCACCAGCACCAACATTTAGTGCCTTAAGCGCGACATCTAAGGCTAATGTACCGTTACCTAAAGCAATTGCATACTTGCTGCCAGTCCAAGATGCAAATTCTTTTTCAAACTCACGACCTTCCGTTCCAGTCCAGTAATTAACTTTATTTGATAATACAACGCGACTTACAGCATCAGCTTCTTCTTGTGTAAAGCTAGGCCATGGAGAAAATGGGGTGTTTAACATGATGTTCCTATGAGATTAAGATAGAAAAAGGCATAATATTATTTGTTATTCGTAACAACAATGGCAGGTGAACCAAACGAAGTAACGTTATCTGGTATATTTTTAATTACGGTACTACCTGCACCAATTAAAGAGTTACCTCCGATAGAAACTAATTGTTTTACTTGGCTACCAATACCCAGCCAGCTTTTACTGCCAACACTTACTCCACCAGCTAATGCAACATTAGGGCAAATATGAGTAAAGTCACCAAGTTTACAGTCGTGTTCGACAACGGCTGAGGTATTAATAATACAGCCTTTACCAATACTAGCAAAAGCATTAATAACAGCACCAGGAAAAACAACACACCCTGGAGCAATTTTGGCATATTGGCTTATTACCGCACTAGGATCAATTAAAGTAACAAGGGTGAAATTGTGCTGTTGTAATAATGAAATTTTTTCAGCTCTAATGTCATTATTACCAATAGCAACAACTGCATTTTCAGCTTGGCCATCGCTAGAAGCAATTAAGTCTTCACAGGCACCATAAATAGGCCAATGTTCAATATTTTTTTTACTTGGGTATGCATCATCATAAAACCTAACTGTATAGCCAAGCTGCTCAGCAATATCAGCTATAACCTTACCATGGCCACTTGCGCCAACAATAGCTAACTCTTTAGTCATTGTTAGAGCCTTTAAATGGCTCATTAGTTACATGTCCATGAGCATTTATTCCTTCACGTACAAATACTTTTTTTACCGTAAGTAATAAAATTTTCAAATCAAGTAAAAAGCTTTTATTATCAACATACCATACATCAAGTTTAAACTTATCCTCCCAGCTTAGGGCATTCCTTCCGTTAACTTGAGCCCAGCCAGTGATTCCAGGCCTAACATTATGTCTACGAGCTTGTTCATCCGAATATAATGGCAGATACTCTACTAGCAATGGTCTAGGGCCAACCAAACTCATATCCCCTTTTACAACATTAATTAAACCTGGTAATTCATCAAGACTTGTTGAACGTAAAAGAGCACCAAATGAGGTCAGCCTCATATTATCAGGAAGTGGGGATCCACTTTCATCAAAAGCATCTAACATAGTTCTAAACTTAGCCATTTTAAATATCGCCCCTTGTTTTCCAGGTCTATCCTGCACAAAAAGAATAGGTGAACCAAGCTTTACCTTAACAAGAACAGCGACAATCAAAAGTATTGGTGAAAACGTAAACAACAAAAAAAGAGATAACAATAAATCAAAAGTTCGTTTCATTATTATTCCTCTACCGCTTGTTTAAATTCTTTATAAAGCACATCTCGGTTAAATTTCTTCATCCCTAATTGAGTAGATGCCAGCTTTGCTTTATCCATTTGAATTGAGGAAAACAAAAACTTATGCAGTTTTTTATATTCATTAAGACTAGGTTCAGGTTGTAATACAACACCACATTCATATTTCAATATTAAATTTTGCAACCATCCCTCATGGTTTATCATGATAGGGGTGCCTGAAGCAAAAGCATCGAATATTTTATTCGCCGAGTTTGCATATAGTGCTTTAATTGGTAAAACAGTAGAGCAAGCCAAATCAAAGAGTTTGTGTATAATAAATAGCTCAGATTTACTAACGCTTGGATAAAAGTAAAGTTTCGAGCTTAAAACCCCAAGTTCTGAAGCATAAGCCTTTAAGTCCACCTCTTCTTTTCCACTTCCAATTATTACAAAAGCCACACCACCATCCGAAAACGAAGATAGATGAATTAAATAACGTAAATTATTTACAAGGCCAAGTGTTCCTGTATAAAAAACTACTTTTTCGTGCTTAACCTTTAATTGGCTTAATCTCTTATAGACGTCACTTTGCATGTAACTAGGTTTAACATTAAAGAGTTCCGTATCTGCAGCATTGGGGATAACCCTAATTACTGGTGCCTCGCAACGACTTTCGATGCTATGCTTCATATCTGGCGAAAGTGCAATTATTGATTTTGCATTTTTGTATACTAGCTTTTCCAATTGCTCTGCTAAGAATATAATAATTCTGTTTTTTATTACTTTTAAGGCAATAGGAACTTCTGGCCAAACATCTCGAACTTCAAATATATAAGGCTTACGTTTAAACCAATGGTATAACAGCGCAGGAATGGCAACAGATAGTGGGGTACTAGTTGCAATCAGGATATCGCTAGGTCTTTTTAAAATATAAATAGAAGATAAAGTCAAAAACTTAAAAAACGCGTATAACCGTTTAACGTACCCAAAGCTATTATCATATTTTATAGAAATCCAATGAATTTCAATATTTTCAAATTTTTCAATCTTCCAGCCTTGAAAGGTATTTTCCGTATCTGCAGTGATAACACTGACAGAGTGTCCATCAACAGCTAGCCGACGTGAAAATTCGTATGACCTTACACCACCATTCATTGTAGGTTTCTTGAAGTATTGGTGGAGATACAGTATTTTCATAAATAGATATTTCTTATGTATTTTAAAGCAATTGTTGGCCAAGAGAACTCAGCAGAAGGGTTTTTACCTTGAAATTCTCCAAGGCCCATAGGGAATTTTTTTAGTGTCGATTCGATTGCAGAGCGAATACTTTCAATATTTGTTGAGATGCAGCAGAAACCATATTCACCATTTTTAAAGACACCATCGACCCCTTGTCCTCGAGTATATACAAATGGTAGGCACCTACTCAGTGCTTCTATGTAAACCAAGCCAAAAGTCTCGAGATGGGATGGCATAATAAAGACAGACGCCTTGTCATAATATTTACAAAGTTCATTGTGCCCGAGCGAACTTATAAAAAACACCTTATCAGAGTATTTATCCGGTAATTGACCATATATTTTCTTATAGGAATCATACAGCCCCCCTACTACTGTAAATGTTGCTTTCTCCTTTGGTTGAGCCACATCGAAGAATGCTTGGATTGCAAGTTCCAAGTTTTTATTCTTATCAATTTTCCCTACATAAAGGCCATGAACTCCATTGACGGTTTTTTTTGGTTCATAGAATTTTTTATGAAAAAACTCGCTATACCATTCGGCTGTAAAATAATTTTATTCGAAAATACTTTCCCGAACTTATCTTCAAACTTTATTTTATGTGCAGGAGAAATAAAAATAATATGGTCTGCCTTAAGGAGTGCTTTTTTTACTAACCAATTATAATGGGGGTAATACTTAAAACCTAGGTTTACATCTGTATTCCTTAAGGTAATTACAAGCTTCCCCCAAATAATAGCGTGTAAATATAAGCAGGTATGCCATCTGAGTATAATGTGTGTGCATGTATTACATTATATCTATTTCTGCCCTGAGTAATTAACACACCGAAAATAGTCATAAATATTTTTATTAAATAACTAAGTTTAGTGACAAAACTTAAGATATTTATATACGATACTTGAGCAAAATTAGATTTAAAATTATTTACCCCTTTATGACTAGAGTTTCGTACAGGAACAAATATATCTTGCTGAATACCATGTTTATCAATTTCTTGGAAAAGCTCTTTGTATACTTTAGAACCTATAAAGTACGAGCAAAAGTGTAAGATTTTCATACTTTCCCTGTTGACAAGCCTTTTAATAAGCCTTTAACCATTACGAACCGAGCATAAAAACCAAAAAATAAAGAGAAGTAAATAAATTTAATTTTAAGAGGATAATTATAATCTGCCGTGGTTAGGACATTCTTTATTTCAACAAATTGTTTACGTTGAGCTATGAGACCTAGTAAGTTTTTCCCCAATGTTTTTAGTTTAAAAAAAAGTGGCTTATCTTGAGCTAAATTAACTTTACCGGTTGAAACACGCTTAATTTTTTTCATTATTTCATCAATTGTACACCGAGCAGGATGACGTACTACAATAGTATTATTAAACTCAAAACATGAGTTATTTTCAACAACAACCCTTTTACAGAAGTCTCTATCTCCACCAGATTCAACGTCTCTAAAACCGCCAACCCCCTGGAATAGACTCTTTGAAACAGTTAAGTTTGCTGTAGCACCACTTTTCTCAATTGCATAAGCATCTTGATTCAAAAAGTAATGCTGATCGAATAGTTCAAAAACATTGGGAACTTTATTCTTATAAAATAGAAAAACTTGACCAGATATTAATTTACTTTCAGTAAAGTCGCCAAATGACTGTACTATATTAGATAACCAATCTGCCTCAGGTATACAATCTATATCAATAAAAGCTAATGTTTCACTTCTAGCTAACTTTACCCCTTCATTCCTCGCAGCATAACTACTTGGCTTTTGATGGTACTTTATAACTTTTACATTTTTATATTCAGAATATTTCTTCGACAAAGAATCAAAGCTTTCATCTGTAGATAAATTATCAATGAAAATAACCTCAAAAGAGTCACTTTTTATTGTTTGCTTATCCAAAGCAGCTTTAAAACAGTTAATATATTTTGTGCCATTATGAACGGGAACAATTACTGATAACTTTAAATCAATACACATTTTTAATTATTTTTCCTTTTGAAGAGATTGATGCTAGAAGGCCAAGTAAGATCCATAACGGAACCAGAGTTTTGTACTCATAGAATATATGGCAAAACGCAATATAAAAATTTAATGCTATTATGCCCGAATCATTTATGCTGATTACATTGTTATTCCGAAGAATTTTAAAACAGATAAATAATGTTGGTAAAAATGTAATTATTAAAAATAGGAATAGTCCAATTAACCCAAGTTCAATTAGTACTGTTAAATATGACATAAATGAATACGGTGCATTTCCAACGAGGGAATAATACCCAGTACCATGACCCAAAAAAAGGTTAAAAGTTGAAAAATTTGAATATATCTCCAGTGCTTCTAGTCTTAAATCAGCATGACGACTTTGCAAAATAGACTCTAAACTTGGTATAAGCCTACTGCTAAAAATAACCTCATGAAAGGAGTAGACAACATAACCGCATACAGCTAACGAAAAAACAATGAGTATAAGAAAACTAAACTTTATTTCACGTCTGATAATAAATTTCATTGCATAATAAAAAGAAAGACATACAACTAATGAATATAAAGGCCCCCTTGATTGTGTTAGAAATAGAATCACTATGCTCGAGATAGAGATGAAGTTGCTCTCCCATCTATTTACATGATAAATATTTTCCCTAATTTTATTCCAGATAAAGATAAAACCACACACAAAAGCTAAGAACGGTGCGCTCGCGTAAGGTAAAAATAAGCGGCCATTCAACATCATAGTTTTACGATGGACGGGGTCACTATATTCAATTCCTAAAGGATCAGAATAAACCAAATTTTTCAATATCAATTGGTTATAAAGAGCCCAACCCGCAAATAACAAGAATATAAATGTCCAAATAGAAAGAAGAGTTTGAATTTTCTCCCAGCTTTTCACCTCATAAAAATAATAATATGTAACAATAAAATACGAGAGTGCCAAAACATAGGAAAGAAGACCTGAAAATTCAAAAGAGGAATTTAGATATGAAACAAAGAGTAAATAAAAAATTATGAAGACATAAAACAAAGTTATTTTTTGGGTTTTATTTTGAAATAACATACAGGCAAATAGTGAGCCTAAAGAAATTAAAAGAAAAAACCTATCAATTGATATTGATATACCTAGATTCAAAGAATATGCTGCAAATGGTGAAAATACAATCGATAAAAAGGCTGCTCTCTTAAATATATATCGACTATATTTCACACCTTCATTTAGAATCATACTAATCGAACCAACTCATATACTCGAGCTAGAGCAGTATTTTTATCAGGTGCATGCTTAGTAAGGATGTGACTTTCATTTTCCAATGTTTTTTCTAATTGCTTATCGTACCAATCTAGGGTTACTCCGGCTTCATAACCTAAAGTCTTAAGGAAGTAAGCTATTTCAAAACCTGAAACATTATAAAAATAACCAAATTTAGATTTATTTAGGCTACTAATAAAGCGATCATCACTAAAAGCTCGGGACAAATCCTTTATTACCCAACTGTTTACATCAAGAGTGCCAGGCATATTTTCCAATACCATGGCAATTGCATGTAAATTAAAACCATGATAACCCACCGATTTTGAATATAAAGATCTTCGTTGTAAAATTCGTCTGAGTCTTGTTTTACATTCTTTTATAAAACCAAAATTAGGTTCTTTAGTATAGTTAAAAACACTTCCCATCCTAGAAGCATGAAAAACAACGCCATTATCATATGTTTGTATCTTTAACAGAACTTTATTAACAAACGATTCTACTTGTTTTTTAATTTTATCATCATATTTAGCTAAAATACTTGCCGATGCTGCAAACCACAATTGATGATTAAACGTTGGATCATAACTTAATACAGTCCCATCTATTTCAACTCTATACCATAATGCGGTGTCCGGGCTCCATGGATGAGTATGGTATAGTCGTAATGCTTCTTGTAAACAGTCTTCTCTGTTAAGTTTTTCAAATGCAAAAGCTAGCGACTCTATTACCCAAGCTTGGCCAACTAATCCATTACATTTATCTTTACCTTTTTTCTCTACAAAAATAAGTGATATCATGAGGTTTTGCTTCTTTACTAAATAAAAAATTCAAACATTTCTCGGACGCACATTTCCATTGTGAATCTTGTGTAGTATCAAATAAATGTAAAAAAATCATCAACCAATGAGCTGTATTTCTTGTGGGTAACTCAGTATCAAAGTAAGGGCCATTATGCCCTGCAGGCATAGCTCCGTTCTCAGCTTGAATTTCTAACCCTAAAACTCCAGTATCATAAATATTTTTTTGTATGTGTTGCTTCTTATATATATCCATTATTGACTCATTAAACTTTTTTTAGTAAATCAGAAAAATACTGAACGTTTCATTCAACGGTTAATCCTCCATTTTGAATAACTACCGAACAATAAATCATTCCAAACCATGACACCCCATCTAAATAAACAGTACTAAGTATTACCTTTTATTTGGTCTAAATAGTGTTGAAAAGTAGTACTCATATCGAATTCTATGGATGCCATATTATGATCATTTAACCGATTTTCGTCTGTTTCACTTGAACGAGGCAAATTTTTCAATTGATTGGTTAATGACTCTATTGAGATCTCTTGACAAATAATCGGCGTTTTATAGCCTTTAGTAATTAAACTTTTGTAGTTTTCTAATGGTGATAGGATATTATTCGCTTTTGATAAAAACGAGTATATTATGCTAACAGTTAACTGGTCGGATGAACCAAAACATAAGTTATAGTCTGCCCTTTGATATAAATACTGAAGCTCTTCATCGCTAATCCATTTGCCGATTTTTGTAATTACGAACTCTTGAGCATCATACTTTTTAATAATAGCATTAACCTTATCTACAGTTGGTAGATGGTTACCGTAGCCATTAACAATATATAATTTATAATTTTTATTTTTTTCAAACGCTCTGCAAAAGGACTCTACAACAATATCAATGTTATTATAATCATATAACGCCCTAGCGGATAGAAAAACCTTTTCAGCTCTAGGCCAGCTAAGCTTTTCTAAGCTGTCTTCAACTTGACTTTTCGATTGTACAGAAGCGGCTAACCAACTTTCGCTTACTCCCCAGGCTTTAACACTACATTTATCTATCAACTCAGGAAATTCATTTACAAAATCTTTATATGTTGTATCCCAATTAAATACGATACTATCAGCGAGTTTTAATACTCGAACAAAGTTAATTTTCTCTTTAGAAGAAAAACCATCTAGAAGATAATTCCTATAGAAATCGCTACCATATATATTTACTATTGTATGGCAGTTAAACTCCTTCATGATCATTAGATTTAGAGCTGGGCTGTAATTCCCTTGTAATATTAGAGCATTGTACTTATTAAAGACCTTTAATATCTTTATCATAAGTTTCATACCAATTCGTGAAATAAATGGAGCATACAACTTATATATAAATGAAGGTATTTTACCATTACCATATGGAGCTATAATTTTAAACTTTGCCTCCAGTGTTTTAACCGTACGACATATAAATGTTACGTCCACCGGATTAGATTTGTTCTGGGTCGAATTAAAATAATCAAACCAGATTGATGCATTACCACCAGTCCCTTGACCAACTATACATAACTTCATAACAATTTCTTATAGATAAAATAATAATAACACACTGCATTTAATGTACCTGATAACCAGAACATTACAGCAGTACCAATTGCAGCACCCAAAACCCCATATAAGTTAATAAATGCAGTGATTAAAACTAAACTAAAGAGCAAAGATATAATAGACAACACTGTATTTATGTCTGCCCTCCCAGCTGCAAAAGTTAAATTACCAAACAGTTGCCTTAATAAAAATCCGCCACATACTCCAACGATGAGAACTTTAAAAACAGGGCTTGCTTCAGCATATTTATCACCAAAAATAAAAGGAATAAAGTAATCAGCAAACAAAAAAGTGAAAAGACATAAGGCTAAAGATATTGAAAGCGCTAATTTCCAATAATTAATAATATATTCTTTTATTAAATTTTTATTTTCATGATTTTTGGTTAAGTGAACAAATTCAGATTTAAAAAAAATATTTGGTAAAAACAATAAACTTATAGGAATAATACTTGCCACTTTATAGATAGCCAAATTTGCTGCGTCACTACTAATTTGACCAAGAAGAATTCCAGCTATTGGTAATTGTAATTGCGATACAACCGAACCTAAGCCTATTAATATGCCATATTTATGCAGCTCTGTTTTATCAAATTCAAAACTAGCACATTCAAGATATTTCCTTCCAAAAGAAATTTTTCTTGCAAAGAGTACAATAACGATTAGCGGGCTAATCAATAAAGCTAGGGAATATCCTATTGCTGAATAATAATGAACTAAAACTAAAGATGTAAACAGTAAACTAATAGAACGAACAATACCTGTTAAAGCAAAAATTCTATTTTGTTCCGTTATCCTGAAGTAGTTTTGTAGTGTTCTAACTAAGAAATCCAAAAAAGTAAAAAGCTCGTTAGCTTGATAAAAAAAGCAGAGTCTTTGTGTTCAACAGCAATGACATCGGCTAATATAAAAATCAAACAAATTAAAAGGAAACTATAGAGAGTGCCGTGCTTTAGTGTATAAATTGATAAGTTACTTTTAAATTCGGTCAATGCACCATACCGCAATAAGATAAAATCCATGCCAAGACCTGAAAGCGGTATAAGTGGAATAATTATCATTAAGGCGTAGCTAATAAGCCCAAAATCTTCGGTTGATAACGTCCTTGCGATCATAATAGAAACTATTAATGATATTAACTTGGTTCCAAAAGCCGAAAATACTACTTCTATACCACCACGCTTTTTAAATTGCGCAAAAAAAACAGATAACTTATTCAAGATTAAGATCCAGCTATTTTTTGATCTAAAATATCATGTTGAAACTTAAGAATACTCTCTTTAGATGGGCGACCATCATCTAAAATATTATCAAACTCCTTTGGAGCCTGATATAAACATCCTTTATTGATGCATTTTGAAAAATATTCATCAATCGTACACATAACTCTTGCAGGGTTACCTGCAACAACGACCCCCTCAGGTACATCTTTGGTCACTACAGAACCTGCACCAACAATCACATTGTTAGAAATAGTAACTCCTGGCAACACAACTGAGTTAGCACCTAAGAAAACTTTATCACCAATTATTGTTTTCTCAATACGATATTTTCCGGTATGCATAAATGGGCTCGCATCATGAGATAAAATAATGGATCCGGGGGCTGATACAAAATCGTCGCCAATTTCAACGAACATAGGAGTCAAGCTGTCAACTCTAGCATTCTGATGTTTCAAGTTTCCTATTTTATAAGGATAAACTTTAATTTTTTTTAAATTTATGCCTAAAAAAGTTAGCAATTTTTTTATTATTCTTTTAATTATAATCAACCTAAATACCTTAACTTATATATTATAAGCCTTTAAAATTTATAGCGTTAGATAAAGCCCTTACCGTTTTTATATATTCAGGCCACTCTCCAATATCCATCCAGGATTTCTCACTAATAGGATAAACGCCAACACGTCCCCCATTGGCTCTTACATTTTCAATCAATTCCGTTATATGGAAAAATGTATCATCTGGTATTTGCTCTAATAAATGAGGCTCTAAAATATAGACTCCGGCATTAATTTTAAAAGTTAATTCTGGTTTTTCCTTCATGCTTTCAAGTAAACCATCTTCCTTAGTTTCTAAGGTTCCATATGAAATAGGAATATGTTTTAGCGCTGCAACCATTGTGATTTCATTCTTATTATTTTTGTGATATTCATAAAGTTCGGCCAGATCTTGATCGATTAAAATATCGCAATTCGAAACAAAAAAGGGCTGACTAATTTTACCTTTTAATAAACTTAAAGAACCAGCAGTACCTAAAGGTTTATCTTCTACAAAATACACTATATCTTTAAATTCAGAGTTATTCGCTAAATAATACTTTATCAATTCCTTTTTATAATTAACTGATAAATAAAAGTTTGAGCAACCAAAAGCAGAGAACCGGCTCATTATTTCTTCTACAATAGTACTGTCACCAATTGGTGTTAAAGGCTTAGGTAAAACATTTGAAATAGGCTTTAACCTAGTACCTTGCCCACCAGCCATAATAACAACAGGCAACGATATTTTACGATTGTCTAGAATTTTTTTATTGGTGAATAAATCATCCCAAAAATAAATATTTGAAATATTGTTAGAATCGTCTATAACTGGCATATATTCACAACGCAGTTCTAATATCTTATCTTGAACCTTTTTTATTGTTACTGGCTCCGACATCACAAGCTTCGATTCGATCTTAATATTACAAATAAATTCTTGGAGATCAGTACCATTTATAATAGCTCGCTGAATATCCCCTATGGAAATTAAATTAGAAAACTTTTGTTTTTCTGATAAAATAATTAATAACTTTTTTCCAATATCATCCATTTTCTTTAAAGCACTCAGTAGGCTATCAGATTCGTAAATGGTTAACTCTTGTATAGTTTCCGACAAAGGTTTTAACATTTGATTCCTATTAATTAAGGTGATAATCGTTTTCGTATGAGATGAAATTTCAATATTTATGCTTAACGAAGTTTTCTATAAGCTAAATCGTTGATATATGTGATCACCCTTTGATCTATTTTTTCTGAGAAAAGTAGATTACCTACAACGTGTTGTTGCGGGAGCATAGATGTCTCACCCTTGATAGAACTAAGGGTCAATAAGGTTTGTATATTCATAATATCTGCACCTTGACGATATAGAGATAAAATTTTATCAAAACCATCCATTTTAAAATTAGGCATTGCCATTTGAATTATTTTTTTTCCTGTATCTACACCTTCATCAACATAGTGTAACGTGTGCCCTATGATACCTACATCAGTGCGTACGACGTCTTCTTTCTTATATAGGCCTGGAAAAGCAGGAAGTAAGGAGTGATGTGAATTGATTATTGGGCAGGCCTTCTTTATGAAAGATAAAGGAATTATATATTTAAAGCCCGCTAAAAAAACAATATCAAGCTCTAACTCATTTATTTTCTGCAATAATTTAAAAAATGATTTATCCCGCTCTTCTTTCACTATACTGTAATCTACAAATGGTAAGCCTGAAAGGTGTTCATTCGTACGAAGGTGACTATCCTCAGGTGTAAAAACTGCTAGAATAGTTACATTAGTTAATAGACCATAATTAATAGCATGGTTTATAGCTATAAGGTCACCACCTCCACTACTGCATAAAAAACCAACTTTTAATTTCTTTGTATTCATCAGTTAAAGTGCTCTATATTGCAAAAACATTTTTTTGCTTTTATTTTCAGTGTTTACTTGATTTGCCCAGTGTGCGTTTAATTTTTGATAGGCTTGCTCATTAAAAATAATCCCTGAAATAATGAAGCTCTTAACTGTTTTTGAAAACTTTTTTTGAATTTTAGCAATGGATCATCTTCTAATGTTGACGAACCTCCTCCCATATACAAGTACTTGTAACCTTGTGATGAGTAAAGTTTTGCTGCATTGTCAAATAATAAAGGGTTTCCATTGAGTGTGTAGAAATCAGGGTGTGAGGCACCAAGGTGATAATATACTACCCCATCGCTTTTAAGCATAATTGCCATATTTATGAGGTTTTTTTCATAATATATGCCTACAATCTCTGCTTCATCACATTTAATCAATGATTGAAAATACTCATTCGTAAAAAAATAGAAATCATCAGCATTATTTTTTTTCATTGTTAAAGAGTAGAGCTTAATGAAACAATCTATTTTGCTTTTGTCCAAGACTTCAAACTTCAAGTCATTCCTGTTGGCTTTTGTAATATTTCGTTTCAGTGAACTTGAATAATTTTTTTGTAAATCTGCATAATTTGATAAATCCATTAATACAGTAATTCGATCTTCCCTATAGAAATCAAAAACATCTTGATTCTCTATAGAAAAGCGATTTAATGGGTTATTTCTATAAAATTCTGCCACTATATTCTTAGATTGACAATACTGCCTATACCTAAGAATATATTCGTCTAACTTTTCTTTATTAGTTATATTTGTTCGAAAACCGCCATAGCCGTATGGTGACTCTAAATCATAAACCGTTGACTCCATAAATTCTCGGTACTCTTCAGGAATCTCTCTTTTGATTGCGACATTCATCAAGTACTCGCCATCATTTTCATCTAAATAACAAAAGTGCTCAGCGCCTTTATCCCTTAATAACTCAGTATTAACATAATTTTCTGTTTGAAAAACATCCATAACGTCTTTTAGATCAAAACTCATTTACTCACCTTACTAAATGGAGAACTTGGGATGTTAACTAAAAACGACTCAAGTCTTTCTGAGTTTTGTAATTCACCACATTTAGCGTTTTTAAACATCGGTAGGTGGTTCATTAACTTCCAGATTGGTCTTGTCATTACGCCATTTTTATTCGTTGCTTTAAGGAAGGATTCACGGCTAGCCACATCAGGACAAACTATCGCATTTAACCAGTAATTTGACTGTGCATACTCAGGCTCCTCAATAAATTTAAAATCACTCCCTTTAAAGAATTCTTTATATTTCATTGCTAATTCTCTTTTTTGTTTTAGAAAGGTAGGTAACACTTCCATTTGTGCACAACCTAACGCAGCATTTAAATTAGGTAAGCGGTAGTTGAACCCCGGCTCATCATGAAAGAATTCGTATGGATGAGGAACTTTAGATGTAGTGGTTACATGCTTAGCTTGCATGCCTTCGTCATAGTTGTTGCATAAAACCATGCCGCCTCCACCTGTAGTAATAACTTTATTACCATTAAAGCTAACTGCACTAAAAGACCCCAAAGTGCCTGTATGCTGACCTTTATAAAAAGATCCTAAACTTTCAGCCGCATCTTCTACTAAGGCAAGATTCCACTTGGAGCAAACAGCCATAAGTTCATCAAGTTCTACAGGATGACCAAAGGTATGCATAGGAACTACCGCACGGAAAATTTGTTGAGTAACTTTATGCTGACTTAAACCATCGTTATTAATAAAAGCATTGTCTTCTAGGTAAACCTCTAACGATTTAGGGCATAAACCTAGACTAACCTTAGACACATCTACAAATACAGGCTCTGCGCCCATGTGATACAATGCGTTACAGGTAGCTACAAACGTAAGGGCTTGAGTAATAACCAAATCCCTTGCTTTTACACCTGCCATGTATAGCGCTGTATGCAAAGCAGCTGTGCCATTAACCGTTGCTATGGCTTTGGCCGTACCAGTAAAGGCTTCAATTTGTTGCTCAAATTGAACGACATATTTTCCTACGCTGGAGACAAATGTACTATCGATAGTATTATTGACATATTCTTTTTCATTGCCTGCGAAGGTAGGTGCATGAAGAGGAATAAACTCTTTGGTTTGATAAGTGTCTTGAACAAATTTTACTAACTTATTGTGCATGTCTATTCCAACTACATTTTACTATCGAGATATTTACCAGTTTCTTTATGACCAAACGCTGGGATCATTTTGAAAAACAGCTCAACAATTTCATCTTTTGTCCAAGCCTGGTCTTGTTTTAGCTTGGCAATTGTTAGTTCAAATTCATTGACTAATTCAGGAACAAATAAAGCTTCATTTTTGATTACGCCCAAGTTATCAAATCGTTCCATATCTAGCGTTTCATTATCTGTAAAAAACTCTTCAAAGTCTTTTTCACCCGTTGTATCACTATCAGTGAATAAACAAGGCCATTGTCCCTGTTCAGGCAACGTTTTAACCAGTTCCCTTGCCTCGTCTTCAGAGTCACACAATTTAGGCTTATACCCTAAATTGACCAAATACTTTACCGCAATATCAGCAAAAGTAATTAAATGAAGTGATTCACTTAATTTAGGAAAAAATATATCTCTATTTTCACCAAAGATACATGACATCAAACAAAGTTCACCCGATTCTTGAGGAGTAACAAAATAGCGTTTGATATCTTTAGGGGCGACAATAGGCTGGTGTTTTTGAATTCGTTGATTAAAACCATGCAGCAACGAACCATCAGAAAAAGCAACGTTAGCAAAGCGAGCAGTTGATATAGCAATATCTGCACTGCGTCGCATTAGAAACATTTCCATAATACGTTTTGATGCTCCCATCATATTTACTGGATTAGCCGCTTTATCAGTAGAAACACAAAAGTACTTTTTGCTTCCCTTATCAGCCGCCTGCTTCATAGTTTTTTCAGTGTTAAAAACATTAACATCGATCATACGCATTAATGTATAAGGATCTTTTTCACTACGAACATGCTTTAATGCTGATAAGTTGAGTACATAGTCGTATTTACCATCAGCTTTAATAAAAGCGTCGTATTCAATAGAGCCAATATCTAAGGCGAAGGTTTGAAAGTCACCTTCAATATAACCAAATGAACTGCGAATATCACGTACCAACTCAACCATGTTATTTTCGCTGATATCAACGACGTGTACTTTTTTAGGATTACGTTTGAATATTTCTTTTGTTACCGCTTGGCCAATAGAGCCAGCACCACCAAGAACTAAAAAAGAAGATACTGAAACAATATTACTTAGCTCTTCTTCTTTATTTAAAATGTCACTCGAGAATAAATCTTTTTCTCGACCTATCAAAGCTAATATTGACGACATGTTTACAACCATTTTATTTAAATTTCAATTAGTATAATAATTTATTTTATTTACTCGAGACTATAAACGCATATCTACTAAATGTTTATCGAGTACATATTTCAAATCATACAAAACATGATCTTCCTTTCCAAATGCTCTAATCTTTTCAGCACCCAGTGCTTTAAATTCGTTATGTCCTACCGCTAAAACAATAGCATCATAGAAACCCTTTTCAGCTTGTTCTAATAGTGGTAATCCATATTCTTGTTCCGCTTTTACGCTTGAACACCATGGGTCCATAATATCGACACTAATATTGTACTCTTTCAGTTCTTTAACAATATCAACGGCCTTAGTATTGCGTATATCCGGGCAGTTTTCTTTGAATGTTAGCCCCATCACTAGTACATTCGCGCCATCAATATGAATACGTTTAGTTAACATTTTTTTAACTAATTGAGAAGCAACGTAAGCTCCCATACCATCATTGATCCTGCGACCAGCAAGGATCATGTCAGGGTAATACCCCGTAGTTTCAGCTTTATGTGTTAAATAATATGGATCAACACCAATGCAATGTCCGCCAACTAAACCTGGACGAAATGGCAAAAAATTCCATTTTGTGCCTGCAGCTTCCAATACATCTAAAGTGTCAATATCAAGTTTATTGAAAATGATTGAAAATTCATTGATTAAAGCAATATTTACATCACGCTGAGTATTCTCAATGACTTTTGATGCTTCTGCTACTTTAATGGATGATGCTTTATGAGTTCCAGCAATTATAATTAACTTATATAGTTGATCAACAATTTCAGCTATTTCAGGAGTTGAGCCACTAGTTACTTTTAAAATATTCGTAACTCGATGCTCTTTATCGCCTGGATTGATACGTTCAGGGCTATAGCCAGCATAAAAATCTTTATTAAAGGTTAAACCTGACACTAGTTCAACTATGGGAACACACTCTTCCTCAGTTGCGCCCGGATAAACTGTTGATTCGTAGATGATGGTATCGCCTTTACAGATAACTTCTCCTAACATTTTACTTGCTTTAATTAGTGGCGTTAAATCAGGCTGTTTGTGTGCATCAATAGGGGTTGGCACTGTCACTATATATATATTACAGGCGTTCAAATCCGCTTTGTCAGAGCTATAAGTTAACTGTGTAGCTTCCTTTAACTCTTCTGGCGAACACTCAAGTGTAGCATCATTACCGCCTTGTAATTCTGCAACACGACCTTGGTTAATATCAAAACCTAACGTTTCAATTTTTTCCGAACTCAACGGCTAATGGCAGTCCGACATAACCTAAACCAATGATGCCAATTTTGGCGTTTTCCAATGAAAAGCTCATACTATTTTCCTAAAATAAATTGCTTTAATAAAATAAATACGTTGCAAATGTGTTGAAAATTTTCAACATTTTGACTCAGGTGATTTTATCACCTAAGTCAAATTGGTCCGCGATTGAGATACAATCCAACCATAAAAAACTATCAACCATCGATAAAAACTGGTAGACAACCTTTCCTGTCATCGATTTTCGAACTCCGCCAATAGACTACCTATATGCCGTTAGTAGAAAAATAACAAATCATAAAATTAATACGGCTAGTTAAGTATCCAGCACAATAATTAACGTACTATTCGGTTTACTTTCTGTTGGTAAATTAATATTTCAGTTTATAACGCATTTCTCCACCGAGGACCCTAGTTCACTGAGTTAAAGATTTTTAAAGTTTACATGCTATCAATTTTTTATCTTTGTGTTGTATTCAGATTCCACTATTTCAACTGACTACTTGCGTCTAATACATAACGGTGGAGTACTATATGAATTTGTTCAATTACTGCTTTAATCACTTTTTCATCTAAATCCAAATAATCATGAACAATGACACTCTCATACCTATGACTTTTCGCCATTGATACTCTTGTTTATCTGGTATCAGTTTTAATTCTATTAATTTTGTGAGCACACGATAAGCTTCTTCTTGTACAACTACATTATTTTTCTAAATTAAATGCTTAGACATCCCTATTACAGGCTCAATTAATACTTGCAACAAAGACTCTGTTCCCTTACGTTCTATTCTGGATCATTGTCGAATAAAGTCTTCAAAACATTCGTTTACATGTTGTTGAACTGCATTAACGTAACCATCAAACATAGGGTTTCCTATGATATAAATGATCAATTTCCCACTTAGACATTATTCTTTGTTGTTCTATTATTTGTCTATAATCGTTTTCCTAAAAAATACTGAATTGTTGCTGATTACAGAATAGACTAACGTTATTGGCGCTAGGTTTAAATCTAAAATCGAAATTTTCATTTTAAGTTCATGACTGCAATGTATTGACTGGACTTCTGGTATAAGTCGTCTGTCAAATGGGTCGTCAATATCTAGTTCTTTCTCAGCTAATGAAGATATTTTTGATTAGTTACGAGATTGAGTCTTCATAATAGTTAAACTAATTAGTTTTTATTTTTAAAGTATCTAATCAATACAAATAGTACAGACAATATGCCACCTAACATTGTACCTAACACAACTATTAAGGCTCGCTTAGGCTTGTCCTTTTGTTCTGGCATCATAGTCGGCACTAACGTTTTTACCAAATATTGTTTGTTCACTTCGGTCATCATCAATGTTTTTGAGTGGGCCTCTATCATACTGTAAAACACTTGCCGCATCTCTGTATTAGAGGTTCCATCAATTTTGTTAGTTAAAAAATTAATACTAGCTTCGGCTTCTTGTTTATCTAAATTACGAAAATGGTCATTAAGTTCTTTTGTTAACAATTTTGTTAAATCGTAAGCTACATTCGGGGAATAATGACTAACATTTAGATTAATTAAGCCTGTATCTTTTTCTTGTGTTACGGAAATAGAGCCAGATACTGTTTTATAAGTAGCGAGGCTAGATGGTTCTAGTGTTATATTATCAGAGCCTAAAATCCATGCTTTAGTTGTCTTATTGTATAATAAGTCATCATAAACCAGTTGGTTTGTGGTTTTATTCCACCCAACTACTGCCATAAACGTCGGTTTTAAATTGTACTTTGTAATGAATGAATCTAAATAGTGCCAACTTTTCATTAACTCTAAAGCATGTTCTATTTTATTGTCACCGCTGCCACCAAGGTTGATACCAGCCATGGCGGCTAAACCTCCGTATTGGCTCGCTAAACCACCTAACCCACCGGAAGATTCTTGGTTTGTTGGAGCTAATACTGTTGTTGCTTTATAAATGTTAGGTAGGGACAATGCATAAAAGACAGAAGCTATACCGAATACTGCTGTAATAACAAATATTTTAAGTTTTCCAGCCCAAATTACGTTCCATAATTCTTTTAGGTCGATTTCATCGTCAGGGCTTTGCCCTGCAGAAAAAGAAGAATTTAGATTAGAGAATTTAGATTCTTCATTGTGCCATTTCTCGTATATGTCGAGTTTGGCTTTTAGTTCTGTCAATTCGTTGTTTTCTTTATTTTTCATAATCTTCTAAAAGCGATTAACCACAAAGGACACAAAGGACACAAAGGGTTTTAATTTAATTCAGTTTCGAGCCACGAGGTTCGAGTTATTTTTTTATCTGCTCGAGGTCCAGGACAAAAGCACTCCGGGATGAAGGCAGTTTCGAGTTACTTTTTTTATCCAGGTTTACTTTCTTCTTTCCCTAAATACTCTAATCCATTTTTTATAAATTCTGACAGTTGTTGGTAGTGTTTGTTTATCAACACTGAGTCGATTATTCGTCTATCAATGTTTAAATAATCGTGTACTAATACGTTTCTTAAGCCAACAATTTTATGCCAGTTTTCTGTTTCGCCTATGGTAAACAGATTTAAGTCGTTAATCTTTTCAAATGATGCGTATGCTTCATTAGGTACATTCTTGCCCGCTTTTTTAATGCAATGTTTGGCAATGCCAATACATGATCCTACATATATTTGTAGTAATCTTTCTGCGGCACGATATTCGTATTTACTTAATGGATTATCAAGGATTATTTTTGATAACTCTTGTAAATCCTCCTCCACTTCTGCTGTTTGTTCCTGCATTGCGTCAATGTACTCACTAAGCATAACGCACCTTATTGTACTGGTAATCTAATTCCCACTTCGACATGATACTTTGCTCACATCGCATTCGTAACCATGCACTTTTATCAAGCAATAAATAGTTGTCTGTAACAACTGTCATAGCTAGGGGTAACGGTGCCATTGAGATATCAATAAGGTTTACCTCTTGGTCTACCTGACTACTCAAATTGTTACTTAACTCTTCTACTCGAATTCTGTTTGTTAACGGTTCATTAATGTGCTCTTTAAACAATATCGCTAAATCATAATCACTGTTATCGCTGGCTAAACCTCGAGCTCTCGAACCGTATAGCCATACTGCTTGAATTGCGTCATTATCTTTTGTTAATGTGACGATTTTTTCAAGCGTTTTGTCTTTGGGCATTTTCATTCCGTTTCGAGTTTCGAGTTTCGAGTTTCGAGTTTCGAGTTTCGAGTTTCGAGTTTCGAGTTTCGAGTTTCGAGTTTCGAGTTTCGAGTTTCGAGTTTCGAGTTTCGAGTTTCGAGTTTCGTTAAATCATTTTATAAAGCCGCTATTAACGCAAGTGTTGTTGCCGATTGCGCTAAAATACTAGTTACGGTTTGCCATAACGTTAAAGTTGGTATTGGTTGTACATTGGCAGGCACCATTACGGTATCACCAGGCTCAATGTCCACACCTAACCAACTATCTACCACAATACGCCCATTGGCTTTGATTAAATAAGTATCATCATCTTCTGCAATCTGGTTAAAACCACCTGCACCAAATACATATTCTTTCATACTCATATCTTCAGTCCAAGGTAATGTAGTTGGTTGATACACTTGACCTAACACACTCACTTCATACGATTTACGTGGAATGATTAACCTGTCACCATCTCTTAGCTCTATAGAGCTTTCTAAGCTAGTGAAATGTTCAGGCTCAACAACCATTCTGCCTACGGCTTCGGCTGATTCTAACGAATCTAATATTTGCTCCAAGTTGTCGTTTTCACCACCTGAAAGTTGACCAACATTATATCTAGCGGTTACCAACTGCTTTTTAAGTTCTTTTTGTGCTTGAGCTAATATTCTATCTTCTTTTTCTTTTAGGTACTCACGCGTAAACACGCCCGCTTTAGGCGCTGCATATTCAGTAAAACCACCTGCACGCTGGATCAGCTGAGCTAAGGTTTCACCACGTTTAATCGTGTATTTACCTGGGAATTTAAATTCCCCTTTTAATTCAACCACCTCGGTTTGTTTCCAATCTGGTATGCGTTTTATAAATATTGCATCACGTGGCTTTAACTTAAATTGTGAGGTTATTTCATCTGTTAACGGTTCAGTAGATAAATCAAACTTTGAATCATCAACACCGTTAGAAGTAAATCTTGAAAGGTTAAAATCAACTAAATAACTGGCTTCCGTATACCCACCAGCCGCAGCTAATAATTGTTTTACAGTCATCCCTTCTGCAAGAGGGTATTCACCTGGGAAGCGGACCTCCCCTTGAATGGAGACTAACAAACGTTGATTTTCTTTACTGGTCTGTAGATTTATTTCTTCTATTAAGTCAGCAATTAGAAATTCACGAGGTTCATTTATATTAAATATATACAGCTTATCTTGTGATTTAAGTTGTAACTCTGTGTTTTCTAACAAAGACAATACTTCAAAATCGGTTATGTTTTTTTCTATATTCACTCGTTTTATCAGCGCATAATTTAAATCCGTTGATTCTTTAATATCGTGTGCTGACTTAATTAAATCTTGTACCGTCATATTCTCGGTTAATGGGTATTCGCCTGGCAGTTCAACATTGCCTATCACTTCTACAAGTTGAGTTGGATTGGTTCTTGTTGCTTGGGACTTTAATCTAGCAATAATGTTCTCAATATTACGTGGTTCATCTGCACTAAAAATCCAAATTTCATCACGGCTGGTTAACTCGACATTAAATTTACTTGTTGGTTGTTCGAAAGCTTTGCGTAAAGAAATGGAAACCGTTGAAATAGTTCTTACTAATTTATCTTCACGAACAATTAATCCGTACTCCAAGTCAGGGTTAGATTTTAACTGCTTAATATTGCCAATTACATCTAATAATTTTAAGCCTTCTTTGTACCCATATACGCCTGGTCTATTTACATGACCATTTAACACTACCACATTTTCTACTTGCTCTAATACAGAGCCCACAACCAAAGTATCTGCATTTCTTAAGGGCGTATTTGCTTCTTGTTTATTAGCTAAGTCAATATCGATTAACGTACTTAATCCATTATCATTGATTCTTTGTAATTTAGACGACTTAATAAATGCATTGGTAGCACCGCCTCCGGCAAGGTTAAACATATCTAACGCTGTTTCATTACCTTTTAATTCATAAAGCGCAGGACGTTTAATCGCACCTTTCACACCAACAACGTTACCTGAAGGTGGCACAAATACAACATCTCCAGGCAACAAATTCATGTCATTGGCGGTATCGCCTTTTAATAAGAAATCATACAAGTCTAATGAAGTAACTAATTTACCTCGTCGTTTTAGCTGAACATTTCTTAACGTACCCACATTTGAAATACCACCAGCTGAGAAAATAGCATGGGTAATGGTAGAAAGTGAACTCAAGGTATAACTACCAGGCTGCATAACATCGCCTAATACAAATACTTTTATACTGCGTAGCTCTCCCATTGTGACAAGCGCTTTTAGACCAATAACTTTTTGTTCTAACTGTTGGGTGTATAATTCTTTGAATTCAGAAAAGCTTAATCCTGCTACTGGTATAGGCCCAGTTTCTGGGGTAATAAAAACGCCATTTCTATCAATAACAACGGATAGGCTCTGAATTTCTTTACCGTATAACTGAAGGTTTATTTCATCTCCGGGACCTAATATATAACCTGCAGGAACGGGTACATTTTTTAATGGAGCAAAACCATTATTTTCACCAGAAAATATTTCATAGCCAAATGGTTTTAGTGGTTCTTCAATAGGCGTAACTTTGTCAGTACCTTGTTCTGTTAGTTTAATCGATGTGCCATTATCTTTAACTTGATCGACTAAATTAGTTAAGTTGGCACCATTAAAAGTTTTACCTTTGGATTTGGTTTCTTGATTAAATTCATTTTTGTTTTGTTTTATTTTTTTTGCAGGTAGATTGCGTTCTTCATCATATTCACCTGTTGAAGAACCTTTACTTGGCACTAATGAATCTAAATCAATACCATATTGTTTAGCTAATGCTTCTTGTTGAGCACGAGGAAGGTTTTTTAATTGCTCAATTTGTGCTGCTGAGGGAGTGATAGCAAATATCGAAAGCGAGAAAAATATTGCGCTTAGAGAAAACAAAAACTTCATTTAGAGCATCCATAACTTAGGTTTTAATATTACGGACGCTAATCTAACAAAAATTACTATAAATAACAGCACAAACTTTAGACTAAACCGTCTACTGTTTAATTATCAAGCTACTCTATTCATACCCATTAGGGTTTTTAGATTGCCATCGCCAGGTGTCTTCAAGCATTCGATTTAAGTCGTACTCTGCTTCCCAACCTAATTCAACTTTAGCCAAGCTTGCATTAGCCCAGCACTCGGCAATATCTCCAGGTCTTCTATCAACAACTTTATAAGGTATTTTTTTCCCCGATACCACTTCAAATTCTTTTATTATATTAAATACAGAATACCCTTTTCCCGTACCTAAATTATAAGTAAAACAGCCATGTTTTTTACTCTGATTTACCAGAGCCTTGATATGACCTTTGGCCAAATCAACAACATGAATATAGTCTCTAATACCTGTACCATCAGGGGTATCATAGTCTTCACCAAAAACCCTTAGCTTATCTAATTTACCAACAGCTACTTGCGAAACATAAGGTAATAAATTATCGGGTATACCGTTTGGATCTTCACCAATTAATCCAGATTCGTGTGCGCCAATTGGATTGAAATATCTTAAAATTGAAATTGACCATTTGTGTTCCGATTTTGCAAGATCTGTTAGTATTTCTTCCACGGTCAATTTTGACTGTCCATAAGGGTTAGTCGCACCAATAGGAAAGCCTTCAGTAATTGGAACTGCGTTTGGATCACCATAAACAGTTGCAGAAGAACTAAACACGAATTGGTAAATACCTGCACGCTTTAATTCCTCTAAAAGAATAATTGTATTGGCAACGTTATTTTTGTAATACTTCAAAGGGTTTTGGCTAGACTCACCAACAGCTTTAAATGCTGCAAAATGGATGACAGCTGCAATATCGGTATGCTCATTTAATAAATTTCTTACTGAATCAGATTTTCCAATATCTAGTTGATAGTAATCAAAATCTTTTCCTGTAATTTTTTTCACTCTTTCAAGCGCTTCTATTGAGGAATTGGATAAATCATCTGCAATAACGACCTTAAATCCTGAATTGAGTAGCTCTACTACTGTGTGAGAGCCTATATACCCAGCCCCTCCGGTTACTAATATCTTCATTTATAGACAACTCACAAGTTAATTTAGCGATTATGGAATGAGTTTGAAACAGACTTAACAACTTCTAAAGCTGAGTGCAAAGAACTTTCTAAGACATCGAGTTCATCACTATTAATTTTAGATAACATTTTTTTTATGTCTGTTGTTGATATTTCTTCCGTTCTTGGTAAATAAACAACTTCACAAATATCATTAAGTTCATCAAACTTATTTGTCCAATCTGATCCCATGCCCAAAATGTCTGCTTTATACTTTTCAATATCGCTTCTTTTTTGTTCCCAAGTATCTTCTGAAAAAACCAAATCTACATATTGAGTAGATTCTAAAATTTCTTTCCGTTCTTCATAACTATAAAACGACTTTTTTCCTTTTAGTGCATTAAAGCTATCACTGGATATACCTACATAAAGCTTATCACCAAGAGCGCTTAATCTTCTAAGTAATCTAACATGACCTACATGAAATAAATCAAAGGTGCCGTATGTAATAACAATTTTGGGGGAGTTATGGCTCATAATTAGTCAATCTAATTGGAATGTATGTCTATTTTAACAAATATTTTTAACTAATACTTATCCTATACCAAAAAACTTTAATGTTCGTATAAGAAGAGTAAGGAAAACCACAATGACAGAAAATAGAAGAAATACGTTGTATTTTTTAGATACTTGACTTTGGTCGTAAAGCCTTGGCAGTGTGCTGCTAGCAATCACTAAAATAGCAATAACCATTAATAACCTTCCAGCAACAATTGCAAAACCAGAACATGCTACACATAACAGTATAAATGCCCTTACTTCATTTTGCTTAACTAGCTCTTGACTAGTTTGTTCTTCTAATTGTTTTTTAAATACCTCAAAAATTGCTATAGCAAATAAAAATACCTGTCCAGCTAACGATATAGGATCTAAATAAATACTTCCTGAGTAATCGTAGCCTAATGCTCTTCCGATACTTAAAATCACCTCTTTTAGCAAAAATCCAACAACATATGATGTGATTAGATAAATTATAAACCAATTACTTTGTTTTAACTTTGTAAACCAATGGATTAAATAAGCAGCTAGAGCAAATACAAATGATGCAGGGTGGAAGATAAAACTAATTAAAATTGCAGGTTTGTAGTAACGCCCCCCAGCTATCGCTACCATAGCCCCAGTAAAAAAGCGAGTTTGTTCATTTAAGATATGACCAACTAATACTAATAGCGTCATCATCAATAGCAAGTTAGACGTAATTAGTGCTATTGATATAGACATAATAAACAAATAAGTGATATGCAGAAAGATATAATCTAAACCGAGCTGAAAATAAAACTTTGATAACGTTACAAATACAATACCGTAACTTTCTTGCTGCTTTTGAAACGCGCTTTCCAGCATTTGATAATCATGAGCGTATTCGTTAGTTAAAAAAATAACTAAGAATATACAAATCAGTTTTACTAAAAATCTCATAAGTTACTTTAACAATGAACGTGCGCGTATTAATGCTTTAAATTGTTCTAGCTTCTTACTATTAATCCCCGACTCAATTATATTTAAATAATCTTGTTTATTATATATTGACTCGGAAATTATTAATTTAGGATAATCTTTAATGTCATTATAAAATACACATTTTTTGGTAACTACAACCCATAGGTTTTGCTGAATTGCTTCAGCTATGACACGAGGAAAACCTTCGTAGTACTCAAAACTAATGCATATTAATGTGTTGTAATTGGATAATATAGCTTGTATTTCACTTGGGGAAACAATGCCTTTCGTATTATAACTCTCTGAAAATTTTTTGCTTAATATTTCACCGGGGCCAAAAATATCTATGGGACTTCCAACAGCCTGAGCAAAACGAAGCATTTCTTTATTATTAACAAACTTTGTCGTTCTTCCTAAAGCGATCATTTCAAAATTAAAGTCGCTCTCTTTCAATGGCCCAGTTAAATAATCAATTAAATAAGTGCCATTTTTTAAACCAAAATTATCTTTAACCTGGTTCCCTGTAAAATAAAATTTTACACCTTTAGATTCAAGCCGTTTAAAACATAGTTTTAGGATGACACCATATATGAGCCGGGCAAGATTTTTAAAGGTTGGTACTTCTTTTAAATAACGCCATGTCATTCTATTAGCACAAATATGAACATTAAGTTTATTTTGTACTTCTTTTTTCCATATTTGCGCAATTAACATGGGAACTAATGATGGAGCTCTCACCCATACTAGATCAGCATTAATAATATCGGTTCTGATTTTTTGCGCTTTAGTTTTTGCGTCAATTCTATAATTACGATTGAAGAAGTAGTTTTTTAAATAATCAATAGTTCCTTGAGAAGGAGGTAAATTTATTACACTCTCAGTATTAGGCTCATTCCCTCGCATTATGTAAGTAACTTTGTCGTTAGAAAAGTATTTATCTAACCATGCCACTGTAGGATTACTTGCTGCAATCCCTTTTACAAAAGCCATTTCAGCTAAAACGGCTACTACTTTCTTGGACATGATCTATTTATTCACTTTTTTTACATTAATAATGTGTTGAAAACGAGCATTTTCTGGCGGTAGTTTCATGAAATCACCAAACCGACACGTTAAGTATGCAATATGGTCATTTGGGCCTTTAAATGTGTGACCGTGTATATCAAAATCTTTTTTAGCGGGCCACATTTGTTCAGGCCTAATTATTAAGTTATGAAAAGGTGTTTCTACCCCATAACCAACAAAAAAATCATCTCCAGTTTTTGATTCAAACTGTTTTAACCAATTTACCAATTTATTGTTTATTTTATTAACCAATATCTTTGGAATTAAACCAACCATTCTAAATATAAGTCGTTGACCTAAACTTCTATTTCTCATTGAGAATTGACTTAACGCTTTAGTCAAAACTACGTAGCCCCAATAACGATTTGCTAACTTACCTAATCTACTTTTTGGGTATATATCCATTGGGAAGATATCTAGGAATAATCCATAAGGGTTATATTCAGGCATTCCGTTTTCTTTTTCGTTAATTTCAGCCACTCTTGTTGTTGGGTCATACAGTTTGGCAGGAGTCCCAACTTTATAATACGAATCATCTTTTGTAGTAATTAACTGATAAAACTCCGAGCTAGGCCACAATTGTACAAATTTATCAAAATCACGTCTTGGCATAACTACATCAAAATCATCATCCCATGGGATAAAACCTTGATGCCTTACTGCGCCGATCAAACTACCACCACTTATTGAATAATCTAGTTGGTTAATTTCACAAAATTCATCAAACTTGATTGCAATTTTTAGCATTTCTTCTTGAATATAGTCTAGATCGATCATTGTTGTCCTTTAGTATTGCTTAATAATGAACTTCGTCTTATTAAAAAATTAAATAGTGTACCTAATGTAAATAATTCAAAGCCATATAGTTCAGCTTCGGGGATAAAAAATATTGGGAGTAACAATGTTAACGCGGCTAATACTCCCCCCAATTATACCATCGGTTTGGATTAAAAAGTTGTTGGGCTAGCTGGCCAATTAATACATTCATAATACATAAAATAAAAAATACAGCATGTTGCTGCCAATAAATACTCCCAACAAAACTTAAAGCAATAACAGGAATTAAAGACCATTTAATTATTGCTTGAAACTTAATTTTTACCTGTGTAGATAGCAATACTTTATTGTCTTTTCTAAATAGGACGGTAGTTAATACAGCACTCGCACGTTCTAATATTCTTAAAGTCCTTTCTAAAAAGACAACTACCGTTGAAGTATTTGTGTAATTAACAAGAACAATTGACATGAAGGTTAACCAGCTTAGAGAAAATAAAACCCCAGACGTTATGAAAGGAATATAATTTTGTAAAAACACTTTCAGTGTCATTATCGCCTTACTTTTGTACTTTAATATTACATAGAAAGTTATAAACATATTAACAACTACTGTGCCGATTACGAAATACCAAACAGCTAATTGTTGCTCAAGTACATAAGCTAAAATACTTATTTTTAAGATTGTTTCTAACCAAGCTAGATATATAGGTAACTTTCGTTTTCCTAAGAGAAATAAGAAGCCCCAACTAGGCAGAGATCCTAGAATAACGAATAAAATTAATAGTTTAGTATATGTAAATTCAAATATAACAAAATTAATATCTATAACTAACAACGGAGATAACAATAATAAACGAGAAATAATATAACTATTATAGAAACCAAAAATAGAATTGTGGGAATCCTCTTTTCTCGTTAAATACTGACAGGTATTTGCGAAACCACTAGACAATAAACCGATACCAAACGTTGCTGTATAAAAGCCAAGCATGTTTTGAGCTGAATTATCATACTGATATATTAATATTGGAGCTACAATACCAAATAGTAGCTGGGGGATATAAAGTAGTATTCCATCACTTAATTTATTAAAAAGCTTTAATATTTTTGCTTTCATTATTTACAAACTCTAGCTTTTTTTCTAAGTAATATTTTATAAATGCGGCTCATGACTCGAACTGGAAGTACTCTAGTGCAGCTCCTAAGAATAAACGAAACTAACAACTTAAATGGAGAAGCTATTTTTAATTTTTGTTTCAATCGTAATAACAAGTATTCGGAATTGACATATTTAACCCCTAACCGTCGAGCTATCATCCCATTACCAATCCTTGCATCGACTAATACTTGCTCCTGATTTTTAGTAGTATATCCCGCAGCTATCATTCTTAACCATAGTGAGTAATCTTCCATAAAATGTAGCTCTTGATAACTTCCAACCTCCAAAACTAAAGACTTTTTAAACATAACCGTCATGTGATTAAATGGGTTTTTATAAACGCTTTGTTTCTTGATTGAGTCTGTAATAGCACCTTGCCTGACTAGTCCTAAATCTCCAGGTAATAAATTAAACTCTTCAATAGCGGAGCCAACTATTGCTAAGCTTGAGTCGTTAGCAAACTCAGCTAGTTGAAGTTCAAATCTATTTGGTCTATTTATATCGTCAGTATCAATCCTTGCAACTAACTCATTGCGACAAACGCTTAAACCTTTATTAAGTGCTTTACCTAAGCCTACATTTTCTTCCATCACAACCGTTGTAATTGGTAAACGTGACTTCCACGCATTTATTACATCCAACAACTCATTCGTTAGCGGACCATCTTGTACTACAACGACTTCATCTGGTTGAATACTTTGAGCTTCAATACTCTTTAATGCTGAAGTTAAAAAGTCTGGTTTTTCAGCAAAATACAAAGAACAAAGAACGGAAAATGAGTTTTTCAAATTACCTTCCCATACCGAAAATCACAACTTTTATTGTTTTTATTATTATGTATAAATCAAAAAGTGTACGATGATGTTTTATATAATATATATCGTACTTATGTTTCCAGATTGCATCTTCTAAAGAAGCTCCATATGGGTAAGATACCTGAGCTAACCCTGTTACTCCCGGTTTTACTGAGTGACGAAATCTATAATAAGAAATGTCTTTTTCTAAGTCTTTTACAAAAATTTCTCTCTCGGGTCTTGGACCAACCAGTGACATTTCCCCCAGGATCACGTTGAGCAATTGAGGTAATTCGTCAATTCGAGTCTTTCGTATAAAATGTCCAACTTTAGTTACTCTATCGTCATTCTCTTGAGCCCACTGAGCACCTGAACTTTCAGCATCAGTGCGCATTGAACGAAATTTTAAGACTTTAAATTCTTGATTAAAAAGTCCAACTCTTTTTTGTGAATAAAAAATGGGGCCCTTTGAGCTAATTTTAATTGCAATAGCCGTTGCAATCATAATAGGCAATGTTAATACTAGTAAAATGAATGAGAAAAATAGGTCAAGTATTCTTTTTACCACTTGTGTCCGTTTTGTTGATAAAATTGTAAAAGCTTTTGTATGCAAAAAATAACTACTTTGTAACAACTCTACTTCTGTATAACCTAAAACTCTATCTAGAAAGCTCACTAACGGCTCAACCCATGCACCTCTTTCAGTTGCATTAATCAAAAAGTGTCTCTCTTCTTTAGTCACAAAGCTTAATTCATGATGTAGTAATATCTTACCTTTAAATGATTTGAGATTATGATCATTGAAAATCACTTCAACGTCATATGGTTGGAGCGTTTTTTTATTTTTTCAAGAGAACTTTCTGAACAATAAACGTATATTTTCTTTTGCTTTATTTTCATTAATACAATTACCTATTTAAAAGCGATTTCTAAAGGTTAGAAATAAAACTAGAATACAAGATAGAAAAAAGCCTAGTAATGCACCAACAACAACAATTACCCCTCTAGATGGCTTATGCTTTCTTTCTGTAATAATGGGGCTATCTATTATTTTAAGCACATAGTCAACTTTAACTTTTGTCAACATAACGGTCCGATATTGTTGCTCTATTAGTTGATAAAACATACTACGCATTTCAGCTACATTAGTTGTTTCTAACTCGCTTTCCAAAAACTGTATAGTTTTTTCAGCTTCCTCTAACTCTTGCAGTTGAATAACCTTATTCAAACGGCTAATTAAATCAGTAACAATTTCTTTTGCTATGTATGGTGAGTAATGGTTAACAGCAATTGTGACAAAACCAGTTTCTTCATCTCTGTTAATTAGTATATTATTTTCTATAAAGTAATCATATAACTCTTGAAAACTGGGTTTTGGCTTGTAAGGTGCACTCACTTCCCGTACCCAGGAATTTGTTTTTACATCAAATATAATTTCATCATATATTAAAGAATTCGTAGATCTTTCCCAACCTTTAGCGGCTATTATGTCTTTGGCTAAATCCTTATCTTTAAAGTAATTAAAAAGAAAATCACGTGACTTTAACACTTCCAATGCCAATGAAACTTTGTCAGTAGGACCGCTACCCAAATTAACACCAGCTAATGCAGCTATACCACCTAGCTGCCCTGACATACCAGCTAGCCCCCTACTACTGTCTTCGCTATTAGGTGCTAACAAAGCTTTAGATTGATATATATTTGGCAGAATTAAAGCTATGCATACTGATAAAACTATGAACAATGAGGTGATAGTTGCGATCATTAGTTTTTTCCGCCATAAAGCGACAATAACTTCTTGGATATCTATAACTTTTACATTTTCCATTTTAACCTACAACCTACCCAACGCTGCTAAACCAACTGTTAACTGATAAAATATGGACGTTGCTTTTTCCCAAAGGGTTAATCTATCTGTATAACTTGCGTCCAACGGTACAACTATCGTATCTCCAGCTTTTAAATATGCTCGTTTGTCGGTGCCGAACCATTTATCTAAATTTGGGATGTCGACTAAACCGTTTGCTCTGATAATATAAACTCTGTCATCGTCAGCTTGTGCGCGGTATCCACCGCTTGAATTGATGTATTTTTTAGCGGTCCATTCAGGGTTATACATATGAGAGGTGGCTACTTGTACCTCACCAATTACATTCACTTCATTACGGTAAGAAGGCACGATAAGTTTGTCACCACTTTCTAGCTTTATGTCGTCTCTATTGCCAGCGATTATGTCTTCCAAGTCTATAATTAACCGTCCAATACCAGGTGTTTCAGAAAGTGCGGTTACCAGTTTATTCACGTCATTTACATTTACATTTGATACCGAAGAACTCATGGACTTTAACGCCAGTTCTTTATTTAACATTCTCGCCATGTCTTGCGCTTGTTGTTTTTCAAGTTTTCTCAACGACTCTCTCGTGAAAAATGCAGCGTCTAAAGACGCAAGCTCGGTTAAACCACCGGCTCTCTCAATGACTTGAGTTAAGGTTTCATTTTCTTTAACTGTGTATTCACCAGGGTAACGCACTTCACCTTCTAAGGTGATTTTTAACTCTTCGTTCCAATTAGCTTGTTTAAATATATTTATTACATCACGTCCTTCAAGCTTGATATTTTCTGACTCTACCCCTGATAATGCGGCCGATAAACTTGCGGACATATGTTGAGTGGTCACGGTCTCATCTACGTCGGTGGTTATTCTTGATATTTCAGTGCGATACAAACTAGCAGACTCTTTTAACCCGCCTGCTGCAATCACGGCATCCGTGACTGTAGATTTGCCATTGATAGGATAAACACCAGGGAAGCGAACTTCACCTCTTACTTCCACTAATTTAACTTTGGCTCCAGGTGTTATTTTTTGCTCCAATAATTGTTTGATTGGATATAACAATTGATGACGAGACATTTGCTGTGTGTTGATCAAAGCTTGGTGTTTTTCTACTAAATTACCAAACAAGATTTTGTATAAATAATTCGTTTTCTGGCTTTCTTCTGCTTTTAAGGCTTCTTCATCACCGTAAATAGCAGAAAGCTCTTCTAGTGCAACACGGTAGTTTTGGTTTTTAACACCTTGAGGCGTATTTAGTTGGTTTATTCTTTCTTCTAATTTTACTTCTTTTTCAAGGTCGTCAACCATTAACCCTTGTTCTTTGTAATAATGCTCTTTACCTAAGCTGTTAAAAAATAATACCAAATCGTTTTTATGTAACGGTATTACGTCTTTGCCTTGAATAACGTTAATAGGTGAGAATTGTTTAATATTGAAGGTTTGATAAAAGTTACCAACCGAACGAACAATGATCCCGTAATCAAAGTCAGCACCAATTAAAAGGTCTGCTGGGTTAGTTAAAATATCATTTAACGTCATCCCTTCTTGCCAACTTTGAGCACCTGGTCTAGACACATAACCTGCTAAGTTTACCGCTTCGCCGATACGTTCTATGTTTTTATGAACTTTAACAATATCGCCGTTATGTATTAGCTGCGTTTTACTATTACTGTTTGTTAAGTCGATGGTGTTAATTTTTCTTAACTGCTGAGAATCAAATGTAGAAAGTTGTACTGACTTGGCATAACCCTGTGGTGTTAAACCACCAGCGAATTCCAGCAGTTGTGCTAAGGTTTCGTTAGATTTAATTTCATATATGGCAGGACGTCGAACTTCTCCCATAACCGTAACTTGGTTAGCGATTGGAGCAACGAATATCACGTCGCCCTGCTGTATTCTTTGATCTGTGGTTACATTTCCTTTGAGCATAAACTCGTAAAGGTCAAAATGAGCAAGTGTTTTGCCTGAACGTTTAAGTTGTATATTTCTTAGTGAGCCAACTTCATTTGGGCCGCCACTAATAAACAACGCATTTGAAATTGTCGATAGACTTGATAGTAAATAAGCACCAGGTTTTTTGACATCACCCAGAACGTAAACTTGAACACTTCTTAATTCACCAATGGAGACAACGGACTTCATTCCGATCATCTTAGTCGAAATGATATTGGCAATATACTGTTTAACTTCGCTATAACTTAAACCAGCCACTGAGATTGGTTCCAATCCTGGTATGGTGATTTTGCCTTCGTTGTTTACCGTCAACAGATGTTCTTGGGACTCTTTACCAAACAAAGAGATGTTAATACTGTCTCCACTGCCAATGATATAATCCGAAGGCACAGGGATATTACCTTGAGGTAAAAATGCATCCTGCATTTGTTCAAACATCTCATAACCAAACGGTTTTAATTCTTTGTCTTCTTCGGCAGTTTTTTCAACCTGACGTAATGGATTGTTATTACCGTTTAAATACTGTGTTTCAGGTGTTGTTGTTTCTTCCGAAGATTTAACTCCACTCATATTAGAATTGAGCAATGACAAATCGAACCCGAATTGTTTTGCTAATGCAGTTTGTTGTGACTTTGGAAGTTTTTTAAATTGTTCTATCTGCGCAGCTGAAGGAGTGGTAGAGATCTGAGCACCAATAGAGAAACTAGTTAATGAAACTAATACTGTGCAAAATACTATTAAAAGAATGTTTTTACTGCCGTTAAACATATGTCGCTATTCCCTGAATTCTGTTTTTTATGAAACATAAAAAATGTAATCGGCAATTGTAATCTAATTCTATTCTAGATGGCACTCATAATTTGTAGAATCCTTTAGTTATTGTCATGACTGATTAAAATATATTCCATAACCGCGAAGATCATCCCAAAAACTAACTTTCCCTTCTCATTTGACACCAACAGCCTTTATAAATGGATTAATTAACTTAATTTACATTTGCAAAATAACTATCCTTTTCTACAATTTCCTTTTAAGGGTAATTTACCATTCAAGGAACGAGTATGAACGATCATGGGTCTGCAGTTGCTATTGAATTATTATTTAACAATAAACGATTATCTGGCTTTGCTATTGCTCCAGATGAATATTACTGGTCTTGTTTAAATATCTTTGAATGTGATAAATCCGAATTAACTTACGACGATGTCAAATATACTTCTGTTAATGAGCTACCTGAAAATACTTTTTTACACTTCCCTTGTTCAATTTCTATCTATAAATACTGCGATACCATCAGCATTGGCTTTATAAATAGCGAATTACATTTTCGGTTTGCCATGTCTTACAATTTAAGTACATGGGATGAGAACATTAACTTTCGTGGATTTTTTGAATTACTGCATGATGACATTCAACAAAGCAAGCACTTAAAAGTGTCTGACTGTTATCACGATGAACAAGACTATTTATTAGAGGTAGAATTTAATGGCGATATGTCTGAAAGCATAAATAACCAAGTAGAATTGGTACTAAATACCGTACTAGAGTTTCATAAGTTTAATGTAAAGAATGTTATTTAGGCTATTCACCTATTCAATAGAGATATAAAAACTACCTGCCGCTCGGTATTCCGCTATGAAATTTAAAATCGTCATCCACCGATGTGATTAACTCTGATTCAACACTGCCCAAATGAGACACCCTTGGTGTAATATCCGATTGCGCAATCTCTTCCGCCAATGTTAAATAGTCCTGATAATGACGGGCTTCCGAACGTAATAAAGAGACGTAAAAGTCACCGAGTCTTTTGTCAACATAGGGTGCTAACTTTGCGAATCGTTCACAAGAACGAGCTTCTATATAAGCGCCACAAATAAGTTTATCCACTAAGGTTTGAGGTTCGTGCGTTTTAACATGTTTTAACATTCCTTTTGCGTATCGCCCTGGTGTTATATGTTTATATTCCACATCGTATTCATCCATGATTTCTAATACTTGATAAAAATGATGTAACTCTTCTTTTATTAACAACACCATTTTATCTATCAACTCTTGTCCATAAGGTGAATTAGACTTAGGGAGCATCGACTTGGTTAGTTTATTTTTACTCGGTAATTCACGCCAATCTCCTTCTTTTTTATATATAAACTGTTCAAAAGGTTGTAGCCAATTTAATAGGGCATCCCCGCTTTCTTTGTCTACCGCATACTTGCGTATTAAATACATGGCTGATTGTGCGGCTTTAAGTTCGCAGACTAAATGATCGATTAATAACACAGGTAAGTTTTCAATTTTGATGGCTTCGTCAATCCAAGACTGTGGCGTTTCACATTTTAGAAATGACAATATCGGTGTTAATAATTCTTGATTAGACATTAAGCAGCTTCTATCTGTTTTTAGGAGTGATTATGCCGTTGATTTTATCATAGGGTGTCTGACAACTGTGCGATTTTTTGAGGGTTTTTATTTGTTGAGCCATCAATATATTGAACAACTGGCCTACTTTTATTTATAACCATTTTAGCTGCCAGATGTTGCTAGTACGAAATTCGACGTGTTCACAGGCTAAAAGATCCTGACGAAATGACAAATGGCACCGATTCGGTTTTTCGTCGTCAAAATTTTTCAACGCCTGTCTATTACCCGAATTAATATCAATTACAAAGTACTGCTTACCTTGAAGGTAATAAATGGAATTGCCTCTTAATTGCCAATGCCGCCAACCTACTATAGGGTATGCATCGATCACTTTTGACTCTTCACCACTTGTTAAATCAAGTTTATATAACCCGTCATGGTTAAATTTGGTAAAGTAAATGAGTCTACCCTCACCTTGAACACTATAACCGCCTTTTTTTGTCACCTGTACAATCTCATCGTTACGCAAATCTAATTGCCATATATTCCATTGCCCGTCCACTTCGGCACTGAACATAATGGTTTGTCCGACAAAACTGACGTAATGCACTTTTTTATATTGCTGAGCCAGCGCTTGCCAACTTTTGTTATTAAGGGAATAAGCAAATAATCGGTTATTGATGCTTGCGACTAATATATCGTCGTCCGGTGACCACGCCATAACATCGACATATTCAATCTCACCATCAAAGGTGGCAATCACCTCAGGTTTATTTTCATCTTGTATATAAATCTGTTTTTTACCCGTTCTATCCGATAGAAACGCCATAATATTCGAGCTATTACCTAAGGTAGGGTTGGTATTTGCTCCTCGGCTTGCCGTCATTGGATGTTTAAAGGTTCCATTATTACTATATCTAAATATGTTAATTGTGGTTCTACTCCACTCAGTTAATATTGATTTACCAGCCCCAATCGCAAGACGTCCATATTGGTCATTCATTTCTATTTTGTTAACGCTTAATTCCTTAACGCTAAACTCATACAAACCGTCATTATTTGAGGCAATTATTTGATCATTAGTACGCCAAACCAATCCGAATACATTATTAATAAAAGGCAAGCTGATACTGGTTTTATTGTTGTTGATATCAACTATTTTTATATCATCAATACCATCTCCTAGATACTCAACTATGGCTAACTTTTGATTGTCAGGTGATAACGCAAATACATAATCCCCAGTATTATTTCCTCGTTGTTGCGGATGTGTTATTTGTATTTTTCGTCCTGTATCTAACTGATAAGAGTACAGTGCATAAGGTTCTGAGATACTTGGTCGATACTGGTAAACTAATCGGTTATTGCTGTTGTCATAAACTATCTGGCTGATATTCCCTTCACCACAACCGAGTATTGAATCAACTTTTTGTGAATCCAGTTCAATTTTGACTATTTCACATTGTCTTTGTTGTAAATTATTAACTCTGCTGGCAAACACATAACCAGTATCCGCATATACGACGTCTGTATAATAATAGTCGTCATTGGTAATCGGAATTGATGGTTCTTGTTTCAAATAAATTTGAGCATTAGCGTTAAGACTTGAGCGATATAGGTACAACAAGGTATTGGATTTTTCATGGTAAAAAGGATTAAAAGCACTGCCGACAGAAGTAGTTAAAGGTTGTCTCTCTGTAATGATTAACCTAGTTTTATCAAGACCAGACTTGGTGATTTGTAAATAGATCCAAACGATTATGAACAACAATATAAGGCTAATCCAGATTGCTTTATTCGTTATTACACTGGTATTAACCGTATTCGTTGGAGTTTGTAAGTTGTTAGAAATTGTGGCTTTGTTCGTGAGTACTTCCGGCGTAACGGTTAACTTGTAGCCCACTTTACTGACCGTTTTTATCCATTGTGGTGATGATGGATCGTCTTCTATAATTTTACGAAGCTCACCAACGGCTCGATTTACCGCCGCATCACTTACAATCCTGCCGTCCCAAACGTGTGTTATTAACTCTTCCCTTGAAATGGCTTCTGCTGGATGTAGACAAAAATATACCATCAAGTCAAAAACCCGTGGCTCACATTCAATTTGCATTGCACCTTTGGTTAACTTCACCTGTTCGGTGTCAACCACTATATCGCCAAACACAAATTGCATTTATATCCTCGTTATCTTGCGTCATTACCATTTCATTATGAAAACATTGTTATCTCTTTATTGTGTTAAATCAATAAGCTGAGAAACTCCGGTCCAATCTTTACCTCATAACTTAAACCGTATTAACTTTAAAACAAGGATATATCATGCGCATTTTATGTTTTGTAATATTTACGCTGCATTTTTTAATGGCTTGTTCAGGAAATAGCGCCAATTACAACGCCTCCATTTTTGACAACACTTCAACACAGAAAAAAACCAACTTATCGATACCTGACAATCGATATTCAAACACATACAAAATATTAATATTTGGTAATAGTCACGTTATTGGCTTAGACGAGTTGCTTAGCGTTTTAATTAACAATGGCAATCCTGTTGCAGAAATCGAAGTTGTTAATGCCGGAGGCGGGTTTTTAGATAACCCATCTAGTCGCACAGCGAGAAGAACATTATTAGAGAGTAAACCATGGACACATGTAATCTTACAGGGACAAAAGTACTCTCAATCTGGTGTTTACCGGTATCCAACAACTCAAACTAGGATGTGGATAGATAAAACTAAACACCTTGATGCTACTCCTATCTTATTTCCAGAACATCCACAACGAGGCAGAACAAAAGAAGCGGCGCAAGTTCATCGAATTCATACAGGTATAGCCAAACTACAAAAGTCGTGTGTTGCACCGATAGGGTTAGCTTGGGATAAAGCCATACTTGCTGATCCTGAAATACCTCTACATAGTCCAGACGGCAATCATGCTTCAGAGTTAGGTTTGTTATTAACCGCTTATATATTTTATGAAGTGATCACCGGAGAGTCTGCAACCCTGCTGCCTTTTATTGAAGAGATTATTGCCAATCAAGAAACTCAATCGTTTTTGCGTCAAATGGCTTCAAAAACCATAGAGCTAAACCAACCCTGTAATTTTGCCATTTAATTATGTTGCCCCTAAATCTGCACATAAAAAAATAGGCCTCTGCATTTGAGGCCTATTTTAAAGTTTATTACGGTATCAATGGGTGTTTACTATCACGCAAAATTAGTTTGCTTGATTTACAAACGCCATTTTATAGTTAGTTAAAGACGATGATTCTTTTTCTAGAATTAGAAATTGGTCTTTGCTGTTTTCATCTAACACTAATTCTTGTGATGTTAAAATCACATCGCTACTACCTAAACGTCCTATTACGTAGACTTCATAAGTATTATTAAGTAACTGTACCGAACTAGGCGTTGCAAATACCGCCGACGTTGATTGATCTGCGCTACTAATTGTCTCATCACTCTTTACAAAATAAACTTTGATATAAGAAAAATCATCTGAGATTTCATTTTCATCGATTAAATTAATTACATTAATTTGGTGACTATAAATACTTTCACTTTGGCTATTATTAACGACTAATGAATTAATCGAAATTTCAATTTCATCTATGTAACCATCACCGTTTTCATCAACATCGTTATCTCCATCTTCATCAACTGCTTCTTCTAACAGGTAAAAGAAAACCGTCGTATTTGTATTATCGCTTAATGATAATAAATGGTTATTCACAATCACACTTTGATCTGCAGGTGATAACAAACTCATACTAAAATCGCCAGAATTAGAGAGTATTGAATCGCTAAACTGGCCAAAGGTTAATGACGATACTTCTGCTTCTTCATCTACACCGTTCACGTAAAAGTCGAACATCCCTTGATACTCAGGTAGTAATTCGTGCTCGACAATACCATTATAAATTCGGTATTGAGCTTCGGCATTAATGTCTGAGTATTCAACTGATGAAGTGGTCGATAACTTATCGATAATAAATGGCGATGTGCCTGCACCGGTATTTTCTCTAATTACAATAATGTACTCAGCGGCATAAGGAAACGATATATCTTGTGATTGAAATAGAACCTCTGTGCTGCCAGCCAATGTTAAATAAAATATAAGATCATCTTGTGCTAATTTTTGATTTTCAGACATTTGGGTATAGTTAGTTTGAGATATTAACTGCGCTTCATTGAAGCTTTCATCTGATTCTGAGTAATAAATATCCACCCCTTGTGAAGAGTCATGCATATTTAAAATACGAATATTAAAGACTTCATCATCACTGTCTTCTTCTACTTCATCTTCATCGCGAATGGGCAATTCATACACAAGTACATTAGGTGATCTTACGTCATCAGTCATGACCACAAATTCAACCATATCATCACTGACTGACAATTCGCTTTCATAGATATTTTCTAAGTCACTGCTGTTGTATTCATCTTGCCAAGCTAATTCAATATCGTAAGTTGTAGATTCAAATTCAAGGCGGCTACTTAAACCTGTAAAGGGAACGCCAGAATAAGCGGTTTCCACAAAATCATCATCACTGTATTGATCGACTGTTAAGTAAATATCAGGGGCATTCGATGACAAATTATACATTTGAATATAGCCAGTACCTGAAGATGAATCACTGTCACATCCAAATAGTGTAAGTGATATATGAGCTGCAAAAATGATAGGCAATCCGCGTTTAATTTTATTAAAAATTCCACGATTAAAATTCATTTATATGTTCCTGTTATTAGAAATAGTATTGGATTTCTCAAGGCTTGAGACTTTTATCCATTTGAAATGACTAGAGCAGGAAATTAACAACCCAATGTGCAGACACTGTGCATCTATTGTGTAAAGAGTATGAATAAAGAAATGATCAAAAATTTATAACTTCTATTAATGTCAGGGATGTAGACATAACTAAAATGCACAAGCCTTTATTAGTGGGCACTAACCCGGAAGATTAGAGTTTTTGCTCTTTGTATTAATGATTCTATATTGAGCCAAAACCGACGTAGGTCGATAATTTTAAACTGTTAAATACTTGACGTATCCACTTTTTTTGGTCATAACATAAACATATTGTTGAGAAATTAAACAATATAATCATTAGGTATTTTTAGAAGTTGAGGGAAGTAATTATGATATTAAACCACCTGTGGGGCCTTTACGCACACCCAGTAGAAGAGTGGCATTCTATTGACGATAGACACGAAAGCTTTAAATATTCTATGTCACACATAATGATCATCGCACTAATTCCAGCCATTAGTGCTTATTTTTCACTTACATCGATAGGTTGGAGCGTTGGCGTTGGAGAACGCTTATTTTTACCAACAAATTCTGCATTAATGTTATCCGTAGGTATGTATTTTGCGCTGATAGCCGGTGTGTTTGTATTAGGATACTTAGCACATTGGATGGCCCACACATTTGGTTCAAAACCAACCTACACCCAAACGCTTGAATTAGCAGCCTATACAGCAACACCATTATTTACTGCTGGCTTAGCTGCTTTATATCCAGAAATTTGGTTTGTTATGTTAGTTGGGTTTGGTGCATTAGCCTATTCTGTTTATCTACTTTATGCAGGGGTTCCAATTTTAATGCATATCCCAGAGGAACGTGGATTCATATACTCGAGTTCAGTTGTAACTTGTGGTCTGATATTACTCGTTTGTATTATGACGTCTTTTGCCATATTTTGGAGTTCAGGTTACGCCCCAGCGTTTAGCCATTAACACAAACTCTAACTATTATTAGTTAAATAAAAAGGTGCATCATTGATGCACCTTTTTTCGTTGTTTATTGATAAAGTTCTGTTTATCGATTAACGCAATAATAGATTAGATCTTACGCCAAGTTGTTTTACCTTCACTATCTTCAAGAATGATGCCCATAGCGGTTAACGCATCACGCGCTTCATCGGCTGCAGCCCAGTTTTTATCAGCACGAGCTTGATTACGCTTAACAATCAATTGCTCTATCACTGCAACATCATCACCTTGTCCACTTTGGAAAAACTGCTCTGCTGGCGTTTGTAAAATACCTAACACTTCACCAAGTTTTACTAATACACCGGCTATGTCTGACGCTTTATTCACGTCGATCAGTTTTTCTTTGTTTAACTCTTTAGCTAATTCAAACAGAACCGACAAAGCTTCTGGTGTATTAAAGTCATCGTCCATTGCGGCATTAAATCGCGTCACTTGCTCAAAGCCACTTAATTCGACATCTGTATTCACTTTTACATCACGTAAAGCAGTATATAAACGTTCTAAACTTGCTTTTGCTTGTTTTAAATTATCATCTGAGTAATTTAATTGGCTACGGTAGTGACCGTTAATTAAAAAATAACGAACTGACTCAGCATCGTATTGTTTTAATACGTCTCTTACAGTGAAAAAGTTATGTAAAGATTTAGACATCTTTTCATTGTCCACTTGCACCATGCCTGTATGTAACCAGTAGTTAACATATGGCGTGTCGAATGCACAGCAAGATTGGGCAATTTCATTTTCATGATGTGGGAAAATTAAATCTGAACCACCACCATGAATATCAAAATGTTTACCTAGATGTTTAGAGTTCATTGCTGAACACTCTATGTGCCAACCAGGTCGTCCTTCGCCCCATGGCGAGCTCCAACTCGGCTCACCCGCTTTTGCTAATTTCCATAATACAAAGTCAAGGGGATCACGCTTAGCTTCATCTACGTCAACTCGTGAACCAGAAACAAGCTGAGTTAAATCTTGACGAGCTAACTTGCCATACTCACCATAAGATGACACGGCAAACATCACATCGCCATTGGACGCCACGTATGCATGTTCTTTATTAATTAAACGTTGAATCACGTCAATGATCTCTGGCATATGCGTCGAAACTTTAGGCTCAATATCCGCAGGTAACATTCTTAATGCATCAAAATCTTCATGCATCATGTCAATCGTACGTTTGGTCAATTGCTCAAACGTCTCATTATTTTCTTGAGCTCGTTTAATAATTTTGTCATCAACGTCGGTGATGTTACGAACATAAGTAACGTCATAACCTAAGTATCTGAAATAGCGTTGCATAATGTCGAAAGAAACATACGTACGACCGTGCCCCATATGTAATAAGTCATACACTGTGATGCCACACACATACATGCCAACCTTACCTGCAACTAGTGGTTTAAACTCTTCTTTTTGGCGGCTTAATGTATTGTATATACGTAACATTTATATTCCTGATCTTTAAATAACGTTATTATTAATAAAACAATTGTAAATTTGACCGCGCATTCTAACAAAGTCGCGGCTAAATTCATGCGATTTTTACAGTAAATACAATAACTGATCTAATCCACCGGTTCTGACACTTACATCGGCTTGTGCTCGAACCAATGGCTTAGCATGAAAGGCAACCCCCAGTTGGGCAGCTTCCATCATAACTAAATCATTGGCACCATCCCCCATTGCAATGGTTTGGCTGATGTCGATATTGTATTTATGCGCCAACTCCACAACGGTTTCTGCCTTTACATTGGCATCAACAATGCGCCCAAGTACTTTGCCAGTCAGTTTTTCATTTTTCATTTCTAGCTGATTTGCTACGGTTTCATCTAAATTTAACTGACGTTTTAAAACATCGGTCATATAAGTAAAACCACCCGATGCAATGACTAACTTCCAGCCATAAGATTGTAACTGTGAGACTAAGTTTTCCAATCCAGGCATAAGCGGTAAATTATCCGCCACTTGGTCAATAATAGATACTGGTGCGTCTGTTAATGTGGCTACTCTAGCGTGTAAGCTTTCAGCAAAATCTAATTCACCGCGCATAGCAGCGGCGGTCACTTCTGCAACTTGCTCACCGACCCCAGCTAACTTAGCAATCTCATCTATACATTCAATTTGGATAGCTGTTGAGTCCATATCCATAACTAATAAACCCGGTTTATCTATTGATGGTCCATTTTCGACATAACACAATTCTACATCGTGTTGTTCAGCCCATTGATTTAATTCCGTCTGGATTTGTTTCGTAATGGCATCAGTCAGTGTGAAACTAATGGCTCCATCTAATTCATCCGAGGGTTTAACTAACTTACAAATGTTCAAATTAATCGAATTTGCTTCGCATACTTTAATGAAGTCGAACAATATCTGCCAATTAAGATCATTAAATAAAACAAGTTTGGCACTGGATGAGTGTGCGCTTAAGTCTTGCTCTGCTATCATTTCCAATTTAACTTGCTGACAATCGTTAATATCTTTTAATGTCGGTGCATCATTGTCTGTGTTATCTGCTAACCAAACTAAATTAAACAAGTCGGTGTTTTTTAATTGCTGCTGAACCTGGACGAAAGAAACTTCGGATATCGAAAATATGTGAGATAACTCATCTATAGCCATTTTTGGGGTTCCAACTTTAGTTTTTGTGGATTATTTAATCAAATGTAGAAATGACTTAATAGAATATATTAAAGTGCATTGCTTTTTAATCTAGAAATGCGCAGTATTTAAAACAATCTCATATAAATAAGATCCTAATGAGTAAAAAACTTACTTACATTAAAACATCGTCGTTAAATCGAAAGTTCACACAGTTGGGTTTTGCGATTGTTTTATTAATTGTCACTATCAGTCTTTGGCTAAATGTCAGTAACCAAGGACGAGCTATGCTTGAAGAAAACTCAATAGTATTAGCTGAGAATATATTACTGCAAACCTCACATAGTGCTAAAACCTATATATCTCAAGACGATATAAAATCACTCGATCACTTAACTGATTCAGCCCTTAAGTCTGACTATATCTTAGAAATGGTTATTTATGACAATAAAGGATTAGTATTAAGTAAAAGCGATAATGCAATCACCACAAAAGCCCGTTTCATTACTCAGCTAAACCAAGAATTTGAACCATTGTTACCGACCCCTTTTGTTAAAGAGATCCGTGACGATGAAAATGAATTATTGGGATTTGTACGTATTACCGTGTTAAAGAAAAACTTACAGCAAAGTGGTAACTTATTTATCAGCCGAATTAGCCAACAAATTGTATTACTGGCTTGTATTGCAGGATTGATTGGGTATTTATTCACTATAGGTTTAAGACCATTTTCATCTCACTCATACTTTGTCAAAGAAAGTGTAAAAGACGAACACTAAGATAAAATTAAAGACTGAATAAACGTTTTACATTTTCCGTCGTTGTTGTTGCTACATCATCAATTGAACATTCCAATAACTCAGCGAGAGCCTTGGCAACGCCATATATATTCTTTGGTTCGTTTCGCGTCCCTTGCTGGCCAGATAACGGCATATCTGGTGAATCTGTTTCTAATACAATATGAGACAAACCAAATTTGATAATGGTTGCACGTGTTTTTGTCGCACGTACATAAGTAACTCCACCTCCTACTCCAAGTTTAAAGCCTAATTCAATGTACTTTTGTGCTTCTTGTAGATTGCCAGAAAAGGCATGAATAACTCCGCCATTAAGTGGTTTAATTTGTTTGAAACATTGTTGGATCAAATGATGCGTTTTCCGGTGATGTACGATTAACGGTTTATTGTATTTATTGGCCAGTTCAATCTGCGCCTTAAACACTTTCTGTTGTAATGCCATATTATCAACCGTCGCATCCAGTCCACATTCACCCACCGCAATACAAGGTTCATTCTGTAGTAGGTTTTCTAGTACCTTTAAATCATCAAAACAAACATCACTTTGTTCGCTTTCACTGATTACACTATCTTTTAAAAACAGTGGATGAATACCATAAGCGCAATAAACATTATCAAACCGTTGAGTTAACTTAGTTACTTTCGACCAATTTGTCTTAGACACGCCAGGCACTATAAATGAGTCAATCCCATGTTGATTTGCACGTTTGATGACTGAATTTAAATCGTCTTCAAAGTCAGAGAAATCAAGATGGCAATGGCTATCAATCAATTGCATTTTATTTGGCTCATTATTTATTAATCCCTTTCATGATGGATTAAAGGCTTGAAGGTTAAAAGGCTTTAGGGCTGTAAGGCTTTATATCTCAAATCTCGAAGCTCATATCTCGTATCTCGTATCTCGAAGCTCATATCTCGCCCCTCGTAGCTCAATTTTATGGCGCTAGCCTTTGTATATCCCAACTGGAGGTATCCGACTCCTTTCGGGTGTACATGATTCTGTCATGTAACCTATATTCCCCCCTGCCAAAATTCGACTTTAGAAGGCTTAACTCTATATCCCCCCCAAAAATCAGGGGTTGGCATGTCACCTTGGCTAAATTTATGTTTCATGCGCTCAAAGGTTTCCATTAACATTTTTCGAGAACTGATTGGATGTGACTGCTTGGAAGCCCAAGCTGCTAACTGGCTCTCTTTAGGGCGTGATAAAAAGTACGTCATATTTTCTTTTGTTGTTAATGGCTCAACTTCACCATAAACAATCACTTGTCTTTCCAATGCATGCCAAGGAAAGTGGAGTGATATCTTGTTATTTTGTTTTAACTCTTGTGCTTTTCGACTGGCTAAATTGGTGAAAAATACAAATCCATTTTCATCACTATTTTTTAACAACACGATACGCTGTGATGGCTGGCCATTTTCATCAACCGTTGCCACGACCATTGCCGTTGGGTCTTGTAGGTTTGCATCTATGGCTTGTTTTAGCCAAACATCAAACTGTGTCATAGGATCATTTGTCACATCTTGTTCGGTTAATTCACCCTGACAATATTCACGTCTTAAGTCAGATAACTTCATTTACTACTCCCAAAAATCCTAAAAACAACAAATTTATACGACACATTAATGGGTTTAGTATAAGTTAAGTTAATAACGCAAAACAGATATGTATGCTTACCGAGGATAAATAAATGTTATATCAACTAAATGACAAAAAACCACAATCTAAAAGTGAAGATTATTTTATTGCCCATAGCGCTGACGTGATTGGTGAAGTAAATATAGGTGAACAAGTTAGCATTTGGTTTCAGTGTGTTTTACGAGCTGATAATGCAGCCATAAACATAGGCGATAACACCAATATTCAAGATGGATCTGTCTTGCATGTAGATGAGGGGTTTCCAATCGAACTAGGCAACAACGTCACTGTTGGCCATAAAGTGATGCTGCATGGTTGTCGTGTTGGAGATAACAGTTTGATAGGTATGGGCGCGACCATTTTAAATGGCGCCGTAATTGGCAAAAACTGCATTATTGGCGCAGGTAGTTTAATCACAGAAAATAAAACCATCCCAGATAATTCATTGGTGATGGGTGTTCCAGGTAAAGTTGTAAAGCAGATAAGTGCCGAGCAAGCCGAGTTATTAACTAAGTCTGCCCAGCATTATGTAGAGAAAGGTCAACTGTATAATGATCAATTACGCCCATTCGTTTAAAACTAATCAGAGTTTTATCACGTACCGTATTTTATGCAAATACGGTAACGACTTGTCGAGAAAGTGCGAGTAAGTTGCCATCTTGATCCCAAAATTTAGCTTCTTCATGACCATATCCGTCTTGGATATGTTTGGCTTCCGTTTCACTTGCAAACCAAGCAGTTGGGTCCAATGGGTGTTTTGGATTTATAAACTCAATATCCCAAGACATAGTACTAGCTGGAGCTGGTAATCTTAACATTTGAAACATGGTTGGCGGCCATGCATCCATTAAGGCAATAAAATATGCCATTCTCATCGTTTTGGGTGCGCTAGCAAAACGACTCCAACCGTGTAAAGCGGCTTCTTCACTTTTGCCCAAACCAAAACTGCCTTTGTGTAATGACAAATTAAAATGCTGAATAAAAGCAGGCACTAACTTAGGTATATTAGGTATGAAATTACCTTTTTTTGGCACTTGCATTACATGTTTATCTGGAGCTTGACTAAATAGTTTCGACTCACGGCTCATACCAAAACATATTTGAGCCATCACACCAACTTGCCCATTTTGACAGACTTTGGCCAATAATTGCGTAACATTTTTACCAGTACGTAATACTTCAGCAGAAACAACTACAGGTTCATCCCAATTTAATGGACCAACAAAATTACAATGCAATGAACGTAATGAACGATCATCAAGAATTAAGTTCTCCGCCGCTTGATAAGCCAAAGCGGTAGAAATACCGCCATATAAGGTTCTGCCCTGTCCCCAGGTTTTAGGCACTTTAATTATGTATTCAGATTTAGTTTCGTTAAAAGCTTCAAATAAGGTATCAATACTCATGTGTAAATACTCAATATGTAAATTGGGGTTGGGAAGATTCAACACCTTCTCACTTCTCTGGTATGACCACAAGTTTACCTAAGTTTATAAATTTTCATAGCAATAACCTGATTTATAAAATTAACTTAATGTAAATCAAACATTAGCGTAGTTTACTTATATTTTAATTGAACTTTTGTACTCATTAGCCGATAAAGCATAAAGACAAAAATAATAGAATCGAGAAAAAATAACGATGTTTGTAACAAAAAAAGCTTTAATAACGTAGTCGCTGAAAACTCTTCTCTAAAAACACAAATACAAACGTTACAACAACAAATTCGTAATTCTGATGAATTGATCGCCGAACTTCAACACGCTCAAAATGTTCAGCAAACAGATAACATTGAGTTCGAAAAACAAGTTTTAGGTTGTACCGTTGACTCTATTGAACAGCTCCAAGGCATTCGCGAGACAGTATTTAGTTCATTCCAGCAAATTAAAAAAGAAAGTGATGGTATTAGCCATATAAACGATCTATTTGACTCGTCCTCTAAAACACTTAAAAACATAGTGCACGGCATGAGTGGACTTGGTGCTCAAATGGGCTCAATGACATCCAATATTTCGGGCTTATCTGAAATGGCCGATAAAATTAATATATTTGTTTCAACCATTTCAAAAATTTCAGATCAAACTAACTTATTAGCCTTAAATGCAGCAATTGAAGCAGCGAGAGCTGGTGAGGCGGGTCGTGGTTTTAGTGTTGTCGCTGATGAAGTAAGAGCGCTGGCAAACAATACCAACGAATCAGCCAATGAAGTATCAGAATTAGTAAACGAGATTATTCGCTCAACCAGTGAAACCGTTAAGTCGGTGGATACTATACATTCTACTAATGAAGAACTCACCTCTGGCGTGACTACATTAGATAGCGATTATCGTAATTTGATCGAATGTTGTAATTCGATGAGAGGTACTATTACAGACGCTAGTTTACAAAGTTTTATTCAAACGGTGAAATTAGATCACGTGGTTTGGAAAGGTGATGTATATGCTGTTGCTGCCGGATTTAGTTCTAAATCAGCGACGGAGTTTGCTGATCATAATAGCTGCCGACTAGGTAAGTGGTATAACGCTGAAGGCAAATCAATATTTTCAAATAATAGTACGTTTAACCAACTTAGTGAACCTCATAAACAAGTTCACACTTGTGGGGTTGGAGCGCTAAATTCATTAGTAGCTGGTGACAGGGAAAAAGCTATTTCACAATTAAAATCGATGGAAATAGCAAGTAAAAAAGTGATGAATTTATTAGACGTTTTAGCTGAAGGATAATTGAATAAAAATATGATTTATTAACGCTTTTTATTGTTTTATTTATAAATTCTTTTTGAATAAATTCTTTTTGAATAAATTCTTTTTGTATAAAAAGGTGTGAAGCATTGACTCAATTTAATGCTTCACACCTAACTATTTTATTTAGAGTCACCTAACAACACGCCCAACCACTTACTATCTTCATTCGCTTCAAGCGCAATCTTAACTATCATAGTTAACGGCACAGACAACAACATACCCACAGTACCTAATAACCACCCCCAGAAGATTAACGACAAAAAAACAACCAGAGTAGACAAACCTAAACCGCGTCCCATGTATTTAGGTTCTATAACGTTACCCATCACCATATTGATAGATATATACCCTATTGCAACTAAACCGGCGATTGCAGGGCCTTGGATAACTAAGGTAAGCAATACTGCAGGCACTGCAGCAATGATAGAACCGATATTTGGGATAAAGTTAAACAGAAAAGATAACACGGCCCATAACAATACATACTCAACGTCTAGTATCCACAGGAGGATCGCAACACAAATGCCGGTACCTAAACTAACTAAGGTTTTAATGGCTAAGTATTTGTTTACTGAGTCCAAGAAACGGTCAATATGATGCATCTTCATAGTAGGATCATCTAACGCTATATGTACTTTTTTGCTTGCATCAGGTGCTTCAAACAACATAAAGATAACAGTTAATAAAATTAAGAAGAGGTTGGCCATTACACCACCAAATCCACTTAATAAATTACCAACCATAGACATGGCAACACCAGGATTAAAATATTGAGTAAATTGTTCTTTATTTATTTCGATATCAAACAGCGCTAACTTGCTTACTAGCCAAACTAACTGCCCTGAAAGCTTTTCTTGATACATTGGCATTGAGCGAGAAAAATCGTTAAATGATTGCCCTACTACGCCGGCTAAAGATAAACCGACGATAACTAATAGACTTAAAATAAATAACACCGCAACAGCACGAGGTATCTTGTAGTTAACTAGCTTGTTAACTAAAGGGTTGGTAATTATTGCGATGACTAAAGCCAACAGAAATGGCACTAATATCGGTGTTGCGGCTTTAATACCCGCTAACATCACCACCAAACACGCCATCACAAATAAAAACTTGGTCGCAAAGTTCATTTCTAACTTAGCCATTTAACTCTCTATATTCTGGTTGTAAATAAACAAGCTCACACTAAAAGATGCTCAGGCAATACTCAAGGAAAAGTTGTAAGGGAAAGTGGCGAGTTAAAAGCAGTGGCGAGTTAATGAGTTTCGAGTATCGAGCTACGAGTGGCGAGTTAAAAGCAGCTGCGAGTAGCTCGATTCTCGTAGCTGGCTCTACGAGCCTAAACGAAAAAACCCGATACTCGTGAAAGTATCGGGTTATTCGTATGTGGCGGAAAGCGAGGTGTGATTATGAAATACATCCTTGTATTTCACCGCTTCGCGGCCGCGCTAAAGCGCGTTCTAATTTGTTCCAGACAAATTTAGTCAAACCCCAACGGGGCTTCTCACCCTCGCAAAAACATCCGGTGTAAGAACGAAAAAACCCGATACTCGTGAAAGTATCGGGTTATTCGTATGTGGCGGAAAGCGAGGGATTCGAACCCCCGGAAGGTTTAACCCTTCGTCTGATTTCAAGTCAGGTGCATTCGACCGAGCTCTGCCAGCTTTCCTATGGTCGTTCTAAATATCGAATTAGATTACATCAATATTTATTAAAGTGGCGGAGAGCGAGGGATTCGAACCCCCGGAAGGTTTAACCCTTCGTCTGATTTCAAGTCAGGTGCATTCGACCGAACTCTGCCAGCTCTCCACTGTGGGGCGCATATTAATGACCTAATGGGCTCCTGTAAAGTCTAAATTTAATATTTTATTGATTTTATTGTTTATATGGTCACTTTTAAAACAAAACGCCTTTTTCATAATCAACATTTATAAAATATATAGATAAATTTAATAAAACACGGAACAATTAATATAAAGCGCAGTCAAACCGCTTGGTGAATATATCGGCATTATCTTGTTTTTATTTGTAAAAAGCATTTAATAGGTGCTTGAAACAAGTTTAATTGCCTACATGTATTGACCAAGGCTGAAGTTTAATGAAAACTAGCCCTAGTTTAAAAATGTTAAATTAACAGGAGTTCTTAAATGAACAACAGAACAGTATATCAAAGTGAATCTACTTCAGTACTGCAAACAAACAAAGTACTTAGAAGTACTTATTCTCTATTAGCAATGACATTAGCATTTGCAGCAGTAGTTGCGGGTGCAGCAATGGCATTCAACTTACCTCATCCAGGATTGATTATTACCTTAGTGGGTTTTTACGGTTTACTTTTTTTAGTTCATAAAACAGCAAACAGCTCTACAGGACTGCTTTCAGTTTTCGCTTTCACAGGTTTTCTTGGCTATACACTAGGACCTATATTAAATATGGTCATAGGTAATGGCGGTGGTGAAATCGTTATGACTGCTCTGGGCGGCACGGCACTAACTTTCTTTGGTGTTTCCGCTTACGCATTAACGACTAAACGCGATTTATCATTCTTAAACGGAATGATGATGGCTGGCTTCTGGGTATTAATAGTTGCTGTTGTTGCGAACATATTTTTGCAAATCCCAGCACTGTCGTTAGCGATTAGCTCTTTGTTTATCTTATTCTCATCTGGCGCAATTTTGTTACAAACAAAAGCAATCGTTGATGGTGGCGAAAGAAACTATATTTTAGCAACGGTAACATTATTCGTTTCTATCTATAATATCTTCTTAAGCTTAATCCATTTACTTACCGCTTTTGGTGGTAATGACGATTAATCGTTAATTAATATTTTAATTAAGGCTTAGTTTACTAAGCCTTTTTTATTGCCTAAAGATATTCCAACTTAGTTTGCTCTACAGTCAAAATCACATACAATACCCCACTCCTTAATTGATGAAACTGATATCTATATGGCTAGTTATTTATTGATGTTACATGGCACACCTTGGTCAAACCAAAGTGTATTAAGTGCCTGTCAGTTTGCCCAAGCAGCAATTGATTCTGGCCATAACGTTCCTGCTATTTTTCTTTATCAAGATGCGGTATTAAACGCAGTTAATACGCTAGATATCCCTTCAGAGGAATTGAATGGTCAATCTCATTTATTACAACTCAGTAATAAACATAATATTAAGTTATTGTTGTGCGTAACTGCGGCTGAAAAACGTGGATTATCTGTAGGAAATATTAGTCCTGAATTTACTATTTCTGGTCTTGCTGAATTTGCTGAGTTAACGACTCAAGCCGATAAAGTCATACAATTTAAGTGAGGCCTATTTTGACAGTAAAGAATATTCTTATCATACATACACAATCAGGACTTAATAACTTGCAAGGTAAAGAAGCCCTTGATTTGAGTTTGATTTTTGGTGCTTATGAACAAAACGTTTCTGTGTTGTTTTACCAACAAGGCGTTACTCAAACATTAGCTCAACAAACGCCAGAATTAATAAATCAAAAAGATTATCTGTCCACCATCAAAGCACTCGGTATTTACGATATTGATCATGTTTTTGCGTGTCAGACTAGCCTACAACAAATGGGGTTAGCTCATCACGAGTTAATCCAAGGTGTCGAGCAAATATCACTGCTAGATATCAAACAGTTAAAATCCAATGCCGATCATATTTATGTGGTTTAACGGGGTATCATGAATCAAACAACATTACATTTAATCTTCTCCCCCGATGCATGGACTAAAGCGAAACCGTTAGTAGATGTTAATGATCAAGTCTTGTTATTACAGGATGCTGTCTATCTAGTCGCTAAAAATGATTTAGGCCATAATTGTAAACAGGTTTTTGTAAGACAATTAGATATGAGTGCTAGAAATATCCATCCAGCCGCTGACTACATAGTCATAGATGATACTAAGTGGGTTGAATTAACAACGGCAGCGCACAACCTTATCTCTTGGTAAGTAAGTTCTTGGTAATGCAGTTCTTGGTAAGTAAGCTCTTGCTAATAAAGCTATTTCCGAAAGCTATTGGAATGAAGCGCTTAGGAATCAGATTTAAAGAGTTATCACATAAATAAATTTTAGAGTTTTATAATGATTGAATTTAACGGCCAACAATTTGAGACCGACAAACATGAATATCTATTGCATCTTTCTGACTGGAGTCAAGAGCTCGCTTTACATATTGCAGAGTTAGAAAATGTAACCATGACAGAAAATCATTGGGAAGTGGTCAACTTTGTGCGAGATTTTTATAAAGAATACAAAACCAGCCCAGCTATTCGAATGTTAGTCAAAGCGATGGCAAAACAGTTAGGAGCAGACAAAGGTAATAGTATTTACCTTTATAAACTATTCCCGAAAGGTCCTGCTAAACAAGCTACTCGCATCGCTGGTCTTCCAAAACCAGCTAAATGTATTTAATTCACTGATAACGACTTTAGAGAAACTATTATGTCTGAACTTATCCATGTTACTTGTAGTCACTGTATGGCTAAAAACCGCCTTCCACTTGAAAAAACAAGTCAAGACCCTACTTGTGGGAAATGCAAAGAGTCTATTTTAATTGCCTCGCCATTAGCGTTAAATGATCAAAACTTTCAGCGCTTTATCCAAAACAATGACTTGCCTGTCATCGTCGATTTTTGGGCAAGTTGGTGCGGCCCATGTCAAATGATGGCGCCAGTTTATGAACAAGTATCTGGTGAAATGAATAGCCAAGCCCGTTTTGCCAAAGTAGACACAGAACAAGCTCAACAAGTTGCAGCTGCTTATAATATTAGAAGCATTCCAACTATTATTATTTACAAAGCAGGTAAAGAGGTTGCCCGTCAAGCAGGCGCTATGGATAAAACCTCATTAACTAATTGGGTGAGAGAGCAGTTATAAAAAAGCGAGGATCGAGTGACGAGTTTCGAGTGTCGAGCTTCGAAGTTGATGTGACAAATTTCAGGTCTAAAACCTTAAAGCTTAAATCTCTAAGCTCTAAGCTCTAAGCTCTAAGCTCTAAGCTCTAAACCCTAAGCTCTAAACCCTAAGCTCTAAACCCTAAGCCCTAAAGCTTTAAGGTGTTAGATAAGTAATCCAGTTACTTATCTGACCAAACTGCAAACTCATTACCAGTAACATCGGTGAAATGAAAACGTTTCCCACCAGGAAATTCAAATATCTCTTGCACTATATCACCACCATTATCAACGATCTTACTTGCAATTGCGGCTAAATCCTCGGAGTAAAAAACGACAAGGACTGAACCAGAGTCAGTACTCGCAATTTTATTTGATAAATAAAAGCCACCATCCATTCCAGTTTCTTTCGAAAATGAGCAATACTCAGGCCCATAATCAACAAACTGCCAATTAAACACGGCACTGAAAAACTGCTTAGTTTTTGTTAAATCCTTTGATGGCAATTCCAAATAATTAATTTTTTCGTCACTCATAGTGTTTCCCCTCTCTTGTTCTGCATTAACAGTGTTATAATTTGCATAATACCACCGGATAGAATTTGAATTAGATGATAGACCATAGCTTACCACTTGTAGACTTACACCGTCACTTAGACGGTAATATCCATCCTGCGACGGTTTGGGATTTAGCCCAACAACATAACATTAAACTACCAGGCGCAAATGTTGATGAGTTTACTCCACACGCTCAAATACAAGATCAAACCTCAGATCTACTGGCTTTCTTAAAAAAGCTAGATTATGGCGTATCTGTGTTAGCTAACCTGGATGCGGTTTATCGTGTTGCTTATGAAAATGTAAAAGATGCAAAAGAGCAAGGTTTGGACTACACCGAACTACGTTTTTCACCATATTACATGGCTGAGACATTCAAATTAAATATAGCGGAAGTGGTTAATGTTGTGGCGGATGCCGTGTCTACTGCGAGCAAAGAGTTTAATATAAAAACGAACTTGATCGGTATATTAAGTAGAACCTATGGCAGTGAGATTTGCCAACAAGAGTTAAGCGCCATCTTGACTCACAAAGACAAAATCACAGCACTAGACTTAGCGGGAGATGAACTTAATTACCCTGCTGAAATGTTTGTTAATCATTTTAAACAGGCACGTGATGCCGGTTTACAAATTACGGTTCATGCCGGCGAAGCGGCTGGCCCTGAAAGTGTTTGGAATGCTATTAAGTTACTCGGCGCAACACGAATAGGTCATGGTGTTGCTGCGACTCAAGACATGAAACTCATGGATTATTTACGAGATAATAAAATCGCCATAGAGTCGTGCCCTACTTCCAATTATCAAACAGCAACAATACAAGACTTAACCAAACACCCACTGAAAACGTTTTTAAACCATGGTGTGATTGTTTGTTTAAATACTGATGATCCTGCGGTTTCAAACATTACCATTAAACATGAATACAAAGTGGCGACCGATGTTTTAGGGTTAACCGCAAACGAGTTAAGGCAAATACAACTCAATGGTGTTGAAGCCGCCTTTCTATCTGAGCAAGAGAAGCGCGCATTAATGGAAATTAAGAAAGGCTAGAGTTTCGAGTTGCGAGAAACAGTATACAAATATTTCTGCTTCCGCCACCCGCACTTTCTATTGGATATAGCTAGTAAGTATCTCTAGTCTTAATTAGTTTGAATATAAAATTTATTTAGATATATGAATTAGCAGGGAGTTTAAAACTGTATTTACCGCTTTGATATCTTCTTGCTCTAACTCGCCATTTTTTATGGCTTTGTTAACGCTAGCGGTGATTTCAGTAACGACTTGCTCTAACTCAATGCTGGTATTTTCTAACATAGCAGTACCAATCACTAAATCAACATGCCCTCTTAAATAACCACTTGCGAACAACTCATCGTCCGTTCCACTGACAACAAACCCATCAAAGTATTCTTGGGCGGTATCACTAAGTTGTTCTAAATTTAACATCTTTTAACCTTTTTTAATTTATGTTGTTTTACACGTTTTGTTTAACTTTATAATTCTTCGTATCCAACAGGATATAATACTTGATCGTGATAACCCGTGATCACTTTTATGTGACCCGATAAGGATTTATCTAAAGATACATCACCGGTGTCCACAATTAATGGTCTGCCGTTAAGTGCTTTTAATTTTGTTTTAGTTGCTATTACTAAAATATTGTCTTTGCCTATTCTCTTAATAACTTCTGGGCTTAATTGTTGATTACCACGGCCGAAAATATGCCCTTGCCCACCAATTAAGGTAATAACTAACTTGGTATTGTCATCGATAAAGGTTAACAATTCACTGGCAGTTACATCTTGTTTTAGCAAGTTGTGGTCTTGAATAACATCCACACCTAATAGGGTATTTGGTAGGCTTAACTCTTCCATCAAATAAGCAACCGTACTGCCAGAACCCATGATATAAGTTTGCTCTGGTTCCATCAGTTCAATCACGTGGGCTGCGATATCGTTTAATACCAACTCATCACTTTCTTTGCCACCCATTTTCACATTTTGAATAAAACGTAATTCACTTGGTACCGACAACTCACCATATCGGCGCGCTTTAACTATGCCTTGACGAAACTTCTCTTCATCAATATCCATAACATCCGCATCTGACACTGTGACTAACTCGCCTGTTACTAATAGCTGCAATACGCGTCCAGCTGCTTTTGGTGTAATGGCATAAACTCCTGAATGAATTTTACAGCCAGCTGGCACCCCTAATACCGTTACGTTATCTTCCACCGCGGCACATATATTACGTGCGGTACCGTCGCCACCAACAAACAGAATCAGATCTACTTTTAAATCCGCTAAAACCTTAGCTGCGTTTTCCGTATCTTGATGAGTTGTCACTGCAGAGGTTGGTGTATAAACCACATTATGGGCGAATTGAAGTTGCTCACAAAGGCTTTGCCCCATTTCACCAGCAACTGTGAACATATCGACGTGTTCTATATATTCAGACAACATAGATAAGGCAATAGACGCCCTATCATTAGCTTTTTGTTCTGCGCCTAAGGACTTAGCTAATTCTGCTGTATTGTCACCATCAGAGCCTTTTAAACCGACACTTCCCCCTACGCCTGCAATAGGGTTAATAATCAAGCCAAGCCTAAAGTTAACTCGGCTTTGTTGGTTAATATTGGTATTTACGCTTTTATTATCTGGCATTTATTTAATATCCAGTTTGAAAGAAGGTATAAATTGATTGATGTTAGTTGGTATCGTTTGCTGATATCGCTCTGCTAACGTTTCCATTAACTGTTGTGCTCTTGGTGGGAAACCATTGACGAGATAGTCATTGATTTGTTTTAGTATGTCTTGCTCAAAAGCTTGGCTATCTGGCTGATTGCCAAATTCATCACCAGATAAATTATCGCAACTGACATTAAACTTAAAACCTGCGGCAATAGATAAAGCCCACTCAATAGATTGAGGTTTTATTTCAGCTTGTTGAAATGTCTTTTGCTGCTCAGCAGTTCTGCCATCGGGGCAATACCAATAACCAAAATCTACGAGCTTACGCCTTTGTTCTCCAGCCAAACACCAATGAGCTATTTCATGTAATGCACTGGCGTAATATCCGTGGGCGAATACCACTTGAGCATAACTTTGTGCAGGTATATTAATATCGGTTTCACCGGCAGGTAAATAAATCGGTTCGTCGTTGCCTTTAACTAATCGAGTATTAAAACGGTCAAAAAAACAGTCGTTAAACAGATCAATAATATCTTGGATGTTATGCGCTGATGTTTGAGTAAGCGCGTGATCGACTTGGGACAAGTTTTGATAAGCTAATGACACTGGGCAACTATCGTATTTATTAAAACGTGTGAACATTATACCAATGCAGAGCTTAGTGAATACTGAAATATTTTGTTTATTAACATAAACCAAACTAATTTAGGTTTGAATCAAGCTTAAGATTATTAACCAGTCACTCGTTTATTAATGAACGAGTGACTGGTTAAGTCTATGTGTTCTCTTATTTGCTAGCAGGTATGATCGGCGTATCAACAACCACATCCGCATTTTGGGCACGGTTACGTAAGAAGTGGTCCATTAATGTTATAGCCAACATAGCTTCAGCAATAGGGACTGCTCTGATACCAACACAAGGATCGTGACGACCTTTTGTGACTAACGTTTGGCTTTGACCATTAACATCAATGGTCTCGCCTTCAACACTGATGCTAGAGGTTGGTTTTAATGCAATATGAGCCACAATATCTTGTCCACTCGAAATACCACCTAAAATGCCACCAGCGTGATTAGATTTAAACCCTTCAGGTGTTAGTTCATCTCTATGTTCTGAGCCTTTTTGCGCCACAACATCAAACCCGTCACCAATTTCAACGCCTTTTACTGCATTAATCGCCATTAACGCTTTGGCAATATCAGCATCCAATCTATCAAATACAGGCTCACCTAATCCAACAGGTACATTTTTTGCGATCACTGTAATTTTAGCGCCAACTGAGTCACCTTGTTTTTTAAGGTCACGCATGTATTGGTCCCATTTTTCTACTGCATTTGCATCAGGACAGAAAAATGCATTTGTTTCTATCAGTGAGGTATCAACCGTTTCAATGGCAATAGGGCCTAACTGACTCATATAGCCAAACACTTCTAAGCCCAGTTTATGCTTTAACCAAGCTTTAGCGACGGCACCTGCTGCAACACGCATAGCCGTTTCACGCGCTGATGAACGACCACCACCACGATAATCACGGTTTCCGTATTTGTGATGATAAGTATAATCGGCGTGACCCGGACGGAATTTGTCTTTGATATCCGAATAATCTTTTGAACGTTGGTCGGTATTTTCAATCAATAAACCAATTGACGTTCCCGTCGTTTTACCTTCAAACACACCACTTAAAATTTTAACTTCATCCGCTTCACGGCGTTGAGTTGTAAAACGTGATGTGCCAGGCTTTCTGCGATCTAAATCGACTTGAATAATTGCTTCGTCAATTTCTAATCCAGGAGGACAACCATCAATAATGCAGCCTAGGCCTAACCCATGACTTTCACCAAATGTGGTAACTTTAAATACTTCTCCAATGGTATTGCCAGCCATTTTTTACCCTTTTAATTCTGTTTTCTAATTCAATATAGGTTGCTACTCAGAGCGCTTTTTTGAGCGCTTATTTTGTAAATAATGATTTGTATTCGACTAATTGCGCTTTGGTCAATGAAAATACACCTAAGCCACCATGTTCAAACTCAATCCAATTAAACGGCACTTGCGGATATTCAGCTTGTAAGTGGATCATCGAATTACCCACCTCCACAATTAATACACCATCATCCGTTAAATGATCCGCCGCTTGCGCTAAAATAACTCGTGTAATGTCTAAACCATCATTACCACTTGCTAATCCAATAGCCGGTTCGTGATGGAATTCTTCTGGCATATCGTCAATATCTTCGGCATCAACATATGGCGGGTTCGACACAATTAAGTCATATTGCAAACCACTCACACCAGAAAATACATCTGACATGATAGGCACGACTTGATCAGCAACATCCAATCTGTGAATATTTTCATCTGCTATTGATAATGCCTCTGGGCTAATATCTAAGGCATCCACTTCTGCGTCTGGAAACGCATAAGCACAAGCGATTGCGATACAAGCTGAACCAGTACATAAGTCCATAATTCGAGTTGGTTCTTGTTTGATTAACCCTTCAAATTTATTTCTTATCAACTCACCTATTGGTGAACGTGGCACTAATACACTTTCATTTACGTAAAATGGTAAATCAACAAAATAAGCAACATTGGTTAAATACGCTGCTGGTTTTTTCGTTGTGATACGTAGAGCGATTAACTCGACGATTGTTTCTCTTTCTGACAATGTCAGGTTCGATGACAATACGTCTGCATTTAATTGTGGCGGCATATTTAACGCAAAACTAATTAATGATAAACATTCATCCCAAGGATTATCAGTACCATGACCATAATATATATCTGATCCGTTGAAGCGACTTACGCCCCAACGTAAAAAGTCATTTACTGTTTTTAATTCATCAATCGCTTGTTGAGACAAGATGTCTAAATCTAATTCCATTGAGTTACCTAACTGGGTTTATAAAGAAACAAATGCATTTTTTATTGGCTGATGTCCTACCTTAACTTACAATAACAAACCTATGATTTTCATATCGCTAATAAACGTTGTTAAGGTGTTTACATGTCAAAATTTGAAGATGAACATCTACATCCATTTGATGAAGATTGTTTTGCAAATGTCATGCAAGGAATTAAGCCGCTTAAGCAAGACAAAATACACTTTGGAAAGGACAACAGCAAGCAAAACAAAGCCCTGCAAGTAAACAAATATGCAGATGATAGAACCAGCGATAATAAGCCAAACCTGAAAAATCCTCCTGCATTTCACTTTTCTGACGAATATGAGCCGTTAATCAGCAACAATCAAACTCTAAGTTATGTAGAAGATGGCTTTCCAGCTTATTACACTAAACTGTTAAGGCGTGGGGATGTTAGACCTGAAGTGATCTTGGATTTACATGGTTATAACAAAGAACAAACCAAATTTGATCTCGCAGCCATGATCAACGATTGCAAAGCAAAACATATTCCCTGTGCTTGTGTTGTTCATGGTGTAGGCGGTGGTGTGTTAAAAACCAAGTTACCGCATTATTTAATTCAACACCCAGATGTAATTGCTTTACATCAAGCGCCACTAGAATGGGGAGGCCAAGGCGCAATCGTTTTTATTATTGACCTTGGAGAAGAGTTGGAACATTTGTTAAATAGATAAGCGCTTTCTTTTTTAGAAGGCAGTTTATAAAGTAATAGTTTAAATTTAAGGTGCTATAACATCTGTTCTGGCGCTAATAGCGTTTCTAATAACCCAGTCCACTTATCTAAATCGATCTTGATTTTTGCAACCCCTGCTGTGGCCATAATTGGTGTATACCCTGTTAGCTCGCCAATAAAGTAACTAACTAATGGCATATGAGATACACAGATAATATTGGTATCTTTTTTAGCATCTTTATAATTATCGTCGATGTTAGCCAAAACGTAATCAGTCACACGTTTAGCATCACCTTCTGGCGTTAGCGCATCTATTACTTCTTCGTTTTGAGCTTCAATGCCTCGCGCTAAGATAATATCTTTCGTTTGTTGTGCTCTTATATATGGACTTGCATAAACATAATCGAAACTAGCCACTTGCGTTTTTAACCACAATGCCGTGCGTTTTGCTTCCCATTTACCATGCTCAGTTAACTGACGTAACTCATCAGCCTTGGTCATAGGTTCAGCTTCACCATGTCTTACAATATAAAGATAAACAGCCATAAAATTTTCCAACAAATATGGATTAACACCATCTTGTAAAATAAGATACATCAATTAGGCAGCAATATAGTCAATTCAAGTTTAATGTGCCACAGTTATATTAGAATATAGCGTATATTTTTAACGCTTAATTCTTAATTTAACTAATGTCTATTTATCTTTTAATTTCAGCAACCTTGATTAGAATGAAAGATAAACGGATCCTAGTAATTTTGCTAAAATACGCTACGATATTTTTAAGCAATGATGCAATCAATTAACTCCCTAAGGCCAAGCATTGAGAACCAGTCCGAACGATAATAAGACCTATCACAACTTTACCACGAACAATGGTATTAAAGTGGTGCTTATTCATTCTGAAGATGTTCATAAGAGTGCTTGTTCGTTAGTTGTAAATACCGGCAGTTTTGATGATCCTATTGACCGCCCTGGTTTTGCGCATTTTATTGAGCACTTATTATTTAACGGCAACCAAAAACATCCAGAGCCTGCTAAGTTAAACGAGTTTGTCGCCAAACATGGTGGTCATTGCAATGCATGGACAGCAACAGAGCACAGCAGTTTTCATTTTGATGTTCAACATGAAGTGTTTGACCAAGCCCTAGATTATTTTGCCAATATGTTTATCGAGCCGCTATTTACCGATGACGCTATAGAGAAAGAGCAAAATGCAATACACGCGGAATATAAACTCAAATTAAAAGATGACAGTCGACGTATTCAACAGGTGCATAAAGAAACTTGTAATCCTGCTCATCCTTTTCATAAATTTACTGTGGGTAATAAACATACGTTAGCGAACTTACCGGAACGACCGGTGAAAGATGAGTTAATTCAATTTTGGCAACAGTATTATCAAAGTCAGTTTATGACTTTATGTGTCGTGAGCCCATTACCTATAGAATTATTAACAAATAAAGTGGATGAGTTATTTTCACAAATACAAACCATTAACCTAGAACATGCTAAACCCGAACTAACTGAAAATTTATATCGACCACAAGATCTAGCTCAATTCATTGCTATCAAGCCCGTTAAAGAGCTACACAAACTCAACATTACCTTTCCGTTACCAAGTATTGATAAATACTATAAAAGTAAAATAGTCAGCTTTGTTGCCCATTTAATTGGTGATGAAGGTGAAGGCTCATTATTTGAACACTTAAAAGAACAAGGTTTAATCAATGCATTGGCTGCAGGTAATGGTATATCAGGCAGTAATTTCAAAGACTTTAACATATCTCTGGAGTTAACACATGCAGGGGAAGATGATTTAGAAACTGTTTTAAACGAAGTGTTTGCTTACTTACATTGGATTGAAAAACAATCGGTTCCTAGTTACTTATACAACGAACAAAAAAACTTACTGAAATCAGTTTTGAGTACCAAGAAGACATTAAACCATTAACGTTAGCCAATAATATTGCATTAAACATGCATCATTACGATGTAGATAATTATGTTTACGGTGATTATTGTATGGATGGTTATACAAGCAAGCAATGGCAGGAACTATTTAGCTATTTTGACGCGAATAACATGAGGTTAACCCTTGTCAGCCAAAATATTCACACCAACCAAAAAGCGCATTGGTATCACACGCCTTATTATGTTGAAGCCCTGTCCGTTGACCAAATAACGCAACTCAACGAACAACAAGCCGCTTCGGGTCGTTACCATTTTCCAGTTAGAAATCCTTACTTAACCAAACCAATAAAGTTAGAATCCCCTGATTTTAACAGTATGATCCCCGTCAGTATTGATCACGACTTAGGTTGGCAAACTTGGTTTAAACAAGATGTGAGCTTTAGAGTTCCGAAAGGTAATATTTACCTAGGTTTAGATCTCCCTTTTGGGGTGAAATCCAAGCGTAATCAAGCCATGATGCGTTTTTTTTGTGACCTATTTATGGACTCAGTATCAGAGCAACATTACCAAGCTGAAATGGCAGGTTTACATTACAATTTATATGCGCATAACGCAGGTGTGACTTTATATACGTCGGGACTAAGCAATAACCAAGACAGCTTAATGTTGACCTTATTGGAATCAATGATCACAATTAAATTCACCAATATGCGTTTTAAAGAAGTTAAACGTCAATTGATTAAACATTGGCGCAACGCAGAAAGTAATAAGCCTATCAGTCAATTATTTGCCTTATTAAACTCCAAATTAATGCCCACTACGGCTACGTCCAACGAACTAGCCATTGAATTAAATAACGTTAACTTTGAAGAATTTGAACAGTTTGCCAGTCAATTGTTCTCACAGATTTATGCAGAGATATTATTATACGGGAATTGGACAACTTCACAGGCAATTGGCATAAACCAGTCATTAAAACTGAAATTAACATCTTGCCATAAAGTCGATGAGTTACCACGTGCAATCACTTCGCTAGCACCTGCTGAGTTATTGTATTTTGATAAAGAAATTGAACATAATGACAATGCTGCTTTACTCTACATTCAAGGTTTAACCGATGTTGTAAATACAAAATTTGACTATATGGAAAAAGCCGTATTTATTTTGGTCAGTCAGATCCTTTCACCATTTTCATTTAACTATCTAAGAGCAGAAAAACAATTAGGCTATCTTGCTGGGAGTGGTTATATGCCACTTTGCAATACTCCAGGCTTGGCTATTTATATTCAATCACATGATTACACCAGCCCTCCATTAAATTCTAATATTCTTAACTGTTTAACTTATTTTATCGAAGAAGTTGAGATGATGGATAACCAAGAGTTTGAACAGCATAAACAAGCTGTGATCCACCAATATAACGAGTTACCAAGTAACTTAAACCAAAAGTCGCAACAATTATGGATTAGTATTGGCAACCAAGATTATGGATTTATCCAAAAAGAAATGATTGCTAATGAGATATCTTCTATCACAAAACCACAATTAATAAATTGGTGTAGGAGCAAACTTAATCAAGATAACTTACAAGGTATCCAACTTGGGTCTATAAAAGCAGCGGTTTAATTTACCCACCTTTTCCAGACAAGCCCTTCCCACACCTCAAATAAATTACTATGACACTAAAGTTCCTCACCTGATTCCTTTATTGTTTTGACATTTCACGCTTAATTAAGTTAGATTCGCTTGGCGTATTCATTTTCAGTTGTAATGATATTGATATTTCCACTTAATAAAAATAATAAATGGGTGGCTGTATTATTGAGCTTTAGTTTTACTTGCCAAGCTCAAGAACAGTCTAATTCTATATTCCTATCGAATAAAATCGACATTTCCTTCATGTTAATGTTGTGTTTGTTTGCAATAGTCATTGCCGCCTTTTTATTATACAACTTAATCCGCTTTAGAAGATATCAATCAGATATTACCGCCAGTGATGAACGATTAAAGTTGTCATTGTGGGCCAGTGGTGATGAGATGTGGGACTGGAATATTGCAGACGGTACATTGTATAGAACTAATGCGAATGGCGTGTATACCTTACCAAGTATTGATTTAGATACCTTTCCCCCAAATAAAGCCGTTATCCATCCTAATGATCTAGTAAGAGTCGCAAAAAAATTAAAATTACACTTAGATGGTGATAGTGAATCATTTGAATGTGCTTATCGATTAAAGTCCAACGATAACTCTTGGAATTGGGTTTTAGATAAAGGCAAAGTGGTCAGTTTTGATGAAGATGGAAGTCCAATTCGGATGACAGGTACCTTCAAAGACATTCATCAATTAAAGAAAATAGAAAACAACCTTAAAATATTTGCCCAAAGTATAGAAAGTATTGCTGAAGGGGTGATCATATTTGACGCCCAATTGTCCGTTGTCCATGTAAATCCAGGATATGAAATAATAACAGGACACAAAGTCACGGAAATAGTTGGAACTAAATTAAAATTTAACCAAATTAGCATGTCATTGGCCCAAGAAATAAAATCTGAAGTCGATAGGATTGGTCATTGGCAAGGCGATGTTTCCGGTCAAAATGTCTCTGGTGGTTTTTATATGGCTTATATTACGGCCAACTGCATCAAAGATGAACAAGGTAAGATCACCAATTATGTGGCCATCGTTTCTGATACCACCAAGCGCAAACGAACTGAAGCAAAATTAGTCAAAATGGCCAAAACCGATACGTTAACGGGCCTACCAAATCGCGATGTTTTCTTTTCCAATCTACAAAAACAAGTCTCAAAAAAATCCCCTACCGCTGTTCTTGTTTTCGACTTAGATGACTTCAAAAAGATTAATGACTCCGTTGGCCATCAACTGGGCGATGAGTTATTAAAACAGATAGGCGACCGAATAAAACCCCTAGCAGAAGATAATGACACTTTATACCGACTAGGCGGTGATGAATTTGCTTTTGTTATGGAAAATACCAATGACATCCATAAAGTCACATTAGCGGCTAAACAGATCTTAACCTTATTATCCACTCCGTATCGTATTAACCAACATGAGTTTGTTATTGCAGGTAGCATAGGAATTGTCTTATATCCCGATGACGGCTTAAAACCTGAAACATTATTGCGTAATGCGGATACGGCCATGTATTACGCCAAAGCCGATGGTAATAAATATTTATTCTTTAATAATGAAATGAATAAACAAGCGGTTAAGCGCTTACAAATAGAAAACTTAATACGCCATGGTTTAAAAGAAGATTATTTTGAAGTGTATTACCAACCTAAATCCAATTTAAAAACTGACAAGTTGGTAGGCATGGAAGCTTTGGTTCGTTTTATCACGCCGAAAAAAGGATTAATTAGCCCTAGCGTATTTATTCCTATTGCTGAAGAAACGGGACAGATCATTGATATCGGTGACTTAGTTTTACGTAAAGCCTGTATTGATATGAAACGCTGGATTGATAACGACATAATAACAGGACGTGTTGCCGTGAATTTATCGGCACGTCAGTTTACTCTACCGGATCTAATCGAACGTATTGATACAATACTAGCTGAAACAGGATTAAATCCGACTAATCTAGAATTAGAGATTACTGAAGGCACGGTTATGGATAATCCTAAACATGCCATTACGATCATGCATCAATTACGAGAGCGTGGCATTCATTTAGCTTTAGATGACTTTGGTACTGGCTATTCTTCATTGTCTTATTTACGTAAATTTCCACTTAATACGTTAAAAATAGACAAAGCATTTGTGGATGATTGCAGTACAAATATTGGTAAAGCGATGATAGATACTATAGTGACCATAGCGCGGAATTTAAGTTTATCCACCGTCGCTGAAGGGGTTGAAACCGAAGAACAAAAAGCGCTCATGTCATCGATGAAATGTGATGTAATTCAAGGCTACTTATATTCCAAACCGTTATCAGCTAAAGAGTTTTCACGTTTTGCTAATAAACACAAAGCCTAAGTTTATCCCAACAATACTGAATAACCGGTTAGCCTTATAAATTCTAACCGGCATTGATATCAGCTCTACTAAGCTCGAAACCGAACCGAGCCTCTTTCCGTGTATTTTAATAACGCCATTTTACGTTTTGCATTAAACATCGGCCAAATAATTGGTCCAAAACACATACCAGCTATAAACCAACTCTTTTCAGACATACCGTGTTTCATAGCTTCTATCGCTACGTAGACTGAAAAACAAAGGACAATTAACATTATCAATAAGATCAACATCGAAACCACCATTTAGTTTATTTAGGCGGTATTTTAAGGTCTATACACAATAATAAAATCGGGAATAACCCTAAATCGGTTAGTTTTTGAGGTTAAATATTAAATTTTAAGCATAAAAAAAGCCGACGTATCGACTTCTAAATAAGTTAGCGTTTAACTAAGCATTAAATATAACTTTGCTGATGTACTCGAATGAATAGAGGTGAATCTGTTTTCGAGTAATCTACTTTATATTCTTTACCATTTAAACATTGAACAAATAACAATGTTTTTGGCTCTCCAAAGATATCAGGAGATGCAATATGAATTACTTCACAGTATGCATCTTTAGCTTCTCTTCTGTTACGAGGAACTGGACCATCATGAATCATTAAACCATTTTGTGTTACTTTAATAACTGGGTGTTCGATTTCACTTACAATCAATAAATCCATTTTTCTAATTTTATGAATGATAGTATTACGTCCACTAGTGATATAGGCAGCTTCAGACATATTATTTCTCTACAATTTCTACTTTTTGTTAGATTTCCTGATTCAACTCTAGCCTGATAAGCTGGATTGATCAAGCGTACAATTTAATTTCTCTATAGTTTATAAGGTTTTAGTAAACTTAAATTGTTCAAAATGGCTTAAATATAAAATATATCGATAAACAGATAACGCACCAAACAATCGCGGCTCTTAATCGGTTACAAACTGGGCAATCCGTTTTAAAAAATTTCATTTATCTTCTTTGTTTTATACATTAGGGTAATGAGTCATACATACTAAGGATACGTTATATGTCTAACATAAAATTAGCAACACTAGGAGGCGGTTGTTTCTGGTGTATTGAAGCGGCATTGAATTTAGTTGAAGGTGTAATCTCAGCGACCTCTGGTTACTCAGGTGGACAAACACCAGATCCGACTTATCAACAAATCTGCCAAGGGGACTCGGGTCATGCTGAGGTCATTCAAGTAGAGTTTGATCAAGATATTATTAGTTTTGAACAACTGTTGTTATTTTTCTTTCAATTGCACGATCCAACACAACTAAATCGTCAAGGGAATGATGTTGGAACACAATATCGATCCGTTATTTATTACCACGATGAAGAACAAAAACAACTGGCAGAATCTCAAATCAAAGAATTAACGAACTTAAAAATTTGGGACAATCCGATTGTGACTGAAGTCTCCCCGGTATCCGTTTTTTATCCAGCCGAGGCATATCACCAAAACTATGCGAATGAAAATAAAGAACAAGCCTATTGTGCTATTGTTGTGACCCCTAAATTAGAAAAGTTTAAATATCAATTTAAAGACTACCTAAAGACTTGATTATTTTGTTAGAATTCAATGTGCACCTCATTTTTAACACCATGGTCCAGTATTACTCTTATGATACGTTTTGAATTCAGCAAACCAGCAGTTTTTAAGTTAACATTTCTGCTTGCAGTGATTTTTGCCTCTTTTTTATTTTTAAAACAAGGTGGGCATTCAGGAATTAGCTTTCAACATGCTGATAAAGTTGGCCATTTTGTTATATTTTTTTCGTTAGCTTTATTATTGGATTTAGCTTTTCAATTTTCAGTTAAACAAAGTCTTATTATACTTTCAGCTTACGGTGTTTTAATCGAATTCATGCAAAGCTTTTTACCATACCGAGAAGCGTCTTTAGGTGATGTAATCGCAGACGTATTTGGTGTCGCTGTCTACTTGTTATTAGCGCGTAAATACTTTCAAACTTTACTCAACAAACTCCTTAATGAACAATAAAACCTGGTTTGTAGCAGGACAAGGTTCTATTGGGAGTTTCATTGCATACAATGCAATGAACAAGGGTATTAGCTGCAAACAAATCGTTCGTGAGTTAACACAGACCAGCCAAACTTGTTTTCACCCGATTGATAAAGACTCGATATTATTACCCGAATCGCTGCCCTTTTCTGGTTTAGTTCCAGCATCAATTCAATTTTTAATCGTGCCATTAAAAGCTTATGACATCGTTCCTTTTTTAACGCAGGTTAAACCATTTTTAGCAGAAAACGCTGCAATCGTCCTCTGCCATAATGGCTTAGGTACTATTGAACTAGCAACCGAACTCATTACCGATAACATGGATTTATTTTTTTGCACCACCAACAATGGTTTGTATAAAAATGAACAAGGCGTGTTTCAAGCAGGATTAGGAGAATCACTTTGGAGCCATGTCGCTGGACTTCAACCGGAAAAGTTAACGAATAACGATTTTACGTCCCTTTTGGGGAGCGCGAACATGGTAAATAATTTACAGCAGGTATTGTGGCAAAAATTAGTTATTAATTGTGCTATTAACCCATTAACCGCGATTAATAAAATAAAAAATGGTGCGTTAGATCAAGATGTCTATCGTTCAAGCATTGCTAATATTGTTAATGAAACGCTAGCGGTAGGCCAAGCTATTGGGGTAGAGTTAAAGCACGATCAACTTATCAATAGGGTTTACCAAGTGATCCAAGCAACCGCTAATAATTACTCATCCATGTATCAAGACGTTCATGCTCATAAAAAAACTGAAATTGATTTTATCACAGGACATGTGGTGAAGTTAGGTAAGGAACTAGGGATACCTACTCCAACGTCGAATTTAATATATGAGCAACTTAAAACTCTATACAACAACCAGTAAAGCACTCTCTAACTAGTATAAATACTCTTCTAACTTTTGCTGTAAATTAGCAAGTTGAATAGGTTTACTTAAGTAGTCATCCATTCCAGCTGCAATACATTTATCTTTGTCACCTTCCATTGCATTGGCCGTTAACGCAATAATAGGAATCGTTTGATTCACTTTACCTGCATTATTTTCTCTTACATGTTTGGTTGCTTCATACCCGTCCATTTCTGGCATTTGACAGTCCATTAAGATCAAATCAAAGTGTTCTTGGCTATTACTTAATATATTAATTGCTTGTAACCCATTTTCAGCCAACTCATATTGATAACCCAGTTTGGTTAACATAAATTTAGCAACCTGCTGATTAACAACGTTATCTTCAACTAATAATATTTTATATTTACTAGTCTGATGTACGTCGTCAGCTAGGTCACGGCTTTGTTTACTTTGATTAATTACCGATTCAGTGGCTTTTACAGGTTTAGTCAAAGTGGTCATCTGATCAAATTGTGGGGATGTCGTGTCTTTTAAGCTATGAATGTAATGTGACGTCAACAGAGGATTAGCCTGACTTACAAGCTTGTCAGCGTCAAACACGATTGATAATGCTGAAACTAAGTCTTCTGTAATGATTGGTTTGGTGAAGTAGCCGCAAAAACCGATGGACGCCAAGTAATGACCATCGCCTTTTTCACCGAGATTTGTCATCATTATTAAAGGCATATTTGTGCAATTGGGTTTAGTGCGTATTAGTTTTCCTAACTCAGCCCCATTAATACTCGGTAACTGTTTATCAATAATGGCGACATCAAATGGACTATCCGTTCCGTTTACATCTATTGCATCACATAAATCTAATGCCCCATATGAAGAAGACACTGAAGTGATCACCGCGCCCCAATCTTCTAACTGCTTTTGTAATACAAGACGACTACTTTCATTTTTTTCAACGATGAGTATTTTATGCCCAACAATATCTAATGGCGGCATTGTTTGATTATCAACCGCACTCTTATCTAACGATAGGTTAATAGTAAAGGTGCTGCCTTCACCGTCACAGCTTGAAACCTGAATTTCCCCTTGCATTAAAGTAATAATTTTATGGCATATTGCTAAGCCTAAACCTGAACCGCCAAATCGGCGAGTTGTCGACGCGTCAACCTGAGTAAAGGGGTCAAATAACTGCTTTTGTTTTTCTTTAGGGATCCCTATTCCAGTATCAATTACCTCAATTTTTATATCAATGATGCTGTCTTCATCTTGCTCTTTTGACGTTGTACTAACAACGACTTTGACTTCACCTGTTTTGGTAAACTTAATCGCATTCCCTAATAGGTTAGTTAAGATCTGTCTTAATTTTGCAGGGTCGCCTACCACCATTTTGTGATTAAGCTTGGTTAAATCTAAAACTAGCTCAAGGCCTTTTTCTTGCGCCATTAAAGCTAACGCTAATGATGTGTCGCCAACTAATACTTTTAAATCAAAATCTATGGACTCTAGTTCCATTTTACCGGCATCTAATCTAGAGAAATCAAGTATCTCATTTATCAATGTTAACAAGGTATTGGCGGACGATTTAGCCACTTGTGTTTTCTTCAGTTGCTCATTATCTAGACCATCTTGTTCCAGGAGCTCTAACATCCCTAATACACCATTCATCGGTGTTCTTATCTCATGGCTCATGGTTGCAAGGAAATCAGATTTTGCGACTACCGCCGCTTCTGCTTCTTCTTTTGCTATCAACAACTTTTTCTCTGCGATGCGTCTTTTACCTAATGCGAAAATACTACTGGTTAACGTAGAGACTGACATAATAAAACGTTTCTCATGGTCACTCCATGTTCTTGCTTCACCTATTTGTTCAACGCATAACACGCCAAACTCCCCATTACCGGTTGAAAAAATACCATCTAACATTGAACTGATATTTAAAGGGGTAAGGTATATTTCAGAAAAACATCTTGTCGCAGGATGAGAGTGTGCATCATCGGCAGAGATCAAAGCTTCAGTTGCAATAGCTGAAAAATATTCAGGGTAATCTTTTTGGTAAAGAATAAGTCCTTCACTTATGTGATCATTGGACTGCTCATATAAAGATATACACTCAATTGCGGCCATTTCACTATTGAATGTCCATAAAGACACACGCTCAGTATTTAATGCTTGCGAGACTGATTTAACTATTAGTTTTTTAGCAATGTCTAAATTACCAGTTAATACCGCTTCATTTACCGTTAAGTTAGCTAAAACTTTATTCTGCGTTGCTTCATCTAATGCTTTTAACTCAGCGAGTTTTCTATCGTTGATATCTTGGAATGAACCAAATAACCGTACACACACGCCATCAACAATAATAGATTCACCATGTGCTATGACCCACAAATCGCGTCCTTTGGCGGTTATGATTTGTAACTCTTCATGCCACTCAGTAGGGGTTTTCATACTAAGGTTAATAACTTCTACAATCCGGTTACGGCTTTCACCTTCTTTATAAAAATCAATTCCAGTTTCTAAACTTGGAACAAAATCCTGTTCCACTTCGTGGATCAATTTGGTCATTGGTGACCAGTAAACATAACCTTCAATTAAATTAGCTTCCCATGCGCCAATTTTAGCTTGATCACTCATGCTTTCTAATAAACGTTGTTGCAAACGCACTTTATCTTCAATTTCTTTTTTGGCCGATACATCCATTTCCATAGCCATAAAACCAGTTACGTCGCCATTCTCATTTGTAATTGGCTTACAACGGATTTCAATCCAATATGGATTACCATTTTTATTATAATTAATCAGCGTTTCATTAAACGCTTGTTTATTTTTAATCGCTGTTCTAATGCGATGAACCGTATCAAGATCCGACAATTCACCTTGGAGAATCCGGCCTGGGATTTTGCCTATGACCTCATGTAAGTAATACCCTGTAATTTTTGTGAACGCGCTGTTAACCCACTCAATTTTTCCAGAGGTATCCGTTAGAATAACGGCATTATCAGTCTGTGAGGCTATATTAGATAACTTAGCCATGTCTTTCTCAGACTGTTTTCTTTGAGTAATATCAACAATGAAACCTTCTAAATATAAAATCTCACCGCTTTCGTTATAAACCGCATTGCCTTTCTCATATAACCAGCGAATATCATTACTTTTGGTATTAATTTTATATTCAATATTCCAAGGGGCTTTATTGTTAATCGCTGTGTTTATGTCTTCCAAAACTTGGTTTTGATACTCAGGTAATATTAAATCAGCAAAGGCCAATTCATTGTTATTAAGGAGTTGTTCTACCTTATAGCCGGTTATCTCTATACATTGCTCACTCATAAACAACATACTCCAATCGTTATCGTATAAACAACGATAAGCGATGCCCGGGATATTTTTTACTAACGACTCATACTGTTCTTTACTTTGAAATAGAGCGGCTTGATTTTGTTTACTTTCTGTAATGTCGGTACGTATTGATATGTAATTTTTAACGACGTTTAAGTCATTCAAAAATGGGACTATGGTTGTACTCTCCCAATATAAACTCCCGTCTTTCGCTCTGTTACAGATTTCTCCATGCCAAGTTTTACCTACAGTGATCTCGTCATACATTGCACTAAAAAAAGACTTAGGATGAACACCAGAATTTATTATCTTGTGAGTCACACCTATTAATTCAGATCGTTTGTACCCAGTGATCTCGGTAAATTTGTCGTTGGCATATTCAATAATACCAGCTCGATTTGATATGGTGACAATGCAATGTTGGTCAATCGCAAATTGTTGATGCTCTGATTTTTTTAATGCTTCTAAAGCTTCCGTTTGACTTTTAGTTAACAAAGATTCGTGCTGCTTTAATGCAACTAACATGTCATTAAACGCTTTTGCTAATCTCCCCACTTCGTCGTCAGTTTCAACAATGACACCTGTAACATTTTGACCTTTTGCAACTAAATTAGAATGTTCAACTAGTTGTAAAATTGGTTTTATAAACGCGCTGGCCTTTTTACTTGCCAGGAAAATAACAAAAATAAGAAAAACCAATAACAAGATTATGGAATAATTGAGAAATTCATCGGCGTGTTTAAGGGCTTCGGTCCTTTTAATTTCAGTGACATGAAGCCAAGTCACGTTAGCGATATTAATGGGAACAATATGGCCAACGACAACATCACCAAAACTATTAATATATTCTTTGCTGGTGCGACCTTGAAGACTAGGATTATTCTGAAACTTAGTGAATAAGCTGGAGTTTGATATTAACGTTAATACGTCTTTAGAATCAACCGTTAAACTGCTTCTTAACTTACCGTCCATCCCTAAAATATATTGAGTCAGAGATGGTTGTTTTTTGTTTAATAAATTTAACTCATTATGAATCGTGTCTAATTTAATTTGAACTGCAACGACCCCCTTAATTTGATTATCTAATAAAATAGGTGCAGTGAGAAATGCAGATATCAATCCATCAGAGGGGGGTAACGTTCTAAATCGGAAAATACTTCATATCCAGTATCCAAGGTATCCAAAACTGATTGGGCAAATAAGGTATTTTTATATTTTCCAACCTTTAAACTGGTTCCAAGATCATCTTCCTTCGCCATGCTAAAGAGGATATTAGCCTCGTTATCTATGATAAAAATATCATGTGTGAAATCATGGGTTAGACTAGCTAACGCCAATTCATGTGCCGAATGAACATTGACCTCATTCCAAACATTGGATTCAACAAATTGTTTAGTATCACCATTATATTTATCAAATGCTTGTTCAAGAGTAGTTAATACTTTTAAGGTGACTGGAGAAACGGAAAGCTCTTCTAAATCATCAAAACGAGATTGAAACCAATTATTATAATATCGCTTACGGCTTTCCCCGATAAGTGTAGCTTCTTCTAGTGCGATTTTTTCAAGGTGCGTATTTGATTGGTAATAATTTACGGCTGTAATGATCACCAGAGGCAGGATAGATAAAACCAAAAACCATTTTAATAGGTTTCTATAGATAGGAGATTGAGTGATTGAAATTATGTTAACGTCTCGTTGTGCCATTCGGTTTATTATAGTCCATAACAATAAAACTATTCCTGATTATATTATTGATAAGTTTAGCTTATATCTGACTCAAAATTTCAACTAAATAGAATTAATTAACACTAATTTAGATTATTCAATTTTGATATTTACCTCAAAGCGAGTATTCACTACAATAAAGCTCTTATTCATTAGTTGGATCATTTGTGGTTGAAGATATATTACTTGAAGACATCATTAAACATGCACATCAAATTTGCAGTGAGAATAGTGTCAAATTAACCACCAAACGCGAACATGTTTTATCGGCGTTAATCCAAGCAAGTGAAGCTATGTCCGCATATGAACTAGCTGAGCAATACAGAGATATATTTGAACAAAGTATTCCTGCGATGTCAGTCTATCGAATTTTGGATTTTCTTGCTGAGCACTCTTTAGTCCATAAACTCACATCGGCAAATAAATACATAGCCTGTTCACACATTACTTGTTCACATAGCCACGACGTCCCTCAGTTTTTAATCTGTGAGATATGTAATTCAGTTTCTGAAATTAGTGTTAAAAAATCAGTAATGAGTGAATTAACGGCCAGTGTTGAGAAAACCGGATTTAAACTAAGTACAAGTCAGCTGGAATTAAAGGGTATCTGCCAAAGTTGCCAACAGTAATCTACTGTAAACGATATCCAGACAAACAAGCATAAAAAAAACGCACTCTTGAGTGTAATGCCAGTCAGTTAAGAACTGACTGGCATTTTTCTTTTATATGGATACTTTTGTGGCTTCTTTCTAACCACTCTTGGGTACTTCCTATCGGGTAGCCTATTTGGCAATATGAACATTCTTAGAGTATGAAGTAATTCTTCATAGTGCATGGGTAACTTACTTGCACTTTGGAGTGGTGTCGTTATCAAGAAAGCAATGATATGACGCAAACTTAGGCTAAAGCTAAGCTGAATAGGTGTCAGCTCTTCATCCTCCTTAATCGCATCTATCATGACTATCCGTATTAAGTTATAGGCTAGCAACATCCCCCATAGTTCTTGGCTTACCATGTCTGGTTTTTTACTTCGTAATGCGTACTTAGATTGATGTAAGCCTTGTTTCATTTCTCGAAATCCTAGCTCAATTTCCCAACGTTGAGTATAAACTTCGGTTAATTCGTCATACGGATAGCGCATTAGGTCTGTTAATGAACTAAGCACTCGGTAGCTTTTACCATCAATCTTATAAGTGATTAGCCGTGCAGTAATTTGCTCTGGCAACTCAGTAAATTTCTTTCTGGCTTGAGGGGTTGTAAATAGCGTAACTATTTTGTCGTTGTCGCTAATGTTACGTTCGACCTGATATTGTAAGTCCTTTTTGGCTGGGAGCATCCAATGGATATTGGTGCCCCGTTTTCTCCATTCGTGTAATAACCCCAATGAAAAATAACCTCGGGCAAATAGGGTCAATGAATCGTCGGGGACCGAGGGCAATAGCCCTTGAGCTAAACTCATTTCGCCTACACGTCGAGCATCAAAGCAGCTATCCAATAGTAGATGACTCGATACTTCCATCAGACTACACATTCTTATTTGTGGGTAACTACCTTCGCCATGTTGGTTCCTGTCACTACCAAATTCATTGCGGTTTTCTTCGTTGTCTTGAGTTCGGAAACTCACGCCATCAACGGCAAGTAAGTTTAATCCACACCATTGCTCAAATGCTTGGGTTGTAAACGTTTTTTGAGCTAATAATTGAAACGTATGTTGAACAGCTTCATAACCTAACCGTTGGCGGGCTTGTACTAAGGCACTAGGTGCAACCAATTTATTTTTTCCAGGTAGGGAGATATCAAGTCGGCTCGCAATATCCCAAACGGTTTCATTACGAAATAAACTCATGCCTATGACAGACCACATCACGGCATCCAGTGGTAATCTTCTCCTGCGGACCGTCGCGATCCCAACATGCTCGAACGCTTGCTCTAAAATAGTTGGGTCTAAAACATTTTTAAGTTTATCTAATGTGTGCACGTCATCTAAAAAGGATGACATATCTTCGAGTTGTTGGAAAAAAGGCATAAAAAAATCCAGTGACATATTATCACTGGATTCTGACAGCCCCAAAAGATCGGTCAACTGATCATATTAATTTTCTTAACTGACTGGCATTACACTCTTGAGTGCGTTTGTTTTTCGAAGACAATGCTGTTCTAGTAGAACATTTTACCGTCTTTAGCCATTGAAACTAATATTTCAGCCGGTTCAAAACGCGAGCCATGTAACTCTTTATAACCGTTTAATATCTCAACTAAATTATCTATTCCTAAGCTGTCCATATAGCGGAATGGACCACCTTGGAACGGAGGATAACCAGTACCAAATATCATGCCGATATCCCCGTCTCTCGCATTACGAACAATACCAGCATCTAAACAACGCGCTGCTTCATTTAGTAATTGGACAACACAACGTTCTGCAATTTTATCCGATGACAAACTGCCTTTAGGCGTCACACCTAACACCGAGTAAACCGACTCATCAACTTGTTTGCCTTTACCAGAAAACCTTAATTTGTCCATTAAGCTTGGTTGTGCAGCTTTACCATATTTATAAAAACCTTTTTGGTTTTTCTTGCCTTTACGATCATCAGCAATTAATTTTTCCATTGCCGATGGAACGGTAAAACGTTCACCAAATGCATCAAACAGAATCGCAGATACTTTAGAACCAACATCAATACCCACTTCATCCAATAACGTCATAGGTCCAACAGGGAAACCAAACTTAGTTAATGCTTTGTCTATTTTCTCAATTGGCTCACCTTCCATTGCAACTTGAGCCGCTTCATTCATGTATAGACCTAAAACGCGGTTAACAAAAAATCCAGCTTCGTCTTTTACTACAATCGGCGTCTTACCTTGACGACGAGCAAATTCAACAGTTGTTGAAATAGTCTCGTCAGACGTTTTATCGGTAGCAATAACTTCCACTAATGGCATTTTGTCGACTGGTGAGAAGTAATGTAATCCAATGACATTCTCAGGACGTGCTGCATTAGCGGCAATATCGCGAATTGGTAATGAAGATGTATTTGACGCAAATATAGTCTTGTCATTACAGTTTTCTTCTATGTCAGCAACCATTCGTTGTTTAAGTGATAAATCTTCAAATACCGCTTCAACAATAATATCCGCATCTTTAAAACCAACAAAATCAGTCCCTGCAGACAACATAGATAGCTGCTTTTGCATTTGAGAGTGTTGCATAAAACGGCGTTTAACTTTTTTACTTAAAATATCGTAGCTATATTTAAACGCGTTACGGATACCTTCATGAGCAATATCTTTAATACGAGCAGGGATGCCAGCTTTGGTCGTCGTAACAAATGCAATACCGCCACCCATTAAGCCGCCACCTAAAATACCGGCTTTTTTAACTTTAGCGGGTTCAACCCCTTCTACACCGTTTTCTTTTTTCATTGCTGTTGTAGCAAAGAATAAACCACGTAATGCCTTTGATTCTGGAGTCATGCAAAGTTCTGAGAAACGCTGAGCTTCAATTTCAAGCCCTTTTGCATAACCCATTTCTACGCCTGTGCGAATACACTCGATAATCTTAAATGGAGCAGGATAATTACCTTTTGTTAAACGCATCACCTGCTTGCCAGCTTGATCAAACAAGACCTTGCGACCAAACGGGTTGTTTTCTAACAAACGAGTAACAAGTGGTTGTTTTTTCTTTTTAACAACTGGTTTGCCTTTTAACGCCATTTCAATTGCAGTATTAAGGAGTATGCTATTTGGAACAATTTCATTAGCCAAACCAGCTTTAACCGCTTGTTTTGCTCTTAATTGTTTGCCCGCTAACATCATGTCTAAAGCTTTTTGTAAACCTACTAACTTAGGTAAACGTTGTGTGCCACCAGACCCTGGTAACAAACCTAGTTGAACTTCAGGCAAACCTAATACGGTTTTGTCGCTATCAGAAACAACTCGGCCATGACACGCCATTGCCAACTCTAAACCTCCGCCCAAAGCGGGACCGTTTATCGCAGCAATCACAGGAATCGACATATTTTGAATACGGTCAAATAACTTTTGCCCCAACTGAGCAATTTCTTTAACTTGATCTGCAGTTTCACAGCTATCTAACATAGCCACGTCAGCACCAGCTACAAATGAGTTGTCTTTACCAGATATAAGGACTAAACCAACAACCTCTTTATTGGCTTCAACTTGATCTAAAACGTCGGTTACTTGCTCGGCAAATTCGGCTTTTAATACATTCATTGATTCATCAGCAACATCGATGCTGATCACGCCTATGCCATTTTCTTTTATTTCTAAACTAAACGCTGATGCGTTTTTAATATCTTGAGTCATTTGAGTTTCCTTTCGGCTCTCTTAAAATTAGACTGAATCGTTTTACTTTTAATCGAGGCTTAGATTATCCGTCAACTTCAACAATCATAGATGCACCTAAACCACCAGCGGCACAAGCGGTTGTTAGACCAACACCACCACCACGACGACGCAGTTCATTAATAGTTTGCGTCACTAAACGTGTACCAGTTGCGGCAAATGGGTGACCATATGCAAGTGAACCACCGTTAACGTTAAATTTAGCCATGTCAATTTCACCAATGGCTTTGTCTTGACCTAATTGCTCTTGAGCAAACTTCTTACTGCTAAACATTTTCATATTCGCCAATGTTTGCGCAGCAAATGCTTCATGCATTTCTATTAAATCTAAATCAGCTAAATTCATGCCCGCACGTTTTAGTGCAATTGGCGTTGCATACGACGGTCCCATTAACATGTCTTCCCACACGTCAATTGCTGCAAAACCAAAGCTTCTGATATAACCTAAAGGTTCATAACCTAACGCTTTTGCTTTGCTTTCACTCATCAATAATATTGCTGATGCACCATCTGTTAATGCTGTTGAATTTGCTGCCGTTACCGTACCATGTTTACGATCGAATACTGGACGTAACTTGCTGTAACCATCCGCGGTAGAGTTAGTACGAACCGTATTATCCATATCTATAAACCCTTTAAACGGTTCAGGATGTGCAGTCATAACTTCATCTTTAAAGATGCCACTTTCCCAAGCTTTAGTTGCCAATGAATGTGAGCGATGCGCTAATGCGTCTTGATCGGCACGGCTGATATTATGGGTTTTAGCCATTTGCTCGGCCGTTTGACCCATGCTTAGGTTCGTTGAGTACTCAGCAACGGCAGGAGGAACCGGCATTAAGTCCTTAAAGCCTAACTTCTTAATAATATTCCAACGCTGGCCTAGGCTTCTCGCTTTATTTAAATCAACAAGGGCTCTGCCTAATTTTTTACTTACACCAATAGGTAAGACAGAAGATGAATCGGCACCACCGGCAACTCCCACAGATATGTGGCCTGCCATGATAGATTCACAGATATTTACGGTAGACTGAAAACTTGTAGCACATGCACGCGATACTGAATAAGCATCAGTATGCACATTCATTCCTGTGCCTAAAACGATTTCACGTGCTATGTTAGGCGCTGACGGGTATTGAACAACTTGGCCATAAACTAACTGTTCTATTTCTAATGGATCTAATTCTGAACGTTGTAACATTTCAGAAACAACCATCTTACCTAAATCAAGAGCTGGCACTCCATGATAAGCCGTTGCTTGTTTAGCAAAAGGAGTACGTAATCCGGCAACAACCGCGATACGATCACCATTTCTAGTTTGAAGTTTATTAGCTGTCATTATTTTACCCTGTATAAATTATTATTTGTCCAAGTGTAGTTGTTCATAACATAACCGAACAAATTATCTCAGACCCTCTGGTCTGACCTGATAGTAACCCAGTGATAATAACCATATCTATATAGAATTAAAACCAATATTTTTAGTTGTCTCTTTACTTACATTTAAAATCGCAACTAATGCGCAAAATTAACTGCAGATTAGCCAAACGTTAAAAGTGCGCAAACATCTTGTTACAACTGTCTCCTAACACAAGAATTAAGGAGTATGAAACAATTGTTTAAAATATCATCGTTTGATTTTTCGTCACTTGTTTTCTGCTTGGGGAACCTTATATATCTATGATTATCATAGATATCGATTTAGTGACGATTAACCTTTAAGTCACTTATATATAGCTCAGATTCATAGCTCAGGAATGTAAAACATGTCAGTAACCCGTTTTAACCAATTAAAACAATATTTAGATTCACAGGTGATCGGTCAACCGGACTTCACCAAAGGTATTTTAGTTGCACTGTTAGCTGATGGACATTTATTAGTTGAAGGTCCTCCAGGACTAGCAAAAACCCGAGCAATCAATGCATTAGCTAATGGTTTAGAAGGTGACTTCCACCGCGTTCAATTTACCCCTGATTTACTGCCAGCCGATTTAACCGGTACCGACATTTACCGTCCGGAAACGGGTGAGTTTAAATTTGAAAGTGGACCATTATTTCACAATCTAGTTTTGGCCGATGAAATCAACCGTGCACCGGCTAAAGTGCAATCCGCTTTATTAGAAGCTATGGCAGAAAGACAAGTAACGGTTGGTAAAACAACCTATCCTTTACCTGAATTATTTCTTGTTATGGCAACCCAGAACCCGCTTGAACAAGAAGGGACTTACCCGTTACCAGAAGCGCAACTTGACCGCTTTTTAATGCATTTAAATGTTGATTATCCGGGCGCTGAAACGGAAATAGAAATTTTAAGATTAACTCGTGGTGAAGCATTGCAGCAACCGGTAGAAAAGCCGGAACCATTAACTCAGGCTGATATATTCGCAGCCCGAAAAGATATTCTTTCAATTCATTTGTCGACTGAGTTAGAACAATATTTAGTGCAGTTGATCATCGCGACCCGTCAACCAGAACAGTTTGATCCTGAGCTTAAAAAACATATTGCATTTGGTGCTTCCCCGCGTGCCACAATCTCATTAGATAAATGCGCAAGAGCAACGGCTTGGTTAGATGGTCGCGATTTCGTAACCCCTGATGATATTCAAACTGTATTTTTTAACTGCTTACGCCATCGTATTTTATTAAGTTACGAAGCGGAAGCCGCAGGCGTTACAGCAGATCAAATACTTAGTCGTATTCTTGAATTGGTTGCCGTTCCATAATACAGAGCATTACAGGATATTAAGTAACATTATGACTGACTCTGCTGCAATACAATTGCAAACTGGTTTAGAGTGGCTTCATCGCCATAATTTATCAGGTGTTGATATTAGCTTTGACGAATTATTGATGTATCGAAACTTTACTCATTTGTTATCAAACAAACCCAACAGTAAAGTTAAACATCAAATGTCTGGCCAATACTTAGCCAAAACGAAAGGTCGAGGCATGGAGTTTGACGAAGCACGTCATTATCAACCCGGCGACGATGTACGTACAATTGATTGGCGCGTTACCGCACGTACGGGTAAGACCCATACTAAAATTTTTCGTGAAGAAAAAGACCGCCCTGTTTTTGTGTTTTGCGACTTATTACCGTCTATGCGTTTTGGCAGCCAATTATTGTTTAAATCGGTTCAAGCTTGTCATTTAAGTGCTTTGATAGCATGGACCGCTAAGCAGCGTGGTGACAAAATTGGTGGATTGATATTATCAGAAAACAACCTTTTTGAGGCCAAGCCAAGAAGTCGTCAACAAGCAGTGTTACATTGGTTAAAAGCTTTAAAAGACAATCATAATGACTTGCCTATGCAGCAAGAAGTGACAATCAATGAGCTTGATAAACAAACTCAAGAGAAAAAGTTTATTGAAGCCTGTGCACATTTACGACGTGTCGCCCATCCTGGCAGTTTAGTCTATTTAATTAGTGATCTTCAGCATTTAACTAATGATGCATTGCAACACTTATATCAATTGCAAAAACATTGTGAAGTGGTGGCTTGTTGGGTCAACGATCCTATCGAGCAAACTTTGCCATCGGCTATGTCTGGCTTAATGCCCGTAACAGATGGTAACGAAACTAAAATAGTGAATAACACTGCGCAATTAGCTGAATATAAATTAAAAGCTAAACAACATTTTGCGTCTAAAAAAAATGCCCTGTTAGATTACAACATTAAATGGTTATCTATCTCTGCTGGAATGCCATTAAGTGAGCAACTTTAATTATGCAACCTGATTTACTTTCTCAACTACAAGACATACAAACACCACAACAAGTTGGTCATTGGCCATTAGCTTGGGGGTGGTGGGTTGTGATTATATTGTCACTTCTACTACTCGTGTTTATTTGTATTTCGGTTTATCGTTTTATTCAACAACGTAAAGCAAAAAAACAAGCGCTTAAATTATTAAATCAAGTAAGTCCAAAACAAAACCCACTTGTAGCAGTACAAACCATTAATAGTATTTTGAAACGTGTGGTATTGGCTTATTGCGAGCGAGATCTAGTTGCCAATCTCAACGGCGAAAAATGGACTACTTGGCTTAATACACACGGTCATAAAAATGCTCAAATAAACTCTGAATTTGTCCAACTCGCGTATCAAGCAAATTGCAGTTCTGAACAAGCCAGTGAATATTTAAAACAAAGTAAAAACTGGATTAATAAAAGCTTACCTTTGAGTAAACAGGCATTAAAATCAATATCACAAGGAGAACAAAATGTTTAGTTTTGCTTGGCCTTGGTTGTTAACCTTATTAATTGCTCCTTTTATTATTCGATTATTACCTGCGGTAAAAAAACAAGAATCTACTGCATTATTTTTACCTACGTTTGATTTTATTGGCACACCTTCTCAGTCTGAAATAAAACGGGGATTTCCTTGGTTTGCTTTATTAATCTGGATAGCGCTAGTGTTGGCTGCTGCTAGACCACAATGGTTAGGGGAGCCGGTGACCATTCCACAAGAAGGCCGTGAGCTAATGTTAGCGGTGGACTTGTCAGGTTCAATGCAATATGAAGACATGATGATTGGCAATCAAAAAGTTAATCGTTTAGTCATGCTTAAGTACGTACTTAATGACTTTATTGAACGTCGAGTGGGTGACCGCCTTGGTTTAATTCTATTTGCCGACACAGCCTATGTGCAAACCCCATTAACTTATGACAGAAAAACCGTACGCCAAATGTTAGATGAAGCAGTATTAGGTTTAGTGGGTGAGAAAACCGCCATAGGCGATGCACTTGGTTTAGCCGCAAAACGCTTTAATGATAAAAAAGACTCAAATCGTATTTTAATATTACTAACCGACGGACAAAATACTGCTGGCAATATTCAGCCCCAAGAAGCATTAGAAATAGCAGTAGCCGCTGGCGTTAAGGTCTATACCATAGGGGTTGGAGCTGATGAAATGTTAGTACGCAGTTTTTTTGGTAATCGTAAAGTAAACCCGTCCGCTGACTTAGACGAAGCATTATTGAGTGATATCGCCAAACAAACCGGCGGACAATATTTCAGAGCCAGAGACACCCAAGGTTTACAACAAATATATGAAATATTAGATAAACTTGAACCCATTGAAGATGACCCTATTCAGCTAAGGCCTATGCAATCATTGTTTTTCTATCCGTTAAGTGTTGCATTATTTTTATCCGTTTTAGCTGTATATTTCCCACTTATACAGCGCACATTAAAATGGAGTAATTTACGTAATAAATTCGCTCCATCAAACCAAAAGAGTTAATTGGCCATGACGAATTTTTTAGCTCAATTTTCACAATTTCATTTTTTACGACCGGACTGGTTTTGGGTATTAATTCCCTTGATCATTTTTTGGATATTAAAACTTAAAGTAGTAACAACGACTCAGTGGCATCAAGTGATCCCTCCACATCTAGCCAATGCCATGTTAGGCAATAACAAAAATAATAAAGTAAAACAAAAAAGAACCTTTGTGCCTTTTATTTGGTTATTAGCCGTTATCGCTTTGGCCGGGCCGACATGGGATAAAATAGAAAAACCTGTATTCCAAGTTAAACGTGCCAGTGTCATTGTATTGGACATGTCAATGTCCATGCGCGCCACAGACATCAAACCCAATCGTTTATCTAAAGCAAGATTTAAAGCCATCGACTTAGCTAATGCTATCACTGACGGTGAAGTAGCTTTGGTTGCTTATGCCGGTGATGCATTTACTATTTCACCATTAACGCCTGACACCCGAAATATAACGGCTTTAATCCCAAGTTTAAAACCTGAAATCATGCCAGTACAAGGCAGTTACCCTCTATTAGGTCTAACCAAAGCAAGTGAATTATTGCAACAAGCCGGATACCCAACGGGGGACATTTATTGGATCACCGATGGGGTGGATGATGAAGATTTACCAGACTTAACCTCTTTTTCAGAGCAAACGCCTTATCGAGTAAATATCATGACTGTGGGTACTGCAGACGGTGCGCCGATAAAAATGTTGGATAACAGTTTATTAAAAGATCATTTAGGCAGCATCGTAATCCCTAAACTAAATAATCGTGTGTTGATGAATTTTAGTAACATTAGTAATGGTGTTTTTGTTAATTCCACGGCAACCGACGCTGATATCAGAACCTTATTAGCGGCAACGGTTTCACGCCCTAGGGAGAAACAAAATCAAGATGATAGCGAGACAAACGAGGATAACTCCTTAACAGGTGATGATTGGCAAGAATTTGGGCCATACATCATTTTATTAATTTTACCATTAGTGCTTACCTTTTTCCGTAAAGGTGCCACTTTCTTAATGATGTTGATTTTACCTTTTAGCTTTACGCCAAATAAAGCTATTGCGGCCGACAACGGACAAGCCAAAGTAGATAAGACCGCTGCTATTACTCCCCACCCTTCTTGGACGGATTACGCGTTCAAAACACAAGATCAAGTTGGTGCCGAGTTATTTAATCAACAACAGTTTGACCAAGCACTAGAATCATTTGAAAACACTCAGTGGAAAGGCGCTTCGGCTTATAAGGCTGGTGACTATCAAACCGCCCTTGATTATTTTAAACAAAACAACTCAGCCACAGGTTTATATAACCAAGGCAATGCATTAGCCAATTTAAATAAAATAGATGATGCTATTAAAGCCTATGATGAGTCACTTAAACTTAACCCTAATGATGAAAAAGTCATGGCTAATCGTGCCTTGTTAGAACAAATTAAGCAGCAACAAAAACAAGATGGTGATCAACAAAATCAGGACGGACAGCAAGATAAAGATCAGGAAGGCGGTCAAGAACAAGATTCACAAGAGCAGCAAGATTCAGAGAAAGACTCAGATCAAGAGTCGCAACAAAACTCACAGCAACAAGAGTCTGATAAAGAGAATGCTAACGCCGAAGATTCTAATAGTTCAGATTCTCAATCAGATCAACAACCTGAGCCAACGCCATCTGAAAGCCAAGAAACGCCTGAACAACAAAAGTCAGGTCAAGAGCTTTCTAAACAAGAAACAGAAGAAGAATCACAGAACGCGAGTGATGCTGAAGAAACGAAAGATGAGCAAACCGAACAAGAAGCTCAAGCGACACAGGCACAAATGAGCCAAGAACAAATTGAAGATAAAGAACAACAACAAAAAATAGAACAACTGTTACGAAAAGTATCAGATGATCCCGCAACGTTATTAAGAAATAAAATGATATTAGAAAGCAAAAAACGTCAGCAAAATGCTCGTTCGCCAAGAGGAGCAACTAAGTCATGGTAGCCCTTTTTCAATCAGACCTTAATTATTCAAAAGTATGCACTCAATTTATGACGATTATTAACATGTTTACTCGTATTTCAATCATTGGTTTTTTATTAATTTCTGCAACAGTGAATGCAACAACGAATGTCTCCGTCACAGTAGATAGAAACCCTGTTATGGTTAACGAATCCTTTGTCTTAGAAGTTGTGGCAAATGACTCTCTGGACGGTAATGATCTTGACTTAACCCCGCTTAGACAATCTGGTTTAGTGGTGGGTCGAACAGCAACGAGTTCTTCAACGCAGATCATTAATGGCAGTATTTCAAAAACCACTAGCTGGAATGTCGTGTTATTAGCAAGAAAAGAAGGCAATTATACTATACCTTCTCTCACTATTGATGGAGTTTCAAGTCAGCCTATTACCGTCTCTGTAGTGCAGTCCAACGCCGCAGCAGGTCAAAACAATCAAACTATTTTCTTAAAAAACATAATTGAACAAACCGACTTATATCTACAGCAAACCGTCAAGCTAGTAACACGTTTATACTTTGCGCCAAATGTAGATTTACAAAGCGGTACGTTAAGCGATCCTATTTTGGATCAAGCGTTTATCAAACAGCACGGTAAAGACAAGGACTCCAGCGAAATTATTATGGGGGTTCGTTATCGTGTGATTGAGCGTATTTACACTGTAACGCCGCAATCAAGTGGCACATTTACCATTAGTTCACCGGCTTTTAATGGTGAAATTAGCACAGGTCGTCGACGTTCTACGTTTAGTAACTTTGGCGGAACTAAACCAGTGACAAGTATTGGCAGTGATATAGAGATAAATGTTTCATCGATTCCAAAACAATATTCTGGCACTTGGTTACCAAGTGACTTAGTGATGTTAAACGAAGAATGGCAGCCAAACCAAGACAGTTATGAAGTGGGTGAACCTATCACTCGAACCTTCACGTTAACCGCGTTAAACGTAAACGAAGAGCAGTTGCCAGAAGTTATTGGTAATTACCCTGACTCATTTAAAACGTACCCAGATCAATCTGAGTCGCATTCGGAAGTTCGTCAAAATGCCATCGTGTCGCAACGGGTAAGTACAGAAGCCATAGTTGCCACAAAAGCTGGTGAGTTTGTTTTACCTGAAGTCTCCGTAAATTGGTTTAATACCAAAACAAAGCGTGAAGAAGTTGCCACAATTCCAGCTAAAACAATGAACATTGTTCCATCAACAAATGCTCAAGCGGCACCGATGACCAATTTACAAACACCTATCATAGAATCAACGGCTATAGGTGAACAAACTTGTGATCTGCCTTCTGATTCAACTCATTCAGACAACGACAGCAGTAATCTCCCTACCGGTTCTTATAACACCCTATTAATGTGGGCCGGTTGGGCATTATGGATATTCACCTCATTAATTTGGTTGCTATCCAGCTTATTACGCCGTAAACAAAATAAACAATCTCAGTCACCTAATAGCAAAGTGACTTATGATAAATCGGTATTAAAACAAGCGTGTTTGAACAACCAAGCGAATATGGTGCGCGCCGAATTATTAAAATGGGCAAAAGTCGAATTTACTCAACCAGTATTAACCTTATCGGCGTTAATGCCATTGGTTAATCCTGAATTACAGCAACAAATTTCAATATTACAAAACAGCCAATATTCAAAACATAATACCGAGTGGTCTGGTAAAGCCTTTTGGAATGCGTTTAAAATGTTTAACTCTACTACCAAAAAACAGAGCGACAGTAATTTACCACCGTTAAATGGATAGGAGTGTGTTATGACTACACCATGGCTAGTTGAGACCACATTAACCAGTGATTTAGTATCTATGGTGCCATTACGCCTAGAACATGCTGAGGCATTAGTAGAGGCCGCCTCTGACGGTGAATTATGGAACTTATGGTATACTTCCGTCCCCTCAGCCGACACGGTGCACAGGTATATTGAAAAAGCATTACAGCAGCAACAAGATGGCACTGCTTTACCCTTTGTCATCATTGAGAATGCAACACAAACCGTTGTTGGTTGCACACGTATTTGTAATGCCGTTGAACAACATAAACGAGTTGAAATCGGCTACACTTGGTACGCCAAACGTGTCCAGCGAACCGCAGTGAATCGTCAATGTAAACTATTGTTATTACAACTGGCTTTTGAGCAATTAAATTGCATTGCGGTTGAATTTAGGACCCATTGGCATAATGTAAAATCAAGAGCAGCGATTGCAGGACTTGGTGCCAAACAAGATGCCGTATTACGTAATCACCAGATAGGGTTAGACGGCACAATAAGGGATACTGTGGTGTTTTCCATAATTGAATCTGAGTGGCCTGTTGTAAAACAATCCTTGTCCTTTAAAGTAAAGCGTTAGTTATTCTCAATGAACTAGTTACGCTAGCACATAACTTTCCTGATACTCATATTGTTTAGAAGTTTTGTGACAGTGAATAGCGAAGTTAACTCACGTTCCAATAGGTTAGTAGCGACGCTATTCTTCCAGCTTTTAACTGGTTATGGTACACAGGCTTAACGTCTCTGGAATTAGACGACTACTGGCTTTAGCTGTCTATTTCAAATTCGTAAATTGCCATTGACGTGCGGCGTGTTCAGGTAATGGTTTACTGTAGAAATACCCTTGTACTAAGTAACATTCGTTTAATTGTAAAAAGTCTATTTGTTCTTTTGTTTCAGCCCCTTCGGCTATGACTTCCAATCCTAATTTTTTGGCCATGGCGATGATAGCGCCGGTGATCTCAACATCATTAACATCATGCGGTATATCTTGGATAAATGACCTATCAATCTTAAGGGTATTGACAGGGAAACGTTTTAAATAACTCAGAGACGAATAACCAGTACCAAAGTCATCAATGGAGATCTGAACACCAATTTGTTTCATTTCGTGTAACTGCAAAATGGCATCTTCAACATCCGCCATCAGATACGATTCCGTTATTTCCAATTCAACCAGGTTTGGATCAACATTATATTTTTTGATCAGTAACTCTATGGTTTCACTGCAGGTTCCTGACTCAAACTGACGTGCGCTAATATTAATAGACACAGGGACTTTGTTATCTAAACTGCTGACAAACTTAATGGCGTTTTCCATTACCCAGTCACTGATCTCTAATATCAAATGGCTTTGTTCAGCGATGGGAATAAATTTAGCCGGCGATACAAAACCTAAATCGTCATCCATCCAGCGTAATAAGGCTTCATAACCAACAAGTTGTTGTTTATGAAAGTCAACTTTGGGCTGATAATATAATTCCAACTTATCTTGGCTTAACGCCTTAGTTAGTGCCAGTTCAATATCTAAACGCTCTTTGACTGTGTCATTTAATTCTTGAGTAAAAAAGTTAAACGTGTTCTTACCATTATTTTTGGCTTCAAACATCGCCAGATCTGCATGCTGTAATAATATCTCTGCATCTTTAACGTCATCATTAGACAGCGTGATACCTATACTTGTGTTTATTTGCACGCTTTGATCTTTAATCTTAAATGGCTCCGCAACTAAATTGAGAATGGTGGTTGCCGTATTCAAAATACTTTGTTCAGAGTCACCCATGCCTATAATAAGCGCAAATTCATCACCGCCCATACGAGCCACAACATCTTCTCGGCGTAAGCGTTCGGTTAAACGTTGACCTAGTTGAGTTAGGATTGAGTCGCCGCCTTCATAACCATATTTATCATTAACGCGTTTAAAGTCATCAATATCAAAGTGTAATAAGGCAAAGTTAAAGTGGCCGCGTTTATTCATCTCTACAAATTTTTCTAACTGGGCAACAAAAAAGCTACGGTTAGCTAAATTAGTTAATTCGTCGGTGTAAGCTAACTTTTCAATTTTGCTTTGGCTGTCTTTGATAAACGATATATCTTGTAACGACACTACATACTTAGTTACGTGTCCGTTATCATCTCTCATTGGTGTTATTGTGGTATTGACCCAAACTTGGTTTTCAGAGCCAAACTCCTTTAACACCAGTTCCCCATGCCAACTTTGTTTTCGTCTAATATCATTGACTATCTGCTCTGGAATAAATGCCATCAGGTTATGAATGTGACTGAAAAAACGAGAACCTAACACGATATCTCGGTCACAATTTAATAGCTTTAACGACTTACTGTCGACAAAACCAATGGTGAAATCCAACTCTAAAATAAGAACTGCATTGTCTGAATAACTAACTGCTTGAGCTAATGCCCGGTTCTCTTCAACTTCTAATTTTAATTGTTCTATGGCAATTCGTTTACCTTCTAAACGGCTACTAAAACGATCAAACAAATGATTTAGTTTATCGTTAACTTGTGCAATTTCATCTTCACCATTGATGTGTTGGCGTAAGTCTAGATGGCCGTTACTCGCTCGGGTTATTAAGTTTGCGGTTTGTCTTAAACGTATTGATACATAACGTCTAGTTAACCAAATAGTCATAAAGAACAAGATGGTAAGTAATATGGCTATGATTGATAACATCTTCATCAACTGTTGATTGGCATGTTGCAACATCACTTTTTCAGGAACATAACTAACCACGGTCCAGTCATTTAGAGGAATATCTTGCACAACGGCAAAAACTTTATTACCCCAATCTGTGAACTGATAGATCTCTCCACTTTGTTTATCAAGGGTAATAAAATCAACGATTGATGAACGTACAATTGAGTTAGTCCGTTGTAATAAGTGTAAGTTGTCATTTTGACGAATTAAACGTGAACCATAATCAGGATGAAATACTAAATTGCCGCTAGCGTCATAAATGAATATTTCTGAACCATTTTGAGACTCTTTTAATTTGTTCCGAAGTTCATTAATGACATTATCGACATTAATTGCACTGGCAAAGATACCTACTGATTTACCATCCACCGCTATCGGTGACATATAGAATGATAACCACTGTTTAACTAGAGGTTCAAAAAATAACGAACTCCATGTTCCTTGTTCAAGACTTGGCTCATCCGCAGATATTTGATCTCATGAATTCTTTTTGTTTACGTCGAATGTCATTGGATATCTGCCAATTTTCGGGGGCACTGTGTCGCACATCAAGGCCATTGGTCATAAAACTGATGACTACATTATTACTGATTAAAGGTAAAACAATTTGCCAACTTTGTTCAATGCTTAAATTGTGTTCTGATGACAATAATTCTTCGAATAAAGAACCTAAAACTTGCGTGTTTTGTTGATGATTGTGTAATTGATTATCAAACAATCTTGCTATGTATTCTGACTGTTTGAGTAAATTATTAGTAACTAACTGAGTAGATATCTTTTTTTCATTTTTAAAATAAAGAGTTGCGGCTAACAACATAAAAATACATAAGCTGGTCACAATAATGAAAGTAATTTTAAAGATGATGCTTCTTGAACTTAATACGCTCACAAATGATGTGCCCTATTCGGAATATGATAGTTACCGTCAAACTATGTTTAACCTAGACTAAAACATACTTATACCAATTGAGAAAATTTATTCAATGGCTATTATCCAAAGATAGCGTTAAATTTTAAACTAGGTTAATTTATATCAATATTGATGTCTTATTATTCTTTTTATGCTGGATTTATGCATTTAAATTAGAGTTTTTACCCAAATAAATGATTGACATTAATTCCAAACAAAAATAGATTGGAATGCATGAAAACAAATACTTTCTTTTTAAATTTTACATTTAGACACTTTTTTCTATTTACACTTTGTAAATAGGAAGGTGGACTTGGTGTGTTAAAAAGAAACCAATTCTAAAACCTTCCACACGGAAGGTTTTTTTATGCAAGTAAAAATGATTAAGGCTAACAAGTGATTGAGTTATCGGAATTAAGACAAGATATAAATGAAATAGACAATGAGTTAATGATTTTACTGGCTAAACGTCGTCGCATTTCTCACTTAGTAGCAGAAGCTAAAATTCAGCAAAATAAACCTGTTCGTGACATCAAACGTGAAGAGCAAATGTTAGTTGAATTGATCAATGGCGGAAAATCACTTGGCCTTGACGGTTATTATGTAAAACAAGTTTTCCAAACGGTAATTGAAGATTCGGTATTACATCAACAAGCGTTATTGCAAAAACACTCAAATGCAGCTTCTAGCCACTTGCCTATTAATCGTGTTGCTTATCTTGGTAGTCAAGGTTCTTATAGCGACTTAGCGACTCAAAAGTACTTCTCTAGACATCCGTCTGAATTAAAACAATTAGGCTGTACCAGCTTTAATGAGATCATAGATACGGTAGAACAAGGCAAAGCCGACCATGGTATTTTACCAATCGAAAATACGTCTTCAGGCAGTATTAACGAGGTTTATGACTTACTGCAACACACCAATTTATCAATCGTTGGCGAGCTGACACACCCGGTTAATCACTGCATGGTGTCTGCGGTTGATACTAAACCAGAAAAAATTAAAAAGTTATTTGCCCACCCGCAAGTTTACGCACAGTGCAGTAATTACTTAAACCAATTCCACGATGTAGAAATAGAATACTGTGAAGCATCATCTGCCGCATTTGAACAAGTGAAAAATGATACCTCTGGTGAGTTAGCTGCATTAGGCAGCGGTGAAGGCGCTAGGTTATATGGCTTACAAATTATTGCCGAAGCCTTAGCTAACCAAAAAGAAAACTACAGCCGATTTATTGTGTTAGCACCTAAAGAAGTCTCGGTATCAACACAAATACCAGCGAAAACAACGTGGATTATGTCTACCGAACAAAAACCAGGTGCGTTAGTGGATGCTTTATTGGTGTTAAAAGAACACAAGGTGAATATGTGTAAATTGGAATCTCGCCCAATTACAGGTAACCCTTGGGAAGAAATGTTTTATGTGGATGTCCATGCTAACTTACAAGATAAAAACCTTGCGAATGCAATTAGAGATCTAAGAGCATTAACCCCATACCTAAAGCTGTTAGGTTGTTACCCAAGTGAAGATGTGCAAGCCGCACAAGTAACAATCGATTAATCAAATGGTCAATCTATTAGGGCGTTTTTCGAGTCTTATAAATGAAAAACGCCCAATAGATAAATTAAAACACAATTCAATTTACCGCCAAACTCATGCTTAATGAGTCTCATCGATAAATTGCTTTGTTGCTTTTAAATAAAACCTTTGTTGCTGGAACTCAATAACGGCTACCACGTCAACAAAAATGCCAGTATCCCATTCAGGCCCACCATCAAGTCTATAATGAGACTCAGAACTAGTATCTTGATATTCTTGTTTCTCTAGTTGCTCTGAATACCACACCTCATCACCGTTAATAATATAAACAGCCTCCAAATTAAAGTCAGAAAAATTTGTATAATACTGTTCAACTAATTTCAGGCTCATTTTCAGCGAACTATCTGACGAATTTCCAGGCATAAAATCACGCCATAGAAATGTATCTAACTTGAGCAACTTTTCATTAACATTTAGTTCTTCATTAACTAAGTCAAGTTCCGAAAAAGTCAGTTTGTCTGCTTGAATTAACTCTATGTCACTGGAATACAATTTAGATAAATGTATTTCATCATCATTACCGCTGCTGCATCCCAGCAATAAAATTATAAATAAACTAATTATCAGCAATCTCATTACCTTTCCTTCAATACTAATCACATTATCAAATAATCTTAATACGGACCTGTCATGTTAGTCGGATTAGACCAATATGTTTGCCACACTAAATTGTCACGGATGTAATAAAACACATCACTATGGATAACACTTCTGTCTCCCCAACTGCCATAATAATTTGAATCTGTCGTTAAGTTACCAACATTATTGAGCACTCCGCCATTATCTAAACTAACTTCCACCATTTGCATAGACTGGAAATACTGCCAATTTAAATCACCATTTGATGCAATACTTCGTTGCCAACCAGATAAAGGAAATGAAAATTTAAAATTGGTGTCATCAACTTTCAGTTGAGTTAACGCATGGTAGTCCCACTCTGCTACGGACGATCGGTTCTCATACACTAAAGTCGCTGCCACAATAGGGTTGTTGGGGTTAGATACGTCGTACAATTCTGCTTTAGCCCCTTCTGTAAATTCCTGCTCAGTGGCATTGACTAAACCATTGGTATTAGGATCAATTTGTTGGCCAATACCTAAAATAAAGTTGTCATTTAATGGCTGTAAATAACCAGAGTACCCTGGAATTTCAAGTTCACCGGCAATAACAGGGTGTGTAGGTTCGGATAAATCAATGACGAATAAAGGATCGGTTCTTCTAAAAGTGACAACATAGGCTTTGTCTGCAAAATAGCGTACTGCGTATATGTCTTCATTTGGCTTACCTATTGGCGCTGGATTTTCATCATTCGGCAAGGTGGCAACGGTTTCTAATTGCTGTTGCTCATTACTTTTAAGTACAAATAACCTATGTACTCTATCATTATTATCATTTAACACATTGTTGTCCGAGGTAACTACGCGTAAGAACTCATCACGTTCACTAAACCTTAAGTGTGAGTTATTCCAAGCCAAGTGACCTAATACTGAACCTGAAGCCGCATAACTTATCTTGTCATCATTTAGTGCAAATTGATGGATCACCGTTTTATATTGATTGTTTTCTTGCTCGAATATTCGACCATACAAATACAAATTATTTGGTGAAGCATACAAACCATCTAATGGGGCAATGACACAAATTGAATTAAATGTTTCAGGATCATTTAGGTCAAAGGTGGTTAATGTGGTTATTTTGTTAAAACCCGTTTCATCAAGGGTAGAATCAGGTACATAACATTGGTCAATATCCACCAATGACTCAGCGCTGCTTCCTTTTTTTGTGATGGTAGGTAATAAATCCGATATATCGGTATCGAGTACGTCTTGATAAAGAGATTGCATTTCATAGTCAGAGGACAAGTCGCGGGAATAAGTTGAAAGTTCTGGCTGATATGCACTGACGATATAGACTTTATTGCCAATTCTTCTTGAAGAAAGCACGTGCCCATCAATACTGTAATTCACTAATTCTGTCGGGGTAGCATGATCCGTTACGTCATTTATGTTTACCCCAAACGCTTGCGGCTGATACCAATAAGACTCTGCCGCAATTCCAACCACACTATTACCGCCTGCGGTAGTTAAATCATCAACTTTATTTTTTGAATAAATCGCCATCATACGCTGATCATTAAGGTATAAATCGGAAAGATAATTTGCATTTTTATCTGTTGGAATAATGGCAACTTCAAGCAAACTGTCATCGCTTTGCTTATCTAAAACACGGATGTGTGGAGCTTGGTCTCCTCCTCCAGAATAAATATCTCTATTACTTGCTAAATACATAGTCTTGCCGTTGTACTTAACACGATCGCTTTCAGCCACACCGGTTTCTTGCGTGGTGGTGCCAGAGAATCGGGTTGCACTATTATCCGCAGAAACACTTTCCGCTACTGCAACTGGCTCTTCACATTCATTACAAAAGTATTGAGTGTATGAACGAGTGCTGGATAAAAACACGCCATTTTTAATCACTAATTCAGTTTTATTTACATCGCTTTTTACTAATTTATTCCCATCCAGTTCCATCTCTTTTAAGTCATTATGATTTAAAACATGATTATTATTACAAGCGACTAACGTTGCTACTAAAAGGCTGACTAAGATTTTTATTTTCATTTTTTTGATTCCAGTTAAACCGATAGCATTAAACTTTACTCTAATAAATTTTGTAGACTGTTGTGATTTGCAATCAAATGTTATCAATTGTAACCCGGCTATAGTATTGCAAAACTTCGTGTTAAATTGAGCGCCAAGTTATCATTAAACAAAAATATAATGGCTAAAGTCCTTCTCCTAATAATTACATTCACCTTTGGTATTTGTTATTCAGTTTATGCTGATAACGAAGTCAACGACACTGAAAATCTAAAGATAGATCAGTTCAATATCAGCTTGTCTTTTGGTATCGGACAACGAGATCAGTTTGTCGTCGGTCAAGACGATTTAAAACTCTATTTAGCCCCTTCAATAAGTTATTACAGCACCCATTTATTTTTTGATAATGGCACCTTAGGTTATACCTTCAGCGAACAAGCTCAATGGGCTGTCAGTGTCATCACTGAATTAAATCCGTATGCTAAATATTTTAATCACAACCATATTAGCAACAGCTTCTTAGAATTTTCTGAGGCAGTTCCAAGTCCGGATTATGAAGGCGTATTAGATTCAGCAAGTGGTGATCAGGTGATTACGCCTAGTGACAATGAATATCTTATCCTGACCAAAAAGGTCACTACCGAGTTAATGAGAAAAAAACGTATCTCGTTGGATGGCGGCATTCAATTGAATTATTTTCTGGGGTCCAATCAAAGAATTGATTTCAGTCTTTTACATGATATCTCTGACTTGCATAATGGATACAGATTTGATTTGAATTGGAATATGGGCTTTCAGTTTGCTTTATATGGCCAACAACCTTGGCGAGCTAAGTTAGGTTTAGGCTTAGATTACTTAGACGCTAATTCGGCCAACTATTATTTTGGTTTCTCAGATGAAAATTTAGAAACATCGTATATAGAACCATACCATCCAGGTCACATTATGATCCCGGCCATCACTCTAAATCTCAGCCGGAAGATAACAAAACATTTATCTTTGATGTTGTATTTCAAACATCAAAACCTGAATGCCCAAATATCCAAAAGCCCGGTGATAACATCAGATCAGATCAATACAAGCTTTATAGGGTTAACCTATGTGTTTTAGTTTTGTATCAGATTTTCAAAAACATATTCTCATCCCTTTCACTTTATTACTGTTTTTTTCGCCTTATGGTTTCTCTTTAGAACAAGGTTTGCCTAAAGCTAATTCAACTGAAATTACGATTGAGCAATTTGAGATACGGCCATTAATATGTATTACTCAAATGTTAGGAAACAATTGCGAATTAAAAATCAAACTTAACTGGCGCAGTAACATCGATTCAGATTATTGTGTTTATCAAGAAACGCGATTAATTAAATGCTGGAAAAATGCACGACAAGGTCAACATAAAGAAACCTTAACAATAATAAAAAACACCAGTTTTAGCTTAAGATTAGAAGGTAACCAAGTAATACTGGCGCAACAGAATATCAAAATTAATTACACTCATAGTGATACTCATCGCCGACGGTTACGGTCACAATGGAGCATATTTTGATGAAACACATCTTATTAATCGAAGATGATTTAAGACTCGCCAACTTAGTGCAAAATTTCTTACATCAGAATAGCTTTAAGGTAAGTTTATTAAATAGTGGGCAACATGCAGTTACTGAAATTGCTCGTCTGCAGCCCGATTTATTACTGTTAGATATTAATTTACCGGACAAGGATGGATTTACGATTTGCCGTGAGATCAAGCAACAATTTAATAACCCTATCTTATTCCTCACGGCCAGAGACAGCAGTATCGATCATGTAATGGGACTGGAAATTGGGGCTGATGATTACATCATTAAACCTGTAGACCCACATGTATTATTAGCCCGAATTAATCTAATTTTACGTAAAGTTAACAACAAAGATCAGCTTACGCAAAATGAATTAACCTTTGGTCAACTCACCATCAATAAACAAGCTCGTACAGTAAGTTTGGCCAATAAAACGATAGATTTAACCACGCATGAGTTTGAATTATTATGGTTGTTAGCCCGTTTTGCAGGAGAACCTCAAAGCAGAGAGTCTATCCACAAATCTATGATTGGTCGCGAATACGATGGACTGGATAGGACCGTTGATGTACGTGTTTCTAGGTTAAGGAAAAAGCTAAATGATGACAGTAACAAACCTTTCAAACTTGTTACCGTTTGGGGCAAAGGGTATATGTTCTGCCCTAATGCATGGGATAACTTATAAATGTTGCGTTTATTTTTAAGCTTATACTTTGCAATATGTTTGGGGTTAGTGATTATAAACTACGCTTCTAGCTTTTTATACCAACACCTGCAAGATCAGTTTTATACTGACAAAGACAATGAACTGAATAACTTATCACAACTGGCATCGGCATTTTCCCAACTTAGCCTCTCGCAAATACAAGATTCCATCCCTTACGATGCTCAACTAATAGAGGCTGAAGATATGAGTTTGCAGCCAGAACAAACAAGCGCCATTGACTCCGGGAGTGTGATCTCTTTATTTGATAATCAGCAAAACTTAAATTTATATGTAAAACATCAGCAGCAACAATTATTAAAAATTGGGCCGATAAAGCTGTCTAATTCTTCAGCAGAACTTGCCAATGGCATCATTATATTCTCTTATCTGATCTTAGCCGTCTTTGTTTTAATATGGAGCCGGATATTATGGCGAGATTTGACCACGCTGAAAGTCATGGCGGAACAGGTTAAACAAGGTCAGTTTACTCCCAATACCTTAATCAAAAAACAATCTGTAATTTATCCTATTGTGAGTTCGTTTAATTTAATGGCCAGCAAGATAGAGCAATTGATATCAAGCCAGAAACAAATGACACAGGCCATCAGTCATGACATTAAAACCCCATTAGCCCGATTAAAGTTTTCTTTAGCCATCTTAAACTCGCAGCCTCAGTTGATCACAAAGACCACTGACGAGATGCTGCAAGATGTTGAAGAAATTGACCAGTTAACCTCAGAATTATTGACTTATGCACGGTTAGAAAACAAACAAGTCCTTAAAATTGAGCAAGTGGATTTACAGCAGCTTATGCATAATACAGCGGACAAATTGAGTCGAAACTCAGACCTTACATTAGACATTAATTGCAACCAGGCCAATGCCTTTTATTGTGATGGTCATTTAATAGAACGATGTTTGCAAAATTTAATCACTAACGGATTTAAGTATGCAAAATCAAAAGTTAAGGTGACGCTGATAACACACAACAAACAACTAACGTTAACCGTGGAAGACGATGGTGAAGGGATTCAAGCTAAACATCATAAAGCCGTATTAAATCCATTTAACCGAGTGGACAACAACACTTCAAAAAGTGGATTTGGTTTAGGCTTAGCTATCGTTAATAAGATAGTTATTTGGCACAGCGGTCAGTTACAAATTAGTAGTTCAAGTATGGGCGGTGCGTTAATTACTATTACAATCCCAGACCACAGGTATTATCCCTCCAATAAAATGTAACGAACAAGCCAAATAAAAAAGGCTTACCTTGCGGTAAGCCTTTTTCCAATGATTGTAAATTTATTTGTTATAACGAATAGGTGAATTTTCTGTGGTATTCACTTCCGTTTTTAAATCTTCTACCGAGTAGTTAATTTCCGTTAACGTGTCTTTTAAAGACTGCATATCGATTTCACTGTCATACTTACTGCTGATTGTTTCCAATAATTTAGTCGCAGCTTTCAATTTGTTTATCGAGGTTTTAATTTCCGTCATTTGCTTAAATAGGGATTACCTATCTCTCAGTGTTATTTTGATACGCTTAGTATGGCAAAGTATTAAATTATCTTTGTGCGATATATCTCAAAGAAGCTCTCGTTTTAGCTATTTATCACTATTATTTCTGTGATATGGCTGATCTTCACAATATGGCGTTAACTCATTTAACCTTTTTTGGATATCACGGACAAAAGCCACTTTTCTGTTTTTCACTTCAGGATGGTATAAAGCATCTTTATAGTCATCGACGCTCACCACTTCCATATGCGTTTTTATTTTTTTAAATAATTTAGGTATTGCCTGACCAGGCACTTGAATATGATGTAAACCGCCACTGTAAACAAACAAAATATCGCCACTGTCTATTTGTTCAATAATATCGGCCACGCCAGCTCTCACCGACATAGGTTTACCATGTTTATCAAAACCATCATGCCGGCGCATACGCCCTTCCGGCAATATAGCAACAATGGAGTCATCATTAATTTGAGTTAAGAAGTTGCGCCAAGACGCGTCACGTTTACGACTAATAGGTACTACACCAGGCACTAATGCATGAAAAAACATACCTACTAATGGCCTTTTTGTGGTGACATCTGCCACAGGAACTAACATATGACGGGCTATTCGCCACAAAAATGAAAACGGCGCCAACCTAACAAACAAGGCTTCATAAAGGCTAGTGTGGTTTAACAACACCACAAGTTTAACATTATCTAACTGTTTAAATTGTTTTTCACTCAACCACTTAACTTCAAACTTATAAAAAATGTGAGTTAGTATTTTGATTGTCGACATCACAATAAAACTAAACATCTGAGCAAAACGATTGGCTCGCATTAACCTACCTTTGGAATTCATTATAAAATCAGAGCGACGTATTTAACATTGCTCTTGGTTGTATTGCAAATAAGAATCTTTACCCTGCGCTAAATATTGGTTTAATGATTTATCTGGTGCTTTTGGTAAGTCGACACTTAACAGAAGTCCAGGAGTATCATTAAAGCTCTTATCAATACCGATACAATAAAAACGCGCCCCCATCTTTTGATAATGTTTCATTAATATTGGGATATCTTTATTGTCGCTTTCAATGCCCATTACTAACTTAGATAACATGGACTGGGTTGCCAATCCTTTTTGCTCTACAAAATACTCGGATAATTCTGGATGGGCTGGGTGTTCAAACGGTACTTTTGCTGTCACTTTATTAGTTGGAGTTAATGCCAATTGGTTTATACAATGTACACTCATAGGCGAATACAGTTTGCTTAAAGAAACAGTGCCATACAAGGTACGGTATTGTGGGTGCCTCACTACAAACTCCCCTATACCACGCCATAATAAGAATAAACCGTAAAAACTTTTTTGGTGTTCTGGCACCAAAAACGATCGCCCCATTTCTAAACAAGGTTGTTGCTGGTTAATGAACTCAGCAGAAAAGTTAAACATTTTAGCTAAATACAGGTTATTAATATCACCATTTTCAAGCAATACATCCGACTGTCCCATTCGATATGCACCAATAATTTCACCATCAGCATTGTTGTAAATAAAAAGATGTAAATAACTGGCGTCAAAGGTGTCGGTATCACAAGCTTGCCCTGAGCCTTCATTATATTGACGAAATACCACTTCTCTTAATCGAGTGATCTCTTTCACGACCAACGGCATCTGATCTTGTTTACCGTAATAAACTGAAAATGACTTATAGTCGACCAAATGCTGCGTTTCTGGCAAATCATCAATTTCTAACTTGAGCTGTTGTTTATCAGCTGGCTTCATAATTGGTGAAAATTCAATAACCTTATCTTCTGGCCACCCTTGTTGCTGTTTAGGGTCTAGTAAATAAGTTTGTAGTCTTAAATAATCATTTAATGAAGTAACATCATCAAACTTCCCTAGCAATTTACTGGTCAGTATATGACCTACATTTAATTTAATTGGTTGTCCTTTATGTTTCAACATTTCACGAAATAACATGATCAATTTCAATCGGTAATAAACACGTCCCATATTGATAAATAATCGGCTGTTGTGACCTTCGATAAAAATTGGCAAAACAGGTGAAGATGTTGTTTTAGATAACTGAGCCGGTAACCTATTCCACTGACCATCACAGATACGTTGTTTCTCTGGTCTGTAATAACTGACTTTTCCAGCGGGAAATATCAATAACACGCCACCTGCTAATAAGTGTTGTTTACATGCTCGAATACCTTTGCCATTTTTAGGATCGGACGCGGACAAAGGGTTTATAAAAATAAAATAATCTCGTATTTCACTAAACATAGATAACGCATTATTGGCCAGCACCTTTACATCCGGACGTATTTTCTTTAACTCATGCGCTAAAGCAACACCTTCTACACAACCAAACGGATGATTAGCTACGATGATCACACTACCCGTTTTAGGTACTTGTGCAAAAAGCCCCTGAGTTCCTTGTACTTCTATATTTAACGACTCTAAAAATAACTGAGAAAACTCCTGTGTTGCCTTGCCTGCAAGTTGTGACTTTTGATAAAAACGCCTAACTTTATGGATGCCCATCAGCCTATCTATAAGTGGGGACAACACCTTTAACCAAGGTTTGTTCGAGTCGAGAATACTGGCAACACTTATGTTTGATATCATTTTTTTCATTATATTTAATTGATAGGTTATTCTAGTGGACACATTAATTTAACGTTTGATTTCACTTATGGGAAATTTTTTCCGACGTCCTCAGGTCTCTTTAGGCATGAAAACAAAACAATTAAAATATGAAGCGCTAGTGAGAGCTTATAGCGATGATTTATATCGTTATGGCATCTGGTTATGCCGAGATCCAAACATAGCGGAAGACTTAGTTCAAGAAACTTTCTTACGTGCTTGGCGGTCTTTAGAGTCTTTAAAAGATCAAGGCGCAGCTAAATCATGGTTAATTACCATTTTACGCCGGGAGAATGCTAGACGTTTTGAAAGGAAACAATTCGACTTAGTGGATATTGAAGAGTCTTATGTACCGGATACTTTGTCAGTTGGTTCGGAGCAAGAAGTTGAAAATCATTTGTTACGACGAAAGATTGCCGAACTTGAACCTGAATATAGAGAACCATTAGTGTTGCAGGTTATTGGTGGGTTTTCAGGTGAAGAGATTGCTGTAATTCTTGAGCTAAATAAAAACACTGTAATGACAAGATTATTTAGAGCTAGAAACCAATTAAAAGACGTATTAGAGCCACAGGAACAACATAGAGGTATCGAAAATGGATGATTTAACTTTTCGTAAACGTATTTATGCTAATCCCGATGATAATGCACAAGATATTGTTGATGCATGCCAGAATGATAAAAATAAAGCTAAATTCAAATCAGATATGAAAACATTTGATTCAAAGTTAAAACAAGCTTTGACAGTGAGTACGCCTGATAATTTGGCGGAGAAAATTTTATTATCACAATCTATCGAAACACAAAAAGGTTCAATAAAAAGTACAAAATTTCATTTGGCCATCGCCGCGTCTGTTGCTGTTTTGGTCGGTGTTATTTCTGTGAAGTTTGGACTGACTTACAATTTTGATAATGTTGGTGAGTACGCTATCGCACATCATAATGCGGATATAAAACATGCCAGTGATAACTATACTTACAGCCTAGCTCAAATTAATTCAAAATTAGCGGCTTATGGTGGTGAGATTATTGATGCATTGCCAAATATATCATTTGCGAATACGTGTTATTTTGGTCGGGTTAAAAGTTTGCACATGGTATTTCAAGGTGAGAAATTCCCTGTAACGGTATTTTTAATTCCAAATGAAACCGGTTTAGCGCAAAGCACTAATTTTTCGGACCAGGATTATAATGGCGAAACGATTAATGTGAACAATAATCAATTATTGATCATTACGCATAAAGACGATCCGAATAAAGATTGGTCAAAACAGTTAACCCAATCCATTAAGTGGAAAAACGTTTAACCGTTATTAGCCAAAGTTGATGACAACTTTGGCTAAATTATTCTTGTTAATATACTTACCTAGAAAATTATTTTAAATGTTATGCTTAATTAGATAAAATTCTCAATATACATCTAAGAGGCGAAATATGGACAATTTTGATAAACACATTCTGTCACTCCTGCAACAAAACAGTTCATTATCTTTAGCCGAGATCTCAGAGCAAGTAGGCTTAAGCCAAACCCCTTGCTGGCGACGCATCCAACAATTAGAAAAGAGTGGTGTTATTCGTAAACGCGTTGCTCTTTTAGACTCTGACAAACTCAACGTCGGTTTAACGGTTTTTGTAAATCTAAAAACCAACCAACATAACCCAGACTGGTTAAACTCAGTGAATACATTTGCCAATAACTCCCCTGAAGTCACCGAATTTTATCGCATGAGTGGTGACACTGATTATTTGTTAAAAGTATTAGTCCCTGATATGAAAGCCTATGACGAATTTTATAAACGTTTAATTGGCCAAGCTGGGTTTTCTGATGTCAGTTCAAGCTTTTCAATGGAACAAATGAAATATTCGACTGAAGTACCATTATCATACTGTTGATTCTACAAAATAAAAGTATATTGAATTTATTAACTAACTAATATCATTTTTTTAGTTATATTTTTTAATATGTAATAAAAACAGACAAAATCAGAAAAAACATTTTTCCATATTTCGACATAATATCTCCATTACATTCTTCAGAGAGTCATTATGTTAGAACAATATTTTTCTCCTTTTCGTAAGCACATTATCGGTCAGTCATTAACTCATTCTATCAATGGGACTGAACAAGATATTATTTATGCTGACTGGACGGCCAGTGGCCGCTTATATCGCCCTATTGAAGACTACCTAACTAATACATTAGGTCCCTTTGTTGCCAATACTCATACTGAAACTAATTTAACTGGTAGCACTATGACTCAGGCTTACCATGATGCTCAACATGTTATAAAAAAACATGTTAATGCCAGTGATGATGACGCCTTAATTTGTGCAGGTTCGGGCATGACAACCGTGGTTAATAAACTACAAAGAATGCTTGGTTTAAGAATACCAGAACAGTTTCAAACCCAATGTGATTTACCCGATACTCAAAAGCCCGTGGTATTTATCACACACATGGAACATCACTCCAATCAAACAACATGGAATGCCTGTAATGTAACTGTCGTTGTGATCAATAAAGGTGTAAACGGCAAACCTTGTGCAAATGATCTACAACAAAAATTAATAGAATATGCTGACAGACCTATGAAGATAGGTTCATTCACAGCTTGTAGTAACGTCACAGGTATTAAAACCGACTATCATGCATTAGCTAAAATTATGCACCAACATGGCGGCATTTGTTTTGTCGACTTTGCTTGTTCTGCGCCTTATGTTGATATTGATATGCACCCTGCTGATCCGGAAGAAAAGTTAGATGCGATATTTTTCTCACCGCATAAGTTTTTAGGCGGCCCAGCAAGTTCAGGTGTTTTAGTATTTGATAAGACCTTATACGCGAATAAGGTACCTGATCAGCCTGGTGGCGGCACAGTAACTTGGACAAACCCTTGGGGTGAACAAGGCTTCTTTGATGATATAGAAACCCGAGAAGATGGTGGCACACCAGGTTTCTTACAAACGATTAAAGTAGCATTAGCTATAAAAGTAAAAGACCAAATGGGTACTGACAATATTCAACAACGAGAAACGGAATTAACCCAAATCTTAATGTCAGGCGTAAATAATATTGACGGAGTTGAAGTGTTAGAAAAAGACGTTACCGAACGTCTATGCATTGTGTCTTTTTATGTCCCTAACTTACATTACAATTTAATTGTTAGGTTATTGAACGACAAATTTGGTGTTCAGTCCCGTGGTGGTTGCAGTTGTGCAGGCACATATGGCCATATACTTTTAAATGTAGATAAAGACATGTCGGGTTCAATAACCAATAAAATTGATAATGGGGATTTAACCGACAAGCCAGGCTGGGTAAGACTATCCTTGCACCCAACCACCACCAATGCTGAAGCACAATATGTCGTTAATTCACTAAGACAAGTGGTTGAAAACGCAAATTCTTGGTCTAAAGAATATCAATTTGATTTATTATCGGGTGACTTTAAACCAATTAATCAAACAACTCAGTTTGTGACCTTGCAAGACTTTAATCCTCTAGAAGAGACAACCAATACTCAAACAGCATCACATAAGTCTTGGTGGCAAAAATTAGTTGGTTAACCGTTACCTTCATAAATTAATATGCAGACATAAAAAAAGGAGCTTTAAGCTCCTTTTTACATCTTTAAAAAATTAAAGAATTTCTAATAATTCAACATCAAATACTAATGTTTGGAATGGACCAATTGCGCCACCAGCACCTTGCTCACCGTATGCTAATTGGTAAGGAATAGCTAAACGCCATTTTGACCCAACAGTCATCATTTGTAATGCTTCAGTCCAACCAGCAATAACGCCACCAACTGGGAATTCAGCAGGTTGACCACGATCGTAAGAGCTGTCAAAAACAGTCCCATCAATCAAAGTGCCATGGTAATGCGTTCTTACAGTACTTGCTGCTGTAGGTTTTTCGCCTTCACCAGTTGTAAGTACTTCATATTGTAGACCTGATTCTGTAACCGTTACTTCATCACGTTTTGCATTTTCATCTAAAAACTTTTGGCCTTCAGCTGAAGCTTCTTTTGCTTGTTCAGCTTGTTGTGCTTGCATTCTCTCGTTGATAACACCAAATGCGGCACGAAGGTCTTCAACTTCTACTGCATATTCGTTACCGTTTAATGCATCCATTACACCTTGTGCAACTGCATTAGCATCTAAACCTTCAAAAGGGTTGCTGGCAACTTGGTCGCCGATTTGACGGCCAATACCGTAACTTGCTTGTTGTTCAACAGTAGTAAACTGAGACATATAATCACTCACTCTTCATTTTGATGGGATAAAAAATAAAGGCGCGATGTTATCATAGATGAATATAAATTTGGTGGCTTTTTACTGCGGATACTTAGGGATGGCAAAAAAAATATAAAAAAACAGGCATCAAAGCGCCTGTATTTTCATTATCGATATTTATGTTTAATCCTCTTCGCCTTCGAACAAGCGGAATAATATCCGTCTAACATTTTCTGGTTCAAATGGCTTATCACACATAGCATTAACACCAGACTGCTCAATGTTTGATAAATGGGCTTCATTAGCTTCTGAACTCACCATTAACACAGGAATATGAGATTGCTCACTTTCTTTACGAATATACTCAGTCAATTCTTGACCGTTCACTTCAGGCATATTGTAATCAGTTACGACCAAGTCAAACATGTTGTCTTTAATAATAGAGATAGCTTCCGCACCATCGGCCGCTTCGGTAATACGCTCGATCCCTAAACTACGTAACACTCGAGAAACAAAGTTACGTGCCATTTTACTATCATCAACCACTAAAACACGTATCGAGTGAACATCAAAAAAGTTTAATTCGAGTTCATTGGCCGTTAATAAATCTAACGTTGAGTTAATCGCTTTGGCTAAATGATCGTGGTTAAATGGTTTTGGTAATATTGCCACCACACCCGATTGCCTAAACTCTTCCAATTGTTCTTTTCTATGTTCACTAGAAACAAGCATAAAAGGCACATCTTCGGTCATGGGATCATTTTTTAATATTTTAACTAAATCCAAAGCACTGCCGTCAGTAAAATGCATAGCACTAGCGACTAAGTCAGGTGCACTTAACTTAATTGATGCAAGTGCACTTTCTATATTATTGGCTAATTGAATGTGGGTAATATTTTCAGATTTTAATAAGTTAACAATAATTTTTTGTTGGGTCGTTGAAGGTTCAACTAACAAAATGGATAAATCCGCAGGGGTCAATTCTGACATTCATTTATTCTCTATAAAATTGGCTTAACCGCCAGCTAATTTACAAACGTAGCCTAATGATTCAACTACGCTTTTTACTCTTTCGCGATCATCTCCCTGGATCTCAATAGTGTTATCTTTTACCGCTCCACCAGTGCCACATTTCTTTTTAATGGTTTGGGCCATTTTTTTAAATTCGCTTTCAGGTAATACAATACCTTCGATAATAATGACGCCTTTACCTTTACGCCCTTTCGTTTGCCTAGTCAACTTAACAACACCATCTTTAAGGCTTTCCCCTAGTATTACAGGGCCTTTGGGCTTGTTATCAACTTTACCACCATCAGTAGAATATACTAGAGTACTCAATTTATCTTGCCAATCAGACATCACTAACTTCTCGATTACTTAACACAATACAAATTTATCATAATCAAACACCACATTTATAGAATTCTGTTTAAAAACGGTAATTTAAACTGGATTTTTTATCATTCCAGAAGTAGGCTTTGTTCATTAAATAATACATAATAGATTAGCTCTAGTGTAATTTTATACTGTAGAAGCTAATTAGGAGCCAGTGAATGAGTCTATCTACCTCTACGTCTGCAGACGGACAAATAGTTACCATTGAAATTAAAGGTAAGTTTGATTTCAATTTTGTGCAAGATTTTAGAAGTGCGTACTCCTCTATTGAAGGTGCGATTGATGTTATAGTTGTTGATCTTCGCGAAACCGAATACATGGATAGTTCAGCTTTAGGTATGTTATTAAACATGCAAAAAAGCATGACAGGACGAGTAAACAAAATAAAAATAGCAAACTGCAAACCACAAATTAAAAAAATCTTACAAATTTCACGATTTGATAAAAAGTTCGATATAGATTGATTTGAAAACACATTTAAAAGTTCTTGTCGTTGATGATCAAGAGATAAACCGTAAGCTTTTACATCATATGTTAAATCACGATGGATTTGATGTTGTATTAGCCAGCGACGGTTTACAAGCTATAGAACTTTACAAAACTGAACACCCAGACCTCGTTTTATTAGATGTTGTCATGCCCAATTTAGATGGGTATGAAACGGCTCCCATTTTAAAAGAACTTGCCGGTGAAGTTTATTTACCCATCATATTTATAACGGCTTTAGAAGATCAAGATAGTCTTTCTAGGTGTTTGGATGTTGGGGGTGATGACTTTCTAAGCAAACCCTTTGACCGGGTTATTTTACAAGCAAAAATCAAAGCGCACTCTCGAATTCGTGATTTAAGCCAAAAAACGTTTGAGCAGAAGAAAGAACTCGACTTTTATCGTCTTAAAACAGAACGAGAACATCAAATAGTTGAGCATATATTTGACCGTGCACTTGAAGGTAATTATCAAGTACCGCATTTATTAGAATACCACCTATCACCTGCATCCATGTTTAATGGCGACCTAATGTTAGTTGCATTAGGGCCGACCGGAAACCTGTATATTATGATGGGAGACTTTACCGGGCATGGTCTTGCTGCAGCGATAGGAACTTTACCAGTATCGCGTGCTTTCTATTCTATGGTACAGAAAGGATTAGCCGTTGGTGATATTGCCATTGAAGTTAATGAGATTTTATTAAAATTATTACCTGACGATATGTTTTGTGCTGCCAGTATTATCGAACTGCACAATAATGGAAAAAGTTTATCTGTTTGGGCTGGCGGTACGCCAGACATGTACCTTGTTAATGATAAAAATGGTCAATTAATGACAATACATTCGCAACATATGGCACTGGGCATATTGGATAATCAAGAGTTTGACTCAGATCTATTAAACTTTTCCGTCCATAAACATCAAAGATTGATCATGTTTACTGATGGTGTCGTTGAAATTACAGACGAAAACGAACAAATGTTTGGTTATGAACGTTTAACAAATTTGTTAACGTCTCCAGATTACTGTGAATTGCCTCTAATAATAGAAGAGTTATATGATTTTTCCGCTGGTGTGGAGCAAGATGATGATATTTCAATTTTATCGTTACGCTGTGCTGAAGTGAACTCTAACTTGGAACAAATTGAAAACAGCTACTCTAACCTCCCCCATCAATTCAACTTGGTGTTAAACGCTAACAGTATTAAAACATCAGACCCGGTATTAGAAGTCATTGACATGATCACCCACATAAAAGGGGCTGAAGAACATAGATCAACCTTATTTTTAATTTTATCAGAAGCTTACAATAATGCGCTTGAACATGGTTTATTAGATTTATCATCGAGTATCAAAGACAGTGAGGATGGATTTGTTGATTACTATTTACAAAGAGATTACAAGCTTAATGAATTAAATTCGGGAAGTATCACCATCGACGTAAAATATAGTCCTCAAGAAACGATGCTCTATTTAACCATTACTGACAGCGGTAAAGGTTTTGATGTAACTAGAGAATCATCTGACTTAGATAATTATGAAAAACATGGCCGTGGTTTTTTAATCTTAAATGAACTGGCCGCTTCTGTTCAATATAATGACAAAGGCAATCAAATGAAAATTGCTTACCAACTTAACGTTTCAGATTAAATAAACGGTTAATCCCCTTCCTCTGCTTGCTGAATACAACCTCCTTTTTATCAACACCAATCCAAAATTTAGCCATGCTCAAGAGCAATATAATCAAGTTTATCGGCAAATCATCTAACAACTTACATTTTAGGTTCACTGTTTGATAAAAACTTAGATAAATATTGAAATAAAGTATTTACATCTTAAACAAATAACAATAGCATCAAGGACGTTTAGACGGCTAGAGGTGTGAAATTGAAACTTACCAATAAATTTTATAATGAACTTTCAACTTGGTGTACAGAAAAACAGCCAGAAGTTCGTTACCAATTCCAAGTTCCTTTATTAGGGGAAGGCGGCACATGCTCATTATTTGGTGAGTTAGACCCTGTTGAATTTGATTTAACCTCAACGCTTACCGAACAAGAATTAGCGCTATTACCCTTATTACAAAATATCACTAATTGGGTTGCACATAATAGCGAAGTTGACTGGTTTGGTATCTATTTGAGTAGAACACAAACCAATGGTGAAAAGGTATTAACCAAAATGAGTTATTTTGGTAACCCTAGTCGAGCAGAATTTCCATTAAATGAAAAATTTTCCACATTGAGTAATAACGCCTACGTGGGTTTACATGGTGATAAACGCACCATAAACAACGTTGAGCAATACCGCCAAGATGGTGGTGAATATTATACTTGTGACCCTAAAGTAAAGAGTGAGTTATGCTGGCCAATTATTTCTAATAAAAATAATACAAGCATTCACCCACAACCAAAAATACTTGGTATCATAGACGCAGAATGTTTTGAAAATGACCGTTTTGACGAAAAAACACAAGCGCTATTTGAAGCTGTTTGTCAGTTTTTGTCTGAAAACCTAACTAACTAAAATGAAGAGACAATTTCATGTTTAATCAATTACAGCCAGTACCTACCGATCCAATATTGGGCTTGATGACTGAGTATAAAGCCGACAACAACCCTAAAAAAGTCGATTTAAGTGTTGGTGTTTATAAAAATGAACAAGGTGATACACCAGTATTGGCTGCAGTTAAAAAAGCGGAAGAGTACAGACTTAATAACGAACAATCTAAAGCCTATTTAGGTATGGCTGGTGATGTTCGCTTTAATGAAGCGATGACCAATTTATTATTTGGTGAACATGATGTTGTTAAATCTGGACGTGTAAAAACGGCACAAACACCTGGCGGCACTGGCTCTTTAAGAGTTGCAGCTGAATTTATTGCACGTTGTAATCCAACTGCAAAAGTTTGGGTAACTAACCCAACTTGGGCTAATCATATTAGCATCTTTAATGCTGCAGGTTTACAAGTTGAAGAATTCCCTTATTTTGACTTTGACACTATGGGCCTGAAATTTGACCAAACGGTTGAGACCTTAAGCAAAGTACCTGCTGGCGATATCGTTTTATTACACGCCTGTTGCCACAACCCGAGTGGTATGGATTTGAACCTTGAACAATGGCAAACCGTTGCAGATATCGCTAAACAACAAGGCTTTACCATTTTAATCGACTCTGCCTATCAAGGCTTTGGAGAAGGATTAAATGAAGATGCGGCGGGTCTGCGTTTATTAGCATCTCAAGTAGAAGAAATGATTGTGTGTTCTTCATGTTCTAAAAACTTTGGTTTATATCGTGATCGTATTGGTGCTATTAGTATTATTGGTACTGACCCGGCAAAAGCTGAGATTGCGTTTAGCGTTGCATTAGGCGTTATCCGTGCGATTTACTCTATGCCTCCTGCACATGGTGCCGATATAGTCGCAACCATATTAAGCAGCCAAGAGTTAACCTCTTTATGGCATCAAGAGTTAGATGAAATGCGCACTCGCATTAACGGCTTACGTAGTTTTGTTGTTGATAAATTCAAAGAGAAAGGTGTACCAGGTAACTTTGACTTTATTGCAAAGCAAAATGGTATGTTCTCATTCTTAGGAATAGATAAAGAGTCGATAGCGACTCTGAAGAAAGATTACAGCATTTATATAGTTGGTTCTAGCCGTGTAAACGTTGCTGGTGTAAACGACAGTAATGCAGATTACCTTGCAGATGCCTTAGCAAAAGTACTTAATAAATAATACTTCTGTCATCTCAGAACATTAAAAAAAGCCGCAAAGCGGCTTTTTTAGTATTTACAGTTTATAAATCTGTTACGTTACGACTTTCGTAACTTCACTACCACAATAGAAACGACCGCTAATATCATGCAATACCAAACATTAGCTACTACATCTAACGGTGAAATACCAAAAGTGGCTGCCGCTAACAATGCTTGTGCTCCGTAAGGCACTAAACCTTGAGCGATACAACTAAAAACATCCAATAAACTCGCGCTGCGTTTCGGCTCTATACTGCATTCTTGAGCCAATTGTTTTGCAGTATCACCAGTAACGATAATGGCCACGGTATTATTGGCTACCGCTAAATTTGTTGTAAAGGCCAAACTAGCTATTGCAACTTGATTAGTTGAAGATGATGATGATTTTTTACTAAATACCTGCACAAGCTGATTAATTTTTCCGACTAAATAACCTAACCCACCTTGTCGTTTCATTAATTCACTTAACCCACCAATTAACATACTTAATAAAAATATTTCCTGCATATTACTAAAGCCTGTGAAAATATCTTTACCAACTAAAGACAATTGATAATCACCGAGTAAAGCCCCTGTCAGTGCTGAAAGAACAGTACCTAACAATAAAACGAGAAATACATTTACCCCCATGACAGCCAAGATAATAACTAGCAAATATGGTAAACCTAACCAAACGTTAGACACCTCTAACGAAGTGATTTCAGCTGGGTTATTAAATCCAATGAACGCATAAAACGCTATACAAATTAATGCGGCAGGAATTGCAAAGATAAGATTTTCATAGAATTTATCTTTTAACTCAGCGCCCTGAGTTTTGGTAGAAGCTATTGTGGTATCTGAGATTAAACTTAAGTTATCACCAAATATGGCACCGCCTACGACAGCACCAGCAATGATGGCAGGATCAATGGATACATTACCGACAATCCCAACCGCAATCGGTGCAATTGCACCTATCGTTCCCATTGAAGTTCCCATTGCTGTCGCAATAAGTGCAGAAATTAAAAATAATCCAGCGATAACTAAAGGTGCAGGGATAAATTGCAAACCTATGTTAACCATAACATCCACCCCGCCGGTTGCTTGCGCAACCGAAGAAAATGCACCCGCTAAAAGGTAAATCAAACACATAGTGATGACTTTATCATTCCCCATACCTTCGATTAAGGAGGTTAGACTGTTTTCAAGTTTGATGGGTCTACTGGCAAGGTATTTATCTAAACATAAGGCTAAGATAATGGCAGGAATAATGGCAACAGGTGCAGGCAGTTGGTAGAAAGCAAATTCAACGCCTTGTATATGTAACCAAACCCCGGTTCCTAAAAAAATAAGTACAAATAACAGCAAAGGTAAAATAGCTAAGCCGGAAGAATTAGGATGAGTTAACTCATCAAAACCATTGGTTGATTCGCTCACAACAGTACAGCTCCAAATAAATAAAGTTGGAATGTAACACAAAGCCTTGTAAACATCTAGACGTCTAAATAAGTATGTGTGTTAATTGGGTATTACCAGCCTTGTGTATTATCTTCAATCAGCTTACACATCATATCAACATGGCTATCGTCGTCATTTAGACACTCAATGTATTCAAACTTTTGACCACCGGCTTCAATAAAGTACTCTTTATTTTCTTCAGCGATCTCTTCTAACGTTTCCAAACAATCCACTGCAAAACCAGGGCAAATAACTTGCACAGACGAAGTGCCTTTTGCTGCTTCCGCTTTTAAGGTGGCTTCTGTATATGGTTGGATCCATTGTGCTTTGCCAAAACGAGATTGAAACGTGGTCAATATTTGATCGCTAGACAATTCTAACTGCTCAGCAACTAATCGTGCCGTTTTAAAACACTCACAAGCGTATGGGTCGCCTTTATCCCAGTTCCTTTGTGGAATACCATGGAACGACAACATTAATTTTTCCGCTTTACCATTCACTTCCCAATGGTGTTTCACTTTATCAACGAGTGCTTTTATATAATTGTCATTGTCATGATAATGGCTAACAAAACGAATATCAGGTATACGTCGCTGTTGTTGGTAATATTGGCCGACAACGTCAAATATAGATGCGGTCGTTGTCGCTGAATATTGAGGGTATAAAGGGATAACTAAAAGTTTATTGACCCCTTGCTCTTCCATTAGCTTAAGTTTTTCAACCATATTATCTGAACCATAGCGCATGGCGTAATCCACAATAACCTGATCACTTTTCTGTGATAATTTTTGCGCGACTTTATTGGTTAGGTTTTTGGTGTTAATTAATAAAGGTGAGCCACTTTTTTGCCATATAGATTGATAAGCGGCAGCCGATCGTTTACTACGAAATGGCAAGATGATTAAGTTTAAAATAAACCACCAAATCACTTTAGGGATCTCAACGACTCGTGAATCAGATAAAAACTCTTTTAAATACACTCTTACTGCGGCGGGGGTTGGCTCGGTAGGTGTGCCTAAATTCACTAATAATACACCGGTTTTCATAGGCTTTTTATGGTCGAAGTTTGTACTGTCAGGAGTTTTCATAACGTTGCTTTTATACCTAGGTTTACGCAAAAAATAAGAAATAGCGTGTGAATTGTTTCAGTTATGGCAATAGTTGCCGATAATAAAGATATTCTTTTTAATCCACCAGAGTTTTATATGAAACGTCATATTCTGCTGATGTTGATCTGCTTAAGTGTAAAGTACGCTTTTGCCAGCTCGGTGGATCACACTGCGCCAATAAGTCTCAGTGCACTTCAAGCTATAGACATTAGGCATTATGTTCAAGATCAAGAGATAAATATTTTATCGCTTGATGATCATGACTATTTAACTTTAGAAAAAGAAGAAACCACAGGTTTTCCCCGTGGTATCGCATTTATCGTTCCTGAGATAAATCAACCAATCACCCAACAACCTGCAATAAAGATGTTATACGACAACTTAACGGAATACGGCTGGCGCAGTTTATTATTAACTATGCCCAACTTAGAACAAAACAATGGGAGTTTACATGACGTACCAAAAGCAGATACTGAAGAGTCACCAAGTGCGCCTGATGTCAGTCAATCACCAGAGACAAGTTCAACCCTTCCAGAAGAGCCCGGACAAGAAATGGCAGCTTCAAATGATAGTCAAACAACTGCAGAACCAAACCTTAATATAAAGGCCTTTCATCAAGAAGATATATATTCGGAAGTCGAGAATACTAAAATTGAACAGGAAATTTTAAAACGTGTCGAAACCGCATGGCAATACGCTGAACAATTTCCAGGTTATTTTATTTTTATCTGCCAAGGTAAAAGTTGCGCTTGGTTAACCAGCTTATTTCAACAACAGAAGTTAATGCAGCCTGATGCATTGGTTATGTTAAGTGCACACATGCCTCAATCCAATTTAAATAGGCAGTTTGCGCAACAACTGAGTGAAACGGAATTTCCAGTATTAGAGTTATTCAAGCCAATGGATAACCAGTGGGTGACGAGTGCGATTCACTATCGTAAGAAATTAGCCAGAAAAAACTACAAAACCGATTACCGACAACGAAAACTGAATAGTCATGTAGCCTTTGGTGACTCAAACTTAAGGACAGTTAAAGAAATATATGGGTTTCTTACTGCCGTTGGCATGTAACCTTAAACCGACAACTCTTTTCTAAATTACAGTCAAAACTGGTTAGAATTTACGTGCTTTTTTAATAATCTCGTATGCCGATTGAATATCTTGTGTTTTTTGTTTTGCCACTTCCATCATTTCTGGTGGTAAACCTTTTGCAACTAACTTATCTGGATGGTTTTGCGACATTAACCGTTTGTAAGCTCGTTTAATTTCTTTCGTGGTTTCGTTCTCAGAAATACCCAATAAAGCATATGCGTCTGCCACACTTGGCGAACTAATATCTCGTGTATTATTTTGGCGTTGATGATCGCCACTATCGCTACTACTGCTATTCGCTCTTCGGCGTTCATATTTTCTATTTTTTTGCTGCTGGTCTTTTTTATAGTTTTGAAATCTAAGTTCCGCTTCCCACATCACAATCAATTGCCCTAAATGACGTTTAGTGAAACCTAATTGCTTAGCGATATTGAGTAACAACTCATATTCCGCGGGTTCTAAGATTGAATCTGAATAGGCAGTTTGAATTTGAATTTCGATAAAAAACTGACATAAGTCTTGGCGTTTACCAAAGTATTGTTTAAATAAATTGATTTTTTTCTTGATTGGAAAACCTAATGACTTCCCTTCCCTAAATGCCTCTTTAGCTTCAGCAACTTGTTCTTTAGACAAGCCCATATGTGTCATAAACTCATTCGCAGTTTGAATATGTTCAGGTGTTACATTGCCACTCGCTTTAGCGACATGCCCCATAACGGAGAACGTGGTGTAAAAGAAGATAGCCTGTTTGGAGTCGCCACTTGATAACCATTGCTCTACATTTTGTTTATTCGCAAAGCGTTTAACCGCACGATCAAACAAGTGTCCTAGATATAAGCCGATTAACGCACCCACAATGTTTCTTAATAATAAGAAACCAAAAAAAGCCCCTACAATTTTACCCGTCAAAACTACTCACTTTGTTGACTTTAAATATTCACCAATCAATATGGGTTCAAATTCAAAAGATTCAATTTAGATTAATTACAAAAGTATCAATAAATAAGCCCTGAAATACATTAAATTGCAGAGCGCGCGTAGTATAGCGCAAAAAAATCAGATAGAATTCCATGGTTAACTAAATCGTAAAAATTAAACTTTATTTTGTTGTTCCACATCTTGAATTTTAGGGGTTAAATTGTCGTCTACTCGTTTCGCAAATATGTTATCTAAATTAACCTTTGCCCTACCACGACAATCTATTTTTATTGTTGCTTCTTTCCTATCAGTGAACTCTCATGTTAACGCTGAACCGGTTTGTGAAGTAAAACCTATCAAGTCACCTAAAAAATCAACCATTGATGACTTTATTCATAAACCAGATGAAGTCATTGTTACCAGCGAAAGTGCCGATTTGATTAGAGGTAACTACACTGAGTTTAATGGTAATGTCACCATATTCCAGCAAGAACAAACCATTCAAGCCGACAATGCCATTTATGATGAATTATCAAACCAATTTAGAGCAACTGGCAATATCAAATTAGTGGCAGATGCAGCAACGGTTACCGGCTTATCCATTTTTCTAGATGAAGAAAATCAAGATTTAGAACTGTTAGGCGCTAACTACCAATTTGGTTTTAATGCTGGAAGAGGTCAAGCCGATGTATTTTCAATTGAAAGCAGTAATGAACTTGAATTAAAAGGGGCGACGTTTACCACTTGCCCTGGTGATGATCCTAGTTGGTTATTCTCGGCCGATGAAATCCAAATCGACCAAGAAAAAGGCTGGGGCGAAGCATGGAATACCGTTTTTAAAATCGCTGATGTGCCAATTATTTACGTTCCGTATATTACCTTTCCAATCTCAGATAAAAGAAAAACAGGGTTGTTATTCCCTGAGGTGGGTAACTCGACACGATACGGAAGTTATATCGCCCAACCTATCTATTTTAATTTAGCTGACAATTATGATCTCACATTAACGCCTAAATACATGTCAGATCGAGGGTTGTTATTCCAGTCTAATTTCCGTCATATAAACCATAACTCTGACAATATTTTACAATTAGAATATTTAAATGAGGACAAGTCAGAAGTTGACTTAGGAGCTAGGCATCTCGCTTATTGGCAACACGAATCAAATTGGCAAGATAAATGGAATGTTCAATTACAATGGACTGACTTAAGCGATGATAATTTTATCAGTGAATTCACGAGTGATTACCATCATCAAGCGGACACCCATTTAAATAATTTTGTTATGTTAAATTACTATGGCGAACACACAAACGTGTCTTTGTTATCTCAAGATATGTATGAACTTGGCCCTCATATACAATCCTATCGACTGCCAATCCAAATGACAGTCGACTGGAGTGCAAGTGACACGGCTGATCCGGTTAAGTTGTTAATTAACAGTCAATACAGCTTGTTTGAAAATGAATACAGAGAAATTGATGAAGTTCAACGTTTACATTTAGCGCCTGAAGTAACCTATCAGTTTAATACCCCAGCATTTCAGTTATTAGCCAGTGGCAGTTACTTATCAACTTTATACAAGCAAAGTAACAGTACATTACAGCAAGAACAGGAATTAACGCGAAATTTAGCAAAAGCTCGAATTTTGGCAGGTATTAGTCTAGAAAAAGAAACCACCTACTTTAAACAAGATGTACGTCAAACGCTGGAACCAAAGATTCAATATTTATATGTAGAAGATGTCGACCAAAGTAATATTGGTTTATATGATTCTCAGTTATTAAAAGAAGATTATTTTTCTTTGTTCAGAGATAATAATTACTCAGGTATAGATAACATATCCGCAGCAAATCAAGCAACGATTGGATTTAGTACCAGTATCTTTGATAAATCCAATAAAGAGTTGTTTCGTTTTGGTCTAGGTCAGGTATATAAATTTAATAAAGATAAAGATGGAACTAATGATTCACTAACGAGCTCTAAGCCGGCAGTTGCGGTTGAGTGGTTTGGACAATTAACGGATAACTGGCAGTTAGACGGGGGTATTTTATATAATCAAGATACCCAAAATATTGATACCGGCTTTGTTTCTTTGGATTATTGGTTAGCAAAAGATAAAAACTTTCAGTTCAATCATAGATACGCCAAGGATGTCGCCGGCATAAAAATAAACCAAGCGGGCATCTTTGCAAGTTACCAAATTAATTCTACCTGGGCGGTGGCAACAAGCTATCACCAAGACTTAGAATCAGATACCAATATGGATGCCTTAGTAGGTTTTGAATATAGATCCTGCTGTTGGAGCATACAGTTAGCAGCCAAACGACAAATTGTTGTCGATTTAAATAACGACCAAATTGAGTCCGGTGCAGATGTCCAATACGACAACGGAATTAGTTTCAATTTTAAAATTAGTGGATTAGGCGGCGACTTATCGTCAAACATTGCAAATTTATTCTCAGAAAGTATTTTTGCCTACCGTCGCCCTTATTTAATAACAAATTAAAAAAATATAAGAGAAAAGTAATGATAAACAAATCAATTATAAGTCTAACTTTATTGTGCAGTCTGTTTGTCTCAGCCGCAATTCAAGCTGAACCCAAACCTATTGACCATGTCACTGTTATTGTAAATGACGGCGTTATATTAGAAGGTGAAATTCAAGCAATCATTGACGAAGTTAAAAGTACAGCGTTACTAAATAACCAATCTTTACCTTCAGATCGCGCCCTTAGAGCCCAGGCCGTTGACCGATTAATTTTAAATAGCATACAAATGCAAATGGCTGAGCGTATGGGGATTCAAGTGAGTGATGCTCACCTTGATTCGGTTTTACAAAACATCGCCCAAAGCCAAAATATTAGCGTAGAACAAATGCGCCAAGAGATAGTAAAAAGCGGTGAGAGTTATGAACGTTATCGTGAAAAATTAAGAGAAGAAGTCGCGCTTAATGAAGTTCGTCGAGGTAATGTTCACAGACGCGTTAATATCTCATTACAAGAAGTGACTACGTTAATTGGTTTAATGGATGAAAACTCTAGTAAAGAAGAATATCAAATTGGGCACATACTCGTATCAGTTCCAAGTAAAGCTGCACAATCTGAAGTCGATGCAAAAAAAGATATTGCTGACAAAGTTATCTCGCTATTAAAAGATGGCAGCGACTTTAAAAAAGTAGCAATCGCGTCATCATCAGGTGCTAAAGCGTTAGAAGGTGGTGACTGGGGTTATATGGGGATTAATGAAATGCCTTCGTTATTCTCAGAAAGTGTTCGTGGCAAGAAGACCGGTGATTTAATTGGTCCACTTCGTTCTGGCGCAGGTTTCCACATTGTTAAAATCTTAGACATCCGTGGACGTCAAACTGTTGAAGTTAAAGAAGTATTAGCCCGTCATATCTTAATAACGCCTTCAATTATCTTAAGCGAAGAAAAAGCTAAAAACATGCTAAATAAATTCTTAGCGCAAGTTGAAGATGGTTCAGCTGATTTTGGTAAATTAGCTAAACAACACTCTGAAGACCCAGGTTCAGCGTTAAAAAATGGTGAATTAGGTTGGGCAAATCCTGATATTTATGCCCCTAAGTTTAAAGAAGTTTTAGCAAGTTTAAAGATCGGTGAATACAGTAAACCTTTTCGTACTCAGTTTGGTTGGCACGTAGTGCAACTAATGGAAGAAAGAACAGCTGATGCAACAGAGAAAAGTAAACAAGATCAAGCTTATCAAATTTTATATAAACGTAAATTTGCAGAAGAAACAGAAAACTGGTTAAGAGAAATTCGTGACCAAGCCTTTATTGAAGTAATTGCGGAATAATATGCTTAGTAGAATAGCCATCACACCGGGCGAACCAGGCGGTATAGGCCCTGATATAACAATTCAAGTTGCCCAATTAGAATGGGATACTCAACTTATTGTTGTGGCGGATAAAGAGATGATGCGTGAACGAGCGAGAAAGCTTGGTTTGCCGTTAACACTGGTTGACTTTGATGCAGACAATCCAGTCATTAAGCATGTCCCAGGACAACTCTTTATTGCCCATGAGCCATTAAGTGAAACGGCCGTTGCAGGCGAACTAAATGAAGCCAATGGCCACTATGTTGTTGAAACATTAAGAATTGCCAGTCAAGGTAATATGGATAACTTTTATGATGCGGTGGTCACAGGGCCGGTTCATAAAGGCATTATTAATCAATCAGGTGTTCCTTTTAGCGGACACACTGAGTTTTTTGCCACACACTCAAATACCTCTGATGTTGTGATGTTATTAGCAACTGAAGGATTACGTGTCGCTCTAGTTACGACACATATTCCTTTGCAATATGTGTCAAAAGCAATTACGCCAGAACGATTACATAAAGTCACCAGTATTTTGCATAGTGAACTACAAGTTAAGTTTGGTATTAAAAACCCAGCAATTTTTGTCTGTGGTTTAAATCCACATGCTGGTGAAGGCGGCCACCTTGGCCGTGAAGAAATCGAGGTGATAGAGCCAACATTAGAGATCTTAAGAAATCAAGGTATGAATCTAATTGGCCCTTTACCTGCTGACACCTTATTCCAAGAAAAATACTTACAAGATGCAGATGCCGTTTTAGCTATGTATCACGATCAAGGTTTGCCTGTATTAAAATACAAGGGATTTGGTAACGCAGTAAATATCACCTTAGGCTTACCTTATATCAGAACGTCTGTCGATCATGGTACGGCTTTAGATCTAGCGGGAACTGGTAACGCAGATACTGGCAGCATGAAAGTGGCCATTACACATGCTATTAAAATGGCAAATGAAAAATTAGCGAGAACCTCTAAATGAGCAAACATAGACCATCAAAAAAAGTGACCAATGTAAAAAAAGGAGTTCATTTAGGGCATAAAGCAAAAAAAGGTTTGGTCAAAACTTCCTTAATGATGCCGACATCATTGACCGTATTGTTCGTGCTATCAACCCAAAAGTAGGTGATAAGTTACTAGAAATTGGTCCTGGTTTAGGCGCTATCACAGAACCAGTCGCTGAATTAACCGATGTATTAAATGTGGTTGAATTAGACCGTGAATTAGCACACCGATTAAAAACGCACCCATTTTACGGCAGCAAATTAAATATCTTCGAAGGCGATGCGTTACAGTTTGATTTTAATGAAATCATCAAACCAGGTGAAAGGTTCAAAATTTTTGGTAATTTACCGTATAACATCTCTACACCTCTGTTATTCCACCTTTATAACTATTTAGATAGTATTGAGAACATGCACTTTATGTTGCAAAAAGAAGTGGTTAATCGAATGTGTGCAGCACCAAATAGCAAAGCATTTGGTCGTCTTAGTGTTATGACACAATATTACTGTAAAACCATACCCGTTACTGAAGTACCACCAAGTGCATTTATTCCACCACCAAAAGTGGATTCAGCGGTAATTCGTTTAATTCCAAAGCCACATGAAGAACGTAATCAGGTGAACCCAGCAACACTTAATACCGTTTGTTTAGAAGCGTTTAACCAACGTAGAAAGACCTTAAGAAACAGTTTAAGCAATATTATTAGCCAAGAAGTAATGGTTGAATTAGGTATAGATCCAAACTTACGTGCTGAAAACTTAACGTTATTGCAATTCATTGAACTCGCTCAGTGGTTGGACAAAAATAAAGATAAAAAAGACTAATAATGACAATTAATATTCAAGTACAAACTAAATATATTGAAGAGCAATCTGATGAAAACAATCATCGTTTTGTGTTTGCATACACTGTCACTATTTCAAACGAAGGTGATGCTGTATCACAATTGTTAAATCGTTATTGGTTGATCACCGATGCAAACGGCAAAAAGATAGAAGTGCAAGGTGCCGGTGTGGTTGGTGAACAACCTCATATAAAACCTGGCGAAAGTTATACCTATACAAGTGGCTGCATTATAGAGACCCCAGTTGGTACAATGGAAGGTTATTATGAAATGATGGACAGTGCTAAAAATAAACATAAAGCTTCTATCCCTGTATTTCGCCTTTGTGTTCCTAACATGGTGCACTAAGGGTTACCGTGGCAAATTATTTTATCGGTGATTTACAAGGCTGTTTTAAAGGATTACAACAAGCCTTAGCCACCGTAGAATTCAACACAAGTAAAGATACACTTTGGTTAACAGGCGATCTTATAGCCAGAGGAAAACAGTCACTCGAAACACTTGATTATTTATTTAGTCACCAAGACTGTGTAAAAACCGTTTTGGGTAATCACGACTTACACTTTTTATCGGTCGCGAATAAATTAAAAAAAGAAAATCCTAAAGACTTATTATCCCCTCTTTTAAACAGTCCCAAACTGCCTAAGTATATTGATTGGTTAAGAGAACAGCCTTTATTATTAGCTTTACCAGATAATTCTGGCTACCTGAGTCATGCGGGACTTGCCCCTGATTGGCAAGTAGAAGATGCTATATATTGGTCGCAGCAAATACATGACATTCTATTCTCCTCCAACTATGTTGATTTCCTCCCTTCTATGTACGGAAAAAAACCAACCAAATGGGACAATAACTTAACTGACACCGATAAATTTAAATACAGCATAAATGCATTTACCCGTATGCGATTTTGTACTCAAAACGGTGATTTAGAATTTAATTCTAAACACTCACCAAACGAACTAACCGATAAAAATTTGTTACCTTGGTTTGAGTACGACAAAAAAAGGTTTAAACAAAACAAATGGTTATTTGGACACTGGGCATCATTGATGGGGGTAACCAACAATAAAAATGTTATTGCATTAGATACCGGTTTTGTCTGGGGACAATACTTAACGGTATATAATTTGGACAAAAACGCTTATATTCAAATTCCAGCATAGAATAACTAAATTGCTAAAAATCATGTTATATACTTGGTCTAAAGCACAAATTGATGATTACATGTTAGAATTCTTAATTAATCCCTAAATGTATTTCTTTTATTGCCGATAGCTAATTCAAAGAAATATAAAAAATATACGATATAGGAGCTACTATGAATTTAACCATTGCTATGAGAGTAATTGGCGGATTTGCAATCACGTCCACCTTACTGTTATTCCTTGGCATAAACTCGGTTAATGTATTAAATGGTATCTCAGAGTCGACCACTCAGGTTAATCAAGTTTCTGTTCCTGCATTAGATACTAGTGCCAAGTTACAGCAAAAATTTATTGAAATGAGTAAAACTGCATTATTAGAATATTATGCCAGTGACTTTGAAACTATCGAATCTTCAATCTCCACGTTTAGCGTTCAGTCTTCAGAGTTTGATACCGATTTTGCTCTACTAAGTGAAATTGTTTCTCAAGACGAATTACTTTATGAAGCACTACCTAGTGTTCAAACTAGTTACACGTCGTTTAGAGAAAAAGCCGATTTATTAGCAGAGTCTAAAGAATTAACATTGAAATTGGCTGATTCTGTCGTCACTGCATTTGACGATACTGAAATGGCGGCCGACGATGCTGCAACGTATATTTTGGATTTCATAGATTTAAACGACTTAAGTGAAACTAACCCAGCAGCTAGAGAACTAGCTTCTAAATTAGAAAGCAATATGGTTAGTGTGATTAGTGCCGTGACGGATATTAGGAAAGAGACGAAAAAATTAACTGTAACCGTTATTGTTAAAGAATTAGCTTATACCCAAGACAGTATTAAAGCGACAACTGGACAATTAAAAGCATTAGTTGGCAATGCTGACTTGGAAGGCTTTGATGACGTACTTGAGCAAATTGATATCGTTAACAATTTATTAACCGGTAGTAAATCAATTCAAAGCTTAAAAGTGGCTTGGTTAAACCAATTAGAAACAACAGATCGTTTATTAGAAGAAACTAACCTTGAAATTAAAAAAGGTTTAGAATCACTAGCGAGCTTAGCAAAAGTAGTAAAAGAGCAATTAGCCCTGATGAAAACTGAGCTTAGCGAAGATGTAAATGATGGGGTATCACGCAGCTGGGTTGTTATGTTGTTCGCTGTTGTGGTTTCAATCTTTATTGCCTTTATTACCGTTATCCGAGTAACTCGTCCACTTTCTGAAGTTAATCGTGTATTAAACATCGTTTCTACTGGCGACTTAACCACTAAATTGGATGAGTCTGGTACCGATGAATTTGGTACGTTAGCTAAAAACTGTAATACCTTAATTGACAATCTAAGAGACTTAATTAACGGTATAGTTAACCGTTCAAATCAATTGGCTACCGCTGCTGAACAAACATCCATGGTAGTGAAAGAGTCAACTATTGCTATTAATGATCAACGTTCTCAAGTAGAACAAGCCGCAACCGCAACGTCTGAAATGGCCAGTACATCTGAGTCAGTTATGGAACGTGCGAACGAAGCATTGGCAGATATCAAACACGCTGATGAAGAAGCTGAAAAAGTTAAACGTATCTCTGACACTAATAAACAAACTATCTTGACCTTAGCAAGTGAAATTGAACAAGCATCAGGTGTTATTAACGAAGTTAACCAACACAGTGCGGCTATCGGTGGCATATTAGACGTTATTCGTGGCGTAGCTGACCAAACTAACTTATTAGCACTTAATGCCGCTATTGAAGCTGCACGTGCTGGTGAGCATGGTCGAGGATTCGCTGTCGTTGCAGATGAAGTCCGTTCATTAGCAAGTAAAACTCAGCAATCAACAGAAGAAATTCAAAGCATGATTGAACAGTTGCAAAATGGTTCAACTTCAGCGGTTGCTGTAATGAACAACAGTAAATCACAAGCTGAGAGATGTGTAGAACAATCTGAACAAGCTACAATTGCCTTAGATGGCATTACAGACTCTGTACACCAAGCCAATGATATGAGTGAACAAATCGTATCGGCAGCAAGAGAACAGAATCAAGTTAGTTCAGAAATTAGTGAACGTTTAGAGTCGATAGTTACCATTGCGGAACAAACAGCCGCCGGTGCACATCAAACTGAAATGTCTTCACAAGAAGTCGCAAAACTCGCTGAAGAATTAAGACAGTCGGTTGACCAATTTAGGTTATAAACGCTAAAGTCATGTTTTAATATAAAGTAAAAATAAAAACGCCAACTTATTAGTTGGCGTTTTTTTTATAACTAAAGAATATAATTATAATAAGCTTTTAATCTTGCTCTCTAATTTTTGAGGTTTAGTTGTTGAGCCAAAACGATCCACAACTTGACCTTGTCTATTGATTAAAAACTTAGTGAAGTTCCACTTAATCTTTTTACTGCCCAAAAAACCAGACTTCTGTTGTTTTAAGAACGAATATATTGGGTGTTCATTGTCACCATTAACGTCTATTTTTTCAAACATTTGAAAATCAACACCATAATTGATTTGGCAAAACTCAGATATTTCACTGGCATCGCCCTTCTCTTGTTGCCCAAACTGATTACATGGAAAGCCCAATATAACTAAACCTTGATCTTTATACTGTTCATGTAACTTCTGTAATCCTTCGTATTGGTAAGTGAATCCACATTTACTTGCCGTATTTACGATAAGGACTACTTTATCTTTATAGTCGTTCATATCTATTTTCTGCCCTTGTAAACTCGTGGCATTTAACTGGTAAAATTTACTCATGACTTTCCTTACAATCTTTAATTGGAATAAACACTAAGCGGTTTAATAAATGGATATAAAAAAAGCCCCTTAACGAGGCTGTTTGTTACAATTTATGCTTTAGCACCGCAAGATTCTCTGACTATCAATTTTGTTTTTATAAAGGCATTACTGACTGGTTCACCTTTAATAAGCTCAACTAACTTATCAACGAGCAACTGCCCAGCCATGGCTGAGTCTTGCCTGCAAGTAGTCAAACTTGGACTCATATAACTGGCCATTGGGATATCATCAAAACCAACCAGAGAGACATCATCCGGTACAGTTAATCCTCTTGTTTTTAACGCGTTTAAAACACCAAGAGCAATTACATCACTGGCAGCGACAACGGCATCAAAGGGGATGTTTTTATCCAACAGTGTTATCGTCGCATCATAAGCTTCTTCAGCTGTATTACCTGCATCTGCTTGCAATTCAGTATTAACATCAATGCCTGCTTTTTTGAGCGATTCACAATGTCCTTGGTAACGGGCCATAAACTCTGGCGAGCCATCACCCGCGTTTCCAACAAAAGCAAAACTTTTACGCCCTAATTTAATTAAGTGCTCTGTAATTTGCTGACTGCCATGGTTGTTATCACAACCAATAGAAGTCGTTTCAATACTTTCAGTAGCAGCGCCCCAACGAACAAACGGCGTACCATGATCCACTAACTCTCTTAGTTTAGATTCATAATCCGTATAATCACCATAGCCTAGTAATATTAAGCCGTCGGCTTTATTACTATCTTTAAATACTGAATGCCAATCTGTGTTCAATTCTTGAAAAGACACCAATAAATCATATCCCATTAAACCACATTCACGAGTAATGCTACCTAACATAGATAAGAAAAATGGGTTAACCAATGAATCATCACTGGTGGGGTCTTCAAACAATAATAAAGCCAAAGTAGTGCTCGTTTGTGAACGTAAACTACTGGCGTTTTTATCTACCGTATAATTTAATTTTTTAGCAATTTCTTGAATTTTTTTTCGCGTTTCTTCGCTCACTAAAGGGCTATGCCTTAAAGCTCTAGAAACAGTAGATTGAGAAACACCCGCCTCATAGGCGATGTCAAAAGAAGTAGCTTTACCTTTCACTTATTAATCACTTAGTTTATTAAGTTTTTTTCATCTTAGCGGCATTAACTAGTGCTGTAAAATGATATTTATTACAAGGGTTTAACCATTTACTCTAACGAGTATTATGTTGCCCCTTATTTACAATTATTGAAATAATGTTTAACTATCAATCCGTTAATCAACCGACAGTTGCGTAAATGTCACTTGAGCATGTTTTTGCAGACGATCAACTAAATCTAAACCTAATCCAGATGCAGGCGTTATAAAACCAACGCCGGTTTGCTCTGGTGTTTTTTGTAACAATAAAATAGCGGTTTCACTGATCATTTGGCAGGTTGATCCATAACCTGGGTCACCTTGCCCGGTTACTTTTAGCGTTACCTTGCCGCCATTAGCTGTACTTCCGTATAGTTCAACATTAAAAAATCCATTTTTAACCGTATCCATAGTAGGACCTTGACCCGGTTTAGGGACGATATACCGTTGTAAGATTGAACGAGTAAATGAAAACGACGCCAGAACCCCAAACGTTAATAACCCGCTCACTAAAGCAATCCCTTTGCGCCAACCTTTAAAACCGGCACCAAGCTGCATAGCTTCATCATATAAAAAATCTTTACCCCAAGGCATGCCCAATAATGAATTTGTTCGGTGCACTATTTTAGTATTGATACTCGCCATAATAAATGGTGCTAGATACTGCCCACTAACACGGTCTTTTTCTAAGCCTTTCACCGCCGTTTGATAAGGCATATTATCGACTTTTTCTGACATCAATGAATATGGTGTTTTTAATACACGAGCTTGTTTTTTATCTTTTCCAATCTGCTCTAAAGCCGTTAACATACTGGCAAAAGTACCACCACTTATGCCTCCTTTGCTGTTTTTAAATCGATAGTGAATTTGTTGGCAAGGTTGAGAGTATGTTTGCATTGCAAGCTGTTGTAGCTTTAACACGCCAAGATCTGAAGGTATCGAATCAAACCCACAGCAGTGCATTATTCTCGCGCCTGAAGCTTTTGCTGCCGCTTCATAGCGTTGCAACATCAGCCAAATCCATTGAGGCTCACCAGTTAAATCACAATAATCAATACCTTGCTCGACACATGCTTTAATGAGCGGTTCGCCATATAATGCATATGGTCCAACCGTAGAAATAATTAATTTAGTTTGTTTAGCTAGTTCAGTTAAAAACGTTTCATCCTGGGCTTCACCGATTAATATTGGCAGTGTAGGCACATTGAGCTTATGAGATAAGGATTCAAGCTTCTGCTTATTTCTACCGGCGAAGGCAATGTTTAATTCGCCTTTTTTTACATAATGTTCAACTAAGTATTCAGCGACTAATTGACCAACAAAACTGGTTGCGCCCCAAACAACAATATCAAACTTCATAAAAACAACTCCAATATTTCACAACGTACTTGTGACGCAACGACTAAAATAAAATAGGTACGTATTAACGTACCTATTTTAATTTAACTTACTTTAATCAGTAAACCTATACACCATTTGGAAAACGTTTTTCCATCACGATGTCAGAACTTCTGATCTGTTTAAACGCTTTTGTGTATTCAACTAAAATACTTAAACCTTCGTCACAACGGTTAGCAACAAAGCCTTTCTCTGCAATATACTCACCGTCTGCTGAAATAGTCGCGTTCACACGGTCTATTACCGTATTAACAGGAATATAGTTAATAAAGCTATTTTTGTAAGTTGACATTCGCATTTCTGGGATCGGATAACGACCACCAGAGCCCGCTGAAGTGGTCACTAAATACGCTGGTTTATGACGGAATACCGAACCAAATAAGAAAAATAAATTTTTCACTGCCGGTGGTGCCATACCATGCCATTCAGGTATTACAAAAACAAAACCATCCGCCTCATTGAGTTGTTTAGTTTGTTCTGCAAACTGAGTTAAATCAGTATTTTCATCCCACATTGGTAAATCGATATTGGCTAAATCAAAGATGTCAGTACTGACTTCACTAGAAATACTCTTTAATTGGGTCTGTAAGTATAAAGATACATTACTAGATGCTGATTGTTGGCGAGTACTACCGGATATTATTGTTATTTTCATTGAGATTAACTTTTATTGATTATTGAAATGATTGCAAGAGTGTATCTAGCTGATGATTAGTTTCAAGTTGTGAGTAAAATTAGAAGGCTAAATAAAACTAAAATTAGTAAATAATTTATACCAGTTTGTTAATCTAAAACGCAGAAACAAAAATGCCTTAGACGTATTCTAAGGCATTATGTTGGTTAATTTATTTGAGTAATTCTTAGTTATATTGCTCTTGTGTGTCTTTCACAAAATAGACCGATAGCGCACCTAATAACATACATACACCCGCTAACATTATGATGTATATAGCTTCGTTATCAAAAACAGAACTTAATATCCAACCGGCTAAAATACCTGACACTATTTGTGGTGCGGCTATGGTGAAGTTAAATATCCCCATATACACCCCTGTTTTGTTCGCAGGTAATGACCCCGCCAAAATAGCATAAGGCATTGCTAGTATCGCAGCCCAAGCTATACCAATACCTATCATAGGTATGAATAAGCCAACCGCGCCTTTTGGTACTTCAACATGAGTGATTAATAAATTTAATTGGGTGATCTCTGGGTTTTGGAATAAAACAAAACTTAAATAACCAAACCCACCTAACGCAAGTGATAAACCATAAACAAGTTTGCGACCAAACTTATCTGCCATCTTACCTATCACTAATGAAAACAACACCGCGAATAATGAATATCCTGCGAACAAAATACCAACCCAGTCTCCTGCAGCGCCTTTCGCCGCTGCAATTTCAGCAGGAACCGTAACTGTAGCGAGGTATGCAGGGTCAAACCATTTAACATCAACACCCCATGTGTGTTGAGCGATAGCAGGCATAGAGTATACCCACATAATAAATAGTGAGAACCAAGAGAAAAATTGCACTACGGCCAAACGCTTCATCGTATCTGGCATCTCAGCCATCAACTTAAAGAATCCGATTAAACGTTTTATAAGCGACGGTTTTACTTCTTCACTTTCAACGGCTTTAGACTCTATGCCTTTATAAGCATTATATTGTTCAGGTGAATATTCTTTCGTTCTAAATACCGTCCACAAAACAGAACCTAACAACACAGTAGCACCGATATAAAATGCCCAAGTAATAGAAGGGGCAACTTGACCAGCTTCTGCCACATTATCAAGCCCAACAAGATTGGTTAATACAAAAGGAAGAATAGAACCTATCACCGCACCGATATTAATTAACAAAGACTGAACGGAATACCCTATGGTTCTTTGTTCTGGCGGCACCATGTCAGAAACTAACGAACGGAATGGTTGAAACGCCACATTAAAAGACGCATCCATTAAGGCTAACATCATCGCCCCAAACATCATTGGAGCCATGAAAACAGTAAACATAGGTGCATTTGGCATTAATAACATACCAACGGCTGCGGCCCCAGCGCCCGCTAAAATATATGGGTTTCTGCGACCAAAGCGATTCCAAGTTCGGTCAGATGCTGAACCAACAATCGGCTGGATGATCAGACCCATAATTGGTGCGACTAACCAGAACAAAGATAGCGAATGTAAGTCAGCGCCTAGATCGGACAATATTCGGCTTACATTGGCATTTTGTAGTGCGAAGCCAAATTGCACACCTAAAAAGCCAAAACTTACATTCCAAACTTGCCAAAATGATAACTTTGGTTGTTTCATGAAAATTTCCTGTTTTATTATTATAATTTTGATCTTGCTAGATTATCCTGAGCGTCACTAGAGTAACAACTTCAAACATACGTATTCAAAACAATAGTCAGCTATTAATACTGTGTTTTAAATTTTGTCGATTTATCGCAGACATAAAAAAACCTGATTTAATATCAGGTCTTTATAAATAACTAGCGCTTATTAATTAAAAGAAAGCCCTAACGATTTTAACCTTTCAGTTCGACGCTCAATCGCGTCTGTTTCAGACTCAACAGTCTCCGCCTGTGATAGATTTTCAATTGAAGCATCACTTATATTAACAATGTTTTTACTAATTTCTAACGATACCGCATTCTGCTCTTCTGCAGCAGTCGATATTTGCATTGTTAAATCAGCAATATCAGTTATTGCGCCATACACTTCAGTGACAACTCCTTGAGTACGTTGTGTATCGGAAACACAATTTTCTGCTGCCACTTTTCCTTGTGCCATGGTTTCAGACCAAGAATGTAGCGTACTTTGAATTTCATTAATGGATTTATGAATTTGCTCTGTTGCACCATGAGTACGACTTGATAAAGCTCTTACTTCATCCGCAACCACTGAGAAACCACGGCCATGTTCGCCGGCTCTTGCAGCTTCAATCGCAGCATTTAACGCTAATAAGTTAGTTTGATCAGCAATACCTTGAATTTCTTGCATGATGGCACCAATTTTTTCAGCTTCTTGAGCTAATTCAGCCGCTGACGTTGACGATTTAGCTACGTCTTCAGCTAATGCAGAAACCTGTTGCATCGTCAAGGTCATGGACTCATTGGCTTTTTCACAATTCCCATGCGCCTGGTGTACTTTTTCTGAAGTACTGGTTGTGTTTTGTGCCACTTCCGAAATGGTTGCGACCATTTCTTCAACCGCGGTAGACACTTGATGTAACTCATGGGTTTGTGCTTCAACCCCATTTTTAGACAAATGCGCGGCATTTTTCAATTCAGCAGCGCCACCTTCAAGTATATTAGCCATATCAATCACACGGCCAAGAATAGTTCTGACTTTACCTTGTTGAATTTTCAGATGGTAATCAGCAACACTATGAGACTGAGTACCTGAATATACCCAACGAGACGGGCTGTCGTAATCAGACTTTAATTTTTTCAAATAGTTTGGCGTCGTGACAAGTTCATCATAATAGAAAACAAAAGGAAGCATAGGTAACAATAATGCCAACCAATTAAACTGCGTTAAGGCGCCTCCTAACGTTATTAAACTGATTAAAGCAAATATAATATGACGATTGGATAGTGATGAATACCAGCTCTCAATGGTTTTTCCTTGGTTAAGCGCTTGGTATGTTTTGATCGCCTTTTCTTTTGCTTTTTGATCTAATTTAACTCTAACCGACTGATAACCAATCAAAGTGCCATTTTCAAAAATTGGGCTAACATACGCATCTACCCAATAATAACGACCATCTTTACAACGGTTTTTGACTGCTCCACGCCAATTTTTACCAGCTTTTAATTTATCCCAAAGATCTTTAAATGCCGCTTTAGGCATATCTGGGTGGCGAACCATATTATGGTTCTTTCCAACAAGTTCATCTAATTCATAACCAGCAACTTGACAAAATACTTTGTTTGCATAGGTGATTACCCCACGTAAATCAGTGGTAGAAACTAGCTCATCTCCTTGTTGGAACGTAACTTCTTCGTCGACAATTGACTGATTTCGTCTAGACATTTGGCACTCTCTGATATCGGTTTTCGTACAGTTTAGTTAAATTCTAGTAACTAAACTGAACTCGGGCATTTATTATATCTTGTTATATCGGCAATTTCCCTTTGAACTTTATGATATGAATCAATAAAAACCAATCAATCGAGATGAAGTTACTTTATCAATTGTAAATGTATCTGCTTTTCATCTAAGTTAAATTTCACAATTAAGGTATTGTTTGCCTTATTAAAATATACACCCTGGCCAGCTAAAAGGAATTCTTGATGTGATTGCATGAATGCCATAGCCTTACCATTTACATATACACCTTTGCCTGCAGCAGTCCAATTATGTACAACTAATTCGAATGCTCTTTTAGTAGGCATATTGTCATAACCAAGTCCTTTTTCATCTTTTTTAACGACGAAGTTTAAGTGCGTACGCTTGTTTATATTTTGGTGTTGAGCGACAAAATTAAAAAGTTCAAATTGCCTCTGCCCAACACTGGATTGGCTTATGCCGTCATCGTCATAAAACTGTGCGTTAGAGCTAGTGACTTCTGGATCAAAATAATAATCTAACTTAATTGCCGAACTATCATATTGCTCGGTATTTCCCATATCCTTTGCGGTCGGAATAATAGCACCTGCTTTTATTAATACTGGAATAGTAGCAAGTGACAATGGATAATTTATCGCTTGATTGCCCTGATATTTTTTACCGGTCCAAAAATCAAACCAATTTCCTTGTGGTAAATTCACTGCAATTGAAGTTAAGTTTGGTTCTATAATCGGTTTGACTAAAAAGCTATCCCCCCACATATATTGATCAGCTACATCAATCAAAGCGGCATTAGACTCATCATTAAAAAACATTGGGCGCATTAATGGCAATCCCGTTTTTGTGTTTTGATAAGCCAAGGTGTAGTTATACGGCAGCATTCGATAACGTAATTTTATATATTCACGTACGATATCTTTTGTTTGTTTGTCATGAAAAACCGGCTCTGGCGCAATTGAGTCCTGAGCATGAGGTCGGTAAATAGGCTGGAATACGCCGTATTGTAACCAACGAATATACATTTCTTGATCAAAGGTCTCACCACCAGCAAAACCACCTAAATCAGAATGGGTATATGCCATTCCTAATAAGCTCATTTGTAATGACAACTCAACTTGTGGTTTTAAACCGTCCCATGAACGACTCACATCTCCAGTCCACGGGATCATGCCGTAACGTTGAGAACCAGCAAACCCTGAGCGCATAATAATAAACGGTCTTTTGTTTGGCTGATATTCAGTTAACGCCGTGTTAACTAAATTAGCCCATTGATGACCAAATGTATTATGGATTTCATCTGCTGTTGCTGTCATGTTTTGTTCCGATAACGTATGCACCATAGTAGCTGGATGTACTTCAGGTTCGCCTAAATCCCCCCATACGCCAGCGACACCTTGTTTAGCTAATTCTTGATAAATATCCCCAAACCATTGTTGAGCCTTGTCATTAAATACATCCAACAAGCCGGTATTGCCAAAATAAAAGTCAAAGGTCATAGGCGCAGAACCACCAGCATTTTTACCTAAAACATCACTATCAACGGCCTCTTGCCAGCGACTCGATGAGGTCAATATAAAAGGTTCTGTAATTAAAACGGTTTTAACACCTTGTTGTGTCAGTTGGTCAATCATAGATACGGGCTGCGGGAAGGTCTCTTGATCCCATGCTAAGTTCCCCATATGCCCTTTAATGTCTTTACCAAACCAATATAAATCTAAGATGATTGAATCAACTGGTATATCGTCTTTTTTATATTGTGCAATTGTATCCAATACTTGTTGTTGTGTTTTATAACCAAACCTTGATGCATGATTGCCAAAAGCCCAACGAGGCGGCAGTGGCTGTTTTCCTGTTACATCGACGTAATTATTAATTAAACTAGGGTAATCATCGCCCGAAAAAACAATATAACTACTGCGCCCACCATTAGCTTCAAACTGTAAAATATCAGCTTCCGATTTAGCCAAATCTACCCAACCATTGGCACTGTTATCAAATAAAAGTATGTATTTATTATCCGACATAACCGCGGGTATACTGAAGTTCATTTGGCTTGATTCAGTACCGTATCCATAATGGGCTTTATTATATAAAGGTAAACGATGACCTCGACGATTCATCCCTAACACTCGCTCGCCAGTTCCCATTAACTTTTCATTTTCATCAAGTTTAAACCTAAACCCTTGCACCGTATTATGATTAAAATAGCCAGTGTCTTCTTGCAAAAGTAATTGACCATTTTTATAAAAGGCTAATGTTAATGGCGACTTAGTGACGACGACATCCATTTCTTTACTGGAAAAAGTAAGTGAGTGTTCACCATCTGTAAATTTGATAGGTACTAGGGGAGTTGTTCGATTTTTATCAATAGCAAACGATGGAAATGGGGTGTCGTTATTGCGTTTGTGAACCAAAACCTCAAACGCAGATCCGGTTAAGGCCGTTATGGTCATCACTTCAGAGTCAGATTGGATCACAACATTATTAATAGCAAGTTTATGATTTATATATTCTGCCGCATTAGCCGTAAGGCTGATGAATGACACACAGAATAACAACCAACAACTCAGAAGGCTTATGGAACGTTTTTTGTTATTTAGCATGGAGCATCCTTAAAAAATAGCTGAACATTGCAAATTGATAACCTGTGCCGATAGGTTAAATAACAATGAATAAATAAAGAGTTAGAGAGTAATTCAATTTAAAATTTGATGGGAGTTAATACGTATGCATTCATATCATATGTTATCTCATAGACACACATCAAGCTGGCACTTATAATGCGCAACTCTGATTACTAATAGAAAATTTGGACACCTGCTATGATCTCCGCAAAACATCAACATTTAGTATTCGCCTTTTTTATGGCGCTGTTAATGTCATGTTTAATGTCATTTGTGATCACTATATTTAATGTGGGATTTACTGACAACTTATTAACATTATGGTTACAGGCATGGAGTTTTGCATTTATCGTGGCGTTTCCAGCGGTGGTAACCGTTGCGCCATTAGTAAAAAAATTAACGGCTGCGGTTATTAAACACTAACCCTGTTAACTGAGTTAGTTCTAGAATGCTGAATGCATTAATTATATTTTCTAATATAGATGCCTTTTTTTGCGTCAGCATCATCTTCCAAGCTTGCTAACGTCCAACGATATTGGTTGTCATCAACCCATTGCCACTTTTCTGTATAAATCTTTGTTTCACCACTGGGTAAAATTGATTTATAAACAAAGTCCAAAGAGCCCTCTTCCACGTTACCAAAGTATTCTAATAAACGAGGTTGTTGATTTTTATATTGGAAAGTGGACACCCCTTTAATGGAAAAGCTATTCGGGGAATAGTAGAAAAAACCTTCAGCCACCACGTACTCTTTATTCTCTTCAATCATGACGTGTTTCATTTTTATCTGAGTACGACCTAAGCCCCACTCAAATGTTTTATAGTTGTCGGTTCCTAGCCACCACTTGCCGCCAATCATATTTGACATTAGGGACAGGTTTAATGGTTCGTCATTGGCATTTGAATAGGCAAATAGGGATTGAAAAAGCAGGTTAGCGGCGATCAATAAATAACAATATTGTTTAATTTTCATAAGCCCCAATAAATACCTCAATTAAGTGAACAAAATTGAATTCACTTAATTGAAGGAAATTATCATGATTCAAACCTATGGCATAAATCATATTTAGGCAAATTTACTCTTCGTTATTAAATAACTTTTCTAATTTTAAACCCGTTAATTGCTTCATGGTTTTCACCACATAAAACAGAATGGCAATTAACATCACCATAGAAGGAATGGCTATTATTGGGTAACTTAACATGGTCATTTCACCCAATTGTTGATTAAACTCTACCGTACCAGTTGGGCTGGTCACTATCCATTTTGCTACCCAATAATTCATAACCGCTGAAAACACAAATGTCATGGTTAAAAAGTGATTAGCGCGGTTTATTTTTGCCTTAAATGCGTCCGTATTATTTAATCTAGCAAGTGAGTCATAAATCAAATTAAGGTTAAAAATAACCGGATTTAATAACATTTTAGCGATGATAGGTTTTTGACTAAATCCGGATAAAAATACCACAAGTCCAATAGCCGATGGTATAGCCGCTTCTTTGATGGCTAACCATTCAACATCCAGCTCATAAAGCCCAATGCCACCCGTTAATAAAGTGCTTAAAAAGCCTAATAAAGAAATGAAATTAAACGACTTAAATTTAACCAGTTCATACAGGCCGTAAACGGTAGGGAATAATAAGGCAATAACTAAGGCGTTTACACTGCCTAAAAACTCAGGACCTGATAGTTTCATCAGGATAAGTGAGGGAATAACCACATTGATGATCAATTCTAAAAACGTATTAGGTTTACGTGGGATATCTACTTGGTTCATGAACAACTTTGTAATTAAGTAAAATTATGAAAGAATTCTAACAAGCTCGCCTAGGAATACCAATGATTTGTGTGGGTCATTTTCCCGAGTTATTCAAAGTGTTAATCAAGCATGGTTAATAAATAGATTAAAAACAAAAAGCCGCAATTAATGCGGCTTTTGTTTGAAATGAATAAAACGATTATTCAGAGCACTGTTGGATATTTAACGTCCCTACATCGGCACCGGCTTGAGGATCATCCTCATTTAACGACAGTAAAAATTTATAAGTCCCTTTGGTTAACGTCGCTTTGTTGTTATCTGTTCCAGCATTACCTAAGCTCACGTTGTAATTAGTACCTAAGGATAAAGCACTAGTTTCAATTGTTCCGTCGGTTTTGTTAGCCCACAACTGCGTCGCCCAATCACCATCACTTGACGCTAATTTAAATTGGATATCGCCATCAAAATCAGCAATCGCTTGATATTGGTTATCACCTATATAAGTTAATTTGTATTTCGCGTCTGCCCCCCAACCAGAATGATCACCTTTAACGTATAATGAGCCGTCACCTGCGACCGTTAATGGACCTGTACCAGCAGAGGTCGCTATTTCACAAGAAACAAGAGAGTTAAGCAAAGTGATTTTTAGCACATACGTTGCTTCACTCACCTCTAATTCAAATTGATAACTTCCCGATGTTTCTATACTGAAGGCAAAACTTTCATTGTCACCTTGGCTGATTGTTATTTCGCTACCAGTAACATCCACATCACTCATTTGAACATTAATACTGGTAAACTCACTATCTCCAAGATTAAATTCATAATCACCACTGCTTAATGTTTGGCTGACTTTATAACTGCCGCGGTCGTCATATGTCATTTGAGCTAATTCAGTGTTATTGCCTAACGCACTAATATAAATTGGCGTATCGGCAAATGGCGAATTAACGAAATCAGGATCAGCCGCTAATCCTTCACCTTGTGCACCATTTTGTGTTTTAACAAATACCGCTGCAGTATAAGCCGGTACAGAGAACGTACCTTGAGTCTCATTTGATGTAAAACTCGCATTAGTTAATTGACTATCAGCCGAATTCAATTGAATCGGATGTAACGTAAATCCTGTTGCTGAGGTGACCGCGTGAGTTACGTCAGCGTCAGTGCCGTTAATCACTACAACAATGGCATCATAATTAGCGTCTAAATCAGTTACCCCAACACCATCGTCAATACTCATAACAATGACACCTGGCGTTTGAGAAGCGCCGGTATTATGAAAACCAATACGACGAGATATTTGCGCGCTATCGTTCAGTCTAAATAGCTTGCTTGTGCTACGAATTTTAACAAACTCTTTAAACACCTGCTCAGACAAGGCTATATTTGAAGCCGTAACCACCGTATTGGCGTTACCACTGATGGCACCAATGGTATCCCAATCTGAATTATCTTGCTGCATAGGCAAACCAATATTCCAATTGTTACTCATTTTAGTGAAATCAATTTTGTTAAACCAATCTCCCGAGTTATACGTATTTCTGTCCATTGATTTTGAGCGTAATAGATCAATACCGACTTGGAAAAATGGAATGCCTTGGCTTAATACTGGAATTGCAGCTGATAACGAATGAACACGGACTCTTTGTTCCGCTAACATGCTGGTTGGCAAACTATATTGTAATTTGTCCCATAAGGTTTCACCGTCATGTTTAGATATGTAGTTAATGATGTCCGCAGGATCTTTAGCATAAGAAGACTGGCCAAAGTTTAATGCTTGTTTAACTTGGCCACTGCTATCTTCAAGTTTGTAATCTTGCTGTGTACCCACTAAACCTAAACGAACGTAGTCAACTTTATTTAAATCGACTGTATCTGCAGATAACGCCGCATCTCTTATGGTATCTCGTGGACGGTCGTTATAGGTACCAATTTGAGTGCCTGCCATATTATATTGGCTTGCATCTTCAAATAAACGGCCATTAGCCGTTTCACCAATATTCCAACCTTCACCATAAAAATAAGTATCAGGGTCAATTGCTTGCACTGCGGCACGACTGCTTACCAATAAATCTTTTGGCATAAGCCCCATGATATCGAAACGGAAACTATCGATTTTGTATTCTTTAGCCCAATGAACCAGAGACTCTTGTACAAACTTAGCCATCATCTTATGTTCTGTAGCCGTATTTTCACAACAGCTAGAGCGTTCAATTTCTCCCGTTACTTCACTGTATCTGTGGTAATAACCTGGTACTAACTTATCAAATACCGATTTGTCCCACACACCTGAAGAACTGGTGTGGTTATAAACCACATCTAATGCAACTCTAAGCCCTTTATCATGCAGTGCTTGCACCATCTGACGGAATTCTTTTACTTTAGCAAGGCCATCTGCGTCAGAAGCATAACTGCCTTCTACCACATTAAAGTGCTGCGGATCGTATCCCCAATTAAAGCCATCATAACCACTTAATTCAGATGCTAATTTTTGAGCATCGCCAGTAGACGGATCAAACGACTCCATAACCGTTAATAAAGTTTGAGTTTTATCAGACAAACTGCACACCGATGCGGTTGAATTTTTTGCACACAATTGAGCAACTGTACTGGTTAATTCAATTCTATCTTCACTGTTTTCTTCTATGCTGGCAATATCATTGGCAGGCAACATATGGAAGTGCGTCACACCGGCTTCAGTCATTGAAGATAAATAATCCATTGAATCTGTGCCTTGTTCAGTAAAGGCTAAATATTTACCACGGTTTGCTTCTGTTGTTGTTAAATCTAAGATACTCATATCACGGATATGACCTTCCAATAAAATGGCATCTTCGATTTCATCCAGCGTTGCAATATCATGACTTTCCCATGCTGCCGGTTTTAAATCATCATCGGATAAATTAACAAATTGTGAATATAGACCATTGGCTGATGTGTTTACTGAATAAGGGTCTGTGACCGTTAACGTTTCTAGCGCTTTGGTAATTGGGTGATACACGTTCACGGTAAAGGTGTAATAAAGTCTATCTAAAGAGTCGCTAGAGCTTGGATTGGTGAAGGACCAAATACCTGTCGTCGTATCTAACGTCATGTCTTCGGTCGATACCAAGCTCTTGTTGTCGTTATACAGATTTAATTTAACTGTGTTCGCTGTTGGCGCCCAAACAGAAACCGATTGAGTGTCATTGTTATATATAACCCCTAATGTTTTTTCGTCTGCATCGTCAGTACCGTTAGTATAAATGTCATCCAGCACTTTAGCTGTTTGTACAAAAGTGGCCGCAAGCGGATCATCGTTATTATCAAATGACGCTAAAACTAATTGGTGTGTTAATAGTGACTTAATTTCTGAAAGCGGTTTAACAATCGCAAACGCATTCCATGTGGCAATGTGTGGTATACGTGCTTTTTGCTCAGTGGTTAATGTTGTTTCTGTTAGCGGGATAGTATTGTTATTATTAAAATTCTCATCTAACGTTGCATCGGCTGAAAATAACAATTGAACATTATCGCCCGTACCGTTCCAAACTAAAGTATTGGCATCAATCCAATGTGCTGAAGCATCGGTAATAGCAAAAGGTACATCGGTAGTTACCTTGTCTGGGGAATCAAATACTCCCACACCTGAGACCACAAACGCAGAACGCCCGTCAGTTAAACTTAGCTTTTGATCACCCTCACTTGGATCTTTGGTGTCACCTTTATGTACGATGAAATTAGCACATTCAGCCGCTTCTTTTGTATCAAATAGCCAATACATGCCATAGTTATCATCTTGACCGGTTGGGGTTAAGCCAGTTGCCCAATCAGTACCTACATCATCAGCAAAATCGCTATAACCATTACATTCTGCATTATTCCAAGCATGTAATATCCAGCCAGTGTAATCATTATCCGCTCTTTGGTAATAAATAATCCCTTGTTGTGCATTTGGCGTAATACTTGGCTGGATAACACCATTGGTACTATCTGTAACGGTAACATTGATCACAATCGAACTGGATAATGCGCCTGAACCATTGTCTGTCACGGTAAGCGTTATTTGATAGTTCGTTAAGCTAAAGTCTAAATTTGAATTATCAGATACCGTCACTTCACCTGTTGCAGCATCTATCGCAAAGATATTCTGAGGGTCTTGCATTGACCATACTAAACTATCGCCATCCACATCTGTTGCGGTTGCGCTATAAACCGTAATCCCATTTTGTACATCATCACTTAAGGTTAATGAATTTACCGAGCTAATTACGGGTGCAGTATTGGGTAACACACAGGAAGTTAAATCACTGGATACCACTTTAGGTGCGGCACATTCGAGTTTTTTTGCATCATCCCCACCGCCAGAACCACACGCGGTTAAGGTCGAGGTTATAATAAGAAAACATAGCTGATTGACCAGCTTATAATTAACATTCATTTCTTTGTCCCGTTGATATTATTTTTATATTTATGAAGGGCACTATAAAAAAGAATCGACGAAGATGATTGTTGAATACGTATGTAGCTTTTTTAAGAAACAAACAGAGAAAATATCAATATTAATTAACTTAAAAGCTAACTATTCGACCCAGTAAACGTTTATAAGAAACGGTTGTTTTTCATCCACAACTTAAAGCTTTAATTACTCAGTTCGTTAACTGGCAAGGCTTCTATTTGTTTACTCACCGACAAGGCCACTGTATTGTTGGGTTCAATTTTTAATACGCTATCCAACCAGATCAATGCCGTGGAAAAATCGCTTTGTTGAGTATAAGCATGAGCAAGTGCAAGTCTCGAGTTGGTATTATTAGGTTGAATATCCATGGCTCTCGTTAAATAACGTATCGCCTCTTTTGGACGTTGCTGTGATATTAACGTCACACCAGCTTGGTATGCATATGATTCATTATCAGGCATGGCGTCAGACAATAATTTGACCGCCTTAATTATGGTTAACTGATCTTGTATTTTGTTTGCGTATTGTAATGTCTGATTGGCGATATCTAACCAAGATACTTGTTTTTTATAAGCAGCAAAGCCTAACTTATCGCTCCAACTTTTGAGTTCAGGGTAGTCTGGTTGTTGTGGTTGCTTAGTAAATGGGTAATCAGCCATTAATCCAGCTATTTTGGCATTGCCCCAGAACACTTCTGCATCAAAAACAGGTAGCTCTTGTTGCGCATTAAATTTAGATATTGGGTGGGGGAATTCACCAAAGACTTTAGTTGACTTTAATGCCTGATAAAAACTATTAGAAATCTCAAAATATCCTTTAATCGTTGGGTGTAAATGCTCAATCATTAAAGACTTACCAATTATATGTTGCTCTGCGACTTTAGATAAATCGGCCTCAGCATCAACCAAATTAACCTTGTTATCATGTGCCAATGTTTCAATTATTTGATTAATTTCAATTGGCGCTCTAAAGCGTAATAGATCATGCTGACGCGCTTGAACAAAAGCATATTTGGCCTTGTCATACTCTTGAGTCTTTAGCCAAACTTGTCCTAACGCGTAATAACCATCTGCACTTTTATTACTAATAGACAGTTGCTCAAGCTGCTTAAGTTGTTTTAACTCAAATGATGATGGGTCAGTTTGCACAGTTGCAACTAATTGTTCCTCCTCCTCTGATAACAGGGCAGAACTAAAAGGTTTCTGATCTGCCAAATTACTCGCAATGGTACTTATAAATACAGGTATACCGGCCTTATTATATTTGCCTAATAACAAAGACATATTTTGTTCAAACTGGTTTAAGCCTTGTTTAAATAACGCCGAATCATGAGGGATATTTTTGTGTTTTGCTACTTTAGCCATCACAGTTCTAGCATTGTCATTTTGCTTAGAATTTGACGTTGTGTTAATTGAAGAGAAATAAGAATAGATGGATTGCATTAATTGAAAAATACGCGAATTTTTCAACTTTAAATACAACAAAGTAGCACCATGGGAATTAGCTGCAGTATAAGCAGAACCAACACCTAAAATACCTAAGTATTCATTATGACCTGCATAAATAAGTACGGCATCAGGTTGTTGCTCTATTATCTCATCTGCAAAATCTAATAATGTGTAACTGTTCACTGCAGATAATGCGGTATTGATCACTTCTACTGGACGTTCCGGAAAGGTTTGTTTTAAGCGATAATCAAGCATACCGGCAATGGAGGCTCCAAAACCATAAGGAAAACCAGCCGCTGTTGACCCCCCTTGCACAATTATCCTGATCCCATCTTCCGGTTTTATTTTTTTAAAGAAGTTAGTCTCAATGGTGACATTGGGTGATTCAGCACCTTTAGCAAAATAGCGTTTAACCACATCTGGTGTGGGTAATAAATACTCAGGAGCTGATGGGTTTTGCATAAACAATGGGATCTGTTGGCCATAACCGGCAAGTCGTAGCCCAATTTCCAATATCGCAAAAAATAAAAATGGGATTAAAATCATAATCCCTCTAAACAACCAGACTTTTTTACTTAGCTTTTTAGCCTTTGAATTTTCCATGTTTAATGTCCTCTGGCTTTAATCGCTAACGAAACTCTATCAATGAAAAACTGAATATGGGTGTTAGTTGGGTCTAGTTGTTTGGCTTGTTTTAACAAGTCTAAACTGTATTTAAACTCTTCATTTAAAAAAGCACTCTGAGCTAAAATCAAAATACTGTTTGAGTTAGACGGATTTAATGACACCGCTCTTTTTTGGTAATACTGCGCTAAACCATAATCCTGAACTTTCATATATAACTGACCAGCAATCAAATTAGCTTGTTCTGCCGCACCAATAGTAGATAAAGGTAATGCGTCAACAATAATTCCGGCAACACGAGCGGCTTGTAAGTTCTCCCCATTTTGTTGATAAGCTTTCATCAATTTATTTTGTAACGATAACCAAGGCTCGCCCTTTAACTTTTCTGTTAAATACGGATAGATGAATGCGTTGTCATCTAATAACAGTGGTTTGTATTCGGCTTTATTAAAAGGAAAGTCTTTAGTCAATGCATCTATTTTCACATCACCATACAATTTATCTAAATCGGTAATTGGAATTTCTGACCAAGCTTGCTCTACCGTAAAAGGGATAATTGGTTGATGCAAAAGATCTAACTCTACTATTTTACTAATAAACGCTTCCGCTAAAACAAAATACCCCCTAACGGTTGGATGAACATGTTCAAGCATATAGTCATGGTTGATGATCCCATGAGATGAGTCCTGTAAAAAAGCGGTTTCAACATCCACTAAATAGGTATTGGGTTGCTCAGTTAACTGTTTGATTACTTGATTAAATATCGATGGCGCCCGAAACCTCAACGCATCAAGATCTTTAGATTTAATGAATTTTAGGCGAGCTTCAGTAAATTTACCATCATTTAATAGCTTTTGAGCTTCTGAATACTCATTGAAAACTTTGCAATCATAACTCAATATATTTCCTGACTTGAAGTCACATAATCCTTCTTGAACTATTTGATCTAATTTTTGATTGATTGAAAATGGGATCAATCCACTTTCAATACTCACCAAGTTCCCCACTAACACTGGAATATCATTTTCGCGGTAAATATCCGTTATTGAGGTTAAATTACCTTTAAACTGTTCAACACCCAATTGGAATAAATCGCTTTCAAATGGAATAGTTTGCCCTTTAGCAACATGTGACATTAAGGTTCGTTTATCTTTTACATCGTTATGACTTTGCGAATCTGGATTGTCTTTTAATACTAAATTAAAATATACCGACTCTAATAACTGATATAACCTAAATTGTTTTAACCAAAGGTAGGTTAAAGTAGCAAAACGTCCGCCTATACTAGCCACACTCGAACCTACGCCCAAAACACCTAAATACTCATTATGTCCGCTGTATATCAAAACTAAATCTGGCTCTAATTCAACAACTTCATCGGCAATATCTAACAAGGTATAGGTATTAACTGCGGCCATCGCCGTGTTGATAATTTCAATATTTTTATTTGGATAAAGTCGTTTAAATCGTTGCTGTAACATGCCTTGCAAAGAGCCAAACCGACCATAAGGAAAACCAGCAGCGGTACTGCCACCTTGAATAACAATACGGAAGCTATCTGCTGGTTTAACTTTATGAAAATAAACCGTATCCGGGCTGACATCCGGAGCCATACTTGAGTCAGGGAAATAGCGTTGGATCAATTTGGGATTTGGCTGCATAAAACCGCTAAAAGTGTCACTTTCTACAAACGCTGGTATTTTTTCTCCAACATTAAGCATTGTAAGAGTCAGTTCAATTAAGAGTAAAAATAGGAATGGCAGCAAAAAAGCAACAAGGTAAAACAGTGGATAATTAGATTTCGATTTAGACAAAATAACGGCCAATAGATATAAAAAACACGTAAGTTAATAACACAAAATTCAGCTTATTTTTAGGGTACAAATGAGCCGTATTTTTTGTTAAACAATTAGTCTAATAAGGTATCTAAAAAGGCTTATTTAAGCAAGATTTTACTGGTATACTTTTGATGTTAATAAATATAGTTAGAACCAATAAAAATAATAAGTTAGAGCATTTTATGACATCGAAAATATTGGGTATTTCTGCCTATTATCATGATAGCGCCGCTGCGGTAATTGAAGACGGTAAAATTATAGCGGCCGCACAAGAAGAACGTTTCACCAGAGTCAAACATGATCCTCGTTTTCCAGCCTCTGCCATTGAGTTTTGTTTAACCCAATTAGACTGTTCTATTACCGACCTTGATGCCATAATTTTTTATGACAAACCGCTATTAAAATTTGAACGTTTATTAGAAACCTACCTGGCAAATGCACCTAAAGGATTACGGTCGTTTATTCGGGCTATGCCAATATGGTTAAAAGAAAAACTGTATTTAAAAAGTGTATTACGCCGAGAATTGCGCTTATTAGTTGGCGGCGATAAAAAAACAAAATTACCGCAACTGCTATTTAGCGAACATCATTTATCTCACGCTGGCTCTGCCTTTTTTCCATCCCCTTATAAAGATGCCGCCGTTTTATGTTTGGATGGCGTGGGTGAGTGGGCAACCTCATCCGCCTGGCATGGTATTGATAATAAACTCACCCCTATTTGGGAAATTCAATTCCCTCACTCTTTAGGGCTTTTATATTCAGCTATTACTTATTATTGCGGCTTTAAAGTTAATTCAGGCGAATATAAATTAATGGGACTAGCCCCGTACGGCGAACCTAAATATGTCGATCTTATTTTTGACAAATTAATCACTGTACATGACGACGGCAGTTTTGATTTAGACATGTCTTATTTTAATTTTGCTATTGGCGATACCATGACCAATAACAAATTTAATCAATTGTTTGGTGGTAAACCACGTAACGATGAGTCCGATGTGAGCCAAAAAGAAATGGATTTAGCCCGTTCAATTCAAGTGGTGACTGAAGAAATTGTATTAAAAATCGTACACCATCTGCATAAACAAGTGCCCTCAGTCAACTTATGTTTAGCCGGCGGTGTTGCTTTAAACTGTGTGGCAAATGGCCGAATTTTACGTGAAGGCCCTTACAAAAATGTGTGGGTACAACCTGCCGCAGGTGATGCCGGCGGATCGTTAGGCGCTGCGCTTGTGGCTTGGCACCATTATTTTGATGGCAAACGTGAAGTTTGCCCTGAATATCAAACGCCTGTTGCAATGCTTAATCATGACGCTATGCAAGGTTCTTATTTAGGCAATGTGTTTAACAATGAACAAATTATATCTGCCGTTAATCTACAACAACTAAACTTTACAGTTATTGAAGAAGAAGTCTTATACGTCAAAACCGCAGAGTTAATTGAACAAGGTAATGTCATTGGTTGGTTCCAAGGAAAAATGGAATTTGGTCCAAGAGCGTTAGGTAATCGCTCCATTATTGGTGATCCGCGCAATACCACTATGCAAGCCACGATGAATTTAAAGATTAAATATCGTGAGTCATTTCGCCCTTTTGCTCCTGCCGTATTACTAGAAGATGTGGCTGATTATTTTGAGCACACAAGATCTAGCCCTTACATGTTGATGGTGGCGGACGTGAAACCAGAATTAAGATTAACCACTGATGAACAACGTTTTGGTATCGATAAATTAAACCAGCACCGTTCAACTTTGCCGGCGATTACGCATGTTGATTATTCCGCCAGAATTCAAACCGTTGATAAAACCACTAATCCACACTTTCATAAATTATTAACCAGTTTTAAACAATTAACAGGCTGTTCCGTTTTAATAAATACCTCGTTTAATGTCCGAGGTGAACCGCCAGTATGTACTCCAGAAGATGCCATTCGTTGTTTTTTAGCCACCGAAATGGATTACCTAGTCATGAACAATATTATTTTGAAACGATCAGATCAGCCGCAAGATGCCATAGAAAAAGCAAAAGCGGTTGAGTTTGCCAAAGATTAAAGTCTGGCTAAGCAATCAGGGATTAGTTAAGAATGAGACAGATATGTTAAAAATAGACAAACACGATACGCCACAATTAAAGAAATTTGCAGTCACCATGAGCTGGGCATTTCCGGCTGTATTTTCAATTGCCTTACCTTGGTTATTTTCATTTAACTTTCAAATTTGGCCGTTAGTTATTTCCTTATTATTACTAAGCCTTTGGGCAATAAAACCACGTTGGATTTATTACCCTGCCATGGTTTGGTTAACCTTTGCAGGTATTTTAGGTTGGATTAATACACGGATAATTTTAACGTTGGCTTTTTATTGTTTAATGATGCCAATAGGATTGTTATTAAGACTGTTTAACCAATTACAATACAAAAACAAACTAGCTGCTAAAGCCACTTCCAATTACGTGAAGTGCGAAGCTAAAACGGATAAGAAAAACTTGGAGTACCCTTTTTAATGTTGGAATTTATTACAGACTTATGGGCATTTTTAAAAGTGCGTAAGAAGATATGGTTATTACCTATCATCGTTATTTTGAGTTTATTAGGCGCTTTAGTGGTGGCCACACAACAATCAGCACTAGCTTCGTTTATCTATACTTTGTTTTAGTTTCGAGTTTCGAGTTTCTAGCTTCGAGTTTCTAGCTTCGAGTTTCGAGTTTCGAGTTTCTAGCTTCGAGTTTCTAGCTTCGAGTTTCGAGTTTCGAGTTTCGAGTTTCGAGTTTCGAGTTTCGAGTTTCGAGTTTCGAGTTTCGAGTTTCGAGTTTCGAGTTTCGAGTTTCGAGTTTCGAGTTTCGAGTTTCGAGTTTCTTAAAAAGTTTATAACGAACACAAACAAAAAACCCAGCTTAAGCTGGGTTTTCATTTTTTACTCAATAACTCGTTACACTATGAGTCCATTATCATTAAGGAACTTATGGCGCTGCCGTAACGGTTAGCTGTTTAGTTACATCATCAAACGAGAACACATATTGTCCTGCAGGATGAGGGAAACTGATGTTTTGACTATCGTTTCCAGTAGCTAATTGAATTGGCGTACCTAACACAACAACATTATTGCCAGCTTCTGCTTCATCTGGGTCAATACCCCAGTTAAAGCCAAATGCACCGCCCCACTCTGAATCAGCAATCTTGAAGAAACCTTCTCCAGTTGTGGTTACTGTACTTGTGTAGACATGGCCTGCTTCCGTTGTGTTTTGCTCGTCTGTTGGAACAAAGTTTAAACGCATTGTGTCATCAGCTGCCCAATCGCCTGAACCGTAAATGCCACCACGGATATAAATTGGCGCTTCTTGTACTTTTAGAACTCCAACAGATGCGGTACTGAAGTCTAAAGAGAACTCATAAGAAGTCGACTTAGTTGGCTTAACTTCAACGTTACCTGTACCGGTTAATGGCAAAGCTTCTGCATCATCAGAGAAAGTTACGTTTCCTGCACCAACATCAACAGTGCTGCCATCCCAAGCTTTACTTGCAAATTTAAACTGATGTTTATCTTCGCCAGTAACCGCTTCTAAACCATACACAACAGAATAAGTACGAGAATCTTTATCGTAAACAATTTCGTCTTCATCTGGCGCTGGGTCACCCCATCCAGTCATTGTTCCGCGAATATACACGGCATCTAAACCAAGTGGTTTTGCTTTTTCAATTTTAAATGTAGGTGCAGCTAAGTCAGATAAATCAAGTGTAATGTTGTATGCAGCTGCCTCTGGCGCTGTAAAACTAATCGCACTTCCATCATTAACTAGCGCTAATGCAACATCTAATGAAGCAACGTCACTGCCAGTCACAGCGCCTAACGCAAAGTCATTAGCCTCATCAGATATAACTATAGAAACCGTTTCTGCTGCTAATGTTGCAGTATGAAGATAACGACCAGAACGTGCATATTCAAACTCTACAGGGTCTTCCGAACCAAATGTGATTTTTGGAAATGCAGCGACAGGAACGTCTTCAATATTCAGTTGTACTGCTGTTGGATCAGTTGCATCAACATTAAATTGGTAGATTTTATTCTCTGCAAATTTAAGTGCCATATCTTGACCAACACCATTACCAGCAGTTAATTGCATTGAACCACCAACGGTTGGTAAATCACCACCTTTTACACCACCAAACGACGTTGCTTCTGACCAATCAGCGTCTGCAATTTTGAAGTTGTAATTGATCGTTCCGTCTTCTTCAACGGTTGCATCTTCAGGGTGAGCACCATAAACATAATTTTTACGATATTTATTAGTACCTTCACCTAAATATTCAAACTCTTGTCCTTCTGTTGGGTTACCCCAGCCATTAAAGCCACCACGTAACAATAATGTTGTTTCATCCGGATTAAATACTTCGATACATTTAGAAGCGATATCAACTTGCGCTACACCAACATCCGTTGTACCTGTAGGACAAGATAAGGTTTGACCAACACAAGACTCACCAGACTCATCTAATTCTGTTCCCCAACCACAAGATTTTTTACCTGCAGCTGCACCAAAATATGGATGTTGATTGCCTAAATATAAGCCATCCATTAAGTTAGCTGGAAAACCTTCTTGGTAATAAGTGATCTTATCTAAATTATGTAATAACACATCCCCAGAATTACCTAGTGGGATCATGCCATCATTCTGAGTAATATATTTATCACCTGATGTTTTGTTATAAATAATCATATTACCGCAGCTAGAATGACCATCTATAAGAGGTAATACCCAATAAATACCATAGTTAGCATCCCAACCAGCACTGCCTTTACCGGTTCCCCAAGCAGTGCTTTCACCGTATGATGTACAGTTCCCGTTATCCCAAGCGTGGATCGTTATATCTGAGTAATCATCTGCTGAAGTGGCGTCCTTTTTACGGAAGTAAACAACGGTTTCATTAGCGGCTGCTTCGTAAATTGGCGCTGGCGCGTCCGCAATAGGGTTTGTTTCAGGTACGATACAATCGTAAGCTCCAGACTCGTCTAATACTTTATAATTTGGACATTCTGTAGGAGGGGTATAACACGCTTCTTCGCCGTTATTTGCAGTCGACAAGGCTAGTTCATTACCACGGGCCGCTTTATCTAAACGTTGTGATTTACCCAAATAATCTGTGTAAGGTACAGTAGCAAACCAAGTATCAAACCAAGCGTCAAACCCACCTTCAAATGCACCTTCTGCATCAAAGATTTCTTGTTGACCTTGTTCTATCTTAAATGCACGCGCCTCTTCTTTAGCTACGGCCTGACGAGCCATCTCTTCATTTGTTAAACCTAACGTATCGTATAGGTCTATTGTGCCATAGTCATACGTATAAGGATTAAATGAAGATTCCCATGCGGCAATTTCAGCATCCGTCCAATCATTGTCAGAATTTGCTGCTGCTAACGCCACAGCTTTAAGATCGGTGATCTCTTGAGTTGATAACGGATGGAAATCTGAATCAACAGTTTGAACTATATCTGGTGCTTTACACCAAAGACCTTGACCTGTTGCATTTGATCCGTGAGCTGTCGATGACGCTTGCTCAAACGGATATACTTTTTCGATTTTTTCTTCTTCGGTGCTACAACCACTAAGAGCTGCAGTAGTAGCTAAAGCTACAACCGACAAAGATGTAAACTTGAAATTCATATGAATAACTCCACTTAACTAATGTTACATAGTTGTTATGTGCTATTAAAATGATTGTACCGCTAGCCATTTAATAAAACGGTAACAGTTTTGGTAAATAGTAACCCTGCTGATACTAATACACTGTATATACCTATCGTTGCCTAGTTATATACAATATTACCTGTCCGAATAACGTTGATAAATGTTCACTCAACGGTTGCAATTTAACCAAGCAATCGCGGTTTGTATATAAGCTCTATGCTCTGCAGAGTATGAATACGTATGCGGTTAATTCCAACTTGTTATCTGATCCATACTTCTCTATGTTTAGCATCGTTGCCTACAAAAATAATAAAATTAAAATTATAAACGCGAATTAAAGTGAAATTGTTTAGTCCGAAAATAAACGTGATCACACTCTTCAAAACAAAATAACAACAACTTGTTTGAGGAACACACATGAAAAATTTTAAGCCTAGTGCGCTTACGCTTGCTCTAATGCTTAGCGGCGTGACACTTGCTTCTATGCCTTCTTTTGCAGCAGATGATGATAAAGATAAGAAAAAAGAAGTAGAGCCAGAAGCAGCAGTAGAAGTTATTGAAATACGCGGTTTTCGCCGTAGTTTAATCGAATCACTAAATACAAAACGTTATTCTGACACAGTAGTAGAAGCGGTGTCTGCCGATGACATGGGTGCGTTACCTGATGTTTCGATTGCAGATGCTATCTCTCGTCTTCCAGGTGTTACCGCCGTACGTTCAGGTGGTCAATCTAGCGAATTAAATATTCGTGGTATGTCAGGTGGCTTTGTATTTTCAACATTAAACGGTCGCGAAATTGTGACTGACCAAGGTGGACGTTCGGTTCAGTTTGATCAATATCCATCAGAACTAATCAATCAAGTACAAGTATACAAGTCTCAAAAAGCCTCTCTAGTAGAAGGTGGTGTTGCCGGTTCAATTGAACTAAAAACAGCCAATGCATTAGAGAATGATCAAGACCATACTTTTACTATTCAAACCAAGTTAAGTTATAACGACGCTGCCGACTCTCATCCAGACGCTGACCCTATGGGTAATCGTCTTAGTTTTGCTTACCAAGGTAAATTCTTAGATGAAACACTTGGGGTTTCAATTGGTTATGCGCGTTTGCAACAACCTAAGATCTCTACACAGTTTGTTAGTTACCAGCCTCAATGTGGTATTTTGCCATTTAATGGCGCACCAACAACGTCTACAACAGACTGTGATGGTTTAGACCCAGACGCAACCGGTGCATATGCTAAATATATCGCGCCAACGGGTTTCGAATTAATGGCCCGAGGCGGTGAAGAGTTACGTGAAGGTTTAATGGGTTCAATAACTTATCAACCAAATGATACATTCACATTAAAAGCTGATGGCTTTTACTCAAAATTTGATTCGCAAGGTATCGACCGTGGCTTCCGTGTAAGCGGCATCGGTTCTATTCTTGACGGTTCAAGCATCGATTTCGAAAACCCAGTATTATCAGGTGACAATAGCGAAATTATTGTTGGCGGTACTTACTACCGTGATCAAGGTGATGTAAGAGACAATCCTCCTTACCCACGTTTTGCTAATACCATGACATTGCAAGTTCAAGCGGATGACAATACCACCAACAGTGAAGTGTTATCGTTTGGCTTAAATGCTGAATGGATACTTAACGATGACTTAACCATGACAATTGACGTTGCCCACTCAGAGGGTGAATCAAACTACCGTGATGAAGTTATGCGTTTAGCTACCTTTAACGATGCATCAGCAACTAACCCAGTTGTTACCGATGACATCGTGCTTAACTACGAGTTAAATGGCTTAAATTTACCAAGCATCTCATTTAATGACGATATACAAAACGCTTTATCTGATCCAAGTCGTATGATGGTGGGCAGTTTAGAAAAGTATCCACACATTGAAGAAAACTCTGCGAACTCAGCTCGTTTAGACTTTAAATTAGCGATTGATAGTGCTGTAGTTTCATCACTTGAAACGGGTATTCGTTGGTCCGATCGTGCTTACCACATCAAACGTCAAGCTTATAACTATTGTGATATCGGCAATTACGGTAATAACTTACGTAATGGTAATTATGTTTTAGGTTACGACCAAGACGGCAACCCAATTGAGTCCGAAACTTGCCGCCCATATCAATTAAAAGCGGGCGAGTATGAAGTAGTTCAATTAGAAGGTGATTTTGCTGACTTCCCTGCATTTATTTCAGTTGATAATGATTACATTGAAAGCACCTGGTTAGCGAACGAAGATACTCAAGCTCGTCAAGACTGGCGTTATGACTGGACTATTTGGCAAGAAAGCGAAATAAAAGAAGAGACGCTTGCTTTTTATATCCAAGCTAACTTAGATACTGAAGTGTTTGGATTAGGTTTATCAGGTAACCTTGGTGTTCGTGTTATCAACTCAACACAACAAGCAATTGGTGTTGAAAGCCCGGCCGTTGAAGGCGCTGGCGACCCAATTTATGATGATTTTGGTGTAGCCAGAACTATCTACAAACATTCAACATTAGAAGTTGATTACACTGATATTTTACCGTCTATGAACTTAAGTCTACAGCTAAGTGAAAATGACCAATTACGTTTTGCCGCGGCAAAAGTTATGGCTCGTCCAGAAATGGGTGACATGGCAGTGAGTGGACAATGGTCATACGGTATCGACCAAGAAGATAATTTACGTAAAGCTAACTTAAATCGTGCAACGTCTCCTGAAGTTCGTCCGTTTTATGCCAACCAGTTTGACTTATCGTTAGAGCACTACTTCTCTGAAACTGAAGGAGCACTTATCTTTGCTCTTTATTACAAAGACATCGAAAGTTTCCCTGAAAGTGTAACCATTCCTGATTACAATTTTGAAGCCGCTGGCGTAGAAGTACCGGCAGTGGATAACAATGGTGTTCCAGTTGTATCTGGTGACTACACGGTATTGCTAAACAATGGTCAAGGTGGTTTCTTTAAAGGGGCTGAGGTTACTTACACTCAAACCTTTAGTTTCTTACCTGGTATTTGGCAAGGTCTTGGTGTGAGCGCAAGTTACTCTTACACTGAAAGTGAAGTTGAATCTGAGTTTACTGCCGTTGCAGGTGGCGAAAACTCTAAATCATCATACCCTTTCCTTTCTCCACGTGTTTGGACTGCAGCATTATTCTTCGATTGGGATGATACTTTATCTACTCGAATTAATGCCCGCTACCGTGAAGAATACGTTGGTAATCAAATCGCGTTAGGTGATGAACAAAAAGCCTTCTTCGCAGAAGAATTGATTGTTGATTATCAAGCGTCTTGGCAGTTCAGTGAAGAGTTACAAGGTATCTTCTCAGTAAACAACCTGACTGATGAACCTAATCGTTCATACTTTGGTACTCAGGCGATGACTGGTACATTACAGTACTTTGGTCGTCAATTTTACGTAGGTCTTAACGCTAAGTTCTAATATTAGTTGTTTACTTACAATATTAAAAACTGCCGCCTTTGCGGCAGTTTTTGTATCTAACGCTGTAATTTTATATCATTTAATTCACTAAGCAGTATGGTAGAAAAATGAATAACCCAAATGATCAAATCAAAAAAATTGTTATTTTAGGCGGAGGGTCGGCCGGATGGATGACCGCTGCCATGTTAGCCAAGCAGCTTGAACAAAGTTGTACCATTACCTTAGTTGAATCAAACCAAATAAAAACTGTTGGTGTCGGTGAAGCTACCATCCCTCCCATACAAAACTTCAATCGTATATTAGGTATAACCGAAACCGAGTTTTTATCCGCCTGTAACGGCACCATCAAACTCGGCATTCAGTTTGAAAATTGGAAACAAAAACAACATACATACATGCACCCATTTGGACGATTTGGTGCCGACTTTGATTACATGTCTTTTCCCTACTTTTGGATGAAACAACAATTAACTGGTGCTCAACAGCCCCTACAAGAGTTTTCATTAGCTTGGCATTTAAGCCAGTCTAATAAATTTATTACGCCAAGTTCTGATCCTACATCTTTAGCCTCTAACTTTGATTATGCCTATCACTTTGACGCAGGCCTCTACGCTGATTTCTTAAGAACTTATGCAGAGAAACTCGGGGTGGTAAGAATTGAAGGTAAAGTTGCTAATGTATTTAACCATCCAGATAATGGATTTATTAGTGGATTGCAGCTTGAGGACAATCAAGAAATTAAAGGCGACTTGTTTATCGATTGCAGCGGCCAACGTTCGGTATTAATGCGCCAAAACTTAAACGTGCCCTTTCATTCTTGGTCTCATCTTTTGTTTAACGACAGCGCCATCGCAGTGCAATCAACGCATACTAAGATGTTACAACCTTATACTCGTTCCATCGCGCATGATTCAGGTTGGCAATGGCGTATTCCATTACAGACTCGTATGGGAAATGGCAATGTATTTAGCAGTCAGTTTATGACCGATGAACAAGGACTAGATTGTTTACTCAATAGTGTGGATGGCAAAGTATTAACTGAACCCAATAAAATTAAATTCGAAACCGGAAGGTTAAACTCTTTTTGGGATAAAAATTGTGTCGCAATTGGCCTATCAGCAGGTTTTTTAGAACCTTTAGAATCTACCGGATTACACTTAATCCAATCAGCTATTATGAGGTTGATTAGATTAATGCCAAATAAAGACTGCGACCAACTCTCTCAATCGCTTTATAACAAAGAAACTGAGCTAGAGTACCAACACATCAAAGACTTTATTATTCTTCACTACAAGGCTACTGAGCGTGATGACAGCGAATATTGGCAACACTGTAAAGGCTTAGAGATCCCTGATTCGTTAAAACAACAAATTGAGTTATTTAAACAGTTTGGTCATTTGGATGTACATGAAAAGGATTTATTCAAACAAGATAACTGGTTGGCCGTATTAACGGGTCAAGGAATAATGCCAGCAAAAATTGCCCCGATCGTAACGCACAAAAATAACCTGGATATTGAAAAAACCTTTGATGTTATGCAAAAACAGTTTCAACAAATAACCATGAATGCGACAAGTCATGAAATGTATTTAGCTAAACATTGCCCTTATCGTCCAAAGCGTTAAGTAAGGTAAAGTATATTTACACTTAAGCTACCCCCAATAACGCAGCATTTATTGGGGTTATATCTTAAGTTGAAGCTTTTATTGAATAGGCAAATATACGTCAGTGATCATTTCATGTTCCGCCACTTCCGGATAAAAACTTACCCGTTCAAAAAATATGGGAAAGTCTCTTAACTCAAAAGCTGAATCAGTTAGCCACTGCGAATAAAGATAAGCCACTACTGAGCCGATAGCGTCATCACTGCCAATATGCCTTACCACCGCACATTTTCCTGCTGGAATTGTTTTATTCACTACCCCATAGCGATTTGCGCCAATAGCACTATCAACGGAACAACAGACATCAAACCGATATTTCTCTGCAGCAGTTACGCTAGGATCGTCATAAACTAAATTAAAGGTTTTACACTTACTTGGTGGCAGCTTATTTTCTTTTCGCCAACTAATGAAAGCTTGAATGGTTTTCCCCAGTAAATTTGGTGAACCTCTGTGCTCCATGGCGGCAATTAAGGTCTCAGGGAACTCAACAACTTGAGTTTGAAATTTATCTTTAGTGTTCATGATCTTTGTCCTCAGCTTACGTATAGGTTCATATTGTTTATGCCAAGTAGACCAATCAGGGGACTGTTTAAAATCAGAGGGGCTTTTGGCAAAGTACTTTTTAAATACTCTGGAAAACGCTTCGTGACTTTCATAACCATTGTCTAATGCAATATTGATGATTTTATCATTATCACGATATGCCAATTGGTGCGCAGCTCGTTTCAGTCTTAATAGTTTAACTAAAGACATCACTGACATTCCAAAAAATATTGAGCACTGTCGATGGAAATGAAACTTGGATAAATGGGCTTTAGAACAAAGTTTGTCTATATCGAGCTGACTATCTAAGTTAGCTTCGATGTAGGAAATAACGGAAATAAACCTATCTTCATAATTGGCCATTTATCATGTTCTCTGTTTTGATCTTCTTAGGCTTTATACGTTAATGACATAAGACATATTGAGCTTGACTAGGCTTGCTCAATGTTAGCCATTTAGTTTTTCAGAAGATACACGGCCATATTTTGTATTGTAAATTGAGTAAGACAACGCCAATAATAAACATATTAATGCTGGGATGTATAACGCTTGGAATTTTAAAATAACAAAGAAAAAAGCGCCTAAACTGCCACCTAAAATAAAGCCCAAAATGATCAGCATAAATAACAATGCTTTTCTCTTATCAAATGATTCACCTCTGAATTTAGCACCTAACATAATGCCTAAATCAGTAAATATGCCTGTTACGTGAGTTGTGCGAATAATGGCGCCACTGAAAGTTGTGGCCAACGCATTTTGTAAACCACATGCGGTAGATGCTAAATAATGGCCCAATAAGGAATCGTTGGAGAGAAAATAGACAGCGGCAAGTAAAAATAGAGCTTCAAGGCAGAGCAACTTACTGTAATTAAGGCCTAGTTTTAATGCGCCCGTTCGTAAAAAGTAGCCAGAAATAGCTGCACCAATTAAAAAACTAACAAGAATGGTGAACAAATGAAACACTTCAGCAAAGGTTGAATCAACAACTCCAACACCTAACAACGTGGCTGTTCCAGAAAGATGTGATATTGATTGATGTTTAAAACCTAACAATCCAATGGCATTAACTAATCCGGCAACTAATGCTAATAAAAATGATCCGTACTCTACCCAACGAGGTAATTTTGAAATCATTTACAATCCCCTAGTCAATTACATTAGACGCAAAAAAGCATTCACTATTATTGTTAAATTACTCAGCTAAACAGTTTCTACCCGCTTGTTTTGCACGATATAACGCTTCATCTGCTTGTTTCATTACTTGATCGAAGTCTTTCAGGTCACCTTCACGTTCCGCTACTCCGATACTTATAGTGACATTCACAACCTTGCTAGACGTATCGTTTTTTGAACGTTGTGACTTACCGGTTTTGCTGTCGTCCGGTCGTTCATTGTTGTCCCTAATAGTCATTGCGTAAATGGCAATAGACTCCCTGACTTGTTCCAGATAAGGAATGGCATAATTGACTGACTTATTTGGAAATACAATAGTGAACTCTTCGCCACCATATCGGTAAGCTTTACCCCCGCCTTTAATTTCATTGATCTTGCTCGCCACCAATTTTAAAACTTGGTCACCAACATCATGCCCGTAGGTGTCATTAAACTTTTTGAAGTGATCCACATCTAACATGGCAATGGTATATTTTTTACCAAGTGAAATAGACGATTGTAATAATGCTCTTCTGGCCGATAATCCAGTTAATTCATCGGAAAAGGCCATCTGATATGAATCAGTTAATACACCTTGAATTAACAGCAAACCAAACACTGAAAATGCAATCAGGTGAGTCAAAACCTCAGCATCTATTAATTTAAAATACACTAAGAAAAATGCGATCACCCAAGTATTCAAAACGGTTTTACTTGGTGACAGTATATGTTTTACAGCTAGCATTAATAACGCTAACACGGACAATACAAGTTCGATTTGAGTCATGCCGCCTAAATGTAGATCGGCGATAAACTCAGTGTTCAAAAATTGGTGTAAGGTGATTGATTGATTAAAACGGTAGTTAACTAAGATCACGGCTAGAATGATCAATGCTCTGATCAAACCGTGGCGTCCCCAAATAGTCTTGTTCTGGTCAAAAGTAAACAAGACTAAAATAAATAACTGACTTAAAAACCACAAGGAGGGACTAAAGTTCAGATATTTAAAATGGTCAATTTCAACAAACAGAGCCCAACTCAGTAATAAAAACAGCAGTATATAAATCACTCTACTTTGTTTAAATCTTAGTGCGACAACAATAGCGCCAATAAATAACAACATTGGGGTTTGTGTTAATAACTCTTGCCAAACGGTTAAATCCAACATGCCATTTTGTACAATTAAAAACAGCGCAAAAATTAAGATGACAGGTACGCTGACTGCTTTAATAAAATTTGAAACTAAATAATTCAATTAAGAAACCTTCTCTGATTTGGCACTATACCAACTTCCCATGACGACTTTACTTTTTGCCCCGGTAACAGAGGGGGAATTCGCGCTAATTAAATGGACTCGACAATAGGCTAACCAAGCAAATGCCATTGCCTCTAAAGCATCGCTATTTATCCCAACCTCATCTGTTGCTTTAATTTGATGTGCGGGTAATTGTTGTTGTAATTGCTCAACTAAACATTGATTGTGGACCCCACCGCCGCAAACAAATAAAGTGTGTGTATGTGTAAATTGTTTAATTTGTAACGCAGCACTCACTACAGTTAGCTCTAACAAGGTACGTTGAATATCCTCTGGAGGTATTAACTTTTTATTAAGCTTTGTACTGCTAATAGTCTGATACTCATCAATCTTATTGAACAACCAGTCTAAGTTAAATAACTCCTTCCCTGTGCTTTTCGGATATACCTCTGCAAAATACGGTTCAGCTAACATTAGAGTTAATAATTCTGGAATGACACGTCCTGTCGAAGCCCAAATGCCATTTTTGTCGTACGCCTTGTGTGTATGTTTCTCACACCAAACATCCAGTAATGTATTAGCCGGGCCAGTATCATAACCAATAACATCCGCACCAGGATTTAGCACTGTGATATTAGCAATGCCTCCTAGATTTAAAACAATACACCCCTGTGAAGTTTCGCCTAATAGAGCTTGGTGAAATGCTGGAACTAAAGGCGCTCCTTGTCCGCCAACTGCGATATCCATGTTCCTAAAGTCACTGACCACATCGATACCAGTTAATTGTGCCAATAAACTTGGATCGGTGATCTGTAAACTGAATGGAAATGCCCCATAGGGCTGATGTCTGATTGTTAATCCATGACTACCAATAGCCATTATCTGAGACTTGTCTATACCTTGAGCAGCCAATAAGGCATTTATGCTTTGAGCAAATAGCTGTGCGAGCTGGACTCCCGTTTCACCAAGAGTTTGCATATTCACATTTTGTTCAAATGATAGATGAATTAACTGAGACTTAATGTTGTCAGGTAACACAACAGATTGGGAAGCTATTAGTGCGATAGAGTGGTGTTTAGAGTTTTGAACGGATTGAATATCAACGATTGCAACATCAATTCCGTCCAAACTTGTGCCAGACATTAAACCAATAAAATAGGTTTTGTTATTCATCAAAGTCCATCTTATTTATGATTAATTTTTATTAGGACTAACGCATCGCCAAAAGTAGTTGTCTATTGTGTTTTAATAAACTTAAACGTTCTTCGGCATATTGAACAAATTGTTGTTTTTGCTCCCCCGTTAATGGATTGGCCTTTGGCAATGAAACCGTACGAGGATTTCTATGAACTCCATTAACTAAAAATTCATAATGCAAATGAGGACCTGCAGCTAATCCTGTTGAACCAACTAATCCTATAACTTGTCCCTGTTTCACTTTTTGTCCACGACGTACTTTACGTTTTGAAAAATGAATGTATTTAGTGGTAATACCGCCGCCATGTTCAATGAAGACATGATGGCCATTAAAACGGTCGTAGCCGGCTTTTATTACTTTACCATCACCTGCGGCAAATACTGGTGTGCCAGTGTTCGCTGCATAATCAACACCACGATGGGCTTTCATTTTTTTCTGTACAGGGTGAAAACGTCGATTTGAGAAGTTTGAACTAATGTATTTAAAATTCACTGGAGAGCGTAAAAAAGTTTTACGCATGCTATCCCCCTCTGGTGTGTAATAACGACCATCGTCATTGCGCACAGCGGTAAAAACTTCATCTTGATTAATAAATTCAGCGGCTAAAATATCACCGTGTCCAACAAATTCACCATCAATATAAATCTGCTCAACTAAAGCATAAAAACTGTCGCCTGATCTTAGGTCTAACGCAAAATCCACATCCCATGCAAATATGTTTGCCAAGTTCATGATCAATGTATCATTTAAACCTGAAGCTACCCCAGCGTTCCAAAAATTACTGTCTATTTGACCTTCAAAATAAACCGACTTAGTCGTTCTCGATTTTTCTTCATACGTCGTATAGTAGGATTTATCATCAGCCAGTTTGGCTATAACCGTGGTTAATTGATCTTGTTCATAACTTAACGATACCAACTCGTTGTCTTTATTCACTTCGAACTCTAAAAAACGTCCTGGGATTAAATGGGTAAATATTTTTCCAGCTTCGCCCGAACCGGCGATAGACAACATGGTTTTTTGCGGTTGTTTTACCCGTTTAAAAATCGTTGCTAAAGAATCACCGTTGCGGATCTCAACATTAATAACATCGGTAAATTCTAAATTGGCTTCATCTTGACCCAAATCCAAAGGTAATGGGTAGGATTCACCAACCGATAATGCTGCGTAATTTGAAACCACAGGCGCGTTGATTACTTTTGATGCTTTGGCAGATTCACTTGGGATCAGGATCAATAAAGTTAAGATCATTGATACAATCAAGACCGTTACTCTATGTTGTTTAGGAAAAGTGTTTACTAAATTCTTCATTACCTACTTCTTGCAATGACTTCTCTAATTGCTTAATGGGTTAGCTGTACTTAAACAGTTTTCATGAGATTACCACCATGACTTTCTAAATAAAAGCAGCAAAGCCATATAATTCAAGCCTGTAATGCAAAAATGCTTCTAATTAAAGAAGCATTTTTGAAAATACTAACCTGGTCGACGATGTCTTCTTATGAATCCACCGGCTTGTCTTTGCTGTGACAAGGTCATGGTTTTTTGTTTATTATCTTCAAATGGGTTCACACCCTCTCTGAATTCTATCTTAATTGGCGTCCCCATCACGTCTAACGCTTTACGGTAATAATTCATTAGATAACGCTTGTAAGAATCCGGTAAGTCTTTTACCTGATTACCATGAATAACGATTCGTGGAGGATTATAACCACCGGCATGGGCGTATTTTAATTTAACTCTACGGCCTCTGATCATTGGCGGTTGGTGATCGTCTTGTGCCATTTTCATGATACGAGTCACCATTGACGTTGAGATACGTTTTGTCGCTGAACGATACGCTTCATCAATTGAATCAAATAAATGACCAACGCCAGTGCCATGTAAAGCTGAAATAAAATGTAAACGGGCAAAATCAATAAAGCCCAAACGTCTATCTAATTCACGTTTTACTTCATTTTTAATATCTTGATCTAATCCATCCCACTTGTTCACCGCAATCACGATTGAACGACCCGCATTTAAAGCAAAACCTAACAAACTTAAGTCTTGATCTGAAATGCCTTCTCTTGCATCCAACATTAACAATACGACGTTAGCATCTTCAATGGCTTGTAAGGTTTTAACTACTGAGAATTTTTCTACCGTTTGACGAATACGTCCACGGCGACGAACACCTGCGGTATCAATAATCACGTAATCTTGATCATTGCGACTCATAGGAATATAAATTGAGTCACGAGTCGTACCTGGCATGTCATAAACAACGACACGCTCTTCGCCTAACATTCTGTTAGTTAATGTTGATTTACCAACATTTGGGCGACCAATTAATGCAAACTTAATCGGCACATCTTCAAATGGTACCGCCTCTGGTTCTTCAACTTCAATAACATCGCCATTTTCGTCAAACTCAGGCTCTGCAAACTCTTGTTCTAAATCAATTTCACCACGTTCTTGAATTTGAGCCGCTAACTCATCTTCAAACTGCTCAGACAATTGTTCAATAACAGGCATTAATGCATGGTCTAAAAGTTGAGTAACACCACGACCATGAGCGGCCGCAATTTGATGTACATCACCCATAGCTAAATTATAAAATTCAGCGCTTGATGAGTCACCATCGATACCATCAACTTTATTGGCTACGATAAAGGTTGTTTTATTTTGTTTTCTTAAATGTTCAGCGATAGCTTGGTCGGCCGCTGTCATACCCGCTCGGGCATCCACTAAAAACAACACAACATCAGCTTCATCTATGGCCAACAAAGATTGCTCGGCCATTTCAACTTCAATACCTTCTTCAGTACCATCAATACCTCCGGTATCGACCACAATAAAATTGTGTTCGGCGTGTGTTGCTTGACCGTACTTTCTATCTCTAGTTAGTCCGGGAAAGTCCGCTACTAGCGCGTCTCTTGTACGAGTTAATCGATTAAATAAAGTCGATTTACCGACATTAGGACGACCAACTAAAGCAACCACAGGAAGCATTGAATTCACCTCAAACATACACTCAACGTTGGTGAGTGATGTATTTAAATATTACAAAAAAGGCCTAAACATTTGTATTAAATATCTAGGTTCTAGCCACAATTTAAGTTTTAAACCATGACACAAAAAAGGCTCTGTGTTTGTTCATACAAAACACAAAGCCCAATATAAATAAACTATATATTACGGTAGACGTAAAGCGTTGACTTTGCCATCTCGGGTTTGTACAAAGAGCTTATCACCTGATACGACAGGTTTAGTATAAGCGCCGTCTTCTTCAAAAGAAAACCAATCAACGAACCACCAGAATACAGAACGGTCATAGTCAGCAAATTTATAACGAGCTGCTATTTTACCAGATTCTTTATTTATAAAGTGAAAATAACCTTCATAATCACCTACTACGATATTACCTTTATAAACAACAGGTTGTGTTAATCGGCGATTATATAGCTCAGATGACGTCCACTTTTCGATACCACTATTAGCATCAACAGCAATCACATTACCTTTAGCATCCGTTAAATAAATAACACCAGTATCAATCGCTAAATTACGGTATGACGAATATTCACGTTTCCATAATACACGACCAGACATCATGTCCAATGCGGCTAAGTTACCATTGTAAGCAATTGTATATACCGTAGAACCGTTGATTAAAGGCTTACTGTCAGCATCAATTAACTGCTCAAGTTCGGTTGAACCTTGTACTACCCCTATTGCTTGTTCCCAAGCAGGAATGCCTTTTTCAAGGATAATTACCGACAATTTTCCCGTGGCTGTGCCAACTAAAACACCACCACCAGCAATGGTTGGCGAAGAGGTACCACGTAACGATAATGCAGGAACATCGGTGGCAATTTGCCAACGTAGCTCACCGGTATCAGGATGTAATGCAGCTACAAAACCTGCTGCTGTAGTTACGGCTATCCAACCTTCACCTGCTGCAGGTGGAGCAATCACTTCACCTTTTACTTCGGTACGCCATAATATTTCACCGGTTGCTTGCGATAACGCAATAACATCGCCGTTTTCAGTACCAATATATAAATTTTTATAGGCTGCAGTAATACCACCACTTAATTTTTCAGGCGCTACTGTTGTAAACGTTAACGTATCCCATATTGTTGGTGGGTTATCACGAACGTCTGTTGACCAAACTTCATCACCGCTGTCTTTATTAAACGCGATAACTTCGCCATCACGACTTGCCGCAAATACAAGATCACCAACTGCGGCTGGTGATAAGTTTGAAAAGTAATTATCAACACCGTCGCCTGCAGATTCTCTCCATACTAACTCAACATCTAACGTCGAATTAATCGGTTTTATTTCTGCAATACGAAACTCTTCTTTGATTTCTTTTGTTTCACAGCCGGATAACCCGAACAATAAAGCAAATGAAAGTGCCGTTATTTTGGCTTGTTTTAACATTAAACAGGGCCTTAATTAGCTAGTTGTTTTTGAAGATAACGCTAAATCGTCTAACTTCATTTTTAATAAGTTATTACCTTCTAAACCACCGTTATCGGCAGCAGATTGATATGACATACGCGCTTTATCTTTATTACCTTGAGCTAAATAAACATCGCCCGTTAACTCAGCAACACGTACTTCATAACCTTTACTTTTAACACTTGTTAAGGTTTTCAAAGCTGCATCGTACTGTTGTAATTCTGATTGAATTCGAGCTAAACGTAATGACACCAAATCTTTTAAGCTAACTGAATCCGTTAGCGATAATGCGGTCGTTAAGTTGGTGGCAGCAAGTTCAAACTTTCCATCATTCACGGCTTGTTTAGCGGCTAAAAGTTGAACAAACACACCATAACCAGATTCACCATAAGCGGCCGTAAATGCTTTTAATTCTGACTCGACTGAATCAGAGTTAGCGTTTTCAGCTTGGCTTACTTTAATAAATTCTTCGTATTGAGCCGAAGCTGCTTCTTGCTCTGCAATTTGGTTATCTACATACCAGTTCCAAGCAGAGAAACCACCTAAACCTAACGCAGCACCTAAAACGATTTGAGTGCCGTTTTCTTTCCAAAAACTTTTAATCGCTTCAACTTGTTGTTCTTCAGTAGAATAAACTTCCATTATAACCTCTATATCTGTACTACATCAGCAGGGGAAAATTCCTGCAAATATCAATTTAAGCAAAGATCGTATTAATACGGCCTTCCAATTCAGTCCAACTAACTACTTCTTGTTCTACATTTTCACGTAAGTTTTTTATGGTAATTTGTTGGTTTGTAATTTCTTCGTCTCCCAAGATAAGTGCAATTGATGCACCTACCTTGTCAGCACGTTTCATTTGTTTCTTAAAGTTACCGCCACCACAGTGGTTAACGACTCTTACATGCGGTGCAGCTTGTCTTAAATGTTCTGCTATTTCAACCGCTTTTATTTCTGCATCCGTCCCTGCAGCGACCATATAGACATCAGCCGTTGAGGTTGGTTCCTTTAAAATTTCTAAGGTTTGTAACAACAGGACTAATCGTTCAATCCCCATAGCAAAACCAACCGCTGGAGTAGGTTTGCCACCTAATTGTTCAACTAATCCATCATAACGTCCACCAGCTAATACGGTCCCTTGAGAACCTAAGCTTGTAGTTACCCACTCAAATACGGTTCTGTTGTAATAATCTAAACCACGAACTAAACGTTCGTTTACTACATATTCAATACCAGCCGCGTCTAATCGTAATCGTAATTGTTTAAAATGTTCGACGGACTCTTCATCTAAGTAATCAGATAATGTTGGCGCCGCCTCTAATAAGTTCTGAACATCTTGATTTTTACTATCCAAAATACGTAACGGATTAGTCGTCAATCTACGTTTTGAATCATCATCTAACTTATCTTCGTGCGCTGACAGATATTCAACTAATGCAGCGCTGTAATCTGCACGCGACTCATTTGAACCCAAAGAGTTAATTTCAAGTGTTAAATGTTCTGTAATGTTAAACGTTTTCCACAGACGAGCTGATAATAAAATCACCTCTGCGTCCATATCGGCACCAGCGAAACCATATGACTCAACGCCAAACTGGTGGAATTGACGGTAACGGCCTTTTTGAGGGCGTTCATGGCGGAACATAGGTCCGGTATACCACAGTCGCTGCTGTTGGTTATATAACAAGGCACCTTGATTTGCAGCTCTAACACACACAGCCGTACCTTCTGGACGTAAAGATAAAGAATCGCCATTACGGTCGTCAAAAGTGTACATTTCTTTCTCAACGATATCTGTTACTTCACCAACTGAACGTTTGAATAATTCGGTAAATTCTACGATTGGAAAACGAATTTCTGAATATCCATAACTGGCTACGGTTTGACGGATCACAGATTCAACTTGCTGCCACTGAGCAGTTTCCACTGGTAAACAGTCGTTCATTCCACGAATTGCTTGGATTGGTTTAGACACTGATTAATAATTCTCTAGTTGAGTTAAAAATTAGCCGCGTATTATAGGGCTAATCTAGCCTAAGGTAAATTGATAACGCTAAAATGCTCGACAAAAATATTTATTAGCAGATTAATTTGTACCAACATAGGGTGTTCTGCTAGTTTAGCTACATCAAATACAATCGAGAATCGCCTTGAATCTATGAAACAAGAATATCTTATTGAGCAGCTTTTACCGGGTATGTACGTTGCCGAAGTGGTAAATCAAATTGGTAAATTAAAGATCAAGACTCAAGGATTAGTGAGATCACAAACCGCCATTTCAGCTTTGGCAAAACAAGGGGTAACGGCTGTATTAGTTGATTTATCCAAAAGTAAAATCAAACAGCCTTCAACCCCAAGTAAAAAAACCGAAAAGATCAACCAAGAAGCGACAGTGAAATCCGTTAGTTTTGAGCAGGAGATCAATACGGCATCGAACTTATATCAACAAGCAAAAAGTATTCAAAATACCGCATTTAGTCACTTTAAGTCAGGTTACACCCTTGATGTTGAACAACATCATGCTCTTGCCGACAATTTAATTGACTCTGTATTTAGAAATCAAGATGCCCTAGCCTGCGTGACTCGAATGCGAGATAAAGATCAATATTTAATGGAACATTCCATTAACGTTGCAATTTTAATGACCATCTTTGCCAAACATTTAGGTATAGATAAGGATATCATTCATAATTTAACCACTGGCGCTATGTTGTTAGACTTAGGGATGATATCGCTCAATGATAAAATATTAACCAAGTCCTCTGCGCTAACTGATGCTGAAATAGAGAAAATCCAAATGCACGTTCCGCTTGGTGTAAATGTGCTAAGTAAATCCAAACGTTTGAATCAAATAAGCTTAGATCTAGTTGCGACACACCATGAAAGATTAGACGGTTCAGGTTACCCAAATCAACTCTCAAATGAGCAACTAAATCAATATTCAAGAATGATTGCAATTGTTGATAGTTATGACGCAATTACGGCTCAACGTAGTTATCAAAAAGCAAAAACCCCCATTAACGCATATAAAGAATTACAAAAACAAGCTGGCACTAAACTCGATACATCTCTTGTTGCTGAGTTTATAAAATGCATGGGGCTTCACCCTGTTGGCACGTTGGTACAAATGAAAAGCAACAAGTTAGGCATTGTTATTAAATCTAATAAACAAAACCCATTATCACCGGTGGTTAATATTTTTTATAGCGTTAACAATAAAAGTCACATTGAACCTAGAATCATTGATCTTGCTAGTGCAAAGGTGACCGATGAAATAGAACGTAGCGTTAAACCAGAAGATTTTAAGATAGATATGTTACGTTTTTTCAAACAAGTTTTGTTGAACTAAACGAGTTTACTCTAGTCATTGTTAAGTAAACATAGATCATCAATTCATTTTAATATCATCAAACACTGAAGTTACTGAATGCCAACACTTGTGAAGTGCCCAATAACACGATTAAAAATAGGTCAATATGTTGCTGAAATTTCGCAACAAATGGGCCAAATAAAGGTGTCATCCCCTGGCTGGATTTCCGATAACACTATCATCCATGAACTGGTCGCTAAAGGTGTCGTTGAAGTCATTGTTGATACAGAAAAACAATTAACCAAAGGATTATCCAACCATGAACTCGCGGTTAAATCAGAATTTAATGATGTTCCTTTTGAGGATGAACTTCCCAGAGCTAAATTAGCGATAGAGAAGTTAATTTCGCACCTACAAAAGGCATTTAGCCAAATACGAGAAAAAGACATCTTTGATGCCAGTCCTTTTTATTTAGCAACGATGACATTTATTGCATCGGGCTACCGAAATCCTTCAGCGCTTTTATGCATTGTAAGAGCAATGACATTTGAAGATTATCAATTAGGCCACGCTATTCGAACGGCTGCTTATTACTGTAATACGTTTAGAGTAATGAAATGGCCATCTGATTTAATCCAGGATTGGATTGTGGGTGCATTGCTGCACGATATTGGTAAATTGCATATGAAACAAAGTATTCAACAACCCAACCGACTCACAATCAATCAAACAACCAGAGAACAAGATATCTTTATTAGTCCAGCTCATGTTGAGAATGGTATTAACATCGCTCGTCAGATTGGAGGATTGGCTAAAGAAACGATAGAAGTCATTCGGATGCATCATGAAAGATTAGATGGGTCGGGTTACCCCACAGGACAAAAGTTAACCGATATTAATGACGCCATTCGTATTTTTACCATTATTGATGAGTTTGACCGTTTAATGCATACGCCAATTAAAGGTAAATATCCGACTGCGATACAGGCCTATCAAACTTTGTTAAAAATGGAAAAACAGTTTGATTTTGAAATCTTGCAACAGATCATTAAGTGTATTGGTATTTACCCTCCTGGATCATTAGTGTTACTAAAAAGTGGCCGGGTTGGTATTGTTTTGGGCCATCATGGCTCAACCGTTAAACCAGACATAAAACTCATCTATGACAATCGATTACACCAACACATTAATGTGGCTACATTATCACTGAGTAAAAACAAAGAAACAGATGAGATTATTGATTTTTACGCGAAAGATACATTCTCAGATCTGGTAGAACGTTATCTATAAATAGACCAATTCACCCTAATTAATTTTTTACAAAATCAACTAATGCAACTTGGCCTATTTTCATATTATTATGACGCCATACGATCAAGTCTTGTTTAATCTCTAACAAGGTTAATCCGGCTTGTAGTGTTTGCCCTTCGTATAATGTTGTACCATTAATCCTCACCCAACGTTCGCTCGCATCCGACGCAAAAATATGCATTTGATATATCAAATCAGGTAATGTTTTAGATTGATAAACGGTGAGATCTTCAAGCATTAATAAGTCATCATTCGAATATAAGTTAACTTGAAAATTATCGTCTTGAGTTGGGCTTTTTTCGGTCGCTTTTATCGCCTCAGCAAAAGACGCTTTAATTTTGTCCGATACCTCGTTTAACGCCATTTGATTGTCCGTTTCACTGTTGTCGTTGTCGCTATCGATGACCATATTAACGTTTGAATCGGTTCGCGTTTGTATGTCTTCTGTCGTTTGAGCACTAGGTACCTTATCTTCTTTGCTTGTACTTACTTTAGACACCAACTGACCTTGTGCATCCAATGCTATTTCAATTGTTTTATCATCGGTAACGTTGATCTCATCACTCTTATTTTGAGTTTGTGTTATTTGTTCTGGTAATGCTTCGGCTCCATCCCCTGACAAGGCTAATGACTTATTAGTTGTTGATGGCTCATCATTTTTTTTAGAAGGTAAAACTTCATTAGGTTTTACTTGCTCAGCCTTCTGCATTGAAGACATTGACAAAAGAGGAGTCATTTGCGAGTTGTTAACTTGCGTTTCGATTGCGGCCAGTTTGTAATTAGCCTCACTCTGCCCTAGCAAACTCGCATTCCCATAAATATAACCCGCTAACAATCCGACTATGAGCAATAAGCTAGCAATAAAAATCCATACCAACCAAGGCACTGATGAAGCATTATTTGGATAACCTTGGGCTATGTTAGTAAAACGATTGGTAGTAAAAGCATTGGTTTGGTCATTATCCACGTTACTTTGACTTGTTAACAGCGCAGAATAATTTTGTTTAGTCGCGACTGATTTTGGAATTGAATTATCTTCACTCATATCCGACGTATTATTTGTTGAAGATTGGTTCTGACTGTTTTTCAATAAGGCTTGATATAACAAACTCATTTCAAGTAATCCATTATCATTGCGTGAAAAAATTACGGGTTATTACGGTGATTAGCGCGGTCACTGCAATAATAGATAACACCGCCACTTTGAGCGTTTTATGACTGACGTCAGAACCTAAATTACTACCCAAAACTTCATATACCGCTTGTTTAGCCATTTTATTATCCACAAAAAAACGACCTTGAGCATAAGCGCCCATCAAGGCTCGGTCTGCCAATAAATTGATTAATCTTGGTGTGCCTTTAGCTTGTTGAAAAATGGTGGTCATGGCTTTTTTATCAAATAAAGGTCGATTACCGCCAACCGCAATCACTCGATGATTGATATATTCAAAGGTTTCATCTTTCGTTAACGGTAATAAGTGATATCTCGCTGTAATACGTTGAGCAAGTTGGCGAAGTTCTCGAGTATTCAGTTTTTCTTGTAATTCAGGTTGGCCAATCAAAATGATCTGCAGTAACTTTTTGTCATTCGTTTCTAAGTTAGTAAACAAACGTAATTGTTCTAATGCCTCTGCTGATAAATGTTGCGCTTCGTCAATAACCAATAAGCTCGACTGACCTAATTTGTCTTGTTCTATAAGAAAATTTTGCAATGCATCCGATAATGCTTTGTGGTCATTTTTATCTGTAATTAAGATCTCAAATGAGTCACATACGGTTTGTAATAACTGGATGTTATTCAAAGTAGGGTTAAGAATATATGCCACATTAAAGCTATCAGGTAAATCGCCTAATACAGCTCGGCTAACCATGGTTTTACCGGTACCAACTTCCCCCGTTAACATCACAAAACCACCGTTACCACGCAGGCCATAACGTAAATAACCTATGGCCTCTTTATGCCGGCTACTTGGATACATCAAATTTGGATTAGGGGCTATATTAAACGGCTCTTGTTTTAATTGAAAATACTCTAGGTACATATGGCTGCTTCAAATTACCGGTTTATCTATTATAAGTTAATGACAACTCGCTACATTAGCGACTTTCGGATAATAACAGAATATACTAGCGGAATAAGTAAAAGTTAGGTTAAGGTTTTTTCAGTGCAAATATATCTCGTCGGCGGTGCGGTAAGAGACACACTTTTAGACTACCCCATTAAAGATAAAGATTGGTTAGTTACCGGTGCAACCATCGAAAATATGCTTGAATTAGGTTATCAACAGGTCGGTAAATCTTTCCCCGTATTTTTGCATCCTGATACTCACCAAGAATATGCGTTAGCACGTACTGAAAAAAAGCAGGTAGCGGATATACCGGCTTCGTTTGTGAATTTTCGTCAGATATAACCGTTGAACAAGACTTGTTGCGCCGAGATCTTACTATTAATGCCATGGCTATGGACTCTGACCATAACATCATTGACCCTTATAATGGCCAATCAGATCTTAACAATAAAATTTTACGTCATGTCTCTGATGCATTTAGTGAAGACCCACTCAGGGTATTACGAGTCGCCCGTTTTGCGGCACGTTACCGTCATTTAGGTTTTACGATTGCCGAAGAAACTTTGGCGTTAATGGCTAAAATTGCGGATTCAGGAGAATTATTAGCATTAACGCCTGAACGAATATGGCAAGAAATGCAATTATCCCTTGGCGAACAGTCTGCCCATGTGTTTTTTGAAGTCTTACATGAGGTTGGAGCATTAGCGGTACTCATACCTGAGTTAGACGCTTTGTGGGGCGTACCAAACCCAGCCAAATGGCATCCAGAAATAGATACGGGTGTTCATACTATGATGGTATTAAAACAAGCGTGTTTGTTGACAGCATCCGATGAAATTCGGTTTGCTGCGTTATGTCATGATTTAGGTAAAGGGTTAAGCCCCAAAGACAATCTACCGCACCATCATGGCCACGAAAAAACAGGCGTGACATTAGTAAACCAAGTGTGCCTTAGACTAAAAGTACCTAATAGTTTTAAAGAGTTAGCGGCTATTACTTGTGAATTCCATACTCATGTTCATCGAATATTCGATTTAAACGCTAATACCGTTTTAAGTCTTTTTGATAAAACAGATGCATGGCGCAAACCAGAACGATTTAATCAATTTTTACTCGCCTGCAAAGCCGATTTACAAGGACGAGCTGGATTTGAAAACAAAGCATACCCTCAAAGCCAATTCGTTTTAGATTTACTAGAAACGGCAAACGAAGTAGCGGTGCAAGACATTATTAAATCTGGGTTTAGTGGTGCAGAGATCAGAACTGAATTATCAAAGCGAAGAATAGATAAAATCCAACGCATATTGACATTGGTAAAAGCAAAGGACAGTACAGAAGGTTAATTCTGTACTGTTTCATTTCTTAAATTAGATAAAAAAAGCGATTAATATACCACCCAATAATAAGCGATAAATCACAAAAGGTAACATGCCTACTTTTTCAACTAAGATTAAAAAATAATGTATACATGCATATGCACTAATAAAAGAGAGTACCGTACCTAACCCAATAGCCGTCCAATCCACAGGCATAACTTGTTGGCTTAATTTAATAGTTTGATATCCACCGGCTGCAAATATTAATGGGATGGATAATAAGAATGAAAATCGTGCTGCCGCTTTAGCCGTTAACCCCATCATCAAACCTGCAGTAATAGTAATACCACTTCGAGAGGTACCTGGAATCAGTGCTAACATTTGGGCAAAACCTATTACTAGTACTTCCTTAATTGAGACTTGATATTCACCTTTAGTTTGTTTGCCATTTTTATCAGCCCACCATAATAATAAACCAAATAAAATAGTTGTAACCGCTATGACGGTTGCGGTTCTTAAATTCCCTTCAATGAAGTCTTTAAATATAAAACCCGCTAATCCAGCTGGTATCGTCCCTAAAATAATCAACCACGCCAATTTACTTTCAGAGTCGTGTTTGCCAAACAAAGAAGCAAACCAACTTACGGCCATACGTCCTACTTCTTGACGAAAATACAGTACAACGGCAAACAAACTTCCCGCATGAACGGCAACATCAAACGCTAAACCTTGATCGTCCCAACCTAGTATTTGTGATGGTAAAATTAAATGTGCAGAACTTGATATTGGTAAAAACTCAGTCAGCCCCTGCAATATTGACAAAACAATGATTTCGATTAATCCCACAATATACCTTCCTTATTTTAATATTTTAGGATTATTAATTTAACGTATTGGCACGTTCAATTATGACACCAACACTCGCAGTATTGGCCACAGCACCTAATTTACGAAGTGACACTTTAACACTACTAACATGGTAATCAGCCAGAATAAGCTGTGCTACTTTTTCAGCTACGGTTTCAATTAATTCCGCTTGATTTTGTTTTGCTAACTCTACAACGTCGGCCGCGACTTCTGAATAATCAACGGTTTTTGATAAATCATCAATTTGCGCAGCAGCTTTAATATCGGTTCGCATTTCGATATCAAATTGTAACGTTTGTTGGATGGTCTTTTCCCAATCATAAACGCCAATGACCGTATCTACTTTAAGCGCTTCTATAAAAACTATATCGTGAACCATTTAATATTCCTGAATTAGATCTGATTGAGTTAACGATTGTGGTCGGATACCATATTGGCCACTAACTCGTTATAGTGATGCCTCGTTAGGCGCAAATACCTATATAATTTACTATTTATATTGGCGTTATCACAAAGAGCGCGAATTCTATCCCAAAAAACTAAAATGAGAAACTGATGCAGTTAGACTTTTTGTTGGTATTAATTATTTCCTATTTATTAGGCTCGATTAATTCCGCAATTATTTTTAGCAAATTGCAAAATTTGCCAGACCCTAGGACCGTAGGCTCTAATAATCCTGGGGCGACTAATGTCTATCGCATGGCTGGGAAAACGGTGGCGATTGCCGTTTTGTTTTTTGATGTATTAAAGGGGATTATTGCAACTTGGGGAAGTTACTATATTGGCTTAACCCCGACAGAAATTGGGTTTGCAGGTTTAGCCTGCTGTCTTGGCCATATGTTCCCGGTGTTTTTTAAGTTTCAAGGTGGAAAAGCCGTGGCAACTGGGTTTGGCTGTTTACTACCTGTAGGGATCACACTAGGGATAAGTCTTTTATGCATTTGGTATTTAGTGTTTAGAAAAACCGGCTATTCATCCATTGCCGCCATTATTTCTGTAGGCATATCGCCGCTAGTAACACTATATATAGCTGATAAATATGTTTTACCTGTTAGTATGATTGCTTGTCTGATTGTTTTACGGCATATGCCAAATGTACTTAGGTTATTAGATGGAACTGAACCTAAAACTAAGCGTAATTAGTAAATGCCGTAAAGTTTAAATGGCAGGTAACTCTTCAATAGACCATCTTGGTCGAGCTTTAATTAATAATTCATTATTACCGTATTTTTTAAGCCTTTGTGCACCCGCATAAGCAATCATAGCGCCATTATCAGTGCAAAACTCATGACGAGGGTAATAAACTTGTCCTTTGTGCTTTTTCATTAGTTTAGCTAATTTACCACGAAGTTCAGTATTGGCACTGACGCCTCCAGCGATCACTAAGGTTTTAATTCCCGTTTGTTCAACGGCTCTCCTACACTTAATAGCTATGGTATCCACAACGGCTTCCTGAAACGCATAGGCTATGTCTGCTTTTATTTGGTCAACATTCTCTGGCGCATTCTCATTTTGAGTAGATTTACTACCCGCTAAAACAATGCCTTCTGAGCGAATCACATTTGCCGCCGCTGTCTTTAATCCACTGAATGAAAAATCTAAGCCTGGTCTATCAGTCATCGGTCTTGGGAATTTATACACACCTGGAGTACCTGATTCAGCTAATTTAGCCAACATAGGACCGCCTGGGTAATCTAAACCTAATAACTTAGCAGTTTTATCAAACGCTTCACCTGCAGCATCATCAATTGACTCTCCAAGTATTTGATAATCACCAATGGCTTTAACTTCCACTAATTGGGTATGCCCACCTGAGACTAACAAAGCAATAAAAGGAAACTCTGGCGTATCATCTTCTAACATAGGTGCTAATAAGTGCCCTTCCATATGATGCACAGGCACAGCAGGAATCCCCCATGCAAAAGCCAATGAACGACCGATACAAGCCCCGACCATTAACGCACCAACTAAACCCGGACCTGATGTATAGGCAATACCATTAATTTCGTCTTTTGATACATTTGCATCTACCATCACTTGCTTAATAAGAGGAATGGTCTTTCTTACATGATCTCTAGATGCCAGTTCTGGAACGACACCACCATAATCAGCATGTACATCTATTTGACTATATATTTCATGTGCTAACAGCCCTCTGTTAGTATCAAACAAGGCGATACCTGTTTCATCACACGAGGATTCGATACCTAAAATTAACATTTAGTCTAAACCTTTCATTATTAGTAATCATAATTGAAACCATTTCTGGCCAATTTTTAGCCGAGTAAATTACGTCAAAGCCTTTTAAGTTGGCGGCATTCTACCCATTCTTTAATTATTCCTCCAGTATTTAAATTAGGACTTTACATTTAGTATTAGATGCCATTAAAATACCGCACTATTTTTATTAGTCTTGGTTAATATTTAACCATATATCCAAATACTGAGGTGAATTTTTAAATGCCAGTTATTAAAGTTAAAGAGAACGAACCGTTTGATGTTGCTCTACGTCGTTTCAAGCGTTCATGTGAAAAAGCAGGTATCCTTTCAGAAGTGCGTCGTCGCGAACATTTCGAAAAGCCAACTTGGGCACGTAAGCGTAAGAAAGCAGCAGCAGTTAAGCGTCACCTGAAAAAGGTTTCACGCGAAAACGCTCGTCGCATCAAGCTTTACTAATATTGGTTCAATCTCTCTAAAGGCTTTTCAATGAACTTGAAAGATCAACTTAAAGACGCTCAAAAAGATGCAATGCGTGCTAAAGCAAAAGAACGCTTAAGTACAATTCGCATGGTGATGGCGGCTATTAAGCAAAGAGAGGTTGACGAAAGAATTGAACTGGTCGATGAAGACGTGATTGCAATTTTAACCAAAATGGTTAAACAGCGTCGTGATTCTCAAGCACAATTTGAAAGTGCTGGTCGAGCAGAGTTAGCTGAAAAGGAAGCGGCTGAAATATTGGTCATTGATGAATTTTTACCTCAACCTCTTAGTGAGGAAGAAGTAACATCACTTATAGCGAATGCGATAACCAATTCCGGTGCTACTAGCATGCAGGATATGGGAAAAGTGATGGCTGAGTTAAAACCAACTATTACAGGCCGTGCTGACATGGGTAAAGTAAGTGGATTAGTAAGAGCTCAACTTAACAGTTAAGTTTTAGTCGACAACTCAAGTTAGAATTTATATCGAAACCGTACATTTTTAATGTGCGGTTTTGTTGTTTTTGCAGTAAGTGTTTTTCTATTGTTTTCAGCAGGACCTGATTCTGCAATAATCCCCTATTCAAATGTACATTTAATAAATAAGAGGTTTTGTGTCTGGTCGTATCCCAAAACAATTTATCGATGATTTAATTGAACGCACTGACGTTGTCGATCTAATTGATGCAAAAGTACCTCTAAAAAAAGCAGGCAAAAATTATCAAGCTTGTTGCCCTTTCCATAATGAAAAATCACCATCATTTAGCGTAAGTCCAGACAAACAGTTTTATCATTGTTTTGGTTGTGGAGCTCATGGCAATGTTATCGGTTTTTTAATGGAATATGAGCAACTTGAGTTTGTAGAAGCCATTGAAGAATTAGCCCGTTTGCATGCGCTTGAAATTCCAAGAGAAGATGTTAAAGGCAAATCACAAAAATACGAGTCTGTCAGTCGAGAGCAAAAACTGTCTGATTACGATTTATTGGAAACCGCCACTAAGTTTTTTCAACACCAATTAAAACATGATGAAAACTCCCATAAAGTAATTGAGTACTTAAAATCGCGCTCCTTGAGTGGTGAAATTGCACAATTATATGGCATTGGTTACGCCCCCGACGCCTGGGATAAAGCGTTAAAGTCACTATCAAAAACGCCAGAACAACAGCAACAGTTAGTTGATTTAAAAGTACTTACGCAAAATGACAGCGGCAGAACCTACGACTTTTTTCGTAATCGAGTCATGTTTCCGATTAGAGATAAACGCGGCAGAGTTGTTGGTTTTGGAGGCCGAGTCATCGACGACTCTATGCCAAAATATCTTAACTCGCCAGAAACGCGAGTGTTCCATAAAGGTCGTGAATTATATGGGTTTTATCAAGCCAAAATAGCAAACCCAAAGCTTGAAAAGGTATTAATTGTTGAAGGTTACATGGATGTGGTTTCCTTGGCTCAGCAGGGGATTAATTATGCAGTTGCATCTCTTGGAACCGCAACAACAGCTGACCATATGCAAATGTTATTTAGAGCTACCCGTCAAGTAATTTGCTGTTATGACGGCGATCGTGCGGGGCGTGATGCAGCATGGCGAGCATTAGAAAATGCCTTACCTCACTTGAAAGATGGTATTGACCTTAGATTTTCATTTTTACCTGACGGTGAAGATCCAGATACTATGGTGCAAAAAGAAGGTAAAGAATCATTTGAACAACGAATTAGTCAATCAACTCCTTTACTGAGTTACTTCTATGAACATTTCTTAATTGACCTAGATATTACTACTGACGCAGGTAAATCCGCGCTATTGTCCGCTGCTAAACCGTTAATTGAGGTCGTACCTAGCGATTATTACAAAGAAGCATTAATGGCTAAACTAGCAGAATTAATTGGAAAACAAGTAGAAAAATTAGTTGGATTTAATCGCTCTCCAATCGCGCAAGTTAGGCAAAAACAAACGGAGTTACAAATTACCCCCATGCGTCGTGCGATTGCGATGTTACTGCAACACCCGGTACTTGCAAAATCAGTCCCTTTTATTCCGGCATTAAGTGAAGCTGATTTACCTGGATTTAATGTACTGATTAATATTCAAAAAACGATTTTAGAACAACCTGAAATTAAATCACATGTTTTGCTAGAGCGGTTTAGAGAAAGTAAGGAGTATTCGTTTTTATCTCGTTTATTTGCCTGGGAACATCATATAACTGAAGAAAATTTGGCGCCGGAATTTATTACTACATTTAAATTTTTACAAGATAGCTACTTGAAAAAACGTTTAGAGCAACTAGAAATAAAGGGTAAAACAAACCAATTAGATAAAGATGAGTGGAAAGAATATAGTGCCCTTTTGATGGCATTAAAAAAATAAATAGCACTATAATTTATATACTTTTTTGGCGTTCATTTAATTTACTTCTGATAAATAATAACCAGTAAATAATAGCCAGAAATTAATTCTAATGTTATAATTACAAGTTCGCTTTTTTAGCCAAAAGCATATTGATTTTTGGTTAAGACAAGCAATCCAATTTTGATATTCAATAACTAGGTGGAAGATAATCTGTATGGAGCAAACTCCTCAGTCTCAATTAAAACTTCTTATTCTTAGAGGTCGCGAGCAAGGTTACTTAACCTTTGCCGAAGTAAACGATCACCTTCCACAGGATATGATCGATGCAGATCAAGTCGAAGACATTATTCAAATGATCAACGACATGGGCATTAAAGTGTGTGAAACACCACCAGATGCTGATGAATTATTAATGCAAGAGCAAACCAGTGACGACGAAGTTGTTGAAGCTGCTGCTGCTGCTCTTGCTACTGTTGAAAAAGAGATAGGTCGTACAACTGACCCTGTTCGTATGTATATGCGTGAAATGGGCACAGTTGAATTACTAACTCGCGAAGGCGAAATTGTAATCGCTAAAAGAATTGAAGCTGGTATTTATACCGTTCAATCTTCTGTTGCAGAATACCCTCAAGCTATCAGTTATTTATTGGACCAATGGGATCAATTTGAAGCTGAAGAAATTCGCTTAAGTGACATCATTGTTGGTTTCTTAGATCCTAATGAAGAAGACGTTGCACCAGCAGCAACTCACGTTGGTTCTGAACTTACTGAAGATCAATTAGCCGATGAAGACGGTGACAATGAAGATTCAGATGAAGACGAAGAAGAAATTGACACAGGTCCAGATCCAGAAGAAGCCCGTGAGCACTTTGTTGAGCTGCGTCGCCTGTATGAAGAATCTACGTACTCTATTGAACATTTAGGTCGTGCTCATCCTGATACACAAGAAAAAATCTTAGCATTAGGTGAACACTTTAGATTATTTAAATTAATCCCTAAACAGTTTGACCGTTTAGTACGTAATATGCGTGAAATGATGGATCGTGTTCGTGTTCAAGAGCGCCTGATCATGAAACATTGTTGTGGTTATGCAAAATTACCTAAAAAAGATTTCATTAAAATTTTCCCAGGTAACGAAACTAAAACATCATGGTTTGACTTATTGCAAGCTGGCGGTGATGTAACAGCAAGAAGATTACAAGACGTAAACACTGAAGTTCGTCGTAGCATTCAAAAGTTAAAAGAAATTGAGCAAGAAACTCGCTTAAACATTGAAGCGATTAAAGACATAAATCGTCGCATGTCTATCGGTGAAGCAAAAGCTCGTCGTGCTAAAAAAGAAATGGTGGAAGCCAACTTACGTTTGGTAATTTCAATTGCTAAAAAATACACAAACCGTGGCTTACAATTCTTGGATCTAATTCAAGAAGGTAACATTGGTTTGATGAAGGCCGTTGATAAGTTTGAATACCGTCGTGGTTATAAATTCTCAACTTATGCAACATGGTGGATACGTCAGGCTATTACTCGTTCAATTGCTGACCAAGCACGTACTATTCGTATTCCGGTACACATGATTGAAACGATTAATAAACTAAACCGTATTTCTCGTCAGATGTTACAAGAAATGGGACGTGAGCCTACTCCAGAAGAGTTAGCTGAGCGTATGGTAATGCCAGAAGATAAGATCCGCAAAGTACTTAAGATTGCGAAAGAGCCTATCTCAATGGAAACGCCAATTGGTGATGATGAAGATTCACATTTAGGTGACTTTATTGAAGATACGACTATCTCATCTCCTGTCGACACAACGACAGCTGAAGGTTTACAAGATGCGACTCGAGACGTGTTATCAGGGTTAACAGCCCGTGAAGCGAAAGTTCTACGTATGCGTTTTGGTATCGATATGAATACCGACCACACATTAGAAGAAGTAGGTAAACAGTTTGATGTAACGCGTGAACGTATTCGTCAGATTGAAGCGAAAGCGTTACGTAAATTACGTCACCCTTCTCGTTCAGAGCCACTGAAAACCTTCTTAGATAACTAATCACTATCTGTTTCAAAAAAACCCACGTTATTGTGGGTTTTTTTATATCTTGAAAATAGCTACCTTAAACATGCCAATGCATAACGATTCAAATAGTCTAAACAAGCTTTCTTAACGTCAATTCCAGCGACTTTACATTGAGAGCATTGAGAGACATCCCCACAAAAAAAGATTCAAAGAGATACAAAAATGCCGCTGTATTAAGCGGCATTTCATATCCTATTTAACGAGCTATTTAAGCAAGTTTATCCGTAGCTATATGATAACGAGGGTCTTCGTTTATATTCATTTCAACGTATTTTTGTGCTTTTACTAATAATTCTCTACATTCAGGACTTATGTGACGAATATGTAGCTTCTTACCTGCGGCTTCATATTTATCCGCTAAACCATCAATAGCATCAATACCAGAACTATCCCAAATACGAGAGTTCTTAAATTCAATAACCACATCTTGTGGATCATTCTCTACGTCGAATAGTTCTTTAAAACTTCCAACTGAGCCAAAGAATAACGGACCTTCAAGTTCATAAACTTTCCAATTTTCGTCATCTAAATGGGTACGAGCGAATATATGAGATGCATGTTTCCAAGCAAACACTAACGCAGAAACTATCACACCTACCACAACAGCAATCGCTAAATCAGCAGCCACTGTGACACCAGTTACTAATAACAGAACAAATGCGTCTTCTTTATTTGCACCTCGTAATATTTTAAAAGAAGCCCATTCAAAGGTGCCTAAAACAACCATAAACATAACGCCAACAAGTGCCGCTAATGGGATCATTTCAATCCAAGGAGCTAAGAATAAAATAAAGGCTAATAAAACTACTGCTGCTGTAATTCCTGATAAACGACCTCGACCACCTGAGTTAATATTAATCATTGACTGACCGATCATGGCACAACCACCCATGCCGCCAAAGAAGCCATTTACTGTATTAGCGACACCTTGACCAACACATTCTTTATTACTGCGACCACGAGTATTAGTTAACTCATCAATTAGCGTTAATGTTAATAACGACTCAATCAAACCAATTAACGCAATAATCACTGCAGTTGGTAATACGATATATAAAGTCTCAAGAGTGAAAGGAACCATTGGAATATTAAACGATGGCAGCTCTCCAGCCAACGTTGCTGCGGCTTTATCAGCTTCTGGTAACATATCCCTTACAAAATCAATAACGGTACGTGCTTCTAAATCTAACCCATGTACAGCAAACGTTACCGCTAATATCGCCACTAAAGACGATGGAATGGCTGTCGTTAATTTAGGTAAGAAATGAATGATTGCCATAGTTAATGCAACTAAGCCTAACATGACATACATTTGGCTTCCCACCATCCAATGTTGTATTCCAGATGTATCAAAGACTTTAAATTGTCCCATTTGTGCGAGGAATATAACGATAGCAAGACCATTAACAAACCCCAACATTACAGGGTAAGGCACGAGCCTAATGAACTTGCCTAGCTTAAATACTCCAAACATAATTTGAATTAAGCCCGCCAAAATCACAGCGGCAAATAGATATTGAATGCCGTATTGAGCTACTAATGCCACCATAACAACGGCAGTTGCACCTGTCGCACCAGAGATCATTCCTGGTCGTCCGCCAATTGCAGACGTAATAAGCCCCATCATGAAAGCAGCGTAAAGACCAATCATAGGGTCTACACCAGCTACAAAAGCAAAGGCTACGGCTTCAGGGACTAATGCTAATGCAACAGTGATCCCCGATAACACGTCATTTTTTACATTTGAATCACTTTTAGTGATCAGATTAAACATGACAACTCCAATTTATTTAGCACGATATTTATAATGTGGAAACCGAAATACAGTATTCCGGTTAGAAAGGCGGCGGATTCTAACAAATTAACAAAACTATTTCACTAAGTTACGTCTCATCCTACCTATGCCATGAGACCATTTAGAGTCATTTTTAAAGCCCAATAAAAAAGCCAGTCTATGACTGGCTTAAATAAAGATAGTGAATAAAAAACTATCGTATTTGTAAGATAGTTTGGGTGATTGTCGAATTCACCTCTAATGCACGTGAGTTTGCTTGGTAGTTACGCTGAGCGGTGATCAAGTCAACTAACTCAGTTGTTAAGTTAGTATTTGATTGCTCTAAAGTACCAGAACGAATTTGACCAAATGTTCCTGAGTCAGCTTCACCAGCTAATGCTTGCCCTGAAGCTTGGCTTTCTGTCCAAGATGTATTACCAACCTGAGTCATGCCTTGTTCATTAGCAAAACGAGCTAACATGATTTTGGTAATTGGAGTTGAATCGCCATTTGAGTATTTTGCTTCTATCAATCCATCTGTACCAATAGTTACACCCGTTAGACGACCAACCGTTTTACCGTCTTGACTTAACGCTGTTACTTCATAACCTGAAGAAAACTGGCTTAAGTTAGACATATTTATGCTAAATAATTGATCTGGATCTGCACCATTAGTAATGGCTCCAGCACCTAAATACGGGGCAACTGGCGCTGGCGCTATTGATGTCGGTGAAGTTGATGCTCCTAAACGTTCTGTAACAGGCACTGGGAATGTACTGCTTACGGCAGAACCAGCCGCATCAAACTGCATTAACATACCACGCTGGCCTGATGTACTTTCAAAAGCGACACCCGTACCGCCGCTTAGAATTGTATTGTCTTCTAAATCAACAGGCAAAGTATTACCTAGCTCATCGGTAACACTAGAAAACATAACCCAACTGTTTGCATTATTTTGCTCAGCTAAAGGGATTGCAGCTAACCCACCAACAAACCCGTCTGTGCCTGAGTTTACCGCTGACGCATCAGCAATACCTTGAACGGTAGTAGGATCTGTCGTTTTTACAAAATAGATAGAGGCTATACGACTATTACCTAATGAATCATAAATAACGGTAGAAGTAGAAAAGTTATAGGTATCTGTATCTGCGGGATCAAATTGCAAAGGGTTCAACGGCAAATCACTACTGTTTAAATTAAATTCCATATCGATATTAGCCGTTTGCGATGGCGCACCAGCCGTATCTGGAATTTGTACAGGTGTTGTCGTACTTAAACTGACAGAACGAACTGATCCGTCATCATTTACAGGGAATCCCTGTAGATAATTGCCGTTGGAGTTAACAATATAGTTTTCAGAGTCTAACTTAAACGCACCTGAACGAGTATAGGTCATATCTCGACTAAGTAAGTCGTTGGTCATACCAAAAAAACCACCGCCTGAAATCGCCATGTCTAATGCATTTGATGTGAACAATAAACTACCCTGAGTAAATTGTTGAGCGACGTCGTTGATTAAAACACCTTCACCGTTTGCCGTTTTTGAATTTGAAAAAATTGAAGATGAAAATACATCGGCAAACTCCGCACGTGACTCTTTAAAACCAAACGTATTGACGTTTGATATATTATTAGCCGTTACGTCCAGATCTTTCTGAGCAGCTTTCAAACCACTTAACGCTATATTAAAAGACATAGGAATCTCCTATCCAATGTTGTGACTTATCATCACATTAAAACTAAATTATCTAACAATGAAACAGCGAGACTGTTTAATCACCAACGGCCAATACATCTGATAATGTGATTGCACCTAAACCTTGTAGGTTCAATTCAAGTCCCGTGCCATTTTGACCAAGTGTTACTGAGCTTACGTTTCCGTATGTTAAAACCGTTAACCCTTCAGATTCACCGGCTACAAAACCATTAAATTCAACTTTATACTGGCCAGGAGGCAAAGGATTGCCATCCTCATCACTGCCGTCCCATTCAAAGTCCATCATGCCTGCACTTCTATCGCCTAAGTATTCTGATTTAACCAAATTACCTGACTCATCAAAGACTCGCATGTTAACGGTTTGAGCTGCTGACGGAATTGGAACCTGTCCACTAATCCCAGTTCCATCAGAGTACGACAGTGAACTATTGACCAGAACATTACGTCCGACTAAAGAGGAGGCTTCTAACGCTTGATTAGACGTCATAGATGCTGAGAATTGATCAAATTTATCACCTAAATCACTGATCCCTTCAGACATAGTAAACTGGGTCATTTGTGAGATCATATCTTCATTAGTCGTTGGATTTAGAGGGTCTTGCATTGCTAATTGTGATGTCAACAGTGCAAAGAAATCTGCTTGTCCCATTTGGCCATTAACTTCATTCGTACCAATCTGTTCTTCTTGCCACTTAAGTTGATCCAGTGCTGGATTAGATACATCATTTGTAATCATGGAGGGTTACCTTATCTTTGGCCTAATGTAAGCGTTTTACTTAACATTTGCTTTGCAGCATCTGCAATTTGAACATTGGTTTGATATGAACGTGTTGCCGAGATCATATTTGCCATTTCCTCAACAACATTAACGTTAGGTTTATAAACATATCCGTCTTTGTCCGCCATAGGATGATTAGGGTTATGTTCAATATTTAAAGGAGCATCACTCTCTACTATGCCTAATACATTGACACCTTGAGACTGTGAAGACATTGCTTTATTCATTTCAGCTGCAAATACAGGATGGCGAGCACGATAAGTTTGATCAATGCTGCTAGATACTGAATTAGCATTAGCGATGTTACTTGCAGTGGTATTTAGTCGTATTGACTGGGCACTCATACCTGATGCTGATACATCAAAGACATTATACAAACTCATTATTAACTTCCTCCGGTAAGTGCTTTATTCAAGCCTTTAATTTTTCCGTTTAAAAACTGTAAGCTAGTCTGATACTCCATTGAGTTTTGCATAAACATATTACGCTCCACTTGAACATCAACCGTATTACCATCACCGGTATCCGGCTGGTTTGGGTTTCTATATTTCTGACTAGTATCAATCTCAACGGACAAATCAAAATGTTTGCTGTGGGTTTTAGACATACGATAGCTTTGACTGTTTTTTGCATTAGCTAATGCACTGGCAAAGTCGATGTCTTTAGCCTTATATCCAGGCGTATCGGCATTAGCAATATTACTTGATAAAACTTCTGCTCGTTCAGAACGAACTAATAATGCATGTTGATGAATACCAAACGCTTTATCTAAACTAATTGCCATATAACCTCCACACTCGATTGTTGTAAAATCAAAATGCAAAATGAAGGCCAGAAATATCGGAATGTTTTATTTTTTAAGTTTTTCGTTATTTTTAGGGGGGATAACTCAGTTTTTTCATGTGTACTGAGAATTATTCAGTACACATTTATCTATAGGGATTAGAATTTATAAAGGAATTGCCACTTGTTTGACGGCAATAATGGTACCTATTATGTCATGGTTATTTTTTTTGATAAATAATACCTGGACTGCACCTTATCATATTAAAAGCATCGCTCAATCCAGACATAGATTCAGAGGCACCTAATATAAGATATCCATTTGGATTTAATTGCTCCGCAAACTTGTTGATAATTTGTGACTTAATTTCTGCTGAAAAGTATATCAATACATTGCGACAAAAAATTACATCAAACTTACCTAACAAGTGATAATTGTCTAATAAATTTAAATGTCTAAAATTAACCATTCTTTTGATATCCGGGTTAATTTGCATCATGCCATTGCCTGAGTCTTTAAAAAATTGAGCTTTACGCTCTGTAGACAAACCTCTTGATAAAGCTAAGGCGTCATACTCTCCATTTTTACAAATATCTAACATGGTATTAGAAATATCCGTTCCAACAATAGAGAACATGCTACGACTATTTACACTAGGCTGGTTTTTATACTCTTGTATTGTCATCGCAATCGAATATGGCTCTTGTCCAGATGAACTCGCAGCGGACCATATTTTTAGTGGTTTGCCTTTATCGATTTCTGGTAACAACCTATTTTTAAGTAACTCATATGGATATGTATCACGGAACCACAAGGTCTCATTGGTTGTCATTGCGTCAATTACTGCTGCGCGTAATTGACGTTCTGATTGTTGCATAGTTTTATTAACTAGATCTGTAATGGATTCTATTTTAAATCTAGCCATTAAGGGAGATAAGCGGCTTTTAACTAAATACTGTTTACTATCCCCTAATACGATCCCACATTGTTTTTCTAAAAAATTACAAAAAATGCCGTAATCGCTATCACCTAAGGTTTTATTACTCACTATAGATACTCTTTACCAGTCTAGTTAAGTTAATCTTTATGAAGCCATTTTTGCACAGCGCCAGCTAATTCATCAGGGTTAAATTTAGCTATAAAATCATCAGCACCCACTTTTTCAACCATAGCATGATTAAAGACACCACTTAAAGAAGTATGAAGGATCACATGTAACCCAGCTAATTTAGGTCTTGATTTAACTTCTGCCGTAAGTGTGTATCCATCCATTTCTGGCATTTCTACATCGGAGACCATTAAACCAATTTTTTCAGTAATTGAATGTTCACATTGCTCCGATAATTCAATTAAATAATCTAATGCTTCTTTGCCATTCTTCTTAGCGACGATTGGTACACCAACGCCTTCCAGTGCTCTTTTAACTTGGTTTCGAGCAACTGAAGAGTCGTCTGCAATTAATATGATTCGGTCACCAAGATCTTTAATAATTTCTTGATCTGATACAACACCTTCACTTACTCGTGTATTTGAAGGCGCTATTTCTTCTAATATTTTTTCAACATCAAGAATTTCAACAAGTTCGTTATCGATTTCCGTTACCGCTGTTAAATAATTCGTTCTGCCAGAGCCGCTAGGAGGTGGCATTACAGATTCCCAGTTCAGATTCACGATTCTTTCTACTGAATCAACTAAAAATCCCTGAATCGTACGATTATATTCGGTAATTATTATGAAACAATCATCCACTTTTTTTATCGGTCGTCCGCCAGTAGCTAATCCCATATCAATCACCGATATAGTCTGACCACGAATATGTGCAATCCCTTTAACATATTGATTTAATCTAGGCATAGCGGTTAACGGAGGGCATTGTAAAACTTCACGAACTTTAAATACGTTAATTCCATATCGTTGACGACCGTTTAATTTAAACAACAGCAATTCGAGTCTATTTTGACCAACCAGCTGGGTTCTTTGATTTACCGAGTCTAGAATACCCGCCATAGAAGTTCTCCGTTAAAACTAGGAATGATACTTGCTACCACCTAATAAATTGATGATAACTATCTAATAAAATCTGACTTTTCGCCAGCATTTTGACATTACTAAAGATCAAAACAAAACGCGAACTTAAGTTTATGATAAAGCATAGTAAAAAGGTGACAAATATGTTGAAAATTATAACGAAAAATTACTATCTACTCTTCATCACACTATTAATGTCCATGAATGTATCGGCGAGTTTAAATAATACTTTAACACATGATGAATTACTTAAAGACGTTATTTCGTACGTAGAACAAGAGTTTAACCCAGATGAAAGTAAAAATTTACGAGTAGTGGCTCACCCTCTTGATAGTCGAATAACAATAAGGGAATGTGATCAAGATTTATCATTTTATGTAGCAAAATCCCGGACATTTACACGTCAGTTTCCGGTAAAAGTAAAATGTGCGACTGAAAAAAATTCTTGGAAAGTATACGTTCAAGTTTCTGTGGCTGAAATGATTGAAACATTAGTAACAAATCAGACTATTGCTAAAGGTAATACGGTCGATATAGATATGGTAGAAGTGGAACTAGTTGAAGCGCGTAGAGTTAAAGATAGAAGCTCTAATGATATAAGTTCTATTGTAGGCGGTCGAGCCTTAAAAAACATACAACGTGGGTATCAGATTGGCCAAAACGATGTCTGTTTAGTTTGTAAAGGCGATGACGTTTCCATCATAGCTAAAAACGGCGGAATGATGATTAAAACCTCAGGTACTGCTATTGAAAATGGCGCTAAAGGTGAGTCTATAAAAGTCAAAAATAATTCATCGAGTCGAATCGTCAAAGGAATTGTTGGAGACTTAAGAGAAATCTACGTAAATTTATAAAAAAGTGTTAAAGTTTATGGAGCCAAGGTCGATATAGTTGGTGAGATAAAATAAACTATGGGTGTAGTTATGGTAAACAATATAAAAAACAGTGGGGTGAATAGCAGTAACAATGCAATTTACCAACAAAAAAGTCAGCAACTCGAACAAACAAAACTAGATGCGACGAAACAAAACAGCCAACCTGATACTGTAAAATCGGTTAATAAAGATTCTGTGGCATTAACACCACAAGCTAATCAACTGAAAGAATTACAAAAGCGCATTGGCGACACTGAAGCATTTGATCGCAAAAAGGTTGATGACATAAAAAAAGCACTTTCAGATGGTCAATACTCTATCAATTATGATCGACTAGCATCAAAACTAGCGGCGTTTGAATTCGAGCTGTAAAAATGTCTGACGTTAACGATTTATTGCCTCAAGTTACTAAACAATTCACAACTCAAAAGTTGCGTTTACAGCAAATGCTGTCAATTTTAGATGAAGAGTTAGAAGCGGTAAAAAATCGAGACGGTAATCTCATTTTAGATATATCGAAAAAGAAAGAGCTTCAGTTAGAAGCAATCACAAGTGCTGATAGCCAGTTAAACAAAGAGAAATATGTAGAAGTTATTAAAACTACACCGTTACTTTCTACTTTAAAGTCTGAAATTAAAGACCTCTTATTACAATGTCAGCATTTAAATGAAGTGATTTACCTAACCGCCACACAAAACCAAATAGCCATTGAGCAAGTAAAACAGTTATTAATTGGTGGCTCTAAAAATACAACCTACAACGCTCACGGTCAGAAAAATACTAACTCCTCTATCGGTCGCGGCTTAAAAGCTTAAACGTCTCAAATACTCAAATTAAAGTTTTAGCCACTTACTCCGTCAACTAATATTATGTAGCTGATCTGATTGATGGCCTAGAGCTAAATCTAAGAAGTGAGATTAAAAGCGACGTATACGCTCAACATAACTTCTAACGATAGCCACATCCAGAGGTCTTCTTTGATCATCCAATACCATTGCAGAGAACTCGTCAGCTATTTTTTTAGCGGCATTATGCATCATATTAAAGGTAGGTAATGGTGCGGCGTTATTTGGTAAAGTCATGAAAATCGTTAACCCTCTAGTGGTAAACTGTTCCATATTGTCAATATCAAAAGTACCAGGATTAAACATATTGGCTAAACTAAACAAAATATCACCACGTCCGGTATTATCTTGATGGCGGTGAAATAAGTCCATTTCTCCATATTTAAAACCTAAGGTAAGTAGCAGAGGTAACAACTTAGCTCCGTCTATTGGCGTACCATCCGACTTATCGATATAGAGTATAAAGACTTCTTGTTTTTCATTTTCTTCCGGCTCAGATTGACTTTGAGGCTCGACCTTATCAGTAGCATTTTTTTCTGCTTGAAAACTCGGCTCTTTTTGAACATCGTCGTCATCCAAAACATCCGTTAACATGATGGACTGTTCATAATCTTCATCATCGTCAATTTCAAATTGATTGCTAAATTTATCTTCTGTATTTACAACATCAACATTAAATCCTTGCTGCAGCGTACTTTGGTCAGAACTTTCTGTCACGTCAGCAGAAATATTCGGTTGATCGTCTTTATGATATATAGAATCCAAATTCATTTTTTTAACTGGGATGCTATCAGCCGATGTAGGATTGTTTTCAGTTAGTTGTAGATCACTAAAATTCATTTCCATTTGTTTTAGTTTTAACTTTTGCATTTCTTGTTCTTCAGGTGCGATTTCAGGTTCCGCTTCCTGAGCTTCAATCTTTGCATTTTTACGTTCTTCGCTAACGGTTCTACGAACCGTCCAGATCCCATGTAAAATAACACTTCCTATTGCTAGCGTACCCAATAAAATTAGCGCTAATCTTAGTTCTTCAGCCATTGTTACTACTTACCTTTCTTATAACGCATCAGCCATTTTAACGGCTTCTTGAATATCTACAGCGACTAAACGAGAAACACCAGGTTCCTGCATTGTCACACCTGTTAAATGAGTAGCCATTTCCATCGCTACTTTATTGTGACTAATAAAAATAAACTGAACCGTATCAGACATTTCTTTAACTAACTTACAAAAACGCCCAACATTGGCATCATCCAATGGCGCATCCACTTCATCTAACATACAAAATGGTGCTGGATTTAGTCTGAATATTGAAAAGACTAATGATAAAGCGGTTAGCGCTTTTTCTCCACCACTTAACAAATGAATTGTAGAGTTTTTCTTACCAGGAGGTCGAGCCATAATGCTAACACCGGCTTCAAGCATATCATCTGCGGTTAAATCTAAATAGGCAGAGCCGCCCCCAAAGACCTTTGGAAATAAGTATTGTAACCCATCATTAACCTTATCGTAGGTCTCTTTAAACCTAGCTCTGGACTCTCGATCTATTTTACGAATCGCACTTTCCAAAGTTTCTAAAGCACTTATTAAATCATTATGCTGCTCATCTAAATAACCTTTTCTTTCTGATTGCACATCAAACTCTTCAATTGCAGCAAGGTTAATAGCCCCTAAACGAGAAATAGCTTGGGTTGTTTTTTCAAGTTCAGTTTCCCATTCAGTCTCATTGGCCTCTGCAGGCATTGATTCCAAAATTGGTTTGAGAGGTTGTTCAAGTCCATTAAGCGTTTCCAGCATATTTTGTGCTCTTATTCGAGCACCTTCGCTGTCTAATTTAATCGTTTCAATATCACTTCGCATTAAATCTAGTTTCTTTAAAACGCCAGACTGTCCTTGTTCTAAATCTGCAATTTTCTCAGCCACTAATGCCAGTTCATTTTGCTTATCAGTTAGTCTTTCTTCACTTTCAATTTTCAATTGTAAATATTCTTCAAGCTCAGCTTTTAAGTCGTCCACTGGGTTATTATCCTCACCCAACACGTCCATTAATTGCTGTAACTTAGTTTGCATTTGCTGTAGATGTTGAGTTGCCCTAAGAATATTTTGATTCACGGCTTCATATTGTGAACTTAGTGTTTGGGATTTTAGGGCATATTGGTGAGATTGATTCTTTAACACTTCAAGCGTTTGTTTAGCATTATTTAACTGATTAACTTTATGCTGTTTTTCTTGCTCTAAACTGTCTAACTGGGCTTTTAGCTCGGTTTCTTGATCTTGATTTACTTCTAACTGTAACTCTAACTCTAATAACTTCTCTTGCTCTAATTCAATCGAGATCTCATGTTGTTCAGCATCCGCTTTTAACTTCTCTAATGTTGATAGTGTTTGTTCAAATCGTTGTTCAACCAACTTAGACTCGGTCGTTAAACTAACCACATTATCTTTTGCGTTTATTACTTGCTGTTTGACTTCATTTAATTCAGCCAATGATTGCTGTTTTGTCGATAAAGCGAGCGCTAGACTTTCAGACTTTTGCGCCTGTGTTCGTTCAGCATTCGTTAATTGAATTTGTAACGTATCAATTTCTGATAACCGTTGTAATACATTACTGTCAGCAGATTTTTCTATGGAGCCTGCACTTTGCCAGTTTGCACCAACCCAAATACCCGATTTAGTAATAACACTATTCCATCCAGTGTTATTTAACAACGCTTGAACATCTGATTCCGTATTGGCTACCGCAACAGTATTTAACCAATCAGGATAAGTCCCAGACATTATCAATTCTGCGGCAGATCCTTTAATGACGGGTTTATGTGATTTACAAACAAAATGTCCTGTCGTTAACTGTGGTAATTTAGTAGTAACCGCACTTTGCCCATGATGACTCAATAAGGTTTCAATGGCGGTTTGCCATTGTGGTTCAACCGTTAGCTGAGTTAATAAGTCGCCAACCAGTTCAATCCCTTGAGCGGTAAGATCGGTATTATCAAGATTATCTAAACCTTGCTCATATTCTTTTTGCCATTGACGTAAACTTTGCAGCTGTATTGATAAATTATTACACAATTGAGTAGCATCTTGATGTTCGCTAACCAATTGTTGATAGTTACTATCTGCGCTTTCAAACGTAGCGACCAGCGTTAATTCTTTATCAACTAGCTCCGTAACTTGAATCTCTTTTAATTCTATTTGCTGAGATACTCGCTCAATCTCATTCTCTAAATCTGTTAAATTAGACTGTTTGATGTCTGAGTTAATCGTTAACAAACGTTGTTTAATACCTGAAATATGCTGTTGTATAGCTTGAATTTTAGTTTGAATGACTTGACTTGACTGACTAGAGTTTGCCGACAAACGCTGTTGTTGTTGCCAACCGGCTTGCCACTTTTCATATTCCTCTTCAGTTTGTAACAAAGCGTCGGTTGCTTGTTCAATTTGTTCATTAACTAATTCCATTTCAGGCTCAAATTCAGCCAATTGCTCAGTCAACTCTTCTGAACGTTCTTGCTCGAAAGCTAAATGGGATTCTGATTGTTCAATGTTTTCTTGAAGTTGTTTTAATTCGTCTTTTTGAGCTATCAACTTTTCTTGAGTAAATACAATCTGCTGTTCTACGCGGGTAATTTGATTGCCCACTTGATACATAGCTTGTTGATTTTTTTGTACCTCATCCGACAGGTCTTGATGTTGCTGCTTAAACTGCAACATCCCTAATTCACCACCTCTTTGCTGGGCTATAAAGGACTCGAGCTCCGTCTCTTTTGCAAGGCGCTCTCTTTCATATAAATTTAGCTGCTCGTTATACTTGTGCCATTTAAGTGCATACAATTCGGCTTTATACTGCCTTTCTTTCGCTTTTAATTGTTTAAATCGTTTCGCTGTAGCGGCTTGTCGTTGCAGTTTTTCAATTTGTACAGAGAGTTCTTGTCTTACATCTTCCAAACGTAATAAGTTCTCTCTTGTGTGTTTTATGCGAGTTTCTGTTTCTCTACGTCTTTCTTTATATTTTGAAATACCCGCGGCTTCTTCAATAAAAACACGTAACTCTTGTGGTTTAGACTCGATTAATCGTGAGATCATGCCTTGTTCGATAATGGCATAACTTCTAGGTCCTAAGCCTGTACCCAAAAATATATCGGTAATATCGCGTCGACGACATTTACTGCCATTCAAAAAGTAACTAGATACCGCATCTTTAGTCACTTGTCGTTTTACCGATATTTCATTACGGCTAGCAAAACTGCCTTGTAACTTCCCTTGTGAATTATCAAAAACTAGTTCTACACTGGCCATTGATACTGGCTTTCTATTTGTCGACCCATTGAAGATGACATCCGTCATGGCGTCACCACGTAGGTTTTTCGCTGAACTTTCGCCCAGTACCCACCTTACCGCATCGATAACATTTGATTTTCCGCAACCATTTGGCCCAACAATAGCCGTCATTTGATCAGGAAATGGCACGGTAGTGACATCCACAAATGATTTAAATCCAGCAAGTTTTATTAGTTTTAGGCGCATGAGAAAAATATAGAAAAATTAATAGGTTATTATCATTTTTTACATTCTAAACTAAGATGCAAAAAATCCAATTTATTTGTCTCGACTGTAACAGAAAATGTTGTAATTTGTAACATTCTAATTATTGCATAGGCATACAGCTGCCTTATACTACGGCAAATTCTCTTAGGTTTTATAATATGACATTTACAGACGGCGTTAAATTTTTCTTATCTGGATTTTCTCTTATTCAGACCAAAGGGTTAAAACGATTTGTTTTAGTTCCTCTTATTGTAAATTTTATCCTTTTTAGTTTTGCGATTGGCTACCTTTTAACTGAACTTGGTTTGCACATTGACTGGTTAATAAGTTATTTACCCAGTTGGTTAACTTGGTTAGGCACTCTAATTTATCCCATTGCACTTCTGATATTGCTGTTTCTTTTCAGTTTATTTTTTACGACCGCTGCCAATTGGTTAGCAGCGCCTTTTAATGGGGTACTAGCGGAACGTGTCGAACAACACTTGAGTGGGCAAACGCCTGATAAAGATAACTTTGTTGCAATAATTAAGGCCATTCCACACACGTTATTACGAGAGTGGAAAAAATTAGTTTATTTTATTCCTCGTTTTATCGGCTACTTTTTGGTTGGTTTAATCTTACCTGGACTGGGTCAAATTATTTGGTTTTTATTCATCGCTTGGGTGCTAGCGGTGCAATATTGCGACTATGCATTTGATAATAATAAATATAGTTTTGACTACATGCGTCATGTTCTTAGACAAAACAAATCCGCTTGTTTTGGCTTTGGTTCAATGATCTCAATTTTTACTATGGTGCCTATTTTAAATTTATTAGTCATGCCGGTCGCAATATGTGGAGCAACCGCTATGTGGGTAGAGCACCTAAAACAACAAGTTGAGTCAAATCCCCCAAACTAATTATAAAATAAGTACCTTTGAAGTTAATAAGCACTTTGCATTCTAAGCTCAGAAGATTTATGTTTACATAGTGGTAAATAAACTAGGTCTTTATATTAAGGTGTTAAGTGCAAAACTTTGAATATAAATTTAGTAAAAAACAACTAACCCTTTCTACGATTCTAAATCAAGAATCGGAACCGTTAGATGCATCAGTTATAACTAAACAACTTCAACATTCTGAATACTCAAATTTAGAAGTGCAGATTGATAACATCGCCAAGTTTGTCAAATCAGCCAATATCAAATTGGCTGATATTAAGAAAAACAAGTTACCTCCTAAGCCAATAGAAACAATTGCAGCAAAAGCGGCCGATGCGATGATCAGCATTTCAATTGATAAAGAAAAAATGTCAGTTGAAGCACAAGTCACCACGCCTATTGGTGGGATCCATATAGATTTGGCTGTGATAAAAAAACCTGTATCAATTCTGGAGTTCGTTACGGTTTAAAATCTTCTTTAATAAAAGAACTATTAACACTCTGTAAAGAGGCAGAGCCTGGTACCTTAGTTACTCATGAGATCGCCAAAGGCCTTCATGAAGTTAATGGAAATAATGCATACTTAACACCCCTAGTTGAACTATTCTCAGAGTCTTTCCGCAACCCTAAAGAACAAGCCGACGGGAGTGTAGACTTAAAAGACTTAGGGAATATTGACACAGTTACTAAAGATCAACCTGTATTAGAAAAGATCCCATATACAAGTGGCACTGAAGGAATGAATGTATTTGGCGAGTCAATACCAGCTATTCCAGGTAAAGATATAAAGCTACCACTAAACCCTAGTGTAAAGGTTAGCCCTGACAATCCAAACCTCCTGCTTGCTAATAAAGAGGGTCTTGTCCGTTTTGACGGTAAAGAACTGGTTATTGATGATGTTTTTATGTTGCCTGAGTTAGATCCACAAAAAGGACATGTTAAATTTAAAGGAAGCGTGGTTATTCAAGGAGATGTTTCTCCAGATATGAAACTGACCGCCACCGGTGATGTTGTTATTGGAGGGTTTGTAGAATCAGCGGTTATAAAGTGTGGTGGCGAATTAACAATTTTATCTGGTGCATCTGGCCGTATAGAAGAAGATAAAACAAATGGTCAGCATTACACCTGTATTCTGCAATCGGGCGGACAAATTAACCTAGACTTCGCGAACCAATGCGAAATTACCGCTAAAACACTGGTAAATGTTAAACGCCAGGTCAGTCACTGCATAATAACAGCCAACAGCCTTAAGGTTGGCCAAGGTAAAAAACCAAAAGGACAAATCACTGGTGGACGTTTTTTACTTTGTAAAACATTAGAGGCTGGCACGATTGGAACTGAATCTAACGTTGCCACTGATATAAGTATGAATCGAACTTACGATATTTTCATTAATAAAGAAATTGAGTTGGCTGATTGGATACAAGAAATGGTAACTCGACGTGAGAATTTAGAAGTCAGTTATAACAGTACAATGGATCCTAATAAAAAACTCGAATTAGAACCTCAACTCACAATGTTACAGTCCAAAATAGAAAGATATACTGGTTACCGAGCTGAATTAATTAAGAAACGGCGTGAGTATATGGATAACGTTTTTGTGAAGGTAAATACAAAACTTTACCCAAAAGTCTCCTTTTTCATGACTGACAATGCCGTAATTAGTGAAGAAAAAGGGCCGTCCGTAATCAAGATAGACGACTTTGAATTAAAAATATTACCTTTGATTTAATTGGTTTAACAACTCGATTTACGCTGATACTTACGTCGTGAAAGTATCAGCAGGATCATAACTGAAAATATATACCAATGTATGACCCCACCGGCGTCATTTTTTTCAATAACATCTTGTTTTTCAATCAAAATAGTAATTGATTTTTCGCTGATCGCTTCACCGTCAGACACTTCAAACATCACCGTTATTCCAGTTTGTTCATCTACTTCTGGAATCTTTATTGTTGGTGTTAAAGTATTTGTATTAAACATTTCTACTGTTATTCCTGTCGTTTGTGTCCAGCTATAAATTAAATCATCACCATCAGCATCAGATATTATCGCTTGTAACGTTACTTCACTGCCGCTTGTTACTGACATGTCACTTATCATTTCAATGATAGGCGCTCGGTTTACGATTACTTCACCATCAACTTGTGCTTTTACCGTGACTAAAATTATACTGCTACTGGACAACTCACCGTCATGGACAATTAATTCGAATTCAAGTTGCTTTTCTGCTTCAACCATAGGTGCGGTAAACGTAAATTTATAACTATCATTATTTAACATATCAATAGGGTCACCGCTATTTTGATACCATTTATAAGACAGGTTTGCCGCATCGTCATCTTCAACGTTAGCTTCTAGAATGACAAAATCACCAGCATTAACTGTTTTAATTGAATCTAATGTTATAACAGGTGCTAAATTCACATAATCACTGTTGTCTATGGTCAAGGTTATGCCTGCGACATTTTTTGAAAATGCGATTTGACCATTTATATCACCAACAAATAGATCTAAATCTGAATCACCATCGATGTCGACAAATACAGGCACAGATGCACCTTTTACCGCAAAGTCTAAAAATGGATTGTTTTCAGCTGTACTGATTTCAAATAACGCAGCGTTTGCACTTCCTGTATTTTCATACAAAACAAGACTACCCGCAGTATTGCCTAGGACTAAGTCGTAATCATCGTCTTTATCAATATCGATAAATGTAGTGACAACCGAAAAATAACCTTTAATTGTATAAAGAGGATTTTCATTCATTAATTTTTCTGAAAATGAAGGATTAGAAGCCGTGCCACTGTTTAAGAAAAATCGTATATTTCCAAGACTGTTGCTTATAAATGCGTCGAGATCACGGTCTCCATCAATATCAACAAATGATATTTTAGCTAAACTCCCCGCATCAATACCGCTAAATGGATTTTCACTGGCAGCCGATTGTTGGTAGCTAAGTGAAGAGCCCGTACTGGTATTTCTTATTAATCGAATAAATCCATCACTGTCACCAATAAATAAATCTTGATCACCATCATTGTCAATATCGACAAAACTTGGAGAAGAATGGAAGCTGCTAGCAAACTCAATAAGCAAGGTATTGCTGCTTGCCAATTGAATGAAATCAGGCGTTAACGAATTACCGTCATTAATGAATAACTTTAGCTCTCCACTAGCCGTTCCAATCAATAAATCTAAGTCATTATCATTGTCGATATCCGCAAAACTTGGGTATGCATTTTCACCAACATCAATATTAAATAATGGTGCTGCATTATTTTCTAGGGTTAAAAAATCAACCGCATTATATAAATTCAACTGATTACCAGTTTCATCTTTAATAATGATAGATAAAGTTCGAGATTCTGTTGGCTGCTCACTGTTATTGCCATAACTGAGTGAGGTTAACACTGCTTCGACGGCATCATTGTTAGCCAGTTCATTAAAGCTAATCAAAAAGTTAGAGCCCGCAATACCAGAATTATTTGGATCAATTTGAGCGATAACCATCCCTTTGAAGTACACATCTCCAGTATCTTCATTAAAGCTTAATTCAAGTTCTTCGTTATCAATTAATGTAATTGAGTCTTCAGATAATAATCCGCTGATAATAATTTGATGATCTTGGTAATTATTATCAGGATCGATCAACGATACATTCGGTAAAATGGCTGACATATTGCCATTAGTGACACTTTGTTTTCCAAGCGAAATGTTTGTTAATCCCGTTACTTCCGCTTGTTCTTGCTGATTTACAACCACAACAATTAAATCAATATTTGTCTGATACTCACCATCATTAATGCTAACAGTAAGTGAATACTCACCGTCAAGGTTATAATCATTTGGCGATTCAAAATTTGGAATTTGGTTTAATTCTAGATAACCATCAATTAATTGAAAATGCGGTTTATCATCACCACTTAAGATGACCGTCAGCTCATCATTCTCAGGATCAAAAATTTCTAATAAATAAGATAATTGTGTGTTTTCATCTACTTCAACTCTATTCGCCGATAAAATGGCTGGAGCTTCATTTACATCGATAACCGATACGCTTAATTCAACCTCTATTGATTCGCCTTTAATGTCGGATACTTTTACCATTACTTGATAGTTATTATTTAAATCGTCGTCTATTGGCGACTCAAAGTTTATGTCATGTTTAAATGATAATTGGCCATAATCATCAATGTTAAAATGAACATGATCATCACCTAATAATTGATAACTCAATTCAGTTTTATCTAAATAATCCACGTCAATAACTTGCACAAAAGTCGTATTTTCAACTATGGATATTGACGTTGGCCCTAGGTAATTCATCTCCACCACATTGTTAACCACTATTGCAGTATTACTCGTGCTATTCGCCCCCCTTTCATCCGTAGCGATAACCGCGATGTCATATTGATTATTAACATCTTTATCCGACGGTTTTTCAAAGTTTGGTGCAACAACAAACTTAATATAACCTTGAGTATCAATTGTAAATAATGCTGAATCTTGACCCGACAAGCTATATGTCACATTTTCATTTTCTGGGTCTTGAACTTGAGCTTGTATCACTTCAACGCTATTTTCAGAAACACTTACATTGGAAAACAAAGTTAACTCTGGTGCTTCGTTGACTTCTACAACCTTAATATTGATAGGATTAATGGTCGAATTTCCATCAGTATCTGTGGTTATTACGTCTAATTCATATTGATTATCAAGATTTTTATCCATTGGGTTTTCATAATTAGGATTGGCGTTAAACACTAATTGTCCTAATGCATTAATTTCAAAAACATCCTTATCTTCGCCCGTTAATGTAAATCTATACGCATTATCATTTTCATCACGTAGTTTTACTATTGCAACATATGTACTATTTTCTGACACTAAAAACGTATTGGTTTGGCTAAAGTCTACAGGGGCCGATTCTATTATTTGAACGCTGGTAGTTACAGAGCTTTGTGCACCTTGAGGGTCTTCCACTATAACGTCAAATTGGTATATATTGTCCCCATCAAAATCCATTGGATTATCATGGATCATTAAGTGGCTGAACGACATTACGCCATTATCGTCAATATTGATCCAATGGGCATCAACGCCTTCAACCTTGAGGTTTACCGTATCTCCATCGGCGTCTAAAAAAGATACTTGTCCGATTTCAAAGTGATTTTCTATCACCGTATATAAGGGTTGCGCATTTATTTGTGGGGTATCATTTTCACCTAGTACTTCTAATAAAATACCTGAATTGTTTTTGAAGTAGCTAATACTTCCATCATCACTTCCAATCAAAATATCTGAGTCGCCATCCATATCTAAATCAATAAACGTAGGGGCTGAATAACTTGATACTGATACATTGTTAAACGGATTATCTTCGCCAATTAATTCGACAAACATCGGCGATAAATAATTACCTATATTTTGGTAATATTGCAGCGTTCCAGATGCATTGCCTAGCACTAAATCAAAGTCGCCATCTTGATCAAAGTCGACAAAACTAGGAACACTAGACTTACTCGATTTTATATCCTCGAGTATATGTGAAGAAACATCATCAATGTTTACTTCAAACTTAAAAGTGTATCCATCACCACTATTTTCAAAATAATAAACATTTCCACTCAAGCTACCAACAAACACATCTGAGTCTGAATCACCATCTATATCAACAAATACAGGAGTCGAATTATCACCCACATCTAATAAGTAGAATGGATTATTTGCATTCATTAATTCTGCAAACTGTGGTTGTTCCGTGGTTCCTACGTTTAGAAAGAAATCTAACGTTCCGTCGTTTTCTCCAGCTAATACATCAACTTTATTGTCATAATTTAACTTAGAAAATGTTAAAGCACGTTCATATCGTGTCATTACTTCACTAAATGCATCGACTGCCTGGTTATCTTCTACAAATGCTATATCGATGTCATTGGTAACATTGTTATAAGATTGAAGTTGTTTGGCGAACTGTGTAACAAAACTGTCTAAATCGCCATCATTGTCTACGTCTGCAAAACTAGGTTTAACTGATTTTCCAAAACTCATTCCATTAAACGGATTTAAGTTAGGCATTAATTCAAACCCGTTATAGTTCACTATCGATATATTACCGACACGTGGGTGGGTAAAGTTGAATGTAATCACACGTTGAGATTGAGGGTTTGCTAAATCACTACTAAACATTAAACTCTGGAATATTGAGTGGATTATGTCTGCTGTTGCAAACTCAGTAAACGTCATGCTAAAACTAGAACCGTTAACACCATTATTTTCATTGTCGATGGTTGCAATTAAATTGCCTTGATATATAACTTCATTTTCATAAACAATAAATTCACTACTATCACTGGCGACTAATTGTATGTTATCCCCATCCAGTAAGCCGGAGATCGTTAACTTTTGATCGGCAAAATCTTCCCCAAAATCATTTAACATTATATTGGAAAATAATTTAGCGGATAAACCATCCGAAATGTCATCTTCTTCAAATGGATCAACACTTGTGTATTTAGCTGATATATTTTCAATTTCATTGTCTACCGTGACTTCAAGGTCAATTTGAGCAGATTGATCAACTTCGTCAGTCACTACGATAGTTAATTGGTAGTTGTTATCCTTATTTTTGTCTAACGGTAATTCAAAATCAGCTGGGCTAATAAAAGATAACACCCCCTTATCATTCAAATTAAACTGTGCACCATCGTCACCCAACAGCTCTATAATTAACGATTCGGTCTCTGGGTTCTCGATTTCAAATAAAGCTAATTCAGATCGGTTTTCAGTCACCGTTATCTGCTCATCTCCCTTAATGGTTGGAGCTTCATTTATGTCTAAAACGGTAATCGTTAAATCTAATATATTACTGGCGCCAGCAACATCCGTTACTTGAATGGATAATGAATAAATGTTGTCTGCGTTTTGATCTGTTGATAATTCAAAATTTGGATTTGCAATAAAGTTCAAGTCATTATTTTCTAGAACCTCAAACTGGAGCGCATCATCACCGAATAATTCTACCTGCCAATCATCTCCTTCTTCATCCGTGATGGATAACGAAGTTACAAATCTTGTATTCTCATCAACGTCTTGAGTTGAAATAACATCGATAATTGGAGCATCGTTTACTGGGGAAATTTCAAACGAAAATTTAGAGTCATCATATAAAACCTTAACTTCACCAGCTTTATTTCCACTTATTAAATCAGGAAACCCGTCGTTATTAATATCAACAAATATTGGGGTTACATGTTCACCCACGTTAATTATACTAAATTGATTTTCTTCATCACTTTGTTTTATGTAACTGCGCAAGTCATTTACAGGTAGGTTCAAATACAAATTTAACGAACCATCCGTTTCGCCTAAAAGCAAATCGACAAAACCATCATAATTAAAATCATAAAGAAAAGGAGCTGCTCGGGAATGCTCTCTTACATCTTGAAAAATATTGTCGCCATATCCTTTTAGAACAAAACTAGGTTCAAATTTGGTCCCTATATTCTCATAATAACTGAGCCCGCCATTGAGTCGGCCAAATAATGCATCGATTAAACCATCAGAATTAATATCTAGAAAGTTAGGTTTAACTGTATAATTAATTCGTTCTTTAAACGGGTTAGCCTCATCATTTAATACAAACTCAGGAGCCGATTTTGACCCTATATTTTCATAAAAAGTAACAATCCCTTTATTTTCACCTAGGAAAAAATCAAAATCACCATCTCCATCGATATCAGTAAAGGCTGGAAATGAATAGGTTAAATTTAGCGTACTTACCGATGTGAGTGGACTATTCTCGGTATCCAGCACAAATAAAGGATTATTACTATCGCCAGTGTTGCGATAAAATGTAAGTACTCCGTTTTTATCGCCTACAATCAAATCAAAATCTGTATCATCATCTATATCAACAAGAGCAACTGTTGTTTCTTCTTTCATATTTTCATCATCAAAAACCACTAGTTCTTGTGGGCTTTGGTAAAAATAGTTATTTACAATTTTTGTCACGTCATTTTCGGCGTTTTGTAATTTGATGAGTAAATTACGAGTGCCTGGTTGTGGATTTTGATTAAAAATGAAAATAGATCTTAACGTTGCTTGAATAGACAATTTATTGGCTGAAGCATTAAACTGAATTTTAAAATCGTCCGACTCTACAGTTAATTCACCTGAGAAAACGCCAATTATTTTATTTTCAAATAAAATACTGTTAGTAGCAGCATCAATAGAAATAAGCTCTGAGTTGTATAAAGTTATTTGATCTACTTTAACTCCGGTCGAAATGAAAAGGTTAACCGAACTGAAATCAAAATATTCATCCGATAGTATGATGTCTGGCAGCAAGTAAAAACCAGTTTCTAACTCAACTTCAGAATATGTACGAACCTCTAAATGTGACGATGATACCTGTCCTACCCCTTTGAAGGAGAACACACTGCATAAGACAAACGTCAATATTTTAAAAAAGAAAATTTCACACCAGAATCCTTTAAGATACTCAAGAATAACCATTAAACGCCCTAGTAATCGCAATTTTCGCGCCAATTCCTCAATCCCTTCTGCCACAAGGTTTTCGATGTAAAAGTGAAGTTGTTAAAGGTCTGCGTCAAAATATAGTTAGTAAATAAAAGTGAGTCTTAAGGTAAAACCCTAAGACATATTAAGATATGATTGAAAAGAACTAATTAGTGCAAACGACTATGTCGTTAAATAAGGAAAATTATGACAACTTGTTACAATGTGCCTAACTTGATGCCTTTTGAATTAGCCAAAAGTACATTGTTAAGTAACATAAAAAAAATCACGGAAACCGAAAGTATACTTATCCAAAATGCGGATAATCGTATATTAGCTAAAGTGATAACCTCTCCCTTGAATGTGCCAGCATTTAATAATTCGGCCATGGACGGTTACGCCATCCGCGATGATGCATTAAGTGATAAAAACGTAACTTCTCCCCCATTCACCCAATTTAAGTTAGTGGGCACCTCATTGGCAGGCACACCATTTAAAGGTGAATTAAATAACGGAGAATGCATTCGTATTATGACAGGTGCAGTAGTTCCGCAAAGTGCCAATTCTGTGGTGATGCAGGAAAATGTTGATGCCAATTCTGATGTACTAATCACCTTATTGCATCCCGCAAAACTGCATTCTAATATTCGTATTGCTGGTGAAGATATTTTACAAGGGCATACGTTATTTAATGCAGGTCACAAACTTAATGCCATTGATATTGGTTTATTATCCTCATTAGGCTTAACAACCGTTAATGTATATAGAAAGTTAAAAGTAGCTGTTTTTTCTACCGGAGATGAACTTAAAATGCCCGGTGAAACATTACAACAAGGTGACATTTACGAAAGTAACAGCCAAGTATTAGTGGCCATGTTACAACGATTGAATGTGGATGTAATATCGCTTGGTATTATTGAAGATGACCGTAAAGAGATTGCGGATGCCTTTTTTAAAGCCGATGAGTTAGCCGATGTGGTGATCACCAGTGGTGGTGTGTCTGTGGGTGATGCGGACTACACTAAAGATATTTTAAATGATATTGGCGATATTGGATTTTGGAAAGTAGCAATAAAGCCGGGCAAACCTTTTGCTTTTGGCACTCTACCTAACAGCGTATTTTTTGGATTACCAGGTAACCCAGTTTCTGCTGTCGTCACCTTTCATCAATTAGCCGTTCCCGCTTTAAGATATATGTCTGGTGGAAATCAAATCCCAAGCATTAAGCTTAATGCCGTCACCACTCACAGCATAAAGAAAAAAGCAGGACGCATGGATTTTCAACGTGGGATCATGGCAGTTAACCCAAAAGGCGACCTTCAAGTGACTCCACTTTCGGCACAAGGTTCAGGCATACTGTCTTCAATTAGCAGGGCAAATTGTTACATAATCCTTGCCCAAGACAATCAAGGACATCAAGCTGGCGAAACCGTTAGTATCGAGTTATTTGATTCCATTTTGTCTTAACTCTAAAGCGGCAAGACAGAAAGGGTAATAATCAGTAAAATAATAAAACCAGTCAATCGACTGGTTTTATTTATATTATTACTTTACCAATAAAATCAAAGCTTAAGCTGTTACTTGCAAACAAGCTTGAGTCACTTTTGACCATTGATTGTCGGCAATCCATTGTGGCGATGCGACCCAAGTACCACCTACCGCAAAACAGTTATTTAATGATAAATACTCATCTTTATTTTCTTGATTCACACCACCAGTCGGACAAAAAATAGCATCTGAAAATAATCCTGACATAGCCGAAATAAACTTAGCGCCACCTGATAAGGAAGCAGGAAACAGTTTCAATTCTTTAAAGCCGAATTCACGGGCCAATAATATATCCCCTGTGTTTGCGACACCAGGTAATACCGGCACGCCACAAGTACTCAATTTTTGCCCTAAGGTAGGTGTTAGTGCTGGCGTCACGATAAAGTCGGCACCAGCATTAATCGCGTCATCTAACGACTGAACGTCAATAATAGTACCCGCACCAACTATCATGTCTGGGAATTCACTTTTAATCGCAACAAGCGCTTCTAATGACGCCTGAGTTCTTAAAACAACTTCTACTAAATGAATACCACCATCACGCATTGCTTTTGCAATTTGAACGCCTTGTTCTGCAGTGTCTGCTTGAATAATCGGCAATAAAACCTGTTCACCCATTAACGAACGGAATGATTTCATATATCTGTACCTGTGATCTATTGTGTTATATGTAGGCTGAGCTAAATTCAAATACTTAGCTCAGTAGTGAGTTATTTCTAATCTGATTTTACATCTTGGTTTTAGCCGCATTTATATTAAATGGTTCAAATTTCTGTCCATTTAAGCTATCTATTAAAAACTGAGATAAACGACTTAAGTCTTGATTTGGTTGCCAAGTATTATCAAATACCCAAGCGGCTAAATCTGGATATTGTTTTGGAATAACATCCGAGGTTTTAAAGTTATCTTCAAGCCAAGAAAATTGATTTTCAGAACGGTTACCTTCAAAAAAATATCGCTGACCATACAAATTAGGACGCTCTACCGCTTTATTATTGTAGCGTTTTCTAAATATTGGTTTATCTGCCATGTTGTTAGAAAAGCTGGAGTTTAATAAATAAAACTGTGCATCATAATGATGTCGTGCAAGCCAGAATCCTTTGATACCGTCAAACTCACTTTCGCTGACCACAAGCTTATAATCCGAGTTTAACTCGCCGTCATGCCAAATAGTGGCTGAACGTTTTTGATTATAAAATTTGGAATTTTCTATTAACGCTGTACCGCGAGGACAAACAAAATCAGTGTGCCCTTCAAAGTAACAATGGGAGTGGTAATAACGGCCATTTTTGTTCCAAAGGCTAAGTGTATCGGCCCCACCAGCAATTATATTGCAATTATGAGTGATGATCCTATCGCTAAGCTCAAACCCTCTTACTGCAAACTGATGTTCATGATCGCCAGTTAACAAACCATACTCGTTAACAATAGACAGGTTCACTAAGGCGATATCGGTTCCATTAATATTAACCGCAGCTGCGCCCCAATCCGATGGATGTGTCTTGCGCCAGTCCGACCGTAAGATTGACGTTTTAATAATGGTATTCTTAGACGATTCCCCCACTAACGCAATATTATTTCGGGTAATAAACAACCGCTCTTCATAAACACCAGGTTTTATAAAAATAACGGCATTTAATGCTTCAACACTGGCATCTATAGCTCTTTGAATATTTGTATATTGTTGATGCTTACCAACAATATAGAGTTTGGTTTGTTGCTCATTAAATGCAGCTTCAGCGATAAAACTAAACACCACCCCTAAAAAGATAATAATGACTCGATTCATATCAAAGGCTCTATAAATTTAATAGGTCAATATTTACAGGCACTATTGCACCCTTTTGTTGGATAACTTGACCAGCAAGTGCATTGCCTAATTCAGCGCAATGTTTAGCTGGTTTATTATTAAACCATCCAGCTAAAAATCCAGCATTAAATGAATCACCAGCGGCGGTGGTATCAATGACGGTTGTTACGGGAGTAGTCGATATATGAGTTGTCACACCAAGATGCGTATAATAACAACCATTGGCACCGTCTTTTAGCACCAAATGGTTAATATCATGTTGCAATAATCTTGTACGGCAAGCATCTAAATTTTTGTCACCCCATAATAATTCTTCATCATCAAAGGTGATTAACGCCAGGTCGGCGATGTCATACATCAAATTGTAAAATAACTGTGTTGTGTCCTTATTGTTCCATAACTTAGGACGATAATTACCATCAAAAATGATTTGGACACCCTGCTGTTTAAGTACTTTTAACCTTTCAATAAGTTTATACTTGTCTTCGTCGGGCAAAATCGCCAATGATATGCCTGACAAAAAAATGCCATCGTAGTCAGACATAGATGTATAAGCAGCATTAAACTTATCATGTTGTAATAAGTACTTAGCTGCAGAATCGTCTCGCCAATATTGGAAAGTACGCTCTCCTCTTTCATCATTTTCAATCATGTATAAACCAACCTGACGGTCAGGGTCTATCAAGACTAAAGAGGTATCAACTCCAGCCTGCTGCCAACGGTTAATTATGGCAGTGCTTAATGGGTCATTCCCCATCACTGTGACAAAACTAACCATACCGGCTTCAGGTAATAGGGTTTTTAAATATATGGCGGTATTTAGTGTGTCGCCACCAAAACTTTGTTGCATGGTGCCGAGCACACGGCCAGATATTTCAGCCATGCACTCGCCTATAATGGCAAGTTTAAACTCGCTCATTATAAGGTTACTCCTTTTTTCCAAATTGCTACTTCACGGAATTCATTTATTTCATTTTTCACCGGTTCGCCATTACAAGAACGCACCAATAAATCAATAAACTCAGATAACAACTCTTCCATACTGGTATCTGTTACTAAACGGCCAGCATCAAAATCTATCCAATGACGTTTTTTAGTGGCCATTTCACTGTTGGTGGCTATTTTAAGGGTCGGCACAAAACCACCATAAGGCGTACCTCTACCTGTGGTAAACAACACCATATGACAACCACTAGCAGCTAATGCACTTGTTGCGATCGCATCATTACCAGGCGCATTTAATAAATTAAGCCCTGGAGTTGTCATGATCTCTCCATACTCTAAAACAGCCTGAACTGGGCTCAATCCCGCTTTTTGCGTGCACCCCAAAGACTTATCTTCAAGGGTACTGATACCGCCATTTTTATTACCCGGTGACGGATTTTCATAAATAGGTTGATTATGATCTTTGTAATAACGTTTAAAGCCGTTAACCATACCAACTAAGTCATTAAAGGTTTCTTCATCTTTACAGCGGGACATTAAAATGGTTTCAGCACCAAACATTTCCGGCACTTCGGTTAACACTGTTGTACCACCACGACTGATCAAAAAATCAGAGAACTGTCCCAATAACGGATTTGCGGTAATACCTGACAAACCATCACTGCCACCACACTCCAAGCCGAATTTAACTTCAGACAATCGACCCGGTTGGCGTTTATCTTGGCGCATGGTTTGATAAATCTCTTCCATCAAAGCAACCCCTGCTTCAACTTCATCTTCGACCATTTGGGTGATCAGAAACTTAATTCGATCGTGGTTATAATCACCTAAACCATCTTCGAATATTACGGCTTGATTATTTTCACAACCTAAACCTACAACTAACGCCCCGCCCGCATTGGGATGTTTGGCCATATTTTGAAGCAGCACACGTGTGGTTTCTAAATCATCTCCAAGCTGTGAGCAACCAAATTGATGTGGAAATACGTAAACACCATCAATTTCTAACTCTGGATGACGACGCAAGAATTCTTTTACCATATGTTGCGCCATACCATTTACGCACCCCACAGTAGGGATTAACCACAATTCGTTTCTTATCGCTACATCGCCATTATCTCTGCGGTATAATTGCACTTCTGGCGAATCATCTTGCTGAAATTTAGACAGTATATTTTCTGGCAGGTAACGATATTCTAATTCGTCGTTTAAATTGGTTTTCACATCATCCGTATGCACCCATTGACCCGCAACAATATCTTTAACCGCATTGCCAATAGGGGCACCATATTTAATAACAGGTGTACTATTAGCAATATCAATGATAGCGACTTTATGACCTTTATCCACGTCGCTTATTGGCGTTACAAAAACATCGCCATCTTGATAAGTTTGGCCTTTAGTCAACGACGTCAAAGCAATTACGACATTATCTGTCGCGTGTAAACGGATAATATGTTTCATAATTTATGCTTCCAAAGATTGAGTTAAAACGGCACGTACACCTTTTTCTAAAAAGCCGTCAAGACTGTTTGCTACAGCTTCAGTTAATCCAGCAACTTTATTTAGATCTTGTTCCCAATGCCAATCGGCACCTAATATTACATCTACTAATTGATGTGTATTGATTTTACTGGCTTCATGTTGCTGCCATACATCGCTAAATAATGTCATCCATTGTTCCGAGTCACTCAGCTCTATAGTTTGACCATCACGAGTTCCACGATACATTAATATTTGTCCTGCAATGGCATGTGCCATAAGCGTAGGCACTTGTTGTTTGTTTTCAACATATGTTAAAAGTTGCGGTAATATCCGAGTATGGAATTTGGTCATGCTATTTAATGAAATAGAGATCAATAAGTGATGAATATATGGATTTTTAAAACGCTTTATAACATCAGATGCAAACTGTTCTAACTCATCTTTCGGCAAGTTTAGAGTAGGTATAATTTCATTAAACATTAGTTGTTCAACGTATTTTGAGAACAAGGTATCATCCATAGCCTCCCCAACGGCATCAATGCCAGCCATATAAGCTAAAGGGACCAACGCAGTGTGAGCACCATTTAAAATGGCAACCTTACGTTGTTTATATGGATAGATATCGTCAACGACTAAAATGTTTAAACTCATGTCTTTTAAACATAGAACCTCTTCTAATTGTTTTGGCCCTTGAATAACAAAGAAGTGGAAGTATTCTGACGTCACCATAAAGTTATCTAAATAACCAAGCTTTGTTTGTAACTCGTCGTGTTCAGTTCGTGGAAAACCGGTAACAATACGGTCCACTAAGGTTGAGCAAAAATGATTTGCATCATTTAACCAAGTGATAAATGTAGTATCTAATTGCCACAACTCAGCGTATTTAAGTACGATCTCTTTTAGTTTGTCACCGTTATAATCAATCAACTCACATGGAATGATCATTAAACCAGCATCGTTATCACCACTAAAATGAACAAAACGTTTATATAACCATTGTGTTAATTTAGCCGGAAATGCTTTTGCAGGTGCATCGGATAATTTATCAGTAGCGATAAACTCAATGCCCGCTTCTGTGGTATTTGAAAAGATAACTTTAAGCGTTTCGCATTCTGCTAATGCCATGTATTTATCAAACTCTTTGTAAATTGGAATTTCTTCGTTTACACATTCAATAACATTAACTTGTTCAACAGCCTCACCGGATTCATTAAGCCCGCGAACCAAGGTGGTATATAAACCATCTTGGGTATTTAACAATGGAAGTGCATCGTAATCTATGGGTCTTATGATGCTAATACCCGCATTTAAATCCGTTTCTTTATTTAAATGGTCTATTTGCCAGTCGATGAAAGCACGTAAAAAGTTGCCTTCACCAAACTGCATTATCTTTGTAGGATAACGATTAGATGGAAAGTTTTGTCGATTTAATTGTTTCATATATCACCATGATTAATACCTGTTTTTTGTAACATTACGACAATTTGCCACCGGTGGCAACATATTTTGTTTGACATTTTGCTACCGGTGGCAAAGAATACTAATCAATCATTATTAAGTGCGAACTAAATCCATTGTTCACACCATAAATATCTAACAGTACTAAAGGTTACAGATGGAAAACTTACTATTTAACTTATCAGGTAAAACGGCGCTTGTCACAGGCGCTAGTCGCGGACTAGGTCAAAAAATAGCTTTGGGGTTAGCACAAAATGGTGCAAATGTAATTTGCAGTAGCAGTCGTTCAGGTGGTTGCTCACAGACGTTAGAGCTTATAAACCAAACAGGACAACAGGGATTTGAAATAAGTGCCGACCTTGCCGATAGTAATTCAGTCACTCAACTTGCAGAACAAGCGTTAGCTATCGCCAGTAAAGTTGATATTTTAATTAATGTGGGTGGCACAATTTTCAGAAGCCCAGCGGTAGATTACCCATTAGATGAATGGCATAAGGTGATGGCGGTTAATTTGGACGCAAGTTTTATATTGGCACAAAAGTTAGCGCCAGAAATGATCAAAACAGGCTCAGGTAAGATCGTCAATATCGCTTCTATGCTCTCATACTCTGGTGGCATAACAGTGCCAGCTTACACAGCTAGTAAACATGCTATCGCAGGCGTTACCAAAGCATTAGCTAATGAATGGGGGTCACACAACATTCAAGTTAATGCAATCGCACCAGGTTATTTCCGTACCGATAATACCCAAGCATTACAAGATGATCCTATTCGAAACAAAGAAATAGAAAACCGCATTCCTGCTGGACGCTGGGGTAACCCAGAAGATCTAGTCGGCGCTGCAGTATTTTTATCATCAAAAGCCAGTGATTATGTCAATGGACATATTTTAGCGGTGGATGGCGGTTGGTTAGCTCGCTAAACATAAAAATAAACACTAACAAAAATAAATATAGGTTTATGTTATGACAAAAACTCATTTTGAAAACCGATACGCTATTGGTCCTAACGAAGTGAAAGGGTTTGATACCCAACAACTTCGAGATGCATTTTTAGCGGCCACGTTAATGCAAGACGATACCATTAATTGGGTGTATACCCATTATGAACGATTTATGGTTGGTGGTGCTGTCCCCGTTAATGAAACACTCACATTAGAAACGTTAGATGCATTAAAAGCAGACACATTTCTATCGCGCCGAGAACTTGGCATTATCAATGTAGGTGGTGCAGGAGTTGTGACGGCAGATGGGGTAGAGTACCCACTTAACTACAAAGATTCTTTATATTTGGGCAGTGGTAACAAACAAGTAACATTTAGCAGTGTTGAAAGAACAACACCTGCAAGATTTTACTTAAATTCAGCACCTGCCCATCAATCGTTCGCCAATAAACGAGTTCCTTTTGGAGGTGGTAAACAACTGCAAATGGGCAGTTTAACTACCAGTAATGAACGAGACATTAATCAATCTATGATCAATTCTGTGGTTGAAACCTGCCAGTTACAGATGGGCATTACTTGTTTAAAAGATGGCAGTGTTTGGAATACGATGCCAGCCCATCAGCATGATAGACGTAACGAAGTTTATTTCTATTTTGAAGTCCCTGAGTCGCAAGCGGTTTGTCATTTTATGGGGGAACCCACTGAAACCAGACATATCTGGGTGCATAACGAGCAAGCGGTCATTTCGCCACCTTGGTCTATACACTCAGGTTGTGGCACACAAAATTACAGCTTTATTTGGGGTATGGCTGGTGAGAATTTAGATTACAGTGATATGGATTTTCACGCTCCTAACCAATTACGATAACAAGGTACAAACATGCGCATACTAATAATAATCATCGCCATGTTCACTTTAGCCAGCTGCGGTGAAAAACAGGGTAAAACACGTTTAACCTTAGGGCATACATTAGATACACGACACGTTGTGCATCTAGCTATGGTCCATATGGGAGAGAGACTTGACCATTATTCCAACGGAAAAATGGAACTGGTTATCTACCCAGGTGGGCAATTAGGCTCAGAAAGAGAAATGATTGAATTACTGCAAATTGGCAGTTTATCGATGACAAAAGTATCGGTCAGTCCATTAGAAGGGTTTGTACCGGAAATGAAGTTGTTTAGCATTCCATATCTTATTCGTGACCGTGAGCACTTCTGGAAAATTTTAGAAGGTGAAATTGGCCAATCTCTTTTAGATAAAACCGCCGTTGCTAAGTTAAAAGGCATGGGCTATTACGATGCCGGTAGCCGAAGCTTTTATACTTCTGACGCTCCAATAAACACACCTGAAGACTTAATTGGTAAGAAGATCCGTGTATTAAATAGCCCTACGGCAATGGACATGGTTAAAGCCTTAGGCGGCGCTGCAGCACCAATAGCCTGGGGGGAATTATACGCGGCCTTACAACAAGGTGTCGTTGACGGCGCTGAGAACAACCCGCCAAGTTACTATTTATCCCGTCATTATGAAATAGCCCGTTATTACAGCTTAGATGAACATACTTTTGTGCCCGACATCATTTTGGCTAGCTTACCGGTTTGGGACTCGTTAGATAAACAACAACAAGATTGGTTATCACAAGCAATGGCGGACTCCGTGGTTTTTCAAAAGTCATTATGGCAAAAAGCCTCAGATGATGCGTTGGCTGCAGTGATCAAAGAGGGCGTTAAAGTCACCTACCCTGACAAAGCTGCATTCCAAAAACAAGTTGCACCGTTTCATGCAACTTTCGACAACAGCCCTGTTGCAGAACAGATCAAAAAAATAAAATCAATGTAAGGCTGGGTTCATGAATTCTCTACTATCAAAAATCAATCACGTGCTGGAAAAACTATTAATGTTAATGATGTTAGCCATAGTGGTTACCGTCAGCTGGCAAGTATTTTCACGCTTTATTTTAGGATCCCCAAGTTCATACACAGAAGAATTATCTCGTTACTTACTTATTTGGATTGGCGTTTTAGGTGCCGCTTATGCGTATAAAACAAAAGCCCATTTAGGTTTAGACTTATTTGTCGAAAAACTGCCTGCTGAATTAAAAAACTACGCTTTGGTCTTAATTGAAATATTGGTGCTCTTATTTGCGACCTTAGTTATGGTCTACGGAGGCCTATCTTTGATGATATTAACCTTAGAGTTAAAACAAACTTCAGCAGCCCTTGGCTTACAAATGGGTTGGGTCTACTCCGTCATCCCACTGTCAGGCATGCTTATTACTCTTTTTGCCGCACTTAATATTCGTACCATTTTAACTAACAAGGAGAGCATATAATGGATATCACTGCGCTTATTTTATTACTCGTATTCTTTTCCATGTTGCTCATCAACGTACCTATTTCAATTTGTATTGGATTAGCCACGTTAGTGTCTTTGTTAATGCACATCGACTTTACAGCCGCAACAACCACCATCGCTCAACAAATGGCTGGAGGCATTGATAGTTTTGCGTTATTAGCCATTCCATTTTTTATCTTGTCCGGACTTATTATGGGACAAGGTGGTATTGCTAAACGTCTTATTGAATGTGCGATGGCGTTAATTGGTGCTCTACCTGGTGGTTTAGCATTGGTAAATGTCATGTCTTGCATGATGTTTGGTGCAATATCAGGCTCAGCCGTAGCCGCCACGTCTGCGATTGGTAGCTTTATGGTGCCAGAAATGAAAAAGCATGGTTACGATGAAAACTTCGCAGCCGCAGTTACCGCATCGGCCGCAACCACTGGCATGTTAATACCACCAAGTAACATTCTTATTATTTATGCCATCGCCAGCGGCGGTGTGTCTATTGCCGCTTTATTTGTTGCTGGTTATGTTCCGGGAATATTAGTGGGTTTAGCGTTAATGACTGTATGTATGTTGTACGCCATTAAAAATAAATATCCGGTATCTGCACGTTTACCCTTTAACTTAGTTGCCAAAAAAGTCACCGCGGCATTACCGAGTTTATTGTTAGTTTTTATTGTAATTGGCGGCATTATCGGTGGCGTATTCACAGCAACCGAGGCTGGCGCTGTCGCGGTATTGTATGCTTTGGTTTTATCGGTGTTTATTTATAAAGAAATTTCCACCAAATCATTGCCAGCGTTATTTTTAAAAGCCTGCGAAACGACCGCTATAGTGATGTTAATCATAGGCGCATCTTCGGCTATGTCATGGTTGTTATCTTATGCCCATATTCCTCAGGGAATTAGTGACTTCTTTTTACAATACAGCGATAACCCAATTGTTATTTTATTAATGATTAATTTAATACTGATTTTAGTTGGTGCTTTTATTGATATGACTCCAGCCGTATTAATTTTCACCCCAATATTTCTACCGGTGGCAGCTGAACTTGGAATGGGACCAATACAATTTGGTATTATGATGGTATTAAACCTGTCAATTGGGTTAGTATCTCCTCCTGTAGGCAGTGTTCTCTTTGTCTCTTGTGCAGTTGCTAAAACGTCTATCCACAAAATCATTAAGCCAATGATACCTTTGTATTTTGTTATGTTTTTGGTGTTAATGTTAGTGACGTATGTTCCAGCAATAAGTGAGACACTCCCTAGAATATTAGGCTTACTTTAATACTGAATTTTAAACTGACTAAACACGTTAGTTTAGTCAGTTAAAACTGGAAAAGATAATGGAAACGAAAACCAACATAACGATCAATGATGTTGCACGCATTGCCGGTGTATCAAAACGAACTATTTCACGAGTTATTAATGGCTCACCTATGGTTGGTCAAGCTACTCGAGAGCGTGTTGAACAAATAATCAAAGAAGTTAAATTTCAGCCAGATAAACAAGCTCGAGGTTTAGCCTCTAATCGTTCGTATTTGTTGGGGTTAATTTATGACAATCCCGATGCACTCTATATAGACCAAGTGCAACGAGGGGCATTAGATATATGTTCCTCATTAGGCTTTGAACTGGTAGTTCACCCTTGCCAATGGCAATCTGATGACTTTATAGAAGACTGCTTAAACTTTGCTAGTCGCTCAAGAGTTGATGGCATTATAGTCATACCACCTGTTTCAGAGAGTGACAAATTAGCAGAAGCATTTAAATCCATTAAGTTACCTTGTATTCGTATTGCATCAACAGACCTTGGTGATCCAGATAATATTGTTATATCTGATGACCGTGGTGCTATGACAGATATTGCCGAGCATTTGATAGAACTCGGACATACTGACATTGCTATGATCACAGGACCAATGGCTTTCCATTCATCTAAAGAGCGTTTTGAAGGCTTTAAAGACGCACTTAGAGTGAATGGTTTAGACTTGCCAGAAAATCGAATCCAGTTTGGCGAAAATACCTATGAGACTGGTATTGAATGTGCCCGCGCATTATTAACCCAAACACCTAGACCAACTGCTATTTTTGCTAATAACGATGAAATGGCAGCAGGAGCAGTTAGGGTATCGAGCGACTTAGGAATAAAAATTCCAAATGATTTATCCATTGCTGGTTTTGATGACAATATTATCGCCTCTAGGATCATTCCATCACTGACAACGATAAAGCGCCCAGTACAAAAGATTGCACGCTTAGCTACTCAAAAACTCATTCAAAGTATTTCACCAGATCAAGGTGCTGAGCACGAAAAAATCGTGGTCAAACCCTATCTGATAACTAGGGAATCAACTAAACAATGTCCAAATTAACCAATCGACTATCCTCAGCCTTATTAATGGGAGCATTAAGCTCCTTCATTACCCTCTTCTCATTTCACGCCTTAGCAATTGAAGTATTTATGGCCGGTGACTCCACCATGGCCATTAAAGATCCCAAAGACTACCCAGAAACTGGATGGGGAATGCCATTTGCCCACTTCTTTGCGCAAGACGTTACGGTGACCAACTTAGCTAAAAATGGTCGAAGTACCAAAACCTTTATCGCAGAAGGATTATGGGACAAGATAGAACAAAACCTGAAACCTGGTGATTTTGTATTTATTCAATTTGGCCATAATGACCAATCCAAACATAAAGTTGACCGCTACACTTCACCTGAGCAATACGAATCTAATATCAGAAACATGATCCACATAACACAAAATAAACGGGCTAGTGTTATATTAATGACTCCCATAACCCGCCGTCACTTTGACGATAATGCCCAACTAAAACTGACCCACCCTTACGCTGATATTGTAAGAAACATAGCCAAAGACACTAACGTTAGTTTTATAGATATGGAAACCCTTACCCGGGAACATTTTCAACAGCAAGGTTTTACCTTATCAGCCTTGCGTTTTATGCATATAAAACCAGACTTACACCCTAATTATCCTAATGGCATCACCGATAATACCCACTTAAATCAATTAGGAGCCCGAGAAGTCGCGCAACTTGTATTAACTGAATTAAAAGCACAAAAACACCCTTTATCTAAATTATTACGTACACCGGATCCAAAACATTTAACATATTCTTATAAAGGGTTATAGATTAAATTATGTACTCAAAAATCCACAACGTATCGCTAGATAAATTCAAGCTTATCATGTGTATTTCCATGTTGATTTCCTTGGTGTTAATTAGCAATACAACCTATGCAAAGATCCTAGATTTAGGGCCTAATTTACGCACGGCGGATCCATCCGCTCATGTTTGGAAGGATGGCAAAATCTATCTATATGTCAGCCATGATCTTGAATGCCAACAAGACTTCCATATGCAAGACTGGATGGTATTTTCCTCAAGTGATCTGAATACTTGGACTAATCATGGCTCAGTCATGTCATTAGACGATTTATCTTGGGCTGATAACTACGCTTGGGCCCCCGATGCCATTTATAAAAATGGTCAATATTATTTAGTTTTTCCAGCCGGCAATGGCTATAAGGATAGAGAAACACCAAGTAAAAGCACCAAGTGGATGGGATTAGGGATTGGGGTTAGTAAATCACCAACTGGGCCCTTTAAAGACGCCATAGGCAAACCACTTTGGCGCGAGCCTTACGCAAACGACCCTAGTATTTTTACAGATGATAACGGGCAAACGTATTTATATTTTCATGGTAAAGACCATGACTATTATGTAGCCAAAATGAAAGATGACCTATTAAGTATTGATGGTGAGTTTATAAAAATGGATATGGGAGGGTATGAGCCCAAAATGGAAGGCCCTTGGGTGTTTAAACGTAATGATCTTTATTACTACACTATGCCAGAAAATAATCGTGAACTTTCATATTACACAGCTAAGTCTGCTACTGGACCTTGGACTTATCGAGGCGTATTTATGGAGCAAGAAAATAACGCCAATAACCATCATTCAATAGTTAAGTTCAACGGTCAGTGGATTTTATTTTATCACCGCTGGATAAATGCAAAAGATAGTCTTTGTGGTAAACGACAACGTCATAGTGCGATGGAAAACGTCATTTTTAATGCCGATGGCACCATCCAAAAAATTCAGAGAACGGATTAACCCACTGCTCACTTAATTACATTGCTCACTTAATTACATTGCTCACTTAATTACATTGCTCACTTAATTACATTGGTCTCTTAACTGCATTGGTCTTTATAAACATGTTCAGGCCAAGGTTGTAACCAGTATTTGTCCTGCATAAGTGGAACCCATTTGGGTAAATATGGATTATATAAAAACAGCTTTTTACGCTTGTTTAAATTTAATATCTTTAGTGCTGCAATCGAAGTGGGGTGACTATTAAAAAACCCTAACTTCGATAATTAAGTAACTGCGTGAAGTTATAGATTAGATTGTTTAAACCTGTTTGTAATTATATTAGGAAATTACCTGCATTTATTCTTGTTCAATTTTGCTTACATCCATTAAAAATTCCGCTATATCCGCAGCAAGATTAGTTAGATAAGGTTCAAATAACCAAAAGGTGTGTATGATATTTTCATGTTCAATAATGGTAATCGTTCGTCCGTTTTCGTTAAATAAACGTTTAGTTTTATCTTTACCTGCGGTAAATCTTGCTTGTCCACTGCTTATAATTAATAACTCTGGGGCGTCCTCATTAATATAATTAACTGGTGATACCTGATGCCATAAATCCGGTATTGTCTCATAACGTCCTCCTAACCATTTAGCTAAGGCCGAGTCATTACCTTTGCGGTTCTCAAATTTCAGAGCTAACTCAGATGTAACATCTAATAAGCCATCTAAATTAATCACCGCGTTATATAACGGAATTGGTTTATCCGTTAACAAATGCGCTTGTTTGTTATTTTTAAAACCAATCAGTGTCGCTAAATGACCTCCAGAAGACCCTCCCCCAATAATAAGCGGCGAGGTACTAATACCTAATTCAGAACTATGGTTAAGTAACCACTGCGTTGCTTGTTCAATATCATCAACCGCTGCTGGGTAAAGTGCTGCTATGGATAAGCGGTACTCAGGCAACGCTACATTATAACCTTGTTGAGCTAACAAATTTGCCAGTGGATAAAAATGTGATTTATTACCGGCTCGCCAACCACCGCCGTGTATAAAAATAATCAAACCTTTTGATGGCTTATTAGGTACTGCATGAAACAGGTCTAAATGTAATTCTCTTTGTCCTACCTGAGCGTAGCGTAGATCAAACTCCACTAACTGACCTTCAGTAAAACTTAACTTAGGTAGACTAATTGTGGTGTCCAATTTCCTATACTTTTCAAATCGTTTAGAAACTGTATAACCATCATCGACCTGTATTGGCTCAGCTGCATGACTAAGCTGAAATAAGATCAAACAGAAAAAAGCCCAGAGTTGTCTGGGCTTCAAATTTAACAATATAATTTTCAAGTTAACTTACTCTATCACTGTAAGTTATTTTAATAGGTCATGCACGGCCAGTGCGGCTAACATAAATGGTGCAGTCCCTTTGGGATCATTATTAACAACCGGCTCACTCATATAATATTGATAACTGCCATCACGGCCAAACCCTAACCCTGCTACATAACATAAATTGGTTAAACTGATCTCTCCATTATCATGCACTAATACAAATTCATTCACCAAACCGTTAAATGCTTTTAATGTTGTGTCCTTATAATCATCACTAATAATTCCTGCATCAATGGCCGTTGCTAAAAAGTAAGTAAACATGGCTGATGCACTAGATTCGCGATAGTTACCTAATTGATTAGGTTTATCTAACACTTGCCACCATGTCCCTGTTTCCGAGTCTTGAGATACCTTAAGTGACGCGGCCAACTCTTGTGACATCTTAATAAGAGGCAAACGTAATTCTGTTTCAGATTCAGGGATTAAGTCCAACACATCTACGAGTGCCATGGCTAACCAGCCCATACCTCGGGCCCAAAACTCAGGAGATAAACCTGTATTCTTATCAGCCCAACCTTGCTGCTTTTGCTCATCCCATGCGTGATAATAATAACCAGTTTGCTGATCTTTAAGATATTTATAAGTTAACGTAAACTCTTTAACCACCTCTTCTAGGCTATGACCATTCTCAAATTTGTTTGAATATTCAGCTAAAAACGGCATGCCCATATAAACACCATCTAACCACACCTGAGAGGTATATTTTTTCTTATGCCAAAAAGCGCCTTCTTTTGTTTTAGGATGTTCTGCCAGTTGTTGACGTAATAAATCCGCCGCTTTTTTATATTTTTCATCTTTGGTTAATTGGTATAATTTTAATACCGCGCGCCCAGGCGCCACACTATCGATATTATAATTAGATTTTTTAAACCGTTTAATATTGCCTTGTTCATCAATAAATGAGCCTGTGATCTTCGTTAATGCATCTTGATATTTTTTATCACCGGTTGCTTCAGTTATACGATTTAAAGTATGTGGGTACAAACCAACAATATCATATTCAAACTTTGGTAAACGACGACGATTGATATCCCATCCCGAGTATTCATAAGTATACGTTTTACGATTTAACTCGCTGTCTGCTAATTTAATAGCCCAATCTAATGCAACTTTACTGGTTAATTTTTGTTGTTTGGCAGCTAAACTCTTTTTAGTTTTAAGTCTAACTCTCGGTTTAACCGTTAAACGCTCAGCTTGCTGCTCAAGGTATTTCGTAAAAGCTTCTTTGTTATCAATCCCACTTTCAGGCTGCCACAATGCAGCAAAATAATAATCCAGTTGCTGGGTATTTTTGTTATAAATCTGTTGGTTGCCCTTTGGTGTTAAAATAGCTAAATAGTTATTTTTATCCGATGTAACTTGTTTTAATGTTTCTTTTTTGAAGAAAACCGCCATACCTAACATGTTACCGTCAAGAGACTGCGCCCCCCAACTGGCAATATAACTATAAGCTTTTCCAGTAATGTCCATGTCGCCAGTGATTAACTCAGTATTGGGATGTTTCACAATACCTGCGGCTATAGTCTCAACAGGCTGTTCAAAATCTAATGTTATATTTGCTAAATGACTTCCTGCCGACATAGATATATGAGCATCTAGGTTTTGTTTACCAACCGCACTTTGCCAACCTTTATAGTTAATGGTAAAAGCTGAAAACAGATCTCCATTGGCGTTAATTGTGACTTTGCGTGAGTCCGCTTTGGTAATGCGTTCAACTTGCTCTTTATGCCATAACCCAAACCCACCGCTGCCTAATGAACTACCAACTTTAAGAATATCCATTCCCCACGGTTGCTCATGGTGATATGACTCATAACCATCAAACCCTACATTTTGTAGTACTGGTTTATCAGTTAATTTACCAAAAATATCAAAACCATTTCGCCAATCTAAGTAAACTCGGTAGCCCACCTTATCCGATTCAATACCAGGGCCTTCATAACGTAACCAATTAGAATGATCTGTGTATTTACTTTCGGGTTCTACACTATCTACATTACTAAACTCCCCGCCGACATATTCTTCAAATTGAGTATCAGGGTATTTAGAATGAGGTTGCCATTGACCTCCGACTTTAAGTGAAATTTCAGCTTGAGTACGTTTAGTTGCAGCGTAGCGCGGGTCGCTAGCAACAAATGCATCAAGTGTGAGAGTTTCACCACTTGTCATGGAGGCAGTCACAACAACACCATCCATGTCACCATCAAAGTCGGAGTCAATGGCCTGAGAGCTAAATTGGTTTTTATCGTTTTTGAATAATAAAGATTGTTCGAATGACGCAGGTAAACCTAAATCATAATAACTAAAAAATAATGTTTGATCTGGGCGGTCAAAGTTTGAAGGATTGTGGATTTCAGCTGTTGCTATCCAATTATCTTGAGTTGTTTTGTCCATTAAATCTGACTTATCAGGACTACAGCCTGTCATTAATGACAAAGATGACAAACTCACTAGCGACAATAAACTTAACTTAAACTTCATAACCTTACCTCAAACAACTGCTTTTAATTATTATAATTTGTATGCTTGTTTCACTAACCCATAAGTCAACTCATACGCTAAAGTATGAGCCTCACCTAAGGTGATTTGATGATTTGTTACCAACTCAGCTAAATAACGACAATCAACCCGACGAGCTACGTCATGACGAGCGGGAATAGACAAAAACGCACGAGTATCGTCGTTAAAGCCAACGGTATTATAAAAACCCGCCGTTTCCGTCGTTTGTTGACGGAACCTTAACATGCCAGCCGGACTATCATGGAACCACCAAGCTGGACCGAGTTTAAGACTCGGATAATGCCCAGCTAATGGCGCGAGTTCTCTGCTGTAAGTCGTTTCATCAAGGGTAAATAAAATAATATCTAAACGCGGATCATTGCCATATTTTGCCAATAAAGGTTTAAGCGCATTGACATATTCAGTTTGACTTGGAATATCCGCGCCTTTGTCACGTCCATAACGTTCGAACAAACCTTGATTATGGTTACGATGCGCCCCCGGATGAATTTGCATAACCAACCCATCTTCTATACTCATGCCTGCCAGCTCTGTTAATAACTGACCACGGAATAATTCTTGTTCTGTTTCCGTTGCGGTTCCTGCTAAAGCTTTATCTAACAATGCCTGACATTGCTGTTCATTCAAATTTGCCGTAAGTGCCGTAGGATGACCATGATCCGTTGCGGTGGCACGACCATGCTCTTTAAAATAAGCACGACGTTGTCGAATTGCTGCTAAATATCCATGCCAATCGCTGGTATCTTCACCAGTTAATTCAGCTAATTTAGCTACATTCTGCTTGAAATCTTCACGACTTGCGTCAACGACATCATCCGGTCTGAATGAAGTGATCACTCGTTTAGCAAACGCTGAATCTTTAAGTTTACGGTGGTGTGGTAATTGATCTAACGCCCCTTCAGTCGTGGCAATTAATTCAATATTAAATCGGTCCATTAATGCATGAGGTTTAAACTCTGGCGTGGCCAATTGTTTATTGATCTCATTGTAATATTCTGTGGCGTTTTCGTTGCATAACTTATCGGTGAAACCAAATACATTAGAGAAGGTGGCATCCAACCAATATCCCGATGGTGTGCCGGCAAATAAATGATAATTATCTGCAAATATCTGCCAAATACTTTGAGGGTCAACTTGGCGAGACCCCGCTAAATCGCCTTTTTCACCATGTTGTGGAATACCCAAAGACTCAAGGCTAATACCTTGGCTGTATAACATTCTAAATACGTAATGATCAGGACGAATTAACAAATCTGCCGCATTTTCAAAGTTATTATTATCTGCAAACCAACTAGGGTCAGTATGGCCATGTGGGCTTATAATTGGTAAATCTTTAACTTTTTCATATAACTTTCTAGCGACTTCAATCACTTTGTCATCACTAGAAAATAATCTATCTGGGTGAAGTGTTAATTTTTGTATATTTTTGCTCATCAATTTGTCCTGTGCAACATATCTATAATTCAGCTTAACTCGCGTTTATTAACGCTTCTGGGCTAACTACTTGGCCATTAATGGTTACATTTTCTAACGTGAAATTAGTGATATTCTTAACTGTAGATGCTTTACTAGCTTGGATAAATTCACAATTTATTAAATGAAAGTCACTGATGGGTTTACGTTCAAAGCCTTGTAAGTTTAATGGTTGGTTTAATACTTCTGTGCAGCGCAAGTTTTCAATCACAACGTCTCTCACCGTTGGGTCAAACTTACCGGCATCGCCTTCTTCATAATAAAAATTTACAACGATGGCATTTTTAACTTTACCTACATTGATATTTCGGTACCTGAGATGTTCTATGACACCACCTCGAATTGAATTTGTTTTTATTCGAATTGCACGTTCAAGATGTGGGCTATCCATCTGGCAATCTTCAACAAATACATTGTTCACCCCACCAGAAATTTCACTGCCAATTACAACACCACCATGTCCCTCTTTCATCAAACAGTTTCTAATAACAATGTTTTGGCTTGGAATATTAATGCGTCGGCCGTCAGCATTCCGACCTGATTTAATTGCTATACAATCGTCGCCAGTGTCAAACATGCAATCTTCGATTAATACATGATCGCAAGACTCAGGGTCACAGCCATCTGAATTAGGTCCATGACTTATAAACTTCACACCTTTCACAGTCACGTGCTGACTCAAAACTGGGTTCACTAACCAAAACGGTGAGTTGGTGATGGTGACACCTTCAATTAGAATGTTTTGACATAAATACGGTTGGATAAACGGAGGACGTAAATACGCACCTTCTGCATAGTGCCTCTGATTTACTGGCACATTGTTTTCCACATCTGCCATTAATTTCATGCGTGCAGGTTTTTGATCTTCGCCTTCAATAAGTGCCCAATGTCCTTCTTTATGTGGGCCTTTCCAAGGCCACCAAGTGTTATTATCACCACTACCATCAAGTATTCCTTTACCCGTTATGGCAATATTTGTTTGTTTATAGGCATATATCAGAGGGGAATAGCCCATTAACTCCATACCTTCCCAACGTGTTATAACTGCAGGCAAATACCGTTTGGGGTCAGTAACAAATCTAACCACAGCACCTTCATTTAAGTGCAAATTTACATTGGATAATAAATGAATTGGACCTGTCAGATACTCTCCCTTTGGCACAACGACTTGACCACCGCCAGCAGCATGACAAGCTTGTATAGAGCGTTGAAATGCTTGTTCGTAATCAACATCTGAAATCTCAAAATAATCAACAAGGTTAAAGACTTTATCTTGGAAAGTCGGACGAATTACATTTGCCCGAATAGTCGCGGCTTTAATCCAATCATCTTGTTTTTGTTCGTTATTAAATAACCAACCGGCAAATGACGTATTGGGGGCGAAAGCTGAATACACTGAGGCAGCCCCTAGCGCTTTTATTAAATTACGGCGTTTTAACCCCGTTGATGATATGTCTGTCATTTCTGCTCCTGAAATTAGCTAAATAGAGCTTAATATACTTATTAGTCAGAACTCGTATAGCTTTACTATAACACTTTTACTGCCACCGGTGGCATCGGTGAGTGATATTGTCAAAATTTCATACTCACTGTCAAACCTTAATTTTTACCCTATTCGTGCAAATACAAAAAACACAAACGTAAATAATTGATAATTAATGACTTTCCAAAAATTAAATAAAATACTTTCACATAAATTGTTAATAATGCGCATTAATCAGGTGCAAAATACATTCTTAATTTTATTTTAATTTTTTTATTGACAAGGGATTACTTTTTGAGCTTAAATCAATTTGTGCCACCGGTGGCAATAATCTAAATAAATATAACCGGGACTAAAAATAATTACAAAAAAATTCTAAATACATAATAATTATAAAAAACACGAGGAGACCATCGTGAAGTCAAACTACAAACTCAACAGGTTAATGACATCTATGATACTTGCTGGAGGTTTATCAACTTCTCTGGCAACCGTTGCTGAAGAACAAGAAGATACAAAAAAAGCCAAATCGGATGTAGAAGTAATTGAAGTTAAGGGCTTTAGAGGTTCTTTAAACCGTGCGCTTTTTGAAAAACGTAATTCGACCAATTCGAAAGAAACCATAATGAGTGAAGATGTAGGTAAAATGCCTGATCTTAATCTTGCAGAATCTTTGCAGCGTGTGCCTGGTGTTGCTATCACACGTGAAGGTGGTGAAGGTAGAAACATTACCGTACGTGGGATGGGAGCGACATATTCACAAGTTACATTAAATGGCATGCAGATCCCAGCCTCTACTGGTGGATTAGACTCATCAGGTGGTGTAAACCGTGGACGTGAATTTGATTTTAATATGTTTGGTTCTGATCTATTTGGACAAATGGATATTAATAAAACGTATTCTGCTAGATTAGAAGAAGGTGGTGTTGCATCTACAGTTTCTTTGCATACTCTTCGTCCTTTAGACAAACCTGGTTTACATGCAACCGGTTCTATTCAATCTTCATATAACTTACAAAACGGCAATACCAACCCACTCTTTAATGGTTTTGTCAGCAATACCTTTTTAGAAGATACCGTTGGTGTTTTAGTTGGTGTAAGTAGCAGTAAACGTACTGTAGAACAAGAAGGTTTTGGTTCTGTTCGTTGGACCAGCCCTTTCGATAACGGTAATAGAAGCTGGGCAGATACCAGCTCTACCGTTGTTAACGGCACGCCTAACCCGTCGGCGAACAATCCTGAGTTTAATTCTGCAACTGATGACCCATTGGACTCAATGTGGGCTCCACGCTTACCTCGCACCGATTTATTTTACCAAGAACAAGATCGAAATAGCTTTTTAGTGTCACTTCAAGCTCGTCCAGTAGAAGGATTAGAATTAGGCTTAAACATATTAGATTCGTCTCGTGATGCTGATGTTGAGTCTTACAACTTCTTTGCTCAGTTCCGTAATGTATTTGGATCGGTAACACCAAATGAAATTACCTTAGACCCTACAGGCCGTTACATCACAGCAGGCACATTTAGTGGTGTTGAACCACGCTCTGAAAGCCGTGGGCAATATTCCACCAGTGAATTTAACCAAGTTGTTTTTGATGCCGAATATCTGTTAACAGATACTATTACATTAACTTTTATGTCAGGTACAGCTACATCAGAACATAACGAAGAACAGTATCGTTATAACTTAACCGGTGGGCCAACGACATTTGAATATGATTTCTCTAAAGATAAAAATATTCCGACAATGAGTTACGGTTATGACATCACTGACCCAGCCAATTTTGTATGGACAGGTCCGCATCATCGCCGCGACAATGTAACTCGTGAAAATGAAACGATGCGTGGTGACATTGCTTGGGAGTTTGACGATGAAGGTTCAACATTGCGCGCTGGGTTTACGTCTAACACTCGTATCATTGATTCCACTCATACACGAGCTCCAGCTGATTTGACTGATCCAAATGCAGTAAGCGGTACTAATACAAATAGCTTATCTGATATAGCCCCTGACTTTGGTGATACCATTGGCGCACCAAGTGGCATGTTTACAGACTGGTTAATTGCTGATATTGGTGTTGCCAAAAAAGAATATGGCGCGGGTAAGTTTTTACCAGACGATCGCAGCGGCAATTATCTTGTAACAGAAAATACTGATGGGCTTTACGTTGATGTCGATTATTACCTAGAAGATTTAGTCATAAACGCAGGTTTACGTTATGTAGAAACTAAAGTTAAAGGTGATGCCAGCGACATAGAAGGTAAATATAATAATACTTTACCTGCATTTAACCTTACTTATACTATGATGGAAGACGTTGTACTTCGTGCTGCATGGTCAGAAAACGTAGTTCGACCTAACCCTCAATCATTAACAGGTCAAGTTAATGGAACACCAATAAATGCAAGCGCAACCGTTTCTAATCCAGGGGTGGGCCCAGAAACTATCACCTCAACCGATTTAAGCGCTGAATGGTATTTTGCCGATGAATCTTATGTTGCTTTTGTTTATTTCCAAAAAGAAATTACAGATGCAATCACAAGTTCAACTGCTGACTCTGTCACTTTACCAAAAGAATATGCAGACATTATTGCCACAGACCCAGTTTATGACGTAAACAGTCCAAGTTATGACCCAAGCGCGGTAGATGCGTATGCAACTAACTCATGGAACCTTACAACTCAATCAAACTCTACCGAAGTTGACAATATTTCTGGTTTTGAGATTGCAGCTCGTTATGTTTTCCCTTTAGGTTTAGGTGTTGATGCTAACTATACAAAAATTGACAGTGATGACATTGTTCAAGGTTTATCTGAAAATGCTTATAACTTAGGTGTGTTTTATGAAAATGATACATTTGGTGCTCGTTTGTATGTAAACGCGCGTGATGACTATCAAACAGGTGGGTCTGCAGACGGTAACGTCAGCCAAAATAATACCGGCCCTACTCGTGTCGACTTCTCGTCTTCATATAACATCAATGAACACTTTACTGCCACATTAGAGATCATCAATCTGACTAATGAGAAAGAACGTTTGTTCACAACAGGCCCAACGGGTGACTTAAACTTAGTTCGTGAGTACAACACCAACGGTACTGAACTTATGTTTGGTGTTCGCGCTACTTTCTAAACATTAAAATTCATGTGATAGTTACAAAGCCACTAATTTCTGATTAGTGGCTTTTTTTTACTTAGAATATTTAGATATTTACTTCTTAATAACTTTTACTTAATACAACTCATCGTTAGCGCTGTCGTTTAAATTCAAAATACCTATAAAAACATTAGATTGGTATTCAAAAACCACAACCTTTTTCACAATAGATCAATTTTTATCAAAGGATGAAATTGAATAGTTTATTAATCTCGCTCGCTATATATTGGAAACGTCATAAACGTGTTACCAATGCGAATTATAAGGGTTAAAGGTATGGTAAAAAGCGATAAATGTTATCCAGACTGACGATTACAACCCCACTATGAAACATATAAATCGTCTAATCAAATCAGCTTATAGTTGTGCTGATAGATGAGCTCATAAATGCTAGGGATTTAAGTTTCTTAGACCATCTGCCGAGAATAGATGTGAGTAAGCTGATAATGTATGAACGCTTTTTCTTAATTGCTTGAGGAAAAGGAGGGAGCCTTTTCCATCAAAGCCTCTTCTATATAGATTTGCTGAGTTAGTTATGGATACAACTAACCAATGCCTCTGAGTCTTTTACCTCTGAGTAAGTGTGTAATTACTTAATTAAGATAGTGTTAAATACTAAACAGTAATATTGACGTTTCTCGATTCAACTAGACCTCAAATTTTAGTTAGTCCTCTAATTGGGTTAATTCCCTACATTTAAATTTGGCAGTACAAAAGACTTCGCATTTGGATGAAGTCTTATCCAAAGTCCAGGATTCTCATTCAATTGACCGGCAGCTTCAGTTGTATCTTTACTTATAGTCATGTTTAAAACTTTCCTATAGGTTGTTATTTTGGCCGGCGCGGTATCGGCATCAACCACAGCTTGTACTAGTTTTTTAGCTTGTAAAATGGTTGCGGGCCCTAATGTAAGTATGTACTTTGCACTACGACACACAGCTTCATCTTTAGCACTCACCTTAGCACCACCAGCTTTAAACTTACTGATATGGTGCTCCAATATACTACTTGAAATAGGAATAATTCCAGCAACATGATCAGCTTTAGCGCCAGAATACGGCTTAATATAAGCCAGATGAGAAGCCTGATTCTCTTCAGGACCATGCCCGATAAAAAATATATCTAATCCGCCAAGTGCCTCCATTTTATTTAAATACTCCGTCATAGCTTGCTCTAGGTCGGTGCAATCCGTTTGCATAGGGATAAAACGTTTAATTTTTGTAAAAAAAGCGAGACCTAAAATTCGCTCAAAGTCACGTACAAAACTAAAGCCGCTATCCATACTCATCGGCGCCAATGCGTCTTGTGTAAACACATTCAACCTTGATAATAGAGCGTCATGCTCAGTGTTTTTTGCTAATTCTCCTAACAGTCGGTGAAATTCTTGTCCTCCACGTCCACCGAGTAATGCGATATTAATATCGCCATGTTTGGTCTGAGCTGTATCAAACAACTCATTTAACATAGCTAAACCAACGTCCGCTTCAGATGCTAACACCACAGGGGTAAGCCCTTGATCAATTAACGACAACGAGAGGTCAGTATCCCTTGATAACCATAAGTTGTGATTCTCTTCAAATCTAATAAACGCTGAATGTTTCGACATTGTATTCACCTGTATAATTTAATTAACGCGTTTCCCCTCATTACTTTAACTGAGCGTATTGGGAAGGAGGGGATTATTTACTCAGTTGCCAACTCAAGATGCCATCAATCCGTTGGTCGCCAACCACAAAATTATTAAACTTAATATTTTGCGCATTTTCGACATTAAATAAGGTGTCGAATTTGTTAATTTGGATATTTTTAAATGTTACGTTACCTAAGGGTTGTTCCTCAGGTGCATGTACTTCCAAAACATTTGTCGCGTTTATTACGCGTATATTTTCAAACACTATGTTGTTATATGTGGAAGGGAATTTATCGACACCTTGTCGTGGGTAATTAAGTTGAAACCAAAAGAGGTTATGAAAACTCTCCACCATAAAGTCTCGGATATAAATGTTTTCAACTAACCCACCTCGGTCTAAATTTGCTTTAAATCGAAATGCGGAGTCCCCTTTTCTCAAAATGTTGTTGTGAAAAAACATATTTTTCACACCGCCTGACATTTCACTGCCAATTGCAATGCCATCTTCTCCTCCCATATCGTTATGGCGAACCACAATATTAGTACTAGGAACACCAATAGTTCGACCATCTAAATCACGTCCTGACTTGATAACAACCGCGTCATCCCCTGTACGAAACCAAGCGTTCTCAATTAATACATTACTGCTCGACTCAACATCAACACCATCATTATTACCTATATGACTATCAACCCGAATCCCCTGCACCGTTACGTTATTAGCATAAACTAAGTGTGTCACCCAAAAAGGCGAGTTCACACTTAAGTAATCTTGTAACAATATTCGTTGTGCATTAAAAAACTGGACTAAAGGCGGGCGAAGGTATTCTCCAACTGTGAATATACGTTGTTCAAGCGGTGTCAAATTTGCGCCCATTTCTCGTAGTTTTAAATAGCTAGGTTTTGCTTTGGACATCCAATTAATAAATTGACTTTTTTCATTGCCATCTAACGTGCCTTTTCCTGTAATAGCGACATCTTCAACATTAGCGGCATAAACGAGAGGGGAGTAAGAATATACCTCTGTGCCTTCCCAGCGTGTTTTAACCGCTGGTAAATAATCATCTGGTTCGCCAGAAAAGACAACTCGGGCACCTTCTGAAAGATGTAAATTAATTTTACTTTTTAAATGAATAGGGCCTTTAGATGTCCATAGTCCAGCAGGTACGATAACCTTCCCGCCTCCCACTTTAATAGCAGCTTCTATCGCAGCTAAAATGGCAGGACGAGCGTCTTTATCTGTTCCACTTTGTGCGCCAAACTTTATAATATTAAATTCATTGTTTGGGATATTAGGCTTTTGAATAGCCGCAACTATTTTATCTGCCTCTAACCATGGGTCATTAGCAAAAACAAGATTATGACTTACCGATAAAACCAACAATAAAGCCATCACAAAGTTAGCAATATATTTCATACCTACTCCTATAACTAATGTATTTATTATTTGTTGTTACTGACAAGTCGTCGGCGCAGCGGCAATGATTTCGTCAAAACCGACAGTATATTCCGACAACCAAGGTGTTAAACCGTCTTTGCCAGCTGTAGCTAGAACATAATCACGTAAAGCCTCACCGGCAGGGAGTTTGTTTGCGTCAAGGGCGAGTTTTGATTCTGTACTATAATCACCATACATATATGGTGCAGTACCAACGAGTATATCAACCGAAGACGAGGAACCATTTGGCCGACAACTGCTATCGGATTCGAAAACAACACTGTCACTCACCTGTATATGCCCCTCTTCAACCACATCGCCTAAAATATTATTAGTCCAATCAGCTAACTCATCACCTTTGTCATTAATGGTTGGATTCATAAACAAATTAGCATCAACCGCCACACGGCCACCAACTCTGATACTCATAATATCTTTGCGATAACCGTAAAAAACATTGTTAATCAAATGCGTCTGGCCACGGCGAAGTAAAGGAACTCGGCGCATGGTATTAAATGAATTGGCTGCATAATATTCATCCGAAGTCACAAACAGATTATTTAATAAAGTAGAGGTGATTTGTTGGTTTATGGTTCGGCTGTCACTTGAGCCATGCAAAGCCGCACGTTTAACGTTAATTAATTTATTAAAAGATACGGTAATATCATGCGCCCCCACTTTGACATCAAATGCAGAGTCCCCCGTTGTATCAAATGTGTTTTGATGGATCCAGATATGATGAGAACCACCTGTTGATCTGATCATATCAGGGTCCAATGCATGATCTTCTGTGTGACCTGCCCCAACAAAGTAATTATTAGTAATAATGATGTTGTCACTTATATGAGTGGAAATTCCACTTGAATCCGAACCTATTTTAAAGCCATTAAATACAAATTTAACCTTAGCGCCACGTCCATCTATAGTGGTATTACTGTCAATCATATAATTACCGACCGGTAAATTACTGTTATTCAATTCAGTGTTAAAAAACCTTGATAAACAGTCGCTATTTGAAACACCTTTTAAAGAACACCAGGCATAAGGGTCACGACAAGTTGCCTCATCAACACCAAGTGAGGATGCTAATGACTCAGAACAATATGGCCGATACATCATAATTGACGTTTCATCAGCAAAATCTTTCTTATCAAAAACGATCCAGTTGTATTCAGACGATGAAATGGCCGATAAAATCTGTTCCTCTGGGTTATCCTTGGTAATCACAATCAATTTAGAACCACCATTGGAGTTATATCCCCCTGTGGTATCTTCGCCGTAACCAACAGGTACTCCTAATGACTCTGATAAACAAGCAACGATCTCTTGATCCGTTTGCAAAGCAGACTCTCGCCAATTAATTGCATCATTACTCATTAACTCTTCACAGCCTGCATTAAAATTGTTTGTTTGTTCATCCGAGCTATTCTCATCGTCATTAACCCTTGTTTCTTGGTCTGTTTGCGACGGATATTTAACCTCTGAACAAGCTGTCATAAAACACAATGAAAGGCAGATCAAAAGAGGGTTGAGTAGATTATTCATAATAATTTCCTAGTCAAAGTGGAACATTTGATTAGCGTTAGACTATCTATCGTTTCACTTATCAATACTGATAGAGGTTGCAATATTTCTACTACATTTTATTGGTAGTGAGAGGCAAAAAAGCAAAGCCTTAACATTGACACAATCTTTATATGTTAAGGCTCAGCTTAAGTTTGGTTATATTGGTATTTAGTTACTCGGTATATTCAATTTTAAAGTTATCGATGACAACAACTGCACCGCTTTCCGCTCTAAGTTGAATAAAGGATGTTGCCGTAGCGACAAACCCTTCAATTTCTATTGTTCCTGCAGAAAGCTCAGCAACTTTGACTGAATAAAACTTAGAATCACCACCATGAATAGACTTACCACTGCTTGATGAGTTGTTATCAACATACATCATAAAGCTGTTGTCTTGGTCACTAGCATCCGGCTCACTGGCACTGATAACATCAAAGCTAATTGTGTAAGCTTTACTCAGATCCAAGTCACCACTGACTGCGGTATCCGTGTCAGCGGTTTCAACATCAGGTGCCGTTTCGCCAATTGAAAAACGGGCATTATCAATAGTTAATTGACCATCCGTAATGGTTAATCGGCTACTACCGCCGGTTGCATTGTATAATGGCAGCGTGTCATCACTACTAATTGACGAATAATCGGCTGTGAAAAACACATCAGCGGTCGTTTCAAACATTTCAGAAACCACAGGTTGTACTTCAACATATTCAATTTTAAAGTTATCAATGACAACAACTGCACCGCTTTCCGCTCTAAGTTGAATAAAGGATGTTTCAGTAGCAACAAACCCTTCAATCTCTATTGTTCCTGCAGATAGCTCTGCAACTTTGACTGAATAGAACTTAGAATCGCCACCATGAATAGACTTACCACTGCTTGATGAGTTGTTATCAACATACATCATAAAGCTGTTATCTTGATCGCCAGCATCCGGCTCACTAGCACTGATAACATCAAAGCTAATTTTGTAAGCTTTACTCAGGTCCAAGTCACCACTGACTGTGGTATCCGTGTCAGCCGTCTCAACATCAGGTGCCGTTTCACCAATTGAGAATCGAGCATTATCGATGGTTAACTGACCATCCGTAATGGTTAATCGGCTGCTGCCCCCGGTTGCATTGTATAATGGCAGCGTGTCATCACTACTTAATGATGCATAATCCGCCGTAAAGAAGGTTTCAGATGTTGTATTGAAGCTTTCGCTCATCAATTCATTATTTGATACGTACTCAAAACGTAAGTTATCAATCTCGACATTACCGCCACTTTCGGCTCTGAACTGCAGAAATGAAGTGGCGGTACCAATAAATCCATCCACTTCAATAGTCCCAGGCGTTAAATCTGCAATTTTGACAGAGTAAAATTTTGATTCTGCACCGTGAATTGATTTATTACTGCTTGACGTATTGTTGTCCATATAAATAATGAAACTGTTGCCTTGATCTTCCGCATCTGGCTCTTCTGCACTAATAACGTCAAATACAATTTTATAAGGTTTGCTGAAATCAAATACACCAACCGTAGTGGTATCTGTCTCTGTTGTTGTATCTTTTTCGCCAATAGAGTGCCCTATCGTAAAGCGGTCAGCCGTAATCAATAACGTATTGGACTCAGTGACTACCGCCGTGCTTCCCGTTTTAAAGTACATTGGTGTTGAACTGTCATCTGGCAGCGATTTGTATTCAGCTGTGAAAAAATCTAATCCGTTATTTTCAAATGTTTCTTCAAAAAATACATTAGGATCTGCGTATTCAATTTTCAAATTGTTGAGCTCAATTTTGGCACCACTTTCTGCACGCAGTTGAATAAATGATGTTGACGTTGCAATAAAACCATCGAGTGTCACGGTTGAACCTGCTGATAACGATTCAACATCCACTGAGTAGAACTTAGAATCACTACCATGAATAGATTTACCGCTACTTGATGTATTATTGTCAACGTAAATCATGAAGTTAGTACTGGTATCTTCAGCATCCGTTTTGGTTGCATTAATGACATCGAAGCTTATTTTGTATGGTCTACTTAAGTCGAATACACCAGTTGTTACACTATCATCTGCGGAGGTTTCTAACTTGCTACCACCAGACTCTGGGGTATGATTACCCAAAGTGAATCGACTGTTGTCTAACACAATACTGTTCGAGTCAATTTCAATTGTGCCACCGGTTTTATAAAACATCGGTGTATCACTTCCTGTCATGCCAACTTCACCATTTACAGATTGAAACTCTGCAGTAAATAAGGTTTCAGCATCTGCGGCTTGGGTAAAATCAATGCTATATGGCAAAGAAACTTTAATAGGAACAGGCGCAACATAAGGTTCAATGGTGATCGAACTGATCACAATTTTACTGGTCCCTGTAGATGCAAATTGTAAAAAGGATTTTGCCGTTCCAACTTCAATTCCTGCGCCATTATTATCAATGATCATTTCACCAGCGGTGATTGCCGACACGTCAGTTTGGAAAATTAAAGAATCACTTCCATGCATTGAGTTTTCTGCTGATGAAGTGTCATTATCAACATAGATCTCAAACGAGTCGCTCGCGTCGCCTTGAGTGACTGAGTCAATAGTTAATACGATTTGATAAGGTCTGCTTAAATCCAATACACCACTACTGTTGCTGTCTGATGTAAGCGTAGATTCTTCTGGGAGATAGTCGCCCATTGTGAAACGACCGCCCGTTAATGCAAGACCACCAGCTTCTTGGGTAACAGTGCCACTGGTTAAAGCAAACATAGCAATATTATCAGCCTCGCCAGGTTGATCGTCTCCTGCGCTAGCAACGCCAGCTAGATTTAAGTATTCAGGGGAAAATACGTCTATTTCTGAATTAGCAGTTAAATCTACGGTCTCAGTAAACGAAATAGCACTTGGTGGGATAAACAGATCACTTGCATCGATTGAATCAGCCACCGTATTTATTCTCAAATTATCAATGGTAATATCGCCAGCACTATCGGTTCTAAACTGGAAGAATGAATTGGTAATGCTTGTATTTAATATGCCTCGGTCTGTAGCTGGATCTGAATTAGCGCCATTAACGACGTCTTCGCCCGGTAAATAAGTGTAAGAGAATTTACCAACCCCCACTGATTCATCTGCTGTAAACTCAGTCCAAGATGTTAAGTCAGAAAAGCTTTTTCCGAAAAACTTAGAAGCGTCACCATGGATTGATTTAGCTTGGCTAGTTGAGTTGTTGTCTATATATAACGACAAACCGCCTCCCACACCATGGGCCACAATATCAAAACTAATGGTAAATCCTTCGCTTATATTGTAAATACCTGTTCCCACGGAATCAGTCACATCCGTTTCGTTTTGAGTACCACTGTCATTTAATGGTGCTGCATTTCCAATGACAAAACGCGCGGCCGCTAATTGTAAAACACCACTAGTTGCGTCAACTTCTGGACTCCCACCCGATTTAACATAAAGTGGTCTGTCAGCTAACTTTTTAGATAAAAATTTATGAGAGGAAGTGAAAAAATTTTCCGTCGTTGTTGAAAAGTCTTCAATCAATTCAACACCCACATCGTCTTTCTTAGCTTCTAAACTGACTAACTCTATTTCGGTTTGCGAGGTTGTGAAGGTAAATAAGTTGACCTTCAAGTCTTCGTCAAAAGCACAATCATTAACTAACGTCGCTAACTCTGTATTAGTTGACGCCGTTGATTGGCATAAACTATAAACATCATCAACCGTATTGTAAGAGCGAGAAATCAAATAGCTCACTTGCTCACCTACCGTTAATTCGATCACTCGTTTACCAAAAACGAACTTATAGGTGCCACTGACGGTTACTAAATCTAAAGTAGAATCAGAATCTGTGTAGGTATAAGTACCATCTAATCCGTTATCGTCTGTTGGTGTAAAATTGTATTGGTTTGTAACAGCAGTTTGATTAACAATAGTCGGGTTAAAAACGACCCCATTAAACTTGGATACATCAAATGCATTTGGTTGCGTTAAACTAAGCTGGGCATCGACATAATCCACAAAGTTTTCAACGGCCACTTGTTTGCTAACTATGGTCGAGTTGACCGTGCCAGCATTGGGCAACCAAGTTTCAAATTCAGCGTCAAAATCGTCATCTTCACGATTGAAAAAGTCTTGTGCCGTCTCACCATCGGCCAGATTCATTGTCGCTGCATTAATGGCATCAGCGGCTATCGTAATACCGTTATTAGGATCACCGTCGGCATCTAATGTTTGCAATAAACGTAATGTATTTGTCACACTTTGATTAAATACTGTGTCCGTTTTAAATACTTGCAACGGGGTTACATAATTAGCACCCGATGTCGCAGGGAACTCAATTTCGCCTATATGGAAAGTAATTGAATCACCTCGAAAGTAATCAAAATTACCATTCTCATCAGTCACACCAGTTATTACTTCAGACACCCCACTCGCCTGTCTGTTAATTTTATATTGCAAACCAGCTACAGGTGCATCAACAAATTGGCCAACTAACGGCGGCGCCGGTTCTTCTACAACATTTATGGTACTTTCGCCACCACAACCAGCTAACACAAGTGCTGTTAATAGACTTGTCATTAATTTATTTTTATTCTTCATACATCCCTCCTGAGGATGAGTAGATACAGCGAACGCTTCGCTCTACCCACAACTTAAAATTTATTACTCAAATTATTATTTTTGTTATTGATTAATAAAACTTATAAGTCAGTCCCAATTGATATGATGAGCCGTAAAACTCATGTTTAAACGCGACATTACCACCCGACATTTCGTTACCTTCTATGTAACGTAAGTCCACTTCTTCGGTTAGGTTAATAGCGTCAAAATACATGGATAAATTTTTGCTGATATCGTACTTAACTTTAAAATCAACGGTAGATATAGCATCGATGTAGCGATCTCCCCAGGCTCTACATTCTGTAGGGTCAGAAAGGTCGGCATCTGAAGGACATGCAGAAATAGCATCAAGAATTTCGGAACGATAATTACCAATCACCCGCGCCGAGAACCCTTTATTTTCCCAACCTATTGCTAAGTTTGCTGTAATGTCAGCTTGGCTTGGCATCTTCATTTTTTCCGCTCTGATTTTTTCATCAACCTGAGCTTCACTATCTAAAAATGTGGTGTTGGATTGAATAAAGAAACCGGATTCAAAAAATTGGTTGTAACTTAATTCAATGCCCATTACAGATGCTTTATCACCATTTAGGGTAATATTAATATCGTTAAGAACTAAGTCTTGAGGAATAGCAAAGGCACTAATATGATCAACCGGTAAACTTAGTGGTAAGTTATTGATCCTGTCTTTAATACCAACCGCATCATAGATAAAATTGTCTATATTTTTATAAAAGATCGACGCTTCTAAAAATAAATCTTTTGTTGGATACCAACTAATTGAAGAGTCGAAGTTAGTAGAGCTCATGGCTACAAGATTAGGGTTACCTACTTTTAACGCATTTTCACTGCCTAACACATAACCTTGAAGTTCAATTGCATTCGGGCTGCCTAGATCTCCTGGGTTATCATTACAATTAGTTAAATCATGTGGGTCACATAAAACAATTCGACTATCTAACTGGGCAAAGGCACGAGCTTGATTAAACGATGGGCGTGTATAACTAGTCCAAATAGAGCCCCGAATTAACACTTGTTCTGTTGGTTCGTATCGTAAATGGGCACTTGGGTAGTATTCACTGTAGGTTATTTTGGCATCTGGTAATGCAACATTAATGTCTAAACTATTGTCACCACCAAAATTAAATTTATCGTTATTTATCGACAAATACCCCGTCGATGAAAATTCAGTATGGACATAACGAACGCCAGTAATCAACGACATATCATCTGCTAATTGAAGCTCTGTCATTGCATAAATAGCATACGCATCTTCACTGATAGAATAATCATCACGGGTGCTTTCGAAAGTCGTGCCACCAGCCGTAGCTGAATAGGCTAAATCGGTTCCAAGTGCAGTAATATTCTCTACTTCTGAACGTATTGGCAATGGATATGAGAAGTTGCCCGTACTAGGTATTTCATTGATGTAGTCGTCTAATGTTGATGTTTGCATAGCAATACAAGCTGCATTTTCATTGCAATCACCATCTGCAGGAATAAAGCTCCAACGGTCTTTGCCACGTTTATGCGTTCGAGAGCTAGATGTACCACCAACTTTCACATAATTAACAAACTCAGAATCAAATTCTTGTTTTATATTAAGTTTAAAGTTTTCAATTTCGTCGGTACGTTCACTGTCTTCAAGAAAGATATTATCCAAATCAAAATTAGATAATTGGCTCACATCCCCTTGTACATCCGCATTATTACCACCAACAAATACAGCAGCATCTAATCCCGAAATTGATGCAGCTTCTTCAGGTGAGACAACACGTGCATTGATGTGATCTCGTAACCCTTGACCCAAAACGATTAAATCACGTTCACGAAACTGCGCTCGACGGCCATCTTTTATTTCTGAAACAGATTCAGAAAATGCATATTCATAATCAATGGTGGTTGCTTCACCAAGTAAGTTCTTACCGCCAATACTAAAAGTAGTGGTCACGTTATCGCCTTCTTGGATGAAATATTGATTTTGTAAATCGATATCCGTCACTAAGAATTCTTTAGTGGTACCATTGACGTAAGCAGTCTCACCACCACCGATAGGATCAGCATCAGCGAAGTCAAATTTTTCACGTAATGCGATGTCGTTGTCGGCATAACTAGAATAATTAGCACGAATATAATATTGACTTAAGTCAGTTGGACGAAACTCTAGATTTATATTTGCTGTTGCTCTTTCACGTTCCGCATCTTCTAATCTTTTTTCAAATTGACTCGGGGCAATAATAGTTGCACCAAACGGAGTGACACTGGTAACACTGCCATCTACATAACCAACATCGGTCTGTCTAAAGGTCATTGCGGTGGTATCATGTTGGCGAAATTCTTCGACGTGGGTTTTACGGTTTTCTATACCAGCTGAGTAACCGATACCTATCGTGTCATCCAACAAAAGTGACGTCCCATCGAAGGTAAACTTAGGAGAGTGTTGTTGGCTCAGGTTTTGATATGAATTTTGTAGTTTTAATTTAAAAGAATCTTTGCCTTTATCGTATGCAGAAATTGCTTTTACATTAACTAAGCCACCAATTGAATTAAGGTTCATTTCAGGTGTTAACGTTTTAAATACCTCAATGGCCCCTAAAGAATCACCGGTAATACCATCTAAACCAACTTTTCGGTCGTCACCGGCACCAGCCAATTCAGAACCATTCATTGAAACCGAGACAAAGTTAGGACCAAGGCCACGGATGGCAACATGGGTTCCTTCCCCTTCATTACGTTCCAAAGTTACGCCTGGTAAACGTCGTAATGACTCAGCTACATTTTGATCAACAAAGTTACCTAAATCATCCGTTGCAACCACAGAACTATAAGCATCATTATCACGCTCCATGCCACGGGCTTTCAGATCAGCAAGGCGGACACCTTTAACTTCAATGACTTCTACATCTTGTTCTTTTTTATCTTTACTCTCTGGCTCATTATCTTTTGCGTTGACACCCATCGCTAAAAAAATACAAGCTGAAAGAGCCTTGTATGGAAATTTTGTAGCCATACTATATACCCCAAATACCTCTCTAAAGAGGCTCCTGTTGACTTCCGTGGCAACTGCGTAAATACCACATTCTATTATTATTATTTGAATACCAATGACATTCGAAAGTGCGACATTCACTGTAATTTGGTCTAAACAAATCAAATTCAGAAGAATATTTATACTTTATTATTATATTTTGCCACCGGTGGCATAAAAAACTAGCATTATGTTAATTAGTTTGTCAATATATATTTTTCAGGGACAATTCCATTGATTACATAAGAGAAAAGATCATGACTAGAGGTACTAAACAATTTATTTACAGCGCATTAATTCTACTTTTTTCTTTTGTTTTCTCTCTATTTAGTCATGCTCAAGACCCCGCATTTGAAGGTGCTTTAGGTTTTGGTCAACAGACTAAAGGTGGGCAAGGAGGCGAAATTTATACGGTTACTTCATTATCGGACTCTGAGCAACAAGGCACCTTACGTCATGCAATTAAACAAAAGAAAGTTAGAATTATTCAGTTTGCCGTTTCTGGAATAATCCAATTAACAAAGCCACTTAAAATAAATACTGGTCATATTACAATTCAAGGCCAAACCTCTCCAAATGGTGTAGCCATAGTTGGCGCCCCTTTTAGTGTGTCGGCCAATGAAGTTATTATTCAACATTTACGTTTTAGGTTAGGCACATATGGTTATGCTGATGACGCGCTAACAGTACGCAATAGCCACAATGTCATTATTGACCACTGTTCAATTAGCTGGGGCACAGACGAAACGGCAAGTTTATATAACAATACTAACTTCACCTTGCAAAATTCCATTATCTCCAACAGTTTAAACAAATCTATCCACCCAAAAGGTGATCACGGATACGGCGGTATTTGGGGCGGGCGTAATGCATCTTTTATCAATAACTTAGTGGCTAATCATATGAGTCGTACGCCTAGATTAAATGGGCACCGTTTAAAATCGCCCTACTCTGCTGAAGAAGAATACGTAGAATTGGTCAATAACATTATTTACAACTGGGGCAGTAATTCAGTCTATGGTAGTGAAAATGGCCGATTCAGCCTAGTTAACAATTATTATTTACCAGGGCCTGACACAAAAGCAAAGCGCATGTTAGACCTTTGGTTTAGTGATAAAATAGCGGATCCACAAGCCTATATTCATGGCAATTATTACCAAGGTAAGAACTGGCAAGACGATAACTTGTTAGGTGTTATATTGCGTGACAAAAATAAAAAGAAAATAGCAGGAAACTCTGTGCCAAGTTTATTCAGTGACAAACCGATAAAACTTGGCAAGAACAGTTTATTACTTACCACTCCTTTAACTGCACAAGTTGCCTATAAACAACTTATTGATGAAAGAAATGTAGGCGCTTTTAAAACTAAAAGTGGCAAATTTCATGACTCGGTAGATCAACAAGTATTTGAACAAATTGAAAGTTCATTAGCAGGTCATAAACTCAGTTCGGGCATTCTTGATCATGAAAAACAGCAAATTGAATCAATTGCAAAATACCACATGGAGTTTCAAAGCAAGTCATAAGTTTAATGGTTATACCAAATAAACATTTAGCCTTGCGAAGGAAGACAAGTAGGGCTAAACAACTCCCTTCCTTTTGTTATTTATTATTCAATTAAATAGAACATACTCTTAACTTTTTTCAAATTTACTAAACCTACCTCAGATAATAGTATTTACCCAAGGTATCACAGTGGTCTTTGATTATTAAGCCAAGAATGAACTTGTAGGGTATATCATGAAAACAGCAGAAGTAGGCACATTAAACAATACAACACCAATACCTGGATTAGCACTTGTTGCCGAAGGCGGTGGACAACGTGGTGCTTTTACTGCTGGCGTTTTAGATTATTGGCAAGTGGCAAAGTTTAATCCCTTCGAAATTTTAGTGGGCACATCCGCAGGAGCTCAAAATGTAGCGAGTTACATAAGTAACCAAACGGGTTATGCCTACAGCTTGATCAACGACTTAACTCGTAATATCCAGTTTTTTAATCCATGGCGTGTATTTAGTAATAACAATGTGATGGATCTTGATTGGTACTTTGAACAAACCCAAAAAAGCAGATACCTATTTGACTATGTTCAGGCAGACATAAACGCGGTGAATCGCAAAGTGCGTTTTGCTGCGGCTAATTTGACCAAGCTGACCACAGAGTTAATTGATCCCGTTGAGGATGGCTGGCAAAACGCATTAAAACACTCTAGCGCTATTCCATATTTATATAAGTCAAAAGACTTAGTCGACGGAGGCGTTACCGCGCCTATTCCAGTTCATGAGGCCTATCAGCTTGGTGCTCACAATATATTAGTCATTAGGACAAGTGACGAGACCAAAGAGGTTATACCTAAACCGGTTAAACAATTAAAACCCCTATTGTGCAGAGAAAACCACTGCCCTCAATTTATTAAATTGTTAGATAAACATGAAACAACCTACAGACAAGCGGAACAATTTATTCAAACGCCTCCCATAGGTGTAAAAGTAATGGCAATAAGGCCAACAAAACCTTTAAAAACAAAGGTTTTAGGCAGTTCACAACAAGAGATTATTCATGATTACAAACATGGTCTTGAACTAGGCAAAGCCTTTATTGAGCAACATTCAACTAACTTAGTCACACATTAAACCGTCATTTATTTTTATGCATTACGCAATCGATTTTACAAATTAGTAAATGACACACTCTCAACTATCTTTGATAAACAAACATTATCAGTAATTCCTTTAAGGGGATAAAAAAATGGAAAACAATACTAACGGTAAATGCCCTTTTGGCCATGGTAGTAATACACAAGTGGGTGGCCACGGCACAAAAAATATGGATTGGTGGCCTGAACAGTTAAACGTAAAAATACTACGTCAAAACGACACTAAGTCTGATCCAATGGCTCATGACTTTGATTACGCAACCGCATTTAATCAGTTAGATTTAAAACAGATAAAACGTGATTTGTATGAACTAATGACCGACTCGCAAGATTGGTGGCCAGCTGATTATGGCCATTATGGTCCACTTTTTATTCGAATGGCTTGGCATAGTGCCGGAACCTATAGAACGTCCGATGGACGAGGTGGTGCATCAACAGGCACACAACGCTTTGCACCATTAAACAGCTGGCCTGATAATGGCAACTTAGATAAAGCCAGACGTTTGTTATGGCCAATAAAACAAAAGTACGGCAAACATATATCTTGGGCTGATTTAATGATCCTTGCAGGTAACTGTGCGATAGAGTCTATGGGCTTAAAAACCTTTGGATTTGGCGGTGGACGTGAAGACGTTTGGCACCCAGAAGAAGATATTTATTGGGGCGCAGAAAAAGAATGGTTAACGGACAAACGTTATACTGGAGAGCGTGATCTAGAAAACCCATTAGCAGCGGTAGAGATGGGATTGATTTATGTAAACCCAGAAGGACCTAATGGTGAACCAAGTGCCCTTGCCTCGGCTAAAGATATTAGAGAAACTTTTGCTCGTATGGCAATGGATGATGAAGAAACGGTTGCTCTTATTGCTGGAGGTCACACGTTTGGTAAATGCCACGGGGCGGGTGATGCGGCACATGTTGGCCCAGAGCCAGAGGCTGCACCACTTGAAAATATGGGACTTGGCTGGATCAGCTCACACGGTTCGGGAAGTGGTGATGACACGATTACCAGTGGTATTGAAGGTGCCTGGACAGCGAACCCAACAAAGTGGGATATGGGCTACTTTGATGTATTATTTGGTTATGACTGGGATTTAGTGAAAAGCCCAGCAGGTGCATGGCAATGGGTTCCAGTTAATCCGAATAGCGAACATTTAGCCCCAAGCGCGCATGATCAATCTAAAAAAGTAACCACTATCATGACCACCGCAGATATGGCGTTACGAATGGATCCAAGTTATGCCACTATTTCAAAACGTTTTCATGCTAACCCTGAGTTATTTTCCGATGCATTTGCTCGAGCTTGGTTTAAATTAACACACCGAGATATGGGGCCAAAGACTTGCTTATTAGGGGAAGAAGTACCTGAGGAAGAGTTAATTTGGCAAGACCCTGTACCTGTAGTGAATTATCAACTTATTGATGACAATGACATTTCCTTACTTAAACAAGCATTAACAGATTCAGGCTTAACTGTCTCTGAAATGGCTTATACCGCATGGTCTTCTGCATCTACATACAGAAATTCAGACAAACGTGGTGGCGCTAATGGTGCTCGTATACGATTAGCTCCACAAAAAAACTGGGAAGTGAATCAACCTGAACAACTAGAATCCGTTTTGAACACGCTTGAGACAATTCAAAGTACATTTAATGCTAAACAAAACAATAAACAAGTATCTCTTGCTGATTTAATTGTAATTGCCGGTAATTACGCTGTAGAACAAGCGGCAAAAGCGGCCGGTGTAGACGTGGTTGTGCCATTTAGTGCTGGCCGAACTGATGCAAGTACAGAGCAAACAGATGCGGATTCATTTGCAGTGTTAGAACCTAAAGTGGATGGTTTTCGTAATTACATTACTGCGGCTTCATCAATATCGCCGGAGGAACTGTTATTAGATAAAGCTCAATTGTTAACCTTAACTCCGCCAGAAATGACTGTGCTTGTTGGTGGGTTAAGAACAATGAAAATAAACTATCAAGATAATAATTTAGGCGTGTTGACTGAGCAAGTTGGTATTTTAAACAATGACTATTTTGTTAACTTATTAGACATGAATACAAAATGGCAAAAAGCCGATAAACGTTTTCACTTTATTGGGCTTGATAGACAAACAGGTTCAGAAAAATGGACTGCAACGAGCGTTGATTTAGCCTTTGGTTCAAACTCTGAATTAAGAGCCATCGCTGAAGTTTACGCCAGTGACGATGCGAAAGTGAAATTTGTTGAAGACTTTGTCAAAGCTTGGACAAAAGTAATGAACTTGGACAGGTTTGACTTAGCTTAATTAGCAGATAACACTACTTTTATTTGATTAAAAACCGAGCGGTAAGCTCGGTTTTTTATGCACTTAATCTAACGACGATAACAGCCATTAAAACTTAATAACTTGTGAGAACAAAGGTAAATGCTCATCGACACGATGACTTACCATTACTATGGTTGACACTTTTAGTTCTGCGATCTTTGTTAAATACTGAAGGATTAGCGATCGATTTGCTTGATCTAGTCCTTGGGTAGGCTCATCAAGTACCAATAATTTAGGCTGTTTAACTAGTGCTCTGGCAATTAAGACTAATCGTTGTTCCCCATAACTTAATGACTGCCATGGTTCGTTAGCTTTATTAAATAAATCAAACTGTTTTATCCAGTCAATAGCCACTTGTTTTTGTAGGCTGGTCACTTGTGAATACAAGCCAATTGAATCTTTGAATCCCGAAAGGACAATGGTCAAAACCGAACTATTTACCCGGTAGTTCCTATGTAAATCCGGACTCACTATCCCTAAGTGTTTTTTCACATCCCAGATGGATTCCCCTGATCCACGTTTATAACCCATTACGGTAACATTGTTACTATAACATTGTGGATTATCCCCAGTTATAAGCCCTAACAAGGTTGATTTACCACAACCATTAGGACCAATAATTAATGTATGCTGATCTGGTAAAATGGTTAAACTTAGGTTTTCGAAAATAACTTTTCGACTTAACGTTACCGTAGCTTCTATTATTTTCACTAAAGGATTTAACTCAAGAGTTTGAGATTGAAAGTTGTTTTTTATAAATGCCTCATCCAGATCGGTTACCGAAAACGCCTGCTCTAGCGTCGTTTGTTGTTCACGTTCAGTTAAATGAGATAATGACAAAAGTTTTCCTGTTTGAAGTAACATCAAATTTGTAACCCAAACAGGAATATCCACTGGATTATTGAGCATAAAAATAACGGATATGCCCATACCTGATAACTGACTTAACTGCTGGGCTAAATCGGCTCTAGATTGCAGATCAAGCTCATCAAATGGGTTATCCAATACAAGTAACTTTTTCTTTTCCAGCAGGGCTTTAATAATGAATAACTTTCGCCCCTCTCCGGAACTCAACAACCGAAACCCAGTGTCTAAACGATGCCTAAGGTTAAATCTATCAATAATGTCATTGTTCAATTCGTGTTTAGGTAAAAATTCTTTTACCGGCGTGCCAAAGTCAAATTCATCCGTCATATCGGTTTGTTCTATTGATAATTCATGTTCATAAACAGCTACAATGGATTCATGAGAAATGAGAGCAACGTCATTCACGTCTGGCAGAATAAGCGTATCAGCATTTATTTGTGTCGTTAACTCTCCAGTCAAAATCATATCAAGATATTGCTTACCAGCACCATTTCGACCTAATACCGCACAGGACTCACCTAGCGTTAATGTCCATTGTTTCACTTGGATTTTGGGGTGCTCTAACGCTTGAATTGATAACATAAGAAAAGTAGCTTGTTCAACCTAGAAAATAAAACAAGGATACCTACAATATATTTTATTGCATTGAGTTAATCGCAACTAATAATTGTAGAAATTGGGCTACTCCCCTTATTCCCCCTAATCTTTAATAGAAAGTGAATAATAAAATTACAACGTTTTATTAACTCGACTTTTACTTGTTATTCACTGCCTGTTTATCTTTTCACTAAAGGCTGTATTTTGTTAAAGCATACCGATATCATTGATTTTTAGGTTAAATATAATGTTATATGTCTGAGATTGAGATAAATTCTGCGTTTAACGCTTTAAGAGCTTCTCTTACGTCATACGCACCAATCAGTTATAATACTTGGTCTGAGTTTAAAGCGATTTGTAAATTGAGATCGATTAATAAACAGCAGACGCTTTATCACCTGGATAAAGTTCCTACTTCTTATGCGTACCTTTATCAGGGCTTAATCCGAGGCTTTACTTTTGATGAAAAAGGCAATGAGTACAACAAAGTATTTTTTGATGAAGGCATGTTCCCAGGTTCAATGACCGCTTTGCTAACATCAACACCATCTATGTTAGCTTGTGAGGCGTTGGAAGATTCATTAATTATTGAAATAGATTTTAAAGCCTATCGGAAACTTCTTGTTGAAAATCACGAATTAAAACTATTTCAAATCTATTACTTAGAAAAAAACTGGGTATTAGCGAAAGAAGCACGCGAAATAGAAATCGTACAACGTGATGCCACAGCTCGTTATTTACAATTTGTTGAACAATACTCCAACCTTGTCCATCGATTACCGCAATACCATATAGCCTCTCATCTAGGTATTACCCCTACCCAATTAAGTCGAATTAGAAAAAACATTTAACTTCTGCTTATTTATCTAAATATCAACCTATGTAAATGAGTTTCACTTAAGCCCTCTTTAATATGCGTTTCTTCGCTGAGTCGTTAAGCCCTCTCGGCTTTACTACCGAGCATTTAACACAACAAAATAAAGAAGGTATAAGATGGAATTAGAAAACGCATTACAGTGGCGCTATTCAGTCAAACAGTTTTCCGAACAAAAAGTTTCACAGCAGAACCTAAACACACTGCTAGAGTTAACTCGTTTAAGTGCTTCTTCTTATGGATTACAGCCTTATAAAATAATCGTTATTGAGTCCGCCGTTATCCGGCAGCAACTAGTGCCTTATTCATACGGGCAAGATAAAGTAGCAAATAGTTCACACTTAATTATATTTGCAGCTCAAACTGAAATAGGTAATGCAACCGTTGACCGCTATATTACAAAACATAATCAAATAACCAATTCAACGTCTGAGCAATTAGCCCCGTATGCCAATCATATGAAAATGGCATTAAAGCAAAAAAGCGATGAACAAAAACAGCAGTGGGCGCATCAACAAGCGTATATAGCACTGGGCAATTTTATAACTTGTGCAGCCGCAATGAAAATAGACACTTGCCCGATGACTGGTTTTGACACAACAAAATACGATTCCATTCTTGCGTTAGAAAGTGAAGGACTAACAGCCTCCGTCATTTGCCCTATTGGTTATCGTAGCCAAGACGACGCACAAGCCGCAATGCCAAAAGTAAGGTTCGCTTTTGATGAGCTGATGATCTTTAAAAGCTAATTGGATCCACAATGGATGACGGAGCGTTATTATGAATATTTTATACTTACTTGCATTTACTGCAGGGGCCGCTATTGCAGTACAAGCGACAATGAATGCTCAACTTGGCGTATTACTTAAAAATTCGATGTTGGGCACGAGCATCGCCTTTTTGGTTGCTTTTATTTTTACAGTGTCCGCTATGTTTTCTAACAGCAATCAATACCCAAACATAATAGATATTAAGGCCGTTCCAACTTACCTTTGGTTTACCGGAGGTATGTTAAGTGCATTTGGCGTTGGTGTATTTTATTATTTAATTCCCAAAATTGGCGTTGGCTCGATGATGTCCTTTGCATTAGCAGGTCAAATATTATTTGCCATGTTAATCAGCCATTTCGGTTGGTTTAACTTCCCTGAAAAACCAATCAATTTTGAAAAATTAGTTGGGGCTGCATTGTTGATCATCAGCGTTTTATTAATCAATTCGGAGTCTGGATATGCACATTGATCTAGCTAATATTTTTAACCTTACTCAATTATGGAAAAAATACGGTGCAAACGAGCTGCAACAAAAAACAAGCTTAACGAACACTTATTCATCGACTATTCATATAAACAATGGCTGGCCTCATCGCTGCTGGATAGAAAGCGACACCTGCTCGGATGATCATGCTTGGTTAACAAAATTGGAAAAATCAACCATATTATCGGTATGGCCAATATTTGACGGAAATAAAATTAATCCGAGGATCACAAATCAAAATCCATTAGAAACACATCTAATAAATCACAACTGGCAATGTCAGCTTGAACAAACCGCGATGTATTTACCACGCGAAAAATTTAGCTCATCGATCATTGAACAATCACAACCCCACTTTATTGTTAAAAGGATCAACAAGATTGCCGAAATTAACTTGTGGGTTACGATTGCTAGTAAAGCCTTTGGTTATAAAATTGAACTGTCCGTGATTGCAAATTTAATTGATGACCCAAACATGCAGTTCTACTTGGCCTATTACAATGAACAAGCTGTAGCGACTGGCCTATTATATAAAACGGAAAATATAATCGGGGTGCATCAAGTTGGTGTATCGACCGAATTTCAAGGAAAAGGGATAGCACGTTTGTTAATGCTAGAGTTAATTTACTTATGCAAAACATGGGGCGCGTCTTCCATTGTTTTACAAGCATCAAAAGCCGGTAAACCCCTCTATGATAAGTTGGGTTTTAAAACACAATTTTTAATTAGGAGTTATATTAAAGAGTAAGTACTGAATTCGTATTTAAATGCTAATAAAACAAGATATATGAGGTTAAATGATAGTTGGATATAAGGGATATAAAATACAGAAGCTTTGAAATGGCGGAGAGAGAGGGATTCGAACCCTCGTTAGGTTTTACCCTAAACACACTTTCCAGGCGTGCGCCTTCAGCCACTCAGCCACCTCTCCGCAATGCTTATTAATAGGATTTAATAAGCGGCGCCATAATATTGAATTACGGCGCTAATAACAAGAAGAAATCTAACCTGTCTAAACAACTGGTTATATTTCACTCTAACTCAACGCTAACACCATTTTTTTCACGGAGCTCGCATCTCATTACTCGACACTACATACTCGTAGCTATATTCCTTACGCATTGCCTTTTACGGTTACTTTAGCGTCAGCGGCAAAGTTAAGCATTTTAGTTAACGGCTTCATTGCTTGCTCAGCTAACGTTTCAGCAACAAAGACTTCATGCCCTGTTGCATCAGTAAGTGCTTCTTCTATCGCTTTTAAGCCGTTCATTGCCATCCAAGGACAATGAGCACAACTTTTACACGTTGCACCGTTACCGCCCGTTGGAGCTTCAATAAAGGTTTTTTCAGGGTTCGCTTGCTGCATCTTATAAAAGATACCTCGGTCTGTGGCAACAATAAAGGTATCGTTTTCCATTTTTGTCGATGCAGCTATTAACTGTGATGTTGAGCCAACAGCATCAGCAAGTTCAACAACCGATGCTGGAGATTCTGGGTGAACTAAGATTGCTGCATCAGGGTAGACATTTTTAAGATCTAACAACGCTTTTGCTGAGAACTCATCATGGACGATACACTCACCGTTCCATAACAACATGTCAGCGCCAGTTTGTTTATTAATATACCCGCCTAAATGACGATCTGGACCCCATATAATTGGTTTACCTTGCGCATCAATGTATTCAATAACGTCTAAAGCAATACTGGATGTCACCACCCAATCCGCTCGAGCTTTAACCGCGGCAGATGTATTAGCATATACTACAACTGTATGATCAGGGTGTTGGTCACAAAACTCAGAAAACTCTTTAATTGGGCAACCTAAATCTAAAGAACACGTCGCTTCTAATGTTGGCATTAACACCGTTTTTTCTGGTGTTAAGATTTTAGCAGTTTCACCCATAAACTTAACGCCAGCTACAATTAATGTATCTGCGGCGTGCTGATTACCAAATCGAGCCATTTCTAATGAATCTGCTACACAACCGCCCGTTTCTTCAGCTAAAGCTTGAATTTCAGGATCTGTATAATAATGAGCAACTAACACCGCATTTTTTTCTTTTAATAAAGATTTAATACGATCTCTGTACTCTTGTTTTTCAATTTCATTTAACACTGCTGGTTTAGCAGGAAATGGATATTCTTGTTGCACAGTTTCTATATGATTCATGGCGTGTAGATGTTTTGAAATTTTGCGGGATTATACCGGATATTTCTCAAAAGTCACTTGAGATAACAAATTTGATGTTGTGAATTTATAACGGGATTTTGCATACTAAAGAGGGATATTAAAGTGGTGGGTCATGATGGATTCGAACCATCGACCAATTGATTAAAAGTCAACTGCTCTACCAACTGAGCTAATGACCCACTTTAATACTTTTACTTGTTACTCTTTTGTCTGATGGTGGGTCATGATGGATTCGAACCATCGACCAATTGATTAAAAGTCAACTGCTCTACCAACTGAGCTAATGACCCATATCAGGAAAAAGAGTGGTGGGTCATGATGGATTCGAACCATCGACCAATTGATTAAAAGTCAACTGCTCTACCAACTGAGCTAATGACCCACTCTATCCGCATCAATTTAGAAGATTAATCTTCCTGTTGGTGCGGGCGCATATAATACTTATTTAAATTTACTGTGCAAGTTATTTTAGCAAATATTTTAATTATCGAGCTTTTAGCCTTATTTTTAATCAAACTGCTCAAAAAATACAATTATCTATTTAAAGACCAGCTAATCTTGATTTGGCTAATGAGGCTGATGTTGAATCTGGATATTCGCTGATAACTTGCTCAAAAAGCGCTTTTGCCGCAGCTTGGTCGCCCAATTTCTGCATTACAGTTGCCTGTTTAAGCATAGAGTCGCTTCGTTTACTTGAATCTGGATAGAAACGAATAACTTGTTCAAAGTGAGTTTTAGCATCACTAAACAATGATTTATTAAACAACAACTGTCCTAACCAATAATGTGCGTTGGCGATATAAACAGATTGAGGGAAACTTTTAATAAAACGTTTAAATTCAGGAATGGCTTCATCGTAACGACGCTCTTTAAGAATCAAATTTACCGCTTGGTCATACGCTTCACTTTCGCTTAACGAGACACCATAAGAACTTTCAGCCGAAGACGTTGTATCAACAACTGCAACTGGAGCCTGTTGGGGAGCTTGTATATTAGTTAAACGACGTTCAATCTCTATATAGAGTTCTCTTTGACGTTCAACAATTTGATCTAATTTATGAGCATGGGTTTCCGACTCACCTTTTAATGCACTAAGTTCATCTTGCAACTCAATGACTTGTTGCTGCAGATTCACTTGAGCCGCACCACGAGCTTGCATCAACCGTTTTAATTGTTGAAGTTGCTCGGCCATGGCAGAGGTCGAAATATCGTTGTTTGGTGCAGCAGAATACGCTGCACCAGTCACTACAAGTAAAGAAATTAAAGAGAATTTCATATTGTGTAGTTTTTACCTATTAATATACTAAAACAGCACGACGGTTTTTAGAGAAACCAGCGTCTGTACGAGACAAATCAATTGGCTTTTCTTCACCGTAAGAGACAGTTGTCATTTGGCTAGCAGAAACACCTAAGCTTTGTAGATATTGAACAATAGCTTTTGCTCTACGTTCACCTAGTGCGATGTTGTACTCTGGAGTACCACGTTCGTCACAGTGACCTTCGATCATTACTTTAGCAGCAGGATTTTTTGTTAAATAATCTGCGTGAGCTTGTAACAATTCCATGTATTCGCCATCAACACTTGCAGTGTCGTAATCAAAATAAACAGTTTGTTGCTGACGTAAAGTATCGTACTTTTCTTGTTGAATTTCTTCAGGCGTTTTAGCAACTTCTAAAGTATCAACTTGAACAGTATCTACTGTGCCAGTTTGAGTATCCATACCCTCAGTTTGCGCTTGTTCCGCTTCTGCGTTAGTAGTTTGTGACTTTCCAGCTGATGAATCAGATGTTGCGCCACATGCTGTTAAAACTAAAGCAGGAATAGCGATTAGTAACCCTTTGGTAATTGCACTGAATTGCATTGTATATACCCTTATAAAACGTTGTTAATTTAAAAATGGCGACCATGCAGGCGACTTAACTTGCCCTTTTGAAGCCGGTAATCTCGCTTTAAAGCGTCCATCAATTGAGACCAATGCTAATACTTGTCCACTGCCGTGCATAGTACTATATATAATCATTGATCCATTTGGCGCTACACTAGGACTCTCATCGAGCCTAGTTTTTGTCAGTACTTGAAAGTTTCCTGACTCTAATTCTGTTTTGGCAATATGATAATTACCACGAGTTCTATTTACCATAACTAGATGTTTTCCATCCGGCGTTATCGACCCACCTAAATTCATATCACCATCAAATGTTAGGCGTTTCACTCGCTTAGTTGCTAAATTTACGCTATAAAGTTGCGCATTACCACCACGTTCTGAACTGAATACTATTGATTTTCCATCAGGAGCCCAACTAGGTTCTGTATCTATTGCTCTATGATTAGTCAATCTAGTCAATGTTTTATTGCTTAACTGCAATAAATACAGCTCTGGATTACCATCTTTTGATAACACCATCGCTAAACTTTGACCGTCTGGACTCCACTTAGGCGCGCCATTAATTCCTTCATAAGACGTCACTAACTCACGCTTACCTGTATAGATATCTTGGACATACACCTGAGAACGGTTATTTTCGAAGGTAACGTATGCTAACTTTTTACCATCAGGTGACCATGAAGGAGACATTAATGGCTCTGGTGACTTAACTAATTCAATCTCGTTTGCCCCATCATAATCAGCAACGACTAATTTATATGGGTATAAGTCTTCATATTCAATGGTTATATAGGCTACTTTTGTTAAAAAAGCGCCACGTTCGCCAGTTAATTGTTCATAAACGATATCACTGATCCTATGACCATAAAATCTAAATTGGCTTGTGGCAATGATTACTTTTCGTTCAAACATAATATGGTCTTTTGTTTCTATTAACCGACCATCTTTTAATGCTTGTACTTTCCCACCCGTTATCTGACCACGAAGTACATCAATCAATTCAAAATTGACCGTAAAACGATCTAACGTATCGTCCTCTATTGTGCCCACTAATATAGCTTCAACGCCCGTTGATACCCAAGATGAATAATCCACTTCGCCATCGGTTTGCGGTAGTTGTGGCATGTCTTCTTGTTTAATAGGGTTAAATTTACCGCTACGCATTAAATCCGCAGCTACAATTTCAGCTAAATTTAAAGGTAACGTTGCTGTGCCGTTATATTTAAAAGGTACAATTGCAATTGGACGAGCTGTGTTAACGCCCTCTGTAATAACAATTTCTAACTTTGCTAATGTTGGTTGTGTCCACACTAAACAAATGATTGATAAAATGACTAAACCTATTCGATTCATATTATAACTTTGGCTCCACTTTAAGACTGATGTCTTTTAATTCTTGATATACATCTGGTTCTTTTGAAACTGGTAATGTTTCCGCTTTTAGCACCGCACGTTCGGCTGCTTTACACACTTTGTTATCACCTGAAATGATGTTAACACTTGTCACCAGTCCACTAAATGCAAGTTTAATATTTAAACTACACGATTGACCTTTCATAGAATCATCAACAATTAAATACTGTTGGATACGTCCCATAATTAACGCAGTGTACTTTTGTTTTTCAGTTAGTACATATTTTTGACGTATTTTATTCCGAGCACTTTGTTCTTGGGCCAGTTGCTCTTGCATCATTTTCTCTCTGATGGCTTGTTCTTTGGCCTCTTGTATTTCTTGTTCTTTTTTTCGTTTAGCTTCTTCTTCTTTTCTTATGCGTTCTGCTTCAGCTTCTTTTAATGCTTTTTGCTCTGCTTCTTTTTTCTTTTTCGCATCTTCAGCCGCTTTTTCTTGCGCTTCTTTGTTTCTTTTTGCAGCTAAGGCTTCTTTTTGCGCTTTATCTGCTTCTTTTTCACGTTTAATACGTTCTTGTGTCGCATTTTCAGCTTTACGTTTTTCAGCTAACGCTTTTTTCTTTTCTTCAGCGGCTTTCTTTTTGGCATCTGCTGCAGCACGTTCACTATTGGTTTTCTGCTTTTCAAGCTTTTGTAAATTTCTTTTAGCTTCTTCAGCTCTCACTTCAAGATCTTTAACACGTTTTTCTTCTGCAGCTTTTGCATCTAACTTTTGTTGTTTAATCTTACTAACTTGTTTATCCAAAGACGCCTGATCGATAACGACAGCATCAATAGCTGAAATTTCGGGAACTTCAGGTTCTTTCTCAGGTGCGGTGAAGTTAAAACTTAGCGCTAAAATAACGCCAAAGAAAATATGAACACCAAAAGATTTGATTATATGAATGATATATTCACCTACTTGCATTATTGTTTAGGCTCCGTCATTAATCCTACCGAAGGGGCACCCGCTCTTTGTAATAATGTCATTAATTCAATCACATAATTATATTCAATCGAACGGTCGGCTTTAACAATAACAGGTGTGTCTGGATCAACTTGTAAGCGAGCAGCAACCACCACAGCTAAATCGGTTGCTGACATAGGTTCATTTTTATCACTACCTGTTGCTAAAAAGTATTCACCTTTCGCATTAATAGAGGCAATCATAGGTGGTTTTGAATCTTGATCTAAAGGTTCGGCTGTCGCTTTTGGCAAGTCGACTTTGACACCTTGAGTCACCAATGGTGCTGTCACCATAAATATGATCAACAACACCAACATAACATCAATATATGGCACAACATTTATTTCGGCCACAGGTTTACGTTTAGTTCGAATAATTTGCATAATTTATTTATACCGCAACGTTTGCTGTAACTTCTCTATGTAGAAGGTTGGAGAATTCTTCGATAAAGTTGATGTAATTAGTTTCTAACATTTCAACTCGACGAGCAAAGCTGTTATAAGCTAGTACTGATGGTATAGCTGCAAATAGTCCCATAGCCGTCGCGATTAAAGCTTCAGCGATACCTGGTGCAACCATACTCAATGTTGCTTGTTGAACTTGACCTAATGCTAAAAACGCATTCATGATCCCCCAAACGGTACCAAACAAACCAATATACGGGCTAATTGATCCTACGGTAGCCAAGAAACTCAAATGACTCTCAAGGGATTCGGTTTCTTTTGAAAGGCGAACACGCATAGCTCTGTGTGTGCCTTCCATATAAACCTGAACGCCACCAACGCTATTTTTCTTTAAGCGTGCAAACTCTTTAAATCCATCTTTAAATAGGGACTCTAAACCAGTGGAACTAGCTTTAGCGGTAATTTCACTATACAAACGGCCTAAATCAACACCTGACCAAAAACGTTGTTCAAATTCTTTAGACTGTTTTTCTGCGTTTGCCAATACATTTCTACGTTGAAAAATTAAAGCCCATGATGCGATAGATAAACCTAATAAAGTTAACATCACCAGCTTTACAATAAAACTTGCTTCCCAAAACAATCCAAAAAAACTTATATCAGCTTGCACTTTGTAAAACCTCTAAAATATCTGCCGGTATTGCCATAGGCTTCATAACCGAAGAATTAATACATGCAACTTGTACTTTTGCGACAAAAACAAGTTGCTCATTTTCATTTATCACTTGTTGTAAAAACTCAACACTTGCTCGTTTTAGCCGGACAATATTGGTTTCAACAGTAAGCATTTCATTAAATCTTGCAGCGTGACGAAAGTCAATTTCCATCGTCTTGACCACAAAGGCTATATTCTGCTTAAGATATCTATCTTGTTCAATACCTAAATACCGTAAATATTCAGTACGCGCTCTTTCACAGAAATTTAAATAATTGGCGTGATAGACAATACCGCCAGCATCTGTGTCTTCGTAATACACTCGTATCGGAAATTGAAAGCCCAACCTAACTCCTACTTAGTAATATTTTATGCATAAATATCCGTTAAACACTTTGATTTTTGAATATCCATTCGATGTAAATACCATTATTAAAAAATATAATTGTTATTAGTATTACTAACGCGTTTAATATTTAAACAAATAATTCAACACACTATTAATAAAGGCCTACAATTTATTTTTTTACTTTATACATTGCTTATACAGAACAACCCACTCAATTTGACATTAGTTTTTATAATGCAAAAAAACAATTTTTCTAGTTTGAAGTATTTACTCTAGTCTCTATAATGCTCGCATCTTCTGAGGCGGCCTAGCCACTCAGAATCGAAGTAACTAATTTATGTAACTTCTTCTATTCATGTTCCCTGGAATTTATTCCTTTTGACCCATTCTTATTGAATGGGTTTTTTTTTGCCTCAAACTTAAGCTTAAACAGTGTTTACACACTCAGACCGCTTTAACTTTCACGGTCTGGTAAATCAAAACCTAAATGAGTATAAGCCCTAGGTGATGCAATTCTGCCTCTTGGTGTACGTTGTAAATAACCTTGTTGAATTAAATATGGTTCTATTACATCTTCAATGGTGTCACGTTCTTCTCCAATGGCGGCTGCAATGTTATCTAATCCTACCGGTCCACCATCAAATTTTTCAATCATGGTAAGTAATAACTTTTTATCCATATAATCAAAACCTTGGCTATCAACATTGACCATTTCAAGTGCATCTTTAGCTATCTCTACTGTTACCACACCCTCATTTTTTACATCAGCAAAGTCTCTTACTCGCCTTAGTAGACGGTTTGCAATACGAGGAGTTCCCCTAGCACGTTTAGCAACTTCTAACGCCGACACTTCGCACATCTCCATATTAAGTACATTTGCCGAACGCATGATGATGTTTGCTAGGTCTTCAATTTTATAAAACTCTAATCGTTGGACAATACCAAACCTATCTCTTAACGGAGAGGTTAATGCGCCAGCTCGCGTGGTTGCACCGATGAGTGTAAAAGGAGGTAAGTCTAATTTAATGGAACGTGCGGCAGGCCCTTCACCTATCATGATATCTAGCTGATAGTCTTCCATTGCAGGATATAAAATCTCTTCCACAACTGGACTTAAACGATGAATTTCATCAATAAACAAAACGTCATTTTCATCTAAATTAGTTAACAAGGCTGCTAAATCACCTGCTTTTTCTAACACTGGTCCAGAGGTGGTTTTAATACTCACACCTAATTCATTTGCCACAATGTTTGCTAACGTCGTTTTACCTAAACCAGGAGGTCCAAATATTAACAAGTGATCAAGTGCTTCTGAGCGTTTGGTCGCGGCTTCTATAAAGATCGACATTTGATCTTTCACATGAGGTTGACCTTGATAATCCTCGAGTAATTTAGGACGAATGGCTCGGTCAATGACTTCATCTTCCCGAACGGCTTCTGCACCCACTAACCTATCTGCATCAATCATTAGAAACCTTTACTACTGTTAATTGCATCACAACATATTCTTAAGTGCTTTACGGATCAACATTTCACTGTCTTCACCTTCAACATAAACGGATTTTACTGCTTTATTTGCTTGTTGCGAACTATACCCTAATGAGCTTAAGGCAGAAACTGCATCATCAAATTCTGAATGACTACTTTTTAATAAAGATGATTCCATTGACATTTTTGGCATAAATTCAGGAGAAACATCCAACGCTTTGATCCGATCTCGCATTTCAATTAACAAACGTTCTGCGGTTTTTTTACCAACACCAGGCAATTTAACAAGCGTGGTCACGTCATCGTGTTCAACACAAGTAACAAATTGCTCGGCGGTTAAGCCAGACAAAATTGTTAATCCCAACTTAGGGCCTACCCCATTTGCTTTGATTAATAATCTAAATAAACTGCGTTCTTGTTTGGATGCAAATCCATACAATAACTGTGCATCTTCACGCACCACAAAATGCGTGTATATAGTCGCTTTTCCGCCCTTATCGGGGAGTTCATAAAAGCTAGTTAATGGCATTTGAATTTCATACCCAACGCCGTTTACGTCGAGCAGTATATCAGGGGCTTGTTTTTCAGCGACTTCGCCGGTTAATCGTCCAATCATGTGTTTGATCTTTGTTTATTCGCAATTACTGTAAATATACCCAGTTATCAGGGAAGTTGAAAGTGTAAATCTAAAAGATTTAGTTATCGCGGTTTATTTTTGATGTATAATTAATCAAGTTGTTATCTAGCTGCAAAATATTATATTTAGTGAGAATCATGTCTGTGCTTTTTTATAAAAACCAATTTGGAAGTGTTAGCCTCACTATTGAAGATAATATTATGGTCGCACAGTTTAAAGGGGCAATTTCCAGCGGAATAGTCTCTTACTTTATCAAAGCCTCCGAAGTCGCTTTAACTAAGATTAAAACACCACATTGGGGATATGTTAGTTATTCAGAGCAAGCCGATGCCGCGACGCCAGATGCGTTAAAAGAGCTATTCATCGTTGGCCAAAACTTCCATAATGCAGGCTGTGTAAAATCTGCATATGTTTTAAAATCAGCTATCGCCATTTCTCAAGTAAAAAAGCTTAGGGACAGTATTAATGTGACAGAGCCTTTAAGCGATGTGTTGTTTGATGAATTAGAAGACGCAAAACAGTTTGTTTCTGAGTACCTTAAAAGTTATCAACCCAATTAAGCCGCTGAATCTATTGTTATCTTCGTAAACGCCCTCGTACCGTTTTACGTGCAACACCTGCCATGTTAATCAAACTTTGATTAGTATTACCATGACAAATCGCTACAGCTAATGCATCTGCAGCATCCGCTTGTGGTTTACCATCCAATTTAAGAATTTGCTGGACCATATGTTGGACTTGGCTTTTATCCGCGGCACCACTGCCTACAACGGCTTGTTTTATTTGCCTTGCAGAATATTCAAACACAGGTAACTTACCTTGCGTGGCGGCAACGATCGCACTACCACGAGCTTGACCTAACTTTAATGCTGAATCTGGATTATGCGCCATAAACACTTGTTCAATGGCAAAAGTGTCAGGGGTGTATTGTTTGATGATTTCTGATACGCCTGCAAAAATCGTATCCAGTTTAATAGACAAATCAGCATCCGGCGTCCTAATACAGCCACTACCAATGTAATGAAATTTAGAACCTTGCTGCTGAATAATCCCATACCCTGTAATTCGAGAGCCGGGATCGATACCTAAAATTATTGTCATTATTACCTTAAACTCGCCATGAACTGATATGCAACCTTTGCAAAATTAACTTATCACATGTGTAAAAACAACAAAGCCAGTTATATCTAAATAACTGGCTTTGTATTATACCAATTGAATTAATTATGTAATTAAACAGTTAATCTGCTTTTTTAATTACATTAATACCTAAGTCTTCTAATGCCGCAGGATTAGCAAAACCTGGAGCTGATGTTAACGGACAAGCCGCTGTTGATGTTTTAGGGAATGCCATAACATCACGGATTGACTCTGCGCCAACCATTAACATAAGCATACGGTCTAAACCAAATGCTAAACCAGCATGTGGTGGAGCACCATATTGTAATGCTTCTAATAAGAAACCAAATTTCTCTTCAGCTTCTTCATCGCTAATGCCTAAAATTTTAAATACTTGGGCTTGCATATCTTGTTTATGGATACGAACAGAACCACCACCTAGCTCACAACCGTTTAATACCATGTCATAAGCATCAGATAATGCCGTTGCTGGGTTAGCAGCTAACTCTTCTGGAGTCATATTACTTGGTGCCGTAAACGGGTGATGAAGCGGTGTTAATGCACCGCCTTCTAATTCTTCAAACATTGGGAAGTCAACAACCCACAATGGTGCCCATTTGTCTTCAACTAAGCCAAAATCTTCACCTAGTTTCAAACGTAATGCACCTAATGAATCAGTAACCACATTATAAGTGTCAGAACCAAACAATAAGATGTCGCCATCTTGAGCGCCCGTTCTTTCGACAATAGCTTTCGCGACATCTGCAGATAAGAATTTAAGGATTGGAGATTGTAAACCTTCAAGGCCATTGTTAGCTTGATTTACTTTGATCCAAGCTAAACCTTTAGCGCCATATTTACCAGCATATGCTGCATAGTCATCAATTTGTTTACGAGACAAAGAAGCGCCGGTAGGTACTTTAATTACCGCCACACGACCTTTTTCATCGTTAGCTGGACCACTAAATACTTTAAAATCTACGTCTTTTAATAAATCAGCAACGTCGGTTAATTCTAATGGGTTACGTAAATCTGGTTTATCAGAACCAAAACGCGTCATTGCTTCTAAGTAGGTCATTGACGGGAATTCACCCAAGTCAACATCTAACAATTCTTTAAATACCGACTTAACCATGCCTTCAGTCATGCCCATGACTTCTTTGCCAGACATAAAGGTCGTTTCAATATCTATTTGCGTGAATTCAGGCTGACGGTCAGCACGTAAATCTTCATCACGGAAACATTTAACAATTTGATAATAACGGTCAAAACCCGCCACCATTAATAGCTGCTTAAATAGCTGAGGTGATTGCGGTAACGCAAAAAATTGACCTTTGTGCGTACGACTAGGTACTAAATAATCACGTGCGCCTTCTGGCGTTGCTTTAGTTAGTATTGGCGTTTCAATATCCAAAAAGCCGTGATCATCCATATAACGTCTTACCGCACTCGTAACTTTAGAACGGAACTGTAAACGCTCGTTCATTACTGGACGACGTAAGTCTAAATAACGGTATTTTAAACGTTGTTCTTCAGAGTTATCTTGGTTGAAGTCCAAAGGTACTGGAGCAGATGCGTTTAGAATTTCTAAATCTTTTACATACAATTCAATTTCACCCGTCGCCATATCTTTATTAATTTGGCTGTCTGGACGAGCACGAACGATACCGGTTAATTTTATGCAAAATTCATTACGTAATTTATTAGCAGGTTCAAAAATTGCTTTTTCATCTGGGTCGATAACCGCTTGTACAATCCCTTCACGGTCACGCATATCTATAAATATTAAACCACCAAGATCACGGCGTTTATTCACCCAACCACACAAAGTAACTTCTTGACCTTCTAAGCTTTTATTAAGCTGACCACAATAATGAGAACGCATTTATCTACCTATGCTGTAATTAATCTGTACAAAAGATGGCCACACTTGATGGTGAACATCCAATAAAATGGCGCTTATTATAAAGACTTGAGCGATAAAGTCACCGCTTAAAGTAGAAGTATTTCTCACTAACTTTATCAATCGATCAGCACAACCACCTAGTTTACAAACTGTTTTTCTATCGAGTCATTTAATAAGCTGTGTTTTGTCGGGAAAAAGAAACTCAACAAATTCATAGCCAGTTATTCACAATTTAAGATAAAATAGGCCATTAATTCTGTTTGTAAAAAAGTACCTTCTTATGCGTGACGAGATATATTCACAGCCACATAAACAAGTTGACGACTTCACCTTTGATAAATCCGTTGTAGAAGTTTTCCCGGATATGATCCAAAGAAGTGTTCCAGGTTATGCCACTATTGTCAGTACGATTGGTAAGTTATGTGAACAGTTTCATCAGGCGGATAGTAATATCTACGACTTAGGCTGTTCGTTAGGTGCCGCAACCTTATCTATGCGAAAATCGGTTACTAAACCAAACTGTCAAATAGTTGGTATTGATAACTCCCAAGCTATGGTCGACAAGTGTCGACTACATATAAAAGCATATGTGTCTGACGTACCTGTCTCAATTGAACTAGGCGACATACAAAACTATCCTTTAGTAAATGCTTCTGTCGTAGTAATGAACTTTACTATGCAGTTTATCGAGCCTGAACAACGTGCAGCATTAGTACAAAAGATTTACGACAGTTTATTACCTGGTGGTATTTTGATTGTTTCTGAAAAACTACGTTGGGAAAATACCGGAATTAACAATGCGATTAATGACCTACATTTAGACTTTAAGCGGGCAAATGGTTACAGTGAATTAGAAATTAGCCAAAAGCGTAGCGCCATAGAAAATGTAATGAAAATAGACACTGAGCAAATGCATATAGAGCGACTAGCAACGGCTGGTTTCAAACAACATTCTATTTGGTTTCAGTGCTTTAACTTTGCTTCATTTATCGCCATCAAGTAATAACGAGAGATCTAAAGACTATTTATGACCCATTTTTTTAATACCTTTTATAGTGTTATCGCCAACAACAAACTTGCCCATTGGTTAGATGTATTACCAAACCAATTAAACACTTGGTATCGAGATTCCCTGCATGGTGAGTTTAAAGATTGGGTTAAAAACATAGAACTATTACCACAAGTAGTCCCGTCAGATATTAATATTGAAAGCTCAGTTTCCGTTGGTTCCACCGACACTATGAGTCAAGGTCTACAGAAAAAAACCACACACCATTTGATGCAAATGAAACCGTGGCGTAAAGGTCCTTATCACCTACATGGTATTCATGTTGATACCGAGTGGCGTTCAGATTTTAAATGGGATCGTTTAATTCCTCATATCTCAGATTTAACGGGAAGATATGTATTAGATGTTGGCTGTGGCAGTGGATATCACTTATGGCGAATGAAAGGGGCTGGTGCCAAGTTTGTCGTGGGCATTGACCCTACACAATTATTCTTAGCTCAATTTTGGGCTGTGCAACACTTTATGCAAAATCCAGAGGTAAACTTGTTACCACTTGGTATAGACGATCTACCAGAATTAAAAACCTTTGATACCGTATTCTCTATGGGCGTGCTGTATCACCGTAAATCACCAATGGATTTTTTACAGCAATTAAAAAGACAATTGGCTCCTGGTGGCGAATTGGTATTAGAAACGCTTATTATTGAAGGTGATGAAAATACCGTTTTAGTGCCACAAGACAGATACGCAAAAATGCGTAATGTTTGGTTTATCCCAAGCGCCCAAGCATTAACTAAGTGGTTAGAGAAAGTTGGTTTTAAAAATGTACGTTTAGTTAACATTGACCAAACCACATTGGATGAACAACGTAAAACCGAATGGATAGATACTGAATCGTTAGAAGATTTTTTAGATCCGAACGATCCAACTAAAACCATTGAAGGTTACCCTGCTCCCCTTCGTGCCATATTTATAGCCAATAACTAATATGCCAAGTTATCGTCCCAAAACAACAATTGAACAATGGCGTATATTACAAGCGGTTGTTGATTTTGGAGGGTATGCACAAGCTGCTACTGCATTAAATAAAAGTCAATCTAGTCTTAACCATGCCGTCACTAAATTACAATCTACTTTAGGTGTCCAATTACTCGAAGTTAAAGGCCGAAAAGCCTTTTTAACTGATGCCGGTAATGTGATGTTAAGGCGTTCAAGAACCCTTACTCAAAACATTGAAGACATGGAACAGCTTGCTGATAACATGACATTGGGCTGGGAAACAGAAATAAAGATCACCACAGAGATCATTTATCCCAAACAAAAACTCTATTCTGCGTTAGAACAATTTTATCCTGAAAGCAGAGGCACAAGGATTCGTATTACGGACCAAGTTATCACAGGTACCAACGACAGCATACTAAACAAAACCGCAGACTTAGTAATAGGCGCAATCCCACCTGAAGGGTATTATGGCGACCGTTTAGAACAAGTTAATTTTGTTTGTTATTGCGGTAAAGGACACAAGTTAGCATCCAGAAAACAAGTGTCATTAAATGAACTTGAACATGAATTACAAATAGTAATTAGTGATACAGGTAAAACTCCACAGGCCGATACAAATTGGTTAAAAGCAGAACAACGCTGGACTGTGACTAATTTTTATCACGCAATCGACCTGTTAAAACGAAATCAAGGTTTCTGTTGGATCCCGACGCACTTTATTAAAGCAACGGGTGCTCAACATGAATTAGTGGAAGTGCCGCTAACCACTCAAAAAACGCGTTCAATAATCACCCAATTAATCATTCCAGATCCGATAAAACTCGGCCCCGGCGCTACATTACTGAAAAATTTAATTTTAGAGCAATATAAATAACAATTCTTGGTTATATATTGCCCCAATTTGTTATAAAATGCCGCCCGTTTAGTCTATATATCTAATTTGGCATCATAAATTCAAGTTCAGTTAGATATCACCCCCACATTTGAGGAAATAACGTTGAGCGATAATCAATCTTTAAGCTACAAAGACGCTGGTGTAGACATCGATGCAGGAAACCTGTTAGTCGAACGAATTAAAGGTGCGGTAAAACGCACCACTCGTCCAGAAGTTATGGGCGGACTTGGTGGTTTTGGTGGTTTATGCCAAATCCCTAAAGGTTACGACGAGCCACTATTGGTAGCCGGCAATGACGGTGTTGGTACAAAATTACGTTTAGCTATTGATTTGAAAAAGCACGACACAGTAGGCATCGACTTAGTTGCAATGTGTGTAAATGATCTCATCGTTCAAGGTGCTGAGCCGCTATTCTTTTTAGACTACTACGCAACAGGTAAACTTAATGTTGATGTCGCTGCTGATGTGGTTAGTGGTATTGCCGACGGTTGTGTGATGTCAAACTGCGCATTAATTGGTGGTGAAACTGCTGAAATGCCAGGCATGTACGAAGGTGATGATTACGACTTAGCAGGATTCTGTGTTGGTGTAGTAGAAAAAGCAAAAGTTATCGACGGCACTAAAGTGAAACCAGGTGATCAATTAATCGCGTTAGGTTCATCAGGCCCTCACTCAAATGGCTATTCACTTATTCGTAAAGTTATTGAAGTTTCTGGTGCAGACTTATCTGCAGAATATGAAGGTAAAGTATTAGCTGATCAGTTAATGGAACCGACTAAAATATACGTAAAATCCGTATTAAAACTGCTTAAAAGTGTTGATGTACATGCTCTGTCTCATATCACAGGTGGTGGTTTCTGGGAAAATATCCCGCGTGTATTACCGGCCAATACTAAAGCCGTTTGTAATGGTGACTCTTGGCAGTGGCCTGCGGTATTTAACTGGTTACAAGAAAACGGCAACATTGAAACACATGAAATGTATCGTACCTTTAACTGTGGTGTAGGTATGGTGATTGCTGTAGATAGTGCTGATTTAGAATCAAGTATTCAAATTCTTAAAGACGCAGGCGAAAATGCTTGGCACATTGGCGAAATCCAACAAGCTGCTGACGGTGAAGAACAAGTAGAAATCTCTGGAGTATAACCAGTGACTCAACCTGTTAAGACTCTTTCGTCTGATAACGAAGGCGCAATCGCGCCTTCTGCTTCTAAAGCCTCTATTGTTGTTTTAATTTCCGGCAGTGGCACTAATTTACAAGCCATTATTGATGCCTGTGAAAACAATAAAATTAACGGCCAAATAAGTGCAGTTGTATCGAATAAAGCCGGAGTTTACGGATTAGAACGTGCTGCTAGGTCAAATATTCCAACACATGTATTAAGTCATAAAGAGTTTGATTCTCGTGATGATTACGATCAATCTTTAGTTAGTATTATCGATAAATATCAACCTAAAGTTGTGGTACTTGCTGGATTTATGCGTATTTTAACTGCGGACTTTGTATCCCATTACGCGGGCAAATTAATCAACATACATCCTTCTTTATTACCTAAATATCAAGGTTTAGATACTCATCAACGTGCTATTGATGCAAAAGATCAAGAACATGGATGTAGCGTTCATTTTGTTACAGAAGAGTTAGATGGTGGGCCTGTAATATTACAAGCTAAAGTTCCTGTGTTTGAAGATGATGACATAGACTCCTTATCGCAACGTGTGCACTATCAAGAACATCAAATTTACCCAATGGTGGTTAAATGGATGTGCGAAGATAGATTGACCATGGAACAAAAATCGAATACGTTTTCAGCATTGCTAGATAATAATTTGCTGCCAGAGCAAGGATATGCCAACGATGATTAATCGTCTTAACGTTTTTATACTAAGTTTCGCCCTTTTATTTACTTGTTCAATTGTGAATGCAAATGAACAAGAATTTGTTATCAAACCTTTTGAGGCTAAGTACGACATGTATCGTCAAGGTGACAAATTAGGGGGGAAAGAAGTTTAAAAGCGTTAGGAGGGAATACATTTTCATTGTCATTAGAAAGTGATATTGAATGGCTGATCTTCTCTGATGCACGTAAAGAGATCAGTCACTTTACCAATAATAATGGACGATTAGTGCCTTCAACTTATAGCTACGGACGCACAGGCACAGGTAAAGACAAAGAGATCAACATCCAATTTAAACCAGATCATACCCTAATCGTAAATCCTAAAGCTAAAAAGTCGCCAGCACCAGATACATGGGAAGACGGTTGGTTAGATGAAATGAGTTTGCATATGCAAATTCAAGCGGATTTAGCAGTAGGCAAAACTAAGTTTGAATACACCATAGTATCTAACTCAGGTAAGTTACAAGTCTATGAATTTGAAGTTATTGGTCATGAATTGATAACCACAGGTTTAGGACGATTTAATACTATTAAAGTGGCACGAGTTTACGACAAAAATAAATTTTACGCCCAACACGCGTGGTTTATTCCAGAATTAAACCACACATTAGCGCGCTTATGGCGTATGAAAAAAGGCGTTGAACAATATGATCTGGTTATCAGTTCATATGAAGAAACGACCATTAATTAACCTAAGTTAGTTTAACTTAACGCCATCCTTAAACAAAACCCATTGTTTAGGTTCCAATGTTGTCCAACATTCATTATCGGTTAATGGTCTTGTTGCTATCACAGTGACGATATCGTTATCCGTTGTGACTTCACTAAAGTTTACCGACACATCTTTATCAATCAGATTTGCTTCACCAAATGGGGCCTTTCTTGTGATCCAAGTAAGGTTATTACTGCAATAGGCTAACAAATGAATGCCATCGGTGATCAAAGCATTAAACACGCCTAACTCATCAAGTTGTTTACACAATTTAGCGGTATATCTAAATACACTTTGCCAGTTTTTAGGTTTGTTAGGGTATTTTTCTTTTAATTTAGCCATTATCCAACAAAATGCATACTCACTATCGGTTTCACCAATTGGAATAAAGTCAGACAAAGGTAGGGATTTATAACCAGACAATTGACCGTTATGAGCGAACGTAATGTTACGTCCCCAAAACTCACGAATAAAAGGATGGGTGTTTTCTAGTTTTATGCCACCACGATTAGCTTGTCTAATATGGGAGATCACTGAACAACTTTTAATTGGGTATTCCATTACCAAATTAGCAATTTTTGAATTAGAACTAGGCGCTGGATCTTTAAAGGTACGACATCCTTTACCTTCATAGAAGGTAATTCCCCAGCCGTCTTTATGTGGGCCTGTCATGCCACCACGTTGCACTAAACCGGTAAAGCTGAATATGATATCGGTCGGAACATTTGCCGACATGCCAAGGAGTTCACACATTGAATTCTTTTTACTTCCCAATTAATTTTGTTAAGGAATAATGTTTTAATACATATAGTAGATAAACCAGCTCAATTTTTAAAATTGGCCCTTTGGCTTTCTTTTATATCTATATAGTATATAAACCAAACAGTATCTAACATTTAATTATAAATATGACGAATGATCAATCATTAATTCAAACAGAACAATTACGCAAAACGATACGTAAGGACATTCGTCGTAAACGAAATTCATTAACACCTGAGCAACAAATGCATGCAGGTGAACAACTGTGCAATCAAATTAAACCGTTTCTAACGGCTAATAAAGTGGCCGCTTTATACCTAGACAATGATGGTGAAGTATCAAGCTTACCAACGATTGCACACTGCCAACAAAATCAAGTTGTAACTTTATTGCCGGTAATGCATTCGTTTAAAAAAGGTTATTTAAACTTCCAACGTTATGATGTTAATTCCCAAATGGTGGAAAACAACTTTGCTATTTTAGAACCAAAGCTGAATGCACAGAATACATATTCGTTGTCTCAAATAGATTATATCTTTATGCCTTTGGTTGCTTTTGATGAACAAGGGAATCGACTTGGTATGGGCGGGGGATTTTACGATCGAACATTAAGTAAAATACATACGTTAGAACATAAACCTAAATTAATAGGGTTAGCCCACGACTGCCAAAAGATGTCTGAATTACCTCAGCAATCTTGGGATATTCCGCTAGACTTAATCATTACCCCAACAAAAATAATTACACCAAAATATTGATTACTCCAAGCCATTAAGATATACCGCATACTCAAACATACATTCACTCAACCGATTAATTTCAATGGAAAAATAATGACTCAAGATGAAATGAAAAAAGCAGTGGGTTACGCTGCTCTAGAATTTGTTAAACCTGATACCATTGTTGGTGTTGGCACAGGATCGACGGTCAGTTATTTTATTGAAGCACTTGGTACAATCAAACATACCATACAAGGTGCAGTATCAAGCTCAGAAGACTCCACAAGAAAACTCAAAGCCCTAGGCATTGAAGTCTTTGACCTAAACAGCGTGCCACAATTAGATGTGTATGTTGATGGAGCCGATGAAATAAATTCGGACAAAGCAATGATCAAAGGCGGAGGTGCGGCACTAACAAGAGAAAAAATTATCTCTGCCGTCGCTAAACAGTTTGTATGTATTGTAGACGCATCTAAACAAGTTAAGTTTTTAGGGGAATTCCCACTTCCTGTCGAAGTTATCCCAATGGCACGCAGTTATGTCGCTCGTGAAATCGTAAAGTTAGGTGGCGAGCCAGTTTATCGTGATGGTGTTGTGACCGACAATGGTAATGTGATTTTAGATGTATACGGGATGCAAATAGCACAACCTAGAAAACTAGAAGAACAATTAAATGCCCTTGTCGGTGTGGTCACTAATGGCTTATTTGCGCATCGTCCTGCAGATATAGTAATTGTTGGTTCACCTAGCGGAATTAACGTTCTTAAATAAAGTTATCCTTACTTACCATCAACGTTAATTAATGATTTTGGTGGTAAGCCTTGTTTTATAACGCTTTGCATCGTATTGGTGCAGTTTTATTATTACGATAAATTTTTAACCCGTTCAAATTCCTATCAAAAATGGATTAGATATACTAATTCGATTCAATAATTAACTTTATTAATTGCTCAAAATAGAGTATTAATTCTAACTTAAATCTCCTTACATACTAATTAATTAAAGGCAAACACAACAATGAGCAAGGTGTCATTAGCAAAAGACAAAATTAAAATTCTATTTCTTGAAGGCCTTCACCAAAGTTCAGTAGATACCTTAGTCGAACAAGGTTATACCAACATTGAATTTATAACGACTTCTTTGCCTGAAGACGAGTTAATTGAAAAAGATCAAAAACGTGCACTTTATTGGTATTCGTTCACGTACTCAGTTAACAGAAAAAGTATTTGCTCATGCTAATAAATTGATTGCTGTTGGTTGTTTTTGTATTGGTACTAACCAAGTTGACTTAAATGCAGCAAAAGAAAAAGGCATCGTTGTATTTAATGCCCCTTATTCAAATACACGCTCGGTTGCTGAGTTAGTTCTTGGTGAGATTTTATTACTTATCCGTGGTGTTCCAGAAAAAAGTGCCAAAGCACACAGAGGCATTTGGAACAAATCTGCAACGGGGTCTTTTGAAGCTCGTGGTAAAACATTAGGTATTATCGGTTATGGTCATATTGGTACTCAGTTAGGTATTTTGGCTGAAACCCTTGGTATGACAGTTAAGTTTTTTGATGTTGAAACTAAGCTAACATTAGGTAACGCAACACAAGTACCAACTCTTGAAGAATTATTGGCTATTAGTGACGTGGTTTCATTACATGTACCTGAGACTAATGAAACTCAAGACATGATTGGTGCAACAGAGTTTGCTCAGATGAAACAAGGTGCTATTTTTATTAATGCATCACGTGGCACCGTTGTTGATATTGAACAACTTGCAAAAGCACTGGAGAGTAAAAAAATCGCAGGCGCTGCCATTGATGTATTCCCAGTAGAGCCAAAATCAAATAATGAAGAGTTTGTATCACCATTACGTGGCTTTGATAACGTAATATTAACACCACACGTAGGTGGCTCGACTCAAGAAGCACAGAAGAACATTGGTATTGAAGTATCTGGCAAACTTGCCAAATACTCAGATAACGGCTCTACCCTTAGTGCCGTTAATTTCCCAGAAGCCTCATTACCTGAATTGTCTGGCCGTAGTCGTTTGTTGCACATCCATAAAAACCAACCTGGTGTGTTAACTAAAATTAATGAATCGTTTGCTAAGCACGGTATTAATATCGCCGCTCAGTATTTACAGACAGACGATAAATTAGGTTATGTTGTAATAGACGTTGAAACAGAAGACTCAACTATGGCCTTAAAAGAGTTGAAGTTAATCGACGGCACCATCAAAGCAAGATTATTACATTGATGTTTACAGTGTTGTTGAATAAGGAAGCTAAGGCTTCCTTTTTTTATACCTAAAAGACTATTTCTAATATGCATTGTTTACCAAATAATGCATAACAAACTAATACTTTACACATCACTCTTTTACTGTATATTTAAACAGTCTTTTGTTTTTGACCCAGTTAAAAATTAGGAGTTAATTATGGCTGTTGAAACCAGATATGTAGTTATACGTTCAAATAGAAATAATGAGGAGCAAGAAGTTATGACGTTCACTGATAAGCGTTCGGCTGACGACTATGACAAGATGTTAGATATGGCCGATGCCATGTTTGAAGTCCTTCATAACTCCACTGTTAACTTACCTGAACAACAATGTGAAGAGTTAAGTATATTTTTAGCTAAACAACGTGAAGACGTTTTAGTTGCGTTACAAGCGAAAAAAAACCAAGTCCAACGAATAAAAAATCATCAAAAAACAAAAATGACAAACAAACAGACTTATTAGACAGTGAAAACGAAATATCAGAAAAGTCCCTATCTGCCACTCTATTAGAAGACGTTAGTGCCAAAACTGAAAACGTCGATGAGGGTAATTTAGTTGATTTTGTTATTGAAAAGGACGATGCCGCTTGAACTCCTGAAATAATCCCTTATAAAGGTCGCAATGAATTTAATAATGTTGTTGTATTAAATGCGACCTTTTAGGAATTATATGTTTAACAAGAGTTTCATCACTAACCTTATCGCTGCTTTAGCCTGTGTTTTAGGCTGGCTATTTAGTATCAATTGGTTATTAACCATGGCTTTGTTTGCTTTATCCGGTGCCTTAACAAACTGGATAGCAGTTCACATGCTGTTTGAAAAAATTCCGGGCTTATATGGCTCAGGTATTATTCAAATTAAATTTAAAGAGTTTAAAGCCGGAATTAAATCTTTGATCATGGAGCAGTTCTTTACCGTTGAGAACTTCAATAAGTTTTTATCTGAAAAAAGCGGCCAAGCACATCATTTTGATTTAAAACCTATCATTGCTGACACCGACATGACGCCTGCGTTTGATTCGTTGGTGGCAACCATAAAACAAAGTTCATTTGGCGGCATGTTAGAGATGTTTGGTGGCGACGCTGCACTCCTCCCATTAAAAGAACCTTTTGTTGAGAAACTAAAAAGCTCAGTGATAGAAATTACTGAATCGGATCAATTTGCGGAGAAACTTAAAGCTAATGTTAGCTCTCAACAAAATATCGAAGAAATGATGGCGAAAGTTGACACCTTAGTTGAACAGCGTTTAGAAGAATTAACCCCTGCTATGGTGAAAGACATTATACAGCAAATGATCAAAAGTCATCTGGGTTGGTTAGTCGTTTGGGGCGGCGTGTTTGGCGGATTAATTGGGTTGTTAGCCCACCTGCTTAACTACTAATTAACGACTATACTCATTCAAACTGTTAGAGCCTTTCAAACAAAAATAGGCTCTGACTACCCAATATTTTCTATTCACATGAATCAATCTCACTTGAATTGTTTGCTCTAAGGTTTAGAGTTTAATCCTGTAATTTGATTCCAATACCCGTAACTTAGTTACTCATTGTGTTAATAAATAGCGCCCCCTTTTTTTATTAACATATATTTGCAGTAATAAATAACAAATGAGTTACAAAGTTTTGTTGAATACGTACAATGAATATACAAGTTTATTGTTTTAAACTGACAGTAATTAAGTATTTGATGTGATTAAGTAATTAACCTTAACCTATTGGTGACTTCAATTTTATGGCCCGTAAATTAACCACTCTAATTGTTCTTATAATGTTACAGCTCTCATTTTCCGCACCGGCTAAAGATTGGGTATATGTTGTGGTTGAAGGTGACAATATATGGAATATCAGTAAACGTTTTTTAAACGACATTAATCACTTTAAAGAAATTCAAAAGCTAAATAACATCCCTGTGGCTAAACAGCTACAACCAGGCACATTACTGCGCGTCCCTTTAGAATGGATTAAAAACCATGCAGCTAAAGTAAATGTAAAATCTATCTCTGGTGAAAGTACCAAAATAAGCGCCGGTCAAACTAGTCCTGTCACCACTCAAACCATCTTCACTTTAGGCGACGAACTACGAGTTGCTCCCAATGCCACTATTACCCTTGTATTTGCTGATAACACTGAAGTTACTCTCAGTAATGGTGTTTTGATAACGTTCGATCACCTATCTCAGTATGGCGAAACAGGCATGGTGGATACTCGTGTGAGATTACTAGATGGCAAGTTAGAAGTACGTGCAGAAAAACAAACAGGTGCAGGATCTCGACTGGATATCCAAACGGCATCTGCAGTTACCTCAGTGAGAGGCACGGTTTTTCGTGTGGGCGTTGATAAAAAGAATAAAAATACTCCGAATGTCTCGGTCGTTGAAGTTTTAGAGGGTGAAGTAGCCGTTTCCGCTGGTGATAAATCGGTTGCGGTAAAACAAGGTTATGGTTTAAAGATTGAAAAAGGTAAGGAATTAAAACAACCAGCTAAATTATTACCAGCACCTAAAATAATCACCTTTACTAAGCAGGTTGAAAAAACAAACCAAGCGGTAATTTGGCAGTCTGTAAACTCAGCTCAATCTTATATAGTGCAAATTGCTTCTGATAAACTGTTCAGTAATATTCAATGGCAAAAACAACAAAAACTGACATCAATTATATTACCAAGTTTAACTGACGGGCGTTACCATTTGCGTATATCAGCTATTTCAGACGACGGTGTTGAAGGCTTAACAACACCGGTGTCTTTCATGGTGAATATAAACCCGAAGGCGCCTGAGTTAATCCCGGTGGATAAGATGTACATGTCAACGCCAAAAGCACTAACTTGGACAGAAGTACCGGATGTTCACCACTTCATAATTCAAATCGCGAAAGACAAGTTATTTACTCAGCTGGTTATCGATAAACAAGTTAATAGTCAAAGTTTCATTTTAAATTCACCATTAGCTCTGGGTGTATATTATTGGCGAATTGCATCTTTACAAGGTAAAAACTTACTTGATAAAGGCCCTTTCAGTGTTATTGAATCTTTCGATTATTCAACCAAATTAGCGCCACCTAAATTACGTATAAGCAGCCGAGACAATAATATCGAAGTCATTTGGAATCCATTACCGAGTAATCAACATATTGAACTGCAAACCGCACCAACCAGTGACTTTCAAAAAATTGATATTCCTTTGCTTGTCTCAAAAACCAGTTATCGATTCGATCTGATCAATGATGACCCAATTTATATCCGAGCTAAATCGGTTCTAACACAACATAATATATCCAGTGAATGGTCAAACTATTGTAAAGTCGCAGGCAAATTCGAGATTTGTAAATAGTAACGAACAATCACAGGTCTATAAGGAAATAAGTTGATCCAGGTGTTTAAAGCATTTTTCATGTCCATTCCTTGGGCACAAAAAAGAGTCGAACTATCGGCGTTAATCGTAAGTTTTGTTCTGTTATTTGGCTTTCAAACTGAACGGCTAGATTTGATTAGTTACGACCGAATCGTAAATATTTTCACTCCCCCTGCAACCGATCATACCGTGACAATAGAAATTGACGATAAAAGTATTGCTTACCTTGGAGAATGGCCATGGACAAGAGATGTCCATGCTGAACTGCTTGAAGCATTAAAACCCTATAAAGTTAAAGCAGTTGGATTTGACGTGCTATTTGTAGACAATCGTTACTCCACTGCCGAGCAAGACCTAAAATTTGCCAACGCAATCAAACAAGCGGGTAACGTTGTCCTCCCCGTCTCTCCAAAACGCGACAGTTTAGGTGGTGTACCAGAGTTACTGCCGCAATCAGACTTAGTCGAAAGTGTTAACAAATTAGGCCATGTTGATTTTGAGATTGATAAAGACGGAATTATAAGGCGTACTTATTTATATGCCGGTTATCAACGATCGAGCTGGCCGGTATTTGCATTAGCCCTAACTCAAGTGGCATATCCCAATCGGTTTACCGATAACGGCGAAATGACATCAGGCAATGGATGGATACGTCGCGATCCTGTGTTTGTTAATTTTAGCTTACCCAAATCAAAAAATAGACTTAACCATTTATCTTATATTGATGTGTTAAGTGGCAATGTTGAAGCTTCCGACTTACAGGATAAAATTGTTTTAATTGGTATGAATGCCACAGCTATGGGCGATCAATTTGCAACACCGTTAACCACCAATCACAAAACAATGTCAGGAGTTGAGATAAATGCACATGTGATCAATAGTTTATTAAATGATTCCGTTATTCACCAAGTGAATGAAATACAATTCCTAATCATTTCAATCGTTTTAGCTATCTTGTCTATTTTGGCTTTTAGTTTTACCACGGCAACGAGACTCTTACCGATTCTAGCATTACTGGTAATAGCTTCATTATCGATAAGTGCCCTGTTAGTCATTCATAAATACACTTGGTACCCTCCGGTATTTTTGATCAGTTTACAAATTTTACTGTACGCCGCATTTTCTTTGATTAAAACCGATGTCATGCGTAATACAATCACATCTTTAAACCACAAACTATTAAATGACGATGTGACAGACTTGCCAAACGAAACCGCATTAGAGCAGTACATAGAACAATCTATTCATGTTTCAAATAATGCTCAGTTACAACTAATAACCTTAGAAGTGACTAAGTTTAAAGGGATTAGTGATTTATTAGGGAATTCAGCAGGGAATGAATTATTAAACACCATTAAAAAACGAATTCAATCAATACTACCTGCTAATGCCTACCTTTCAAGATGTAACAATGCCGAGTTTTCCATTTGCCTTGCTTATGTATTAAGTCCAGAACAAATTAAGTTACTCTGTGAACAACTTATTTCAGTTTTATCGCCTTCTTACATCATTCAAGATGACCATTTTCGTCTTCCTGTTCATATTGGTGTATGTAATTACCCTTCTGATGGTGATAATGCATTTCAATTAAAGGCTGCTTCGTTAGCCGCGTTAAATCGTGCTATGGAGCAAAAAGACGCTTCAATATGCTTTTATTCAAGTGATATAAAAGAAGGTTTACACGAAAGAGCAAGACTCGAATCCGATTTATCTAAAGCTATAGCCAATAATGAAATTGAAGTGCATTACCAGCCTCAAGTCTCTTCAAAAGATGGCAGTATTATTGGTGCAGAAGCATTAGCAAGATGGCGTCACCCTGTGCGTGGTTTAGTAGGGCCAGACACCTTCATACCAGTTGCTGAAAGCAGTGGGCTTATACTTGAAATCGGTAATTGGATTATGAAACAAGCATGTTTTCAAGCAAAGCGCTGGCAACTGCAAGGACATACCAATTTTAGAATCGCGGTAAATTTATCGTCTAAACAATTCACCAACCCAGACCTATTTGACGAGGTGATTGATGCCTTAACTGAAGTCGAACTTGACCCACATTATTTAGAATTAGAACTCACTGAAAGCTGTGTTATTGAAGAACTAGACACTGCGTTATTAACCATGAAAAAACTAAAAGATCTTGGCATCGCATTATCCATTGATGACTTTGGTACGGGCTATTCTTCATTAAGTTACTTAAAACAGTTCCCAATGGACAGACTGAAGATTGACCGCTCATTTATCTCCGAGATCACCAGCGATAAAGAGTCACAAGATATTACTAAAGCAATTATTTCCATGGCGCACAGTTTAAATATGGGGGTAATTGCTGAAGGTATAGAGTCTGTGGAACAGCACTCATTCCTCAATGACATTGCTGTTGAAGAACTGCAAGGATATTATTTCGGTAAACCAGCAACGGTTTCTGATATGGATAAAATGTTAACTGCAAATAAAAATAAACAATAACTACATTTAAAACAAGAGATTAGATTAGATTTATTTTTAAGATTAAAACATTGCTAAAATTGATTGCTCAACTAATTTTATACAATGACTTTATCAAAGTTCACTTTAATACCTCTTTACTATATTTGATTAGAATACGGAGATTTTATGATTCAACCTAGAACTGAAGTTTATACAGAAGAAGATGTATTAATCAGTAAAGAATCTCTCGACATCTTTCTGGCTATGTATGAAATTTTATCTCAAACCTTAATGTATCGAGATCCCTACACTCACGAACACCAAAAAAACGTCGCTTTTGTTGCACAAAAAATAGGAATAAAACTTAATCTCACCCCTTATCAAATGACATGCCTTCGTTTAGGCGCAAGTATTCATGATATTGGTAAAATAAAAATCCCGATGGAATTACTGTATAAACCGGGAACAATTGAACCAGAAGAGTTTGAACTAATAAAAAAACATGCTGCTTATGGCGGGGACTTATTTGAAGGTTACACACTACCTTGGCCTATTTATGAGGTTGTCAGTCAACATCATGAACGTATTGATGGTTCTGGTTACCCTAAGGGGTTAAAAGGGAATGAAATTAGTCTAGAAGCAAAAATTGTAGCAATTGCAGACACCTATGAATCTATGTCAAATAACCGTCCTTATCGAAAATCCATAGGAACTAAAATCGCGATTAAAACAATAAAAGAAGGAAAAGGCACAAAATTCGATCCGGTTGCCGTTAATGCCTTTATCAAATGTGTAGAAGAGGATGAATCCTTTGAGGGGTTATTTACGATTAAGTGAGCAAATACTTAATTTTTATTAAATCCCTAATTGTTTATAGACATGCTCAGCGTCAATCATACAAGTCGACAGTCTAGCATCAATAATAGCGTATAACTCTGCGTTACTATCGCACCATAATTTTAAATTTGGTGCTTCATTTATAGCTTCGACCACCAATTCGGCACTATTACCGTCGCCAACTCGAAACATTTCACTACAAATATCAGCTAATTGTAAAATTCGGATCATATTGGTTAATTTAGGATGCACCGTCACTTTGGCAGGAAGTTGATAAGTGTGATGCAGTAACACAATTTCAGGAATAGGAGACGGAGTGCCCCAAGCTCTGCAAATTTTACAGCTCAATTCATTATGACTTTGTGCAAATAACTGTTTTTCGGCGATTAAATGCTGTTTTGGTGTAGACCAAACAAAATCATCAATATGATTAAACTCTTCCTGGTCTTGTTCAAAACGTAAAAATAAACCGAGATCATGAAATAAGCCACATAGATAGGCTTTTTCCGCATCGAGTTCTAGTTCAGGCTGCTTGTTAGCTAACATACGTGCAACAAAGGCCACTTGAATGGAATGCTGCCACAATCGTTTTTCTGCAGGAGAGTTAGGAACAAATACTTTAGTAACCGCAATTGAAGCCACTAACCCATGAATTTCATTTACCCCCAGGCGGATGATTGCTTCTTTGAGATTCAATACCGGTTTAACCGAACTATATTTAACGGAATTACTAATTTTAATAATTTTGAGAGCTAATAATGGATCTTGTTCTGCGTACTCTAATACCTTATCAAAGTAAGCATTATCTTGCGGTGACAAGGTCATCAGTTTCACAACGATAGTTGGTAACATGGGAAGATTATTAATTTTTTCGTCCATGTTATCGGATTTCATCTAACGCCCCCTTAAGTTAATTTAATAACAAACTCTAACTACAGAAAAGAGGTGAGAGAGTTATCTTTTTGACTATAGTCAGTTTTTACTATTATTCATCACCTGCTTGCAAGCAAAATTAATTAAATCTGTATAAAACTCACTAAATCCTAACTCAATGTTATCTTGATTAGTTTGATACCAATCAAGACATTGCGTTAAATCTACAGGCCTTTTTAAACGCTTACTAATGCCAATCAAAGCACGTTCAATGTTAGGCAATTCGCCATAACCGGATAACCAATCCATCTGTTTCATTTCCTTGACTGTTTTTACATAAGAGTCAGGTAACGCGGCAAGCTCTGTATCTAACTCTGCATAACACTCTTTGGCAAAACGATTAAGTGACTGGTGATGAAATTGATCAAAATTTAACGCCAGCTGATGATCATACAAAACGTCAATAATAATCCCGCCGTAACGTCTTAATTTACCAAGTTGCACGGTTAATGATCTTGTATAGCGGTGAGCATCTGTGAACGAATCGATTGAGCGGTGTAATTGAATACCTTGTTTAATTTCATTATCAAAATTTAGCCCACTGACTTGCCCTTTCACAAAATCGCCTAATAAACTGCCTGTTTTAGAAGTATTTGTGACGTTTGCTAAGTGCACATGGGCTAAGTAATTCATAATGCGCTTATTGTTCTAACAACTTTTCCATACGTTTAATCATTTTAAAGTCTAAATCGGACAACCCACCAACGTCATGAGTGGTTAATTTAACATCAACTTTATTCCAAACATTAAACCACTCTGGATGATGGATTAACTTTTCAGCGTGCATGGCTACTTGTGTCATCCAACCAAATGCCTGAATAAAATTTTTAAATACAAACTGCTTTTGCAGTTTACCGTCAATAATAGCCCATTGTTTATCGTCTGGTAACGAGTTATTTATGTCAGCTAATTGCTCAATGATCTCTTGTTCTGTTTGTTTTATTGCAGCCATATTTATTCCAATAATTTTATCTATATGCTTATGATGCCAAGGGATAAAGAGAATTAATACTTCTCCCTCATTGAAAGTTAACGCTAGTCGATTGCAAATGTACACTTCTATCTACAGCATCCCTTTGCAATTTTTATCTATGAAAATGGTAAAGGGATGTTTAAGTACAAAAAAGCGATCGCGTTATTGCTAACGGATCGCTCATTTATTGATTATTTATCCAATAAAACAATAATTATTTACGATAAACCTTAACCGTTTTAAAGCCATTTTCGTGCAATAATAAAGCTTGTAAACGGCTCATCACTCCACGATCACAATATAGGAAGTAAGGTTTGCTCTGATCTAAGTCACCAAACTTGGTCGCTAGTTTAAAGAATGGTATTTCAATGACTTCAATCCCTTCTAAAACTAATGGTGAATCGTCGGTTTCATCAGGACTCCGCACATCAACCACAACCGCATCAACAGGCAGCTCAGTGACTTGTTCAAGCTCTTGAACTTCTTCAGCGGCTTGTTTGGCGATATCACGAATATCCATTACATCCGCATTATTCACCGCATCATCTAAGATACTCATATCAAAGTTTGATTCCGCTGCAATAATCTCTGATAACACTGCACGGGTTGTTGGTTTTTTAGAGATAACACCACAATATTCTGGCATGGCCGCAGCAAAATCGTGCGTACCTATTTTACGAGAAGTATCAATAATCTCCGCTTTATCCAAATGGATAAGAGGACGCAAAATAAGAGTTTCTGTTACGCGGTCAATTACATTTAAGTTTGTTAACGTTTGGCTAGAAACCTGCCCTAAACTTTCACCAGTCACTAATGCTTTAATGCCTAAACGGTCTGCTACTTGTGATGCAGCTCGCATCATCATGCGTTTAAGGACAACACCCATTAATCCGTTATCTATTTTAGTTAATATCTCGGCTACTACTGGATCAAAATCAACGGCGATGAACTTAGTTTTATGTGAGCTGCTGTAACGTTTCCAAATTTCATAAGATACTTGTTTAACACCAATCTCATGTTCTTTACCACCTAAGTTAAAGAAGCAGAAATGAGTACGAGCACCTCGGCGCATCAAATGATAAGTGGCAACACCTGAATCAAAACCACCTGAAATCAAAGACAGAACATCTTCTTGGGTAGGAAGAGGCATACCGCCTAAACCTTTATGATGCGTTTTAATGACTTGAAAACGGTCTTCACGTAATTCAGCTTTAACGGTTATCTCCGGTTTTCTTAAAGAAACTTTAGCCGACTCAACGGCTTGATTTAATCCACCACCGATATAACGCTCTAATTCAGACGAAGTAAAATCATGTGTTCCTGAACGTTTAATACGGACACAAAAAGTTTTACCCTCTATTTCACTTTGCCAATGGCGAGCAACATCTTTAAATGCAGTATCAAAATCAACAAATGGATATTCAACCACTTCATTGTATTGATCGACACCGGGAATACGAGACACCGCGTCTATGATCTCCAGCTCTAATTCACGGGATAAATCAGGTGTCTCAATAACCACATCACTCCAGCGAGCGATTACATGCGCCGACTCATAAATACGCTTAACAATAACGCGTATATTTGACTCTAATAATTTGCTAAAGCGCTTACGTACTGAGCGACTTTTAATGTTTATTTCTGGATGGTATTTTACGATTAATCTCATAACTTCTCATTGGTGTTGTAACCACATTACCAATGTTTGAAAGGATTCAATTGGCATGCAAGTAGGCTAGACCTAAAAATTGGCGAGATTATACACTTGATTGGCGGTGTGGAAAAGCGTAGAGAGAATTAACACCAACTTCAATAACATAGATGGTGTTATAAGAAATAGCTGCAATTAACCACAGCTATTCTTGTACGTTACTCATTCTAATTGGGTCGGACTCCATAGCTTTACCTTGCATGATAGAGATCTCTACCCGACGATTACGTTTACGGTTCACTTCCGAGTCATTTGGAACTAATGGGCGCGTATCCGCATGGCCCGTAATTATTAGTCTAGATTTATCAAAGCCTGGTGCATTAAGCATTTCAATTGCCACCGCCACAGCGCGTTTTGAAGATAATTCCCAATTGCTTGAAAACAATTCATTAGTCACATTTATATCATCCGAATGTCCAGAGACGGTCACTTCACCTGGCACATCATTCAACAAAATAGCGATCTTTCTGACAATAGGTTTAAATTGATTTTGTAAATACGCCGAGCCTGATGGGAAAGCCCCATTTTCACGAATTCGAATTATTATCTGTTGGCCTAACGATTCTAATTCTATCGCGCCATCGATAATTTCTTGTTCAAGTTGTTGAGCCACTTTTTTCATTAACTCATTAACTTCTTCTTGCTCAGCGGCTGCTTCTGATGAACTTTCTGATTCAGATTCTGCGGTTGCAGAACTCATTCCACCACGAAGTTCTGCGGTTTGCTCTTGGCGTCCACCAGCAGATTCATCTTCACCTTCTTCAAACTCTAATACTTGTTGGGTGATCTCTATGGTTTGTTGCTGCAAAATAGGAATAGGGGTTGGATCAGGGCGACCTGGGCGAAACTCTTGGGCAATAACTGAGGTCCCTTTTGGGATATCTTTAACTTCAAGTTTGTTTTGAACACCAAAAGCAAACTTCATTGAGCCCGCTATTTGTTTAAACTTTAATACGTCCATTTCCGCGAAGGATAATAACAATACGAAGAAACACATCAACAATGACATGAGATCGGCGAAGGTTCCCATCCATGCGGGCAGACCTTCGGGAGGACATTTTGGGCATTCTTCTTCAGACATTCTATTCTCAGTTCAGTTTAAGGGGCAACACGTTTAAACAATCGGGACTTGCCCTACTATTCTTCTGTGTTCACTTCACGTTTTGATGCTGGTAAATAGTTACGTAATACACCTTCAATGACTTTTGGATTTTGACCATCTTGAATGCCTAACACACCATCCATGATCAAACTTTGATTTAGTTTTTCTTCTTGTCCGCGTAATCCTAATTTATTCGACATAGGCAATGCGATTACGTTGGCCAAAAAGGCACCGTATAATGTTGTTAACAAAGCAACCGCCATCGCAGGTCCAATTGATTTTGGGTCATCCATGTTTGATAACATAGCAACCAAACCAACCAAAGTTCCTATCATCCCCATCGCTGGACCAATGTCCCCTAAGGTTTTGAAGATACCCGCGCCTAAATCATGACGTTCTGTGGTTAACGATATATCTTTAGATAAGGTGGCACGAACAACATCACCATCATGGCCATCAACTAATAGGTCGACACCTTTTTGTAAAAAATCATTAGAGATTTCAGCTTCTTCTAACGCTAAAAAACCACCTTTTCTGGCAGCATCGGCAAGTTCAACAATTTTTTCGATGAGTTCTTCAGGCGTTTCAATTTTGAATGAGAAGGCTTTACCGGCAATTTTACCTGCGCTGATAAATTGAGTTAATGTGTAGTTTGCTAACAAAACAAAGGTTGACCCACCAAAAACGATAGCAACCGATGGAACATCGATAAACATTCCTAACCCGCCACCCATGATCATTGCCATGACAATGAAACCGATAGCGCCAATTATTCCAACAATCGTTGCGATATCCACTTTTAACTCCTAGTTGTTGGTTGATGTATTACCCGTTAGCTCAAGTCTACAAATAATAAAATATGGTTCGCCAGAAACAGACTCTAACACTTTAATTATCGACAGATTTTCCTGCAACTTAAATATATTCAAACGCTTATATTGTTAACTGGTTAAACTTTAGACCACTTATCTCAATATTAATGGATTCTGATTGAATAAACACCCCTTGTACTGTAATTTACACAGCTAATTTTCAACTGGCGAGCAATTGAATTAAGGTTAACATGACAACCAAAAAATCCGTTTCATTTGAAACTGCAATTAGTGAACTAGAAAACATAGTATCTCAACTTGAGTCCGGTGATCTTGAGCTAGAACAATCTCTAGCGTTATTTGAACGCGGAATAGAATTAACTCGTCTAAGCCAGTCAAAACTGCAAGAAGCAGAGCAAAAAGTGCAAATACTGATGGCCAAACAAGACCAGTTGGAACTGCAACCTTTTGCGGCTAACGAACAAGCGCTTGGTGAAGGTTAACCATGGGGTTACCAGAACAAGATTCATCTAATATTGGATTACAAGACGCGATTGTTCAATATAAAACAAGAATTGAGCAGTTCTTAACACAAGTGTTAAGTGCTGCCACAGTTGATGAAATCATCTTAAAAGAGGCAATGGAATATTCGTTGTTATTAGGCGGCAAGCGCCTTCGCCCATTTTTGGTTTATGCCACGGGCGGATTATTCAAAGCAGACTTGCACGACTTAGATGCGCCAGCCGCTGCATTAGAAGCCATCCATACTTATAGCTTGATCCATGATGATCTTCCAGCGATGGATGATGACGAATTGCGACGAGGCAGTCCAACCTGTCATATCAAATTTGATGAAGCCACTGCAATTTTAGCCGGTGATACCCTGCAGTCTTTTGCATTTAATGTTTTATCTTCACATGATTACCAGCAAGTGACTGCGCCCCAGATTGTAAAGATGTTTAGCTTATTAACCCAAGCCGCAACGGACATGTGTGCTGGACAATCAATTGACTTGCAACAAACCAATACATTAAATACCACTAAATTAGAAACCGATGTTTTATTAATTAATTTAAAAGAAATGCATCGTTTAAAAACAGGTGCCCTGATCAAGTCAGCAGTATTATTGGGTGCCACTTGTGGTAACGCTAACGAACAAGAGATTGAAATTTTAAGTCAATATGCCGATGCTATTGGACTGGCATTTCAAGTTTGGGATGATGTATTAGACATCACTTCAGACACTCTTACCTTAGGTAAACCGCAAGGTTCCGATGTGGCTGCAAATAAAACCACCTATCCTGCGTTGCTTGGGCTTGACGGTGCCAGAATAAAAGCTAAAAATTTAATTACGCAAGCAGTACACGCTTTGCAACAATTACCGTACAATACGCAGCAATTAGAGCAACTCGCTTATTACATCATTGAACGAGACCATTAAGTTCACTTATGACAGTAGACATTTCAAATTACCCGAATTTACAAAAAGCGTTAACCCCTCCGCAGTTACGTAAAGTCCCTCAAGAACAGTTGGGCTTAGTATGCAAAGAGTTACGCGACTATTTATTAAGTTCGGTAAGTAAAAGTTCAGGCCATTTTGCCTCAGGACTTGGCACAGTAGAACTCACTGTTGCGTTACATTACGTATATAACACTCCGTACGACCGAATAATTTGGGATGTAGGTCATCAAGCTTACCCGCACAAAATTATTACCGGCCGAGCCGATCAAATTCATAGTATTCGTCAAAAAGACGGACTTCATCCATTCCCTTGGCGTGAAGAAAGTGAATACGACACGTTAAGTGTGGGTCATTCTTCAACGTCTATTAGTGCGGCATTAGGCATGGCTGTTGGTGCACAAGCGGCCCATAAAGCTGATCCAAGCCAAGACATCAGAAAAGTCTGTGCGGTTATTGGCGATGGTGCTATGACGGCAGGTATGGCTTTTGAAGCGATGAATCATGCAGGTGATATTAAACCGGATATGTTAGTTGTCCTTAATGATAACGACATGTCTATTTCTGAAAACGTAGGTGCGTTAAATAGCCACATGGCTAAACTGCTTTCTGGCAGCCTTTATACTACGTTTAGAGAAAGCAGCAAAAAACTGTTAAGTGGCCTTCCTCCAATCAAAGAATTAGCCGGACGTGCCGAAGAACATTTAAAAGGCATGGTTGTACCAAGTACGATATTTGAAGAACTTGGTTTTAATTATATTGGTCCAATTGACGGGCACGATGTAAAAGGTCTGGTCGATACCCTACGTAACATGCGTAATTTATCTGGCCCACAGTTTTTACATATAGTGACCAAAAAAGGCAAAGGTTATGAACCTGCCGAACAAGATCCAATTAAATACCATGCCGTGCCTAAATTTGATCCGGCGTTAACGTCTTTACCTGCATCTAAAAATAGCCAACCAACTTATTCTAAAATATTTGGGGATTGGTTATGTGATATGGCGGGACAAGATCCTAAATTAATGGCTGTGACACCAGCCATGCGTGAAGGCTCTGGTATGGTTGCCTTTTCTAAACAGTTCCCAGAACAATACTTTGATGTAGCCATTGCAGAACAACATGCCGTTACTTATGCCGCGGGATTAGCCTGTGAAGGATTTAATCCGGTTGTGGCTATCTATTCTAGTTTCTTGCAACGCGCTTATGATCAATTAATCCATGATGTAGCCATCATGAATTTACCTGTATTATTTGCCATTGATAGAGCCGGTATTGTAGGTGCCGACGGTCCAACTCACCAAGGCACATTTGATTTAAGCTTTTTACGTTGCATTCCAAACTTAGTGATTATGACACCAAGCGATGAAAATGAATGTCGTCAAATGTTATACACGGGTCACATATTAGATAAACCAGCTGCGGTTCGATACCCTAGAGGTGTAGGCCGTGGTGTTGAAGCGCAAAAAATTATGGTTGAGCTTGAAATTGGCAAAGCCAATATCGTGTCTGAAACCGCACAAGATAAATTAGTTATTTTAAACTTTGGAACGTTTTTGGCTGAAGCTGAGATTGCCGCTGAACAATTATATGCATCCGTGGTTGATATGCGATTTGTTAAACCAATGGACTTAGCTTTATTAGATAAAGTTGCAGCTCAATACAAGACCATTGTCACTATTGAAGACAATGCCATTGCAGGCGGAGCGGGTTCTGGGGTTAATGAATACCTTAACGCTAAAGGATTTAATAACTCGGTATTAAATATTGGCTTACCTGATCAGTTTATTAAACACGGTACCCAAGAAGAAATTTACCAAGAACTCTTGTTAGATGCTAAAGGGTTACAACAACAGATAGAAACTTTTATTAATCGATAAATGTCATTAATAAGTTGGCTAAACCGTTATTAAACGAGATTAGCCAACTTACTTTTCCTTATTAATCTTACTTCTATGCCTTATCTAACGCTTGGCTAACATCTGCGATGATATCGTCTATATGTTCGATACCCACAGAGATTCTAATAAGGTCAGCGCTGACACCTGCAGAAGCTAACTCTTTTTCGTTTAGCTGACGATGGGTTGTAGAAGCTGGATGACAAGCCAATGATTTAGCATCACCTATATTCACTAAGCGTAAAATCATCCCAAGTGAGTCGATAAATTTTGAACAGGCTTCAATGCCACCTTCAAGTCCAAAACTTAAAATACCAGAGGCTTTGGAATTTGTGATCTCTTTGCATTTTTCATAATACGGGCTTTCTGGCAATGCTGCGTAATTAACCCATTTTACTTTTTTATGTTGTTGTAAGAATGCAGCCAGTTTTTCAGCATTTTCACAATGACGTTCCATTCTCAAACCAAGAGTTTCTAACCCTTGCATAATTTGGAACGCATTCATAGGTGATATAGCAGCGCCTGTATTTCTAAGTGGCACAACACGACAACGTCCAATATAGGCAGCAGCACCTAACGCCTCGGTATATACAACATCATGATAAGAAGGGTCTGGTTGATTTAATACTGGAAAACGGGCTTTATTCGCTACCCAATCAAACTTACCAGAGTCAACTATTGCACCGCCAATGGACGTACCATGTCCACCAATGTATTTAGTCAGAGAATGCACAACTATGTCTGCGCCTAACTCAAATGGGCGGCATAAAAACGGCGTGGCAACCGTATTATCAACAATAAGTGGAACACCATGTTTATGAGCAATTTCAGCTAAACGTTTGATATCAACAATATTGCCAGCAGGGTTGCCTATCGACTCACAAAAGATTGCTTTGGTATTGTCATCAATAGCAGCATCAAAGCCGTCAAAGTCATCACATGACACCATACGTGCTTCAATACCTTGTCTTGGTAAAGAATGAGCAAAGAAGTTATACGTACCGCCATACAGTTGGCTAGTACTAACTATATTATCACCTGATTCACAAATACACTCAATGGCATACGTGATAGCAGCCATTCCTGAAGCAACGCATAATGCGGCGATGCCCCCTTCCATTGCTGCAACCCGTTTCTCTAACACATCGGTGGTTGGGTTCATTATACGCGTGTATATATTGCCCGGTACTTTAAGGTCAAATAAATCAGCTCCATGCTGGGTATTATCAAACGTAAAAGAGGTAGTTTGGTAAATTGGAACTGCTGCTGCTTTAGTTGTTTCTTCTGATTTGTAACCTTCGTGTAAGGCAATGGACTCAAGTTTCATTTTAATTATTCTCCTGTTAATTATGCTCTGTGCACAACAAAGATTAGGTTATTTAGTTAACCTAAAATGTATTCCTTGCGCGCAAAAAAAATGAATTTATATTTTGATTTTGTGAATTAATATTAATCAACTTAACAAGAGTTTATAACAGAAACAATCTGTTTTAACCGTTAACCTATGAGCGTAAAGCTATATCATATGTTCAATGAGTGGCTGTCGCAGATTAAGAGGGTTAGTTAACCAGCAAGATCCGAGGATATTAAGATAAAAGGTGATTATTTTACCCGGACAAGTCATCGCATTTGGGATGGGTTTCATACACTTTTGTGTCGTGTGCCTTCACCAGGGGTGATGAATAAGAGTTTAGTTTTCACTTTGGTTTTTACCGTATGCCAGATATTTTGGGGAATGATAATAACGCTCCCCTCTTCTTCTAAATCAGTACACTCATGACCATCAGGCAAATCTAATATAAAGGTTGCTTTCCCCCTAACAAAACAATGACTTCATCACCATTAGGGTGTATCTCCCAATTCGTCCAATCTTGCTCAAATTCGTGGCATGATACCAACTTATGATCTACAAACTGGTTATAGTTTCTATCTAAGCGCTGATACAAACTTTGGTCACATTTCTCGACAGTTGCTTTTTGGCTTGGACTGATAACAATTACATCTTTATTTAAAGTAGTCTTCATATGGATCTCTGCTATTCACCATGTTATTTAACAATAACTAGTGGTTACTCGTCATCATTTGCTTTTTCCCATCAAAGCCATTAAACAACTGAATGTGGGCTTGCTCGGAAAAACAGTCATCACGTTCTGGATATTGAGAAATCCAATTAATCAACATTTCTAAGTTGGCATCTTGCGCGGCTTTAGATTCATATTTATGCGGCTCCCAAGGTCGTTGTTTTGCATTTTGTATACATGCATCTACCGGCAAATTTAAAAAGATCATTTCGTCAGCTTGCTCTATGACCATTGCTAACAAATCTGCGTAACACCCTTCAATAACCCAGTTTTCATTTTCAGTTATAAAGTTGTGTATGTATTGTTTTGAATCACAAAGCGCCATTCTCATTGGTGGTTTGTCAGGAGACTCAGGTTGTTGCCAAGCAATTGTATCTAAGTCCAAATGTACGGCTTTATTTTTTAAACAATATTTTTTTGCTAGCGTTGATTTACCCGAACCTGAGTTACCAAATATTAAGACTTTACTCATAAAATACGCCTATTTCTCGCTTCTTTCGCTTTGGCTATTAGTTCAGCATGTTCTTGTTTTATCGGCATAACTTTAAGCGGACTAACGTCACTTCCACCGGTATTACCGACAGGCACACCTTTTATTGCCGTTAATAATGCCGCACCAATAATTCTTAATAACTGGCCAAATGTTTCACCTACATTGGCTTGTCGAATCCCCCAAAGCATCATGAGATAATGCACTTTCACATGCCAATAGGTAGATTCTTGACCTAGTACGTGAGCATTCTCTAAATGTGTAAATGCAGTAGCAAACTCACCAATTTTCTGGGCTTGAGTGGCTTTAATGATTTCATCACTGACATAAGGTGCTATGTTTTTCGAAAATTGACTCAATGTATTTTCCTATGGTTGAACCTGTAATCAGGTGAAAACATATCTAAAGACTTCCTGCGAGTTATTGTCTATGGAAGGCACTTGTAATAGAACAAGTGATTAGACATCGTTTACCCTTTTTTTGCCCCAAACATGGCCCTTAAATAAAAGGGACAACAAGTTAACTAACATACCGGCTCCATTAAATAACAAAAATACTAATTTTGTAAGTTTAAGTATTTATTAAAATACATTGTTAACCATTTAGGTAAACTACTGATTTATCTATCTTAATAGTTATTTTTATTGTGTAAATATTTAAAATTTGTTCTATTAGATAATATGATATCTTGTTAAGTAACTGGTATATAATGAAGTTCTTACAAACACTAACGTTTTTTATTCTAATTATATCAAGTTGTAGTTTTGCCACTAACAAACAATCCATTGATCTCTATACCTATATTCATAAACCGCCATATGCCATTGACAATAACTCAATTGGATTGAGTTACGACTTCATCAATGCCTTAAACCAACATTCTAAAAAATACACTTACAATCTTATTTATTTACCTAAACGAAGAGCTTTAGATTCGTTAAGTAAAACCGGAGGCGTAATTTTATGGACTAATCCTATTTGGATGGACGATGTAAATGAAACAAAATTTTATTGGATAAAAGACTTATTCAACGACAAAGAGCTCTATATTACTAATGACCAATCTCTCGTATACGAAGATGTGACATCATTGCATAACAAAACCCTTGTAGGCGTGCGTGGATATACATATTTTGAATTAGAAGAAAGTTTCAAAAAACACAATATTTTACGAGCCAATGTTCAACGTGAAGTATTAATCCCCGATATGCTGTTGAAGAAACGTGGTGAAGTAGGTGTTATGGGAGCACAAACCTATTGGTACTTAGTCCGGAAAAAGCCAGAAATAGCAGATAATTTATTTATCTTAAAAGGCCATAATAAAGAATTTAAGCGTAGCATTTTAGTCTCCAAATTAAGTCCATTCATAAGAAAAGAAATAGAAGACTGGCTCAGTTCACCTACAGGTAAAAAACAATGGGCCGATATGACGTCGAAATGGTTACAATAACCAACATCCTTAAGCTGTGAATATTATGGTTAAAAATGGCAAAGACGTTTTAAACGAAAGGAATAGATTTATAAATAACAGGCATAAAAAAACGCCAGTAGTAAAACTAATGACGCCATAGTCTCTTAATAGTAATTAGATACTAAAGAGGAACTACTTTATTTGCACAAGGGCCTTTTTGACCTTCGCCAACTTCAAACTCTACAGCTTGACCGTCGTTAAGTGTTGCGTAACCGCCACCACTTTGAATTTCTGAATGGTGAACAAAAAGATCTTTGCTTCCATCTTCTGGAGTGATGAATCCGAAACCTTTATCGGCATTAAACCACTTAACTGTACCTTTACTCATAATATACTCTTTAATTTAAATTTGTTAATTGCAATACTTTGCATCTGCATTGTACATGTCAAATCTAAAATAAACTAATAATAGTGACGCGTACATGGATTCAATCGTGATAAGTTCGACTGATAGTTATTCATTATTGCCTAGACCCTATGTAAATCAAGTCATGTAGGAAAATCGTTTATTTAAATTAAATAAAATAAATAATCTTTTTTACTGCAAATAATTGATAAAACTTACCTAAATACGTCAAAAAGCGACATTTCTATATCAATGTTATCGCTTTGGCTCAACGAATATGATGTTTTCTGCGGTACACATTTCACCGGTTTCATTGGATAAATGATTTATTCAGTGACCAATTATTCGTGGTACTTACGAATAACCGCCACTTTGCCATCTTCTATTTCTAAAACTTCCATCATTACTTGTGAATAAGCCAGCGCTTGTTGGTTTTGTGGGTGGATACCTTCGGCTTTATTTTTATACCGAATTGCCACAGCTGATGTATTAAAGGTAAAGACATCTAACAGTTGAGCTTCATATTTAGTATGCGCACCAAGGTAAAAAGTCATGCCTTTGCGCATTAATTCTTTTCCATTTGATTGTCGAGAGTCATCGGTGACATAAGGCAAATGTGTATGGCCAATATCATCGGTCAGTAACGAGAGATAAGCTTCTATATCTTTTGCGGTTGCGTTGGGCGCTTGAGTTACCACCATGCTATTAAAGTAAGTTCGAGCAAACGCGTTCAAATCTAATTCTGAATTATTGGCATACGTGGTTGCCGACATAAAAAATAAACAAATACCTGCAAAATAATGTTTCATTGATAACTCCTTTTTAGTCACTAATAGATAGGACCTCATGTTAACTGCATCGTCAAAAGATAAGCCATTGATCGACTATAAAAAATATATCTAATTGCAGCAATAAGTTAGCAGGTGAGCGCAAGAGAAACAAACTGTTTCAAACTGACTATTCCTGCATGGCTTAACAGACTATTTTGATATTCTTATCTACAAAGCACTATGAGACATATAGTATTTAAAGTAATCTCTAGGTTTTAAATTAACATCTGTGAATTCCATTCAAACATGTTTAAAACTCTGCTTATCGCACTAATTATTTTGGTTATCAATACAGGCCAATATGCTTTTGCCAACCAAGATTTTGGCGAGATAAAACGTCAAGCTCAATTAGCCAATGACACCTATCTCGATGTAAATCAAATACAAGCCTCTTTACAACAAGGGCAAACCTTAATCCATCAAAATACACTTGAAACCTCTCAAGTAAGCTACTTTTTAAGTAAACATGCTAATAGCCAAACCATTGCCATAAGAGGTACGGCTAATGTAGAAAATGTGATGTTGGATTTGGACATACAATTACAGCCCGATAGTCAACTTAACATTCCGCTTCATCGCGGATTTAGCGCAGGAGCAAAGGCAGTATTTCAAGATGTGAAACCTTATTTACTGACTAACACACCAATAAAACTAACCGGTCATAGTTTAGGAGGTTCAATAGCGGTTGTGCTGGCCATGTATCTACAACTAGAAGGTTATCAAGTTCCTCAAGTTATTACTTTTGGGCAACCTAAAGTGACCAATGCAGCGGGTGCTAAACAATTTTCCGAGCTGCCGTTAATACGTGTAGTTACCCCGCTAGATATCGTCCCTTTAGTACCGCCATTAAGTCCAATGCAAATAAAAAATTTAGATATTTATTGGCACCATGGCGAAGAAGTTATTTTAATGGGAAACCATAAATTCGCCCAGACTAGCGGCTTAAAAAGTATGTTAAGAGCAACAAAGTTTACCTCTGCTATTCCAAGTGAAAAAAATCTAATTGCACACCATATGGGGACATACTTGGGTTTAATTGACCAACTTATTATTTCAGCCGAACAAGTGCCTTACAAAACGCAAATCAACCTATTTGGTTTTTCATTAGATTAGAATCGGTTTTGACTGTGGTGTTAGCCATAATTTAAAGGCAATATGTTTGTAGTGATTTTGTATACGTATCGTTAAGTGGAGCTTATAGAAATGAATATAGTTAGATTAATTGTCGTAGTAACGTTAACCCTTTTCGTCATCGCCTGCACTTCCCTGATTAACCAAAACGCTGACCCTATTACTACGCAAAAAATACAATTGAACCAATTGGGTTATCTGCCTAATGCTCGTAAAGTTGCCATAGTGCCAAATGTAAATCAACAATCATTCAGGTTGGTTTCACTCGACACAGGTAAACTTGTTTATAAAGGCAAATTAACGAGTGCAAAATCATGGCAAGCCGCAGGAAATAGATCATTTAAAGTAGCTGACCTTTCATCCGTAATAAAAGAAGGACGTTATTTTTTAAAGGTTAATGGAGTGGCAGATTCAGCTGAATTTGATATTGCATCAAATGTGTACGACAAGTTACACGACAGTGCACTCAAGTCCTATTACTTCAACCGTTCTAGTTTAGCGATTGAATCACCTTATGGACAACAATGGTCAAGAGCAGAAGGACATGCCGACAATGAAGTTAAAGTACATGCATCCGCTGCAAGTACTTCACGTCCTGAGTCAAGCATGATTGAGTCTACTAAAGGTTGGTATGATGCAGGCGATTACGGTAAATATGTAGTTAACTCGGGGATTGCCACTTATACCTTATTAGCATCTTATGAACATTTCCCAACATTTTATCAAAACCGTAACACCAATATCCCAGAATCTAATGATAATATTCCCGATATTCTAAACGAAGCCAAATGGAATATTGATTGGCTTGCCACCATGCAAGATACAGATGGTTCGGTTTATCACAAACTCACCACACTAGCTTGGCCGGGTAAAGAAATGCCGGTGCAAGATAAAAGAGAGCGCTTTGTTATCGGAAAATCCACATCTGCCGCACTCGATTATGCTGCAGTTTTGGCGATGGCCACACGTATTTATGAACCATATAATAATGGGCAAACAAAACAATGGTTAAGCTCCGCTGAATTAGCTTGGCAATGGGCTGTTTCAAACCCCAATCTGGTGTATTCGCAACCAGATGACGTAAGCAGCGGTGAATATGGAGATGATAGTTTTAATGACGAGTTTTCATGGGCTGCCGCGGAGTTATTTATAACGACTCAAAAGCCTAAATACCTGGAACAATACCTTAACTTCAGAAGTAAAATTGACGTACCCTCTTGGTCATATGTCGCGTATTTAGCCACCAGTACCTTATTAATAAAAGGTCAGGCAATCATCCCACCTGTAATTTATCAAAAGATAAAGTCAGAACAATTGGCATTAGCTGACAACTTAGTGCAGCAATATAATGACAATGGTTATCAAGTGCCTTTGGTTGAGTCTGATTTTGTATGGGGCAGTAATTCCGTTGCATTAAATAAAGCACTGATATTAATGCAAGCTCATAGACTTTCATCAAAACAAGCCTATAAAAATGCAGCCTTAAGTATTATTGATTATGTTTTAGGGAGAAACCCAACCGATTATTCCTACGTCACTGGCTTTGGCAGTAAAAGTCCTTTATTCCCACACCACAGAGTTTCTGTCAGTGATGGCATAGTCGCGCCTATTCCAGGTATGTTAGTAGGTGGCCCACATAGTGGCAAACAAGATGGTTGTGATTATCAATTTGATCAGCCAGCAATAACCTATATTGATGATTGGTGCAGTTATGCTACCAATGAAGTCGCTATCAACTGGAATGCCCCGTTAGTCTATGTATTGGCAGCTATATTGGCGGACTAATATTTTAGCCTGTTTGGGTCTGTATCAGATGATCTGCTAAGAAAATCCGACATAATCATATTATATCGGATTTTAATTAACCTTCAGGTTGCCATGTTAATTGAGAGCTCAGGCATTTAACCGATTAATGATCAGATCATTTAGCAAATATGTGCCTAATTCGGTTTGAAGCCAAATCAATATTAAGATGTTTATCCAAACCGTTAACCAAAAAACGCGCTGAAACGTTTTTTTAATCGACTTATGTCGTAATTTTTTTTGCGCTAAATATGCACCCGGCCAACCTCCGGTTAAAGACAACAGATGCAGCGTACTTTCTGCGGTTCTCCACCGACCATTCTTCGCAGCCGATTTATCAATGGCATAAAAACAAAAGGTCAAAACACTCATTAATAAATATATACCTAAGACAGTTATAGGTAACACGCCGAACAAAACCAATAAACATAAAGTGAGAAAGAATATAAAGGTAAACTTGCCCGCTACACTATTTTCATTTTTGTTATGTCTAGTGTTGTTCGATTGTAACTTTAACGATTGGTTAGTGGCTTGAGACGTAAACTTAATATTTTCTGCTTTATATTGGTTGTTCTTTTCATACACTAATTCATAAATGATTTGGTCACCATTAACGGGTCTTCGACTTCGAGACGTAAACGCCTTCACATGTACAAATGCTCTTTCGCCTCCCCCTTTAGGTTCAACAAAACCAAAACCTTTGTCGTCATTCCAACTAATAATCTTTCCTTTTAGTTTCATTTGTCCTCCATAACCTATTAAATCCTAGCCGCGTTAAAAGCAAGAGGGTTAATGTCCTGCTTGTATTGCTACTTCATATATTACTACTGCATAACTTTATAATATTCACTTAGGCCGGTTAAAATATTTGTAGTGGCTATTGACGATAATATTAACCCCATCACTCGGCTGATCACACTGGCTCCACTGCTACCGACCGCACGATTTATAACGCCTGCCAAGAGCATTAATACATAAGTTAAAACCAACACCGATAACATAACCAAAGCAGTCTGCATTTGCTCCCAGATGGTATAAGTTGAATTCTTGGTTAACAACACTGCCGCCAGCATTGCTCCAGGACTGGCGATGGAAGGAACAGCCAATGGAAAGATAGCTGTCTCTTTATGTGAGTCTTGTAACATTTTAATTTCTTCATCCGGCTTACTGTCACCGAAGATCATATTAAGTGCGAATAAAAACAGGACTATGCCACCAGATATTTGAAATGCCGGTAATGGGATAGATAATGCCGTAAGTACGATTTCTCCCATCACTAAAAAGAATAACAATACACAAGCTGCCGCTATGGTCGCGAGTAAAGCAATACGGCGTTTCGTTTTTTGATCATATTGTTCGGTGACAGCGATAAAAACAGGCAAGGTGCCAATTGGATCAATGACGGCGAAAAACGTGATAAATACAGCTAAAAAATCAATCATTGAATGGTTTCGCTCCGTGATGAGAAAAGTAAAATAGTGCCAGTTAAGGCACTAAATTTGTATTTAAATATAGCGAGGAGCCGTTATCGAATGATTTGCTCTATATAAAACGTTTATCTACTACACTTACTTTAAAATAGTCTTCGCTAGAATTCTATATATATGGGTTAACCTATATATTTCAACCATTTGGCATTAACTTACTTAGCTTTGACTTCCCTTCAATTGTCATTAAAACACGGTTAGTGATGTATCTAATTAAGGGAAGAACAAATTCCTATTTCGCTTAACTTTTTGGATACATATTAGGCTATATATTTGTGCCATTATGCAGCAAATATTTCTTATGCTTAACATGGTGTAGTACACTGGTTTTGCAAAACATATAATTCAATTAAATATTAAAAGGGGTAACAATAAGCAGTGAAGAAGGTAAAATTATCTCAAGATGAAAATTTATCGATAAAGATCAGTCATCAATTATTGCCACAAGCAATGCAACGTATTGATCTATATTTTTCGCTGCCCGTTGAGATGGGGATAAGCCCAGACACCTTAAACGCTGAAGATTACTTTTATAGTAATATAAAAAGTCAGAGTGCCTATTATTCCGATCAATTACATCTGCCATTAGTACGAAGTCGTTTTATTAGTCAACGCTTTGAGGGGGAAAATAAAGATGGTCAAAGTGATTACCGTTTAAACCTAAATTTATTTTCTTACCAACTGAAAATAGCGTTAGATGCCGATATAAAACAAACCCTGAAATTAAAAAATGCTGAAGAGTTTTATCCTGCAGCAATTGTATTAGCGGAACAAATATCTGGATTAGTTAAAAAGCTACGTCGTTATACTCCACCTGATAGCCAGTTAAATTCATTTTACGAAAATGCGGATAACTTTTTAAGTTGGCACATTGAACAGTCTTTTTTAAAACTGATATCAAGGGGGCCTAAAAGCAGTGATTTTTCCACTGAACGTGAATTTTTATTGGCCTTTTGTCGAGAAGAAAATAATTATCGTGCAGAACAAAACTACAACTCACAAATCACCCTAGATGACCCCAACCGTATCACCAATAAAATGAGACTGTTACAACGTTTGATAGAGTACGGAGTCGTTTTTAAAAAGAAAACTCGCTATTTAGATGCTAATTTAAAACGATTAGTGAGGGGAAGTGTTACCGCGGTTATCATGGCCTTTGTCATGGTTTTAGTCCTTAATGCAAGATCAAGTTTCACAGAAGTGACCGTTGCTCTTATCGCCTTCTTAGGTGTTATTTATGGTTTAAGGGAAACCTTCAAAGAAGACCTTACCAGCCTTATTTGGCGAAAAATTCAAAAAGGTCGGCCTAAGTGGCAAAACTTGTTTAGCCATAGTGTGGACCGAAAACGAATACTCAGCCAAACCTTGTGGCTTGAATATATAAAAAATAAAGACTTACCTGAAAGCGTTAATACCTTATTTCAGCAACGCAGGCAGCAAAACAAACAAGATGCCCGGTTATTGCACTTTCGTTGTGATAATAAAGTACTCGCGAAAGAGTTGTTGCCGGGTTATGACGAAATTCAGCAACAGATCTTTTTTAATTTAACCCCCTTTGTTCGTTTTTTAAAAAAAGGCGCGGGGCGTTTGTATGACCTAGATGGTCAAAAAATATCAAGCCAAGGTGTTGAACGTCGTTATCAGATAAACCTTATATTACGTAGCCTAGATAAAGAAGGTGAACGGATACAACGATTTAAAATAACATTAAACCGCAGTGAAATTGTAAATATTGAAGCCATGCCAGAAGCAGAGTAACCCCTATTATAGTTACTAGTTACCGAGACACCCACTTTATTTACAGAGACACCCACTTTAATTTCAAATTCAAGCATGTGTTTACCCAAATGGTGTAATCGCTTTTGTATTTCTATGACATCCTGGATTTTAAGCTTTATCGTCTACTTGAATTTAGAATTTTGAGTAACTTTTAACGCTCGTCCTAAATGGTAGGTGTTAAGTTATCTCAGAGTGTTCTGATAAGGTGTTATTCCTGATATGTTTTAAGTATAAAGGTTTAAGACAACAACCTTTGACAGCTTGATACATTTGGCCGTCGTTTTAGTTGTTGGCTCTCACAAAAGTGTTGTAATGCATCCTCATGTCCTACCGCCCCATGGAATACTTTGGTGAACGTCTTAGTGATGGTAAGCCAGTTCTCTGGCCTTATGTTTAAACGCGTTACTAAGGCGGGAAGTTGTTTGTCTATATGCCCTGTTTTATCTTCTCTTATGCACCGTCCCGTTGTTTCTATGAGTTCGATGTATTCACTTAATTCAAATGGCAATATGTTTGGTATATCGATTTGAGGGTTACAACTAAAGGGCATTAATTTATTTGGTTGTTGATTATGGATTGCCTGTTTGATGCGTTCTTGTATGCTTGTGAAATCCGATGTTTCCGGCGTTGTGGCGGCTTTGGCTCTGATTGGGTTTAAATCGACATAAGCCATACATGCGAGTAATGCTGTTTCATCCAGTAAAGCTTGGCATTTAAAGCGCCCTTCCCAGAAACGGCCTGTGCAGCTATCTTCTTTATTGGCTTGTCTCGCGATGCCTTCATTTAATACTCGCATAAACCAACTGATATCCATTAGCCGTTGCCTATACACTTGTGTCGTTTGCTCTATGGTTAATAGCTCAGATTTGGTGAGCTGGGTTAAAGTGTTATGACTTAACTCGTCTGAATTTAGTTGACATTGAGATAGGTATTGTTGTGTTAACAATGTGCCTTTAAACAGTTTATGCCAACGCCTGAGTACTTCATCGGTCGTCCAATGGCATGTAACTTGGTTGTTGATGTGCAACACAAGATGTGTGTGGTTACTCATAATCGCATAGGCACAAACTTCAATAGCAAAGACTTGTGTGAGTTGTTCAATTTTATCTTTTACCCATTGCCTTCTGTGCTCATAAGATTGATGAGTTAATTTATCTTCACCGCATAAAAATGCCCTACGGACACAACGAGATATACAATGATAATAAGGCGTATCCTCTAAGCTTATTTGGCTTTTTCTTGGTTTAGGCACTGTAACCTCTAAAATATCATGTATCGATATAGGTACAAAGAATATAGCCTAGTTTCTATTACTGTCAAATTTGAGTGGGTGTCTCTGTTATTCCCTGTTATTCCCTGAAAACAAAAAAACGGAGCCAATGGCTCCGTTCTCAATAAAGTTAGATGTTCCTTTTAAATAAACCGGAAAGGTAAATTCAACAAAGTTACATTTTCTCCATTGTTTCAATACCTAACAAGTCCAACCCTTTTTGTAGCGTATTCGCCACTAACAAACTTAACGCCAAGCGGCTGTTTTTGGTTTCTTCAGGAATGCCATCTTTCAACATTGGGCAAGCTTCGTAGAACGTCATGAACAAGCTTGATAGTTCGTATAGGTATGAACATAACAAATGCGGTGTTAAGTTTGCGCTTACGCCGTTTATGGCTTCTACAAATTGCAGTAACTTAACCGCTAATGCTTTTTCTTGATCCGCTTCAATGATCACAGTTGCGTTAAAGTTGTTAGCATCCAATCCAGCTTTACGGAAAATACTCTTAATACGTGTATAAGCGTATTGTAAATACGGTGCCGTATCGCCTTCAAAGCTAAGCATAGTGTCCCAGTTGAAGATGTAATCCGTAGTACGATTCTTGCTTAAATCGGCGTATTTGATAGCACCAATCCCAACTTTACGAGCAATTTCTTTTTGCTCATCAGCACTTAAACCAGATTCGCGTTCAGCTAATAATTTCTCTGCACGTTCAACGGCTTCATCTAATAATTCAACTAACTTAACCGTACCACCAGTACGAGTTTTAAATGGCTTTCCATCTTTACCTAACATCATGCCAAATGGGCCATGTTCGTAAGTTGTCGACTCTTTGATTAACCCACCTTTACGACCAACTATTTCAGCTTGTTTAAAGTGAAATGCTTGACGCGCGTCAGTAAATATAATGATCCTATCAGCGTTTAGCTCAAATGAACGATATTTCATTGCTGCCAAATCAGTTGTGGAATACAAAAAACCACCGCCCGACTTTTCAACAATATATACAGCTGGCTCACCATCTTTATTAGCAAGTTCAGGTAAAAACACGACTTGTGCGCCCTGATCTTTAACAACAATACCTTGCTGTTTTAAGTCCGCAACCACATCAGCTAACATTGGGTTGTAAGCACTTTCACCCATGATATCTTCATGTTTTAAATTAACATTTAATTTTTTGTAAACTTGTTCACTGTGCAATATAGATACGTCGATAAACTGTTGCCATAGCTTTTTACATTCAGCGTCACCGCCTTGTAACTTAACTACGTAAGCTCTTGCTCTGTCGGCAAATCCGTCTTCTTCATCAAAGCGTATTTTAGCCTGACGGTAAAAGTCTTCTAAATCCGACAATGCCGTTGTAGCGACTTCTGACGCTTGTAATTTGTCTTGTAAATGCGCTATCAGCATACCAAATTGCGTGCCCCAATCACCCATGTGATTTTGACGAATAACGTTATGACCAAGAAAATCAATAACGTTAGCTACCGCATCACCAATAATGGTTGAGCGTAAGTGACCAACGTGCATTTCTTTAGCTAAGTTAGGAGCCGATAAATCGACAACTACGGTTTGCGCTGACTCTTTTTCAACCGACAAACGTTCATCAGATAATGCAGTTTCAATCTGTGCAGCCAACCACTGTGGTTTTAACTTAACATTGATAAAGCCCGGCCCAGCAATATCTAAACTTTCAGCAATATCATCCATTTCAACCAGTTCAACAATTTGCGTAGCAATTTGACGTGGGTTTTGTTTTAACAGTTTGGCTAATCCCATGGCACCATTAAATTGATATTCACCAAACTCAGGTCGTGTACTTCGAGCCAAAGGTGCAGATGCATTTTCTGCTCCTTCAATTTTTGCTAAAGCTTGTTTAAATCTGTCTTGTACTAGCTGAAAAACATTCATTCTTTTTTACCTTGCTGAGTCTTATTTTTTACTCGGTCTAACTGTGTTTGAGTGTCGAGTTTCGAGTGTCGAGCTATTCACTCGTAACTCGTAGCTAATGCTTCTTTTGATTCTAATTGCAGATGAATCGTTCGAGGTTGAGTAAGAAGCGCGCAATGTATGCCAATACATGAGCACTTCGAACGATAAAATCGGACGATTCAGCAAATATTAGTTCAAAAGTTAGTGTTCACGAGTCTCAGTGAACACCACCTCTGGATAACGCTCTTTCGACAAGTTCAAATTAACTCTGGTTGGTGCTATGTATGTTAAATTATTGCCACCATCTAGGGCTAAGTTAGTTGAACATTTACGTCTGAATTCTTCGAATTTTTTATCGTCTTCACAACTTACCCAACGGGCGGTTGCTACGTTTACAGCTTCGTAAATGGCTTCTACGTTGTATTCCGATTTTAAGCGTTGGACGACGACGTCAAACTGAAGAATACCTACTGCGCCTACGATTAAGTCGTTGTTATCGAGTGGTCTAAATACTTGTACTGCACCTTCTTCCGAAAGCTGGATAAGACCTTTTAACAATTGTTTTTGTTTTAGTGGATCTTTTAAGCGAATACGGCGGAATAATTCTGGTGCAAAGTTTGGTATACCGGCAAATTTAAAATCTTCGCCTTGAGTAAAGGTATCACCAATTTGAATGGTACCGTGGTTATGTAAACCTATGATATCGCCTGGATAAGCTTCTTCAACTGCAGAGCGGTCACCGGCTACGAAGGTTAATGCGTCTGAAATTCGGACGTCTTTACCTAGACGAACATGATTCATTTTCATGCCTTTTTCATATTTTCCAGAAACGATACGCATAAAAGCAACACGGTCTCTATGTTTTGGATCCATGTTGGCTTGAATTTTAAAAATAAACCCTGAGAAATTTTCTTCGTTAGCAAAAACTTCACGTACTGACGTTTGACGAGGCATCGGGGTTGGTGACCACTGAGTTAATCCATCCAACATATGGTCAACACCAAAGTTACCTAGAGCGGTACCAAAAAAGACAGGCGTTAATTCACCCGCTAAAAATAGCTCTTGATCAAATTCGTGTGATGCACCAATGACAAGTTCAAGTTCGTCACGCATTTGAGCGGCTAAGTCTTCACCGATAGCAGCATCAATTTCTGGGTTGTTTAACCCCTTAATGGTGTTCACTTCCTGAACCGTACTACCTTGACCGGTTTGATATAAAATGACTTCATCACGGTGAATATGGTAAACCCCTTTGAAGAGTTTGCCGCAGCCAATTGGCCATGTGATTGGCGCACAAGCAATTTTTAATTCATCTTCAACTTCATCCAATACTTCCATTGGATCACGAATATCACGGTCTAATTTATTCATAAACGTGATGATTGGCGTATCACGTAAACGTGTGACTTCCATTAACTTACGCGTTCGGTCTTCGACCCCTTTAGCGGCATCAATAACCATTAAACAGGAGTCAACGGCCGTTAATGTACGGTAAGTATCTTCAGAGAAATCTTCGTGTCCTGGGGTATCCAGTAAGTTAACTAAGCTACCTTTGTAAGGGAATTGCATAACAGATGTCGTGATCGAAATACCACGATCTTTTTCCATTTCCATCCAGTCAGATTTGGCATGCTGGTTTGAACCACGGCCTTTAACGGTACCCGCTTTTTGTAAGTGGTTTCCGTATAATAAAACTTTTTCGGTGATGGTGGTTTTACCCGCATCCGGATGTGAGATGATCGCAAACGTGCGACGGCACTCAATTTCTTTGTTTAACTGGGCATCTGTCATTATATAAATCTTATATCGGAGTACTAACTGAAGTACTAAAACCCAAAGAGCTGAAACTAAAGGTTTTGCGTGTCGTTAGTTGGTAAATTTTTAATGGCGCGATTATACATAAGAGTTAGGGAATTGAGTAGTAAAGCATCACTGCAAATGGAAGAAATAATTGAATATATTTTTAATCTTACTCGTTGGTTTAAACATTAGCCGATAATTACCAATAACTAGGTTCCCCTTTTGCCAATATCAATCACAAAAATTATAAAATTACCGCTTTTATATTAAGCGGTAATCATTAACAAAAGGGATAACCATACCAAACTACGTTTACTTAATTGACAAATGTTTGTTTGGACTTACCAACTTCAAGCTCACTGTCTTTATTAAAGCTTTGATTGTTCATCGCTGTAGCTTTATTTTCACTAATGGCTTGTTCGGCTTTAACACGTAAATCAGCATGTTTGCGTTTTTCTTTGGCTAAATCCGCGTGTTTTTTTAGCCAAGTATACATCTTAATATTCGAAACTTTACATTCAGCTGCGGCCGCAGAAATACTGTAGTCGTCAAATATTACTTTGCCTATTGCCTTAAGTTTAAATTCTAAACTGTAGTCTTTGTCAGTCATTAATATTGACCTTGGCGTTCAAACTTCTCAGCCATTACACGGTCAGGCAGAGCCGGAAATGCCCCTTGACGAGTTACTGTATATGCTCCGCAACAAGCGGCAAATTGAACAGCTTGGGTTAGCTTTTCTGAACAAACAAACGTATCAAGGTTAATTAATGAGATGTTTTGTTTGTTAAGTTGATATAAAAATCCACCGATAAAAGCATCCCCTGCAGCCGTGGTATCAACGGCAATTACTTCTGGGGCTGTAACCGAAATCGACGTATTTTTTGTCATACATACAATTGGATTGGCACCATCGGTTAACATTACCAGTTGGCATTTTTGGGTTAATAAGGTTTGTAAAAAATCAACGATATTGGCCTTATCAACTAGAGCTTCAAGCTCTTCTAAACTGACTTTGATCACATGAGCCATTTCCATATAAGCAATAATAATGGATTGGTAATCGGCTGTGGCTGGCCATAAATTTTTTCTAAGGTTAACGTCCATGCTTACAAGGCAATCGTTTTGCGTGGCTAACGTTATGCCGTGTTTTGTACTGTTAGCAATAGTTTCATCAGTCAAACTGTTTGAGCAAAAGTGAAAAATTGTACTTTGTTGAAACATGGTTAAGTCAAAATCGTTAGGAAGAAATAACAAATCAGCTGCAGGTGGTCTATAAAACTCAAAACTACGTTCCCCTTCAGCGTCCAACGAAACAAAAGCGAGGGCCGTTTTAGCTTGATCCGTCCAGCGAACAAACTCAGTATTAACCGCATATTCATTTAAACTTTGGTGTAGATATTTACCAAACATATCGTTTCCGAGCATACCGCTAAATATTGCATTACCTCCCATCTTGGCTATAGCAACCGCAGCATTAGCGGGCGCTCCACCGGGGAATTGTTTAAAAGTACCGGGTTCCGTCGATAACATATCGATTAATGCTTCGCCAAAACATATTACATTTTGCATAATGATCTCTATTACTTAGTTAGCCAAAGAATTTGATAAGGTGCCAAGGTCAGCTCCCTGACATTTGTGTATCTGGTATCACTTATTTGATCGGTCAATTCTAGGTGGTCCTCCACATCAAGTTCATGCAGTGAAACCGTCTGGGGAAATTCACTAAAATTCGCGACAATAGTAGCAGTGCCAATTGTTGCGTGACTACGTTTATACGCCAACAAATTAGGCTGGGTTAACAACAAGATTTGGGTGTCACTCTCACCTAAGATGGGAGAAGCTTTTCTCAGGGCAATCATTTTCTTTATCGCAGTAAATACCGCATGTTGTGCTGTTCCTTCGGTATTGGACGCCACCAACATATTTGTGGTTAATTTAGGTCTATTTACCCAACGACTGTCGTGTTTTTTCTTGTCATCTTGTTCAAATGAATAATCATTTAGCGCGGCTAATTCATCACCTTGATATAAAAGTGGTATACCACCAATAGTTAAAATAATGCCATGGAGTAATTTAATTCTGGCGACAGCATGTTCAATGTGTTCTTGGTTTTGACTGATTAAGGCTTTTTCCAATCCACATAATGACGCCAATGAACCGCACACTCGGCAGTCGCCATTTTCCGGGTTATATTGAAATCCTAACCCTTTTGAAAACGAACCTTCAAAACTTCCGGTATAAAATTTATTTAAAAATTCACGATGAGATTCACCATTAATTCCCAATTCGCCCGCATCGGCATCATCAAATGTCCAACCGATATCATCATGGCATCGCGCGTAGTTCACCCAACTGCAGTCATTGTTGATGGTAAAACGTCGTTGCAAACTTAATTGCAAAAGCTCAGTTTTACGGGTGGCTAGCGACTCCCACATTAATGCCATTAACAAGGGGTTGTATGAGGTTTGGCATTCTTCTTTACCAATATATTTAACCACTTCATCTGGGTGCACTATCGCTTCTGATTTAAATACAACACCAGGGCAAACTATTTCACGACAAACGTTAAATGCTTGGATCAATAAATGTGCTTTTGGTAGGTTTTCACATTGTGTGCCTTTCTCTTTCCAGACAAAAGCCAATGCATCCAGGCGCAGTAGATCACAGCCTAGATTAGCTAAATACAACATCTCCTGCGTCATCGCTCTAAACACTGCCGGGTTTTGATAATTCAAATCCCATTGGAAACTATTAAATGTTGTCCAAACCCATTTCTGCATTTGATCTAAATAAGTAAAACAACCGCGGCGTACCGATGGGAATATTTCTCTTAATGCGTTGTCATATTGGTCGGCGTCCTCTCGGTCTGAGAACAAAAAATAATAATCTTGGAATTGCTCATCACCTTGTTGTGCTTTCTGAGCCCATTGATGTTCATCAGAGGTATGATTAAAAACAAAGTCGAGTACTAAATTAATCCCCGCTTTTTTTAATGCAACAGCCAATGCTTTTAAATCTTTAGTTGCGCCTAATTTGGGGTCAACTTGTCGGTAATCAGAAACGGCGTAACCCCCATCACTATCACCTTCTGGTGATAAATACAGAGGCATTAAATGCAAATAAGTGATCCCTAGTTCTTGGTAATACGGTATTTTGGTGATCAAGGTTTGCAGATCATCGGCCACTAAATCAACATAAACAGCCATGCCAACCATTTGCTCATTTCGATACCAAGAAGGATTTAAAACCCGCAGTTCATCCGATCTTTTTAAAGAAATCTTACGTTTTTTAAAACTTCCCAATAGCTCACATACTAAAGCTTCAATATGCGAATATAAGTCGTATTGATTATCGTATATTGTTAATAACAAACTAAATAATCGAGGAAAGTTTTGGTCAAGACGTTGTTCAAAAACTTGAGTTTTATTAGAGAGTAACGCCTGATACTTACCCGAAGCTTTAATTCTAGTTAAGCATTGTTGGCATTGTTTATTATGATCCATGCCCAATCCCTAATTATTTTCTGATTGTTTTTGTAACAACAATGTTTGTGCTGGTTTAAATTTCCAGTTGTAAGTCAAACCAACAAATAACAACACAGCAAAAACGGTTGCAACGTAAAAACCATATTTTGCTTGTCCGCCCATAAAATCACTCACAATAGCCATTAATAATGGGCCTAAAGAAGCGGCGACAGCGGTAAAAAATAAAATAACGCCAGCAATAGCCCCATGTTGATCTTTAGCGAAACAACTGATGCCTTTTGAATTCAAGGTTGGATATATCATTGCCATAAATAAGCCTGACATAGGTAATAATATAATCGCAGCGCCTAAACCCAAGACCATGCTTAATACATAACAAAGGCAAATTGCAGCAGAAAATAACATCATCGCCAATTCCCAACTAATATGCTTCAACACCCAAACTGCGCCAAAGCGCCCCAATGCCCTTAAAGTAAAAAATAAGGTAATGGTCCAGGGTACTAACGATTCTAAAGATCCGGTATAGGTAGATAAAAGTGAAGGCATCCAAACATAAATAGCCGCTTCCGTTATAACGTAAAATGCAATTAATGCAGAAAAGCCTAATGCAGCAGGTTGTTTAGCAATAAGCAGAGTTTGTTTTAGGTTTTGTTCCGACTGTTGATTTCTAACGTAAGTTGGGTATTGAGTAATAGCAGCGACAATACAAAGACCAATACATAAAATCCCAGCCACAATATATAGATATTTCCAAGACACATCATTGGCCAATAAATAACTAACAATGAATGGTCCAATAATAGCGCCTACCCCAAAAAATCCTTCAACCAGGTTCATGGTTCGGGTGTGATCCGCATTGGAAGTAGTAATATCCCCCACAAGGGCTAAAGCGGCTGTCTTAAAAATACCGATAGCGGTTCCCGAAAGAACCAACAAAAATAGGAAAAAACTAAAACTATTACCTACTACAAACAAACCACAGGCAAGTGAAAATATAGATAATCCAATAATGATTGTTACTTTTCGACCTAACCTATCGGCCAAAAAGCCTAAAAACATGCCACTAGCAGCAATCGCGATCATCGGGCCGTAATGAAAGGCACTGGCTTGAGTATGTGTGAGATTAAACTCTTTAATGATTTCTGGAATGATCACACCAACAGCATCTGTTGTCATCGCAAACATCATAAACATTAAGTATGTTAATATACGAATTAGTTGGTTATTTATTTTATTAGTTTCCACACGTTCGCCCCCCATTATATTCCCCTGTTTTTGATTTATTATAATTAATATGTTCGACAACTTAATCGAATAAGTTTCAATCATAGTTCAAAATACCAACAAATATCCAGATAAAAATACAATTCATAATGAATTTTACCTAAAAACCCCATAAAAAAAGGGCTTAACTAGAATTACTTTATTAACATTTAAATATAATTGAAATAAGTAACTTTTATTTACTTTTAAAATCATATACTTAAAAATTAATTAACAAATAACCTTAATCGATTAAGAAAAACACTTGATTAAAAAACATTCGTTACCTAATATTATTCTCAATAAAGTTAGCTCAAAAAAAATACGAAAGAGCTGAGAACAATTTTAAACGTTTGTTTGGTTTTTTAGAAAACTAACACTTTTAACATTTAATAGTTATACATAATAATAAACAGGCAGGGTACTCATGAAACATTCAACTTTATTTACACCAACAGTATTGTCGCTTGCAGTATCTGCGGCAATGTTCTCACAACAAGTTATTGCTGAAGACGCAGTTGCAGATGACATCGAAGTTATTTCCGTAAAAGGTATACGCGGCTCATTAATTAGATCTCAAGCTACAAAGATGGAAAATACATCAATAGTTGAAGCAATTTCTGCAGAAGACATTGGTAAACTTCCAGACTCTTCAATTGCTGAGTCATTATCAAGATTACCAGGATTAGCCGGTGAGCGTTCAGGCGGAAGAACGTCTGGCATTTCAGTTCGTGGTTTTAAAGAAGACTTTACTGGCACTTCATTAAATGGTCGAGAGCTAATCGGTATTGGTGACAATCGCGGTGTTGAATATGATTTATACCCAGCAGAAATTATGACCGGGGCTACTATCTTCAAGTCATCAGATGCTTCTCTTCTAGTTCAAGGTATTGGTGGCACAGTTGATTTAGAAACTGTAAGACCTTTATCAGCACAAGAAACTCTAACACTAAATGGTAGCTTTGAAATAAGTGGGCAAGACTCTGACAACCCTGAGTTTGACAATAATGGTAAACGATTTGCATTGTCTTTTGTTGAAAAATTTGCCGACGACACCATTGGTTTAGCTGTCGCAATTGCGTCAACTGAGTCACCAAACAACCAACGTAAATATGGAGTATGGGGATATAATGCAAATGACGATGGGCAGATTCTACCTACTGGTTTGGACTCTCAATCTATCAGTACAGAATTAAAACGAGATACTATTTCAGCAGTTTTACAATTTCAGCCAAATGATGACTTAAATATCATCCTTGATGTCCTTTCAATTGATTACTCTGATTCTGGTGTATTGAGAGGTTTTATAGAACCCTTTTCATCAGATAATGTCACCGGTACTGGCGTGAATGCATCAGGAACCCAAACGGGTGCTAATCCAGTGTTACGAACAGATCCATTACAAAAAGATGGTGAACTAACAATTATTGGTTTTAATGCCAACTACTTTGTAACTGATAACTGGTCAGTAAATTTAGATATCGCATCCAGTAAATCTGAAAAACGTGACCTACGAGGTGAGTCATATGCAGGTCTAGCACGTTCAGGCGCACTTGATTCTAGTGCATTTGGAACCCGTGATTTTACTATGTCAGCTGATGGTATTATGTTTACAGATTCATCGGGACTTGACGCGTTTTCTAATCCAGATGCTCTTCAGCTAACAGGTCCTCAGGTCTGGGGTGGCGGCTTAGCTAATTTAGCTGATCAGTTTGAAACTAATGTATTACAAGCAAACGGTGATGAGTTTAGTTACTTCAATGCTCAGGATGGTTTCTTAAACTATGCAGACTTCGAAGAAGAGCTAGTGACAACTCGACTTGAAGTTAGTGGTACCATTGATTCTAATTTTATAACGGCTGTAGTTGCAGGTATTAATTATAGTGACCGTAGTAAATTGAAGGACAATAAAGGCTTCTTTGCTACATCTTCTGCGTATCCATTATCCACAGGTATTCCTTCAGAGTATTTATATAATGGCTTAGCCGATTTAACGTGGGCAGGCTTAGGCAAAGTTGTCGCTTATGACGGTTTTGCCCCATATAACGACGGCACATACCTATTAAATGACGCAGGATTACTTGAACCTGATCGACTTGGTGATAGCTTCGAAATATCGGAACAAGTTATTACTTTTTACACAAAAGCTGATTTTGAAACTGAATTATCTAATCTTCCAGTAACTGGTAACTTTGGCTTCCAATACGTAGACACCTCTCAAGAGTCATCAGGCTATATTGGTGTTATTGGTTCAAACTTCGCGGTGTGCGACGACGATAACAACGGCGTAGTAGACACGAGCTGTATGGTTACTAATGGTGCAGACTATTCACACTTCTTACCAAGTTTAAATGTGAATATTGAGGTTATGGATAAAACCTTTGTTCGATTTGCTGCAAATAAAACCATCAGTCGTGCTCGCATAGACCAAATGAAAGCATCTGGTTTTGTTAAATTTGACCAAAATATTGATCTAATTTCTATACCTAACTCGCCATCAGACGTTGAAAACTATGGTTCTCCATGGTCAAAATTTACCGGCAACCCAGAATTAAAACCTTTGGAATCTAATAATTTTGATTTATCTGTAGAGAAGTATTTTGTAGAAGAAGGATACGTTGCTGCAACTGTATTTTATAAAGACTTAGTAAATTGGACTCGAGATGGAAATGAGTTAATAGACTTTAGAAATGATGTTAGTAACGATAATGCAGACTACTTTATCGCAGGCTTTCATGACCGAGTGGTGGATCAAGACGGTGCATACGGCCCGGCTGATATTCAATACTCTGCTGGTGACGTTATCACGCCTCCTAATAATGGCTATTACTCATACTTTGAAGATGGGTTAACTGGGACAGTTAAAGGACTTGAATTAACAGCAAACATTCCATTTGGTAAATTCAGCTCTAACTTAGATGGCTTTGGGGTGGCGACATCGGCTACCTACATTGATGCGGAGTTGAGTGACGGAAGTAGAATTCCTGGTCAATCGGATAATACTATTTCAATGACGACATATTATGAAATGTCAGGCTTTGAAGTTCGTATAGCAGCAACAAAACGATCAGACTTTTTAACTTATCAACGTGGCGGCTCCAACAAAATTGAAAGTGCAAGCCGTGATGCTGTAACACTCGTTGATGCACAAATTAGCTATGACTTCTCTGAGTCTAATATTAGTGCGTTAAAAGGGCTTAGGATTTCACTTCAAGGTACCAACTTGACTGATGTCGATGAAGAAACTGTCAATGACGATGGTATTGTTACCACTCGACGCCAGTTTGGCCCGTCGTACGCACTTAACTTTAATTATTCATTTTATTAATCGATAAAACCGTTAACTAATAATAAGTCCTCAGTTAATACCTGAGGGCTTTTTTATTATGCTTAAATTGCAGCAATATTTAGTCTGTAATCCAAGCTCATGAAGTAATATATATACCGTTTGAGAAAAATCATGAAACATAATAACTTTACTGAGTCTGCTCAATGGAGACCTTCTATCCACTTTTCTCCAGAGAAAAACTGGATCAATGATCCAAATGGTATGGTCTATTTTGAAGGCGTATACCACTTATTTTATCAATACAATCCTGATGGTGATAGACATGCCAACATGCATTGGGGACATGCAACATCAACTAATTTAGTGAATTGGCAACATCATGAAATAGGCATATATGCCGATCCAGATGGTCTTGGTTATATTTTTTCTGGTGGCGCTGTTGTTGACATTGATAATACAAGTGGCTTAGGAAATGGCAAACAACCTCCCCTAGTAGCTACTTTTACTCATCACTCTGAAGATGAAGTACAAGTTCAAAGTTTGGCTTATAGCCAAGACGGTGGATTTACTTGGCAAGAATATGCTAACAATCCAGTGCTTCCAAACCTAGGTATTAAAGATTTTCGAGACCCTAAAGTCATCTGGGATGAGATTAACAAACAATGGGTTATGGCATTAGCTGCCGGACAAGAAATTCAATTTTTTGTTTCAAACAACTTAATCAACTGGCAGTTAGTCAGTGCATTTGGTGAAGGAGTTGGGGCACATGGCGGTGTGTGGGAATGCCCTGATTTATTCCCATTAACCACGCCAAGCGGTCAAACTAAATGGGTACTCCTTGTCAGTATTAATCCAGGCGGTCCTAACAAAGGCTCTGCCACTCAATATTTCATTGGTGACTTTGACGGACAACAGTTTACGTCTGAGCAAACCGAAACTCTATGGTTAGATTATGGCCCTGACAACTACGCAGGTGTCACCTGGGACGGTTTACAGACCGTCAATAACAAGCGTATTTTCATCGCTTGGATGTCAAATTGGACTTATGCCAACGAAGTCCCAACCCACCCATGGCGAGGCGCGATGACGCTTCCTAGAGAACTTACTTTAGTCGAGACGACTAACGGACTGGCTTTGGCAAATATGCCAAGCAACGAAATATTAAAATTACGTTCAGAGTTTAATATTAAAAAAGAAGATAAATTTGTTGTCCCAGAAGACTGTGCCTATGAAGTGGTTTGGACGTTCGATAGGTCTTCTGGTAATAACAGTCTTACCCTTGCCAATTCAGAAAATGAACGGTTAGTCATTACTTATGATGTTAACACTAATATGCTTTTATTAGACCGTAGACAATCTGGTTGGACTGATCATGGGTTTGCACAAGTTGCAAAAGCACCTCTGAAATCAATGGAACCAAGTAATATTACCGTTTCAATTTTCATTGATAAGTCGAGCGCTGAAGTTTTTTGTGAAAATGGGTTAACAACATTAACGTCTACTATTTTCCCATCACGTCCTTACCGTGACTTAACGACAAGCCGTAATAGTGTTGTTAAATGTTTTAAATTACTGCCTTAATTTAACTAAGATTAGATTATGGATTACCTATTTTACCACTATATACACGTATATTTTGTGTAACCTCCCCCTTAAGTTTGATTTCTTAAGGGGTATTTTTACTTTTAATGTATTAGACTCTAAAACGATAAAACTTATTTAACATATTAATTTTGTTGATAATTTATCGTTCAGTTAGCTAACGATTAAGGCAAACAATGATGACAGGTGCGATTAATAGAATAGTAATAGCGGGTGGGGGCACTGCCGGTTGGATGACCGCGGCAATGATGTCCAAGGTGCTACCAAAGTCGGTTGAGATTACGTTAGTGGAGTCTGAAGCTATTGGCATCGTTGGAGTTGGTGAAGCAACTATTCCCCCCATCCAAACCTTTAATCAATATCTTGGTATCGATGAAAAAGCCTTTTTAAAAGAAACTAATGGTTCTATTAAGCTTGCAATTAAATTTGAAAATTGGCGAACTCAAGGTGAAAGTTACTATCATACCTTTGGCTCTCCCGGTGCCAACATGGGATTTAGTAGTTTCCAACACTACTGGTTACGAGCGAAAAAGGAGTTAGGGCTAAACGCATCGTTATGGGATTTCGATCTTAATTATTTGTGCTGTGAACAAAACAAATTCAATAAAATTAATAGCAATAACCCAATCCATCAAATGCCTTATGCATATCATTTTGACTCAGGACTTTATGGTCAGTTCCTTAGACGTTATTCTGAAAAACAAGGTGTTAAGCGTGTAGAAGGTATAATCCAACATGTTAAACAAAATCCTAATTCTGGATTTATTGAGGGATTACAACTTGAAGATGGCCGTCAATTTGAAGCTGATTTTTTTGTAGATTGTACAGGCACTCGCGGTTTACTTTTGCAACAAACGTTAGGTGTTCAATACCAAGATTGGTCTCATTGGTTACCCGCAGACTCCGCCATAGCGGTAGCGACTGAAGAGTTGGATATTATTCCTCCTTATACTCGAAGCATCGCGCATAATGTTGGTTGGCAATGGCAAATACCACTCACTCATAGAACCGGCAACGGCATTGTTTACAGTTCATCTTATTGTTCTGACGATAATGCTATGGAGACCTTAACCGATAATTTACCAAGTAAAATGTTAGGTACACCAAGAAAGTTATCATTTAAAACAGGCAAAGTTGAGAAACAATGGCACAAAAATGTGGTTGCCATTGGATTAGCAAGTGGTTTCTTGGAACCATTAGAATCAACCAGTATTTATTTGATCCAATCCGCTGTAGTTAGATTAATGAAAATGTTCTCAACCCAAGGGCATTATGGCTCTGTGATTAATGCGTTTAATCGTGAGTCGGATATTGAAATTGAAACAATTCGAGATTTCATCATTTTACATTACAACTTAAATGAACGTACTGACTCTGATTTTTGGCGTGACATGCGAGACTTAACATTACCACCTCGACTGGCACAAAAAATCGAATTATTTAGAGACTCTGGCGCTATATTTAATGATCAATATGATATTTTCTTAGACGCATCCTGGTTACAAGTCATGTTAGGTCAAGGTGTTACCCCTGCTAGTTACCATCCTAATATTGATGGCATGAGCGGCACCGAATTAACAAATATACTGACCCAATTACGTCAAGCTAAACAAGCGCCCGTCGCACAAATGATGTCACATCAACAATTTCTTAAAAAATACACAGGGGCTTAATGTGGATAGTCCTATGCGTATTATCATTGTGGGTGGTGGCACTGCGGGCTGGATGGCTGCCAGTTTATTTGCCAAACGTTGGGCTCACCTCCCTATTCAAATTACGGTAGTGGAGTCCCCCGATATAAAAACCGTCGGGGTAGGTGAAGGTTCAACCCCGACATTACAGCAGTTTTTTAAACAGCTAAATATCCTTGATGAAGACTGGATGCCCCACTGTAATGCCACTTATAAATATAATATTAAGTTTTCAGGTTGGAGTCCTGACTCTGGAATTGATTCTTACAACCATCCCTTTTTTACTCAGCTTGATACCTTTACTGAACGACCATTCACGGTAAATTGTTACACCAGACGTTTAGGTTTAGATGTCATCACACAACCAGATACGTTCTTTTTTAATTCCTATTTAACCGAACATCATAAACTGCCTTATACACCAGATAACTTTCCTTTTGAGATCAATTACGGTTATCACTTTGATTCACAAAAACTAGGGCAATTCCTTATGGGACATGCCAAAAAGTTGGCTGTGGAGCATAAATTGTTAACGGTAGATACCGTCACATTAACTGACAATGGTGATATTAAAGAATTACACGGCAGTAGAGGTGAAGTGGTGAAAGGCGAGTTCTTTGTAGACTGTACCGGCTTTCGATCGCAGTTATTACAACAAACCTTAGGGGTCACTTTTAATTCATTTAACGACAACCTATTCAATGATGCCGCAATAGTCTTGCCAACGCAGGTACATAACGCCAAGTTTGAAACACAATCTATTGCTATGTCTAATGGTTGGCGTTGGCAGATCCCACTGACTCATCGCCAAGGTAATGGGTATGTTTACAGCAAAGATTTCCAATCGCCTGACAAAGCCGAGCAAGAGCTTAGGCAAAGTCTCGGCTTATTAGACAGTGATGTGGAAGCGATGCATTTAAATATGAAAGTGGGGCAAGTAAACAAACATTGGCATAAAAACTGTCTCGCTTTAGGTTTATCCCAAGGCTTTATTGAACCACTAGAAGCGACTGCATTGCATTTAGTTCAAATATCGATTGAGTCGTTTATGGACCGTTTTCAAAATGGCAATTACCAAGAAACAGATAGAGACGAATTTAATAAACTAACGAAGGCCCGGTTTGATAGTGTTCGTGATTATATAGTTGCTCATTATAAATTAAACACACGCAACGACAGTGACTATTGGCAGGCAAACCGAGACAATAATATTTTATCTGACTCGTTATTACAGTTATTAGACACTTGGTTTACCAATGGTGATGTGGCACAAGAGATAAAAACGCAAAATGCACACTCGCATTTTGGTAACGCCTCTTGGCATTGTTTGTTAGCCGGTTACGGGACTTTCCCTCAACTGGCCGCAAACCAACCTGGTACAGGTGATCAATTTCATGAACATCAATTGCATCGTTTTTTACATGGTTGTTTATTAAATTTTAACGCCGCAAAGTAGTGACTTTACCGCTAGTTTAATAAAAAAGTGCCGTTCAAGTTAGAACGGCACTTATGTTTTTGGCATCTAAATTAGGTGGTTTGCTTAAGCAATTAACTTTCCCTAATGATATAATCAAAGGCTGAAAGCGATGCTTTTGCGCCCTCGCCCATGGCGATGACAATTTGTTTATATGGCACTGTGGTTACGTCGCCACATGCAAATATACCCGGTTCTGATGTTTGTCCTTTTTCATCTATTATGATCTCACCATGTTTGGTTCTATCCACGACACCATCAACAAAACCACTGTTTGGCACTAAACCAATTTGCACAAATATTCCAGATAACGCCTGTTGATGTTGCTCCCCCGTCACTCTGTCAGTATAAGCCAATGCGGTAACTTTACCGTTTTCAGCAATTACTTCTGTGGTGGCAACATTTTTTAAAATGGAGATCTTTGGGTTACTGTCTGCTTTGTCGATTAACACTTGATCAGCTTTTAATTCCGGCATAAATTCAAACACAGTCACATGGTTAACCATTCCGGCTAAATCAAGAGCCGCTTCAATACCTGAGTTACCGCCACCAACAACAGCCACGTCTTTACCTTTAAAAAATGGGCCATCACAGTGTGGACAATAAGCGACACCATTACCGATATTTTCTTTTTCACCCGGGACACCAAGCTCACGCCAGTTTGCCCCTGTCGCTAAAATGATGGTTTTACTTTCAATCACTTCGCCTGTTGATAGGTGTAGTGTCTTAACTGATGGTTTATCAGAGCTGCCCCTTTCAATACGGTCAACGCGCAAATGCTCTTTAATCGTAATGTCATAGTCATCTAAATGACTTTGCATATTGCCTGTTAATTCCGTTCCGGTTGTTTTAGGTACTGAAATAAGGTTTTCAATACCCACAGTATCTTTTACCTGACCACCAATCCGGTCAGCGATCATAGTCACTTTTAAGCCTTTTCTAGCACTATAAATGGCAGCGGCAACCCCTGCAGGACCACCACCTATAACGGTTACGTCTTGTTGAGGCAATGTTTCTTGTTTGATGTTATTGGCAATTTCAGGCGCTATTGATAATAACTTTTCAACTAGCTTGCCTGTGTCTATTTGACCATTTGCAAAGATTTCACCATTTAAGTAAACACTTGGCACACCTTGTATATTGCGTTGCTCAATAAGCTCTGGATATAACCCACCGTCGATCATCTCAGTGGTTATATTGTCATTAAGCAATGCAAACTGATTTAATGACTGCACAACATCTGGGCAGTTATGACAACTTAGGCTAACAAACACTTCAAACTTTAATGGTTTACTTACCCCTTTGATCAAAGACTGAATGGTTTGATCTAGTTTTAGGTTGGTACCGGATGAATGTAAAATAGCTAATACCAAAGAACTAAATTCATGTCCTCCTGGGATACCTGAGAAAAATACGCCATTAAACTTACCATCAACCTGCAAACCAAAACTGATCGGACTGCGTAACTCTGGTGATGTTTGTTCAACTAAAGTTAAGTTATCGGTTACGGACACCACTTGTGTTAAAAATTGTTTTAGCTCATCACGTTTTGGATGCTCACCAGTATTTAAGACTAAGGTGACAGCATGTTGCATGTTAGCGGTGTAAGTTTTAAGTGCATTGATTAATTCGTTATTTAACATTGATATACCTTTGCCTATTTAAAGGCCGCTTAGACTGGAAACGAAAAATAGGTGGCAGGCGCAATACACGCCCTTAAAACAATTCGATTGTTAAACCACCTCAGATATTTATCTCAATATGAGCCTTAAAAAGGCTCATTTCAGATTAGATCTTGCCAACAAGATCAAGGCTTGGTGTTAATGTCGCTTCACCTTGCTCCCATGCAGCTGGACATACTTCACCGTCGTTTTCACGAACGTATTGAGCCGCTTTTACTTTACGAACCATGTCTTTAGCGCTACGGCCAATACCACCTGCATGAATTTCCGCTACTTGAATAACCCCATCTGGGTCCACCAAGAATGTACCGCGGTGCGCCATGTGGTCTTCTTCAATCATTACGTCAAAACCGCGGGTAATGTGGCCAGTTTGGTCGCCAAGCATTGGGAATTTAATTTTGCCAATTGCGTCTGACGAGTCATGCCATGCTTTATGCGAGAAATGCGTGTCGGTTGATACTGAATACACTTCTACGCCTAAACCTTGTAACTCTTCATATTGGTTTGCCATGTCTTCTAATTCAGTAGGACATACAAAAGTAAAATCCGCAGGGTAGAACAAGAAGATTGACCAGCCTGTTTTAACGCTGTCAGATGTTACTTCTGTGAACTCGCCGTTATGGAACGCTTGAGCTTTAAAATCTGGGATTGTTTTGCCTATTTGAGCCATGATTATTTCCTTAGTTACTCGTTATGTAATTAATAGTTAGTTAAGAACAAAAGCACGTTTGCTTTCGATGGAGTGATATTACGAGGTATTTATGGTTTAGAAAATTTAATAAAATTGAAGTTTACGTTCAGTATTTTAGAACCTAGTTAATGTGAAATATATAAAGATTAACCATACTAAGATTGCTTTATTCCAATGAACCTGCTTAAAATTGGTTTTTCGTTCAATTAATTAGAATTATATGATCTCGTTAAAACAACTTACTTACGCACTGGCTGTTGAACAAACCTTACATTTTAAAAAAGCGTCTGAGCTTTGTAATGTCTCACAGTCGGCACTAAGTACCGCCATTACTGAATTGGAAAAACAATTAGATTTACAAATTTTTGAGCGCAACAATAAAAAGGTGATCATCACTGCCGAAGGTTTGTTGGTGTTAAATAAAGCGAAACAGATCAAAATGGAAGTAGATGAGTTATACCAATTATCACAAATGAATAAGTCGGCATTAACCTCGCCGATGACCATGGGCTTAATACCCACGATAGGTCCTTATTTATTGCCAAAAGTATTACCCGAAGTTAGGCAACAATACCCGCTATTTAAATTGTCTATTGTGGAAGAACAGTCGCATAACTTAATTGAAATGGTCAGAAATGGTGATATTGATGTTGCCGTTTTGGCACTGCCTTTTCCTATTGATGGTTTAATGGCTTTTGAATTTTGGCAAGAAGATTTTTATTGGGTTGCCCATAAAGATGAATGCCCATTGCAAATTCAAGAGATCACCAGTGACGAGTTAGAGCTAGAAAAATTAATGTTATTAAAAGAAGGACATTGTTTAAAAGACCATGCGTTGGCCGCCTGTAGTTTACCAATTAATAAAACTGAAACTAAAAAAGGCAACAAAGGTAATGCTAGTTTTAACTCCACCAGCTTACATACCTTAATTCAAATGGTGGCGGGCAAATTAGGCACAACCTTAGTGCCGCAGATGGCATTGGATCAGTTAATTCATACTGAGTCAGAACTTACCGCGGTGCATTTAAACGAACCAGGGCCACATAGACGTTTGGCATTTGTTGTTCGTCCTAACTATGTCAAAACCAGAGACATTGAATTGTTGAAACAGATCTTTACTCATCAGTTAGAGCATCATTGCTCTTAAGTTTTGAGTGCCGAGTTTCGAGTTTCGAGTTTCGAGTTTCGAGTTTCGAGAAAAAGATAGGGATGTTTCGAGTACAAAACAAGTTTGAGCTTTTTCTCGAAGCTCGAGACTCGACTCTCGTTGCTGAAGGCTGTTTCGAGCATATTCTAAAAAAGTGAACGTGAATATATATTTTTCAAAATTTACAGATTGACAAAACTTATAGATACTTATTCCATCAACCAAGAGAAGGAATAAAATTATGATATTTTTAATCGACTATATTGAACAATACATTAACAACCATTTTTCTAATACAGACACAAAAGCTCAGATTACAGAGTGTAATTACCAAGACAACTATTATGGTGATCAAGTGTGCCAGTTAATCAATAGATAGCTTGGGGGAGATGGACGATGGCTAAAACAACGACCTTTGCAATCACTCACTTTTCTGTTGCTTTTACAGTGACTTATGCTTTAACGGGTGATCTCATGATTGGCGGATTAATTGCGGTTATCGAACCTGCAGTAAATACCGTCGCTTATTATTTTCATGAACAATTTTGGAATAAGTTGAGTAATAAGAACCGTCTATTATTAGCGCAGAATTGTTAATGTAACTGGTATTTTTATACCAGTTGCATTATTAAAACAGCTGATTAGTCACTCTCTATTACTTACCGTCTATTAATCGCCGTCTATTAATCACTCCTGTTAATCAGAAAGTAAGGATTTTTTCATCAACAAGGCGGATTCTCTGTCTGACGAATTTGGAATTGAGTAATACTCTTTCCTTTTTCCCGTCACTTCAAATTTATAAGACTCATACAAGCTGATGGCTTTGGTATTAGACTCTCTTACTTCTAAAAATATATCTTCTGTATTTAACAACCTTGAGTACTCAATAAAGTGTGCCATCAACTTTTTGGCTAACCCTTTACCTTGGTGTTGTGGAGCGATACAGATATTTTCTAAGGTCATTTCACCAACAATAAAACTGGCAAAATAATAGCCTAAGATTTCATTATCTTGTTGCAAGTAGAAATTATGGCTTCGGGCATTAAAGCTAGATTCGAATATTTTTTTAGTCCAAGGGGAAATATGACTTTGCTGATCAATTTCAACTAACCAAGGGATATGGGCATAGGTTAATTCTAAAATCTGTATTTTTGCCACGGTAATTAACTTTCTGTGTTTTGTTGAGCAGTGTGTGGTTGCAGTAATAACCACAATTCTTTTTTCTGTGACAAACTTAATTCGTTTGGTAAAGGTGATGTGATCATTATATTTTGATCTATCGATTCCATTTGCACATATTGTACTTGCGCTTTTGGAGCAATATTCCAATATAACTGGTCTTTTAATTGTGCCAAGCAATGGTTAAATGCCATAACCGACAATTGCATCTGCGGAAACAACACCGCTAAATCACTTATCAGTTTAGGCGAACAGTCTTTCCAATAATCAACCACGGTCGGCGCTTCTGCTTTAGTTTCACTTAAGTCCACAGGATTATCGGCAAGGGCTGTTTTAGTCGCTTGAGGTCTAGCTATTGTAAGCTGAGGACTTGTAGGTTGCGTACTTGCAACGTTTGCAGGTTGAAGTGTCTGTAGTGTCTCTGTGGCATCATCCGATTGCTGATATTGGTCATTAAGATCATAAGGAGTAACCCCTAATTCAACTAAACATTGCTGTTGTAATGACGAATACAAAATGACGTTCTCAAGATAAAATAAATGACGTTTAGATAGTAATTGAATTCAACTTTTAATGGAATGGGAAAACACGATTAAAGCCATTGTTATAAGTTAGGTAAAGCTTATATCAATTTTATAAAGTAAGACGGGAGCACTTAAGATTATTAGCCTTAAGCGCAACTACTGTCTAATACGGTTGAGGTAACCGGTACTTATAACTTCATATGTAAAATTGGAAATGGTTTACCCATATCATCTAATGGCGAACGTGAAACCACGGTAAACCCTTTATGTTGATAGAAACCTACCGCTAAAGGATTTTGTTCATTCACATCGACACTCGTTGCGCCCATATTGGTTATTGCATATTGCAATAACACACTACCAACCCCCAGCCCTCTTACATGATCATCGATAAATAACATTTCAATCTTGTTGTTGTGGCATCCCACAAAACCTAAAATTGTACCGCTTTCATCTTTTACACACATTAAGCTAACGGCTGGAAAGGCTTGTTCCATGATAATGGGTTTAAAAAACTCAATGTCTTCTTCTGTTATAAAGTCATGAGTAGCTCGGACTGAGTTTTCCCAGATATTTAACAATTCTGCAAAATATTCAGGAAGCACATTTTCTACAATCATAATATTCCTTTCATTAATCGAGTACTTTGTGCAGCCGCGAAATCTGATATTAACAAATATATTTTGAGGGTGTACAGCTTATAAAATGGAAACATGAGCTCGCTTTACTAATTAAGCTACATCGAATATTATGCGCGAGTCGAAAAGATTTTAGGCTGGTTAGGTTATTCCAGTCCTCGTTAAAACGAGATGAAGTCGCTCCCGCGAACCCACGGCACTAACCTTTAATTAGGATGGTGCTGGTGTAAATTTTTTTTCATCCACCATCCAAAACTTGGATGACAATCATGCAAAACAAAAAAACAATTATCTTCGCACAGTTTTTCATATCTCTAATGATGGCATTTTTAATGACTGGAATTTTCAGTTTTTTTGAACTTGGCTTTACAATATTTTGGCTTATCACCTGGACAAAACACTTTATTATTGCCTGGCCAATCGCATTTTGTTTATCTTTAGTAGTGGGTAATTTAGGCTTTAAGTTGGCGCATAAAATCACTTCTTAATTATTTCTATTGTAGGCCTCCGTCACTCCATATAATTAAGAACGACTGAGGCCTGCCCTAGCCACAACGTTTCATTCATTCTTCCGCCAATCAAATTCCATTTGCTTAGCGGTATTTTCTGCAAGCTGTATATTTACCAGTTTGGATACTAAATGCAGACTCATATCTATCCCCGCTGAAATACCACCGGACGTAATGTATTTACCTTCATCAACCCAACGTTTACCGCTTATAACGGTTAAGTTTGGATAAGCTTGTTGTAGGTCGTTGATATCCTCCCAATGAGTCGTAACATTAAGTCCATTTAATACACCGGCTTGTGCCAAGATAAAAGCGCCTGTACAAACCGACGCGACTACATTAGCCGATTTATCTTGTTGTGCTACCCAGTTAATAACCGCAGCTTTGTTGAGCTCGTGTGTATGCACACCGCCCACAACAATCAATACATCTATATTTGGGTGATTAGTGAAATCATAATGTGGCAGGACGTTATACCCACCTCTAGCTTTAATAGGCAAGGTAATGTTGGAAGAACTTGAAGTGCCCGAGTTTTCTGCAACTAAGAACACATTAAAAACATTTTGGGGATTCGATAATCTATTGGCAGTGGAAAACACTTCAAAAGGCCCAGAAAAGTCTAGTACCTCTGCATCATCGTAAATATAAATACCAACATTCAATGTAATTACTCCGTCTTTAGCTAGGTCATTAATCTATCAGGCTAACTATAAATAACCTTATAATTAATTAACCTAATTAATGAAACCTGGCGGAATAAGCAAGTTAAGTTGAAGGCTCAATACTAAACAGAAGCAATTAAATTTTATTAGACGGATCTATTTCAAGTATCTGCTCTCTGATCTTCTCAGCTTCAGCTGTGATCATCGCATAAGCACGAATATTACCATTGCGTTGTGCGAGCATAGCTTCTTCAAGTTTACGGTCGTACAACTTATTCAGCTTTTTGGTTGGGTCTTTTTTAAAAAATGAAAACATAAATAATAACTACTGTTAAAGTGGATGATTGTAAGGTTATACGTAAAGTAAGATGTTTTGGATTTGTTAAAACCGTAGTTAATTTACAACGTCATTAACTGATTGAAATAGTAAAGCTAAACAAACCTAATTATTTAGCCTTACTTACTTGAGTAGTTAGTCTGGATAGTTAATCTTGGTATTTTTTAACATTGGTAATTTCAGGGTAAAATTTATCCGCCGATACAATGTCACTCTCCATATTAGCAAACCATTCCTGTTGAACCGACTTGTTGTAGTTTAAATATAATTTGCCATTTTCTATATGCCAAACCTCAGGATCCACACTGGCCGTTTTACCGCCAGACATAGCCCAAGCACAATAAGCACCATACTGAGGTGCATACTTAGTTGGCGCTTGTTTAAATAACTCCAAATTCTCTTGGCTAGAAAAACGCCAAGTCGCATCCCGCCAAGTTAACTCAAACTTGTCACTGCCCTCAACGGGTTTGTTTACCGTGAAATAAGCCACCGAGTCGTATCCATCAATAGCAAGATCATTAAAAATCCCAGTGCTAATCGCATCATCTGCGGCCATGGACGAAAAGCTAAATAATGCAGAAATAAGTAAAAATGTACGCGTAATTAATTTTGTCATGTGAACCTCGTTTATTAACTACTTTAATAAACCGTGGATTTAGGAAAATACTTTCAAAGTGTAGGCGTTATATTTTTATTTGCATGGGGGTAAGGGGTTATTTAAAAACGATATTTGCGTGTACTCGTTATTATTACAAGCTATTACTCAATAACTAAATCAACGACTCTTAAGACGTTAGCTACGAGGGGCGAGTCCCGAGCTTCGAGGAAAAGAAAAAGTAAGCTGTAAGCTGTAAGCTGTAAGCTGTAAGCTGTAAGCTGTAAGCTGTAAAAATATTAATGGCTTTGATAATGTTCAGCAGTTTATTCTTACATTTAACTAGAATAATTTGAGTGGATGCCTCTTATTTTTTGCTGCGAGAGACGAGTTTCGAGGAAAAGCTAGATGCTGGAATTAAATAACTAACATTTTGAATTATACCGAACTTGAGTTGCTGTATTTTTTAATGTTACTTAAATCAAAGTGATCTGACCCTATCGATTCAAAAACGGCAAGAAGGATTACCCAAAGAGATTATTGATATCGCATGGCAAGCACAATTAAGGCTGTGCCGTCGATACCAACGACTGACCTTTAAAGGAAAACATTACAATGTCGCTGTGACGGCAATTGCTCGGGAAATGATCGCCTATATATGGGCAATATCAAGAGAAGTGGTACTAACCCCTATTAATCCGAAACTACGTATTGCAAGGGTTCCAGCATAAAATGAAAACCGTTTTTGAGTTAGCGTACTTAGATCAAGCATCGGATGTGGCACAACCACCGAGGGCGTTGCCTACATGGATGTAGGTGAGGGGCGATAGCAGGACGCGGTAGCCTTAGGATGGCAATGAATAGAAATATTGATTGAACCACGAACATAGACTGAAGATAGGTGTCACGACGGAATAAGTAAGGTAGGCGCTGTTAACTGAAAGGTTAATAATCCACGAATACCAGCATGAAAACCGACGAAATTACTTGCTTCATCTAATACGTTAACTCAACTTAAAATTGAAAAAAAACTGACTATTAAAGGCTTAAAAGATTAAGAGAGATCTGTGTTTTTAACTTGACGTGGGGAGTCATACCATAACACGCGCAGCTTTGTAGTGTAGGCGCAGCCGTAACGAAAAGCCGTCGCTGTGGCTGCGCTTGTTAAGCGCCAGAGAGTGTCAGCTGCCGAATGAAAAAAATATGCCGACAGCTAACTCGGCCCAAACATAGAAAAAACCCAGTAAAACTACAATCGCCAAGACTGGAAAATGTCTTGCGGAAACTTTCCGAGCTAGGATAATCAACAGGCTACCTACAAAAAGTAGTAATGTTCCCATAACCAGGAAGTCAAAGCTCGTCCAGTGAACTTCGCTGGTGAACTGCATAGCGAAAAACGGAACAAGAAGAAGAACGCAAGTTCCGGCTAGAAGCCAAACGAAGGCGGTTTTTCTTTGTAGCATTATCCTCATAGATGTACTCCTCATAGCTTAACAATTTAATCAGAGGACGATTGCCTAAGTTTCTGACAACGCGGTTCCTCTTATTTATTTTCACTATTAATATCAAACCTCTACATCATTTACCACACCTTTGTTACGTAACAACTCGGTTTTTTGTGATCCCCCAAGGATGGGCATTATTCCTGTTTTCTTGACTTGGTAGGAACCCCCAACACTGTATATAAATACAGCTTTACAGGGGTGGGTAAATGAAAACAAGATCGCCATTTTTAAACAGCATTATCGAATGTATGTACCGTAAACATTACGCCAAATCATCTATCGAAACATATTTGAGTTGGATTGCCGCTTATATTCATTTTTATAAATAACATTGCCACCCACTTTAAATTAAACTTAATCAATTTGTAAATTTAAAATAAGTTCTAGATTTTTAATCGAAGTTTAATTTGAAATATTGAGTGTAATTCTACGCTTTTACTCGTATTTTTGGCTTGTTTTAACTTTTGGGTTGAATGCTAGATATGCACTTATCTCAGTGGATTCTGATTTGATATTTTGTCTTTTTGGTTATTTTTTTTACAGGCTTTTTTGGGTATTAAGCTAGCAATCTTCTACAACTCGATAAGTTTGGTCGTCGTTTTAGTTGTAAGTTCTCACTGAAGTTTTGTAATACATGCTCATTACCTACTGCACCATGGAATACTTTGGTGAATTGCTTGGTCATTATTAACCAGCTCTCAGGCTCTATGCTTAAGCGTGTGAGTATACTTGGTAGGTTGTTGTTTATATGCCCTGCTTTATCTTCTCTTATGCAACGTCCTGTCACCTCTACTAATTCTATGTATTCATTTAGTTCAAAAGGAATACCGTTTGGCATATCTTTTCTTGAGTTACCAACAAATGGTTTTAATGTGCTTGGTTGTTGTTGGTTTTGGATTATATGTTTAATGCGTTGCTTTACGCTGGTGTAATTAGAGTTTTCTGGTGTGGTTGCTATTTTGGCTCTTACTGGGTTTAAATCTACATATGCCATACAGGCAAGTAAGGCTGACTCATCTAAGAGGGCTTGGCATTTGAAACGTCCTTCCCAGAATCGCCCTGTGCAGTTATCTTCTTTATTCGCTTGTCTTGCTATACCTTCATTTAACACGCGCATAAACCAACTTATGTCCATTAGGCGTTTTCTGTAAATAACGGTGGTTTGCTCTATGGCTAGAAGCTCTGATTGACTTAACGTATCACGTTCATTTTCTGCTAAGGACTGATATTTTTGTGTCAGTAATGTGCCTTTAAACACCTTATGCCAACGAGTTAGAACTTCTGTTGTATTCCAGTTAAGTGCTTGCTGTTCATTTACATGCAATACAAGGTGTGTGTGGTTACTCATGACTGCATAAGCACAGACTTCAATAGCAAATATTTGAGGGAGAAATAACAGCTTATCTTCTACCCATTGTCTTCTGTGCTCATAAGATTGATGGGTTTGTTTATCTTCACCACATAAAAATGCCCTGCGAACACAACGAGATATACAGTGATAATACGGCGTATCCGATAAGCTAATTTGAAATTCTCTTGGTCTAGGCATAACAAAACACTCACCGTACCAATATAGGTACAAATAAGTCTAGCGCAGTTTAAATAACTGTCAAATTGAGGTGGGTGGCCTTGTTATTTCGGCCTTGTTATTTCGTTCAGGGACGAATGTACATCCCGCTTTTGAAGATAAAACTTAATTTTATTGAGGAATAGAATATTGTTGGAAGCGGCCTTTTTGGGTTACGTTTTTTGGCTGTTGAAAAAAGGTAACTCGCCGTCAGGTGAAATAGTGAATTTCAGGAATCAAATAAACTTAGAATTAAAATATGATTATTAAGTAAGAAAGAAAATTAGCTTTTGAAAATGAAATTTAAGAAATATGATACATAGAAGAAGTAACTTGGCAGGCGCTTCGATACTCAAACTCCCAACCATCGCTGCTTTTATAGAGAGTGGAGACCGCTGTTCTACCAATTAGCACCTGAATTTCAGACACAAAAAAACCGCTTTACGCGGCTAATTTTAACTTCGAATTGGCAGGGGCGGAGAGACTCGAACTCCCAACCATCGGTTTTGGAGACCGCTGTTCTACCAATTGGAACTACGCCCCTGCATCGAAGTTGCGCCAATTATACTTAGCAACGGCTTAAGGTAAAGACCAATTTTAAATATTTTTTCATTTTATGACTCGAACGCTGTTTTATTAGGCAAAATCACCAACTAACCGGGTTTTGATCGGTTATAATGCCGTCCAAACTAGCTTAAAAACTTATATCATGACCAAACTTCCTCAATTTAGCTGCCCGATTTGTTTCACTCAACTGTTAAAAACAGACAATAGTCTTGTGTGTGAAAACAAACATATGTTTGATTATGCCAAAGAGGGATATATAAATTTATTGCCCGTGCAGTTAAAAAACTCTCTGCAACCGGGTGACGATAAAAATATGGTGTTAGCGCGTCGTGCGTTTTTATCATTGGGTCATTATGATTTTTTACGTCAAGCGTTGGTGAAATCCTTATTAACATTGCCGCACAATAATATTATCGACTTAGGCTGCGGTGAAGGTTATTACACAGACAGTATCCAAAGCCAGGTTGTTGATACTAATGTGTATGGTGTGGATATTTCTAAGTCTGCCGTTAAGTATGCCGCGAAAAGAAACAAACAAGTGCACTACTGTGTTGCAACCAATTCACATACGCCATTTAGCGATAACTTCTCTGATTTAATAGTGAATGTATTTGCGCCTTTAGTAGGTAAAGAATGCCAGCGTGTTTTAACAGAACAAGGTCGTATATTGTCGGTTTCCCCAGGCGCGAAACATCTAATAGAGTTAAAACAAATCATCTACGACACACCCCAATTTCATGATGCGGCTACACCACCTGATGGATTTGAGCTGGCGGTTCAACTTGATATTGAACAAGTCATTGTATTGGACAACAAGGTTGATATTGAAAACTTGTTAACCATGACGCCTTTTGGCTGGAAGATATCTGAGCAAAATAAACAAAGTTTGTTATCACAATTACCATTTCAATTGACCTTGAGCTTTACCCTAAACCAATTTGTTTTGGCAAAATTTTAACGTATAGTCATTGTGCACGCTCTGTAAGTTAGCGCTGTATTTTTAATAGCGGCCGTTGTGAAAACCACCAATACAGGTTAACTTGTTGTGTCTGTAATATTTGTGAACCAAATTAATAATGAGAACGTATATAAAGACGTTCTTAACCTTACCAACATAGACCTTAAACATGGAAAAATTCATGAACAAATTAATCACGTTATTTATTACTATTAGCTTATTGTTATTCAGTAACTTAGCCACTGCTGAGCTTTCTGTTGGCGATCAAGCACCTAACTTTAAGCTGCAGGCCAGTGATGGTAAAACCTATCAACTGTCAGACTTTAAAGGCAAGCAAAGCATTGTGTTGGCTTGGTTTCCAAGAGCATTCACATCAGGCTGTACCATTGAATGTAAGTCATTGGCTGATAATGGGCATTTATTAAAGGGATTTAACGCTCAATACTTTATGGCCAGTACTGACGAGTTGTCTAAAAACATAGAGTTTGCCAAAGAAACTAAAGCCGATTTCCCACTGTTAAGTGACCCAACCGGCGATGTAGCAGAAGCCTATGGTGTGAGTTTTATGGGGTATGCAAAACGTCATACTTTCTATATTGATAAGTCGGGTAAGATTGTCATGATTGACCGTAATGTTCGTCCTAAAACGTCGGCTGAAGATATGGCGCAACATATGGGTAGACTTGGATTTGAAAAAATATAAAATAGATAAAAAAACTAACCTAGTTCCTATATTTATATGTTGAATCATTTGAAGTTAACCGTTTTTATTACTGCAATCTTATTGTTAACTGGTTGTACTAATAAAACGGTTTATTTATTTAACAATGGTTATCCTCAAGAGTCCGTTGATGAGGTGGCCGTAAAATTAATTAACCTAGGTTATGATGTTGAACATGTAAATGCTGAAATTCCAGCAGAGTTTAGCGATACCGCTATCGCAACTCATCCTGTCGTTGCAGCGCCAGCTGATCTGCCAATCATTGAAAATATACTCAAAGAATCTGAATTCCCCACGCCAAGTTATTACCAGTTTGCGCAAGGTAATCACTTTTATTCACCTGACAGTTTTGGCCTATATTTACGAAACGGTTACCAAAAATAATGCCACCTATCATGGGCGATATTTCATGTTTTGTTAATGGTGATTCAGTTGATGCAACGCTAGAGTTTCGTCGAAGTGGCGAGGTTATACTTGAGGTAGAACTTTATCGTGAGGGCAAGCTATTAAAGAATAGCTATCGAAAACATACTGGAAAATACACTTTAATAAATAACCGAATACAGCTTGATTTTATTGAGTTTAAAACCGGTTATTTAGCAATAAATGAAACCAAAATACAAACCTACTCAGGAGAGAAAAAAGCGGATCATCTTGTTATCAAATCTCAAAAAAATAATTCGCCAATTGAAAATTGTTTATTTGAAGCTGTGTATTATTAACGACTCACCATAGCCATTAAACATTCATCATAATATTGCTTCTCCCCTGTGACAGGATCAAGCTTACAAGAGGCACTTTGTAATATTCCTTCACAGCGGAAACCGTTTTTCTCTAATACCCTAACAGACGCTATATTTTGCGCCACCACTGAGACATATAATCTGTTTAGTTTATTGGTGTTAAACAGTAACTCACAAAACTGTTTCACCGCTTCTGTGGTTATGCCTAAGTTCCAAAAGCCTTTGCCTATCCAATAACCTAACTCTGCACTGTTTGCGTATTCAAACTGCCCGACGGTGGCAGAAATACAACCCACAAAGTCACCTTGGTATTCAATCGCTTGAATGTATTCAGATTGGTTAGCGTGTTCAATCCACCAAAATGCATCGGCGTTTGTATAAGGCGAAGGGATAGCCCCTGTAATGTATTGAGTCACCTCTTTATCATTTAAATAAGTCACTAACTGACCAACGTCAGAGGTATTAAAATGTCTAAGTGTGATCATGCGTTTTTACTCTTTAAACCTTGATATGACATTAAAGCCGAGGTTATGCACCTAACAATGGCAAGTGTTTTACTTTTTGATAGGTTAACGCCAAGGCTAAGCAATGTTTAAGTGCATGGTTAATCTTTTCATCTGTTGCTTCGGTCAGGTTAAGAATAATGGCGCGGTTACCTTGAAACTGCAATACGTCTGAGTATAACTCTCTAAACGTGTCTACTAACTTAGTTTGGCAATTTACAAATACATAATAATTTTCCGGTGTTGAGTCTTTCCAATCGATTCTCACTGGGCTACCGCTTTTAACGTTAAAACTAGGTTCTCCCCATTTTAACGTTTCTTCTATTTCACCTAAGTTCAGCTCTAACACAAGGTTATAAATCATTTGCCGTAAGGACTCTAAAACCGGTTTGACCAATGGCGGATATTGGTCAAACTTATGTTTTCGGCTATCCGTCATCTTGAATCCTTACTTTTTCCTTTGTTGCTCTTATGATTACTTTAACAAAGGGGTTCAATGGCGGTAAACAGATCAACACTTTTAATAAGTGATTGCGCCGTTAATTTTTGCACACCAAATACCTGGGTTTTGACTTGGTATTTTTCTTTTATTTTGTGCATCAACAGATCAAAATCGCCATCGCCTGATAATAAAATAATATGATCTAACTGCTCTGCAGCTTCCATAATATCAACCGTAATCCCCACATCCCAATCGCCTTTGGCACTACCATCACTACGTTGAATAAAAGGTTTAAGTTTGATTTCAAACCCTATATGCCTTAGCGCGTCTTGGAATTTACGTTGTCCGTCATTATTGCTGGCAATGGCATAGGCATTGGCAATTTGGATATCACCAAGATAACTGATCTCTTGCCAAAAGCGGCGGTAATCAAACTGACGGTTAAACCCTTGTTTGGTGGTGTAATAAATGTTTTGAATATCGACGAATATGCCTATTTTGCGCATCCCATCTTTGCTGGTATCTACTACCGGAGCATTTTTATCAAAACCTTCTGGCTCTTCATATTCAAATGGCGCATCTGAATCTTCCACTATTTGACCTTATTTGCCATTTGTTTAATTTCATCATCCAACTCAGTTGGATATAAAACAGCACCTTCATCGTCTGGTAATGGAAATACAACTACTGACAATTCATCTTCTTCCAAACCGCTAGTCCATTTCTTGTGCCACTGAGTTAACGGAATAGCTTTAGGTTCAAATCCTTCCCACTCGTTAGTCGCCCACATTTGTGCAAACTCTTCATTTGGCCAAACAGGAATACAATCTTCTTCATCTGTGGTCACCATGACAGAACCATGTTCATCGGTTAAAATCCATACTTGTTGATTGGCCACTACTTGTTTTAACAAGTACTTACATCTTTGTTCAGCATCAAAGTTAAGTATTTCGGTTTTTCGACTTGATTCTAATGGTTGACTGCTCATACGATTCCTTAAAAGCTCAGCCTAGGCTTGCTTTAATAATGACTAAAAAGACCAAATATAGCTAAGTTATACGCCTAACTGAGTGAATTACTAGTGGTTTTCTTTGGCGTGATTCACGGTATATTTTGGAATCTCTACCACTAAATCTTCATCTTTGATGATCACTTGGCAGCTTAATCGTGACTCAGGCTCTAATCCCCACGCACGGTCTAACATGTCGTCTTCCAATTCATCACTTTCATCAAGTGAATCAAAACCTTCGCGGATGATCATATGACAAGTTGTACAAGCACATACTTTTTCACATGCATGTTCAACGTCAATGTCACTTCTTAAAGCAACATCTAAAACAGTTTCACCTTTTTTGGCTTCTACAACAGCGCCGTCAGGGCAAAGATCTTCGTTTGGCAAAAATATAATTTGTGGCATGTTTTTAATCTCTATAAATCGACTTAATTAATATAATTTGTTTTTACACTTTATCTACTGAATGACCAGTTAGTGCCCTTTTAATACTGTTTTCCATGCGTCTTGCCGCAAATGGCTGACTCGTATCATCTAGGTTTTTAATTGCTTGTTTAATCGCTTGACCGTCAATGCCTTGAGTTGCTTGTTTTAATTGCTCAATGGCTTGTTCAATCACTACACGTTCTTCGTCTAATACGATGGCATTATCTTCTGTCATGGCGGTTTCTAATGCTTCCATCATACGCACTGCATCAATTTGTTGCTCACGTAACATACGTGCTTGGATATCTTCTTTTGCATTGGTCATGGATGCGGTGATCATGTCGGCTATTTCATATTGCTCTAAACCATATGACGGCTTAACTTGAATAGATGACTCAACACCAGTGGATTTTTCCAGTGCCGTAACACTTAATAATCCGTCTGCATCGATATTAAAAGTAACTCGGATCACCGCAATTCCAGCGGTTAACGGAGGAATACCTTTTAATACAAATCTTGCTAATGAACGACAATCATCCACCAATTCACGTTCACCTTGTAATACATGAATGGCCATCATAGTTTGACCATCTTTATAGGTGGTAAACTCTTGTGCTCTGGCTACAGGAATCGTGGTATTTCTTGGAATGACTTTTTCTACTAAGCCACCCATGGTTTCTAAACCAAGTGATAACGGCGTAACATCTAACAACAGCATGTCAGAATCTGGTTTATTGCCCACTAATAAGTCCGCTTGAATAGAGGCACCTATTGCTACGACTTGGTCAGGGTCGATTGAGGTTAATGGTTCTTTACCAAAAAAGGCTTTCACTTGCTCACGGACATAAGGAACACGCGTAGAGCCGCCCACCATGACCACTTCTAAAATTTGTTCTTTTTCAACATCGGCATCTTTTAATGCGCGGCGACAACTACGTAATGTGGCCTTAACCAAATCCGCGATGACCGCTTCAAAGTCAGCTTTACTAAAGCTACCTGTTAGCTGTTGTGATTCAATGTCGATATTAAAATCAACAGAATCAACATCGGATAACTGTTCTTTTATTTTACGACCTAAATCAGCAAGTTTACGTAAGCTTTTAGCCGATAATTCTTCATTAACGCCTGCATTGGCTAAAATACGTTGGACAATTTTGCCATCAAAATCATCACCACCTAACGCGGTATCTCCACCGGTAGACAGCACTTCAAATACACCTTTGTTTAAGCGCAGTATAGAAATATCAAATGTACCACCACCTAAATCATAAATAGCAACAATGCCTTCTTGCCCTGAATCTAGGCCATAAGCAACAGCTGCGGCAGTAGGTTCGTTGATTAATCTTAATACTTTTATACCGGCAAGTTGAGCTGCATCCTTGGTACCTTGACGCTGTGCATCATCAAAGTGAGCAGGAACGGTAATAACCGCGCCCATTAAATCACCGCCTAAGGTTTGTTCTGCTTGAGTTTTTAATACGTACAAAATTTCAGCAGATACTTGAATTGGATTTTTCTCGCCTTGGCCGGTTAACAAGTTAACTGTATTTTCTTTTTCAACGAAGGTGTAAGGCAATTTCCCGTAGGTTTCGTTTATGTCTTTAAGACCACGGCCTAAAAAACGTTTAACCGAAACTATGGTATTTTCTGGGTCATTTTCAGCATTGGCTTTGGCGTCAAAGCCAACGTCTATCGTTCTGTTTGCACCGTAATGCACAACAGAGGGTAAATGATATCGGCCTTGTGCATCGGGTAATACGTTAGCTTCTCCGCTTCTTACTGATGCTACTAATGAATTAGTAGTTCCTAAGTCGATGCCAATAGCTAACTTATGTTCATGAGGGTTAGTACTTTGGCCCGGTTCTGCAATTTGTAATAATGCCATGTGTCGTTTACCTGTATTTCTTTATTTGCTGAGCTAATTTATAAGCTAGTTTAAAAGCTCATTAACTTATCTTGTACCAAGCTTTAAAATTAAAAGTCTAAAAGTTTGTCTTCTAACAATTGCGCTTCTTCTTTTAACTTGTAAATAAATCTTAATTTACGAACGGCGTCGGCCGCAGACTCAAACGATGATTGGTTAAACTCAGACTCAAACTTTGCCGTATATTCATTGATCAATTGTTTTACGTCGCTGTAAAAACGGTCAAATGCAGCTTCAACATCAGTAGCAGATTCAATCTCTTCCAACTCTTCACGTAGTTCCATTTGCTGCATTAAGAACATACCATCACGTATTGTGTGTTGTTCATGACGGACGTCAAAACCATGTTCGGCAACCATATATTCGGCACGGGTTAACGGCTTTTTTAACGTTTCGTAGGCATCATTTACTTCTGAGGCTTTTTGCACCGACAATAACTTTTCGTTATCTGAGGCACTGGCGTGATGATCTGGATGCACTTTTTTTTGAATTTCTCGATAACGCTCAAGGAGTAACTCATTGTCGAGTTGAAAACTGACGGGTAATTCAAATAAGTCAAAAAATCGCATTTATAGTCCTATGAATTTGGTCTATCAGAAATAGATAAGGCCACGATAAAAGATCATGGCCTTAACAAAACAGTAATTTAACCTGGCATCAAAACGTTTAGTTTATACAGTGAAAGATTCACCACAACCACATTCGTCTTTTTGATTTGGGTTAGTAAATTCAAAACCTTCGTTTAAGCCATTTTTAACAAAATCGAGTTGTGTTCCGTCTAAATAAACTAAGCTTTTAGCGTCAATGATCACTTTAACATCTTGATGTTCAAACACAGTGTCGCCTTCTTGTAGTTCATCAACGAACTCAAGAACATAAGCTAAGCCAGAACAACCGGTGGTTTTCACACCTAGTCTTAATCCTAACCCTTTACCACGATTTTCCAAAAACGTTCTAACGCGATCTGCTGCTGCGTCAGTTAAACTGATGGCCATGTATTACTACTCCCAAACCAAACGAGTCAGTTTATTACTTTCTTGATTTATAATCTTCTATCGCTGCTTTAATTGCGTCTTCAGCCAAAATTGAACAATGAATTTTAACTGGAGGTAACGCTAATTCTTCTGCGATTTCAGTGTTACTTAACTTTTGTGCTTCTTCAATTGATTTGCCTTTAACCCACTCTGTTACCAAAGAAGATGAAGCAATAGCAGAACCACAACCGTAAGTCTTAAATTTAGCATCTTCAATGATGCCGCCTTCGCTGATCTTTAATTGAAGTTTCATAACGTCACCACATGCTGGTGCGCCAACCATACCCGTTGCTATTGTAGGATCGTTTTTATCAAACGAACCAACGTTACGAGGGTTTTCGTAATGATCGATTACTTTTTCGCTATAAGCCATTTGAAGCTCCTTAACCGCCAATCGGTTAGTATAAAATGAGTGCTGGTTTGCAGCGTACTTATGTAACGCTGCATACTACTATCTTTAGTACTAGTGGGCTTCCCACTCAATCGTACTAAGGTCAATTCCGTCTTTAAACATTTCCCAAAGTGGAGACATTTCACGAAGTTTATCTATTGAATTATTTACTTGACCAATTACGTGATCAATTTCTTCTTCTTTTGTAAAGCGACCAATACTGAAACGAATTGAACTATGTGCTAACTCGTCCGTTAAGCCTAAAGCTCGTAAAACATAAGAAGGTTCTAAACTGGCTGAAGTACATGCAGAACCAGAAGATACAGCCATGTCTTTTAATGCCATGATCAAGCTTTCGCCTTCAACAAAGTTGAAGCTAACATTAAAGATACCTGGTACACGGTGATCCATGTCGCCGTTAATATAGGTTTCTTCAATATGTTTTACACCTTCCCATAAACGAGCGCGTAATGCTTCAATGTGTTTAGTATCTTTTGCCATATCTTCTTTAGCGATACGGAATGCTTCACCCATTCCAACAATCTGATGAACAGGTAGTGTACCAGAACGGAAACCACGCTCATGACCACCACCGTGCATTTGTGCTTCTAAGCGAATGCGAGGTTTACGGCTTACGTATAATGCGCCTATACCTTTAGGGCCATATATTTTATGACCAGAAAAAGACATTAAATCTACTTTTAACTCGCTAAGGTCAATGGCAATTTTACCTGCACTTTGTGCCGCATCTACATGGAATACTATTTTACGTTCGCGGCATAACTCACCGATTTTAGCGATATCTTGGATAACACCTATTTCATTATTTACGTGCATGATACTGACTAAAACAGTGTCGTCGCGCATTGCTGCTTCTAACACGTTTAAGTCAACAAGGCCGTTTGACATAACGTCTAAATACGTTACTTCAAAACCTTCACGTTCTAATTCACGACATGTATCTAAAACCGCTTTATGTTCAGTTTTAGCTGTAATGACGTGTTTGCCTTTTTTAGAATAAAAGTGTGCAGCACCTTTTATTGCTAAGTTATTTGATTCAGTTGCACCCGATGTAAATACGATTTCACGAGGGTCAGCATTAACTAATTCTGCAATGTTATTACGAGCTATATCTACTAACTCTTCTGCTTGCCAACCGTAACGGTGAGAACGAGAAGCGGGATTACCAAACGTGCCATCCATAGTCAGACACTTCATCATTTCCTCAGCTACACGAGGATCAACAGGCGTTGTTGCCGCGTAATCTAGGTAAATTGGTAATTTCATTAATTTCTCCACGTATAATAATTGCGCTCGAATTTTATCAAGCGAAACAAATTCTTTAAATATTTTATATGTTATTAACGGCTAACTGTTCTTTTGTTGCACAAGTTTTATCTTGTCGTCTTGCCACATCTTGAACATTGTTACGTTCAACTAATTCACCCAAACTAATCTCGCTTAAAAAGCTCTCAATTTGTTCACTTAAATCAGACCATAAATGGTGAGTTAAACAAGTTGTACCGCTTTGGCAATTACCTTTGCCCTGACATTTAGTTGCATCAACACTTTCGTCGACTGCAGCTATCACTTCTCTGATTGAAATTGCTTTTGCGTCTCGGCTTAAGAAATACCCGCCACCTGGACCTCTTACACTACTTACTAATTCATGTTTACGTAACTTTGCAAACAACTGCTCTAAATAAGAAAGTGAAATACCTTGGCGTTCTGAGATATCCGTCAATGGCACAGGGCCTGAATCTGTATGCAAAGAAACATCTAACATAGCTGTAACTGCGTACCGACCTTTAGATGTAAGTTTCATAACCAGACCTCATGTAAAATGGGTAAAATAAATAGGATTTTTTGAGACACTAAATTTAATGACGCGCATTTTACAATCCTGACTAAATTAGTCAAGTAATTATACCCGACTAATTTAGTCAGGTATAGGGTTTGTTTAATTATATTTCTGGATCGAATGAGGTCATACCGGCTTTACGGCTTTCAGCAGATTGTTGCTCTGCGGCAACAAAATCTTCCGATTCAATATCCATATCCGGTAAATCTTTATTGCAGACTTCGCCGCCCATTTTAGTAACTTCCGAGCAGACTGAACTTAATTTTTCATCCATCACTGAAATATGATCAAGCATACGACCAATCGCATTAGCAACCGGATCTGGATTGTCATAAGAAACGGCATACGCATCAAACCCATAACGTTGGGCAATTTTGTTACGCTTTTCACTGCCCGCGATGTCTTTTTTGTTAACAACCACTCGACCAGGGATCCCGATAACCGTTGAGTTTTCTGGAACTTCTTTTACCACGACCGAATTGGAACCAACACGCGAGTTTTTACCAATGAGTATTGGCCCAAGTATTTTAGCGCCAGCACCAACGACAACACCATCCGCTAACGTAGGGTGACGTTTGCCCGCATTCCAACTTGTTCCACCTAAAGTCACCCCATGATATAGAGTGACGTCATCACCTATTTCTGCCGTCTCACCAATCACTACCCCCATACCATGGTCGATAAAAAATCGGCGACCAATTGTTGCACCGGGATGTATCTCTACTCCAGTTAACCAGCGAGTGATGGTAGAAATAAAACGAGCCGTTGATTTCCAGTTATTACGCCAAAGTTTGTTGGCGACACGTTGAAACCAAATGGCATGAAGACCTGGATAATTAAATAATATCTCTAAATTATTGCGCGCTGCGGGATCACGATTATATACGCTGGCGATATCTTCTTTCATTCGTTCAAACATTCGGCGTTAACTCTACTTTTTCAACTTAGTGATTGAGGTTAATATTCCACGTAAAATATTTAATTCGTGTGCATCAGGGCGAACACGATTAAATAAACGACGTAGTTTAGGCATGACTTGTCCAGGGTGTTGTTTGATCATAAACCCGGTATGCATTAATGACTCTTCTAAATGGGTATAAAACCCTTCTAACTGCTCACCGTTAGGGTAATCCGTTTCTATGGTTTCATAGGCTTTATTTTGATGTTCTAAAAACTGCATACGAACTTCATAACTTAATGTTTGAACCGCCATAGCTAAGTTTAAAGATGAATAATCAGGGTTTGCAGGTATGTGCACATGGAATTGACATTGCTGTAATTCTTCGTTGGTTAAACCCGAGTTTTCACGACCGAATACCAAAGCAACTTTATGTTTTTGACCTTCAGATACCACCTTTGCACCACACTCTCTTGGATCAACCATTGGCCAAGATAAAGTACGAGAACGCGCACTTGCAGCGATTGATAAACCACAATCGGCTATGGCTTCTTGTAACGTAGAGACAATTTGTGCGTTTCCTAAGATATCAGTAGCGCCAGCAGCCAACGCTGAAGCTTGACTATCCGGTGCCTGAACAGGATCGACCAAAACTAAATTAGACAATCCCATGGTTTTCATCGCTCTAGCGGTAGAGCCGATATTGCCAGTATGGGAGGTATTTACTAATACGATTTTTACGTTTTCTAACATCTTTATTTTTCTTACCCAAAAATTTGGCCAGATGTTAGCACAAAACCCTTATACGGTTTAAGTAATATTCAGAGTCTTGCTAATACAAAATTGAATAAATACCTACGTTTAAATATAAGAAAATAAGGATTGGCTGAATTGTGGTTGTTGAATATCAATCAAAGCCGATTTTCATAGAAGAGTTTCGCCTTAACTTTGTCCGTTAAGGCGATGTGTTATTACATGAATTCCCCAAAGGTTAATTTATAACATCCAACAGTTGGCGGTAATTTTTTTCCATTGGATAATCACCTGCGGTCCAACCTAATCTAACAAATACAACGCCTTGGGACGGAATGATCATCACAGTCTGTTTTCGATTCCCCATCATGGCATAAGCATCACTTGGCAATGCAGGCCAACGCAGTTCATCTTCACCGGCATTAAGCCAGAACTGATAACCATAACGTTTGTCATTTTCGCTGGTGTTTGGCATAGAGGCTGCTGCAACCCAGTCTTTAGTTAACAGTCGATGTCCATTTATTTCGCCTTGATTCAACATCAACAAACCTAACCTGGCCCAGTCTCGCCCTGATGCGTAAATATATGAACTGCCAACAAATATCCCACTATCGTCCACTTCGAATACACTGTTTGCCATGCCTAATGGTTCAAATAATTGTTGTATTAAATAGTCGTAACTTTGTTGACTAGTATTCCCCAGTTTCTCATGAACATAACGAGACAATAAGTTAGTCGTTCCTGAAGAATACGAAAACTCTGAACCGGGTGTTTTTGTTAACGGGCTAGAAATGGCAACATCTGAAGCACTTGGTGCAGTAAATAACATATGGGTGGCGTCACTGCCTGGTGCATAGGTTTCATCAAATTCTAACCCAGAGCTCATTTGTAACAGTTGAACAAGCGTTAAATTTGCACGTTGGTCATCTTGCCATTGCTCAAATAAATGAGTGGGATTACTTTCAATTCGTTTGCTGTGCTGCAGATGCCCTATCATGATTGCGGTTAAACTTTTGCCCATAGACCACCCTAACAACGGCGTATCTTTATTGACATTAGGGCCGTATGTTTCTGCCAGTAGGTGTCCATCTTTGATCACTAATAAAGCGCGTGTGTTATAACCTTTCTCATTATCGGCACGAACAATCTCATCCACCTTATCTTGAATAACGGGTGCTTGATGACTAACTAAACTACCTAACGGCCACTCATCTGAGTCTGACACTACTACTTTTTTAACCGTTACCAAGTCTAATTTTTCTGCTCCCTCTGCATCTAAAGCACAACCTAAACCTTCTCGGTAAGTGGCTGATGTTTCTGCCATGCCATATAAAGAGGCTGTCACTCTTTTATTATCTTCTTGGTAATCCATAGTGACAATATTTGCCACTGGCGAATACGACGCTAAATCTTTCACTGTTTGTTCTTTGCTAAAACCAGAAACAAAATAACTAGAGCAACCTAATTTAGCACCTAACGCAGTACTAACATTGATAGCGTGTCCAAGGTTAAGCAAAGAGAAACCTAGAATTGAAGGCGCTAGCGCAAACAACAAGCCAATAAACACTACAAATGTGTACAATATTTTTTTCATTTAAAACAACCAAAACATGTAAGTTACGAACAATTGAATGCATGTTAAAGCTAATTAACCAATAAGTTAACTACAATTGTATTTTTATTTTACTGTGATAATCTCCTGTAAACCATCTGGACGGATGTGTTGTGAATTAACCTTAAACAATAATAAATACAAAAGGTGTTCCAATGAATTTAATCGTACTCGCTATCCCGTTATTTTTGATTTTGATCCTTATTGAATTGGTGATTGATTGGCGTAAACAATCAAAAACTTACCAATTTAATGACGCGATTAACTCAATTAACCTCGGCATGATGAGCCAAGTTATTGGCTTAATTAAAAAAACACTGCAATTTAGTATTTATGCCATTGTGTTTCAAAGTTTTGCTGCTTTTCAATTTGATATCAATTCTCCCTACATGTGGATCTTTGCGTTTATCGCATACGATTTTTGTTATTACTGGTCACACAGAATGGGGCACGAAATGAATATTTTTTGGGCTTCACATGTTGTGCATCATCAAAGTGAAGAATACAACCTAACCACAGCATTAAGACAAACCAGTGGTAGCTTTTTAAACTTCATATTCTATTTGCCTTTGGCCTTTATTGGTTTGGATCCTTTAGTTATTGTCGCGGTTGGTTCACTTAACTTAATTTATCAATTCTGGGTTCATACAAAACACGTAGATAAAATGCCTAACTGGTATGAATTTATGTTTGTCACGCCGAGTAATCATAGGGTGCATCATGCTCAAAACCCGGTTTACTTAGATAAAAATTATGGTGGCGTGTTTATCTTGTGGGATAGATTGTTCAACACCTATCACCCAGAGTTAAAAGAAGAGCCAGTTATTTTTGGTATTACCAAACCACTCGCAAGTTGGAACCCATTATGGGCGAACGCTGAGTTTTATTGGAATCTCATATTAGATGCGGTTCGGACAAAGAGCTGGAAAGATAAAGTCAGCATTTGGTTCAAACCAACAGGTTGGCGACCTGCAGATATGAATGAGAAACATCCTTACCCAACCTTTGACCCATATAAACAAATTAAATTTGATGTTGCTTTAACGTTAACGCAAAAGTACTACATTTTATTCCAGCATATTTCTGCCATCGCTATTGTTGTTTATTTATTGTTAAGTGCCACCAGTATGACTATGCAAACCATTATAGTGATCAGTGCCGCTTTTCTATTTTTTCTTTTAGCCTAGGTAGCTTTCAACAACAACAGCCAAACGCTTACCTAATTGAATTTATAAAAAATTGCCTAATCACAGTATTAATTTGCTCTGACATAACCAATTTGCCTTCTCCTTACTTGATTGGCATTAGTTGGTTTGTGTTGAGTAATTTCTTACTTTGGTTAAGTAAGTCAACATTTGCAGTTAAATTACAACAAGAACAATAATTACTAATATCAAATAAAGGATTTATTTATGTTGAATAACAATAATTGGCTTCGCTCAAAAGTAAACATGGCCATCATGTTAGGTTTAATGTCCACATATACTGTGACAGCCGCTGAAGCTGATGAAAAGAAAAAAGGTCTGGAAGTTATTGAAGTAACGGCTCAAAAACGCAGCGAGAGTATTCAGACGGTTCCAATTGCAATAACCGCCTTTGGAGAAGGCGATATCCAAAAAATGGGCTTAGCTAATGTCAATGATTTGGGCTTATTAACGCCGGGATTAGAAACCAATAACGCAACCGCAACACAAACCTCTTTTAACATTCGCGGTATCACTACCAACGACTTTGGTATTGGTTTAGATGCTGCAGTAGCGGTGTATATTGATGGTGTTTATGTTGGTCGTAGAGGTACGTCTAATATGAATTTTAACGATGTAGAACGTGTTGAAGTATTAAAAGGTCCTCAAGGTACATTATTTGGTCGTAACTCTGCAGCCGGTGCAATCCATATAATTACCAAAGACGCCACCGCCGATAATGAAGGCGCGATTAAGTTTACTTTAGGAAGCCATGATAAACGAAAAGTTGAATTTTCTACCAATTTCATGATCAACGAAAACATGAACTTCCGTGGTAGCTTTAATTCAAACCATCGTGGTGGTTACCTAGAAGAAAAAGACAGTGTAAAAATGTATGGCAACCAGAGAGATTGGTCTGCTAGAGGTGCATTACATTGGGATGTTAGCCCAGATGTAGAAACAATAATCCGCGCGGATTACACAGACACAAACCAACAAGGTCGTCCGGCTGTAACTTTAAATACCAGTTACGGCAGTGGCGATCCGTTTGCGCCTATTGAATATGATTTTGAAGGTAAAGAAACTCGCGAAGCGGGCGGTATATCAGCGGAAGTTAACTATCAGTTAACGGATCAAATGGCATTAACCTCAATCACCGCATATCGACAGTTTGAAAGAACAAACCATATGGAAGATGATGGTTCTGCTTATGCCAGAGCTTATTTCACCAGTAATTTAATTGAAGATCAAAACCAGTTCAGTCAAGAATTTAGAGTCACTCAAAATGGTGATGACTTTAAATGGACATTAGGTGCAACCTTATTCCATGAAAATATTACCCAACAAACCCATGCTCATTTTAATACACGAACCTTTGACGCATTAGCCTTAGTTCAGTCCGGTGCAGACCCTCGTGACATTCTAGGGCTGCCTTTTGGCATGGGAGTCGCTGGCGTTTATGCACAACAATTTATACCTCAACAAACGTTAGGCCAAATAATGGTAGGTACAGGTTTATCGTTTGAAGAAGTCATGGGCGCGATTGTCAGTGTTAACATTTATAATCCGCATCACGAACGATTTGATAATGAAGGTACAACTAACAGCGCCGCTATATATTTTGATGGGACTTATGCGCTAACAGACAGTTTAGATATCACTCTTGGTGCCAGATACACTTATGATGACAAAGAGTTTTACTTAAAAACAGCACCAACCAATGAAATCATCATGCCATTTGATGGCATAGATAACATTCCGCTTGCGGTAGCGTTCATCCCTGATGAAGCAACACAAGAAAACAGTTGGGAAAAGTTTACTCCGCGTATTGTAATTGATTACCAATGGAATGATGACATCATGACTTATGTTTCTTATTCTGAAGGTTTTAAATCGGGAGGTTTTAATACATTAGGTGAAGCGCCACCGGTAGAAGCTGAAACAGTAAAGAATACAGAAGTCGGCATCAAGTCTTCTTGGTTTGAAAACAAAGTACGCCTGAATCTGTCAGCGTATCAATACGACTACACCAACTTACAACAACTTGAATTATTTGGTTCGCCAGTGCCTACCTATAATTTACGTAATGTTGACGCAGAAGGTTCTGGTTTTGATGTTGAGTTAATTTGGCAAGCGACTGAAGATTTAATCTTCACCTCAAATTACGGCAACACTCAAACTGAATACACTAAATGGCAATTTTTTGATGCTGAAATAGCAAACAACTCGGGGGTTAGTAAAGTCGGAGAGCCAATCTCAGGAATGCCAGAAGATCAGGGTAATATCCGCATGGATTATTACTTTGAGGGCCTAGACGGACAAATGAACTTCCATTTAAGTTATGCCTATACTGGCGATAGAACGCAAGATATAGATGGACCAGCATTAGCGGTATTACCATTTGAACAAGGTTCTGTGACCGGACTGAATGATGACGAGTTAAATTCTATTTCGAGTTATGGATTAACCAATATTCGTTTAAGTTGGGAAAGCGATAATCACCCAATTCATTTAGCGTTTTTTGTTAACAACTTAACTGATGAAAAATATCTTATGCAAACCGGCGGACAGGCAATGGCGGTAGGCTCGCCGATTGCTACACCTGGATTGCCTAAAATGTACGGCATTGAATTTGGGATGGACTTCTAGTCCTATGATATAAAGGTTTATATAAGCCCTAATTACTTTAGGGCTTTTTTATTGCTTCTATCAATTAGGAAAAATAATGACTTACTATGGCACCTTTGGTGAGCTAATTTTAGTATGTTCGTTGATTTATATCAGCTACATATGGCACAAATCAGTAACAATCCCCCCACTGTTCAAACGCATTACGTTAGTTTGTTTTGCATTGATTGCCATTACCGCATTATTGGGCAGTGCACGGTTTGCTGGGGTAAATAGTGTGATTCCAACACATGACACCCTGTCATGGATATCTAAACATATCGCCATGCTGCTTTACGCTGCTGGGCTGGCTTATACTGTGATTAATTATAAAGCTAAAATTGTCCTAGCTGTCATAGTATTGATTGCCATGAGTCAGTTATTGGGCACGTTAGGTGTTGATCTTGTGTTATTTGTGAGCTTATTATTTTATGCCTTTTTCACTCAGGTTAAACCACCCAGTATTTTAGCATTAATTGCACTGTTATTGGTACCAACTACCGCAATACTTCCGGTATCTTATGACTTTAAAATGGGGTTATTTCATTTGTTGTTAGCATTGCATTTTTTCTTTATCGCACTGTCTATAAAAATACAAAAAAACCAACATCTCGATTAACTTTAGACTGTTTTTAGGACTAACTTTGCACCATATTGGTACCATTAAAACCTAATACAAAAAGTCGTTCGTTCCTGTCACGTTTTCAATACGATGAACGACGCGAACAGTAAGACCAAGAATTACTATTTTTAGAAATTATTTGTTAGTCTATTGTGTGAAAATTTCTATGGATAAACCTATGTTTGTACATAGAAATTAAAAAAACTAATTATTATAAAACAGCCTGGAATATGCGTATGAAAAACCATAACTTTCGACGTTTGTTGACGTTTGCTTTTGCAGTAGCAGTAAGTGCAACGGCTAATGCAAGCGCAGTCAAACAAACTAAAGGTGATTTTGAAGATAAATTCCGTCAATTAGACGAAATTCTTCCAACACCAAATGTATACAGAAATGCAGCTGGCGAGCCAGGTGAAAATTATTGGCAACAACAAGTTAACTATAAAATTAAAGTTAAACTTGATGAAGAAAAACGTCGTCTTGATGCGACTCAAACTATCGACTACAAAAATAACTCTCCTCATACTCTTAAATACCTTTGGTTACAATTAGAGCAAAATAAATACCACGCTGATTCTATTGCAGAAGCGGGTACTTCATTCGGTGGTATCGGTCGTCGTGGACCAGCAACTTCAGCTGGCGGTTCAGGCAAACCAGCAAAATTAAGCTTAGGTGAATTACGTCGTCAACAATTCCTTGAAGACAATGAACTAGGTTATGATGTTTTAGCCGTAAGAGATGATAACGGTAGAACATTAAAATCAACAGTGGTAGGTACTAACTTACGTATCGATTTAAAAACACCATTAAAACCTGGTAAATCAGTTACTTTTCAAATGGACTTCGGCTTTAACATTGTTGAAGAAGATGCCGTTTCAGCTCGTGCTGGTTATGAACATTTTCCAGATGATGCACGTGAAGGTGGCAACGACATCTTCTTGTTAGCTCAATGGTTCCCTCGCTTACATGCTTATACTGACTATGAAGGTTGGCATAACAAAGAATTCATCGGCCGTGGTGAATTTACTCTTGAATTTGGTGATTACGAAGTTGAAATCACAGTACCTGCTGACCACATTGTTTCTGCAACGGGTGAGTTAGATAACGCTAGTGACGTATTAACTAGAGAACAGCGTAACCGTTTAGAAAAAGCAAAAAATGCTAAACGCCCTGTATTTGTTGTAACGGCTGAAGAAGCATTAGAAAACGAAAAAGAAGGCACAAACAAGAAGAAAACTTGGAAGTTTGAAGCCAAAAACGTTCGTGACTTTGCTTGGGCTTCATCACGTAAATTCATGTGGGATGCTAAAGGTTATAACCAAGGTGGCAAAGATCAACCATTCGTAATGGCAATGTCTTTTTACCCTAAAGAAGGTGGCGATCTTTGGAAGAAGTATTCTACTGAAGCGGTCGTTCACACTATGGAAACCTATTCTCGTTACTCTTTTGATTACCCATACCCAACTGCACAGTCTGTAAACGGACCAGTTGGTGGAATGGAATACCCAATGATCACCTTTAACGGCCCAAGAACTAAACTGCAAGATGACGGTACTCGTACTTATACTCAAGCTGAAAAACGTTTCTTAATTGGTGTTGTTATCCATGAAATTGGTCACATTTATTTCCCAATGGTTGTAAATTCTGACGAACGTCAGTGGACTTGGATGGATGAAGGTTTAAACAGTTTCTTAGATGCTGTTGCATGTCGTGAATGGGACGAAAATATCCCATGGGGTGTTGAGCCACGTTATATCACTGACTATATGAAAGGTAATGTTCAAGTTCCTATCATGACTCAGTCTGACAGCGTATTAAAATTAGGTCCAAATGCGTATGCAAAACCTGCTGCTGCATTAAACATCTTACGTGAAGTTATCCTTGGCCGTGACTTATTCGACTTTGCTTTTAAAGAATATGCACAACGTTGGAAATTCAAACGCCCTACTCCATCTGATTTCTTCCGTACAATGGAAGAAGCTTCTGGTGTGGATTTAGATTGGTTCTGGCATGGTTGGTTCTACACTACTGATCACGTTGATATCTCTGTTGATGCCGTTCATAAGATGGAACTAGATTCTAAAAACCCAGATATCGATTACCCACGTTTCCGTGATATCGAAAACAACAAGCCAACGGCTCGTTTCATCACGCAAAACAAAAAAGAAGGTAAGAAAACTTGGGTTGAGTCTAACCCTGACATTACTGACTTTTATGACGAAAACGACCGTTTCACAGTAACTAATAAAGAAAGAAATTCTTACAACAGCTTCCTTAAAGGTCTTAAGCCTTGGGAAAAACGTGTTTTTGAACGTGCTATTGAAGAAAACAAAAATTACTACGTAATTGATTTCTCAAATAAAGGTGGCCTAGTGATGCCAATCCTTCTGCAACTTACTTTTGCAGACGGTACGGTTGAAGATCAATATATTCCGGCTGAAATTTGGCGTCGTACTCCAAAAGAAGTTAAACGTTTAGTTGTTACTGATAAAGAATTGGTAAGCGTTGCTGTTGACCCAACTTGGGAAACTGCTGACGTAGACAATGAAAACAACATTTACCCACGTCGTATTATTCCTTCACGTGTTGAAGCTTATAAATACAAACGTTCTGTTGGTAAAAACAGTGCTGGCCGTGACATCATGCATGACATCACAACTAAGCTAAAAACTGACGAAGATAAAAAAGATGGTGAAAAAGAAGAAGATAAAAAAGATTAGTAAATCTTAAATAGTACTTCTTTTAGTCATACACTTTGAATAAAATGCCCGACTTACCTCGGGCATTTTTATATGAGATTATTATGTTCAAACGATTAACTTTAATTACCCTTATAGTAATTACCGCTGCATTTAGTTCACCAAGCATAAGCAAACAAGAAAGTGCACACAAACTAAAAACCGCATTCACTGTCATTCTGTTTAACGAACGTACTGATAACTTAGAAGTCATGCACCGCTTTTATTTGCATGATGCTGAGGAAGCCGTTTGGGAGCTTATAGACAAAAAAGCCGATATTATTGGTAACCCTGATACGCAAGAAAAATTTGCTGAATACGTTATTAAGCGTTTTGGTTTAAAAGATCAAAATGGTGATGACATCAATTTAGATTTAGTGGGCTTTCAGAACGACGCTGGTTATTTCTGGGTATACCAAGAAATTAAACAACCAACGGGACTAACTCAATTGCAAATACGTGATGATGCGTTACGAGATATTTGGGATGAACAATTTAACGTTGTCAATGTTGAAGGTTTTGAGCAAGTTGTTACCTTGAGCTTTTCCGGATCTGATACTTGGTTATCTACCGATATAGCCCATTAAAATCAGTTTTAAATTAAACTGATTTTAATTTTTTACGATTAATTAAATGAGCACTAATTACAAAAACACTGCCAATTATTGTTAATACGGTTTCTGTCGTATCACCAATTAAAATCGCAATTGATAATGTAATCACACCAAGGACGGCTAATATTGCAGGGTTACGATTACGATGCGCAACATAGGCTTTTGGTAAGCTCACCGCTAAAATAATAATAATTGGCGTTAGTAACGCTGTATGCATCCAACCTTCATGTATTGATTCAGCCATATGACTTAAGCCTAAGCTGGCGCCAAACGCCACTAACAATATAGGTAAAAAACAATGGATCATGCATAAAACTGACAGCCATGCACCCAATACATCACGCATTATAATTCCAACTCTAAAAATCAAGATTTGATATAATATAACATTACATTTTTTTGCGCCACATTTTAATTCTATATCTAACTAAAATCACAACCATTAAATGATAATCATTCCTATTTACATTTACTTTTTTTAATATTTGTTTACACTACGCCAAATCAAAATTTATTTTACTTGCGGAGTAGTTTGTCTTGTTAACATTTATTGAAAACCTTATGGCTGATGTGTCAGAGTTATTTATTGCACCTGTGATCATCGCAATATTAATCATGTTTATTTATGCTTTATTTGCACTCGGTACTTTTTCTTCCCAAACCTTGATCCGTAGAAAAAACGTCATTCCGTATTTTAAACAAACCAAGCAGCATGACACTGAACAAGTCCCTGGTTATGAAATCCACAATTACTTTGTAGAGAATAAAAATGCATCTGAAGATGAATTAGAGGTCGTTGCTCTTAAGAAGTTAGAGACTTTACGAATTGTAACTCGATTGAGCCCAATGTTAGGCCTTATTGCAACTATGATCCCAATGGGTCCTGCATTGAAGTCTTTAGCGGATGGTAACATTCAAGGCATCAGTGAGAACCTTATCATCGCCTTTGCCGCCGTTATTTGGGGATTAGTGGTATCAACCCTTACTTTTTGGCCTGCTACGGTTAAAAAGCGTTGGTACGCAGACGAACTCATCAATATTAGAAAAATCAAAGAACACCAATCAAAAACAACCGAAACAGAAACGACACCTAAGTTGGAAGGTGCAGCGTAATGAAATTTTTAAATGAAGATGAGGAGCTAAACCCCATCATTAGTGCAGTTAACTTAGTAGATGTATTTTTAGTGATCATCGCCGCGTTGTTAATTGCGATTGCGCAAAATCCACTTAATACCTTTAACGCTGAAAATGTCACCGTCATTAAAAACGCTGGTGAGCCCAATATGGAGGTAATAGTGAAAGAAGGTAAAGAAATCAAACAATATAAATCTAACGGTGCTATTGGTTCAGGCGAAGGTACCAAAGCGGGTATTGCTTACAAAATGGCCGACGGCTCAATGGTTTACGTTCCAAACGACGATGAAAAAAAGGCGCTAAGTAACATTAGAGTCTCATTCAATTTGCTTTCAAACTGATCTAAATATGTGATGTGTTTAGATCAGTTATACCACCATTAGTGTATGAAATAATGTTATGAAATACGGCAGGTTGATCCAACATATTACGATAACCATGTTCCTTATCGGCATTGAACTTTATAACCTCACCTTGTCGTAAATAATGCCATTCACCATCAAGTAAATATTCAATTGCACCTTCAATAACAATAATATGTTCTACCACACCGACTATGTGTGCTTGTGATATTTGTTGATAATGTGGCGCTAAGGTTAAAGAAAACATTTCGCACTTAGTAACCACATCGAATGGAAATAACCTGGTAATGGACATTCCTTTGTCTGTCGTCAAAATTCCTTGATTTAGTATACTGCCCTCTACCGCACCAAAAAAGTAACTCAAAGGCAAGCGAAAGCCATTTGCAATCTTCCATAATCTCGCTACGGTAGGACTTGATTCACCACGTTCAATTTGACCTAACATAGCTTTAGAGACACCTGTGTGTTCACTAGTTATATCTAAACTCCATGTTTTATTAACTCTAGCCTGTTTTAGCTGCCGGCCAATAGCCTCATTGATAGAAGTGCTCATTTTTTTCCTTGTGCGTTATAACATACAATGTTAAGTTGTGCGCTATAACGCACCTAACAAGGTAATTATGAAAGTCTTCTCTATTTTAGTCAACCGTATTCTAAGCCCTACTGTTGCCGGTCTAGTCGCTGTAATTATTGGTTTTGCTAGTTCAATTGCACTCATTTATCAGATGGTTCTAAACTTGGGTGGAGATGTCCACCTTGCTTCTAGTTGGGTATTATCATTGGGAATAACGATGGGGATTAGTTCCTTAGTTTTATCTTTATATTACAAGATCCCAATTTTAATAGCTTGGTCCACTCCAGGTGCAGCTTTACTAATTACCAACAATCAAAGTATCAGTCTAAATGAAGCTGTTGGGGGGTTCATTCTTTCGGCATTACTCATTTTTCTGTGTGGTATAACAGGATTATTTGAAAAGTTAATGAGTAAAATACCATTTCAATTAGCAGCCGCTATGTTAGGTGGGATCCTAGTTAGTTTTGGTATTGATGTTTTTAATCAAATGAATGAAGAACCTTTATTGGTTATAGTTATGTTCCTTACCTATTTGCTGATGAAACACATCGCGCCTAAATTCACTATATTAATCGTATTAATGATCAGTATGCTATTAGCCTCACAACAAGAAATGTTTACTCTAAACGAGTTTACTTGGCAATTTAGTGAATTTACTTATATTTCCCCTGAATTTAATTCCCGTTCAATATTTAACATAGCTCTACCACTTTTTATCGTCACTATGGCCGCACAAAATTTGCCAGGCATTGCTGTTTTGCAAGCTCATAATTATAAAACGCCAGTATCTTCAATTCTTAACCTCACCGGTTTTATTAATATGATAATGGCGCCATTTGGTTGTTATGCGATAAATCTAGCAGCCATTACCGCTGCAGTTTGTATGGCAGATAATGTCGACAACGACCCTAAACGACGTTATTGGGCTGCTGTTTCTGGTGGTATTTTTTATATTTTAATGGCTATATTTGCTGGTTATTTAGTCGTGGCATTTTCAATACTACCAAAAGCACTGATCTATTCAATTGCGGGCATTGCTTTATTCACCACTATAACTAACAGCATTAAACAAGCTTTAGCTGTGGATAAAATATCAGAAGCGTCTATCATCACATTTTTAGTAACCGCTTCTGATTTAACCTTGTGGGGGCTAAGTTCTGTGTTATGGGGATTAATTGCAGGTTCGCTTGTTTTATTTACACAAAGATTATTAAGTAGAAACGATTAAAATCGTTGAAAAGTTAAAACCATTTATTCTTTTTAAATACCCAAATTTGTAACGAAACAATAAGCCCTAACATGAGAGCAAAGATTGCAAAAGCATATTCGTTATCGGCCCCAGGTATGCCTCCCACATTAATCCCTAACATCCCGGTTAAGAATCCAAGAGGAAGGAAGATAGCAGCCACAATTGAAAGTACATACATGCGGCCATTCATTTGCTCAGCCAATCGATTACTTAATTCTTCTTGGCTTACAGCGGCTCTGTCTTTTATTGAGTCCAGATCTTCAATAAAACGTATTAAATGATCGGTCGTTTCACGTAATTGTATTTTTTCTTCACTGCTGAATAAAGTTACTTTTTCACTTAGTAGCTGCTGCATTGCCTCACGTTGTGGTGATAAATAACGACGTAATGAGATTATTTGACGTCGTAGGTCAGATAATTCATTGCGAAGACTGTAATTACTCGATAACAAAATTGACTCTTCAATTTCAGATACTTTATCTTCAATTTCTTCGATAGTGCCTGACATCCGAGCAATTAAGCGTTCAGCCAATAAGCTAACAAATTGAGCTGGCGTTTTAGGTCCTTCACCAATAGATAATTCATTCGCTATGTCTTTAACTGATAATAAGGTGCGGTGACGTGTGCTAATAACTTTATCTTTTGAAAACCATAACCGGATAGAAACCATATCTTCAGGATTACTATTGGCGGCTAAATTGACTCCTCGTAACGAGATCAGAATGCCATCATTAAACACGGATGCTCTTGGCCGAGTTTCATCATTAAGTAAAGCGTCAATAACTACTTGGTTTAATCCACTTTGTTCCTGCAACCATTTTGATGTCCCCTCAGCTTTGTAATCAAAGTGTAACCAATAAGGTTTGTCGTTCTGCAGTTGCTCAAGCTGATGAATATCATTACTTGATGTTTGTGCACCAAAATAATAGCCGTAAATAAACTGTTCTGATTGCATAAACGTTACTCCCACATTCATAACAAGGGTTGGAAATGACCTACATCTTTTGGTCATGACATAAATAATTAATTAGTAAAGGATAACCTTGGTTTAGCATCTACTGCTGTGTCAATTTTAGGTGCGCATAACAACAGTCGTGCACTATCTATTTCATGATTTTCAATCATATAATCTTTAAAGTTTTTCATCCGTTTTAACGACAGCTTATTTAACTTATCCAACTGATTACTTGTTAACTTTTCTGAATTTTGCACATCAATATCGGTTTTTGTGGCGACAGCACAAACTGTAATTTGGGTCGATTTTTTATCTAACATTAACGCTGAAAATTGATTTAAGAACACGTCGGCAGACTTAGGCAATTCATCTTCACCTGTCTCTAAAATTAGATCTTGGAATCTGACTTTAAGAATAAACTCGCCAGCTTGCATGCCAATTTGAATAATATTGGCGTAAGGAACAAACGCGTTCATTAAATACTTTTTGGTCGCTGACATGGTCGCTCTTTGAATTAACAAAGCCATAAATCCACTTAGTCGAAAATCAGGGGAATCTAAACTGCCTTCAACAGGTACATCTAGCTCTATATTACCTTTCCCATCCTTTAACATAGACAAAGCAACGTTAACGGGAATAAAAGTATCCACCGTATTGGACTCGTCGTATTCCACCGCTTCGGCTAACTCAACACGCGCTATGTTAAGCTTGGCATTTCCTTTAATAATGTCATCATCAATTATAAAGTTGGTGACCGTGTTTAATTGGCCACTTTCAATCGCCATGATCTCTTTGATGTAAGCCGTTATTGTCGACAGATCAAACTCAGTGACATTGATATCAGCTTTTATGTATTTTTTACTACTAAATGGTTTTATTTCAGCATCTAAGGTAAATTTTGAGTACTGATCTAGATCGCCAGTCATACGGATTTTTGACATATCATTTGGCATTGAGCTATCAATAGGCTCAACAGAAAATGATGTTACTTGAATGATATTTTCATAACTTGGCGAGACCGATGTATCTGAGATAGCAAAGTGTAAACTGTCTTCCAGACTTATCTTACCGATATAAATATCAAACTTATTCTCATCCACTGTTTGCTTAACGACTTCAGGCTTTTTGTCTGAATTACTTTCCGATGACACCTGTGTATCATTAGTCGGTGTGTTAGCAGGCGGTAACACAGAATTCAGTTGTACTATTTGCCCATCTTTTAACTTAGTGATTGCCGCCTTGATTTTAGAAAAGTCAATGTTCGCGATATGTAAACTATCTTTAGTTAATTGAATATCAGCAACCGTGAGCTTTTCAAGCTCGAGCAGCGGTGATTCAGCTTGTTGCGTCGGTTGAGGTTCTTTCTGAGATGCCACATCATCAAGGGAGTTAACCAAGGTAATATTATTTAACTCAAGTAAACTAGCTTGGATTAAACTCTCACCACCTTCTAACAAAATATCAATGTCTGGGATATCGAGTTTGGTTAGTTTTAGCAACTCGTTAACAGCGCCCCTATCATTATCTGCCAAGGTAACCAGTAAGTCATTTTGCTGAAAGTTTAGGTTTGAACGAAGTGTTAAGTCTTGCATAACATTCATTGTAGAAACATGTTCGGGATTTAAAATACTTTCAACAGAATGTGGCAACAGTATTTCCACTACCCCTTCTTTAATACCTAAATCCGCAAGGTTTAACCTCACGTTTTGTTGGCCGTTTTGTTCAACCACTAAATTAGCCAAGAGAAAGTTGATATCTTGTATTTGTGAAGATATCTCAGTTTTACTAAATGCCACTTCTTGTTTTAAATTAAGAGAAACCAATCCATCTATATTTCTAAACGCGTTACTTGTAGACTTCATTAATAGTGAGTTTAACGTGCCAAGACTGACCTCTTGAATATCTAAGTCATATTGTAGCTCACCCACGCCTTTACCTAAGCCAAAACTTGCGTCCAATTCAATCAAAGCTTTGTTGAATAACAAGCTAATATCGATATCAGCAGATTGTTTATGTTGTGACACTAACAGATCAGTTAAAGTCAGTTGTGAAAACTCGACAACTTGCTCCTGCCCTTCTAAATCAAACAATAATGTCGCGTTTGAAAACGAAAATAGTGGCATTTCAAATGATAAAGATGACAGCCAATCATGATTACTTTGCTCTGATTTAGCCGCTTCTGATTTAATATTGTCAGATTGCGCAGGTAAAGCGTTAATATGAGCTAATGTTCTAGAAACATCAGTTTTCACCCCCGATATTTCAAATTTTTCAATCACCACTCTTTTGGCAAATAACTTGAACAAGCTAAATTCGATTGTAGCAGTTGGGATTGAAATTAATTCAACGTCTTCATTGAATGCCTTTGTTTGTGGATCTGTCTCATTTGACTCTTGTGTGTTAAGCACAAGCACTTGTAAATCAGTTATATAGATTTGTGAGATAAAAGGATTATATCTAACGGACGAGGTTTCATTAAGCTGTAAGTTTTTATTTGCTAAAAAATCGGTTAAATACTTATCTACTATTAATGGTGAAAATGCCCAAATTGCTCCATTTAGCAATAAATAACAAATCAGAATAACTTTAATTATGCGGGTATATATATTCGACATGACTCAACTTTTTTGGAAGTTTATTTTTTAGCCTAATTAAAAAAGGCCGTATTGAAAAAAATAGCAGATTAGTTGCGTTTAATTTAACATCAATTGTATACACAATAAACGTTATTTATTACCTTTAATCTGTAAATTTAGTTGCTGTTTTAAAACATATTTCTATCATTTCTGGTTTCTAGCATAATAACTATCTATAGTTATCTTATTCCAACAGAAAAGCATATAACGCATGAAAATTATCATTTCAATATTGCTCACAATAACCTTATCAGCTTGTGCCAATATTGGCCCTAAACCGTGGGAAAAAGGACTACTGGCCGAAGAACAGATGACATTAGAAGCAAATGCCATCGATATGGGTTTGGACGACCATATATATTTCAGTAAAGAAGGTACGAGTGGTGGACGTTCGTTTGCCGGTGGAGGATGTGGATGCAACTAAAAGATGTATCAGGCTTAATTGCGAGTGCGGCTTGTTGTTTAATATCAGCCGAAGTTATTGCGAATGAGAGCATAAACACCGAATCTGATTGGTTGGATGATTGGCAAATTGATTCTGCATTAATGTTATACAGCGAAGTAGACCGTGTCAGTGCGTTGGAAGCGGTCTTCTCTTTTAAAAAAGACTTCAAAGATGAACACATTTTTAGTGGCAAATTGGTTATAGATTCATTAACGGGCGCCTCAGCAAATGGCGCGGTATCTCAACCTAATGTGCAAACATTTACTCGCCCGTCAGGTAATGCGCAATATACGGTAAAGGCAAATGAAACACCGTTGGATGACACTTTTAAAGATACCAGAGTACAAATTAACGGACAATGGACGAGCCCTTTCTCCACAGATATCACCACTAGTTTTGGTGGTCAATTATCCAAAGAGTATGATTATTTGTCTTTGTCGGTTAACGGCTCTATATCTTGGGACACTAATTTTAACAACACCAGTTATACACTGGGTGGTTCATATGCTTATGACGAAATAGAACCAGAAGGCGGTATTCCCATTGCCTTGACGAAACATTATTCCGACCCGGCTTTTTTTGCGTCACAAGCGCTATTTGATCAAGCATACAGTAGTACTATTGCAACAACGTCTTCTGATAAACAAACATTTGATTTGTTATTTGGTGTCACACAAGTTTGGACCAAACGGCTAATCACATTAGTAAATGTCGGCATATCGAAAGTAGATGGTTATATAACCGACCCATTCAAAATAGTGAGTCGAGTACAATCAGACGGTTATACTCTTGATAATATTAATGAAAGCCGTCCTGATTCCAGAAATAAACAAAGCTATTTCATGCAATCAAAGTATCACTTTGATTGGGCCATCTTTGATGTATCTTATCGATACTCAACCGATGATTGGGAGATTAATTCACACACGTTAGAATCAAGGATTCACATTCCATCTAAGTTGACGAGTTATTGGCAACCGCATATCAGAATTTATCAGCAATCGGCGGCAGAGTTTTATGCTCCGTTTATTTTAAGTCAAAATGAAACACCTAATTACGTTAGCGCTGATTACCGAATAGGCGATTTAAATGCTATTACCTTAGGTTTAAAATATGGTGATCAAACTCAAGCTGGTAACCCGTATTCGATTCGTTTAGAGTATTATTATCAAACGTCTGAAGACAGTGGGCATGCGCGCCCAGGGGTATTACAGCAACAAAACTTGTACCCGAGTGTTAGTGCTATTGTCGTGCAGTATAATTATCGTTTTTAAAATGAGTATTTAAATAATGGCGAGTAAAGTAAAAGTAACGCAAAAGGAAGATTGTATACAGGTTGCTTTTACTGCTATGGCTTCCCCTTGTTATTTATTAATAGAAGGCCAAGACGCCAAACAGCACCAAGACTTTATCAAACAAACGTTACGCGAAGTACAACGATTAGAACAAAAGTTTTCTCGCTATTTACCAGACAGTGTCTGCTCCAAAATAAATGCCTCAAACGGTAAACCGGTAAAAATTGATCCTGAAACCTACAATTTATTTAAATACGCCAAAGAATTATATGAGATATCTGAGGGGCTATTCGATATCACCTCTGGCGTATTACGACGAGCTTGGACATTTAGTAATGAAATGGTCACGCCATCACAATCAACTATCGACAAGGTATTGCCTTTTGTGGGCTGGAAAAAAATGAAATTTGAGTTGGATGCCATCACCTTAAAAAATGGCATGGAAGTAGATTTTGGTGGAATCGCAAAAGAATACGCGGTTAGTTACATTGCCGAAATTGGCCGTAAACAATTACCAAATCATTCTATTTTAATTAACTTGGGTGGTGATATAGAAATAAGCCAAGAACGTACTGACGGCAAAAAGTGGACGATTGGTATTGAACGACGCAACCAAGAGCTGCAAGTTGTACAATTAAATAAAGGCGCAATGGCAACCAGTGGTGACACGCATAGGTTTGTTATTATTAACAATCAAAGGTACAGCCATATCCTCAATCCCATGACAGGTTGGCCTATTAAGCAAACTGTTTCTACCGTTACCGTCACAGCAAGATCTTGTATTCAAGCCGGTTCCATTGCAACGCTTGCTTTATTGCATGGAAAAAATACTGAGGCTTTTTTATCCACGCAAAAAGGCATTAAATACGTTGTAAATAAATAGTTCTGGGCATCATTGATCCTTTAATAAGTATAAAAAAAACCGGCACTTGGCCGGTTTTCATTTAATTACAAGGTTCTAACTTGTTAAGTCATCAAAAAACTTTTTAACACCATCGAAGAAACCTTGTTCCTTCGGACGATATTTAGAGGTTTTACCTGACATGCTTTCTTCAAATTGATTTAGTAAATCTTTTTGTTTGTCATTAAGATTAACAGGCGTTTCAATAACCACTTTACATAACAAGTCACCAATAGCGCCACCGCGTACCGACTTAACACCTTTTCCACGTAAGCGGAACATTTTACCCGATTGAGTTTCAGCAGGCACTTTAAGTTTAGCGCGACCATCCAGTGTTGGCACTTCAATCTCGCCACCTAAGGCTGCCGTTGTGAAGCCAATTGGGACATTACAATATAAGTTAGTACCGTCACGTTCAAAGATCTTATGTTCTTTAACATGCACTTGAACGAATAAGTCACCGCTGCCGGCACCATTCGGCCCAGCTTCACCTTCACCTGCTAGGCGAATTCTGTCACCTGTATCAACACCGGCTGGAATTTTAACGGATAATGTTTTGGTCTTTTCAACACGGCCTTGGCCATAACATGACTTACAAGGATCAGAAATAATCTGCCCTTGTCCTTTACAAGTTGGACATGGTTGCTGAACGGCAAAAAAGCCTTGGCGCATCTGAACTTGACCTTGACCATGACAAGTTGAACATGTCTTAGGTTTAGAACCTTTATTCGCACCACTGCCATGACAAGGTTCACAACTTACCCAAGTAGGTACTTTGATTTCTAACTCTTTGCCACGTACCGCGTCTTCTAAACTCATCTCTAAGTTATAACGTAAGTCTGATCCACGTTGCTGACGTTGACCACCACCTCCGCGACGACCTCCGCCACCAAAGATGTCACCAAACACATCACCAAATACATCGCTAAAGTCACCGCCTCCGCCAAATCCGCCGTGACCGCCGCCATGCCCTTGTTCAAATGCAGCATGACCATATTGATCATATTTTTGACGATTGCCAGCATCAGATAAGATTTCGTAAGCTTCTTTAACTTCTTTGAATTTGACTTCTAAATCTTTATTACCCTCAGTGCGGTCAGGGTGATATTTCATCGCCAAGCGTTTATACGCTTTTTTGATTTCTCGCTCTGTTGCGCTTTTATCAACACCCAGAACTTCGTAATAATCGCTTTTAGACATAACTAAAAATTAACCTTAGCTTTTAAATTTTTGAAACAAACAAGGGCGGAATCCGCCCATGTGTAATATTTTAACTAAATCATGATCTTAATACTAAGAAGGATTTAGATGTTCTAGTTGGCTTCAGGTCTAGGAGGAAGCGCGCAATGTGGTTTACCACCTGAGCACTTCCGACAACGACATGGAGTCAAATAGGACGATATAAATTATTTCTTATCGTCGTTCACTTCTTCGAACTCTGCGTCAACTACATCATCGTCTTGTGCAGATTGAGCTTGTTCAGCGCCTGCATCTGGACCAGCTTGTTGAGCACCGGCTTTCGCTTGTGCGATTTCAACTAACTTTTGAGACGCTTCCATAAGCGCTTGAGATTTAGCTTCAATATCTTCTTTTGAACCCGACTTAGACGCATCTTTAAGATCTGAAATTGCTTTTTCAATTGCTTCTTTGTCTTCAGCTGGTAAGTCGTCACCGGCTTCAGTGATTTGTTTTTCAGTCGCATGTGCTAGACCATCAGCTTGATTACGAGCTTGAGCTAAGTCTGCAAACTTTTTATCTTCTTCTGCATTTGCTTCTGCGTCACGAACCATTGCTTCGATTTCGTCATCTGATAAACCTGAAGATGCTTGGATTGTGATCTTCTGCTCTTTACCAGTGTCTTTATCTTTTGCAGATACGTGTAAGATACCATCAGCGTCTACGTCAAATGTCACTTCAATTTGAGGCGTACCGCGTTGTGCTGCACGTATACCTTCTAAGTTAAATTGACCTAGAGATTTATTACTTGCTGCTTGTTTACGCTCACCTTGTAACACATGGATTGTTACGGCTGCTTGGTTATCTTCAGCCGTTGAGAATGTTTGTGACTGTTTTGTAGGAATCGTTGTGTTTTTCTCGATTACTGCAGTCATTACGCCACCCATAGTCTCAATACCTAGAGATAAAGGTGTTACGTCTAATAATAATACGTCTTTTACGTCACCAGATAAAACACCAGCTTGGATAGCAGCACCTACGGCTACCGCTTCGTCAGGGTTTACATCTTTACGAGGTTCTTTACCGAAAAACTCAGAAACAACTGCTTGTACTTTAGGCATACGTGTTTGACCACCAACTAAGATGATGTCATTGACATCACTTACTGATAAGTCTGCATCTTTAAGCGCTAATTTTAACGGCTCTAAAGTCGCGTTGATCATATCTTCAACAAGAGACTCTAATTTTGCACGAGTCAATTTGATGTTCATGTGTTTAGGACCTGAAGCATCCGCTGTGACATATGGTAAGTTTACTTCTGTGTTTTGAGCTGAAGATAATTCAATTTTTGCTTTTTCTGCCGCTTCTTTAACACGTTGCATAGCAAGAGGATCATTTTTAAGATTAACACCTTGCTCTTTTTTGAATTCTTCAACTAAGTAGTTGATAACACGGTTATCAAAATCTTCACCACCTAAGTGAGTGTCACCATTTGTTGCTAGTACTTCAAATGTTTGCTCGCCATCTACTTCATCAATTTCGATGATAGAGATATCAAATGTACCACCACCTAAGTCGTATACCGCAACGATATTGTCGCCGCCTTTTTTACCAAGACCGTATGCTAATGCTGCCGCAGTTGGTTCGTTGATAATACGTTTAACATCTAAACCAGCAATACGGCCAGCGTCTTTAGTTGCTTGACGTTGTGAGTCATTGAAATATGCTGGTACAGTGATTACTGCAGAAGTTACGGCTTCGCCAAGGTAATCTTCTGCAGTCTTTTTCATTTTCTTAAGAACTTCAGCAGAAACTTGAGGTGCCGCCATTTTTTCGTTTTTAACTTCAACCCAAGCATCACCATTGTCAGCTTTAACAATTTTAAAAGGCATGATGTCGATGTCACGTTGTACTTCTTTATCTTCCCAACGACGACCAATTAAACGTTTGATAGCGAATAATGTATTTGTCGGGTTTGTCACTGCTTGACGTTTTGCTGGTTGACCAACAAGAATTTCACCGTCTTCAGTATAAGCAATGATAGAAGGTGTTGTACGATCACCTTCCGCATTTTCAATTACGCGTGGTGTATCACCATCTAATACTGCAACACAAGAGTTAGTTGTACCTAAATCTATACCAATCATTCTACCCATGGGATACTCTCCAAAATTCAGTTAATAGGGGTTTAAATTTTCTTGCTAACTAAGTGGGGTTATGTGAATGCTTTTCAACTCAATTTTTAATTTTTTTTACAAAAATATGTAAATTTTTACTGATGTTTCCATTTTTTCATGGTTTTTATAAACTTTGTGCTCAATGAATGTTATAAATACATACTTGGTAAGATATTACAGCGCTGTAACTATGGTTTATTTTCAACCTTCAAATATATTACTAGTAAGACTTATAGGTAAATAATGAAAAGTCAGGCTATTGTTCTTATTTTATTTCTTATCATGAACATCACTCAACAATCCCAAGCTAAAAACACAAACAATATTCATAAAGTGTGTGCTTCTCAAGCTTCCTCTTGCCTAGATCTTTTACCTGATGAATTAGCTAAGTTAAGGCCTCGTTCCAATGCTTGGTATAAACTCAAACTATATGAATTAGAAAGTTTATTTGTTTTACAACAAACAGAAAAACAACGGGCCGTGTTAGCTGATCTGCACCCCGTTGATGCTGCACCAATTGTATTTCAAATCACCGCTTACTTATATTTAGCTAAAAACGCCTATTTTTATAAAGAATTTGAATCCGCGGAACATTATTCTGAAATTGTATTTAATTTAATTGAACAAGTAACTGAGACATACCCGGATCCCAGAAAGATTGTCTCTTTAGTAAACCTAAAGTTGTACCATGCTAAATTAGAGCTGCTTTCAAATAACGAGGCTGCATATACTGAAAAATTATTAAATGCTTTATCAACTTTAGAATCACTAAGAGAAAAGTTTTACAATTCTTATGACCCTATTTTCAATCGAGAGCTGTATGGCAATATCGGTCATACCTATACCAGGCTTGATAAACATGTCGAATCACTACAAGCTTACCAAACAGGCTTATTTTGGGCTCGTCAGGGAGTTGATCTGCAACAACTATCGGTTTCCATTTATAACGTTGCAAGAGCCTACCAAAGGTTGGAGTACTTCGATAAAGCGTTAAAAGAATTTGAATTAGCAAAACAGGCCGCAATTAATGCCAAAGATGAGATTGTCGAACTATTTTGTTATTATCAGATGGCTGACATTTATTTTAATTTAAATCAAATTGAGCTCGTCCATCGAACTTTAGCGCATTTAAAAGGAAGGACTCTAGAAACTAACCTGTCAAAATATGTAAAAGAATTACAATTAAAAATCAGTAATAAACACAACTAAACCATTCACTTAAGGCAGTTGATTTGAGTACCTTTGTAATAACCAAAATAACCTATGCTTCTATCATGATTATGATAAGTCTGGTTGCCTCAACGTTTTATTTCCTTAGACCATTAAGACAAGTAAAACATAATATTGATGCTGATAAATACTTATCTTTATTCTTTTTATTATTTGCGACCGCATTTGTTGTTTTTAGCTTAACTCTTACCAGACAAAACACTCTATTAGTTGTGATCAATAACACTTTATTTCTTATAGCTTTTGCTTATTTAAAAGCCGCGTTTAAAAGTCGCCATCCAAAACAAAAGCGCATTTTATTAGAGAAACCCATTTTATTAGTTTTATTGATATGTACATCAATAAACCTGTGTTTATTTCACTTTGTCGACAAATCGCAATTAGCAAGAATGATAGTTAATATGTTTGCTATCAACATTATCCTTTTCACTATTATTCCTTGTATCGCACTTATCCCCAAACAACCTTCATCTGGTGAAAAATTAGCAATTAACTCAATAAAACTAACGATGTTAATCCTTAGCATTTTAATCATTGCTATCTTATTGTTAAACAATCATATTTATTATCTTTTTGCTATTACCATTGCGATTACTTTAGTGATCATGATTTTATTTGGCTCAACGTTGATCATGTTTTTATCGGAAGTGGCTGACTTATACCAAAAAGAATCAAGTATCGACTTCTTAACCGGCTTATTAAATCGACGTCACTTTTTTGTAAATTCAGACCAAATAGTCAAAATGGCAAAACGTGAAGGTTTCGAGGTTACGGTTATTATGGGTGACATTGATGATTTTAAATTCATCAATGATGTATTTGGTCATGATCTTGGAGATCAGGTTATCGCCAACTTTGCTTCAATTATAAAAAAATTAACACGGGATACCGATATCACGGCAAGGTTTGGTGGCGAAGAGTTTTGTTTGTTGTTGCCTTATACCGATCAAAAAGGGGCGAACGAACTTGCCGAACGAATTAGGCTCGAAATAATGCAAACCATCATCCCATCACACATATGTGATGTTCGGTATACGGCTAGTTTTGGCGTGGCTACATTTGATAAAAGTGAACCACTAAACACCACTATTATTCATTCAGATCGAGCGTTATATTTCGCTAAAGAGCATGGTAAAAATCAAGTAAAACAATTCACGGCAAACTTAATGTTAAACCAAGAACGGTTAGAATAAACGTTGCCAAATTTGAATAACTTGGTCACGGCTTTGTTCGATATCGCTCATTAGGATTAACTTTTCACCCCCGTTTAATGAGGCTTTATGATAAAGCCTTCTATATAACAAATATGCATCAACTAACAGTTTATAATGTTCTACCGAAATCAAATCCAATTGGCTAGCTAATTGTAATACTCTGACATTATCAGGCAGCTGCGTTAATTCAGGGTACTCTTTGCTTTTTGATAACACTAATAACTGACTAATAAATTCAATGTCAGCAATACCGCCGCGTGATTGTTTTAAATCAAATAAACCATCTTTTTCTTTATTCAAATTCTCATACATCTTAACCCGCATTGAAGCTATCTCTTGTTTGAGTGCCTCAACATCTCGGTCGGTAGTTAATATATCACGACGAATTTGATTAAACCGCTCGCCTAGCGAGTCATCTCCACTAATATATCTTGCTCGAACTAGAGCCTGATGCTCCCAAGTCCATGCTTCTGTTTGTTGATATTGGGCAAAGGTTTCTATGTTTATTGCTAACAAGCCCGAAGCGCCAGAAGGCCTTAAACGAGTATCTACTTCATACAGTTCACCGGACAAAGTTCTAGTGGTGAAAATATGCATAATTCGTTGTGCTAACTTTAAATAAAACTGTCTCGAATCTATTTGCTTTTTACCATCAGTTGACAGTGAACTATCACAGTTATGCACAAATACGATATCGAGATCTGAACCATAACCTAATTCGTATCCCCCTAACTTGCCGTAACCTATTACGCCAAAGTTTTTATTTTCAATCGAACTTCCAACAGGATATCCGTACTTAGCGACCATCTGAGTCCAGGCTATTTCTACTGCAAAATATAAACAAACACTAGCCAGCTCAGTTAAGTGATCGCTCACTTGCATTAAATCCATTACGCCTTGTACGTCACAAGCGGCAATTGCCAATTGGTTCGATAACTTAAATTGACGTAACACTTCCATTTGTAACTCTAAATCATCTGGTTCGACTCGCAGTAAATTTCGTCTTAAATCAGAATGATAACTAGATAACTCCGCAGGTGAATATAGTAATTTAGGGTCAATTAATAAATCTAACAACAGCGGAAATTTTGTTAACTCTTTACCAATAAAATGACAAGAGGTAACTAACTTAACCAACTGAGTTCTTGCCCCCTGATTTTCTACTAGTAACTCCAAGTAAGTGGTCCGTGACGCTATTTTTTTAACTAAGTTAAATACGGCAGTCGCCTGATTTAGTTGAATTTTTTGTGATTCACACTCAGCAAATAATAAAGGCATTAATAAATCTAATTTATCTTGTCCACGCCCTCCGCTTACAACATTGGTTAGATCTTCTTTTAAACCTTGAATCACAATATTATCATCTTGGTTTTCGGCCATTTCATCTTTTAGTAACCAAATATCTCGCCATTTATTAATAAGGTGATCTTCTTGTTTTGCAGAATCTTGTGGCGCTTCACCTATAACATTCACAAATATATGGTTAATGTTTTGGCTATGGTGTTCAAACGTTGCTAAAAATTCCGTCCAATCAGCTAACCCAAACAGTGTGACTAAACTTAACTGTTTAACTTTATCTTGTGGAAGTGTTTGAGTTTGTTCGTCTGAAAACGCTTGAAGGTATTGTTCACACTGACGCAGCCATAAGTAGCTAGTTCTTAGTTGTTGTGATTCTTCCTCACTAAAAACCGATAACGCCACGAGTTCTGGTAAGGTTTTTAATAAACTTTGTTTTTGTAACTGCGGATCTTTACCGCCACGTAACATTTGTAATGCTTGGACAATAAACTCAGCTTCACGAATACCGCCCTCACCTAACTTGATGTTTAGTGTTAAATTTCTACGTTTCACTTCTTGTTGGATCTGACGTTTCATTTTTCTAAGGGCATCAATAACGCTGTAATCGATATAACGTCGATAAACAAAGGGTTTTAACACTTGCATTAATAATTGTTGCTGAGTTAGTTCTGAGTTGGTTATGTCTGTACTTAACCCTAATGGCCTTGCTTTTAATAAAGCATAACGTTCCCACTCTCTGCCTTGATCTTGATAATAATCTTCTAACGCGTCAAAACTACTGACAAGTGGTCCACTATCGCCAAACGGTCGTAAGCGCATATCAACTCTAAATACTCTGCCATCTGCAGTGACAGAGTCTAAAAGTTGGATGATTTTTTGTGCCATTTTAGTGAAATAGATTTGGTAATCTTCACTTCTGCGACCTGTGCTCGTTTGACCTTTTTGAGCATAACAAAATATTAAATCGATATCGGATGAAAAGTTCAGTTCCTTGCCACCAAGTTTTCCCATCCCAAGCGCAATTAATATAATTTCTTTACCATGAGTATCCAGCGCTACTCCCCAACGAGGCGCCATTTGGTGTTTAACCCACTCACGAGCTAACGTATAAAATTGATCCGCCAATGCTGATAACTCATCCATTGTTGTTTCAATGGTTTGTAATTTCAAGAAATCTTTAGCAGCAATCACAGACATAACCCACTGTCTGAAACTTCTTAATTTTTGTACGAAATCGTGTTCATCCAGAGACAACACCGACGGCTCAATAAAATGGATTTTGGTTAACAGTTCACCCGGTGAATTCAACGTTAAGAAGTATTCAGATAAACGAGAGTATCGTTGGCAAGATTGATAAATAAATTCGCTATGAGCTAACAATATGTTTGTTATCTCAATTCCTACAGCTGTAGGTTCAATCTCTGGCCATTTTAATAATAAAGAACGGAGCCGAGATTCAGCCAACGTCATTAACTCTTTAGGTAGGTTTTCCATTTGCTTTTCCAAAATAAAATCCATCATTAACCGCTGTGTTTTTTACCAATATGGCTTGAGTTTATTTATTGCAGTTACTGATGCATCAAGAGCAATCTGTAGGCTTTGCTGTTTAGACTGCAACCATTTTATTGCCTCTTTTTCATCGACATCGTCCGCTGCATTAGTAGACAAAATCAGTTCGGATTTTTGTAATAAAATAGTTTCTTCGAACCCGACCATTAGGTTTAATAAGTGACTACGGAACAGTTTCCGTTCATCGTTATCAAATAAGCTATCTACACACACCCCCGTTAACAATACTTTAGTTAACGGCCAAAACGCGGATTCAATATTTAAATTATTACCTTGTTTTATTAATACCGTTAATGCTTCTTTTAATGATAACCAGTGATAGTCCAGCCAATGTTCAGACAACTCTGAAATAGGAATAGTTAACAGTTTTAAACTTTCCAATGGCATCTCAGTACGCCACTGTTTTATGTTTATCCATTGAATAAAACTTAGGAATAAATGGTTATATTGAGTCGAACTAAATTGTGTAATAGATTTTTCAATTCTATCTTCTGGCATTTTTATTGAGGCTAAAGTGGTTCTTAAATACTCACTTTTATCAATATCTTTACGGTATGGACTTTTACGATCCGTTAATTGATCAAGCTGATAAAAGGCTTCAATCCAGCCATGTTCGCCACGCCATTGTTTAAACAAATCGATAAACTTTTGGCATTGACTATTAGGTAAATATTCAGAGAACAGCTGTAATATGTGAATAATTAAAGAGATACCATCGAGCACACGGCGTAATGATTTTAAAGTTTTAGTATTAGCAAATACCACTTCATGGTGTTGCACAAAACTAACGGCATTGGTTAACAGTTTAATAAAGGCAGGCTCTAACTGATTATCGTTATTTAATCGACAAGGTTCTAAATTTTTACTTTTTAACACCACTTCTTGGGCTAACATGTAACCCCTAGCCGCTTTACTTAAATAACCGAGCTTAGCATTCACTTTTGAAGTTAAGTAGGTTGCGACCTCAATAAGATCTGACACGTCACCAGATTGTAATTCCAACTCAAATTCAGAAATAGCTTGCTGTCTATGACCATTTTTATCAGTAACTTCGACCTGTCCTTGGTCTAAAACACACTCAATAATGGCACCATTTGCTGTGGTAATTAGCCAAATTTTCCTTTCAAAATTAGTTTCAAATACTTTGAGCAGTTTAGGTTGTACTTTTTCGGCTAAAAATCCTGACGGCCAAATTGATGGAGAAAACAGAGTTAAGTCGGCAAATACATACTCAGTTTGGGTATTCGGTAGTGACTCCGTATATTCTGGGCGTTGTTGTAAACCACCAATATCGCCACCTGACAATTTAATGGTTTGCTCCATAGCACGAGACCCGTCGAGGGTTTCACTACACCGAGTTCTTAAACCAAAGTCCCATTCTCGTAATGTATTATCCGGGGTGTCGTAATAAGCATTGGACAACAATAAGGTTGGTTTAGATTGTATTTGATACTGACTATTATCTAATGCTGAATTCAAAGACGAAATTTCGTCAGTTGACACTAAAAACTTTAATTCAATTTCCATTAAAATGTCTTTGTCTTGTGGGATGAAAAATTAAGTATTGAGCAGGTTACCTAACCATCAAGGTAAACTCAATATTTTAGAAGCCACATAATGAGTTATAAAACCTATTTGCTTTGGTCTGCGCAGCAATAAGTACTTGAACTAACATGCGTAAAAACCTAACATCAATTATGGATAAAAATATCGTAGAATAACAATAAGAATACTCTCAATGGATAAGAAACGAATAAAGCTGAGTTTAACTATATTAGTTTGTGGTTTAACACTATCAAATTTTATATTTGCAACCCCAACAGTTGAACCGACAGAGCCTACACCTAAAACGGTCACTCCTACAGAAAAAACGAACGATGAACCTCAAGCTGCAACCGATGTGGCAACAACGATTGAGCAAACTGAAGAACCTGTGAGCTCTATTGTGCAAGTTACGCCCTATCAAATGTACGTTACTGACCAACTATTCGTTTTCCTCCATTCTGGCAGTAGTAACCGCTATCGGATCATTGCTCGAGTGGCGGCAAGTGAACAAGTCACTATTTTGTCAAAAGATGAAAGTACTGGCTGGTTAGAAATTAAATTAAAAGATGGTAAAACAGGTTGGATCGATTCAACTATGTTAGAGAAAACAGCCGGAGTGAAAGCTAAGTTAGCATCAGCAAACGCGCAAATTGATGAGCTGAATGTTAAGATTTCTAAATTAGGTTCGGTGTCTACCGATGACCTCAAAAATTTAGAAGATGAAATTACTAAGTTAACAGAAACCAACGCTGCGTTATCCCAGCAATTAATTACCGCAACCCAAGAAAGCGAAACGTTACGTGCATCGATTAAAGAAAGTGACGAAACCAAACGTATTTTAGCTAAGTTATATGATGTTGGCGCCATCGTTATTGGTGTGTTTGTTGGTTGGTTGTTAACCCGTCGTAAGAAAAACCAATGGGTATAAATGACTAAGTAGATTAAGGCTTAAATTAAAACGCTAAAAACTAAAAAAGCTCAATGATATTGAGCTTTTTGCATATTTAAACGTGGCAGTTAGTCTTCTTTAGCTTCACTTTTATCTGGATGAGCATATATTTCAACTCGATTTCGGCCACCAACTTTTGCTTTATATAAGGCTGAATCTGCCACTTCAATCCAATTTTGGTGTGAATTCAATTCGTCGGTATATTCTGCAATACCTAGACTGATGGTAAATTGGAATTCAAACTCGTTATAAGAAACTATTGATTTTTCGACCATAATTCTTAAACGCTCGGCAAAAACATAAGCATCTTTAGCTTGTGTTCCGGTTAATATAACCGCATATTCTTCACCGCCATAACGGCCACCAATATCAGTTTCTCGTAAGCTTTTTTTCAATATCTTAGCGAGATGTAAAATTGCTTCATCGCCACCGGCGTGACCATAGGTATCGTTTACTTTCTTAAAATGGTCTATATCAAAGATTAACAATGAACTTACACTATGCCCTCGGCGTTGTCGTAAGAACTCTCTTTGCAAACACTCTTCCCAGTAGCCACGATTATTTAAGTTGGTTAATCTATCCGTTCGACTTAATCGCTGTAATTCTTTATTTACTTCTTGCAGTTCAATTTTAGAAATAGCAACATCCGTAACATCGTAAATGATGATACACAGGTGAGTCACATCACCTGTGGTATTGGTTAAAGGTATGAAAGTTGCGTTTTGGTACATAAATGGCGCAACACTGGTAATCGGGCGATAGTTTTTAAATTTGAAAATATGAGCATGTTGTTCCCAAATGGTAAACGCTCTATTTTTTAATACAAAAACAGGATCCGTCTTTTGCAATAACCATTCTTTATCCAAATTAGGAAATGCTTCAAATAGTGATTTATCCCTAACTTCATAAGGTGATAAACCACTGTGGTTTTCCATAAAACCATTCCATACTTGTATTTTATATTCACGGTCTAATACGACCAGCCCAACATCTACAGACTGGAACATATCCATTAACCAATGAATTTCTGATACTTCTACTGTTGCTTTTTCAGTCATAATTAAACATCAAATAAGAAATTAAGTTTATTTTTCAACGTTGGAATAGAATCTTCTGTAATCAACAATAATAAATCGCAGTGAATATCGTAATCTTCGATACCATAACTAATCTCTATCGTTAGAGATTTTTTCCAATGTGTCGAGTTGGTATAAATCAAATCGGATACATTACAATGTTGTCCTAATACCACTGGGTGACCTTGGCTAAAGTTAAGATCTAATTGCTCGGACAAACCTTTTAATATTGAACCTATTAATATATTAGAAATATCCATCAACAATTCTAACTCAACACTGTCATCAATTTTTTTGTTGTAGTTCAACAAACGTGCAATATCGACAAAGCTAGAGTCATTTAGAATTAATAACGCTTCACCAGCGACACCGCCACTAATGAAACCTTGGCATACACCTGAAGTAGCGTCGCTGCTCTCAACTGAGTGCAGAGCCATAGAGAGCTCACTCACCTCTAATAAATTCACATTAGGGATAGGTAACTTAACAAAAACATTTAATACTTTTGCTAACAAGCTGCCTGCTTGTCCCATTGCAACATTGGTGATCTCTTGCAATATATCTCTGGTTTCAGCATCAAGTAGATCTTCAGCTTGGGGTTTTAATGCCTGTAATTTACTTGGTTCGGTTATGCCATATTTATTTAATAGCTCTTGTAGTTTATCTTTGTCTATCGGTTTTTTTATAAAATCCAAAGCACCAAGAGATTTCACTCTGGCATGTGCTTCAGGTTGAATATCACCAGATACAACAATGGTAATAATAGAAAGGTTTTCCGCTTTAATCGCCTCTAATACACCATAACCATCTAAAACGGGCATATTAAGGTCGAGAAAGAGTATCTGAGCTTTATGTTGATGAATTTTATCCATCGCATCTTCACCATTATTGGCAAAGATCACCTCAACATTCCAATCCTCTGGAAGAGAACGAGCCATCTGTTTGCGGGCTAAGTTTGAGTCGTCACATATAATTACTGGAGTTTGCATACAACTTTTATCGACCGTATTTGAATAATGTTTAGTTATATATAAAAACACACGAAGGTGAATTTTATTATTGCTTTCAAAACTATAGCACTTAGTGGACAATACACCCTATACCTTTAAAAAAATATAAGCGGGCCAAATCCACATATGAAATATTCTCTTTATATACTACTGACTTTCATAAGTTCTTTTTCTTTTGCTTATGACATCCAAAAAGATCTTCCTGTTCGATTTGATTTAGTTAAAGCCGGTGATAAACCTGTCGCCTTATTAGGCAGCCAAGTTACATTAAATCAACCAGCGCCAAACTTTAAAGTGGTAGATAATAAATTTAGTGTAAAAACATTAGCTGATTTCTCAGGTAAACCTTTATTAATCAGTGTTGTATCTAGTTTAGATACTGGTATTTGTAGTATTCAAACTAAACGCTTTAATGATGAGTTTGCTAATTTACCACAAGATATCGTGATGTTAACTATCAGTACGGATTTACCTTTCGCTCAAAAGCGTTTTTGCCAATCTGAAAATATAGATAAAATACAAACTTTATCTGATTCTGTTTGGCGTGATTTTGGTATGAATTATGGCGTGTTAATAAAAGATATGGGCCTATTAGCTCGAGCCATTTTTGTCATATCTCCGGAAGGAAACATTGTTTATAAAGAGATAGTAAGTAAATTATCAGCACACCCAAATTACGAAGCTGCACTTGCTGCTATAACATCAGTTTCAGAGCAAACTGGCGTTGTTGAATCTGTTCCAGAAACAAATGTAAAAAATTAAAACCTCATATCTTATTGTTTTATAATAAAAAAGTCAGAAAGTTCTGACTTTTTTTATTTTTATCCTTGATAAACAATCTCACCCTCCCTATATATTAGTTAAGTCAACGACATTGTTCGCCAGTAGGGTTCAAGTTGACCAATTAGCCTGTCCATTTGGAAGGCACTTACTAAACAAAATAAACAACAATGCGTTTTAATTTCGATTGATTGTTTATTAACTTATTGCTTATAAAGAAAGGATAAGAATTATGAGAAATGTAGATTTATCTCCACTATACCGTTCATTCATTGGTTTTGATCACTTAGCATCATTATTAGATACCGCTAATCGCACTGAAAAAAATGGTGGTTACCCTCCATATAATATCGCCGCCGTCGCCGATGATAAATACCGAATTACAATGGCTATCGCCGGATTTCAAGACTCCGAGCTTGAAATAAAATCAGAACAAAACACTCTGATTGTTAAAGGGGTAAAAGCCGAACAAACAGAACAGACAAAATACCTATATCAAGGTATCGCAGAAAGAAACTTTGAACGTCGTTTTCAATTAGGCGATTACATTAAGGTACTTGGTGCTGATTTAGAAAATGGATTATTACACATTGACTTGGAAAGAGAGATACCTGAGGCATTAAAACCTAGAAAGATTGAAATAGGTCGAAAGTTACTTAATAAAGAGTAACAAATAAAAATTCCTGATTATTGTTGTGAGACCGGAAGTGAAAACTTCCGGTTTTTCTGTATAGGTTAATCTAATTTAAATAGCTTGATCGTTTTCTTCACCGGTTCTAATTCGGATCACTCTTTCTATTTCTTCAACAAAAATTTTGCCATCACCAATTTTTCCAGTTTGAGCCGTTTCTAAAATACTGTCTAAAACTTGTTCCAATAACTCATCTGTAATGATCAGCTCCAATTTTACTTTTGGTAAAAAATCAACCATATACTCTGCGCCACGATATAACTCCGTATGCCCTTTCTGACGACCGAAGCCTTTGACTTCAGTGACGGTCATACCATTTACACCTAATTCAGATAGAGACTCTCTCACATCGTCTAATTTAAATGGTTTAATAATAGCGGTTACTTTTTTCATATTTTCCTCGCTAAACTTAGCGCTAGTTCAATGTTAAATTTTCGAATAGAATAACCACTCTAGATTAACAATAGAAGTGTTAAGTTATGGATGCAGAACAAATAATTAAAGAAATGAGAGTTAAACCGGTCATTGATGTTGAACAAGAGATCGCACGACGAGTTAACTTTATAAAAACAAGACTAATTGATTCCAATTTAACTTCTTTGGTTCTAGGTATTAGTGGCGGTATTGATTCTACAACTTGTGGCAAGCTAGCTCAGTTAGCTGTTGATGAACTTAACAAAGAACATAACACGGATAAGTACATCTTCGCTGCAGTAAGACTACCGTATCATATCCAAGCTGATGAAGATGAAGCCCAATTAGCAATAGATTTTATTAATCCGACCCATGCATTAACAATAAACGTTAAACCTGGTGTTGAAGGTGTACATGGTCAAGTAATCGATGCATTACCCAATCAATTAAAAGACCAACTATCTGATCATAATATTGATTTCGTTAAAGGCAATGTTAAAGCCCGAATGCGTATGATTGCACAATATGAAGTTGCAGGTTTACTCGGCGGTTTAGTGTTAGGTACCGACCATTCTGCAGAGAATATCACAGGTTTTTTCACTAAATTCGGTGATGGTGCATGTGACCTTATTCCTTTATTTGGCTTAAACAAACGTCAAGTAAGAGCATTAGCCAGTCACCTTGGCGCTCCACAAGCATTAGTGACCAAAGCTCCAACGGCCGACCTTGAAGAGTTAGACCCTGGTAAAGAAGATGAGTCAGCGTTAGGTCTAAGTTACGATCAAATAGATGACTTTCTGGAAGGCAAAAACATCGGTTCTGACGCAAGTAACAAATTAGTGGCGATTTTTAATCGAACACAACATAAACGTGAACCAATCCCTACCGTCTATGATTGATAAATTTTAGATATAAAAAAAGCTAGTCCATGACTAGCTTTTTTATTGGTTAACAACACGTTATAAAACGTTTACTACCAAAAGATTAAGAGAATACTGACTTCACATCATTTAAAGCTTCAGTAAATTCATCTGAACTTAAGAAATCTAAGTCAGGTAAAATACCTTTTTCAATATATGGCGTTAATAACTCGTTAGTATCAACATTCTTACCAAGAACTTTATTGTATATAGCACCGATACGAACAAAGTCTATATAACTCACTTGTTCAGTTTGGAACGTTAAGTTATTCCAGTTTTCAGTCACATCGATAAACTCACCTGTAAATTCCCAAGAGCGCATTATCGCGCCCCCAGTTTACCGGCCATACGCTTGATTGCCGCTTCTAAGAAACTTGGATTAGCAAATACTTCTTCATGACGTTCAGCTTCCGATAATATTGGAAGTACACCAATACTATGCACTAAAGCAACTAAAGTTAAGGTATCGATATTTAATGAAGTACGTTTGTTATCTTTTAACCAAATTTGTAACACAGCCATAGCCACACAAGCCACGTTCACTGTTTTTTGCCATGATTTGCCCATGTACTCACGAACTAATTCATTCTTGGAAACAAAAAGTTGTTCCATCGCAATGGCCGTAGCAATATTTTTAATTTGGCGTAAACCAATACGAGTTACAGCTTGATTAAGTGTTTCGACTTTTACAGAGCGCCCCATAAATGCACTGTTTGCCACTTTTACCATACGAGCTGATAACGCAGGATCTTGAGCGATAACATGAGCCATTGCTTGTAAATTAACATCTGGGTCATCTGCAGTTTCACGAATTCGAATAGCTATTTCTGGAAGAGTGGGTAAGACAAGAGAGTCACTTTGAATTTTTTCAACAAGGATCGTCAGTAAGGCATTTTCTGTAGACATATTATTTCCTTCAAAAATATATTTGGTATAAAAGTCTTATACTTATAGAGCTATTGTTAAACTAAATAGATGATTAAACAACTACTTTTTTACTACAATTACATCAATACTAGCTTGAAAAGTGATCAATCGTAAAATTATATCTATTTTAAAATCCGAGAGTCTTGTGCAGATTTCAACAGGGTACGGCTGTCAGCTAAAAATTCATTCGATTTTCCACCAAACCACTGCGCCACTAATTCAAAACTTTGTTTAAAACTTTCTTTGTCATTCTGTTGTAAAAGCGTAATTGCATCGTCAAGCTCTTGTCTAAATCGAGTGGCGAGTTCCAATGCGTTTTTAGCGCCAAAAATGATATCTGCGTAAAGGTTTGGATCTTGAGCAAATAGGCGTCCTGTCATTGCTAGCTCTAATCGATATATCGGTGAACTGAGTCGTAATAACTGGTCCAGATCGGGTTTTTCATTTGACAAAAATCGGCCATATACAAATGTGGTAAAATGTCGCATTGCTTGTATCAACTCCATACTGGAATCATGCTCTGCTGCATCATCAACTTGTAGAACGGCGCCCCAAATTTTGATTTGTTGTAACAACCAGTCGTATTGTTCAGGAAATCGCCCTTCACATACCACAAAAACTTGTTTTACAAAGTTTGGTACATCTGGGCCAAACATAGGATGTAACCCCACGACTGGGCCAGAATGTTTGTCTAACATGGATTTTAATGGGGATTGTTTTAACGAAGTTAAATCCGCTAATACACAATCATTAGGTAGCTCTGGCAGTTGAACAATAACTTGTTCAGTCAATTTAATTGGAACGGTGATCAGTACCAACTTTGCATCTTTTAGTATGGTTTGTGCCTGCGGCCAATCGTGCTTATCTAATATTTCAACTACATAATTAGAGCGAGTAAACATATCAAAGAAACGCGCACCTAACGCCCCTTTACCACCAACAATCACCACCTTACTACTTTCTGGTAAAACACGTCGATAAGCATCATGCTGGCTTTGATATGACTCCCGCATGATACGGCGTAACAAATCTTCTATTAGATCAGGTTGTACATTTAACGATGAGGCTAGTTCACGGCGTTTAGCAATAAGCTCAGATTCTCGCTGGGGATCATAAATTGGCTTACCAACTTCTTGTTTATATTTACCAACAGCGGTGGTAATTACTTGTCTTTTTGCAAGTAACTCAACAAGTTGGGTGTCCAACTTGTCGATCTCATCTCTCAGATTATTTAACGCCAAACTAAGCTCCGTTATGCTGCTGTATTTAATTGTTTTGATTTAATGACAGCTTCTAATCGCTGTGCAAATTCTAATACTAAGGTTTCTGTGGCGGCCCAATCTATACAAGCGTCTGTAATAGAAACACCATACTCTAACGTACTAAGGTCATCAGTTAGTTTTTGGTTACCTTCATTAATATGACTTTCCAACATAATCCCGACAATAGAACGATTCCCTTGCTCTAACTGCTCTAAGATGTCCTTAGCGACAATTGGCTGCCTAGTATAATCTTTATTTGTATTGGCATGTGAGCAATCCACAATAATTGCAGGATTATATCCAGATTTTGCAATATCAGCTTCTGCGGCATCCACAAATTCAGCTTGATAATTAGGTTGCTTACCGCCGCGTAATATTAAATGCGCATCTGGGTTGCCTTGAGTTTGAATAATAGCAACCTGACCTTTATCGTTTATCCCAATAAAGTTATGCCCACTTTCGGCTGCTCCCATCGCATTAACTGCAATACCAACATTACCATCAGTGCCATTTTTAAATCCGATAGGCATAGACAAACCACTGGCCATTTCTCTGTGAGTCTGTGATTCTGTGGTACGAGCACCAATTGCCGACCAGCTAATTAAATCAGATAAATATTGAGGAGAAATAGGATCAAGTGCCTCAGTAGCAATTGGAATTTCTTGGTCGGTTAACCACAGTAATAATTCACGAGCATTTAACAAACCAGTTTCGATATCAAATGAACCATCCAAATGAGGGTCATTGATTAAGCCTTTCCATCCTACTGTTGTTCTAGGTTTTTCAAAGTAAACACGCATCACTAGATACACTGAATCTTTGCATTGTTCTTGTAGCTTTTTTAACTTCAATGCATATTCTTTGGCCGCACTCAGATCATGGATTGAACATGGCCCTGAAATTATTAACGTTCTGTGGTCTTTTTTGTGCACTATATTGGAGATCGTTTTTCGAGCACCAGCTATAAATGTTTTATTTTCTTCACTAAGTGGTAACGCAGACTTAAGCGCACTAGGCATAACTAAAAGCTTTTCAGCTTTTACGTTCACATTATTCAAACTATCTTTATTCATATTAACCTCAATTCATTAAGCGAGGATTTATGTAACTTTAACTTTACACCCCGTACACCTTTAGTTACACATTATAAAAATGAGCCACCAGTGTCAACGCTTAATCAGGAATATGAATTGATTTTTTTGCAAGACTATCTTGCGTCGGACTAACAAGGAGAATCCTTTGTAAACTATGCTTAAATTTCAGGCACAAAAAAAGGAGCAACAATGTGCTCCTTTTTGGCATCAAGTAAAAAAGTTTACTTTTTAAAGTCCAACTTTTCTTTGATACGTGCTGACTTACCAGAACGTTCACGCATGTAGTAAAGTTTAGCGCGACGTACATCACCACGACGTTTAACTTCGATGCTGTCGATAACAGGGCTATGCGTTTGGAATGTACGCTCAACACCTTCACCGTTAGAAATCTTACGTACTGTAAATGCAGAGTGTAATCCACGATTTCTCTTCGCTAGAACGAAACCTTCAAACGCCTGTAGACGCTCTTTGTTACCTTCTCTTACACGTACTTTTACAACTACTGTATCACCCGGGCCAAATGCCGGAAGATCAGTTTTCATTTGCTCGTCTTCTAGAGCCTTAATGATGTTTTGACTTACTTTGCTCATTATATTCTCACTTTTCTAGATTTCACTGAATTGCAAAACGTCTAAGGTTATTTATTTCTGTTCCGCGAGGAACGAATCAAGTAACTTTTTCTGTTCGTCAGTCAGAGCTAGATTTTTAATTAAATCAGGTCTTCGTAACCAGGTTCTGCCAAGCGATTGTTGTAACCGCCATTGTCGGATTTTTTCATGATTACCGCTAAGTAATACATCTGGTACCCGCTGACCAGCCAAAACTTCAGGTCTTGTATAATGTGGGCAATCTAACAAACCATCTGAAAAAGAATCTTGTTCTGCTGAAAGCTTATGCCCCAACACGCCAGGAATCATTCTCGACACTGCATCAATCAGTGTCATGGCTGGTAGTTCACCACCACTTAAAACAAAATCTCCAATCGACCATTCTTCATCGACTTCCGATTGAATAACTCGTTCATCTATTCCTTCATAACGACCCGCAACCAACACAATTTTCTTATGTTGTGTTAAATGTTTAACGCCAGTTTGATCTAACTTTCTACCCTGAGGAGAAAGATAAATAACCTTTGCCCCTTCTCCAGCCGCTTCTTTCGCTGCGCGAATAGCGTCTGTCAAAGGTTGAACCATCATCAACATTCCTGGACCACCGCCATATGGTCGGTCATCAACAGTGTTGTGCTTATCGTGTGTAAACGCTCGGGGATTCCAAGTGTTAAACTCGATAGTGCCTTTTTGAATGGCTCTGCCAATTACACCGTGTTGGGTAATTGCATCAAACATTTCTGGAAAAAGTGTAATAACACCAATCCATAACTGACAATTCATGCTTGTCAGAATCCCGGATCCCAGTCCACCGTAATGGTGTTTTCTTCCTTGTTAACTGAAATAATTACATCGTCCTGAATATATGGGATAAGTCGTTCTGTCTTGCCAAATGCATCATTTCTTTTTGCATCAACAACCAGTACGTCATTTGAACCCGTTTCCATTAGGCCTGAAACAATACCTAAGTCATAACCATTGATTGCTTTTACTGTCATGCCATTAAGGTCACGCCAATAAAACTCGTCACCTGCCAATTCAGGCAATTGACTCGCTGCAACATAAATTTCGCCATGAAGCCAAGCTTCTGCGTCATCTCTGCTTTCAACATTATCAAACTTAGCTATTAAGCCTTTGTTGTGTCGGCGGCCATTGACTGCCTTCACTTGATGTTGCTGTCCATTTAAGGTTATAAACCATGGACTGTAATCAAAAATCCCTTCCGAGATTTCAGTGTAAGCATTTATCTTAAACCAGCCTTTGATACCGTAAGGGGCACCAATTTTTCCAACTAAGATTAATTCTTCTGTCGAATTAGACTGACTCATAAAACACCTTCACTTATGCTGATCATTTAAGCCGCTTTTTGTGCGTCTTTAACGATTTTAGCAACACGGTCAGAAAGTTGTGCACCAACACCAACCCAATGTTCGATACGATCTAAATCGACACGAATCTTTTCTTCTTGACCATTAGCAATCGGGTTGAAGAAACCTAGTTTCTCAATGAAACGACCATCGCGTGAACGACGGCTGTCTGCAACAACGATTGAGTAGAATGGACGTTTTTTCGCGCCACCGCGAGCTAAACGAATAGAAACCATAATTACCTCAATTATTACTTAAGTTTACGGTGAACTTCACCGGCCTTTTTTAGACACCCCAAAAAAGGTCGCGCAATTGTACGGATCTGAGCGTAAATTTCAAGCTGTATTTAGCTTTTGTGTAACAGATAAGGTGAAATATTAGTTAATAAGCGGGTTTACCGTTAGGATTTTATTATTCGCTATAGGCTAGGCGGAAACCTAACGTATCCAAACGTGTATTTTTGTTCTTACCGATTCGGCTCGATGTCCGAAGATAAAATGGCTGATCATACCAAGACCCGCCTCTTATCATGGCTTGTGAGCAATCCTGCGACATTTTACTATAAAGTGAACCGCAAGTATTAGTCCACTCAGCTACGTTACCTAACATGTCATACAAACCAAATTTATTAGGGTTGTATTGCTTCACGGCTGCTAATTTTTTGTTGTGGCCATCGTCGCATTGTTCACTAACATCTTTGGCTTTGGCACCATTGGCATATAAACAAATTTGATTGGTTCTATCACCATAGTAATAATCGCTTTGGCTGCCAGAACGTGCGGCGAACTCCCACTCTATTTCAGTTGGCAATCGATACTTTCTACCGGTTTTTTTATTTAACCAAGGCAAAAACTCTTGTTTGATATCATACCAACTGATATCCGCCTTTGGTTGATTAAACTCTTCACGCGTTAAAACACTGCTACTTTTCCATTTGTCGTTGCAATGTTTTGATTTTATACATTGCTGATAAAGTGCCTTAGTGACTTCAGTATCAGCAATATAAAAAGACTTTACTTGTACAACACTCGTTGGTTGCTCGTTAAACTCGCCCTGTTCAGAACCCATTATAAATTGACCGCCCGGTAACTTAACCATCACAAAAGGTATACCGCCTACCGTTTCAATATACTGTGTAGTTTGGAGGTCCTGTGTATGTTCTATTTGTTTTGATTGGGATAAATGAATAATCAATCTCTGTTTATATTTATTTACTAACTGTTGGTAATAATAGTCATTCTGTTTGGCTGATACATGCACTGAAATTTTAATAAACCACAATCGTTCATGATTTTTTGATTTGTCAAGTTTATAAGACTCTACAACTTGATAAGAGCTTATGTTAGTAAACGCTCGCATACTTGTTTTCTCTTTAAAATCAGAGTCACTCACAACATCTTCATTCAATTGTTTACGTGTCGTGGTAATATCTGTAGTGGAGTTAATAATGATAGAACTGCCTTGTTTTCCGGCTTTATCAAGCGCGGTAATTCTGGCTTCTTCTTCACATTCCTTTTGGCTAGACATGCGTTTACAATGATGTTGATGTTCAATTTCAAACACACGCTCTGCGAGGTAAGCTTGATATTCTTGTTGTGCTTTTGTTGTGACTAATTGATCAAAGGTATTTAACTCTTTTGTTAACGCCTGTTGATATTCAGCACGTAACGTGGCGACCGTTTTTTGTGTTTTATTTTGATCATCTTCGGATGAATTTAGAGCTAACTGTAATTGTTGCCATTTAATTTGAGTGTTCTTAGCTTTTAATTGTAGCTCTTCAATATCAGCGCTTTGTACATTGGTCGATATTAAAAGCAATGTAATAATCAAATACACAACTAACTTCATTTTTAATACACCAATCCCTATTGAGGGTTGTTAAGTAAGTTATCTATTTTGGCAGAGCTTTGTATTTTATTGTCTTTGAACTGCTCAAATAGTTCCGATTGCAGCTCGTCATCAACTTTTTTATTACTGGCCTTGATAATTAATTCAAACACTTGTTCTGTCTGTCCAGGGTCAAGTGTTGCAAGAGCACAATAATACTCGGTGCCTGAGATTGTTACGATTTCGGTTTTAACAATTCTTGAACCTGCTAGTGCCTGTTTAGTGTATTGCTGTGAAACAGAGCTAAATTGAGTGGAAATATAAGTACCATCTTGAGTTGATTGCCTAGATTCATAAGTTTTATCTAAACTTTCTACTTTTACATCGATTTGCTGAGCAAGAGCTATTCTGGCGTTGGCTGAGGATATCTTAGAATCACTTGACCAATTTCCTGAAAACTTCACGCAATCTACCGCAGCCAAGCCATCTTTAATTGTAGGGTTTGATAACCATTCTGGAATTGAATAAGCAAACGAGGTCGCAACATAAAAACAACTAAACACTCCTAATGCCGCTTTCGTTTTATTCTTTACCAACATATTTTTCGCCCTATTAAATATACAACACAGATAAACTTTGTATTAGCACTATATATGCCAAAAACTAAACAAGAAATTGGCACTTTATACTTTGAATTACAAAGGCTGCCATAGTTCTACTTTATTTCCTTCTGGATCTAAAAACCAACCGAACTTTCCATAATCATACTCTTCTGGTTTTCCACAAATAACACCACCGTTCGCTTCTATCTTAATTAATAATCCAAGTAGGTCGTCCACAACGAAATTAATCATATATTCTTGTTTGGAAGGGGCAAAGTATTCCGTTTCTTGTTTAAACAGGGAAAATACCGTATAGCCCTTTTCAGGCATAGATTCAGGTTTGAAAGAAGCACCATATTCTCCCATATCAATGCCAAGTACATCGTGATACCAATCTGATAACTTTTTTGTGTCCTTTGCTTTAAAAAACACACCACCTAAACCTAAAACTTTTGCCATTTGAAATCCCCTTCAGACCAAATTACAGTACGTATAAATACTTTATCAAATTAGACTACACTATAGGTATTAATCATTATTTCAACTTGATTAATAAAGGGGCCGTTAACATGAAGTATCTAGGTTGCATTTTATTTTTAAGTATCGTTGTCGTTACTGGTTGCGCTCAAACAAATCAACAACTGAGTGCACTTCCTCATTCTATTTATTTAGATGACCAATTCGAAAAAGACATAACAATAGAGACACCTGAAGATATATTTTTTGTCTCAAAGCCAATGCGCAATTATGTTAAAACACGACTGTTACCCGTAAGCGGCACCACGCTAAAAGCAAAACAATTGATCAAAGATTATTTTTCTGAACAAGAAATGAATATTGGTTATGCACATGATGCGAATTTTACCGCCTCACAAACGTTTGAAAAACGAATCGCTAATTGTTTATCACTGACCATACTTTCATATGTATTGGTTAAAGAAGCCGGTTTATCTGCTTCTTTTATTGATGTCGAAATAGAAGAGAATTGGAATCAGGTTAATGGCATCAGCATGTTAAATGGGCATGTTAACTTACGCGTATTTGCAAAAAAACAATCCCATTTAACGGACTTCTTAGATCGTACCGTCACCATTGATTTTGTTCCTTTGATTAACATTCCAGTCATATCCTCACAAATATTAACAAAAGATCAAATCATCGCGCTGTATTACAACAATATAGGAGGTGAGTCTTTAGCCTTGGGTGATATAGACAAGGCTTATGTCTATTTGTCAGAAGCGACAAAATACGCACCAGATAACGCAGCTATATGGGGTAACTTAGCAAGTTTGTACAGACAAAGTGGTCATTTAGTTGAAGCCGAAACCATTTACAACCACGCCATGAAACTAGACCCTAACAGTCTTAACTTAAGAGAAAATTTAGCGGTATTATATAAAAACACAGACCGTATCGCACAAGCTAATCAAATAATAGATGAAGTAAACAAGCAACGTCAGCTAAATCCTTATTATCAATCTATGTTAGCTGAAGAGAGCTACTATAAAAATGAATATAAAGCCTCTATCTCATATTACAAAAAAGCGATTAGGCTAAAGAAAACAGAACATAATTTTTATTTTGGTCTGGCTAAGAGTTACTTAATGCTAAATGATTTTGATAATGCTGATAGATATTTGGCCAGAGCAAAATCAATGAGCACTGAAAATAAACAAAAACAACAATACCAAAGCAAAATCAACGCGTTAAATAATATCACAGCAAAAGTGCATTAACGGCCAAAGTAAAGTAACGTTAGTTTTTTGTAATTTAGCGTGAGTTATAATGAAATTAATTCAATCTATCTGTTTAGTCATTAGCTTAACTAGTGTGATCAGCTGTAATTCGGATTCATTTGTTGATGGCGATTTTTATTACGGCCGAATTTCTTATCAATGTGGTCCAACAGATCAACTTGTACTTGAAGTCATAATGACAGATAGGAAAATTCTTCAATGTGATACACAACTCGCTGAGGCGCATCTCACTTCGAATTTAGAAGGTATGAATATGGATGCATTTGTGCCTAGCTTGCGACTTTACCCTCATAACTATGGGAATATTTCACAAGTAACCCGTTGTGATGAAATTGGCGACTGTGTACAAAACGGCCAAATGTCTCTAGAAATAGAGCAGGTATTATTTAACAACATTGAAGGCACTTATCAAATAGAAACCATTGAAGAAACGACTAAAGGCAGGTTTTCACTTTTAATGTGTAAAGATTCGATAGAATACTATCTATGTGGTTAGCTAACATTTAAGTTTAAACGAGTTTCATAAATACACCTGGGGTTTCTGCAATTTCAGTTTTTTCTCCCCTTAATAATAAAGGCCACTCAATGAGTGGCCTTTAGCGTTTATTTAGTTGTTGCTGTTATATGAGATTAAACTCGTTTAACAGGAACCGCTTTACCAACAAATTTAGTTGTCATTGCTTCTACAGGAGGAGCAAAACGAGTTAGGTCAATACCGACTACCGCAGCTTTATACTCTTCAATTGTAGGGAAACGACCTAGAACAGTTGAAAGTACAACAACCGGAGTAGAACCAAGTAACGACTCACCTTTTTTCTCAGCAGTATCAGCTACAACACGGCCTTGGAATAAGCGAGTTGACGTTGCAATAACAGTATCACCAGGTTCCGCTTTTTCTTGGTTACCCATACATAAGTTACAACCTGGGCGTTCTAAATACATGATGTTTTCATATTTAGTACGTGCTGCATCTTTAGGATGAGCATCATCAAATTCAAAACCAGAGTATTTACGTAGAATATCCCAATCGCCTTCAGCTTTAAGTTCATCAACAATGTTGTAAGTTGGTGGCGCTACTACGAGTGGCGCTTTAAACTCAACTTTGCCATTTTGCTTTTCAATGTTACGTAACATTTGAGCGATGATTTGCATGTCACCTTTGTGAACCATACAAGAACCAACAAAACCTAAATCTACAGATTTACCGTCATAATAAGATACCGGACGAATGACATCATGCGTATAACGCTTAGATGCATCTTCATTGTTAACATCAGGGTCAGCAATCATCGGCTGATCGATAACATCTAGGTCAATAACAACTTCTGCATAGTATTTAGCGTTATCGTCTGGTGACAATGCTGGGTTAGAGCCAGATTTAACTTCTTCAATACGTTTGTCTGCTAATGCAAGTAAACCGTTAAGTGTTTTAGCTTCGTTTTCCATACCCTTGTCGATCATGATTTGGATACGGCTCTTAGCAAGTTCAATTGACTTAATTAACGTTTCATCATTTGAAATACAGATAGAAGCTTTGGCTTTCATTTCTGCAGACCAGTCTGTGAAAGTAAACGCTTGGTCAGCTAATAATGTACCAATGTGCACTTCAATGATGCGACCTTGGAACACATTTTCGCCACCAAACTGTTTAAGCATTTGCGCTTGAGTTGCATGTACAACATCACGGAAATCCATGTGGCCTTGCATTTTACCTTTAAACGTCACTTTTACTGACTCAGGAATTGGCATTGCTGACTCGCCGGTAGCTAAGGCGATTGCAACCGTACCCGAGTCTGCACCAAATGCTACACCTTTAGACATACGAGTATGTGAGTCACCACCAATGATGATAGCGCGGTCGTCTACCGTAATGTCATTTAGTACTTTATGGATTACGTCAGTCATTGAGTGATAAACGCCTTTCGGATCACGTGCTGTGATTAAACCGAATTTGTTCATGAAGCTCATTAACTTAGGAATGTTTGCTTGTGCTTTACTATCCCAAACTGATGCCGTGTGACAACCAGATTGGTATGCACCGTCAACTAATGGTGAAATAGTTGACGCAGCCATTGCTTCCAACTCTTGGCAAGTCATAGGGCCGGTCGTGTCTTGAGAACCTACAATATTAACTCTAACACGAACATCTGAACCCGCATGTAATGGGCTATCAGATGCAACACCTACTGCATTATTATTGAATATTTTTTCAACGGCAGTAAGACCTTGGCCTTCATGTGAAATTTCTTTAGATGGAGCGTAAACGTTAGGAGTTTCAATACCTAACGCTTCTGCTGCGAACGTTTGTAGTTTCTTACCAAATGTTACCGCGTAAGAACCACCCGCTTTCATAAATTCTACTTTTTGCGGCGTAAATGCTGAAGATACATCAACTAACACTTTATCACCGTTTAATAGCTGCTTAGCTTTAGTATCAATCGTAAGCACAGTGCCTGTAGCAACTGAATACGCTTCTTCTAAAACAGCATCGCCATTTTCATCAACAACTGTATTGCCATTAGCATCTACTTTCTTAACCCAGTTTTTAAGGTCAAGACCGATACCACCAGTTACGTCAACCGTTGTTAGGAAGATTGGTGAAATACCATTAGTACCAGCAACTACTGGTGCAATATTTATAAATGGTACATATGGACTAGCTTGTTTACCAGCCCAAAGCGCAACGTTATTCACACCAGACATACGTGAAGAACCAACACCCATAGTGCCTTTTTCAGCAATAAGCATCACTTTCGCATTTGGATGTTTTGCTTGTAAAGCTTGGATCTCGTCTTGAGCTTCAGGGGAGATCATGCATTTTCCGTGTAATTCACGGTCTGCACGAGAATGCGCTTGGTTACCTGGAGAAAGTAAGTCAGTTGATATATCACCTTCACCGGCAATATAAGTGACCACTTCAATTTTCTCTTCAATGTCTGGTAGTTTTGTAAAGAATTCTGCTTTTGCGTAACTTTCTAATAAATCTTTAGCTACCGCGTTGCCTGCTTTATAAGCTTCTAAAAGACGAGTTGTATCTGCGTCATATAAGAAAACTTGTGTTTTTAATACGTCAGAAGCCGGTACTGATAATGCAGTGTCATCACTTAATGCAAGGTCAAGTAGCACTTCAATTGATGGACCACCTTTCATATGAGAAAGTAATTCAAATGCAAATTCAGGTGTTATTTCCGCTAAAACAGACTCACCTAAAATGATTTCTTTTAGGAATTTAGCTTTAACGCCTGCTGCGCTTGTTGTCCCTGGAAGCGTATTGTAAATGAAGAATTTTAATGAATCTTCACGATATTCGTTTCCTGTGTCTTTGATTTGGGCAATAATTTCTGATAACAATTCTGCGCTATCAATTGGCTTAGGTGCTAGTCCCAAGTCATTTTTACGACTTTCAATTTCAGCTAAATAATCTAAATACAGGCTCATTCGATACTCTCTATGATCTTAAAATGCTATTGATAATGTCATTACCATAGGTAAATTGGATAGTTATTATAGATGTCATACAGAATAAAGGGAATGCTTTGCGGTATAAATGTTATAAATCACATGAATAGATGCTATTCATGTGATTTATAATAGAGGGTAGTGTTAAATTAGATCATTCCACCACAAGTTGCTTCAGTTGTTTTCTTGTCAGCGCCACATTTACCTTCGCCGCACTTACCTTCTTTTTTAGCTTTTTTATCAGCGCCACATTTGCCTTCGCCACACTTAGCTTCTTTTTTCGCTTTTTTGTCTGCGCCGCATTTGCCTTCGCCACACTTAGCTTCTTTTTTCGCTTTTTTGTCTGCCCCGCATTTGCCTTCGCCACACTTAGCTTCTTTATTCGCTTTTTTATCAGCGCCGCATTTGCCTTCGCCACACTTGCCTTCAGAGGCACTTGTTTCATAACCTGATGCTAACTCTTGATATTGGAACTCAGCAGCTTGTACACTTGAAATTGATGCAACACCGATTGCTGCTATACCCATTGCTGTTAATGTTGTTTTTTTAAATGTATTCATAATATTCTTTTACCCTTGCGTTATTAAGTGTATTTATTTGATGTTTTATTAGACCTTAGTCATTGAAAATAAATTTCAACTCTACTAACAATTGTTAAGATCGATAGTCCTTATCACAATTGTAAAATGCCTGCTTACTATTAAAATACTGAGCTAACTAGCTCTACTATAGTCAAATTTCTGAAACTATGTCTATACTTTAAATAATTCAACCACAGGAATTCACTTATGATTTTTGATAGATTTAGTACGTCATTTAGAGATAGCCTGTCAGGCTTATACAGCGAAGCCTATTTTGCGGAAGTATTTCAACGAGAATGGCACCGGATGTTAAGAGAAAATGATTCGTTATCTATCTTAATAGTTCACCCCCATTTGAATATTGATAATCCAAATGATCAACTGTCATTCAAACTAATATCAGAAGCAATTGAGGCTTCAACAAAACGCTCCACAGATATTGTGTGTCGTTTTCAATCAAACGAAATTGCCGTTGGTTTATTTAACTTAAATGAAGAAGGCACCGAAACTATAGTCAATCGTATCATTCAATCAATTGAGCCACAGCTATCCGAATTAGTTTCAAACATTGATTTATCCATTGGAGCCATTAATGTTTTACCCACCTATCAAATACAAATAAATGACATTTTTGAGCGCACCGAACAATTGGCTAATATGGCTGAATTAAAAGGTAAGAACAACTATCAATTAGAACATTTCCAAGTCCATTGATCTTCGTTATTTAACTAAAATACACGCATTAAAAAAGCCGATAACATTGACTGATATCGGCTTTATTATGAAACACGTTTAACCTGTTTTAAACAAGTTTGATTTTACCAAATTTACGCTTACCTACTTGATAAATATCTTCACTTCCAAGTTCGATAACTAATTTAGTGTCTTCTATTTTATCTTTACCATTTAACTTAACCGCACCTTGTTTAATCATACGATTAGCTTCAGAAGTACTCGCGACTAAACCGGCTTCTTTTAACAAGTTAGTTAATGGCATTGGTTCACCAGAGTTGATGGTGAATTCTGGAATTTCATCTGGCAATGCATTTTTTTGGAAACGTTTGATAAAGTCTTGGTGCGCCGCCTCTGCATCATCATTTGAATGGAAACGAGCAATCAATTCTTTGGCCAGAGCAATTTTAGCATCTCTTGGGTTCGCACCCGCATCTGTCTGAGCTTTTAGTTCGGCAATTTCACCTAATGGACGGAAGCTTAGTAACTCATAATAACGCCACATTAAGTCATCAGAAATCGACATCACTTTACCAAACATATCATTTGGAGCATCAGTAATACCTATGTAGTTATTAAGAGATTTAGACATTTTTTGAACGCCATCTAACCCTTCTAGAAGCGGCATCATCAGTACTGTTTGTTGACGTTGACCTTCTTCTTTTTGTAATTCACGTCCCATCAACAAGTTGAAACGTTGATCCGTGCCACCAAGCTCAACATCAGCTTTAAGTGCAACGGAGTCCCAACCTTGAACTAACGGGTATAAAAATTCGTGAATCGCAATTGGCTGTCCACCAGCATAACGTTTTTTAAAGTCATCACGTTCAAGCATACGAGCAACGGTTTGACGAGCAGCAAGTTTAATCATATCTGCAGCACTGAATTGATCAAACCAAGTTGAATTAAAAGCTACTGTGGTTTTAGCTGGGTCTAATATTTTAAATACTTGCTCTTTATAGGTCTCAGCGTTTCTAAGTACATCTTCTTTTGATAATGGCTTACGAGTTACATTTTTACCGGTTGGATCACCAATTAAACCAGTAAAGTCACCAATCAAAAAGATAACTTCATGACCCAAATCTTGGAACGTCTTTAATTTATTAATTAAAACAGTATGACCCAAGTGAAGATCTGGCGCTGTTGGATCAAATCCCGCTTTAATTTTAAGAGGTTTGCCCTCTTTTAATTTTGCGATTAAGTCATCTTCTGGCAAGATCTGGTCTGAACCACGTTTTATTTCTGCAATGATTTGATTAATGTCTGTCATCTTCTACTACTAAAGGCGCTTGGCCAAAAAAATTGATATGGATAATCCCAGAAGTTTACTGGATATTAGCCAATAAAGTAACCTAACGAGAGCAAAAAGCTAAATAAAATCAGTTCATTTTACTTTCGTATTTAGCAGGTTCATTTTCACGCGGTAGCGACTTTAAGATGAATTCACGTAAGTCTTGATTCGACTTTTGTAAATCTTCATATCGTAAATACATCATATGACCACTTCGATACCCCTTAAATGACAAACGATCTTTCATGATAGAACTTCTATCTAACTGCCACATTGTGTATTTTGCGTCGAAGTAATTGGTTGCCCCATCGTAATAACCTGCCTGGATCATCACGTTAAGATAAGGGTTTTGAGCCATCGCTTGGCGTAAGTTTTCACCAGTATAATTACCCGTTCTATCCCAAGGGTGTACAGGACCAAACATGTTGTATTTTAAATCTGTTTTATAATTTAACTCTTCAGCTAAATAATAGTTAATCGCAGGCGTGAAACTGTGTAACCAAGAGGTTAACTCAGCATTATAATCTGGACGTGAGCCCGTGGCTTTTTCATCAATACCTAAATAACGAGAATCCAAGCGACCAACAGTTTGGTTACGACTTCTTAATAATTCTTTCCAAAAGTATGATGTATCGATATCCAAATTGCTTCGTAATACTTCATCCACAGATAAACCAGAGTAATATGCTACTTTCTTCGCTATTTTTTGTTTCTCATCATCCGAAATAAATCCACCTCTTGCTAACGCTGGGATATATTCATTGATGGTAAAAATTTCAACTTCTGGTAACAGTTGAGCTAAATCTTTTTGCTGTAAATCGTTCGATAATGCTTTGTGATACCAAGCCGTAGCTGCAAAATAAGGCAAACGGTTGGCTTGTTTCACGATGCCATCTCGTTTAATGCCTAAATCAGTAGGTGACACTAATATAACCCCATTGATATACATCCACTGGCTGTTTTGTAACTCCAATGCAAGCCCTGACACTCGACTGGTTCCATAACTTTCGCCAATCAAAAACTTAGGTGAACGCCAGCGGTTATTACGACTTACAAAACTATTTACCCACTCTGCTAAATATTTAACGTCAGCATTAACGCCAAAAAACATTTTTTTCTGTTTATCTTTTGAAGGTAATTTACCTTCTTTATCTTTAAGAACTCTGGAGTAACCTGTGTTAACTGGATTCACATAAACAATGTCAGCAACATCTAAAATTGAGAACTCATTAGTTTTCACGCCATATGGCTGCAGTGGATAACCTTCTGAATCAACATTCAAAACTCTAGGACCTGTATAAGCAACATGCATCCAAACCGATGCAGAACCCGGCCCACCATTAAATGAAATAACAAGCGGACGTGTGCTGTTGTCTTTAACATCAGTACGTTGATAATAAGTATAAAATAAACTGGCTGTGGCGTTCCCTTCCGCATCCCACACAGGTTGAGTCCCCGTTGTAGCGCTGTAACTAACCTTCTTACCTTTTACTTTAATACTATGTTTAGTAACGACAGTATCATCTACGTTAATAACTCGTTCATTTTCTGCGTTAACCATAGGTGAGGCAAGCAGCAATAAACCAAGAATAGTAATTATCTTTTTCATCCGTTTTTCCGTCGTTTAATACATTACAAAGCATTAATTTATAACGAATATTTAACCAGTACGAGTTAATACGTTGGGTGCCATTATTCTTACGTTAAATGGCATAAAGCCCATGACGTGTTAACCCACATATAGATTTTGGTATTCCTCTAACGCATATTGATCTGTCATACCACTGATATTGTCTTGGATTAAACGACAACGATAATAGAACTCATGCAATTTAAAGTCAGGTTTATCCACCAGCGGTAACAACGCTTGTTGATATGCTTTTAAATGTTTTTTAGGCAAACGTTTAAACAGTCTTGCCTCAATCAAACCGCCTCCTTTTTCACCTGACACCATATTTTGAAATTGCTCGGTGCGCATCAATAATAAAGGTTCATAGGTATCTAATAGCCCCGTTATAATTCGATAACCTTGTAACTCTTTGGTTTCTACTTCATTGGTACTAAAAATATATTTAATGGCGACTTCTTTAAACGTACTGATCATCTGGTGAAACAAACTATCGTCTTCCAATAACGCACGATTTAAATCACCGTCATACACGTGTTGGATATTATCGATAAAACTTGAAGCGGCATGTTCCACCAAAGGGTGAATAAGTTGTACCCGTAACCAAACAAAAAACTCATGCGTTTTATTAATTGGCTCTTTTTCTGCTCTTGCTAAGGCATAATCAACCGCTTGATGGAAACTTTTACCTTTTAAAAAGGCCGGATCTGACTCTTCATTACTTAATCGCGTAAACGTCGACTTTAATAATTCAGCCAAATGTTTACAGTTTAATATCCCTTTCTCTACACCATCTTCAATATCAGCCAAACAGTAACTTATGTCGTCCGCGGCTTCCATTAAATATGCCAGCGGAAAACGGTGTCCTGGTTTTACCTCAAGGTGATCACATAACAAAGTAATGTCGTCTAATTCGGAATAATAAAACCCTACTTTTTTCTTAAGATAAGACAGTGGTTTGTCTTTTTCTGGACGCATATCCAGTCCACACCTTGTGTACTTTAAAATACTGGCGGCTTGTGAGTAGGTCAGGTTTAATTTTAATAAATTAAAAATAATACGAAAGGCTTGTGCATTTCCTTCAAAACTTTTTAGCTCTTGTTTAATTTGTAAAGACAACATCTTGTTGTCGGCCTGACTAAAAAGTACATGTTTATCTAGATGATTATTAAACCAATGATTGATTGCCGCTTCACCAAAATGGCCAAATGGCGGATTGCCAATGTCGTGCATCAAACAGGACATTTCTACTAAACTTTCAATTTCACGCTCTAACGAATCTAAGCCATATTGTTTAGCATCTGCGCCTAACTTTTTAAATATGGTACGAACAATATGACGGCCAGTTTGTTGGACTTCTAATGAATGTGTTAATCGACTTCGCACCGCAGAGTTTCGCTCTAATGGGAATACTTGAGTCTTTTGTTGTAAACGTCTAATGGCGGCTGATTGAATAATACGACCACGATCACTTTCAAATTGATCTGAAATATTGGCGTTTGGATTGTTGTTGTATCGACGAGTGGCGTTTATTTTTTTAGAAAAATCCATAGTTCTAGCTGCTATTATTTATCGTAATTGCATACTACCCGCAAACGGTTAAATTAAATAGCGGTTAAAAACCTATTTAAAAACATGCGATAATAAAATTATTAACCATCACTAGACTCTACTATGACCCGTTTCACCTTAGACAAAGTTTGTAAAAATACCTTAGAGATCAAAAAGAGTCAGTTCATCACTTGGCTGATCCCATTAGATGACAAACAAGCGGTTAAAGAATCCATTCAACTAGCGAAACAAGAGTATCCCGATGCCAGACATCACTGCTGGGCATACATCATGGGCGCAAGTCCAAATTCTATGACGGCAGCCATGTCAGATGACGGTGAACCTTCAGGTACCGCAGGTAAACCTATGCTCAATGTATTACAACATAAACCAGTGGATAATGTTTTGGCCATCGTCATTCGCTATTTTGGTGGCGTAAAATTAGGTGCAGGTGGACTGGTTAGAGCTTATTCTCAAGCTGTAGAACAATGTTTTGCGTTAGCAGAATTAGTGCCTGTGATACCAAAATGTACTTTAACGATTAAAGTACCCTTTGCCGATGAACAGTGGTTAAGGCATCACACCGACAAAAATAACGGTGAGGTATTAACCACTCTCTACTCTGATTTAGTCACCGTACAAGTAAGTATTCCTCAAGGTAATTACAACGTCCTTAGAGCGTCCTTAGAAAGTCGAAACATAGATTTTAATCGGGAAGATAAATAAAGTTATCTCCCCTTTTACTATCTTCTTGATTTAATTTAGATTCTAAAATAATTTTTTGAAAAGTGATCTTTACTTCTCCGGTCTCGTATTAAGATTATTGGAATTAGACGGTTAATTTATGAAGTACGTTAATTTATTACCAGGTGAAATTGCTTTAGACAATACACCTTCTTACAAAATAAGTTCTGACCAACAATGCATACCTCAACATTACTTGAGTTATCAGCATGATCTTGCCAGTGTAGAAAAGTTGATTATTGATATTGAATACAGTCAACAATTTCCATTATTTGTATCGGAAGATAAAGGCGGTATTTATCTACAAGTTGGTGTCATCGGACAAGACAATTATCAAACCAAAGACGAACAGCCAAAAACTAAAATTGTTTATGGTCGTAAATGGCGCGTAGAACCTCAATTACCAACATCTGAAATTATACAAACCGCTTTATTGGCAATAAAAACCGCCAGAGAGCACGAGATCCGAGAACTGTTTAAGCTTTCAATCCAATCTAAAACCACCACGCCTTTTAATAACCACCATGACTTACCTTTGTTAAGCCAAAATAAAGACTATTTAATTGAGCAACATCAACAACACTCGTGGAGTGAGTTACAGCAATGTTTGGATAATATTGGTTATGACAACGCAAGTTTTTTTATTAACGATATACAACAAAGACCGTCTGCCAGTTATATAGTAGAGCTCGAAATATTACCAAGCAAAGACACTAAACTGCCTGAGTTATTCGCAGAAAAGTACATAACATTAATATTAAAAACCAAGAATAAAAATGAGTTACTTTTTGAATTAATGTCGCAACTAATTCATTTAAGTAATCGACACGTAGAAGAGCACTTTAATTACGCTGGTGTCGCTCGCTTTAGTCGCAAATTAGAAGTGGAGCGCATTGCTGAACTGTCTATTAACACAAGACAGTTACACAAAGAAAATGCACCTGAAGAGTTTACCCATAAATGGAAAATTGCCAATTACGAAACGGATTTAACTCGAGTACCAGAAATTAAGTCATTAGCGTTAGCCAACAAAATCAAAAACTGTTTGGCACACTTCCAACCGCTAGAAGGCGTGTTACCAAAATTGAATCTAACCGATAATTAAATCTATACGACCAAACGTTTGCTTGTAACACGTTTAAAGGTAAAATAGCGCTTTATAAATCTGTATTCAATTTCGGTAATATGAACCTATCTAACGCTACCAACCTGTTTGTTAAAATTCGCAGCAACAAGTTATTCGAACTATTTGTTATCTCCGTTATCATTGCGTCTGCCCTATTGGTGGGCGTTAAAACCTATGATGTGTCATCAACGATGCACACTATCACCAATTATCTCGACATTTTTATAACCACATTCTTTATTTGCGAAATCACCATACGTTGGTTAGCCGAGCCAAAAAAACTCGACTTTTTTAAAGACTTTTGGAACGTATTCGACACCATTATCGTTATAGTCAGTCTGATCCCTATTGAGAACGGCGATATGGCACTTATTGCTCGTTTGGTTCGAGTTTTCAGAGTGTTAAGAATGATCTCTTTTATTCCTGAGCTCCGTATTTTATTAACCTCATTAATCAAAGCCATGCCACAACTTGGTTACGTAATGCTATTAATGTTTATTATCTTTTATATATATGCCGCCATAGGCAGTACTTTATTTGAAGATATTAATCCTGAACTTTGGGGCGATATTACAATTTCATTGTTAACGCTTTTCAGAGTTATGACCTTTGAAGATTGGACCGACGTTATGTACGAAACCATGACGGTTTATCCGTTAAGCTGGATCTTTTACCTAACCTTCATTTTCTTCACTGCGTTTGCCTTCTTAAATATGGTGATTGGCATAGTGGTTAATGTGATGGAAGAGGAACATGCAAAAGTCCGTGAAGAGCATCAAAAAGAGCTGCAAGACGAAGTTACCGCAGAACAAGACGAAAAGCTTAACAACATATTAGCTGAGATTAAAAAGTTACAACAGCAAGTGGCAAAACAAAATTAACAATTTTCGCTCATGCTTTGACAAATGTAATTGACTAAAAAGATTATGGCTTGTATATAAAGGATTCAGTAAAAAAGGATTGTTTATCTGAATGTTAGATAAACACAGCAGTAATGGACTACAAGGAAGCTTTAATGGCGTCACTTTCTTATCAAGTTAACGAACAAGATCGTATTGCACTCATTCATACCTTTAAACATTTTCATCCCGGAGCCAAGGTCGATCTGCAATTTAATGCAGAAAACCCATTTAGGGTTCGAGGAAAATTAATTGGCTTTGATGAAGGCCGTTACATTATCTTGTCACTTTCCCCACATATCATCCGTGATTACACCGATGTCATCAAAGAAGGCAATGGCTGTGTCATTCGTACTTTAGTAGAAGGCGAAGCTGGAAAATGTGTTGCGTTTAGAAGTACCGTTAGTTTAATCACGCCCCGTCCTAAAGGTTTGTTATTCATACAATTCCCAAAATCAGTGGAAAGCATCAGCTTGCGCAAAGAAAGTCGTATGGTGACACAATTACCCGTTGTTATCGTACACCGTGATGACACCAGTGAAGAAGCGTTATTTGATGCTAAAACAGAATTAACCGGACACATCAGAGATATATCTCGTGGTGGTTGTCGCGTCTCGGTTCAATGGGGGAAGGGGAAGGCCAAGGTAAAATACAAAACGTGCCTATTTACTTAAAAGTAAATAACGTTGGCCAAGAAGAATCTATTATTGTTAAAGCCGTGATTAAAAATCAGCAACGTGAAGATCCTATTTCTGTATCGTTGGGGATGATGTTTGAAACAAATAATAAGTTAAACGATCTAATCACAGAGCTTGGTCTTTAATTCCCCACTTTAACCACTGTTATTTTCCTATCTACTTTGTTTTCTAATAAATAAGGATATGTGTAATTTTATGCACAAAATATTTTACATACGAAAAAACGAATATACAATATTTCATATATTAAAATTCGTGAACCAAAAATGACTCAGATCAACAAAAAACAAAGTGTTCTTTTTCTATGTACCGGTAATTCAGCACGTTCTCAAATGGCAGAAGCGTTATTAAAGCATAAAGCCGGAGAATTATTTGACGTACACAGTGCAGGTACTCAACCTGACGCTATCGATACTCGAACCATTGACGCCTTAAATAAGTTTGGGTTAGATACAAATAATTTAGTTTCTAAACATATAGATACCTTTGACGGCCAAGTTTTTGATTACGTCATCACATTATGTAATAAGGCAAGCAATGAATGCCGAAGTTATCCTAATGCCATTAAGCAGTTCGCGTGGGATTTCCCAGATCCTAAAACACGTGGGGGGAGTAATTCGTTTTCCGTCACATTAAACGAACTAAATAATCGTTTATCTATGTTTCTCTTGGTGGAAGAAAATAGAGGCAGTGTTGCAAATTCTAGCTCTAATGCTTTACCTGATGAATTAAATAACTCACTTGAAAGCTTTGACCCTATCTCTTTTTATAAAAGTCTAACGGATGACATTCGTCTGAAAACACTGATGTTGACTCACTACCACGGCGAACTTTGTGTATGCGAATTAATGGAAGCCATAGCCGTGGATAGTCAGCCTAAAGTGTCACGTAATTTAGCCGTTCTGAAAAAAGCCAATGTGATCACCGACAGAAAACATGGTCAGTGGGTGTTTTATCGTATTAACCCAGAACTGCCCTTATGGGCTAAATCCGTAATTGCAGAAACGACAGAGAATAATATTCCATTGATCAATGAAGAACTGCAACGTTTAGCCAATATGCAAAACAGGCCTAATCGTGCAGTTTTTTGTAAATAGCAATTGTCTATGGAAATAACTAATAATCGGAATATACATGGGAATTTTTGAACGTTACTTATCGCTTTGGGTGGCTTTAAGCATAGTCCTTGGGGTGACGTTAGGTTTGTGGCAACCTGATGTTTTTCAGGTTATTGCTAACCTTGAAATTGCACATGTGAATATTGTTGTCGCTCTTTTTATCTGGGTAATGATTTATCCCATGATGGTGCAAATTGATTTTTCAGCAATTAAGGATGTTGGTAAAAACCCAAAAGGGTTAGTACTCACCATTATCATAAATTGGTTAATTAAACCTTTTACAATGGCGGGCTTAGGCTGGCTGTTTTTTAACTTTGTGTTTGCTGACTTAGTTGATCCGGCTTCGGCGCAAGAATACATCGCAGGAATGATATTGCTTGGTGTTGCACCATGTACGGCCATGGTGTTTGTTTGGTCGCAATTAACTAAAGGCGACCCCAATTACACTTTAGTACAAGTATCGGTCAATGATGTGATCATGATATTTGCATTTGCGCCCATTTCGGCATTTTTACTTGGTGTCAGTGATATTCAAGTGCCATGGGAAACTTTATTAATATCTGTTGCACTGTATGTTTTGTTACCGTTAGTGGCCGGAGTTTTCACTCGTAAAATACTAAATAACGATCAAGGCTCTGGCACTAGTGAACACACAGTCACTCAATTACTTTCAAGTTTAAAACCTTGGTCTATGGTCGGCTTGTTAGCTACGGTCGTATTATTATTTGGTTTCCAAGCTAATACCATCATAACTGAGCCAGAAACTATCGGCTTAATTGCTATTCCTTTGATGATACAGACTTACGGTATTTTCTTAATCGCCTACTTAGCGGCTAAATGGATGAAACTCCCTCATAACATCGCTGCGCCTGCGTGTTTAATAGGTACTTCAAACTTCTTTGAATTGGCGGTTGCTGTCGCTATTTCATTATTTGGCTTGCACTCAGGTGCCGCACTAGCAACCGTTGTTGGTGTGCTCGTTGAAGTGCCTGTTATGTTATCTCTCGTTTATATCATTAATCACACACAACACTGGTTTGGGCCATCAAATGCATAAGAAAGTAACCTCAAATATACAATCACATCCTTATGATGTGTTGCTCCTTGAAAATGGAGCAAAGCTAATATTTACGCCCTGTCCTGGCACAAAAACAGAATCATTAACAGAGTCGTTATCTACCCTAAAAAAAGCGGGCACAACTATGTTATTGACCTTAATGTTTGATCAAGAAATGGGGAAACATCAGGTTCATACTTTGCCAGCAGAATGCAAACAACAAGGCATAGACTGGATTCAACTGCCCATATTGGATGATGCAGCCCCTAACCATGCATTTGAGTCTCAGTGGCAAATTCATAAAACCAATATCCTCAATGTTCTTAATAACCAAGGCGTTATTGCCGTTCATTGTAAAGGTGGTTCCGGCCGAACAGGCTTAGTCATAGGGCTTATATTATTAGCGCTTGGCTGGCCTAAAGAAAAGGTAATGAATGCAGTTCAGGCAATACGCCCTAAAGCACTCATCAATCCACAACAACTCGATTACTTTAACTCGTATTTATAATTTTTATATATAGGCAAACTTATGACAATCAAAATAGGTATTAACGGCTTTGGCCGTATGGGTCGTTTATCAATGCGTGCAGCGTATGAATGGGACGACATTGAAATAGTACAGATTAATGATCCTGCAGGGGACGCAGCAACGCTTGCGCACTTAATGACATTTGATTCGGTACACGGTAAATGGCATCACGACGTTAATGCAGAAAACGCTGAAGGCTCAAGCAGCAATAACATGATTATTAATGGTCATTCTATTCCTTGTACTCAAAACAAAACTATCGCTGAGACTGACTGGTCACAATGTGATGTTGTAATTGAAGCCTCCGGCAAAATGAAAAGCAAAGCCCTGTTACAAGCCTATTTAGACCAAGGGGTAAAACGTGTCGTGGTAACAGCTCCGGTAAAAGAAGACGGCGTATTAAATATCGTTATGGGCGTAAATGACAATCTATATAACAAAGCGCAACACCCAATTGTTACCGCTGCGTCATGTACTACCAACTGTTTAGCGCCAGTGGTCAAAGTGATCCACGAAAACTTAGGCATTAAACACGGTTCAATTACCACCATACATGACATCACTAATACCCAAACAATTATTGATGCACCGCACAAAGACTTACGCCGTGCGCGTTCTTGTGGCACCAGTTTAATTCCGACCACCACAGGCTCGGCAACAGCCATTACTCATATTTTCCCTGAACTTGCTGGCAAATTAAACGGCCATGCCATTCGTGTTCCATTAACCAACGCATCTATCACTGATTGTGTCTTTGAATTAGAACGTAATACCACAATTGAAGAAGTAAATACCTTGTTACAACAAGCATCACAAGGTGAGCTAAAAGACATATTAGGTTATGAAGAGCGCCCGTTGGTATCAATCGATTATAAAACCGATCCACGTTCAGGCATTATCGACGCCTTATCGACTATGGTGATCAACGACACCCAACTTAAATTATACGTTTGGTACGACAACGAATGGGGTTATGCAAACCGCACCGCTGAACTCGCCCGTATGGTTGGTCGTTCTGATAAAGCGCAAAACTGATACTATTGTTGAGCAAATAGCAATCTTTCTCATTTGTTAATACACAAATGCAATGATAACTAAGGGTTATGATGGGACTTTTATCTGTTACCAAATTATCAACTGAGATCAAACAGTACTTGATCATCACAGGTAATTATTGGGCATTTACCTTAACTGACGGCGCGTTACGTATGTTAGTGGTGTTGTATTTCCACCAACTAGGATACGACCCACTCAGTATCGCCATGTTGTTTTTGTTTTATGAAATATTTGGCGTAATAACCAACCTAGTAGGCGGTTGGTTAGGCGCTAAATTTGGTTTAAACAAAACCATGAACATAGGGTTAGCTTTGCAAATACTGGCGTTAGCTATGTTAACCGTGGATGCCACTTGGTTAACCGTTATTTACGTTATGGCTGCGCAGGCGTTATCAGGTATAGCCAAAGACTTAAATAAAATGAGTGCCAAAAGCTCCATTAAGTTACTGGTGCCTAGTGATCAAAACGACAAGTTATACAAATGGGTCGCTTTGCTGACAGGTTCTAAAAACGCCCTAAAAGGTATCGGCTTTTTCCTTGGCGGCATGTTATTAAGCTTGTTTGAATTTCGGGGTGCCATACTGATTATGTTAATCATGTTGACGCTAGTTTGGCTGTTTAGCATCGTTATGCTCAAACAAGACCTAGGAAAAGCGAAATTCAAACCTAAGTTCAAAGATCTGTTATCTAAAAGCAAACCAATTAATATTTTATCCGCTGCCAGATTATTCTTATTTGGCGCTCGTGATGTTTGGTTTGTGGTTGCCCTTCCCGTTTATTTGGCCGTGACCTTTAATTGGGATCATTGGTGGGTAGGTGGGTTTATGGCAAGCTGGGTTATTGGTTACGGCATAGTGCAGTCGTTTGCTCCGGCCCTTACCAACAGCAGTAAAAATACCACACAAAATCAAGCACCAAGTGGCCAAGCGGCTTTTGTTTGGGCATCAGTACTTGCGTTACTGCCAGCATTAATCGCCCTCGCCCTACATTTTGATTTTCATATTCAGACGGCACTTATTGTTGGCTTAATGTTATTTGGTTTTGTTTTTGCGATTAACTCGTCTTTACATAGTTACTTAATAGTCAGTTTTGCAGATAAAGACGGGGTATCGCTGGATGTTGGTTTTTATTATATGGCCAATGCCATGGGGCGATTATTAGGTACCGTTCTGTCTGGCTGGGTTTATCAAGTTTATGGCTTGGAAGCCTGTTTGTGGATATCTTGCAGCTTTATAAGTTTAGCGGCGTTATTGTCGATGGGGTTACCGAGGCAAGAACAGCTGTAAGCTGTAAGCTGTAAGCTGTAAGCTGTAAGCTGTAAGCTGTAAGCTGTAAGCATGAGAAAAATAAAAAGGTTAATGTATATCTACATTAACCTTTTTAATTCACTATGAGTTAAATGTTAATAAAACCCCTACCACATTAAGTCGTCTGGAATGACGTAATCTGCGTATGGGTCGTCTTCTTCTACTTCTTGAATTTCATTTTGTGATACTAAAACAGAGTCATCACGTACTGCTATTTTCTCAGCTACTACGCTTGGGATAACCGCGTAATCGTCAGTACCAGTTTCACCAAAACGTACAATACTTAACAAGCCATTTGCAAGTTGACGTTGGATTTTATCCGACACGGTAAGTTTTTTAACCGCTGTACCATCGGTAAAGTTATAAGCGATATTACCGTGGCTAATATCCAACATGTTCATTTCTATTAATTGTTTAATTTGCGCTTGAATTGCTTTAGCTTGAGCTTGTTGTTTTATCTGCTCATTTAACTCTTTGTCTTTCGCTAATTGAGCCAAACGTTTCTCTTCGGTTGCGGCTTTAACTTCACGTTTTAAGTCGCGCGTTTTTTTACTGGCTTTTTTTGCTTTTTTCGCTTTTTTTCGTTTGTAAGACCGGCTTGTAAAAGCTGCTCTTGTAATGACATTTGGGCCATTTGAATACCTAACCTGGCTGAATTTATGCGGATATTATCGTTTAGTTATAAATAATTTCAACAACTGTCTGTAGCTATATAAAATTAATCCCAGTTAAGGTAACGTTTATCTTATATATCCATATAAATTAGCTCAGTGGAAACTTCCCAATGAAAAGTAAATTGTTAATATTAAGTGTGCTTTCGCTCTCTTTTGTTATGCAAACTAATACCGTACAAGCCGATCCAACACTCTTGCCCCCTATCAAACAATGGCAAGGAAAAAGCTTAGAACTCGTTAAAGATAAAAGTGATAAATGGCAGACGCAGTTTGAAAAATCAAACATGTTATCTACACCAAATTATGATCAAAGTATTAAGTACATTAAAGCGTTAGCCAAGTCAGACAAACAGTTTAATTTAACCTCAATTGGTAAAAGCCCACAAAACCGAGATATTTGGATGTTAATCGCCTCCAAAGATGGCGCTAAAACACCTGAGCAATTACAAAAAAATAAAAAGCCAACTTTGTTTATTCAAGCAGGCATACATGCCGGTGAGATAGACGGCAAAGATGCTGGTTTTATGTTGTTACGTGACATCAGCAAAAACGGTAAAGGTCACTTGTTAGACAAGGTAAATTTACTTTTTATTCCTATCTTTAATGTTGACGGGCACGAACGCTCAAGCCCACATAACCGAGTAAATCAACGTGGTCCAAAAAATATGGGCTGGCGTACAACGGCACAAAACATAAATCTTAATCGTGACTTTGCCAAAGCAGACACCCCAGAGATGCAAGCTTTGATCAGCACCATCAATAAATGGCAACCTACTTTATATTTAGACATTCATGTTACCGACGGTGAAGATTATCAATACGATATTACTTATGGTTACAACGGCGAACATGCCTATTCACCAAACATAAGTCAGTGGTTAGACACTGAGTTAACACCTGTAATAAACAGCGAGTTAAAGAAAAACGGTCATTTAGGCGGACCACTTACCTTTGGTATCGACAATAAAGACTTTGGCAAAGGCTTATTTGGTTGGACAGCAAGCCCAAGATACAGCAACGGTTGGGGCGATGCCCGCCACTTGCCGACTATTTTAATTGAGAACCACTCGTTAAAACCTTATTTTCAACGTGTCTTAGGCACTTATGTTTTCCTAGAAACTGTAATAAATAAACTGGCCACAGATGGCGATGCTCTTATTGCTGCGACAGAACAAGACATAAAACAAAAACATAAAACCTTGCCACTGGCTTGGTCTGCGGACACTGAAAATCCAGAATACATGGACTTTCAAGGTATGGAATACCAACAAGCCACTGATAAGTTAACTGGCATTAAATACGTTAAATGGACAGGCAAACCAAAAACCTACAACAAACTTCCAATTTTCTGGGCCAGAAAGCCAAGCGTTGAAGTGCAAGTACCTGAGTTTTATTACGTGCCCCCGCAACACTTAGACGTTATAGAACGCCTCACCAATCAAGGCATTCAATACAAAACGTTAAAACACCCATTAAAGCTACAAGTCACAGAACTAACTGCTAAAGATTACAGTTTTGGCAAAGTACCGTTTGAAGGCCACTTAACCGCGGATGCTAAATTCGATACCAACAAAGTAACCAAAACCTTACCGGCTGGCACAATAAAAATATCCACCAAACAAAATTTAGGTACATTAGTCGTAACCTTATTAGACCCAAGAGCACCAGATTCATACTTTAAATGGGGATTCTTTAACCAAATGTTCCAACAAACGGAATACATTGAAAGTTACGCCATGATCCCTTTGGCCCATAAAATGTTAAATAGTGACGCTAAATTAAAACAAGCGTTTTTTGATAAGTTTGGCGAAGCAAAATCTAAACAAGTAACCGAGGTTGAATCGAAAAAAGCAGGCTCACTAGAAGAGTTATTTGCCGAAGGTTCAGACGATAAAATGAAATGGTTATACCAACGTTCAGTGTATTACGATAACCAACACCTTAAATACCCCGTATTGTTTGAAATGTAAAAACACAGCTTAAACCAACTGATTATTTTAAAGCCTAGATTATATCTAGGCTTTTTTTGTTGGGGATGTTCCGTGCTGAAATGATCAATAAACACTTGTAAACTCATTTTTGAGTAATAGTGAGTTTGAAGTTACTGTTAGTTAGGATTCCGCACAAACCGCACGATTTAATTAAATTGAATATTTCATGCGACGCTTTATAATCTAACTCTAGACTCAACAAGGAACTGACCATGCATACATTAACAGCGAATGATGCCAAACGAAATTTTGGAGAGCTACTTTTAAGCGCACAACGTGAGCCAGTGAAAATCAGCAAAAACAGTAAAGATACTGTCGTTGTCATGTCTATTAGAGATTTTGAAGAACTGGAAGAGATGAAGGTTGAATACCTTAAGCATTGCTTCAAGTCAGCTAAGGAAGACTTAAACAATGGAAACGCTGTTGATGGCGAAAACTTTCTAAATTCACTTTAACTAACTTATGCAAAAGAATAAATATAAGTTAAGTAACTTAGCGCAGTCTCACTTACGAAAAATAAAAACCTACACCTTTGAAAATTACTCGGAGTTGCAGTGGTACAACTACAAGAATACTCTGCTATCAGTATTTCAGATGTTAGCCGATAACCCAGTGGTAGGAAGAAGCTGCGATGAAATCTACCCAAATGGCTTTTATTTCCCTGTTGGTAAACACACAGCTTACTTCACCAAAGAAGACAACTTTATCTTGATCGTGGCTGTCTTAGGTCAATCACAGCTACCCCAGAATCACGTGAAGTAACTTTACCTTCATCCTAGAAATAACCAAAACAACGGGGCTGAGTCATTGATTTTATTTTCACGTTATAAGTAAACTCATTTTAGGTGCAGAAAAGTGATCGCTTTTCAATTAACTCGAAGCTGAACTTTCGCAACTAGCTTCTCCTGCCTTTGCTATTCCTTCCAGCTAGTGGTAAAGCCATTCTTCCAACTTATAGCTTTATCCACCTTATTACAGCTTGCAATGATATTGATATCTCCATAATGTAGACGCTCATGTAGGTTGAACTAATGTGAATAAAAACAATGAAAAAACATCTTATACTCGCCTTAACTACCGGGCTTTCGCTGAGTGCTTGTTCCCCATCTGACCTAAGCGTTCAAACGGAACAAACATCACCATCGGTTGTTGATTATCAAGCAAAAGGGATCATCTCTAAATCGTTACCTGAGATCGTAGAAGCGTTAAATAATGGAGAAATTAGCTCTGAAGCGCTGGTTACTCTCTACCTTGATCGTATCGAAGCGATCGACAAACAAGGGCCACGTTTGCAGGCTGTGCTTAATGTTAACCCTGACGCTTTAATTTTAGCTAAAGAACTAGATGTCATGCGTGCAAATGGGGTAATTAAAGGGCCATTACATGGAGTTCCTATTTTACTAAAAGACAACATTGAAACGTTAGATAACATGCCAACAACCGCAGGTGCATTAGCGTTAAAAGATAATATTACCCATAGAGATAGTCCATTAGTGGCAGGTTTACGTGCCCAAGGGGCGATAATTTTGGGTAAGACCAATTTAAGTCAATGGGCTAATTTCCGTTCTGAAGGTTCTATGAGCGGTTGGTCTGCATTAGGTGGCCAAGTTAGAAATCCACATATGCTTGATAGAAACCCTTGTGGATCAAGTTCAGGATCTGGTGCCGCAACGGCTGCATCATTAGCTGCTGCGAGCGTGGGAACTGAAACTAACGGCTCAATTATTTGTCCATCCAATGCCAATGGCATTGTCGGTTTCAAACCTACTGTGGGTATTGTTCCACAGCAGCACATAATTCCTATTTCTGAATCACAAGATACGGCAGGACCTATGACTAAGTCCGTTAAAGGTGCAGCCATGTTAATGAATGCCATGGCGACGACGACGCCTGATATTGATTACACGTCAGGCTTAAACGCTAACGCACTTAAAGGCGTACGTGTCGGGGTGCTTAACTTTGCCAAAGGCTCCTCAAGTCAAATAATACAACGCTTTGACACAGCCTTAGTCGACTTGGCCGCTGCAGGAGCCATTTTAGTTAACATTGATCTACGCCCCAAAGCACCAGAGGGGTTAGGAAAAATGAGTTATGACTTACTAAAATATGAGTTTAAGGATGGCATAAATACATATCTTGCCTCAACGTCTTCTCAACAAGTACCCGTAAGAACATTACAAGAACTCATTGACTTTAACCAAGCCAATTCAGATATTGAACTGGCTTTGTTTGACCAAAGTATTTTTGTTTCATCACAATCCATGGACGCACTTGAAAGTAAGGCTTATAAAACGGCTGTTGCTACAGTGCAAAAAGCAACTCGTGAAGATGGGGTAGATAAACTATTAACAGAGCATAACGTCGATGTACTTATAGCCCCTTCAGGTCCTGTCGTGCCAAGAGTTGATGCGATTAATGGAGATGTTTGGCCAAATAGCTGGCCTGGGTTTGGCTCTTATGCAGCTCAAGCAGGTTACCCTCATGTGACTGTCCCTATGGGTGATATCAATGCGTTATCGGTAGGTTTATCTTTTATTGGAACTAAATTTACCGACGCCGAGCTGCTTGGATTTGCTTATGCCTATGAGCAGCAAACACAACGACGAATTGAACCTCGTTATTTAGCCAATGCTGAAGATATTCCAGCCATCGCAGACGCGATGAAAGCTAAAAGTCACTAACCACTAGATTCTGCGCATTAATTACACAAAATTACTGCACCATCAATATATCTAATATTCCTTGAGCTGTTGTAAGCTCAAGGAATAATCTATTTAAAGTTAGTAGCCTATGTGTACGGCTGATTTCCCGCAGACCGGCTAAACAACTAACTGTATCAGGCGCCTTTCACTTCCCCAACAATACCTGCATTTAACCGCTTAAACGCCGATTTTATTGTTGATTTTTCACAATCGTTAGCTGATATGTTATTTGATATCACTTTGCTTTGATTGTTCTAAAGCGTTTTCTATCAGGTCTTTTTTTGCTTGCTCACGCATCAGTGCCAACTTAGTCTTAACTTGTTCTTTTGTTAAGTATTCATATTTTCGATTTAACATCATGATAGGAGGTACATTGCCATCAAATTTGGCTTTCAAATTATCATTTGCAGTTTCATGTAATCGAAGAACTTTAAAACCGACGGTTGCCGTTCTACCTTCGGCAAAGCGTTCTGGAGTTTCAGCTAAAAACGATTTTGCCATTTCCAATAGGCCTTCTTTACGCACGGCAGGGGATGCAGAGTGGATGACATTTACTTTACCATTGTCTTCCACTTTAATGATGCCAACATGCCCTACCCAAGCTCCTTTACCTGTACTTCTTACTAAGTTAACAAAGTCGCCGGTTTGTAGGTATTGAGCAACAGCTGGTATATGTTCGTTGGGTACATAAGTTTCAACTGTTTTGACATTATCTTGAGGTACATTGATACCAAACTGCTTCGCAAAAAAGCGCTCTTTATTGATTGTTTGTTCATAGGTTTTTATTGTGTTCTCGCCAGCAATTGAGCTGATATCTTCTACCAACCAATTGTTATTTCTATTCCAATCATATTCAGTAAAATGATTACGTGTTACGACTCCAACTTCACCATTATTGTAACGAATGTGTTGCAAAGTTTTAAAAAAATCGCCCCAATTATCAGTTAATCCCATGGCGTAAGTATGTTCTACAAAAACGACACAATCACTTTTACTCAGTTCAAAAAGAGGTTGCGAGTCATAAGGTTCAAATGGCGCTTCGCCCAATAGATATAACTCGTATGGTTGGCCAATGTTTTTCTCAGCTATTCTGCCGATCCGCTTGCGTAAATCAGGCTCTTGCTCATGTAATATCCGTAAATATTGATCCGTCTGACGAGGTGATAATTGATATAATTGAGACGTTTTAATCACTCTATATTGCTGCTCTGTAATGCCAACCTTAGCAGCAATACTTACTTCTTCATCGGTAAGATAGATAGGTTCAGGCAAGCTAACGCAACCCGTTAATATAAGGCTTAGCGTTATTAAAGCAGAAAATTGTTTAATCAGTTGTTTCATATTATCCATTCGATATTTCTCTTATTGCTGCCCGTATCAAAGATTGGGAAGGAGGAGTTAAAAGCATTACAAACTCAACTATTTCAAATTAACAAGTGAAATGCAATTATTTATTCCCATCAGCTTTATTATTAAAATTTATTATTCCGAATTTACAACTCGCTCCCTTATTCGATAATAAATTCATCCCTTCCAAGCAGACTTTTAAGTGCTTGTTATTTAGACACTTTATACACTCCATTATTTGTAAATTATGACGACAGCACAAAATTTGCACAAAAAATACTTATCCTCTGCGAGAGTTTGTACAATTAATACTCTAATTTTGGTTCTGAGTTCGATTGTCTCATTGAACTCTGGTTATAAGTTCATCAACTTATGATTAGAGCATGTTGCTCATTTTACTATCGACTTTATGTTTTATATTTTGGTCAATAAAATCGTTATACGTACATGTTGTGTCTAGATATGTAATAAAGGGAAAGGAAGAATAAAAGGGAAATTAATATAAAGATGAATTGCTGATTTAGTTTTTGAATCCTAAAAGTCAGTTAAATGTAATGCCACAAGCTCATTTAACCGGGACATAAATAACAATAACAATATAAAATTAGGAATTATTATGAAAAAAACACCCCACTTCTCTTTTATTGCAGCAAGTCTATTGCTGACAACTGGATTTAGTGCCAACGCCGCGCGCACATGTGACACTATAGAGGTTACAGCTTCAGCTTTAAATGTGAGAACAGGTCCAAGCACAGGTAACTCAATTGTTGGCAGTATTCAAACAGGCGAAAAATATGTAAAAACCAACACGACGGGCGACTGGGCAGAGATCTGGTTTGATGGCTCAAAACGTTGGATCTCAGCAGCAGCTTATACCAATTCAATCACATCAAATTGTGCAAAAGTCACGGCTGGTACGTTAAACATACGTACGGGAGCTGGCTCTGGCTACAGTATTGCAGGCACAGTGCCGCAAGACTCTTTATGGGTATTAACAGGTAATACATCTTCTGGTTGGGAACAGATCTACTTTGACAGTGAATTGCGCTGGGGCTATTCCACATATTTAGACACCACGGAAGACACACCTCCTCCACCAATTTCGGTTTCAAACTTTATAATCAATAATGATGATACTTCAACTGATAATCAGTTTGTCTATGTTTCAGCAACCATCAATGATGGGAGCGCAACCGAATTTATGATGAGTGAACTCTCTGATTTTTCTGATGCAAATTGGGTCACGTACACTGCTAACCCTAGTTTTTCATTATCTGCGGGTAATGGAACTAAGACCTTATATTATCGTGTAAAAGATTCATTAGGTCGTGTATCTGAAAGTGTTTCAGATACTATTGTATTAGACATCCCACCACCAGTAACCGTTAGAACCATTAATCCTACTGATTGGTTTGATGAATACCGAGTGCAATTTGGCAGCATGTCTCAAAGCCAAGTTGACGGTATGAATTTCTTGATTGCCAATATGGAAAATGACCAAGAAGCCGCGTACACCAATTTAACGGTTTACCAACGTCAAATGGCTTATTTATGGGCGACAGTAAAACATGAAGTTGCCAATACCTATATGCCAATAACTGAATATGGAAATACTTACTGTGTGAATTATAGTGGCGGTTGTACTTATAAAGGCCGTGGTTATGTGCAGTTAACTCATGACTGGAACTACACGAATATGACACCACATGTGAATAGCATATTGGGCATTAATGTTGATTTATATGCAAACCCAGAGTTAGCTTTAGATCCTGATATTGCATATACAGTCATGTCATATGGGTCATTTAATGGTGTTTTCACTGGTCGTTCTATTGGTCAATACATCTATTCTGGTACGACCGACTACTGGAATGCTCGTCGTGTTATTAACGGCACTGACAAAGCCTCACTTATTCAAGGCTACGCTCAGAAATTCCAAACCATAATGGAAGCGTCGACTAACTAATGGCTAGTTTGTTTGATATGTCGTCACCAAAGGCTTTAGGGCCTTTGGTGATTGCTGCGTTAGTAGGCGCAGTCGGGGGCTATTTTTTAGCAAGTGCTAACTCAACTAATAATTCTGAGCGATTGACTCAGCAGCCTATATTGGCTGAGCATAATCAAAGCAAACAACAAACCATTGCAAGACCTCACCAAACGGTGATTAACAGCAGTAGATCTACAGCCAAAGAGACAACGGTAAAACAAGACAATGACCTGGCTCCTGAAGGCGTTTTTTACAATGTGGTTAATGATGATCTTGAAATGGCTATAGCATCATTACAACTTTTACCTGAGTTAATTTCCAATAAAGATTTTAAGGGTATTGCAAAATTCAAACAAACTCTGCTTTCTTTAGCAAAAGGCGATAATGAGATACTGGATCAGTTGTTACTTTCATTTCAACAGCAGATTGATAATGAAGATATCAAATATGAATTACTGCAGATTTTAACCAAAATCAAACACCCTAAAGTTGAAAATTATGCTCAGGAGTTGGCCTTATCAAATGATAGAAATGACAAACTAACGGGATTGGAGTTACTTGCTGACTTGGGCGTTGCCAACCAAGAAACCATGAACATTGCGTTAGATTCACTGCATGACAATACTGCCGACCCGCAAATACTGCAAACGGCGATGAGAGCAATGCCAGACATGCTGATCTCAAGTGAACAAAACAGAGAGATATTAACTCGTTTAGAAGAGTTAAGTCAGCATCCGGAAGAGTCGGTCCGCAGTGAAAGTCTGTTCTCTATTGCAAAACAAGCTAAAAATGAAGAACAGCTAACACCTTTGTTAAATGCAATGCAATCAGGAAGCATTGACGAGAAGATCAGCGCGGCTATGGCCATTGAAAAAAGCACAGTTAGAGGAGACAATTTAAAATATGCCTTGTTAAACGAAGTGAAAAATATGAATGGCTTGCCAGAAGTAAGGGCAATGGCAGCAAGTTCGTTAAAACGATTTAGCTTATCTTCCAGTGAACTAAGTGTACTGGAAAGTTATCGTTCATCTCTTTCTTGGAACGCAGGGTGATCACTTTTCCTTGCCGACATCAATGCATTCACACTATGATGTCGGCATCATTCCAATTCAAACTAAGTTTAGAACGGAGCATCATGATCAAAACTATAATAATTGTCACGTCTTTGATTGTAATACTATTCTCAAGCTCACTTAGGGCGAGTAACACTGGTGATTTGACTTTATTGTTAGAAAAAGCAACCAGTGTTGATTATCAAGACATACAACATGCTCGGAAAATAGCGACTAAATTAAACCAACAAGCGAGTCATTCCGAAGAAGTACTCACGTCAATTTTAAATGCTTTGCAACAAAGCCCAAGCAACACATTATTTGCAAAGTATCTTTTGCCAGATCTAGCATTAAACCCAAGTAAAAAAGTAACTAATACCGCGCTAATGTTATTGACGTCCCAACAACCAAACGACCAGTTGATCGGTTTAGAAATAATCTCAAGCAGGAAGATAAAAAGCTCAGACGAAAAAGAAGCGTTACTGATTGCTCTATTTAATTTATTCGATGTAATGAGTAATGAACAAGTCATCGATAATGTATTTGGCTTATTACAATCACAATCATTTTCTAAGGATTCTTATTTCCGACTTGCCCAAGCCTTGCAACCTTTATGTAAGCACCCAAATGAATCAATTCGCAGCAATAGCTACTTTGCAATAGCACGTTTTGCTCAAGATGAGCATCAATTACTATGTATTGTCGACTCATTAAAAACACAAAGTAATGTCCTTAAAACCAGTGCTATCATGGCTCTGTCGCAATCCAATGTTAAAGGTTCAACTATAAAAAATGCGATGAAAGCATTTGCCAATGACCAGAGTCAATCACAGGAAAATCGCGCTAGCGCAAGACAAATTTTAACGTCATATTGAATAGGATGCCGAATAAGGGATGTTGTTCTCAATTAGAATAACGAGAAAGCGTTGAGAAGGTGAAACTTGAGCGTTCACATAAATACGGACACATTTATGTATGCCTATTAGTAAAAAACTTAAGAACCTTCTTACTAAAAAGGCTTAAGAACCCTCGTTTGTCTCAATTGTTGCTGCCGTAGGTTCACTCAGGCGTGTGACTAACAGCTGCTCGACTCTGATGCCATCGACATCTATGGCTTCAAATTTATAACCGTCGTGGATCACATAATCGGTGCGTTTTGGTAGACGTTTCATCGTATAGATCAGGAATCCGGCAAGGGTTTCATACTGATTATCGTTAGGAAATACATCTATATCTAACAACTTCATTAGGTCGACTATCGGCGTCACGCCATCCACTAACCAAGAATTGGCATCACGCTGGACTATTTGCTCTTCGCCGTGAATGGTCACTAAGTCCCCCATAAAACTACTCATCAAGTCTTTTAACGTCACTAGACCAACTACCATAGCGTATTCGTTAACCACGATAGCAAAAGGCTGCATCGCAGATTTAAACTCGTTAAGTGCTTCCGACAGTGTTAGGGTTTCTGGTAAGTAAAACAGTTCAGTTTGGAGCATGCTGTCTTTCAAATGGGCAGATTCACCTTTTAGTAGTTGGCGTAAAATCTGTTTCGACTCGACCGAACCAACAACTCTATCCAACTGACCGTCACACACTAAGAAGTTATTGTGCGGGTGCTCTAAAATCTTGGCACTAATCGTTTCGCTGTCATCTTTAATGTCAAAATAGACGATGGCGTCTCGTGTAGTCATTGCAGTTGGCAAGGTACGGCCCTCAAGTTCGAACACATTGCCTAGCAGTTGGTATTCCTGTTGCTGTAACGATCCGTGTTCAGCCCCCGCGTCCATCATGGCAACGATGTCTTCGGTAGTAACCACGTCTTCTCGTACCATAGGCATCTTAAAAATACGTAATACTAAATTAGTGATGCTATTAAATAGCATTACCAGCGGCGTTAATGCATAGGTGATAACGTTCATCAGCCCAACAACTTTTGCCGCGACAACTTCTGGCATGATCATGGCGATGCGTTTTGGCAATAAGTCCGCAAACAATATGAATAACGATGTGATGGCTAAGAACGACAACAAGAAACTAATTTGCTCAGCCATAGGCCCAGAATACACCAGTGCTACTAACTCAGATGTATAAGGGGTTAAGGTTTGTTCACCAATGATACCGCCTAAAATAGCGATGGCATTAAGGGCGATTTGGATCATAGCGAAGAAACTCCCTGGCTGCTCTTGCAAGCGAAGTACGGCTGCAGCTTTGTCATCACCTTCATCGGCCATAACTCTTAATTTGATTTTCCGTGAAGCAGCAATGGAAATCTCTGACATAGCAAACAAGGCACCAAAGAATATCAAAATGGCAATGCCGAATAAGTCACTCATGTTTTACTCCTGTTCACGGATTGACAGGGCGTCAACCATCGTCTTGCTTGATTAAAAAAGCGCGCAATTATTATTCAATATTAGTTAGACAGCAACCGTTTTATTATTAATAATTAAAAATAAAAATACCCTTTTAAAATCAAAAACTTAAACAACTTTAACAATCTTGCATTAGGTCATATTCTGTATCAGCAGCACGGTCTTTAGTCTTGGTGCAATTCAAAACCGAATAAATGGGTACACCGCATTACGAGTTAGTTGTATTTATTACTCCAGACCGATATTACACGACGTTAATATGAGTAACTGGAACCGACATTAAAAACGACAAAGGCCCCATAAGGAGCCTTCATAAGTACTACTAAGAAATTGTCATTATTATTTCAGCGGTAACTAAAAACTAACATCCCCTTACTCCGCAAAATTAACCCTAGTCCTCAAACTTAACCCTAAAGCCAGCATTAACAGTAAAACCATCATTTCTTGACCAGATATCAGTTGTCCATCGCCCACTTGGTGCTTGGCTTGGTAATAACAATGAATAATCTTTGGTTTGTCGAATATTTAATAAGATATTAATTATTACAATTAATTTTGAAACGACTTGGAGCATAGTCCCCCTTAAAATAAAGTATCACTTTAATTCTTCGAAGTTTTCCTGCCTTTGTTAACTTCAGTGATATATTTATCCGTTTTAATTGATGCAGAGCATTATTACATGGCTTTGATTACTTTCTTTTATTCTTGATATAGAACAAAAAGGGAGCCACTGCTGTGCTCCCTTAACATCGGATAATAAAAATGAACTATAAGAAGCTAACTATAAAAGCTATACCGCTGGTTTCTCAGACTCATTATTAGCAGCACTTTCAATTTCACTTTGTCTGGCAATCTCATTCGATATTGCCATTGGTGAGCCTGTGTTTCTGGCAATCCAATAATACGCCATTGGGATGACGTACAAGGTTAAGATAGTTGAGAAGGCAACACCAAAGAAAATTACTACTCCGATTACAGAGCGACTTTCAGCCCCAGCACCTGAGGCTATCATCAGCGGTACAGCACTCATAATGGTTGAGAACGACGTCATGACAATTGGACGTAAACGTTGTTTTGATGCTTGGATCAATGAATCTTTAAATTCGCCACCTTTGTCACGTAATTGATTGGTGAATTCGACAATTAAAATACCATTTTTAGCGGCCAGACCTATTAACATCACCAGTCCAATTTGACTATAAATATTAAGTGTCATTCCGGTTAATTGTAATCCCATTAACGCACCGAGTGCCGCTAAAGGAACCGCCAGCATGATCACCAGTGGATGTACAAAACTTTCAAACTGAGCAGCCAGAACAAGATATGTCACTACCATAGCCATCAACATAACAAAAGCAATTGAACTGCCAGACTCTTTGTACAAAGACGATTGACCTTTGTAATCAACATTCACATTGCCTGTGATATTTTCTTTAACCACTTGATTTAAAAAGTCTAATGCTTGGCCTAATGTATAACCATCCGCTAAGTTAGCTTCGATGGTGATTGAACGCATACGGTTATAACGGTTTAATCGACTCGCTGTTGCCCGTTCATTTACCGTCACTAAGTTTGACAATGGAATAAGCTGTTTTGTTGTGGCCGAACGTACGTATAAACCATCTAAATCGGACGGACTATTAAACTGCTCATCGCGTCCTTCTAGTAATACATTATATTCTTCACCACGTTCAATATAAGTCGTTGCTCGACGTTGGCCTAACATGGCTTCTAATGTGCCACCAATATCGGCTACCGACACACCTAAATCCGATGCGCGTTCTGTGTTTATCTCTACCAATAACTGAGGCAAGGTTTCTTTAAAGTCACTGTCTAAACGCAACAAGTTTGGATTCTTTCTGGCTTCTTCTAGAATAATATCGCGCCATTTGGCTAACTCTTCGTAAGTGTCACCTTGAATAACAAATTGTACAGGGCTGCCAATACCACGACCGCCCAAACCACTTCGCATCATGGCAAACGCTCTAATATCGGTTAACTCTTGCAGTTCTGCAGATATTTCATCCATCACTTGATTAGTGGATTTAGTGCGGTGTTCCCAGTCAGGCATACCAACAATAGCGATACCGGCACTGCCACCAAACCCTGGTGTTCTTACTATAACTCGATGAATATCTCCACGTTCGTAATAGGCTAATAAACGCTGTTCTACTTGTTCGGTGTTGTTCACACTATTTTGATAACTAGCCCCTTCCGCACCACGGATCATAACAAAGAAATTACCTCTGTCTTCTTTAGGTGCTAACTCTTGTGGGATAGTTTGAAATAAACCAACAATCGCGGCTACGGCCAATATCATAATAATAGCTAAGCCTACTTTGTTATTAACGGTTGATTTAAGTTGGTTTTCATATCCGGTTTCTAATTTATTAAACCCGTTGTCTAACCAAACCCCAAATTTAGATTCACGCTTTCTATGTTTTAATATTTTTGAACATAACATAGGCGATAATGTTAACGCGGCAACACTTGAGAAGATAACGGCCGTGGCTACTGTGATAGCAAACTCTACAAATAAACGGCCTACATTGCCTTCTAAAAAGACCAAAGGTAAAAACACTGACACTAATACTAACGTCGTGGCTATTACCGCAAATCCAACTTCTCGCGCACCATTGTAAGACGCCATTAACGGCGATTCGCCCTCTTCTATTCGACGATAAATATTTTCCAATACCACAATAGAGTCATCCACCACCAAACCAATAGCGAGTACCAAGGCTAATAGGGTTAATAAGTTAATGGAGAAGCCCAACATCAACAAAACGGTGAAAGTAGACACTAAGGCCACTGGCACCGTAATCGCGGGGATAAACGTCGCTCTTACATTGCCTAAAAATAGATAGATAACTAACACAACCAAAGCAATGGCAATGGCTAACGTGCTATACACTTCTTCGATTGATTTAGCGATAAACACCGATGAATCATACGAATCTGAGATTTTTGTTCCGGCCGGTAAACTCTCTTGTAAACGGGCTAATTCTGCTCTGGCATTTCTAACCACATCTAAAGTATTGGCTTTAGATTGTTTAATTATTCCAAGACCCACCATGTTACTACCATTGCCTCGGAACGTGCTTTCTTCATCTTCTGCGGCTAATTCAACTTCAGTGACATCACCTAAACGGATCAAATATCCGTCTTCGCCTTTGCCAACCACCAGCGATTTATACTGTTCTGGAGTTTTATACGCACGTTCAATACGAACATTGAAGGTTCTATCGGTTGACTTCACTTCACCAGCTGGCAGTTCTACGTTTTCTTTACGTAACGTGTTTTCAATATCTGCAACCGTTACGTTACGTGCAGCCATGGCATCTTTGTTCAACCAGACTTTCATTGAATAATCACGTGAGCCACCTAAACGAACACGGGCAACACCATCAACAACGGCAAAGCGGTCAACAATATAACGTTTGGCATAGTCCGTTAATTCCAAGTTGTTCATGGTTTCTGAGTTCATTACAAACCATGCAATAACATCTTCATCGTCATTCGCTTTAAAGACTTCTGGCGGTAACGCTTGTTCTGGCAAGTTGTTTAATGCTCTTGATACACGTTCACGAACATCATTGGCTGCGGAATCAATATTGCGACTGGTTTTAAATTCTATGGTGATCTGAGAACGACCATTACGTGAACTTGAGTTAATATTTTTTATTCCCTCAATGCCAGAAATTCGCCCCTCTAATATCTGAGTTATTTTACTTTCGACTATTTCCGCTGACGCGCCAGGATAGTTAGTACTAACTGAAACAATTGGGGGGTCGATGTCCGGGTATTGGCGCAATGACAACATAAAAAAGGCAACCACACCAAAGGTCACTAACAGCATGTTAACAACAGTGGCAAAAACGGGACGTTTTACCGATAGGTCAGATAACAACATACCTTACCCCTTCGTATTTGTAGTTGATTTAGTTTGTTTTGAATTTTGTGCTGCGGTGGTCACCATAGAACCATCTCTTACTTTGATGACACCTTGGGATATCACAACGTCACCTTCTACCAAGCCTGACAGTATTTCAACCACACCTGGTTTACGACGGCCCGTCTCAACCAACACTTTGTGTACTTTATTATCTATTACTTTGTAAACATAATGTTCTGCGTTCATTGGGATGATTGAAGTTTCTGGTACCGTTAACGTTTCGATTGATTGTGTTTCAACGATTAACTGCAATAACATGCCAGCACGTAATTTCAAGTCTGAATTTGGAAACAGAGCGCGCACTTTAAATGAGCGAGTCGCTTTGTCTAAACGAGACGCGATACTCGAAATCGTGCCATTAAAGGTCTGACCGTAGGCAATGTTTTTAGCCGATACCGGTTGACCTTCACTCACTCGGTTTAAGTATTTTTCAGGTAACTCAAACTCTACTTTAATTTGTGATAAATCATCTAAGGTTGTAATTTCGGTATTACTGGTAAGTAATTGGCCAACACTGATCTGACGCAACCCTAATTTACCGGCAAAAGGGGCGTAGATGTATTTTTCTGATAATTGTATTTTGGCGACTGAAAGCTGGGCCTGTGTCGATTCCATTAAGCTTTTTTGACTGTCTATAGCACTTTCTGCTGGCGCGCTGGTTTTATTAATATCTAATAAACGCTGTAATTGTCTTTTTTGTTCAGCCAGTTTTATTTCTAATTCTTTAACTTCGGCTTGTTCTTCCGCGTGTTCTAAAGAAACGATCAATTGTCCTTTTTCCACTTTATCGCTGTCTTCAAAATGCAAAGACTTAACACGGTCTGTACTTTGGGCTGTTAAAATAATGGATTCGTTGGCTTGAGTTGTCCCTAATGCGATTATCTCATCTTTCAAAAATTGTTTAGATACCACTTGAGTTTCAACGAGTGGTAATTGTTTTCCACTTTGTTGTCCGTTTGATTGTTCAGCCGCTGGCCAATAAACAAATGCCAACATACAAATTAACAATAATACAATCCAAGTCACTGGCTTTTTAAACATTTGTGTATACCCATTTTCAATTGAAATAATGAACCGCGAATAAAGCTCGCCTAACTGTAGGCAATAATATCAACATACACTAACAACACACAGGCGATTAACCTTAATAAACTTACCTTTTAACGATTTTCATTGCGGAAAATCTAGTGCTTGGGGGCAAAATAGACCCTAATATCTCTTTTATTTATACCTAGCAATAAATTAATATTGTGGCTTAATAACTGATCCTGATAAGGTTAGTTGATGTGAAATTTAGAAGTTGAAAAATGAATAATAAAATTAATAACGTAGCCGTAGTAGGCGGCACACACGGTAACGAATTGGCTGGTATTTATCTGGTCAATTATTGGCGTGACAATGAACCTAATTTTCTAATCAGAAACTCATTTAACACTCAGACGCTATTGGCTAATACCAAAGCGATAAGTAATAACAAACGTTATTACGATTGTGATTTAAATAGACAGTTTTCCTCTGAGTCTTTGGCTAACATGACATTGTCTAATTACGAACAATCCCGTGCGAAAGTTATTAATCAGCAGCTTGGCCCTAAAGGTAATGCTAAAACTGATTTAGTGATAGACCTACATAATACAACATCAAATATGGGACCAACATTATTAGTACCTCAGCAAGGTGAATTTTATGACTTATTGTCTATTTATATTCGACATATCATGCCTGAAGTTATTGTCTATTTAGATGAAGAACATAAATCAAATGACGAACATCATTTGTTATGCACCTTAGGGAAACGTGGAGTGATAGTTGAAGTTGGTCCGGTTTCTCAAGGTGTATTAAAACACGAAGTCAATGAACAAATGGCTAAAATGACCGCGACTATTCTGGACTTTGTTGACTTATATAATGCCGATAACCTACCGGAACTGCCTAAGTCAACGGAGGCTTTCCGTTATTTAGAGTGTTTAACTTTGCCAGTCAATGAGCACAATCAACGTATTGGTATGGTTCATAAAAATATTGAAGGTAATGATTTTAAAGCTTTGAATCCAGGCGATCCAGTATTTGCCTTATTTGATGGTACGGAAATTTTATACCAAGGGGCACAAACGGTTTATCCAACCTTCATTAATGAAGCCGCTTATTATGACAATAACCTAGCCATGAGTTTATGTGAAAAGGTGTTGATCAATAACCCTCGGGGTTAACTAGATAAAAAAAACGCCCTATTTATAGGGCGTTTATTCTAATGTTAGCCATTCAGCGAATGTCTTAGTCTTTCAAATGTTCTGCTAAAAACTCAGCCATTAATTCCATAGATTTAATACGATTGTTGGCATCATTTAAATGATGTGTACCGTATTCAAACTCTTGATACTCAACCTCTTTATCTGCGTTTTTAAGGGCATCGTACATAGATTCAGATTGACGGTAACTAACCAATTGATCTTTCTTTCCATGAATAAGTAATACGGGCACTTTAAACTTATCAACATGGAAAATTGGTGAGATAGCTTTAATACTCTCATCTTCACCTTTAACCGCATTTTCAATATAACTTAGGAAACCTTTCTTTCTCCATAGTGACATTTGCTCGTTTAAATCCGATACCCCAGCAATACTAATAATACATTTAAACTGGTCTGGCGTTTGGAAACCGGCCACTAATGCAGCATATCCACCATAACTGGCTCCTGCAATACAAGCGTTGCTGGTATCTGCATAACCATTTTCTTTTACCCAATTCACCGCATCTAATAAGTCCGTTTGCATGGCCTTACCCCACTGATGATATCCAGCGGTTTCATACTTATTACCAAAACCCGTTGAACCTCTAAAGTTCACTTGTAAAACCGCATAACCTTGATTCGCCATCATTTGCACAAATGGGTCAAAGTATTGATAATCCCTTGCATAAGGTCCGCCATGCGGGAATAAAACTAATGGTGCATTTTCAACATTATTAGGTAATGTTAAATATCCTTTTAGCTCCATTCCGTCTCGGGCTTTGAATGTAATTGCCGACACATAAGCTAATTTCTTACCTTCTAAATATGGGTATTGACTGAACCAATAAGAGATATTTTGTTTAGATTTATCATACAAGTAGAACTTCATTGGTGAATTGTCACTCACCGCTGATACTATGTATTTTGTTTCTGATTCATCAAAGTCGTATAACGTCGCTTTTAAACCTTGTTTAGCAAATAGAGATTCTATTTGTGATGATATATTCAATTTCTCTTTGTCGAAGAATATGCGTTTCACAAAGTTATCTATGTATCGATAACCAACCACTTTTCTACTATTCCCCTTAGATTCTACTATCGCACTTGAGACATCTAATGTTCCCGGTGCTTCACCTAACAATTCAGAAAACTCTGCCGTTGCAATATCAAACTTCCATAACGCTTGTTTATGCAATTTGTGGTCAGATAATACAATAATGCTATTTGATTCAGCGTCATATAAAACGGGATCAAACGTTTCACTTTCATATGGTGTAAAGGTCTTAACTTTTTTCCAATCTGAATTGGTATCTTTGCGTACATAAACGATTTTAGTTAAATCATTACGTTGACCTGTTACACCAATACCTAACAGAATGTCACCATTTTTATCTGGAGACCAACCAACGATTTTATTGGCATTAGGTAGGTATTTTGAGAAGTCCCCCGTGTTTACATTAACTTTGAACACCGAAGAATAGTTATCATCTCTTTCATCACGTAAAGTAACCAAGATATGAGCCGGGTCATTTTCTAGAACACTTAATAAGGTTGGGCTTTCAAAATAAAACTGATTAGCCGTTTGTTTTCCACCTCTATTTCTTCTTAATTCAAATACTGACTCACCTTTAAGATCGGCAGAATAGATATGGGTAGTTCTAACTCGAATACCAAAAGCAACATAAGGTTGAGATACCGTTACCAAAACTCTTTGGTTGTTAGCCCAAGCAATATTATCAATTCTATATTTCTCTCCACCTAAAGCGACGATTGTTTTTAATTCGGTGGAGCCATAATCTGAGATAACCACTTGCGTCTGATCGGTGGTATTAAATATGGCCGCTATTTTACTGCCATCTGGTGAAACACTCGGTTGCGCTATGGTTGGCATTTGACTGAAGTGCGTAATTGGTATGGTTTCCGCATTCAACATTAGTGAACACAGTCCCACTAAAAGTAGAGTTAAAAATCGCATTTAAATATTCCTTTTTTCTTTATAATAAATTAAATATTAGCAATAAAACTTAACGGATTACATCTACAATTTCATCTAAGTTGTTCATTGCAATTAATTTTAGTTAAGTCGTTGGACAATCGTATTCGACCAACATTAGACACAACCAAGGCCTTTTTTAGCCGTTTTCCAAAACATAACGAAACCGTTACCGCCGTGGTAGCGGCTGTATTTATTGGACTGAACTTAATCATCTTTCTATTCACGTTAATGTCTAAAGACTTTGGGATTTTGTGAGAACTTATAATTGTGTCGAACGATTCCACAGCCCCATTGTTATTTTTATCAATGAAACTAATTATTTCATCCCTCCAATTATTGCTACATCGAATACGGTTATCCGTAGGACAAAAGACAACATAAACAAATTGAGTGGCGGCGGTCGATTTGGCTAATTGCAATTGTGAATTTATAATATTCAATTGACTGGATAGCTTGGCCTTGTTCAAAAACGTAACCAATGAAGGGCTCACCACCAGAGTCATTATCGTGATCAGGCAAAGAACCAACATCATCTCTACCAAGCTAAATGCTTTTAATTTAGTATGTTGAAGCCACAAATATCCCTTCTGGCTCACCAATCGTTTAGGTGCTGTTAAATGTAAATTCATTAACAGTCCCAACACATTTCAGTTGCTGAAAATTCGCCATCGTTGTTTTTGTCATACCCTTTTCTACCGTCTGAATAATATATTAAACGGCCAAAGCTCGGTCTTTTTTGGGTATGAACACTTTTATTATCAATCGGTGTGGCAACAATTTGATATTCCAAACCACTGTCACTGACATATAAAATAGATAAATTAAATAGCCGTTTTTGTTCAGGCTTATCTGCTGGGGAATAAGATTGAAAAATCCATGGCGCGCCTGTATTTTCAGGTGACACTTGTGATCCCGCAGCTCCAAAATAACTTACATTAAATAATTTATATTGCTCTAATCGGCTGCCTAACATCAATAAATCAGATTGGGCTTGCAACAAGCTACCTTTGTGTATGTAATCCACATAACGGTTAACGCCAAAAGTTAGCAGCATGGATATTATTGATAACACCAATAATAACTCTATTAAGCTAAAGCCATTAAATAGTAAATATCGAATCGTATTTAGACATGGTTTAATTTGTAAGTTAGTCACTTCTCTTCCCCTAACCACCTTACTTTTGTATCTTGGTTTATTATCGTTACTGCAAATGTTTCACGACCACGGCGTTTTATAATAGAAGTATCAACAAGCCATATGTCTGAACTTTGTAACTGCAAACATTGCTGGAGGAGTATTATTTCGTTTCGTTCACTTGATAAGGTAATCACATCGTTACCTTGAGACGGCTGAACTAACTCAATGGACAGAAGCATGAGATAGCTCAATATTTTATCACTGCCTATCACCTCCGAATGTTGATTAACATTGATGTCTAACTTTTCAATAGCACCTTGCTCACAAACCTTATCGTGTGGATCCACAAGCTGGTTATGACTGTCCAAAACACTAGGTAGTTGCAAAATGCGTTCTGAGTATTTATCCCTCGATAGTTGGTTCAATATCAGTTGTTTCACATTTGAAATTTGAATTAATCCAGACTGGTAGGTTTGCTGGTTGTGGACTAATTGCAGTTGTAAGTGAGTCGATGTAATGGACGACACCGACATCACACTCATTGCAACCCAAAAGACCAAAACAACGACCAATACGCTGCCTTGTTGTTTGCACACTTTGGCATTATTAAGTTGTTGTAAAAGCGCAATTTTGGTCATAACGTCAGTTAACCTTGCAATACAATCATGGTTTCAAACTTGCGCAGTATTAACTGTTTAGGCAGCTCAATATGATCATTACCAAGTAATTTAATCTTAGTTGGTTGGGCTAACGGTGTAATCAATGTCTTCCCCAATAAAAGAGCGACATTGACCGCTACCAGTTTAACGTCAGCGGTCGCTGTTTTATTTATATTGGCTAACACATCCGCATTAACCCAACTCAATTGGTCGGATTCATCCACACTAATGCCTTTAAATTGGACACCGTATTGAATTTGCATGTCTTGCACGTTTTCTAATAAAGAAACTGAATAGTTTGACGTTGTTGTTAATTTTACTCCTCGTAAATAACGGCCATCGTAACTCTTACATCTCAGTGTTGTGCCATCAATATAATAATGATTAACAGCATGGAATAACTCGCCATCATTAAAGTCAAAGTTTGTTCCTGTGCACGTTTTGGCCGCTATGGTATTGATCACAATTTGATCCGACTTTTGCTCCCCCTCTACACTTTTTATTAAAGGAAAAGCACTAAAACTTTCTCCACTCACGACTGGATTCTTCGTTATAAACTCAGATTCTAAGTCGGTATCAATCAGCCTATTTAATTCTGGAAGAAATTCATTGCTGTAACCCGCTGAACTGATATTTGAATTGAGAAAAGGAATAATATACTGACCCTCTTGCGCCAACTCTGTAAAGGCCTTGTTTGTTAAAAAGAGTCTATGATTGGCATCATATATTCGGGTAATTAAGGTTAGTAATACGGCGCTTATTGTTAAAACAACAAGTAACTCAATCAGCGAAAAGCCGCTATTAACTTTCATATGTTGCCTCGGTCAGTACAAGTTGCTGTGAATAACACACATAACGCGTCACGGCTTTATTCAATGCTTGAAGTGTTTGCTGACAACCGGACGACTTAGTGGTTTGAGGTGAAGATAAACTTGGCCAAATAAGGGCTATTTCTAGTAATACAGAAGTTGTATTCAACACCGTTGGATGAATCGAGATTGTCGCGTCATTAGACATCAGTGCCAACATACAACTCACTTCATATATATCAAACAAGGCCACTTGAGTGTTATTACATAAACTAATGTTTAGGTTCGTAGTTGTCCGGCAATTTGTGATGTTTATTGGTGGCTCAAGGCAAAAACATTGATAGTGTGATCCTTGGCATCCGCCCAGTTGAGCAAAGTCATAGGATTCAGGGAAGAAATACGAATGTGATAGTCCCTGAGTCTGTGTCGTGAATATGTGCTGTTTATTGAGAATTAACCGATTGGCTAAATTGGTAACGATGAGGTTAGCTTGGATAAATTGATTGGTAATTTGGGCTGAACGGCTATGACTGAGTTGTACACCAACAATGCCCAACATGCCAATAGAGAAGATAATTAACGCAACAAGTACTTCGATTAAACTCGACCCTTGGGTTAACTTTCTTGCAGCGAATTCCGTTTTGCTGTATTGCATGATGGTAGGCTTATTAAATCAAACGATTAAATAAGCCTAGACCATCAATTATTTTTTGTAACTATTTTAGGTAAATTAATTATGTCTGGTTAATTATTGTAATTCGGCTGGAACCGCAAATACGATATTCTCTTCTTTACCTGGATTTTCTACTACCGTTGATGCACCTAACTCTTTTAGTCGGTCAATCACGCCTTGTACTAGAACATCTGGCGCTGATGCACCTGCAGTAACACCTACATTGGGCTTAGATTCTAACCATTTGGTATCTATATTAGAGGCATCATCGATTAAATAAGCTTTAGTACCTACCTTTTCAGATAGTTCACGTAAACGGTTTGAGTTTGAACTATTGGCTGCCCCTACCACTAACATTAAATCAACTTTATTGGCTAAATCACGAACCGCATCTTGTCTATTTTGCGTGGCGTAACAGATATCATCTTTACGTGGCCCTTTTATTTCAGGGTATTTAGCTCTTAATGCATCTATCACATCAGCGGTATCGTCTACCGACAAGGTTGTTTGTGAACAGTAATACAAGGCTGATGGATTTTTAACATTTAATGTTGCAACGTCTTCTGGAGACTCAACTAAATAAATACCACCTTCATCATTACTGTATTGACCCATAGTGCCTTCCACTTCAGGATGACCTTGGTGTCCAATCAACACACACTCGGTACCTTTTCTTGATGCTCGAGTGACTTCCATATGTACTTTTGTAACTAAAGGACACGTAGCATCAAATACCTTTAAACCACGAGAAGCGGCCTCTTGACGCACCGCTTGTGACACACCATGGGCACTAAAGATAACAATGCTGTCATCTGGTACTTCGTTTAATTCATCAACAAACACGGCACCACGATCTCTAAGTCCATTCACGACAAATTTATTATGAACCACTTCGTGTCGCACATAAATTGGCGGTTGGAATATCTCTAAGGCACGCTCAACGATTGAAATCGCTCGGTCTACACCTGCGCAAAAACCTCTTGGATTAGCTAATAATATTTCCATCATAAACCTCTAGTGTGTAGCCGTATTGACTTCAATGATTTCAACATCAAAGGTCAAGGTTTGTCCTGCTAAAGGGTGATTAAAATCAACCGTTACTGACTGACCAGCAACGTCTCTAATCACACCAGGTAAATCCGTGCCATCAGGTTGAGTAAAGGCCACTATCGCACCTTCTTCTGCTGGTACTTCAGCACCAAACTTATCTTTATCAACAAAATAAATATTGTCTGGGTTAGGTTGGCCAAATGCTTGTTCTGGCTCTAACGTAAAAGAGGCTTCTTTGCCCGCTTCTAATCCCATTAAACAAGCTTCAAATCCTGGCGTTAAACTACCATCACCAATAGTAAGCTTGGCAGGTTTGCCGTTAACTTTAGTACTGTCTGCAACAGAACCGTCTGACAATTTGATTGAGAAATGAAAAATTACTTCGCTGCCGTTTTGAATACTCATATTTATTATTTCTTAACCTGTTTTGGTGAATCGTTTTCTGCTGATTGGTTTTCCGATTGAGCGCTATTTTTTTGCTCAAATATCGCATCTAATATTAATAAACCTGCGCCTAAACTAATGGCCATGTCGGCAATATTAAACGCAGGGAAATGCCAATCTTGATAATAAAAATGTAAAAAGTCGACCACGTAACCATAGTTGAGTCTGTCCATCACATTACCAATGGCACCACTTAATATCAGCGCGTAAGCGGCCAATAACCAGGTCTGTTTCACTGGGGTTTTATACATCCAATAGATCAAAAGCACACTGATCACCAGCGCAATGCCGGTGAAGAAATAATGTTGCCAACCACCAGCATCGCTCAAAAAGCTAAATGCCGCACCATAATTACGAACATAGGTAATATCAAAAATTGGCAATACATTAATATCTGCATATAAAGCTAGATTATTGATGATCCATATTTTGCTAAATTGATCCGCTATGATTAATAACAGGCTTAAAGCTAAAAACTTTAAACCTGTTTCTTTGAACGCATTTAACATTAAGCGAACTTCCTTGACTCACCTTCGCCATCGACATTGTCAACACAACGGCCACAAAGATCGTCATGTTCAGCATGCTGACCAACATCGTCAGTGTAGTGCCAGCATCTTTCACACTTAGTTGCACTGCTGGCTTCAATCGCTACATAAACACCTTCTAACTCAGAATTGGTTACTGCGTCCGGCTTATTCGCAATTGAGTCTACGCTCGCTTTAGAAGTGATTAGGATAAACCTTAATTCATCTTCTAATACGGTTAATTTTTGTTTAATTTCGTCGTTTACATACAAAGTGATATTGGCTTCTAAAGACGCGCCTATTAGTTTGTCTTTTTTGGCGATTTCTAGTGTGCGATTCACTTCGTCTTTGATCGCTAATATTTGTGACCAATAATCGTCACCCATATTTACTTCACCAGCGTATTGTTCAATGTCGGTATACCAAACACCGGTAAATACAAATTCACCACGTTTGCCAGCCGCTGTTTCAGCTGGTAATGCTTGCCAAATTTCTTGTGCGGTGAATGATAATACAGGCGCCATCCAACACGTCATTGCTTCTGCGATATGATATAACGCAGTTTGACATGAACGACGAGCTACGGAATCTGCCTTGGCGGTATACTGTCTGTCTTTGATCACGTCTAGGTAGAAACTGCCTAAATCAACCGAACAAAAGTTCATTAGTTTTTGCATAACCACATGGAATTGGTACTTGTCGTAAGCTTCTATTATTTCAGCTTGTAAACGTGCTGCTTTACCAACAATCCAACGATCAAGGGCCACCATTTCATTTTCTGGCACTGTGTCCGTGATTGGATTAAAGCCATTTAAGTTAGCGAGTAAGAATCGTGACGTATTACGAATACGACGGTATGTGTCGGCAGAACGTTTGAAAATTTCATCCGCAACCGTCATCTCACCCGTGTAATCGGTAGAAGCAACCCACAAACGTAATATGTCAGCACCGTATTTACCGGTCACATCTTTAGGAGAAACAACGTTACCTAATGACTTCGACATTTTGTGACCTTTTTGGTCAACGGTGAAACCATGGGTTAATACTTGGCTGTAAGGGGCTTTATCATTCATAGCGATAGACGTCATAAGAGATGACATAAACCAACCACGATGTTGATCTGAACCTTCTAAGTACAAATCTGCCGCTTTGGTAAACTCTTCACGCGCATCTATAACAAAATGGTGAGTCACACCTGAATCAAACCAAACGTCTAATGTGTCTTGTACTTTACGATAATTATCAGCGTCAGCGCCTAATAATTCAGCTTGATCTAAATCCCACCAAGCCTGAATGCCTTTTTCTTCAACCGCTAATGCGACTTTCTCTAACAAGTCGTGTGTTTTAGGGTGTAATTCATCCGTTTCATTATGGATAAACAATGCAATTGGTACACCCCAAGTACGTTGACGTGAGATACACCAATCTGGACGGCCTTCAACCATGCCTGCAATTCGGCTTTGGCCCCACTCAGGTAACCATTCAACTTGTTTGATATGTTCTAATGATTTAGCACGTAACCCAGCTTTGTCCATGCTGATAAACCACTGTGGGGTAGCACGGAAAATAATTGGCGTTTTATGACGCCAGCAATGCGGGTAACTATGTTCAATATTGATGTGTTTCATTAACGCATTATGTTCTGTTAATACATCAATCACACTTTGATTGGCTTTAAATACATGCTGACCAGCAAAGAACTCTGTGCCTTCAACATACACACCATTTGGTCCAACAGGGTTAGCAACTTCTAATCCGTATTTTAAACCAACGGTGAAATCTTCTTGACCATGACCCGGAGCCGTATGCACACAACCAGTACCTGCGTCAGTTGTTACATGCTCACCTAATATAACTGGCACAGTAAAATCTAAGAATGGATGTTTAACTTCAACATTTTCTAATAACTCACCTTTGGCATAACCAAGTGCATGGAATTTAGTGATGTCATATCTGTCCATAACATCCGCTAATAATGATGCTGCAACCACTAATCTAAATGGAACCTCAGCCTCAACTTGTACTAATACGTATTCAACGTCAGCAGCTACCGCAATTGCACGGTTAGCAGGCATAGTCCAAGGTGTTGTTGTCCAAATAACAAAAGAGATATCGCCTTTACCTTCGTGCCCTTCTACATGTTCAAACTTATTCGCAAGTGCATCCGCATCTGTTGCTGTAAATTTAACATCGATGGCTGGAGAGACTTTATCTTTATATTCCACTTCAGCTTCTGCTAATGCAGAACCACAGTCCGTACACCAATGAACTGGCTTAGAGCCTTTTTGTAAATGGTCGTTGTCAATTATTTTACCTAGCGCACGAATGATGTTGGCTTCTGATTTAAAATCCATTGTTTTGTATGGGTTTTGCCAGTCACCTAATACGCCTAAACGCACAAAACCATCTAATTGGCCTGTGATCTGACGTTCTGCGTAGTCACGACATTTTTGTCTAAATTCTGCTGCGGTAACCTTTTTACCAGGCTTGCCTACTTTCTTTTCTACCATTAATTCAATTGGTAATCCGTGACAGTCCCAACCCGGTACATACGGAGAATCAAAATCAGATAACGTTTTAGACTTAACGATAATGTCTTTTAGAATTTTGTTTACTGAGTGACCTAAGTGAATATCACCGTTGGCATACGGAGGTCCATCATGAAGAATAAAGCTCTTTTTACCTTTTTTAGCTTCACGAATTTGTTTATATAATTCTTTCTGCTGCCATTCTTTGATCATGACAGGTTCACGCTGAGCTAAGTTGCCACGCATTGGAAATGCAGTTTCTGGCAAGTTAAGAGTATGTTTATAATCACTCATGTTTACTGGGTCCGTAATTTATAATTTAAGAGTAAATACCTGATTGGTAATGCTCGAATAATTTATTTAAATAGTTCAGCTTTTGCAGTATTTACATCTGCGTGGATCTGCTGGATTAATTCATCTACCGAGTTAAATTTTTGTTCATCTCGGATTTTAAACAAAGGTTCAATACTTAACCTTTGCCCATAAATATTGTCATTGAAGTCAAACAAATGCACTTCTAATACTGGCTTAACCCCGTTTAACGTAGGTTTATTGCCAATATTGGCTACACCAAAGAAACCTTTATTTTGCCATTGTACTTGTACAGCAAATACGCCTCTAATTGGTAATACTTTTCTTTTTACCGCTATATTTGCCGTTGGAAATCCAAATTTCCGACCATTTTTATCGCCATGTATCACTTTGCCATGGAATTTAAATGGTTCACCTAATAAGGCAGAGGCAACTTCAAAGTCAGACTCATTTAAACTGCAGCGTACTTCCGTACTGCTTGCCCGCTTATTGGAATATTCAAACGTTTTACTGTCATCAACATTAAAACCAAACTGTTTTGACTGTTGCTGTAACAATTCAAAATTGCCAATTCGCTTTTGGCCAAATCTAAAGTCGTCGCCAACAATTAAGTGTTTCACCCCTAATTTTTTAACTAATAAGGTCTCAATAAATTGCTCTGCAGTCATGGCCGCAAAAGCAGGATTAAATCGAATGCAAATTAGTCTGTCGACTCCCATACGTTTTAACTTTTCAAATTTTTCACGAAACGTTAATACTCTGGCAGAGGCTTTATCTTTAAGAAAAACTTCTTGTGGTTGTGGCTCAAATAACATTACTACAGCAGGCACATTGTACTTAAGTGCTGCTTGTTTTAATTTTTGTAAAACATACTGGTGCCCGATATGCACACCATCAAAATTACCTATGGTTAAAACACAGTTTCTATGATTTTCAGTAATATTAACTAAACCGCGAACTAACTCCATCACCACTACTTTTAAAGATAAAAAAACGGTCAAATTATAACGGTAAACGATGGGCAATTACTAGCGTGCAACAGGCTAATTCTGTTGGATAAAAGGGAATATAACCAATTTAAACCGACATTAGTTTAAATTGGTTAAATAATCTGCAGATTAAAAGTTGGATTTCAAATCCCTGAGTCTAAAACCTAAACTAAACAGCGCAATAAAATAACAAACAATGGCAATGCTAATTAAGCCAAATAATTTTATGAGTAAGTGAGAAAATGCAGTTACTTCTAACGGCCAATTAACATGACTTAACCATACGACGTAACCCATCAATGCAGTCGACAACAACAATTTACCAATCCAAATTAGCGACTGGCGAGATATTTTATACACTCCTTGTTGATGTAATCCTTTGTACAACAACGCGGCGTTTAACGTACCTGACATAGCGGTTGCGATAGCTAAACCGACAAAACCAAAAAACGGCGCTAACATAAAGTTAAAAACGATATTGGCCAGCATTGAAATGATACCAATGCGAACTGGCGTCTTAGTATCCTGTCTTGCAAAATAGCCTGGCGCTAGTACCTTTACCGTCATGTAACTCATTAGACCGGAACAATACGCCACCAGCGCCCACTGAACATGCATGGCATCGTCAGGGGTGAATTTTCCATGCAAATACAGCACTTCAATAATTAATGGCCCTAAAATCATTAACCCCGCCATAGCAGGAAAGGCTAACATCAAGACAAAACGTACCGCCCAATCAATGGTATTTTGAAACGCTTGAGGATCATCATTAGAATGTAATTTTGATAAGCTCGGCAGAATTACAGTGGCAATACCAATACCAAACAAACCTAACGGAAACTCAATCAATCTATCAGCGTAATATAACCAACTTATAGAACCTGTAATTAAAAACGAAGCTATAACCGTATCAACCAAAGCGTTTAACTGATGCACAGACACACCTAAAATAGCCGGTAACATCAAGATACGAATACGTTTTACGTATACATCATTCCATCCCCACTTTGGCAACACCAGCAACCCAGCTTTCGCCATAAATGGCAATTGGAATAAAAACTGTATTAACCCGCCGAGAAATACACCGATTGCCAATGCATAGGCTGGATCTGAAAATGAATCTCGTAACGTGATGGCGCAAACAATAATGGCTATATTTAGAAATACTGGCGTAAATGCCGCTACAGCAAATTTATTGTAGGTATTTAATACTGCGCCAGATAGCGCTACAAACGTAATAAAGAATAAATAGGGAAAAGTGATCTTCAATAACACTGACGCCATTTCAAACTTGCCTGCATCAGGCCCATCATTCATCCACTCGATAAACCAGCCCGTACCGAACACCATTACAATTAACGGTGAAGCTATAACGGCGAATAAAGTGATAAGTGTGACAATAACCCCTAATGTTCCAGCTACTTTAGCCACTAATTCACGAACTTCATCATCCCCATGTTTTTCTTTAACTTCCGTTAATACAGGAACAAATGCTTGAGCAAACGCACCTTCGGCAAATAAACGTCTTAAAAAATTGGGAATTCGGTTAGCAAAAAAATAGACATCGGCGTTAACACCAGCACCAACTAAAGTTGCTATAACAACATCTCGCACTAATCCTAATACCCTAGAGATCAATGTCATAAATGAGACTATTAAACCAGAACGCAACAGGGCCAAGTGAATTACCTTTTAAATTAAACAGTTAAACGAGGGGATATGACATATTAGAGTGCCAGATATTACTCTTTTTTTATAGATAAAGTCTTTCTCAGAATTAATTAATTATATTATCTTCCATATATTGTTCAAAGGGTTTGACAAAAGTTTGAAATAAAGGCAAACTTCGCGGCCTTAAAAACCGGTAAATTTAGAATTATTATTTAGGAGTCAGCCTTGGCTAACATAAAGTCTGCTAAGAAACGCGTTATAACTTCTGAAAAGAGTCGTCGTCACAACGCAAGCCGTCGCTCTATGATGCGTACTTACATTAAAAAAGTAGTTGCAGCAATTGCTGCTGGTCAAAAAACTGAAGCACAAGAAGCATTCGTTGCTCTAGTGCCTGTTTTAGATCGTTATGCTACTAAAGGTCTTATTCACAAAAATAAAGCAGCTCGTCAGAAAAGTCGCTTTAATGCTCAAATCAAAGCTCTTTAATTTAAGCGCTTTAATTTAAGATTGTTATAAGAATAATAAAAAACCGAAATGGTTCGCCACTTCGGTTTTTTTGTATCTAGAATTTGTGTTTATATATTTTTTAGCAGTTCATCTATGTATTAATACACAACCAAAATATTAAGCACTGCAGCTATCATCATCATACCAAAGGTTAAGGTGCCGCCAACAAATCTTGGCATCGAAGTACCCGCACTCTTACTTAGCCCCATAACATGTAAAATTCTACCCAAAAACAACATAGATCCAAGTACATGTAAGACCCACATTTGGCCGCCATTAAGCTCTAATAATAACAATAGAAATAAAGCCAAAGGCACGTATTCCGAAAAGTTTCCGTGAACACGTATTGCTCTATGTAGCTCACGCTCTTTGCCGTGACCTATGCCCACTTGGAACTTACGACGCAACAATATCACCCTAAATGATAAAGCCACATAAAATAAGCCCAGTATACCAGCGTAAAACGCTGTAAATTCAACATTCATTATCACTACCTTTTAATTATTAACCAATATATGCAATTGGCTTTTGAAATAAAAAAGCCCACAAATATGTGGGCTTTATAAATAATTTATATAGTAATTAGCCTAATATTGCAGCTAACTTTGCACTAATATCTTCAACCGGTTGAGTACCCTCAATCGTTGTAAAGTTTGTATTTCCAGCTTGAGCTTCAGCTTTGTAATAAGCAACGAGTGGTTGCGTTTGTTCATGGTAAACACCTAAACGCTTACGAACAGTCTCTTCTTTATCGTCATCACGAATACTTAAGTCTTCACCAGTCACGTCGTCTTTACCTTCCACTTTAGGTGGATTATAAACAACATGATAAACACGACCTGAACCTGGGTGAACACGACGACCAGACATACGTCCAACGATCACTTCATCCGGTACATCGAATTCCAAACAATGATCAACGGTAATACCATTTTCTTTCATTGCATCAGCTTGAGGAATAGTACGAGGGAAACCGTCTAACAAGAAGCCATTTGCACAATCAGCTTTTGTAATACGTTCTTTTACTAAACCAATGATCAGTTCATCTGACACTAATTGACCTGCGTCCATTACTTTTTTTGCTTCTATCCCCAAAGGCGTACCTTCTTTGATAGCAGCACGTAACATGTCGCCAGTTGAAATTTGCGGGATGCCGTATTTATTCATTAAGAATTGAGCTTGTGTCCCCTTACCAGCGCCCGGTGCGCCTAGTAAAATTATCCGCATGGATATGTCCTCAGATTGATAGTTTTTAGAAATCTTTATATTGTCGGGAATATTGTCATATTACAAAAGGGATGACAACCCGCGTGATAGGGGAACCGACTAAAGTCTAATTCTTTTTACTTTAAACTGTACAAAAAAAGGAGCATAAGCTCCTTTTTTTGTATCATTTTCTTACTTCTGTGTTTCTACAGGATTAAGATTCTATTACTTAGTTAATGACAACATTAAGTCATTCATGCGTTTTACAAATGAACCTGGGTCAGTCAATGTACCGCGCTCTGCTAACGTCGCTTGGTCTAATAACACTTCAACCCATTGTTTGTATTGTTCTTCGTCTTGCACTTGATCGACATGTTTAACTAACTCATGTTCCATATTAACTTCAAATACAGGTTTAACATCTGGAACAGGCTGTCCCATTTGTTTCATCAACTCAATCATTTGTGGGCTCATGTCTGCATTGTCTGTCACGATACACGCTGGTGAATCAGTTAAGCGATGTGAAACTTTAACTTCTTTAACGTTATCCGTTAATACCGCTTTCATTCTTGCCACAGAAGATTCAAATGTTTTATCCGCTTCTTCTTGTGCTTTTTTGGTTTCTTCGTCGTCTAAATCACCTAAGTCTAAGTCACCACGAGTAACTGAAACTAATGACTTACCGTCAAACTCATTAAGGTGAGATAATAACCATTCATCAATGCGGTCATACATAAGTACCACTTCAACGCCTTTCTTGCGGAAGATCTCTAATGCAGGATTGTTTTTCGCCGCTTCGTATGAGTCAGCAACAATATAATAAATCTTATCTTGCCCTTCTTTCATACGCTCAATGTAATCAACAAAACCAACTGATTGAGTTGCATCTTCGGTATGAGTAGAAGCAAAACGCAGTAGTTTTGCGATAGCTTCTTTGTTTACCATGTCTTCAGCTGGCCCTTCTTTTAGCACTTGGCCAAATTCGTTCCAGAAAGTTTGATAATTTTCTTTATCATTTTTACCCATGCGGTCTAACATTTTTAACACACGAGTTGTACAACCTTTACGTAATGTTTGCGTTATTTTGTTATCTTGCAAAATTTCACGAGAAACATTCAAAGGTAGATCATTTGAGTCAATTAAGCCTTTTACAAAACGTAAGTATGTTGGCATAAACTGCTCAGCGTCATCCATGATGAATACACGTTGAACGTACAGTTTAAGTCCGCGTTGTTTATCACGGTTCCATAAATCAAAAGGCGCTTTTTTAGGGATATATAATAATGATGTATATTCGCTATTACCTTCAACTTTGTTATGAGCCCATGTCATTGGGTCGTCAAAGTCATGACTGATATGTTTGTAGAACTCTTGGTAGTCTTTATCTTCTAACTCAGACTTGTCTAACGTCCATAAAGCGTCGGCTTTGTTAATCACTTCCCATTCACCTGGCGTAGCAGCAATTTTCTCGCCGTCTTCACCTTCAGATTCAGGTGTGCCTTCTTTCCACATTTCTACTGGCGTAGAGATATGGTCTGAGTATTTCTTGATGATTTCACGAAGTTTCCAGTTATTGGCAAATTCTTTTTCTTCTTCGGATAAGAATAACGTGATTTCAGTACCGCGGTTTTCTTTTGTAATGGTTTCTAAGGTGAATTCGCCTTCACCTTCACTGGTCCATTCAACACCCGCTGACGCATCGTCACCCGCTTTACGTGAGCGTACAACAACCTTATCGGCTACGATAAACGCTGAATAAAAACCAACACCAAACTGGCCAATAAGTTGTGAGTCTTTTGCTTTATCGCCTGATAAGTTTTTGAAGAAATCGGCAGTGCCCGACTTAGCGATGGTACCTAAATGCTCAGCCGCTTCTTGTTGAGTCATACCAATACCATTGTCATCAATTGTGATGGTATTTTTAGTTTCATCAAAGGTTACACGTACACGTAACTGACCATCATTTTCATAAAGGTCGTTATTAGACAAAGCTTCAAAACGTAATTTATCTGATGCATCCGCTGCGTTTGAAATAAGTTCGCGTAAAAAGATCTCTTTATTTGAATATAAAGAGTGGATCATCAGTTGTAATAGTTGTTTGACTTCGGTTTGAAAACCGTGAGTTTGTTTACCTTGAGCAGCTGCTTCAGCCATCTGTAAGATCTCCTGTGTTTAATGTGTATCAAATTCGGTCTATCTGCCGAAACGTTGATAACTTAATAGGAGCGTATATTTGAAAATCAAGGGAGAGGTGAAAGATAAGATGGTTATTTGAGTTAAATATAACCACCTTACAACTTTGGCTTAGCGCTTTAAATTAATTAGAACAGTTTTCGGCCAATTAATGCATGAGTAATAGTTGAACTATCCACCATTTCTAATTCACCACCAACAGGTATACCATGCGCAATTCGAGTAATAGCAATATTATGAGACTTACAAATATCGGCAATATAGTGTGAGGTTGCTTCACCTTCTACACTGGGATTTAATGCCAAAATCACTTCACTAACATGACCATTTTCTAATAGTTCTTCTAATTGGAATAAACCAATTTCACTTGGACCAATACCGTCAATGGGTGACAAACAGCCATGTAAAACAAAATAACGTCCACTAAATTGTGCGCTTTGCTCAACAGCAGCTAAATCAGAAGCACTTTCAACAATACATAAAGTACCATCGATGGCTCGTTTACTGTTTTTACAAATGTCACATAATTCTAGCTCAGTGTAATTACGGCACTCTGAACATTGGCCAATATTGTCCATTGAATCCAGTAATACTGCCGCTAATTCTTTACCGGCCTGACGTTTTCTTTGTAATAAATGAAACGCCATGCGTTGAGCCGTTTTAGGCCCAACACCAGGTAAACATTGTAATTGCTCGATCAGATTCGCTAATAATGATTGGCTCATATTATCGGCTAATTAAAATGGAAGTTTCATACCTGGAGGCATGCCCATACCACCAGTAACTTTTGACATTTCTTCTTTGTTGGTTTCTTCAACACGACGAACCGCATCATTAATTGCCGCTGCAATTAAGTCTTCTAACATGTCTTTGTCGTCTTCCATTAAAGACTCGTCAATATCGACACGTTTAACGCTGTGACTACCTAACATAGTGACTTTAACAAGACCTGCACCTGATTCACCAACCACTTCCATTTTGGCTAAATCTTCTTGCATTTTTGCCATCTTATCTTGCATTGCTTGGGCTTGTTTCATGATGTTGCCCATTCCGCCTTTAAACATATTCATTTCCTCATTTCTTTAAATATTAATCTTTGATACTAAATCGTTAATGACCAATAAATATGGCCTAATTGATAAAATACAAGTCCGTTAATTTTGCCTATAATGGCGTAATTGAGCCGGCGACTATCCTACCGTCAAACTCATTTAATAACGTTTTAACCATAGGGTCGTTATTAATGCTTTGCTCTGCTCTTTGTTGACGATTTTGGTTAATGTCTTTTTGGATCTCAGCAGGTGCATACTCCACTAACTCAGATTTATTAATGATAAACTCACATTGTGGCGCTAACCTAAGCACAACCTCATTCAGTTCAGCTTCCGTTTTATCGTTTAACAGGTGAGCAAACTCTTGTTTAACCACTAACTCAATATGATTATCATTTATTTCCACCGCACCATGCAATGCTAGCTGCCTTGCCCTTCCGGCTAAATCAGAACTTTCAATTAACGATGCCCAATTGTCTACCTGATGTGCATATCTAACTTCTTCATGTTCCAGAGGCATAAGTTCAGCTTCCGGTTCGAACACTTCAACGTCATTGTTTGTTTCTGCATTTTGATTATCTTCGCTAACACCCTCATGGTGTAAAGAATTTACCTCTGTACTCTGAGATTGCTCCGCATTTTGGGATTCAGGTATAGCGTGATTTAAATTACTGTCAAAACCACGAGCGGCCAAAATAGCCATAACCGGGCTATCAAACTCTAAAGTGCTAGGGTTAGGATCAGTTCCTTCTGAAACAACAGACGTGTTATTAACAACATCCTCATTCATTGGTGGAGCTTCGGCATTCGGATTAACGAATTGATGTTCGTTAGAAGGTGTATGTTCTAAGTCTTGTGTAACAGAGTTATCGTCGGCAATATTAACTTCCGTTGGCTGCTGAGGCGCAAAACCTTGGCTTTGAGCCATATCGTTGTAAAAGTTCTGTTGCGCCAACAACTCATTTTCAGTAACCGCTTCCTGAGCGTCAATTGACTGTTCAGCAGGTTTAGAATGCAATGTCTCTGTGCCTAAATCATCTTGCTTTGCTATCGGCTTAGTGAATTCTGTTGTTACTGCTTCAAAGCTAGCCATATCAGTTGGCTGAGTTTGACTTTGCAACGCATTCACATCAGGAATACTTTTTAACTGAGGCTCAACAACTGGCGAGACTGCATTTTTATTTTGCTCAGATTCGGTAATTGGGGTACGGGGCAAATCTATTTCAGAGTTTTTTTACCACTAAATCAGAAAAATCAGTGACAGGTTTAAATGCCAACATTCTTAAACATATCATTTCAAAACTAGCGTATGGGTCTGAGCTAATTTTTAAATCACGTTTGCCTTGTAGCAAAATTTGGTAATAAACTTGAACGACTTGGGGAGCAACTTGGCTAGCTGCAGCCGTAATAAATTCGCTAATATTATGATTCAATTGTGCTGCATTTGGCATAATTTGAGTTAACGCAATTTGATGGCAAACACTTAATAAATCATCTAAAACCTTATCAATATCTGGATTTTGTTTGGTCAATCGGGCAAATTCATTTACCAAACTATCAGCGTCATTGCTTAATATTGCAGACAATATATTTTGACTCCAGCTGATATCAACTGTGCCCATCATTTGTTGCACTATCTCTAAGGTAACGTTTTGACCAGACTGAGCAATAGCTTGGTCTGTTAAACTTAATCCATCCCGCATACTACCTTTGGCGTATTTAGCTAACAGTAATAACGCCTCTTGTTCAAATGGAAGTTGTTCCGCAACTAAAATGTGATTTAACTGCTCCGATATTTGTTTAATCGACAAAGCTTGTAAATTAAATTGTAAACAGCGAGATAATATTGTGACGGGCAGCTTTTGTGGATCTGTGGTGGCCAATAAGAACTTAACGTGTTCAGGTGGTTCTTCTAACGTTTTTAACAAAGCGTTAAAACTGTGACGTGACAACATGTGTACTTCATCTATTAGATAGACTTTGTAACGACCTCGTGTCGGTGCGTATTGCACGTTATCTAAAATTTCTCGGGTATCACCCACTTTAGTTCTTGATGCCGCATCAATTTCTATTAAATCGACAAAACGTCCTGCATCAACATCTAAACAAGTACCACACTGTCCACAAGGTTCTGCAGAAATACCTGTTTCACAATTTAAGCTTTTCGCAAAAATACGAGCTATGGTGGTTTTACCCACCCCACGAGTTCCGGTAAATAAATAAGCGTGGTGAAGCCTTTGATTACTCAATCCATTGATAAGTGCAGCTTTAACATGCTCTTGACCAACTAATTCAGCAAATTTTGCAGGACGCCATTTACGTGCGAGAACTTGATAACTCATTTAATTAACCTTTTAGCTATTCGCCATCAAACTCAGTTAATGAATAACAATTGATATCCAATTTTTTCTAATCTTTTTTCGCCGCCTAAAGCAGGTAAATTAACAACAAAACAAGCGTCGTTTACTGTCGCGCCTAATTGTCTAATCAGTGACGTTGTTGCTTCGATTGTACCGCCAGTGGCAAGTAAATCATCTACCATTAATACTTTATCAGCAGACGTAAGTGCGTCGGTGTGAATTTGCATAGTATCAGTTCCATATTCTAACTGATAATCTTGAGAGATAACTGCCCGAGGTAACTTACCTGGTTTTCTTACAGGAATAAATGGAATACCCATTTTTAATGCTAAAGGCGCACCAAAAATAAAACCACGCGCTTCCGTACCAACGATAGCAGTAATGCCTTGATCTTTATATTTGGTTTCAAATAATTCAATAGTGTTAGCAAAGGCTTCTGCGTTTTGCATTAACGAGGTGACATCACGAAACATGATCCCAGCTTTTGGGTAATCTGGAATGGTTTTTATACTACTTTTAATTAAATCTAACATGTTTTACCTAAATACTAATATTACCATTCCAGTATGACAGATTGGCTGCTTTGGAAAAACCTTTGAAATGATTTATTTAACAATAATAATGACCATGTTCTAACGCTATGAATATTATGCTGGCTTTACTAACTTTAGCTGTAAAAAACGAGGCAATGCATTGGCTAAAAAGTCGTCCATTTGTGCTTCCGTAAAACTTTCGTTCAGACCAATCAATTCATTAATAAGTGATTGTTTTGTTATACCGGCATTCTGTTGAATTAATTGCAAAAGGATGACGGTTAATTGATCGACTAAAATGAACTTCACATTAAATTCAACATTTCGATACACCACGAGCCCCGTTAGTTGAGGCTCAATAGTGTCATAATTATCTAAAGAGATTACATGCACTGGGTAATTATATAATAATGGATAACACTCCGGTGACAGAATAAAACCATCTAGCTTATTAACACCATCATTTTCTGTGTTTGTTTTATAAACATTGGGTTTAACGCTTAAGTCTAATTCAATCCATTCGTAATGCGCTAATTCAGCAAGATAAGGGAAATCTGGGTAGTCACTTTGTTTTTCAATTAAATATGACAGAAACTCTTGTGAAATTTCAATAAAATGAGGTGTTTCGCATTGATGTTCAACGAAAAAACGTCTGACTAAACGCCCCCATGTTTCAGTACCCAACAGACTTTGAGTTACCGGAAAGGCCGTACTGCAAAAACTCTCAATGTTATTAAAAAATAACTCTTTGTAAATAGTGACACGTCTAGACTCTATGTTGTCCAATTCACCTTTTCCGGTCCTAATTCTATTCGCCAATTGTAACTGTAGAGCCTGGAATGAATTCGTATTACTCATTAACAGCCTCCTTTTGATACTTAGCTTGTATTTTCTTAATCATATTTACTTCAGTGAACAAGTCATCCATTGCAGGAATATTAAAATCCCGTTCTAACAACGTGGGATATACACCATGTTTTTGATAGGCAAATTCTAGTAACGACCAAACAGAATCTATGACATCTGACCCATGAGTATCAATCTTTAAGTCATCCGCTTCATCATAATGACCTGCAATATGGCCATATAGGATCCGTTCAGACGGTAAACCTTGAATAAAGGTTTTACTATCGTATTTATGGTTAATGGAATTTACATAAACATTATTTACATCTAACAATAATAGACAGTCAGATTCTTCCAGAACAGCATTAGTAAATTCAAGTTCAGATAATTCTGACGATTGACTTAAATAAGAAGAAACATTCTCAATAGCAATCTTTTGCTCCAAGATGTCTTGTACTTGTTTAATTCTATTTGCAACATGATGAACTGCATCACTTGTGAACGGGATTGGCATTAAGTCATACATATGACCATCAGCTGAACAGTAACTTAAGTGCTCAGTGTAATGTTTGATTTTATATTTACGTAGGAATTGGCCAACTTCTTTTACAAAGTTAATATCTAGCGGATCTGGGCTACCAAGGGATAAAGACAAACCATGAGTCACCATGTTATGTTTATCTGAAACTTGCTCAAATAAGTGTTGGTATTCCCCCTAATCGCATCCAGTTTTCTGGAGCCACTTCTAAAAAATCCACGTATTCTGTGGTTAATAAATCTAATTCAGACTCCATTTCACGACGAAACCCAAGTCCAGCCCCACTCACTAATGCATTATTATTCATTTGAACTGCTATATATCTACATTTATATAAATTAACTGACTAATAAGAACAGACAATACGGTAAAAACTTTCGGAAGAACATATTAATAAAAAATTTATAACTAAAAGATAGATGACTTAACATTATTCACATCACACAACGGGTAGCTTTAAAAGCTATAAGCGTAATTTAAACTTAAATTGTAGACAATAAAAAACCCCACACTCAATGAGCATGGGGTTGTATTTTACGAGCGGAGTCTGGCGCTTTTGGTTTTGCTATTCCTCGCAACTCGTAGCTGTTTTTTAAAACGCCAAATAGCAAAAAACCCGTCAATCTTACGATCAACGGGTTTCTCTAATAGGAGTCTGGCGGTGAGCTACTCTCGCATGGCGACTGCCACACTACCATCGCCGCAACTGCGTTTCACTTCTGAGTTCGAAATGGATTCAGGTGGTCCCACAGCGCTATTGCCACCAGACAAAAGCGTTATTGCGTATTTAACAATGGAAAGCTTCTTAACCGAGTTATCAGTTAAGTAACGACCTACAAGGATGTAGGAAGTACTGAATATTGTCAGGAACAATATCAGTAAAAATAAAGGAAATTTGTATCAGCGTTCAAGAACACTTAAGCGTTGTATGGTTAAGCCTCACGGGCAATTAGTATTGGTTAGCTTAACGCCTCACAGCGCTTCCACACCCAACCTATCAACGTTGTAGTCTTCAACAACCCTTTAGGACAGTTAAACTGTCAGGGATGACTCATCTCGAGGCTCGCTTCCCGCTTAGATGCTTTCAGCGGTTATCGATTCCGAACGTAGCTACCGGGCAATGCCATTGGCATGACAACCCGAACACCAGCGGTTCGTCCACTCCGGTCCTCTCGTACTAGGAGCAGCCCCTCTCAATCATCCAACGCCCACGGCAGATAGGGACCGAACTGTCTCACGACGTTCTAAACCCAGCTCGCGTACCACTTTAAATGGCGAACAGCCATACCCTTGGGACCGACTTCAGCCCCAGGATGTGATGAGCCGACATCGAGGTGCCAAACACCGCCGTCGATATGAACTCTTGGGCGGTATCAGCCTGTTATCCCCGGAGTACCTTTTATCCGTTGAGCGATGGCCCTTCCATACAGAGCCACCGGATCACTATGACCTACTTTCGTACCTGCTCGACATGTCCGTCTCGCAGTTAAGCTTGCTTCTACCATTACACTAACCGTACGATGTCCGACCGTACTTAGCAAACCTTCGTGCTCCTCCGTTACTCTTTGGGAGGAGACCGCCCCAGTCAAACTACCCACCAGACACTGTCCACAATCCCGATAAGGGACCAATGTTAGAACATCAAACATACAAGGGTGGTATTTCAAGATTGGCTCCACAAGAACTGGCGTCCTCGCTTCAAAGCCTCCCACCTATCCTACACATGTAGGCTCAATGTTCAGTGTCAAGCTGTAGTAAAGGTTCACGGGGTCTTTCCGTCTAGCCGCGGGTACACAGCATCTTCACTGCGATTTCAATTTCACTGAGTCTCGGGTGGAGACAGCGTGGCCATCATTACACCATTCGTGCAGGTCGGAACTTACCCGACAAGGAATTTCGCTACCTTAGGACCGTTATAGTTACGGCCGCCGTTTACCGGGGCTTCGATCATGAGCTTCTCTTGCGATAACCCAATCAATTAACCTTCCGGCACCGGGCAGGTGTCACACCGTATACGTCATCTTTCGATTTAGCACAGTGCTGTGTTTTTAATAAACAGTTGCAGCCACCAGGTCACTGCGACCGGCTTCAGCTTAGGGAGCAAGTCCCATCACCAATGCCGGCGTACCTTCTCCCGAAGTTACGGTACCATTTTGCCTAGTTCCTTCACCCGAGTTCTCTCAAGCGCCTTAGTATTCTCTACCTGACCACCTGTGTCGGTTTAGGGTACGGTTCTTAATCATCTGAAGCTTAGAGGCTTTTCCTGGAAGTATGGCATCAATGACTTCATCACCTTAGTGACTCGTCTCGTGTCTCAGCCTAGTGAATTCCCGGATTTGCCTAAGAATTCAGCCTACACACTTTCACACGGACAACCAACGCCGTGCTCACCTAGCCTTCTCCGTCCCCCCATCGCAATGATTAAAAGTACAGAAATATTAATCTGTTTCCCATCGACTACGCATCTCTGCCTCGCCTTAGGGGCCGACTTACCCTACCCTGATTAGCATGGGATAGGAACCCTTGGTCTTTCGGCGTGGGGGTTTTTCACCCCCATTATCGTTACTCATGTCAACATTCGCACTTCTGATATGTCCAGCAAACTTCTCAATTCACCTTCAACCACTTACAGAACGCTCCCCTACCTAGCGTAATAAATTACGCTACCGCAGCTTCGGTGTTATGTTTAGCCCCGTTACATCTTCCGCGCAGGCCGACTCGACTAGTGAGCTATTACGCTTTCTTTAAAGGGTGGCTGCTTCTAAGCCAACCTCCTAGCTGTCTAAGCCTTCCCACATCGTTTCCCACTTAACATAAACTTTGGGACCTTAGCTGGCGGTCTGGGTTGTTTCCCTCTCCACGACGAACGTTAGCACCCGCCGTGTGTCTCCCGGATATTACTTTACGGTATTCGGAGTTTGCATGGGGTTGGTAAGCCGGGATGGCCCCCTAGCCCAAACAGTGCTCTACCCCCGTAAGTATTCGTCCGAGGCTCTACCTAAATAGATTTCGGGGAGAACCAGCTATCTCCCGGTTTGATTAGCCTTTCACTCCTAGCCACAGGTCATCCCCTAACTTTTCAACGTTAGTGGGTTCGGTCCTCCAGTTGATGTTACTCAACCTTCAACCTGCCCATGGCTAGATCACCGGGTTTCGGGTCTATACCTTGCAACTATTTCGCCCAGTTAAGACTCGGTTTCCCTACGGCTCCCCTATTCGGTTAACCTTGCTACAAAATATAAGTCGTTGACCCATTATACAAAAGGTACGCAGTCACAGAACAAGTCTGCTCCTACTGCTTGTACGTATACGGTTTCAGGTTCTATTTCACTCCCCTCACAGGGGTTCTTTTCGCCTTTCCCTCACGGTACTGGTTCACTATCGGTCAATTGGGAGTATTTAGCCTTAGAGGATGGTCCCCCTATCTTCAGTCAAAGTTTCTCGTGCTCCGACCTACTTAATGTGTCCAATATGCTGCTTCGTGTACGGGGCTATCACCCTTTATTGCGGAACTTTCCAGAACCTTCCACTACAACATACTGAATCGGCTGTTTCCCTTTCGCTCGCCGCTACTCAGGAAATCTCGGTTGATTTCTTTTCCTCCGGGTACTTAGATGTTTCAGTTCTCCGGGTTTGCTTCACATAGCTATGTATTCACTATGTGATACTGCACAAAATGCAGTGGGTTTCCCCATTCAGAAATTCTGGTCTATAACGGTTTTTATCACCTTAACCAGACTTATCGCAGATTAACACGTCTTTCATCGCCTCCAATTGCCAAGGCATCCACCGTATACGCTTATTCACTTAACCATACAACCTTAAATGCTCTCGCACTAAAGTCGTCGGTTATGCCATTTTGATTGCGTTCGCTAAAAACACAATCGACATAAATAACGCTTGAGTTTTCTCTTACAGTGATACAAATTACTTATTATTCATCCCTAAGAATTAAAATAAGATTTATACCTTTATTTTTTATTCAGCTTTCCAATTTGTTAAAGAGCAATTGAGTCATTAAAAACTCAAATAAATAAACACTGAAGTTAAACAACTTAATGTGTATTTATTTGAGCTCACGTTCATTTTAAGAAGAAGTGGTGGAGCTATGCGGGATCGAACCGCAGACCTCCTGCGTGCAAGGCAGGCGCTCTCCCAGCTGAGCTATAGCCCCATTTATTTCTAAATGGTTCTCATCCGATTAATCAGACAAGTCCAATCTTTTCTTATCAAGGCATTTAATGAGGACGTTTAGTACACTAAACGACGAGTTAAATAACGCAGAGAAGGAATGATTGGTAGGCCTGGGCAGACTTGAACTGCCGACCTCACCCTTATCAGGGGTGCGCTCTAACCAGCTGAGCTACAGGCCTATATATGTGAGTCACAAGCGCTAACTTATGCCACTTTCCTGTAACTTCTTCTTGCTCACAATTCGTAATTAATTATCTGTGTGGACACGAGTAAATCTCATAACTTTATGTATAAGGAGGTGATCCAGCCCCAGGTTCCCCTAGGGCTACCTTGTTACGACTTCACCCCAGTCATGAACCACAAAGTGGTAAGCGTCCTCCCGAAGGTTAAACTACCTACTTCTTTTGCAGCCCACTCCCATGGTGTGACGGGCGGTGTGTACAAGGCCCGGGAACGTATTCACCGTGGCATTCTGATCCACGATTACTAGCGATTCCGACTTCATGGAGTCGAGTTGCAGACTCCAATCCGGACTACGACAAGCTTTATGGGATCCGCTTACTCTCGCGAGTTCGCAACCCTTTGTACTTGCCATTGTAGCACGTGTGTAGCCCATCTCGTAAGGGCCATGATGACTTGACGTCGTCCCCACCTTCCTCCGGTTTGTCACCGGCAGTCTCCTTAGAGTTCTCAGCATAACCTGCTAGCAACTAAGGATAAGGGTTGCGCTCGTTGCGGGACTTAACCCAACATTTCACAACACGAGCTGACGACAGCCATGCAGCACCTGTCTCAGAGTTCCCGAAGGCACTAAAGCATCTCTGCTAAATTCTCTGGATGTCAAGAGATGGTAAGGTTCTTCGCGTTGCATCGAATTAAACCACATGCTCCACCGCTTGTGCGGGCCCCCGTCAATTCATTTGAGTTTTAACCTTGCGGCCGTACTCCCCAGGCGGTCTACTTATCGCGTTAGCTTCGCAAAACAGCGCTTAAGCGCCAAGCTGCTAGTAGACATCGTTTACGGCGTGGACTACCAGGGTATCTAATCCTGTTTGCTACCCACGCTTTCGTACATGAGCGTCAGTGTCGACCCAGGTGGCTGCCTTCGCCATTGGTATTCCTTCAGATCTCTACGCATTTCACCGCTACACCTGAAATTCTACCACCCTCTGTCGCACTCTAGCCATCCAGTTTCAAATGCAGTTCCCAGGTTGAGCCCGGGGCTTTCACATCTGACTTAAATGGCCGCCTGCGTACGCTTTACGCCCAGTAATTCCGATTAACGCTCGGACCCTCCGTATTACCGCGGCTGCTGGCACGGAGTTAGCCGGTCCTTCTTCTGCGAGTAACGTCACATCTGATGGGTATTAACCACCAAACTTTCCTCCTCGCTGAAAGTGCTTTACAACCCGAAGGCCTTCTTCACACACGCGGCATGGCTGCATCAGGCTTGCGCCCATTGTGCAATATTCCCCACTGCTGCCTCCCGTAGGAGTCTGGACCGTGTCTCAGTTCCAGTGTGGCTGATCATCCTCTCAGACCAGCTAGGGATCGTTGACTTGGTGAGCCTTTACCTCACCAACTATCTAATCCCACTTGGGCTTCTCTAAAGGCGAGAGCCGAAGCCCCCTTTAAGCCGTAGCTATTATGCGGTATTAGCAGTCGTTTCCAACTGTTGTCCCCCACCTAAAGGCAAATTCCCAAGCATTACTCACCCGTCCGCCACTCGTCATCAAACTAGCAAGCTAGTTCATGTTACCGTTCGACTTGCATGTGTTAGGCCTGCCGCCAGCGTTCAATCTGAGCCATGATCAAACTCTTCACTTTAAAGTGTTTCATTTAATCGCTACTCATTAAATACTGTTCAAATAAATAAATTTGTTTGTACAGACACTTAAGAATAGTAAATCTTAATTTGTTACTATCACTTACAAGTGCCCACACAGATAATTAATTACAAGTTGTTAAAGAACATTTCGAACCCCGAAGGTTCTGGTTAAGACTGACTATCAATTTAGTCGCTCAAGGCTGTCTCAACCGGGATGCGCATTCTACACTTCCCAAACTCCCTGTCAACACTATTTTGAAATCTTTTTCTTAAAAGTTTTTACAAACTTCTCTAAGATTTCTTGCTCCAAACCCTAATTCAAACTTGTTGTTTTAGCGGCTTGGTGTCTTCCTGACAACGTGGGGCGCATTATAGGGAGTTTTGTTTTCGGCGCAACTCTTTATTGCAAATAAATTACAAAAAACGTTTAACCGAACAATAAACACACAAACCGCGTAAATACTCAGCTAAATACGTTTGAATTAGGTTATTTTTAGCTTCAATTAAAGACAAACTATTTAAAAACGCTACTATGAATAAAACGTTTCTATTAAGAATTTGAATATGAAAACACAATTTCAACTCTACAATTTAAGTGAAGAGCACTTTACTGATGTTATTAACTTAGGGAATTTAGTCCACGGCGACGGTTATTTATTTCCAGATACATTAGCCGCTATGCACCTTAAGGGAATAAAGGATAGATTAAACTCCAGCTTTGTTTTGTATCATGGTGACATGTTAGTTGGCTTTCGTATCACTTACGCCCCTAATAATTGGCAACTTGACCGTTGGTGCACTCCTGAGCTTTGGCCAATAGCGACAGAGAATGTCGCCTATTTTAAATGCAATACTATCCATCCTGATTTTCAGGGAAAAGGGTTGGGCGGAAAATTACTGTCTGAGTCCATGACCACTTTAAAACAAATGGGTGCAAAAGCAGGGTTAAGTCACATTTGGATGCAAAGTCCTGGAAATGCATCATTTAAGTACTTTACTAAAGCCGGTGGAGTGTTAATAAAAACCCACCCAAGACGCTGGCATGAAGATGAAGCTTTACAAGATTATGTGTGCATAATTTGCGGTGAAGATTGTTTTTGTAATGCATCTGAAATGATGTTGGAATTTGATAAAGAGTAATCGCAGCCATGTATGATCCATTAACGAATAAGCAACTTAACAACCAACAAGGTTTTCCAGAGTCGTATTGGAGCTCTACTACATCGCCAATCAATTATGCTCCCCTAAATAGTGATGTTAACGCTAATGTTGTTATTGTTGGTGCGGGATATACTGGTTTAAGTTGCGCTATTCATTTAGCGCAACAAGGCGTTACTAATATTGTTGTCGTTGAAGCTAACGAAATTGGTTGGGGTTGTAGTGGTAGAAACGCAGGTTTTGTTTTACCAGGTTCTGGTCGACTTGGTTATAAACAACTTGTTGACCGCTTTGGACTAGCGCCTACCCACAAATTACATGATGATTTCATGTCTGCTATTGAATTAGTCGACACCTTAGCTATAAAGACCAAAGCCAATATTGATAAAACTGAACTTGGTTATTTAAAACTAGCCCACAGTAAAAATTGGTTTGAAAAGTTAAAGGAGTCGGCAAATTACCTTCACCAAGAGTTTAACTATGATGTAGAGATCATTTCAAAGTATGATTTCTGTCATGATTATGTCGATCATAAAAATGTATTTGGGGCTATTCGTTACAATAATGGTTTTGGCATTAACCCACTTAAGTTAGTTAATAGTTATGCTGAGTATGCGACTTCTCTAGGGGTAACTATTTATAATCAAAGCCCAGTTAACCAGATAACCAAAAGCGGTCAACAGCATTCAGTAAACACGGAATTTGGATCTGTGTTGGCTGATAAATTAGTGATAGCTACGAACGGATACACACCTAAAGGTTTAAATACCCCAATAAAAAACAAAATTTTACCAGTGTTAACCAATGTCATTGTCACTCGGCCATTAACAGCTGATGAGTTAAAACGCTCAAACTTTAACACTCACCAAGTGATGATGGATACTCGAGAATTAAAATACTATTACCGCTTATTACCTGATAATCGAATTTTATTTGGCGGACGAGGTGCCATTTCAGGAAAAGACGCGACTAAACCTAAATACGCTAATAGGTTATTATCTGAATTAAAATCCTGCTTTCCAGAACTTAGTACTATAACGATAGATTACAATTGGATTGGTTGGATATCGGTCGCTTTTGACCAAATGCCACATATACATAAGACTGACGATGATATTTTTTATGCTACCGGATATTGTGGTTCGGGCGTTTCTTTTAGTGCATACGCAGGCAAGTTATTGTCTGAACTCATTCAAGAGAAAGATGTTGACTCCCCTTTAATATCCGCTCTGCCCAGTTTACCTTTTGCCCAGTTTAGACGGACAGGTCAGCGATTCTTTTATCAATATGGAAGAATGAAAGATTGGTTAGGTTAACCAATCTTTTTTTGCTTATTTAATAAGGATGGTATTAATACATTAAGGTATATAGTTTACGACGATACTTACTGGCGAGTTCGTCACCACTGGCTAAATTAGAGACGATATCTAAATAATATTTTTTCGCTTCACCAAAACTCATGTCAGATTTTAATATTTCATATAACAAGTCTAATGCTTCTTCATTTCTATTCACTTGACTGAAGGCCAATGCTAATTGCTGTTTCAGTTGAAAAGACTCAGGTTCATTAGCAAGTTCAGCTTGTAATTTTACAATCTCAGGTGAATCCGCCGCATTCGAGGCTAAGTCTAATTTAGCGATTAATTGATTATAAGTAGAGTCTTGGTTCACTATCAATACACTGTCTAATAATGTTTGAGCGTCTTCTAATTTCCCTAATTCAATACTCGCATTAGTAAACCCGAACAGAAACTCCATTCGTGATTGTTCTGCTTCAAAGGCTTTTTTAAATAACGGATAGGCATCTAGCCAATTGTTTTGTTGCGCAAACTCGACGGCACTTGCGTACCAGGCATCTTGTTCTTTTGGTAAGTGTTTTTGTAATAAAGCTAAAATTTCCGACTCTGGCTGAATCCCTGCAAAACCATCGATGGGTTGTCCATCTTTCATTATGGCTACTGTCGGTAGGCTTTTCACACCAAATTGCATTGCTATTTGCTGTTGTTCGTCACAATTAACGCGGGCAAAAATAAGATCATTTGGATATTTAGCAGCTACTGAAACTAAACTTGGACTAAGTTGTTTACATGACTCACACCAATCTGCCCAAAACTGAACCATCACCAATGTTTGTTTAGACTTCTCTAACAAAACCTGTTGAAAATTTTCTAATGTTATATCAACTATATTACTCATGTTTCTGCCCCGACTTATTTTAGCTTTTATATATGGGATAAATATCTAAATACAATTAATAGTCTATCTTTATTTTAGATCGTTAAACCGCTTTCAATATTACAATGTTAAATATCATCATATAGGTAGGGAAAAAATATATGTTCAACCCGTTCAAGGTACAACTGATCATTCGATCGAACTAAACGAAATGAGAAGTCAAATAACCCAGCTAACTTCTAAACTTGATGCTATCAACCGCTCTATGGCGGTCATAGAGTTTACTCCCTCTGGCGAGATAATTCATGCCAACGAAAATTTTCTGACACTGATGAATTATAAACTCGAGGACATCATTGGCCATCACCATAAGATGTTTTGTCAAACTAGCTTGACTAAAAGTGAAGAATACAAACAATTTTGGCAGCACCTAAATAATGGTGAATATATAAAAGGCCAATATGAACGGATAACTGCAAACAATGAAATAGTATGGTTAGAAGCTAGTTATAATCCAGTCTTCGATAAAGATCGTAATCTAGTAAAGATCATTAAGTTTGCTTCTAACATCACAGAGTCCATTGAAAAAGCACAAGAACAAAAAAATATGGTTGATGCAATTGCACGCTCTATGGCAATCATAGAGTTCAACTTGGCTGGGGAAGTTTTGGCAGCAAATAACAACTTTCTTGATTCAACTGGATACAATTTAGAACAAATATTAGGCAAACACCACAGGATGTTTTGTGAGATCGATTACGCAAAGTCGAATGAATATCGTCAATTTTGGGAAACACTTAACCGTGGTCAATTTGTATCGGGTCAATTTAAAAGAGTAAGTAGTAACGGTGAAACTATTTGGTTAGAAGCCAGTTACAATCCTATTTTTAACATCAAGGGGGAATTAATTAAGGTCATTAAATTTGCAACTGATGTTTCAACACGTGTAAATGCTGCGATGAATGCTCGAAAAGTAGTTTTTGCAACTTCGTTAGATGCCGATAAAGCGGCACAACTTGGCTCTGAGGTGGTTAATGACACTATTAATATTATGGATTCGTTATCAGCCGATATTACTTTTGCATCTCAAAATCTTGATGCATTAAATACTCAATCAGATCAAATCAACAATATAGTAAACACCATTAGCTCAATTGCAGAACAAACAAATTTATTAGCACTCAATGCAGCAATAGAAGCAGCAAGAGCCGGTGAGCAAGGTCGAGGATTTGCAGTGGTTGCCGACGAAGTTAGGGGACTCGCAGCAAGAACGAGTTTATCAACAACTGAAATAGCCGATGTTATTAAACAAAATATTGAGTTATCGCAAAAGGCTGCTAAAACTATGCAAACCAGTATTGAACAAGTAAATGCAGGTACTGAATTAGTTAAAAAACTAAGTGATAACATTTCAGATATTAATTCAGGGGTCAGCGACATAGTAAACGTCATGGACAAATTAAATAGAAGTTGACCTTACTAAAATAAAAAAACCGTCTAATGACGGTTTTTTAATGCTTAGAATTAAGTAGGTTATTAAATATACTCAACTTCTACTATTTCGTATTCAACCATACCTGAAGGTGTTTGAATCTTAGCAACATCATCGACACTTTTACCAATTAAGCCTCGGGCAATTGGTGATCCTATAGAGATCTTGCCAGCTTTTATATCCGCTTCATCTTGACCAACGATGTGATACTTAATTTCTTCTTCCGTTTCACAGTTTAAGATGGTCACTGTCGTACCAAAGATGACTTTGCCTGTATTAGGCATTTTGGTGACATCAATGATCTGAACATTAGATAGTTTCGCTTCAATTTCTTGAATTCGTCCTTCGCAAAATCCTTGTTGTTCACGCGCAGCATGATATTCAGCATTTTCTTTTAGATCGCCATGTTCACGCGCCGATGCTATATCGGCAACAATTTTTGGACGGCGAACTGTTTTTAACTCTATCAATTCAAGGCGCAGAGCTTCTGCACCATGAACTGTCATCGGAACTTGAGTACTCATATTACTGAATTCTCTTATGTAAGTTTTGTAATGACTCTACACTACCACGATCATCCGCTGAATTTGCTAAACAAGTTGCAAATGCTGCATTTAATGTTGTTGTGTAGTTCGCTTTATAACGTAATGCACCACGACGCAATACTTTTGAATCTTCAATCGCTTGACGACCTTCAACCGTATTAACTATGTAGTTGTACTCACCATTTTTAATTCGGTCAAGTATATGTGGACGCCCTTCAAATACCTTGTTTACTTTACGACATTCAATGCCAGCTTCTTCAAGTACTTTATGACAACCACGTGTTGCATCTAATTCAAACCCAGCTTCAATTAGTTTTTGAGCTAAGCCAATCACGCGAACTTTATCTGAGTCGCGAACTGAAATTAATGCACGACCGCCTCGAGCGATTTCAATACCTGCACCTAGCTCAGCTTTTGCAAACGCTTCTTCAAACGTATTACCAACACCCATAACTTCACCAGTTGAGCGCATTTCAGGACCAAGAATAGGGTCAACACCAAGGAATTTGTTAAATGGCATAACCACTTCTTTAACTGAGAAGTAAGGAGGTATCACTTCTTTCGTTATTCCTTGCTCAGCTAAACTCTTACCAGCCATCACACGAGCCGCTACTTTTGCAAGTGGAACCGCGGTTGCTTTTGATACAAATGGAACAGTACGAGCAGCACGAGGGTTAACTTCAATTAAATACACTTTGTTTTCTTTAACAGCAAACTGGGTATTCATTAAACCAATTACACCAAGCTCTAATGCCATGTCACGCACTTGTTTGCGCATCACATCTTGAATTTCTTGAGGCAATGAATATGCAGGTAATGAACATGCCGAGTCACCTGAGTGAACACCCGCTTGTTCAATATGTTCCATGATGCCGCCAATGAGAACATCAGTTCCATCACATATTGCATCAACATCTACTTCGATTGCGTTATCTAAAAAGTGATCAAGTAATACTGGAGAATCATTTGATACTGATACGGCATCTGTCATATAACGACGCAAGTCAGCTTCATCATATACAATCTCCATTGCTCTACCACCTAGTACGTAAGATGGACGAACAACTAGCGGAAAACCTATATCAGCACTTTTCAGAATAGCTTGCTCAGTAGAAGTCACTGTTGCATTTTCTGGTTGTAATAAACCTAAACGCTCAACCATTTGTTGAAAACGTTCACGGTCTTCAGCACGGTCAATTGCATCTGGAGATGTACCAATGATTGGAACACCGTTCGCTTCTAATGCACGAGCTAACTTAAGTGGCGTTTGGCCACCATATTGAACAATTACGCCAACAGGCTTTTCAATACGAACTATTTCTAATACATCTTCAAGCGTGATTGATTCGAAATACAAACGATCAGATGTATCGTAGTCTGTAGATACCGTTTCAGGATTACAGTTAACCATGATGGTTTCATAACCATCTTCACGCAGTGCAAGCGATGCGTGAACACAACAGTAATCAAACTCAATACCTTGGCCGATACGGTTTGGACCGCCACCGATAACCATGATCTTATCTTTGTCAGACGGGTTCGATTCACACTCTTCATCGTAACTTGAATACATGTAAGCAGTATCAGAACTAAACTCTGCAGCACATGTATCAACACGTTTGTAAACCGGATGAATTTTAAACGTTTGACGTTTTTTACGAACTTCAGATTCACTTACTGCTAATAAATCAGCGATACGAGCATCAGCAAAACCTTTACGTTTTAATGTACGTAAGAAACCTTTATCTAAACCAGCAAAACCACGTTTTACTACTTCAGATTCAGATTTAATTATGTCTTCAATTTGAACTAAGAACCAAGGGTCTACATTCGTTAATTTAAAGATAGCGTCTAAATCCATGCCACTACGGAATGCATCGGCAATATACCAAATACGGTCAGAACCTGGCTCTTTAAGTTCATGAATGATCTTGTCGTGTGCGCCTTCAGATTCAAGGTCAATAATCGGGTCGAAACCTGATACGCCAACTTCTAGTCCACGCAAGGCTTTTTGTAATGATTCTTGTTGGTTACGACCAATCGCCATCACTTCACCCACAGATTTCATCTGTGTTGTTAAACGATCGTCAGAACCAGCAAATTTTTCAAAGTTGAAGCGTGGTAACTTAGTTACAACATAATCGATGGTCGGTTCAAACGACGCTGGCGTTGAGCCACCTGTAATGTCATTACTTAACTCATCTAGTGTATAACCTACAGCTAACTTAGCTGCGATTTTTGCAATTGGGAAACCTGTCGCTTTTGAGGCCAACGCCGATGAACGAGATACACGTGGGTTCATCTCGATGATCACCATACGGCCATCTACTGGATTAACACCAAACTGTACGTTAGAACCACCCGTCTCAACACCAATTTCACGCAATACCGCAATAGAGGCATTACGCATTATTTGATATTCTTTATCAGATAATGTTTGTGCAGGCGCTACAGTGATTGAGTCACCCGTATGTACCCCCATTGCATCGAAGTTTTCGATAGAACAAATAATGATGCAGTTGTCGTTTTTATCACGAACCACTTCCATCTCATATTCTTTCCAACCGATAAGTGATTCATCAATCAGAATTTCATTCGTGGTAGATAAATCTAGACCACGTGTACAAATTTCTTCGAACTCTTCTTTATTGTAAGCAATACCGCCACCGCTTCCGCCCATAGTAAACGAAGGACGAATAATACATGGAAAACCGATTCGACTAAGTACGTCTTTAGCTTCATCCATAGATTGAGCAGTTTCTGCACGAGGACATTCAAGATTTATGGCCTTCATCGCTTTGTCGAAACGTTCTCTGTTTTCCGCTTTATCGATGGCATCCGCCGATGCACCAATCATTTCCACACCATACTTTGCAAGCACGCCGTGTTTTTCTAAGTCTAATGCACAGTTAAGGGCCGTTTGACCACCCATGGTAGGTAAAACCGCGTCTGGGCGTTCTTTTTCAATTATTTTTTCTACTACTTCCCAGTGAATTGGTTCGATGTACGTTGCATCGGCCATCTCTGGATCTGTCATTATTGTCGCTGGGTTAGAGTTAACTAGAATAACTCGATAACCTTCTTCGCGTAATGCTTTACAAGCTTGAGCGCCTGAATAGTCAAACTCACAAGCTTGACCGATAACTATTGGACCAGCACCTAATAACAGAATGCTTTTTATGTCGGAACGTTTTGGCATAGGAATTCTTCTCTTAAATCTGTATTAGTATTATTTACGCTCAGTCATTAGTTCGATGAAATGATCAAACAAAGGCGCTGCGTCATGTGGACCAGGACTCGCTTCAGGGTGACCTTGGAAACTAAATGCTGGTTTATCTGTGCGATGAATACCTTGTAATGTACCGTCGAACAAAGATTTATGAGTCGCAACTAAATTATCAGGCAATGAACTCTCTTGAGCCGCAAAACCATGATTTTGAGCAGTAATCATTACTTTTTTGGTTGCTAAATCTTGAACTGGGTGGTTACCACCATGATGACCAAATTTCATTTTTTCAGTTTTTGCACCACTTGCAATAGCCAGTAATTGATGACCTAAACAAATACCAAAAACTGGAATGTCTGTGTCTAAAAATGATTTGATTGCATCAACTGCATATGTACATGGCTCTGGATCGCCAGGTCCATTAGATAAGAATATGCCATCAGGATTAAGTGCTAGTACTTCTTCCGCTGATGTTTGTGCAGGTACAACAGTTAGTCGACACCCACGATCAACTAACATACGTAAAATATTGCGTTTAACACCGAAGTCATAAGCAACAACATGAAAACGTTCTTCTGCTAGTTCTGAATAACCTTGACCTAATTGCCAGCTGCCCATTGTCCATTGATATGGTTTTGTGCAACTAACTACTTTCGCTAAATCCATTCCTTTAATACCAGGGAATTGTTTAGCAGCTTCTAACGCTTTGGCCTCATCAATTTCACCTAACGCAATGATACAACCGTTCTGCGCACCTTTGTCACGTAGAATACGAGTTAATTTGCGAGTATCAATATCTGCGATGCCAACAACATTGTTATTTTTTAAGTAAGTACTTAAATCTTGTTCACTACGAAAGTTACTAGCTACTAAAGGTAAGTCACGAATAACTAGGCCTTTGGCCCAAATTTTATCGTTTTCTTCGTCTTCAGAATTAGTACCGTAGTTACCAATATGTGGATAGGTTAAAGTTATGATTTGTTCTGCGTAAGATGGGTCAGTAATAATTTCCTGATAGCCTGTCATTGAAGTATTAAAAACTACTTCGCCAACTGACATACCTTCAGCACCAATTGCGGTACCTCGGAATATAGTTCCATCTTCTAGAACCAATAGCGCGGGTTGAGTCAAGATAACCTCCTAGCAATGATATGCAGATTTTACGTTTTTATCTGCAACCGGTTAATCTTAGCCATACAAACCTGTTTTTTCATCTGACAAATGAGCAACAGCATTTGCGTTAGGCAAATTTCGATTATTGTAGCTAAGAGATCATCATTAGGCTAGGAAAAAATACATAAATTATAAAAACAGTCCATTTAAGTAAAAAAATGCATTAGGCCGTTATTTTATATATTAAGTTCTTTTAAACTAAGTACATCTTGCATATCAAACAGGCCATTTTGTTTGTCACTCAACCAGTTTGCAGCCCTTACTGCACCTTTGGCAAACGTTAATCTGCTAGTTGCCTTATGTGTTATTTCGATGCGTTCACCTATATCTGCAAACAAAACCGTATGATCACCAACTATATCTCCAGCTCTTACCGTGGCAAAACCTATGGTTTCTCGGTCTCGTTCACCGGTATCGCCTTCTCTTCCGTACACGGCAACTTTGTTTAAATCACGATCTAACGTATCGGCGATCACTTGCCCCAACGCCATTGCAGTTCCCGATGGTGCATCTTTTTTGTATCTATGGTGACCTTCTATTATTTCGATATCACAGTCATCACCTATGGTTTTTGATGTGACTTCTAGCAACTTATATAACAAATTAACACCGGTAGAAAAGTTAGCCGCAAATACAATAGCAATATGCTGAGATGCATCTTTCATTTTTTCTAATAAGGTTTCAGGTAAACCAGTAACCCCTATCACCATGTTTAACTTATGTTTAACACAGAAATCAATATTGGCACTTAACGCCTCTGGTAAAGTGAAATCAATCCAAACATTGGTTAAAGGCGCCAAACTTTCTAATTCAGAACTTGCATAAATATTCGTTGCGCCAATACCAGCTATCAATCCTGCATCCATTTTATCAAATGGCGAAGACTCTCTAACCGAACAAGCTGATAATGTTGCCGTTTCATCTGCGACTACCGCTTCTATTAAATTACGTCCCATACGGCCGTTTGCGCCAAATATTCCCACGTTTGTCATTGTTTATCTCGTTTCTATCTATTTAGTGGTATTCATTACCAATTTGATTAACGGATGTTACCGCAATCCAAATAATAAAAAACCCGCCAATAGCGGGTTTTTAATGTTAATTTTCAAATATATTATTCAGAAATGGATAATATATTATAAATACTAAGGTGCTTTAGAAACCATAACCATAGCCGGTCTAAGTAAACGACCATTTAAGGTAAAGCCTTTTTGCATTACAGCTATTACTGTATTAGGTTCAACATCTTCGCTAGGTTGCATTGACATAGCTTGATGGAACTCTGCATTAAACTTTTCACCTTGAGGGTTAACTAACTCAACACCAAACTTAGCAACAGCGTCAATAAATGACTTCTGCGTTAACTCGATACCTTCGATTAACGGCTTTAATGCTTCATTTTCTTTGTCAGAAAATTCGACGGCTCGCTCTAAATTGTCGATGACAGGCAATAACTCATTCGCGAATTTTTCTAATGCAAATTTGTGAGCTTTTTCAACATCAATTGCAGCTCGACGACGGATATTGTCGTTATCAGCAGCAGCTCTGATCACAGAGTCTTTTTGGCCTTCAATGGTTGCTTTCGCTTCCGCTAACTCAGCTTGTAGCTGTGCAATGTGAGCTATTGCGTCGATTTCTTCAGATTGAACTTCTGCTTCATTGTTAACAACTTCAGCGTCTTGTTGTTCATTTTCTAATTGTTCGTTGTTTTGATCTTGATCAGACATGGGGTTATAGACTCCAAACCACTCTAACTATAGGAAAAATGTGTTGTGGCATATTATGGGGATTGAAATTCTCGATTCAAGGCTGATGACAGAATATTCGCAGTAACGTCTACTGCAGATATAACTGACGCATAATCCATCCTTATTGAACCGACCACTGAAATATAACCAACAACCCTATTATCTTTGAATAACGGCTTAACAACAACACTGCAATTGGAAAAAGCTCAACACCGATCTCTTCACCGATAAACACTGAAACACCATTATTATTTTTACTTTGTGTAAATATTCCGTTTAACGCCGACACATCTTCAAACGATTTAAGTAATTTACGTAAGGTGTCTGTGTCGTTTGAAATTTCATTATTTAATAAACGCGTCTCACCAGAAGAGTAAACCAATAGTTCATTCGCTACTAATGTGTCTCCGAATAACGTTTGTTTCACTAACTCAAAAACAGCGACGTCCATTTGTTTTATTAAATAAGGTAAACGCTCTGCCCCTTCCGCCATAGTAAAACCGGCTAAAGCAATATTAAGCAACTGAACCGTCTGTTGTAAAACAGGCTCTGACACAGGTTGTGCTAATTCAACAACACGATTTTGCACTTGATCATGTTCATCTATTAATACGCATAGTAGACGCCGATCAGCTAACCTCACTAATTCCAGCTGACGTATTACCACATCATTACTCTGCGGCATTACTACTAAACCAGTTAATCGCGTCATGTCTGCTAATAACTTACTGGCTTTAGCACAAATTATCTCAGGATTTGAGGAATAACCTAAACTGCTAGACAATTTTTGCAACATGTTGGGTTTACATTGAATGTTCGCCAGTAAGTGATCGACGTAATGTCGTAAACCTTCACGTGACGGAATTCGACCTGCACTTGTGTGCGGCGAAAAAATAAGTCCTTGTTTTTCCAAGGCCACCATTTCATTTCTGATGGTCGCGGAACTGGCTGAAATTTCATCTAAAGATGAAATAGCCTTAGAAGATATTGGGCTGCCACATTTTAAATAATTTTTAATAACTAAATTAAGTATTATTTCGCAGCGTGTATTTGTAATATTTTTTTGATTCAATGTTTTGTCAGTCTTCTAATTCAGTCGAAAAAACGCTATAACCCAACTAGATAATCAATTTCTAGCATATAGATACATCTATTAGGGCGTTTAGGTAAAATACAATGGCTCAACACTTCAAAACAATTGGATTAATTGGCAAAGCAAATCATGATGCCACTATGGAGACAGTTGTTGGCTTATATAACTTCTTAAAAAGTAAAGGTCACAACATAGTTGTTGAGGAAAACGTTGCTAGTTATATAAATGATACCGGCTGTCCTGTTATGAATTTATTAGAGCTAGGCAAACTATGTGATTTAGCGATCGTTGTTGGTGGTGACGGTAATATGCTTGGCGCCGCCAGAACATTAAGTAAACATGACGTGGCTGTTATCGGAGTGAATAGAGGGAATCTCGGTTTTTTAACTGATCTTAGCCCTGACGATTATGAAACGTCTCTGACCGAAGTCCTCGATGGAAAATATAAAACTGAATTACGTTTTTTATTAGATGTATCGGTTTATAGAGATGGTGAGTTAAAAGCCAGTAACCGAGCAATGAACGAAGTAGTACTGCACGCTGACAAAGTTGCTCACATGATCGAATTTGAGGCATTTATTGATGGGTCATTTGTTTTCCATCAACGCTCAGATGGTTTGATAGTTTGCACGCCTACAGGCTCAACAGCATATTCGTTGTCTGGTGGTGGTCCTATTGTTCACCCAAATCTAAACGCCATTGCACTAGTCCCAATGTTTCCACATACATTAACGAGCCGCCCATTAGTGGTTGACGCCAACAGTGAAGTTAAAATCATTGTTTCAAAAGCTAAAGATTCCTTACTGCAAATAAGCTGCGACAGCCACATTATGTTGTCAGTAAAACCCGGCGATGAAATTATTATTAAAAAACATCATTTAGGTCTTCGTTTAGTTCATCCTACCAATCACGATTATTACAGTGTACTTAGAAAAAAGTTACACTGGGGTAAACAGAATTATTAGTAACACTAAGAGTTAAATTAATTTTATATAGACATACCAAAATATTTAAACTACTGTATATTACAACAGTTAATTATCTTTGTGATGTGTCTATATGTTACTTTCTTTAGCCATTAAAAATTTTGCAATCGTTAGCCAATTAGAAGTGAATTGGCATAATCAAATGACGACCATTACCGGTGAAACTGGCGCTGGGAAATCCATTGCGATTGACGCTTTAGCACAAGCTTTAGGCGAACGTAGTGAAGCATCTATGGTTAGAGCTAATACAGATAAAGCCGAAGTGATTGCTGTGTTTGATATTACCAATTTAACCTCTGCACAAAACTGGTTAAAAGAACATGAATTATTTAATGATGATGAGTGTATCCTGCGCCGTGTTATTTCAAAAGAAGGCCGCTCTAAAGCGTATATTAATGGTAGCCAAGTTCCAGCCTCTCAGCTAAAAGGCATTGGTAGTTTATTAGTAAGTATTCATGGTCAGCACGCACACCAATTACTGACAAAACCTGAACATCAACGTTTTATGTTAGACCAATACGCAGGCAATCAAACTCTTTTAAATAAGTTAAAAGCGAACTACCTTGATTTGCAATCCAAAACCTCAGAATATAAACAATTAACTGAAAAACAAGCTGAATTTAGTGCTCAAAAACAACTATTACAATATCAGGTAGATGAGTTAAACAATGCTGAATTAATAGAAGGTGAATACCAAGAGATAGAACAAGAGCATAAACGTTTACATCATGCTAATTCATTACAAGGCGATGGCCAACATGCTCTGGACATATTGCATGAAAACGAAAATGGCAACGCTTATTCCGCATTACAATCAGCCCTTTCTTTACTACATAAGTCCTCAAACTTAGACTCGAGGTTAACACCAACTATTGAGTTATTAGATTCAGCATTAATTCAGCTGGATGAAGGCACTAGTGAACTTAGAAACTACATTGACGATTTAGAACTTAACCCTGCGCGTTTAATTGAAGTTGAGCAACGTTTAAACCTTTACGTTGAATTAAGTCGCAAACACCAAGTATTTCCAGAACAACTGATTGAAAAATTGGAAGAACTAACGGATGAGTTAAATAAACTGACCAATTCGGATAATAGACTTATCGAATTAGAAAGTGAGATTGAACTAGCCAAAAACAGTTATAAAGAATTGGCCATTGAATTAACTAATTGCCGGTTAAAATTTGCAAAACAACTTAATCAAAAAATCACAGCTAGTATGCAACAGTTGAATATGGCGGATGCCGTTTTTGAAATAGAGATAAAATCTGATCCGGAAACTTTCACACAATTTGGTTCTGACAAAATTGAATTTTTAGTCAGTGCCAATCCAGGTCAACCCTTACAGCCTCTATTAAAAGTGGCATCTGGTGGAGAACTAAGTCGCATGAGCCTAGCAATTCAAGTCATCACAGCCCAAAAGGTTACGACACCTACCCTTCTATTTGATGAAGTTGATGTGGGTGTATCAGGTCCTACGGCGTCAGCTGTTGGTAAATTAATGCGAGAGTTGAGCAATAACACTCAAGTTATTTGTGTTACACATTTACCTCAAGTGGCATGTTATGGTCACCAACAACAATTTGTTAATAAACAAACACACTCAGGTATGACTCAAACCAGTATGGAAGCCTTAAATCAAACTGGCAGGATAGATGAACTAGCTAGATTGTTAGGGGGAGATACGATATCTGCCACGACTAAAGCTAATGCGTTGGAATTATTATCGATTGCTCATGCACATTAGTGCAAATTTGTAATGAAAATTGGGGGAATGAATCAAGACCATCAGTATTAATCCCCCACTATAATAACGATTGCACAAATGAATTACACCAGTCATGTTTTGACAACTCTCTATGCAAACTAAAATAAGCCACAAGCTATATTGCAATTCATGTAAGTTAAAGTGAAACTGGGCTTAATAAAATTAGAGGTTTATAAATTCCAGCCGCTATATTTAGACATGCCATGAATAATAGGAAGCTGAAAGTGTTGAATAAATTAGTATTATCGTTTTTCCTATTATTGATTAACTTAGTCAGCCCAAACGTTTTCTCAGAGCAACTATATTTCAACAAAACCCAAGTTGGAGACAAAACAAAATTTGAGTATAAATGGCAAAATAGTAACGTAAGGCCATATTATTTGGACTTTGAATTAAATACTAAAGCCATAAACAGCGACTTCAGACATTTTAAATCGTTAACGCCTTCAAGATTACAAATGTACTCAGTCAAAAAGTTAAAACAAGCAGCTTCTCAACTAGATCCCAGAAAAGGTAGTGTAAAGATCAAACCTAGTTACCAGGGAGTAGAATTTGAGTTTAAAAGTACTAGCCGTGAATGGATGGAACAGCAATCAGTCACACTCAAGAATGTCTATGACTCATCACTAAAAGATTATTTACATCAGGAATACTATATAGAATTCCAACCAATAGGTTATAGAGGTAATTCATCAACTTTATCCTATAAACCAGATCATGTTAGGTTTGCTAAAGAAAGTGCGGACTCTTTAGCGCCAATGATAAAAAAACTAAAAAAATATTTCCCCGAGCGAATGCCAGAAGGACGGCTATATTTTTACTATCGTGGTTACAAACGATTCCTTACAGCACTCTAGAATCTCGCACGCAGTCTAACGGTTCAGGCTTTTCACCTCCGATCAAACTTATATCAAACAATAAAGGCGATTGTGATAGTAAAGTCACATTGATGGCGAGTATTTTAAAAGCGATGTACCCAAGACTTAGAGTTGCCATCATATATGTGCCTGAACATGCCCTTATTGGGCTTAATGTTTCACACTTGAGTACTGATTATAAACTGCAAATTGATGGGCTAGATTACACGCTTGCAGAGCCTACCGGTCCTAGAATGATTAAATTCTCCGAAATCTCTGAACGCTCTAAAAAGTTTATTGAATCTGGCATGTATCAAACCGAAATCTTCTAACTTAATTCTTTTTAAGCGCTCCCCTATTTACTTCTAGCCAGAAATCTCTACAATGCGCGCTGATTAAAAAATGTTCTTTAGTAATTTGTTCACACTTCAGTTGATGGTACGTATGTAACATCGATGTATTTATGTTGCGTGTAACACATTACGTTCTTTCTAAAAATAGGTGATTGATTTATGCAACCGATGTTAAACATCGCAGTTCGTGCTGCTCGTAACGCTGGAAAAATTATTGCTCGTGCATATGAGCAATTAGATTTAGTACAAGCTGAATTAAAAGGTACAAATGATTTTGTAACTAATGTTGATAGGGAAGCAGAAGAAGCAATCATCTCTACTATTAAAACCTCATTCCCAGATCACTCTTTTGTCGCAGAAGAAAGCGGTATAACTGAAGGTGATAGCAAATATCAATGGATCATTGACCCATTAGATGGCACCACAAACTTTATCAAAGGGATACCTCACTTTGCAGTTTCAATAGCATTAAAAGTTAATGGTAAATTAGAACAAGCCGTCATATTTGATCCGATTCGTGGTGAATTGTTCACTGCATCTCGTGGTGCTGGTGCACAGTTAGATGGCAAACGAATTCGTGTTTCTAAAGCTAAAGATTTATCTGGTACGCTTTTAGCAACAGGCTTTCCATTTAAACAAAAACATCAAACTACTGCTTACTTAGCAATTTTCTCAGATTTATTCCTACAAGTTTCAGATATGCGTCGTGCAGGTTCAGCCGCATTAGACTTAGCATATATTGCTGCTGGTCGTATGGAAGGTTTTTGGGAAATGGGACTTAAGCCTTGGGATACAGCTGCTGGCCAGTTAATCGCTAAAGAAGCCGGTGCGGTTATCTCTGATTTTGAAGGTGGTGATAACTTTGATAAAAGTGGAAACATCGTTGTAGCGACACCTAAAGTACTAGGCGCTATTCTTAAAACGATTAGACCTCATTTGAATGAAGGTTTACGCAGTAAATAACTAATTCGATAATTCTAAAAGCCGGCATCCGCCGGCTTTTTTGTATCTGCTTGTTTATCTCCTTTTTTCATTTTATAGCCATATTTGACTGTATAAAGTGAATTACTAAAATAATTAAACAGTGATTTACAGGCAAAAAAAAACCGACATAAGTCGGTTCTTTTTAAAAGATAGAAACCTAGTTAAGAACTAAACCTTTACGGCCAGCCGTTTCTTTTACAAAACTCTGCCAACTAGCTGCAGTTTTAGCTGTATTTTTATCTTTCTTAGCTTCTTTAAATGCATCATAAGAGGCTTGCCAGTTTTCTAAGTAGAAATTAGCTTCACCAATTAATACTTGCAACATACCTTCACGTTTGAATCCAGCTTTAGAAGCTTTATCAAATGCGTCTAGTGCCGCTTCGTATTGTTCAATGATCATAAGATTGTTACCTTGCTTACGGAAAAGATCTCCGTCGTTAGATAACTTAGCCGCTTCACCATAATAGGTAGCTGCTTTCTTAAACTCTTTAGCATTTTGAAAAGTACTTGCCATGATAGACAATGCTTTATCGTCTTTCTTGATCAAGCCGCTATTGATGTACTTCTCTTGTATAACCGCTGCTTTATACGGAATACCATTATTGGCATATAATTGAGCTAAACGTTTCATTTCTGAATCTTTAGTCAAATAACCATTTCTGTAAGCAACTTCAAAAGTAGATAACGCTCTATCGTAATCTTCTATTAATGCATAGAAGTTAGCTAATTGAACCCACCATTTACTTTCTTCAGGGAATGTTTTAACAAGAACTTCAACAGCCTTAGTCGTTTCTTTATATTTTTTCTGCTCATAGTACGAAGCCATGATTAAAATATAAGGGTTTTGATTAGGTTTTTCTTGTAAAGCTATTGCCTTTTTAGCAGGCTCAAAAACATTATCATATTGCTTAAGTTCGTAATAAGCATTTGCAATGCCTACATAAACTTTTTCATTCTCATCTAAAGAAAAGTTTATATACTCTTTATAGTATTTAATCGCATCTTCATAATTTTGAGCTTGCATTGATAATGCAGCAACATTGTTAAGAATTTCTGAATGATCTCTAAATGGTAACTCATCAGATTCAATTGCTGATTTTAATCTAACAATTGCTTCTTCACCCTTACCATCGATGCCAGCGTACATAGAACCAATATAACGGTCTACGTTCGCTTTATCGAAATCATCTTTAGGAGACATTTCTAACAATATTTCTAAAGCTTCATTTACTTTATCTTCTTGATAAAGCTCAAAAGCTTTTTGAACTTTTTTACCTGCACGAGGACTTAGTGCTTTACCGCCACGAGCTTTCTGTCGTTTTTTCAACTCTTCCTGTTTATCAGCTGGTACTTTTGCTTCCGCTATAGGAGCAAGAGTGACACCAGCTGTGATAACAACACAAAGGAATAAATTAAGAACATTTTTCATATCTATTAATTCCCCAGTTTAAAGTCTAATTGAACAGTTAAGCCTGTCTGACGCTGAGCCTTACCATCAACCATTTTTGGTTTGTACTTCCATTTACGTAAAGCTTTTTTAGCTTCACGGTCAAATACACGCTTAGGCTCAGAATTGATTACGTCTACGTTTTCAACTCCACCAATTTCGTTTATTTCGAAAGTAAGTTGAACCCAACCTTCAATACCGTCACGAGCTGCTTTGCTAGGGAACTTAGGTTCAATACGAACGATAGGTGTTGCATCACCGTCACGTATTAAGGCACCAGGTCCATTCAAGCCAGCAGATGCAGTACCTACATCAACAGATGGCATGTTAAAGTTAAACCCACCATTATCAGCAATTTGCTGTTCTGGTTCAGGCTGAGCAGGTTTAGGTGGCTGCTTAGGCGGCGGCGGCGGCGGCGGCGGCACACGGTTACGCTGCTGCGTCTTACCCTCTGGTGGAGTAGTATTAATTTCAACTACAATCTTTTCCATTTCTTTATCGTCGGGACTAGATCCACTCGAAATAAGAAATGCCATAAAGACAAATAAGCCGAAAGTGACTACTACACCAAGTATAATTGATGCAATAAATCTCCCCATACTACTTTTTCTCCGCTGCGATTGAGATCTTCTCTATTCCAGCAGCTTTGATAGCATCCATAACTTCAACAACGACGCCATGTTTTGCTTCTTTGTCAGCTTGAATAATTACGATATCAGTTGGTTGTTCAGCCAGCATACTTTCTAAACGAGCCCCAACCCTTTCAATATCTACTTCAGCTTTATCCATCCAGATTACTCCGTTTGGTCTAATAGCAATAAAGATATTGGCAGAAGGTTTTGAACTTGCTTGAGCTGCTTTAGGTTTTAATACGTCAATACCTGCTTCTTTTACAAACGAGGTAGTAACAATGAAGAATATAAGCATGATAAACACGATGTCTAGCATCGGTGTCATATCAATTGCTGCGTCATCATCTTCACGGAAACGTTGTTTACGTGCCATAGTTCAATCTCCTAATGATGTGGCAAGCTATCAACTAGCTTTTCTTTTGCCACTTTAACTCTTGTTTCTAACCTTGTGCTGAAAAATATTCCAGACAAAGCCGCAACCATTCCTGCCATTGTAGGGATTGTTGCCATCGAGATACCTGCAGCCATCAAACGTGGGTTACCAGTACCTTGTGTTGCCATTGTATCGAATACAGTAATCATACCTGTAACCGTACCTAATAGTCCGATTAACGGACACATAGCAACAAGAGTTTTAATAATTAACATTCTTGCATTTAGTTTTTCGGATGCCTCAGAAACCCAAGCATCACGGATTCTATGTGCACTCCACGATGTGGTATCTAATCGAGCGTCCCAATTTGAAATAATTGAGTCACGAAGTTTTGGATATTCCAATGTAAGGAAATACCAACGCTCGATCATTAATGCCCACATAATAAGAAGAGCAGCAGCTACGAAGTATAATACGAAGCCGCCAGTCGCAATAAAATCCCTGACAGATTCCCATAGGCCTATCAGGTATAACATTACGCTTTCTCCTTCTCAGCATGTGCAGCGATGATACCAGCACTTTGCTCGTCAAGAACATGAACGATGCTCTTAGCTCTTGCAGCAACGATGCTATGTACAAAGATTAGAGGTAGTGCAGCGATGATACCCATTGCTGTTGTAACCAATGCCATTGAGATTGAACCAGCCATTAGTTTAGGGTCACCCGTACCGAACAATGTAATTTGTTGGAACGTTTCAATCATACCAATAACCGTACCTAGTAGACCTAGTAGAGGTGCTACAGCAGCTAAAATCTTGATAGTGTTGATACCACGTTCAATACGCGGAGTTTCACGTAAAATAGCTTCGTCTAATTTAAGCTCTAAGTTTTCAACGTCAGAACCTTTATTCTCTTGATAGATTTTCAAGATACGACCTAACGCATTACCTTCAGAAGGATTGTTAGTATCTTTAAGCTGAGCTTTCATTTTACTACCTTCAGTTAAGGTAATGAATAAGCTAATAGCAGCAATGAAGAAACCTAAGAACAATACAGCTGTAATAACGTAACCTGGAGTACCACCTTGGTGATAACGGTCTTCTAATGTCGCTCTTTGCGTGTTCAGACGTAAGATACCGCCACGTGAAGGGTCAACATAAAAAGGAACGATTTCACCAGCTTTAGCATTTTGTAATGCGTTTGCTGAAGATACGTAGTGGCTATCTGCCGCTTTACCTAAAGGCTGTATACGTTGAACATTTGAGTTATAAATCAAGTATTCATCAGGAGCTACTAAGTTGAAAGAACCAACACGAGTAATCGTTTTAGTTACAGAACCACCAGATAACTGTGCAACTTCAGCGTCAAATACTGCAACTTTAGCAGATTCTGTCATTTCAGTTTGCAATGCAATCCAAAGGTCTTCTAACTCTTTAGTTGTTGGTAATTTTTTAGCTTCAGCTAACTCTGCTAATAAAGCAGAACGATCGCCATATCCAGGTTGACCTGAGATATTTGAAGCAGTAATTGAACCGATTGTGTTACTTGCTGCACGACGTACAACACCAAACATTTCACCTAAAGTACCTTGGGCATTTTTAAGTTCAGTTGCTTTTGTTGCTAAAGTGATTTCGTTTTGAGCATATTGCTTTTGTAAACGATCGCCACGAGCTTTTTCGTCTTTTAGTTCTTTTTGAGCTTTATTTAATAAAGCTTGTTTGTCAGCTTTGGCTGCCAAGAACTCTTTTTCACGTTTTTTATTAAGTTGACCTTCAGAGATACGGTCTTTTTTAACTTGTTCTAAAAGTTTATCTAGTTCACCTGCAGCACTAACATTAAAGCTAGTTGCTACTACAGCTGCAGCTAAAACCAATGAATTTAATACTTGTTTCATGCTTTTACTCCGCTGCAAAAATTGGTAATTTAATTAATTCATACGGCGCTTGTTTACGTGCCATACGGATAGTTAGCGTAATATCTTTAAGATATTCATCACCTAATTTAGACCAGCTACGAGTAGTATTATTCCATACCCAAGCATGCTTAAGATCTTTAGACTGTGCAACTAGAGCAATACGTCCTACGTGTACGAAGTCTGCGCTGATTTCTTGACCATCAAAAACTTCAGTAGCCTGCCAAGCTTCAACAGCTGAACCATAGTCTTTTTCAATTTCATACGCTTCAAGTACTTGACGATATTTTTCAGAAGTACTTACATTAGGGTCAATCATGATTGCACGTAATTTGGCAACACGAGCTTGACGTCTTTCTAATTTAATAGGAATGTCGGCATTTACGAATTGCTCTAACATATCGATCATACGGTACATTAGTGGCACTACGTTACGTTTAGTATTTTCAATCTCTGCGATTTGAGCTTCAAGTGATGAAATTTCATCATTTTGAGCTGCTACTAGTTTTGCAACGTGGTCGTTGTAAACTTTATGAATCTCAGTTTCATCAACAACTGAACGATATTCAATAACGATATCTTGAGTTTGTTCTTGAATTGTGTCGATTTTAACCTGCGACTTGGCCGCAGCTTTATGAATTGTACGCTCTGCAGCGTGAATTTTTTCTAGTGGATCTGCAGCCAGTGCAGAACCAGTAAATGCCATTGCACCTACAAGAGCTGACGCTACTAGATTTAATTTCATCTTAGACATAGTTCCCAACCAATGTGTATATTAAATTCTTTACTTAGAGTAAATACTCTTTATTCATTGACCTGTAGCCAAAGAATAATCGCCACAGAGTCCCCCAAACATATTCAATAATGTCAATTCAATAGATTGCCAAAATTTGTACTTGCAGCATAGTTACGCTGCAAATGACTAAATTTAGTACAATTATACGATGAACGCCCAATAAATGAGGCGAATGACCATTAATACATATCAATATATCGCCTACAAATGTACAAATTTCATCCGTATAAGGCAAAAAACTAAAATAAAATGAGTTGTTGGTTAAATATTTTCAACGAGTTTGGAGAATAATTTGCCAATATAGCTTCGGCAATGGGGAAAATTTGCTTCTCAATATAATGTTCATAATTTGGAATTATGTTTGATAGTATTACTTGGGGGCCGTTAACTGTAATAATATATTCAATTGAACTGCCCTTTGTATACAATTTTTCTTTATTCTGAGAGTTTGCGAGTCTCGCTGCTTTAATGTGTGGAGGGGTTGTTTTGACATAGCTTTCTAACTTTTGTCTTATCCTCTTTCTATAAATAAGTAGGTGATCCAGTTCTCCTTGTTTCAATTGTGACAATATAGTTGAAATATATTCATCACAATTTAATCCAGCAAACACACGTTTAAATAAATTAGTTTGAAACATTTTGGCTAATTCGGTCCAGTCACTTCTAACGGTTTCCATACCTTTAAATATTAACTCAGGTTCCTTACCTAGCTGTTGTTTCATTCCAGCGTATCTTTTTTTAGAACCAGACTCTGATCCTCTAATGGTTGGCATAAAAAACGGAGAAAAATGGGTTTCAAACTCTAACTCCATTTTGTTTTCTAAGTTAAATTCATCCTTTAATTTATTATCAAACCAATTGTTTAGCTCTATACCCAAACGTTCTGCATGTTCAAAGTGAAATTCAGAGTTATCTAAGCTAACAAATATGGAGTCAGTATCACCATAGATAACCGTTAGACCCTGTTGCTCAAACCATAACTTAGATTGGTGTAATACCCAATGGCCACGCATGGTAATTGAGCTGGCTAATTTAGTATCGTAGAAGCGGCAACCTGAAGACCCTAATACACCATAAAAACTATTCATGATAATTTTGATAGCATTAGACAATACTTTATTTTGTTCCGACTTAGCCTGTTCCCTAGCCTGCCATAACTTATCAAGTATCGTCGATAATATGACATTTCCTCGGCTAAATTCTCCGCCCCTAAAACCTGGAATACGTTGGTCTTTATCTATCGTTTTAGCTTCTAACAAAGCAACAGGGTCAACATTAAATGTGCGCATTATGCTTGGATACAAACTTTTGAAATCAAATACCAAGATTTCCTTGTGAATACCAGGTATTGAATCCATCACAAAGCCACCTGGACTATTCACATAATCTTTAACTGCCACTAGATTTGGAGCGACCCAGCCCTTCCTATGTGCATGGGGTAAGTATAAATTGGTGAACGCAGCCACTGAACCGCCGACTCTATCTAACTCAACACCCGTTAATTTTGTTCGCGTGATCACAAATTCAATGAGCTTTTCTTTAATAAAGATTTTTGACACTAATATGCAATCTTGTAAATTGTATTTTATTAGTGAACTGGGATCGTTTTTGTACAAGTGTTTAATTTCAGCAAGTTTATCATTGCCACTTTCTTGTATAAGCTTTTCTTCGCCAAGGATCTCACTAGCTACATTATTTAATGAAAAACTAGGGAATGAATAGGTAGCGTTTTTCATTACTTCAATCCCATCAAGTATCACTCGCCCAGCTACATAAACTTTATCAGGGTAACGTTGCTCTCCGTCTCGATTGCCATCAATAAACTCTAATTCAGAGCCATCCCGCCCTAACTTTAATTTAATTCCATTACGTTTCGCCGCATTCACTAACACTCGGATATCAAATTTAACAAAGTTCCAACCAATAATTGCATCAGGGTCTAGCTCAGCTACTATTTGATTAAACTTTAATAACAATTCCCATTCACTTTCTAACCAAATTGTATATTCCGGTAGCAGATCAGGTTTTGTAATTTGATATCCATTATATAAAACAATCTCAACCGTTTCGTTATGAAAACCGACACCATTGCAACCTATTGAGTATAAGTAACCATTTTCATCACACTCTATATCTACTGACAATGTCGATAACTTAGGGGAATATTCGCCTTGTTTTATTTTTGCTTGATTAACAATGTTAATTGTTTGTGAGGAGGCATTTAACTGCTTTTGATGGGCAACTCCGGTAAAACACAATTCCCCCTGAATAAATCGTTCCATTAAAAAACGATCTATCGGTTTAATATCGGCTTCTAATAATTCAATGCTGCACTCTTGTGCCAGTTTTCTTAACCTATGATAATCTTTTAACGAATTTGCGTATAAGCCAAACACTTTTTTATCATCAAACGCTTTTAATTCTAGGGGTTTATTCGTTATGTTTAATTGGTTTTGCTTACACAACGTAATTATCGCCGCCTGTTCGGCTTCATAAGCAAAACAAACCGCCTTTTCATTTTCGATAATAAGTTGATGACTGCCGGTCTCTGATGTCACCCATAACTCAAAAACACAATGACCATTAAGATCAAATTGTTTACGAGTTAGTAGAAAACCATTTAGTTGTTCTTGGGTCATGTCACTTTTAATTCATATTAATACATTGAGATCACCGCTATAATAGCCGCGAAGCGTAGCTAAAACATCACTAAATTCATGTTAGCTACATAAAATACAATACCACGGAGTTTTTGTGAGCTGGATTACAGAGTTTGCCGAGTTTATAAATTTATCACCTTCCATAATCGGCATTCTGATTTTAACAGCTTTCGCGGCAGGTTATATCGATGCTATTGCTGGCGGTGGCGGATTATTAACTGTCCCGGTTTTGTTATCTTCTGGCATGTCACCGCATGTTGTACTTGGCACAAATAAACTTGCTGCCACGTTTGGTTCATTAATGGCGAGTTATACTTTTTATAAGAGACAATTATTTTCACCGTCATTTTGGAAGTTAAGTTTTATATCAACAGCCGTCGGCGCGATCGCCGGTACCATAATTGTCAGTTTTATCGACGCGAGTAACTTAAATAAAATATTACCCATCTTCATCGGCTTTAGTGCAATTTATGCATTATTTAACCGAGTAAAAGAAGAGGACTCTAATCAACTTCCTACCATTAACTCCACTTTGAAAACCAAACAAATTAGTCAAGGATTAACCTTAGGTTTCTACGACGGATTTGCTGGTCCTGGCACAGGTGCCTTTTGGACTGTGAGTAATTTATTTTTATATCGCCTCAACATTTTACTTGCTTCTGGTGTTGCCAGAACCATGAATTTCATAAGTAATATATTTTCTTTATTTGCTTTCATCTACTTAGGTTATGTTAACTTTACCATTGGATTATTAATGGGTGGCTTTTTAATGTTAGGGTCGTATTCGGGGGCGAGATCAGCCATTAAGTATGGCAACAAGTTCATCCGCCCTGTGTTTACCATCGTTGTATCATGCATGGCGGTTAAACTGGCCTTTGATGCTTGGAGCTTATAAACACCTATGTTAATTCAATCGACTTCTGTTTTTATAAATGATACTCAAATACTATGAATGCATTAATCAATCAATTAAACACGCAGTTTCAAATGCTTGAACAATCTATAAAAGGATTAAAGCTCAGCTCGAAACAGTGGTTTGCTAATAGCGAAATATTTCGCTCGTCTGGCTTTTCAACACACAGTGACGATATTGATGATTATTTAATTGAGTTAAAAACAACCATTGATAAATTGGCCAGCGTAAACAACGAACAGCATGTAAGTTATCTATCCGAAAGAGTCACTCAACAATTCTCTTGTCTCAAACGATTTGTTAAATCAAACGATATTAACGTAAGAAACAACCAATACAGCAAAGATCGAATACGAAATTTAAACAAAACCAAACAATTTACTTTGCAAGCTTCACAATCAAGCCAAGAGTTATATGCTGAATTATCAAAGTTACAAGAATTTGAACGTCGATTATTAGATAAGGTCAACTTATCACAACAACAATTAACTATGTACAAAGGCATGAGCAATAGGCCTGCGTTACAACAAGAAGTACTCACCAACCAACAAAGGCTTGGACGTTGCCGTCAGGCCTTAAGTAAAGTTGAAGAATCAATTCAGAAACTAGATAACAATAACTAGCTCAAATTATATAAACGACCAATATGCCATTAACCTCATTGCCTTTAGTATTTCATCCTATTTATAGTCAACTCGACTTGCCTAAGAATCACAGGTTTCCAATCCAGAAATATTTAAGTTTAAAAACTGCAGCTATAAATAAGTTTTCATCTAAAGTAAGTGTAAACCTTGTAAAAGCGCCTATTACTAGAGCTAAGTTATTACAAATACATAATGCTAAATACGTTGATGATTTTATTCATAATCAGCTCTCCACTAAAGAAATGAAACGAATTGGCTTTCCTTGGTCAGAACAATTTGTACAACGTACCTTAACCGCTGTAGGCGGCACTTTGCAGGCAGCACAATTAGCAACAGAACATGATATTGCTATAAACCTGACTGGTGGGTATCACCATGCTCACCCTGACTTTGGTTCTGGCTTTTGTGTGTTTAATGATTTATCCATTGCCGCCCATACATTAATTGAACAAGGTAAAGCTAACCGCGTACTTATCTTTGATTGTGATGTTCATCAGGGGGACGGAACCGCCACGTGCGTTGAAGACAACCCTAATATATTCAGTTTGTCTATCCATTGTGAAAAGAACTTCCCAGCGAGGAAACAGCAAAGTGACTGGGATATTGGGCTTGAAAAGCATATTGAGGATGAAGCCTATTTAGCTCAAGTTAAAGACGTGTTAACAACCGCGTTTTACTCTTTTAAACCTGACTTTATTATTTATGATGCTGGCGTAGATATTCATGAAGATGATGACTTAGGGTTATTGAATATAACCACACAAGGTATTTATCAAAGAGATTGTTTGGTATTTGACTTAGCAAAACAAAACCATATTCCAATCGTGGCGGTGATTGGTGGCGGCTATCAACGAGATATTAATGCACTTACCGCAGTGCATTTACAACTTATTAATGCCGCTATTGCCACATTCATTCGGTGATAAATCAGTAATATGCTCTATAATCTCAAATACGGTGCTACTGTCATAAGTAGCGCACATTTTAGATAGGAAAATTTATGCAACTTAATGACGACATACACAATTATTACGAAAAGCTCGTTATCGACTACATCACTTTACATAAATTAGATAAACGTTTTTCAAACGAATTTTTATCGGACTTATGCTGCATCGTTTTAAATCAATTACCTTCAAAGTACATTAGACACGAAGTAGATTTGGCTTTTTATATGCCTGCAGCGGAACGTTTTGAAATGGAAATGAACGTAAAAGAATCTATTGTCAGAGCCTTAGAATTCATGGAATCACGTGAAGAACGAGAAATATAAATTGAAAGATCAACGCACAACTGAAACGGATGAAGTTACAAAACAATTAGAGTCCGCAGATGAACATATCCAATTAGCGGTTGATTTAATTTACTTGTTAGAATCAAACAAAATTGATCCTAATGTAGTGGTAAAAGCGTTGGATATAGTGAGTGCAGATTTCAATAAAAAATTAAACAAATAAAAAAGAGCCTATTGGCTCTTTTTTATTAATCTGACCCGTCTTAAAAAAGGGTAATGACTATAAACCCAGTACTACTTTTTCAGATTTTAACGAGTTAGCAATCACTTTAATAATTACTAACGAAGTTATGACCGTCACTACAGAGCCCGCTAATAAAGGCATATAGCTATCCAATTCTCCACGAATTAACTGGCTAATCGCCTGCTGTTGCGCAAATATTGGAATATAACTTAACACTTCATTTTTATAATTCACAATCTCAAGCATCATAGGGACTATAATCGGCACCATAACTGTGTATTGAATATAGGATTGTGCTTCTTTAAACGATTTAGCATGAAACGCAGTGGCCAGTTGGAATGCAGCTGCAAACAAGGCTAAAGGCACTAATAATAACCAAATAGTCATACCTAACTGGAAGTCAAAGTTGAATGCCATACCTGCTTTGTGAAGCGGTATAAACGGAATAGCAATGGCGGTGAACACAACACTAAGTGTAGCACCAACAATTCCAAAAAATGCTGTATTCATCGTTTTAGCTAATACTACTTGCATAGTACTGACAGGCTGCATGATCAAAAGCTCTAAAGAATTACGCTCACGCTCACCTGCGCTACAATCTATCGCCACATTAGTTGACGATACAAACACAGCAACCATGATCATCACACCTAACATACCCAATAGTAACGCCGACTTAGACGATGGTGTACTGGTATCATTTTCTTCAATATGAATAGCGCTTAGTAATGAGGGCGACACTCCACGGGCTACAAGTTTCATTGCCACCAATTGACTCTGATAACTATTAATTACATTTTTCACACGCCAAACTTCATCTCTGGCACCTTTTTTAGAGTAATCCGTTAATAATGTTATTGTGGCTTTTTCACCACGATGCATTTTTTCTGCAAAAGAATCTTCAAATGTAATAGTTATTTTTGAATGCTCAACCGTTTCGCCATCTAGTTCAAAATCTTTACCTTTCTCAGGCATATCTGCGTGTAAAATTTTGCCTTGCTCTAATAACTCAACTATATGAGGGGCTTGTTGCTGATTCTCTATAGTTATATATAGTTCATCAACAGACGTAGACTCTTCTAATACAAACGTCATCATTACTGCAAACATAATTGGTGGTAAAAAGGCCCCCAACAAAGCTGCAAATACTGAGCGTTTATCACGGATTGAATCTAAAAATTCTTTAGTAAATAATGTTTTTATCATGCCGCTATCCCTTCGTCGCTACCAATCAATGCTACAAATGCTTCTTCTAATTCAGTTTTTCCAGTACGCTCACATAATTCTTGTGGGGTACCAACTGCTGCAACTTTACCATTAGCAACCACGATAACTTTGTCGCATAACGCGGCGACTTCTTGCATAACATGGGATGAAAATAAGATACATTTACCTTGTTGTTTTAACTCCAACAAAATATCTCTTAATATACGAGTACTCATCACATCAAGTCCACGAGTAGGCTCATCTAAAATTAAGTTTTGCGGCTGATGTACTAAAGCTTGGGCAATAATCACTTTCATACGTTGACCTTGTGAAAAACCTTCACAACGACGATCAGCTATATCAGATATATCTAACTTTGTTATAACATCATTTAACGCTTGTTCTTTTTCATCACCTTTTAAGCCATGTAAACCGGCAAAATAAGCTATTTGTTCACGTGCGGTTAATCTTTCGTACAACCCAAACTTGTCAGGGAATATACCTATTTCTTTACGTGCAAGTTGAGGTGAAATTTGACTGTCCACTCCATTAATAAGGCCAGTCCCCTGTTCCGCTTTTAACAAACCATATAACACACGTAACGCTGTGGTTTTACCCGCACCATTTGGCCCAAGGATACCGGTTATTTGTCCGTCTTCAGCTGAAAAACTTAAATCATCTAACGCTTTCACATCGCCAAAATGTTTGACTAAATTATTTACCTGTAACATTTGATGATCCTTTTTAATGAAGTTGATTTAAGTTAGTGAAAAATAAGTTAGGTACAGGTTTATCTGCACAGCTAAAGTCGACACTTTCAAACGTACCACTTTGCATAAATTGTTTAACTGCATCCATGCACATTCTTAAGGACGCCACATGTGAGCCATTTTTAATAACTACGTGTTTTGAATTAGGTAATGAATTGTCTGCCATCTCACCATATGCAGGCGGCGTAACAGGGTCATATTTCCCAGAGAATAATAATACTGGCACATCGACAGTTACTGGCTCAGCAAAGTCCGCAGGTGCTTGCCATTTTGGCCAAAATTTACAAATATCAGTAAAGTTAGTAAACCCTAACTCACCATTAAAATAGTTGTTCGCATCTTTACTAAAGTCAGACTGAACAGCTCGGGGCATATCTTCATTACAAATAATATTCATTGTGAGACCGGTATATAAACTTCCAGGTGTGTGTTCAGTACTATTAACTTGGCTCATCAAAGCCGCTAACGGACGGAAATCACCTTGCGCAGATGAATTTACGATATAAGGCAATAATTGACGTGAAGATAAAGCATATAAAGTGGTTCTTAATGTTTCTGTCACTTTACTTTTTGTAAGAATTATATCGATTTTTTTGCCCGTAATTGGATGATACATAGATTGTGTTATTGGCTTTTCTAACTGCGCTAACAAGTTTAAATAATCTTGTTTTAAGTTAGGGTAAGATTCATTGCAATACTTGTGTGCTTTACAATCTTCAACTAAAAAATCGAATGCTCGTTCTGATGATTTACCAAAAAAACCGACGATCATTTCCATCGGGGCATTGCTATCTAATGTCGCTGTTTGAATCGACTCTGGATGGTTCTTTAAATAAGCAAAACCAGCTCTTGTTCCATAAGAACCACCAAATATATGAACCTTTTGATAACCTAACGCTTGGCGTACCGCTTCAAAATCTTCGATTGACTGGTAAGTGTTATAACTTGGTAAGTGATGATCAGCAAAACTGGTTAAACAGTCTTTTACTTCTTGCTCAATATCAACGTCGTTACTATCAATGACTAAAGGGTCAATGTATTCCTGAGCGTCACACAGCAACCCATTAGATTGACCGGTTCCACGTTGGTCTATCAAAATAATGTCATGTTCTTGTCTAATTTCTGTCAGTGGATTATTTAACATTCCCGCTAACTCAGTAGCTGCTTGACCTGGGCCGCCAGCTAAGAACATCATTGGTAGTTCTTTACTTTGTTCTTTAAACTTAGGCAATACCACCACATTCAAAGAGAGCGTATTGGCTTCGGAAATATCTAATGCTGGATTTTCAGCAACATCAAGTTTGCCACATAAAGCTTTACTCTTAACCCCTGAAACAAAACACGCTTCAAGTTTGAGTTCAGACGCTGTAACTAAGTTCGGCATAAATAGCCCAACCGCTACAAATAAAGTGAGTAACTGTTGTTTCACATTAAACTCCATGTTTTTTTCTTCTCTGTTACAAGAAGCATAAAATAATTAGTCTGAAACTCTAACTTGAACAACTAACAATGTAAAAATAAAATCACAAGTTATTAAAAATAAACGCGATTTTTGTACATTAAATGTTAACTATTCAAGTTTGGAAATCTATTCCCTTTAACCATCACCTCAACTCATTTATACTTTAGAAAAATCACTTCAAGTAAAACAAAAATATGAATCAAGTTCTTTGCCGCTATTCTGTTATTTTTATTTTTGTATTCTTACCTAGCTTCAGCTCTATTGCGGCACTAAACATTGTATTCCTTAACCCTGGTCACCCTGATGAAAATGCGACTGGGAGTTTTTGGTCCAAAGTTACAACATTTATGGATGCAGCGGCACAAGACTTAAATATTAAGCTAACCACAGTCCATGCCAATAGAGATCATATCTTTATGAAATCTCTAGCCACTACTATTATAAAATTAGATCCGGATTATGTTGTACTGGTTAACGAAAAAGGCATCGCTGTTAACATCATTAAGACGTTAGCCCCGCATAACATTCCAATATTTATGCTACTAAACACCCTAAATAACAAAGATCTATCAAAGTTAACTGAACAACAAAAAAGCCTAATTAAAGGCAGTGTTACTCCAAACAATTCAATTGCTGGAGTACAACTATTAGAAGGTTTATTTAATATATTCCACCAGCAAGTCACGACAACTACTCCACCTAAATTATTAGCCCTACAAGGTGATTACACAACGCCAGCGTCGTTACAACGAGAACAAGGTTTTCATCAGGCATTACAAAAAAACAAAGCTCAGTTAATTGACAGTAGTGTCAGCAATTGGTCTAAAGAAATGGCTTATTACAAAACCAAAGGTATTTTATGGCACGCTCAAATCAATATCATTTGGGCTGCTAATGATGCTATGGCATTTGGAGCTAAAAAGGCCGTAACCGATGCTAAAATCAATTACCCTGTAATTATTGGTGGGATTAATTGGGACTTCGACGAACCAGAGTACCCTGTCGACTTATCCCTTGGAGGCCATGTAACACTGGGCGCCATGGCATTAGTGATGATAAACGATATCGCAAACAATCAATTAAATCAGGAAAAAACAGTCCAACAGATAAATATTTTTGAGTCCAGTTTAAGCCCTCATTATAAAGGATTTAAACAGCTTATGACTCAAGGTAAAATAAATCAGATTGATTTTTCTCGCTTTAGTCAAACGCATAAAAATCCATTAACGTTTTCTATCGAAAACCTAATTAAAGCAATGCATTAACATACCTACGGCTTACTTTTTATTCTTCCCGTTTACCATATGACAATACCATTTGATAATGCCATTTTGCATTTCATCAAAAGTAAATAAACAAATAGCAAAAAGTACTAATACCGCTAAAGAAAATTTTTCAAAAGCAAAAACATTAGCTTTAGTAGCGTCAACATCAACTAACTCTAATATGGTAATGGTTAAGATCACCGAAATTAAATACTTGATAAATGAACGAAAGAATTGATTGGATTTTTTATATTCCATTGTTAAAACCTATGTAACTTCAAACCCTTTTTGGCTTTTATTGGGTCTTAGTAATAGATTAATATTAGATTGTCGTTTTATTCGGTTGAGCACTCACACACTCAATCTCACGTATACCAAGAGCGGTATCATCTACCTGAGAAAAACCAAGTGCCTTGGCTTTTTCTACATTGGCTATATCTATGACAAATAAATGAACTTGCCCTGTTTGTCCACCGCAAACACTCGCGTACATCCTACCGGTTAATACCCCACAACTCTGCGACATAACGTCAATGCCAGCCGCTAATAAATCACGTTTAGTCGTATTTATCGGCAAAGCGTTATCCTGACATTGGGTTTTGCCATTTGAGATAAAAACGGTGGCTTTTTTCTGCTCCTTAGTGACTGGAGCGTCAGTGATACAAGCACAAGCGGCCAACGAAATAAGTATGAAAAAAATAACAGCTATACGGCTCATGTTTATATCCAAAACAATGTTAAGTAATAAGGTGTAGTGAAGAAAATACACTCACTCAGTTTCATTTAGCCAGTTTAATGCAATATAGATGTCATTAAACAACTTAGTCTTATGACCAAGTATTGTAGCTTGTTCTATGACGGTATTATTAATAAGTTGTTCTGGTTTTACTAACACAGCAACGCGAGCGCCTTCAAGTTCTTCTCTCGAGGCAATATAGTTAGCAAACAAGGTTTGTTCAACTTCACTCATGACTTCCGTTACCTCTTGAGCGTCAATCAGTATTTTTATACAGCTTTCTAACGCTTTGTATTCAACACAGATTTGTTCAACACAATTAACGCGTTCATCTAATGTTACGTCACCTCGATAAGACACTTTGATAATATCAGTGCCTTCTATCAATTCTATTTTGGAATCCATATCATCCCCATAGGTGAGTGTTATATTTTATTTAATAATGACAATAACTTATCAGTTGTTTAAATGACAAACAACACTAAATTATTAGCTTAGAAATTTGAAATAGCGTTAACAATCAAACTCAAACTTTCTGATTGTTAACGCTCAAATCAATGGACAAAATACGGTTAATGTTAATGGCTAGATAAGTGGTGCAGTGAGTTAACTTTTTGTTTTGAAAACCCATTGTACAAAACAGGTAATACAAACAGAGTTAATAAGGTTGCAGTAACTAATCCGCCAACAATAACCGTAGCAAGGGGTCTTTGTATTTCAGCGCCAACACCATCCGACATTAACATTGGAATTAAGCCCAATGCTGATGTAATAGCGGTCATCAATACAGGTCTTAACCTGGAAGTTGCGCCATCAAAAACAGCTTTGCTACTGTCTAATCCATCGGCTATGCGTTGGTTTATGCTTTCTACCATTACCACGCCATTTAATACCGCCACGCCAAATAAAGTAATAAATCCTATGGCACTAGGCACTGACAAATACTGATCTGTCATATACAGCGCAAATACTCCTCCAATCACAGCCAATGGCACATTCACTAATATCAATAACGCTTGTCCCACCGAGCCAAAAGCAAAATAAAGCAATAAGGCGATTAACGCTAATGAAATAGGCACAACAATAGAGAGTCGTTTTTGAGCTCGTTGTTGGTTTTCAAACTGACCACCAATATCAACTGAATAACCTGCAGGCAAAGCTACCTCTTTACTGATCTGAGCCTCAATATCAGCTACTACGCTGCCCATATCTCGACCTTGCACATTAGCTTGGATTACTACTCTGCGTTGTACATCATCCCTTCTTACTTGTGGTGCACCTGACTGATAAGAAACACTGGCAACATCGCCTAATCTTACCCACGCACCACTTGGTGATCTCAAGCGAATATCAGAGATGGCTTCTATATTATTACGGTAGTTATCCTGTAAACGCACATAAATGTCATAACGTTCATTACCGTTAATAATTTGTCCTGCAGCAACACCTCCAATCCCATCTTTGACTAAGTTCATTATGTCGCCCACCGCTAAACCAAACCTTGAAAGCTCTTGTCTATTGGGTTCAATAACCAGCTGGGCTTCACCGGTTATTTGTTCCATAGCGACATCTCTTGTACCTTCAATTGTTTTTATTAGGCTTTCTATCTCTTTACCTTTTGCCGCTAATACATCTAGTTCAGGGCCAAATAACTTAATGGCAAGTTGGGCTTTTACACCTGACAATAGCTCATCAACACGAGTGGCAATAGGTTGTGAAAAGTTTAATAACAAACCAGGATATTGTTCTAAACTGCGCTCCATTAAATCTTGAAGTTCATAACGATTATTGGCACTTGTCCACTCCGATACTGGTTTCAAGCCTATGTATATCTCAATGTTGTTTACAGGTTCTGGATCACCACCAATTTCTGGACGACCAATGCGGCTTAACGCATAAGTCACCTCCGGAAACATCATTAGTTTTTGCTCTAAAATCGGAGCCACCGACAAGGCGGTTTCTAAACTAGCAGAAGGGGCTAGTGTGACTCTTAAATTAATAGTGCCCTCTTCTAACTCTGGTACAAATTCAGTGCCTATATATGGAATGACCATGATTGCAGATATCACTAACATAATTGATATCAACATCACTTTTTTAGTATGCAGTAATGCTACCTTTAGCGTTGTTTTATAAAGTCTATCAAGTGGCTTCAAAACCAAACTTTTACGTGGTTTTACGCCGTTTTTAAACATATACGCAGCCAAAGCAGGCACCACAATCAAAGCAACAATAATGGCAGAAACCACCGCTAAAATAATACTAATTGCCATAGGTTGAAACAACTTAGCTTCCACGCCCTCAAAGCTAAATAAAGGCGCAAAAACCACTAAAATAATAGAGGCTGCAAAAAATACTGACCTTGCCACTTCTTTACCGGCTTGTTTTAACCTTGCTTCTATTCCTGAAGTTTTACTGTTTATACTTTTTTCTTTAAGCGCTTTTGTTTCTTCAAGTGCAAGCTGTTTAAACATGTTCTCAACCATCACTACAGAACCATCCACCAGCATACCTATCGCAACTGTGATGCCACCTAGCGACATTAAGTTAGCGGAAATCCCCCACCAAGCCATGACCATTAAAGCAATGGCGATTGAAATAGGAATAGAGACCAATACCAATAATGTTGCCCTTAAGTTCATTAAAAACAGAGCTAACACAATAAAGATAAAGATAAATGCCAACGTCAATGCTTCAACAACCGTATTAACCGCTTGCTCTATCAAGTCCGATTGATCATACAAAGCCTCAAATCGCACACCTTTTGGCAGTGCTTGTTGAATTAACGGTAACTTGGCATTTAGGCCACCAATAGCCGCGTTAGTATTTGACCCCATACGTTTAAGAACTATGCCTGATACCACTTCGCCATACGATTTAACTTCATTGTTATCTGATCGTTGCGTTAACGTAACAGCGCCTTGTCTTATCTCACTGCCAATCTGTACTTTGGCCACATCTGATAAAGTTACCACTGCGCCATTTACGCTTTTAACAGGTACTTGGTTAATCTCGCTTATGCCTTGATTGCCACTTTTAAACCAACCTGTGCCCCGTATAACCAATTGCTCTTGTCCACGGTTCATATACCAACCACCAACATTGGCATTGTTTACTTCCAGAGCTTGCACAATATCGCTTTGGGTTAATTCATAAGACAGTAACTTGGTGGGATCTAAATTCACTTGGTATTGTTTAACATGACCACCAAATGAGAGTACGTCTGTCACCCCATCCACCGGCATGATCAACAACTTCACTATCCAGTCGTTTAAACTTCTTAAACTCATTGAGTCATATTCGGAGTTTTCGTCGGCAATCAACAAATACTGAAATACTTGTCCTAAGCCAGAAGTATTTGGCCCCATTTCAGGAGTACCAACCCCTTCAGGGATTAACTCTTTGGCAGCTTGTAGTCGTTCAAAAACAAGCTGGCGAGCAAAGTAAATATCAGTACCCTCTTTAAAGACCACAGTTACATCAGACAAACCAGTTTTTGATATTGACCTTACTTGCTCAACATCTGGCAGTGCATACATTACAGCTTCAATGGGATACGTTATTAGTTGCTCTACTTCTTCAGCGGCTAACCCAGGCGCTTCGGTATTCACCGCCACTTGAATATTAGTTACATCTGGAAATGCATCTAAGTTCAATTTAGGTATGGTCATAACGGCAATGGCCATTGTTATGACAAGTGCAAGAACAACTAGAAACCGATTATCAATAGACCAATCTATGATCTTGTTAAAAATTGAGTTACTAAAAACAGTTTGTTTGGATTCTGCTTTGTTAAAATTAGTTTTATTAGACATAACAGACTCCTTAATGGTTATGCGGATCAAATCCGCCTTTGGCTTTTTCTGAGGCAACAAAAAATGCCCCTTGAGTCACAACGCGAGTGCCACTTATCAGTCCTTTAATCTCTCTTAAGTCACCCAACGCTCGACCAAGCTCTACTTCTACCGCATTAAATTCACCGGGATGATCTTCAACAAAAACAATCCAATCTCCATCAGCACCACGTACCAAAGCTTCTTCTGGCACCGCCATTACTTTATTGGTGGTGGCAAATTGAAAGTTTATTTTGACAAACATGCCTGAGTGCAAACTATCTTCATGGTTATCTACCGACAAGCGTATGGTTCTTGTGCGGGTAATGGGATCTATGGTGTGAGCTTCTTGAATGACTTTGGCTGTGTAATCTTGATTACCCAAAGAAACAACCGCTGGAGAATTAATGGAGACATTAAGTTTTTTGTTAGGAGATACTTTCGCTTCTACCCATAAGTCATCTTCATCGGCTAACAGCATAACGACATCACCTACCGCCACACGTTGACCTTGGTAAAAGTCATCTTGCAAAACCACACCCGCACTTTGAGCAACCAACGAATATTGACCAAATAATCGAGTATCTATATTGGTAATATCTTTAATCGTTTGCTCAGTTAAACCAAATGCGATGAGCTTGCCATAAGCTGCATTAAAGGTAGTTTCAACCAAGACTAATTGGCTTTCGCTCACTGTTTGGCTATCTAGTTTTTGCAGGCGATGCCATTCAGTAGACGCTATTAAATAATCGGCTTGTGCTTGTGCCATTGACTCGCTAAACAAGGTAACGAGTTTCTGCCCAACTTCAACATGTTCACCTAATATGGCATGTCTGTTGATAATGACGGATTCAGTCCGAGGTGAAACAACATAACTTTTATAACCGTTCGCTTTCACTTCACCTGGCGCGTAAATCGTACTGTATTGTATTTTTGAAATAACAGGATTGACCTTAATACCTGCAATCTTCATTTGAGCAGCACTTAAGTTAATCCCCTCTTCGTGATCAGTTTCATTCTCTTGGGCATTCTCTTGCTCAAGCAAAGCGAACTTAGACGCAGCGGCTAATGGAGCTGTGATCATAAAAGTCACAGCCATAAAGACACACAGGAACAAACCTGTATTGTTTTTTAATGTATACATAAAATCTCTTAATTATTTATTTTAATGGCGAGCCAAAAGGCTCAAGTATTTGATAAATAAATTAAGATCTAGGAGGTCTAAAGGAAGCTTCGAAAACTTCGCTATAAGCTGAATTTTGATATGGGATAAATTGAATATTAACGGCTGAAATTGGCGTTATGACACTTTTCACTAATATCCAAGACAAATGAGTACCAGTGCAATGCCCACAATGATGACAGTCGGATATATTATGTTCTTGTTGTATCACACTGCTATTTTTTAACTGTAAATCATCACTATGATTATGTTCACTTTGAATATGCTGTATATCAAGTTGATGATCATTGCTTGGCGCAGCAATAGCCGTAAACGATTGTATTACAATCGAAATAACTAAAATTATGCTAACAACAAACTTGTCGAACAAGATAAACTACCAAAGCTGATTTAAGATCTGACCTCAGTATTTCAAATATCCTAATTAGGGTCAAAGCTTATCAGCATTATCGAAGTATATTTTTTAAGAGAACACCACATTGATACAAACTAAAAGAATGGCCTTTTGGGCGTTAGTGGCAGTAAATGCCATTTGGGGTTTAGGTTTTGTTGTTATTGATGATGCCATCAATATTATGCCAACAAGTGTTTTTAATGCATTTAGATTCAGTCTGGCTGCTTTAGTATTATTACCACTTTGGTTTATCACAGGTAAAAAAACCAGCACTGAAAATTATCAACGTACCCGTTTGTTTAAATCCGGATTTGGCTTAGGTTCATTATTGTTTTTAGGTTTTACTTTGCAAACCGAAGGACTTAATTACACTAGCGTTTCAAATACAGGGTTTATCACTGGTTTATGTGTGCCTTTGGTTCCACTTATTGGCTATTTGTTATATCGAAACAAAGTTGGATTTGAGGTTTGGGTCTCTGTCGTTCTAGCGACATCCGGTTTATACTTTTTAACCATAGGCGATAATCTCACTATCAATAAAGGTGATATTCTGGTTGCTCTTGGTGCCACTTGTTACGCCGTGCATATTTCTTTTATGGCTAAATACAGCCATCAATTCCCTGTAATACGTTTTAGCATTGTTCAATTAGGCGCAGTGGCCGTGTATTGTATTTTTACCGCGTTTGTTGAAAATAGTATTGGACGATATGAACAGTACGCTAGCATCTGGCAACAAATATCAGAACCTAGAGTTATTGCTGCCATAGTGTATTCTGGAGTGTTATCTAGTGCCTTTGCTTATTGGGTGCAAACCTCGAGTCAACGTTTGATAGAGCCACACAAAATAGCCTTGGTATTTGCTTTAGAGCCTATTTTTGCACACGTTTCAGCTTACTTTATATTGTCTGAGCATTTGGGAGTACAAGGTTGGTTGGGCGCAGGCTTGATCATTACTGCGATGTTATATTCTGAATTGGGCGGTAATCGGAAAGTGAAAATTCAGCCATTGGAACAAATGGCCGCCCCTGTTGATAAACAATAAAACACACAGGCTAGTCTCTTCTTGTCAATCAAATGAGCATTCACACAGTCATTAATGACTGTGTGAATGATGCTCGTGGTGTTCGTGTTCTGAGTCACTTACCATTTCATCTCTGCATTGCTCATCAGGGAACTCGAACTCTATAGTGGTATGCGCCAAGTTAAATGGTGCAAGATTAGCCGCAATCTCTTGTTTTAAAGTAAACAGTTTATTGGCCTCAACCATTTGTGATAATTCTAAGTGAGCCGTTAATACGTGTTGTTCACCATCTAACGACCATAAATGCAGATGATGTGTATTCACAACTAATTCATCACGAGTTAGTTCCGTTTGAATATCATTAAGTAGCTTTTGATCAGGCGTGGCTTGAAAAAATAACGTAAAAGTACTGCGTAAATACTTAACCACATTAAACAAAATAAACAGGGTAAACGCGATTGATAAAATAGGGTCTAATAACGGCCACTCAACAAACATCAACACCACAGAAACAATTAAAACGGCAACCCATCCAAGAACATCTTCGATTAAATGCCAATTCAGCATTTTTTCGTTTAATGATTTACCGCTGCTTAATCGATATGCTGCATAACCGTTAACGGAAATACCTAACAACGCTAAAAAGAACATGCCTTCAGCCATTGGCATTTGAGGATCAAACAACCGAGATACAGATTCAATCAATACCCAAGTAGAACCTATGATTAAGATCACGCCATTTAATAAAGCCCCCAGTAAAGAAAAACGTTTAAAACCATAACTATATGATTCATTGGCTTTTTTATTACCTAATTTATTTAACAGCCAAGCACTACCTATGGATAACGTATCACCTAAGTCATGCACAGCATCGGCCATAATAGCAGTACTGTTAGTAAGGTAACCGCCAATAAATTCAATAATAGTAAATGTAAAATTAAGGAAAAATGCCCATGTTATTTGGGAGGATGATTTATCACTGTGGTCGTGATGATGGTGATGACCTTCATGAGAAGAGTGCGAATGCATAGTCACTAAATCCTAGTTACTGTTAGTTAAGTCTGATTAATAACACTAACTTATCATACGCAACTTTATCGGAAATACGCACAAAATTGTTTATTAACCTTTATAAATCAAGCTTATTCACTAACGCTTAGCTTTACCCTAGTTGAGAAAACTGGCGGATTAAGTTGTGATATACATTATGTAAACGGTCTAACTCTGCTCTGCTGGTATTCTCATCTGCGATTAAGTTTTGAATGCTGCGATCCAATTGGTACAAGGTTTGTCTTAAACTGGTATCCGCTATCATACTTTGCATCCACGTAATGGCTGCAACACGTTGACCTGAAGTAACCGCATTCACTTTGTGTAAGCTGCTCGACGGATAAACAACCGCATGCCCTGCTGGCAATTTAACTTGTTGTTCGCCAAATTCAGTGGAAATAACAAGTTCACCACCTTCATATTCGTTAGGGTCATTCAAAAATACAGTCATTGAAATATCACTGCGTAATACTTCTTGTGTACCAGGAATTCGCATAATGGCGGCATCTACATGGTACCCATATTCTTGGCTTTCGCTGTAAAGGTTAAAAACAGGTGGGAATATTTTATGCGGTAGCGCCGCAGAAATTAATGTGGGATGTTGACCAAGTTTCGCCAACAACTCATTTGAGAGTTGGCGAACTTTGGCATCAGAACTATCAGCTTGATTGTTATTTTTCACCGATGACGCCATGCCCATTGCAGTATTAGTTCCATCTTGCCAAGGCAATTCAGATAACTGTTGACGAAAGTAGCTAACGTCTTGGGCAGAAATTAAAGGTTCAATAACAATCATGCTGTCTCTCTATCGTTAAAACTCGTAAGTTGCGGTTAGTTTAGTACTCGCTGCATTACCTAAATACATAAATGCACCACTGCGATATGCGGCAGTATAATATGTTTCATCAAAGGCATTGCCAATATTTAATCTAAACGTTAACGCATCAGTTGCATAATAGTTAGCAAATAAGTTAACAACTTGATAATCAGGTACGACAATGCTGTACTGGTTGTTTGTAAAATCGTAACCAGCCGCTGTATCTGGCTGACCGGCATACATTTCACTTTGATAAGCATAATCACCACCGACTACAAACTTGTCGTTAATTTCATATCTTAGTTGTAAATAAACACTGTTTTCAGCAAAGTTACTCAATGCTAAGCCAATGCTGGTCTCGTTTATTGACTCTGTTACTTCTGAATCCATAGCCGTTGCAGAGAATTGAACACTTAATTGTTCGGTAATATCACCAACAAAACCAACTTCAATACCTTTAACTTTATTTTCACCGGTATTTAACGTGCCTAATGTTGCATAGTCATCGTCACCAACACTTTCCATAACGTCACTCTTGGTGATTTGGAATACAGAAGCAGTGAACATAAACTTATCATCAAACGCCATAAACTTGGTGCCAAGTTCAATATTTTCTACACGTTCAGGATCCGAATCTGGAACTTGATCAACCGAACCACAAACACCACCATAACCACAACTTGCACCTAAATCTGACTCACCACCATTAATGTTTGTTGCAGTACTGTAGTTTGCATAAACATTAACATCTTCCGACAGATCATAAATTAAACCAATGTTGCCGTTGTACATAGTATCTGAGTATTCGTACGCGGTAACAGTTCCCTGTCTTTGTGTGTCATTGCTATAATCAAAACTGTCTACACGAGCACCATAATAAAGGTCTAGTTGTGGATTTAATTTAACTGTATCCATCATGTAAATAGAAACCGTCTCGATGTTCATAACCGCGTCGTCATAATCATCAACATAAGTTCTACCCATTAACTGGCCAATATTACTTACAACATCACCGTTGCCATCGATAATACAGTAGTTTGGAGCATCACCACGACGGCCACTGGTTACACAGTTAGTTGGGTTGTTACTTTCAATGTCGTAAACACCGTTACTTACATTCTCATCAGTAAACTCAGCACCAAATACAAAGTTGTTTTGTAAGCCTAATAATTCTGTATTCCAAAATAAATTAAACTGAGAACTCATGTACTCAACATTTTGATTACCTTGGTGTGTACTTAAGCTGATTGTCGCAACACCTGGTGCAAATGGGTCTGAATCCGCTCTAGTTGTACCACTTGCGCCTGTTGTAATGTAACCATTTTCAGTTTCACCAATACGTGTTGCGTTGTAAACAGTAACATTATCGCTTACTTCGTATTCTGTTCTTAAAGTAAATGTTTTTACTTCAGAAGATAAGAAATCTGAATCCTGTGCATAAACCGGGATATCTGCAAAAGGTTTACGTGTATCTCGGTTAAAGTAGCTGCCTAAGTCAGATACATCTTTAGCGTCTAAATAATAGCCATCAGCAGTGAAAGACAGTTTTTGTGTTGGTAAATAAACACCTGACAACTGTAAACCATCTCTGTCGCTCGATATGCCTTCACGGCCAGGTTTATCTTTACCAGAAGTTAATGCATTAATACGTACCGCGGCGATATCAGAAAGCGGCAAGTTGTAATCTAACGTTACACGTGAGTAATCATCCGTACCTAAGCCGGCTTCTACACGCCCTAGGTTATAAGCAACAGAGGCTTTTTTAGTAACACTATTTACTGCACCACCTGATGAACCACGTCCAGCAAACGTTGAGCTAGGACCTTTAGTGATCTCAACTCGTTCTGTAGCAAAACTTTCACGAGTACTCATACCTGGATCACGTAATCCATCAACAAATACGTCACTACGCGCTTCGTGACCACGAATGATGTAACGGTCACCAAATGCATTACCATTTTCACCCGTACCTAAAGTCACACCAGCTTGCGCTGACAAAATATCTTTAAGGTCAGTTTTGCCCGCTTCTAAAATTTGGTCTTGTGTTAGAACAGTAATAACCTGAGGCGTATCAACTAATGCAGCGATACGACGAACATCGCCAGACTCATCACTTAAATAAACTGAGCTTCTTACGCCATGAACGCGAATTTTTTCCATCGCTTCTTCAGTTTGGTTAATTTCGCATTTAACATCATTTTTATCAGCACATGCCTTTTCTACATCACTGCTATTAGCTTGTTCTGCATATAAAAATGGGCTAGTGATAGCAAGAGCGGCTGCAACAGCTTGAGCACCAAGTGCTCGTTTTGGATTTGATTTGTTGTGATCCATGATTCGAATTTCCAAGTTAAGTTGTTATGACTTTTGTTAAGAGTAATGAATAAAACACAACAAGTAAATGAGAATCATTATCATTAACAACCAAATGATTGAAATTTGATCAATCACTCTATTTTTATCAATTTTATTTGGTAACCCCCTTAAAATAATTGTGGATTAATAACAACAAAGGCTCTGTGTATGTAGGATTGCCGTTTATGAAAGTGAAATACCTTTTACCGTCTGCTCTGCACTTGAGAGCAATTAAAGCTGAGATAGTAATAAATTTATGGGATTAAAACGTAGGCAAGCTATTAATTATTAAATCTAACGAAGAAAAATAGATACATTTTTAAACAATTTCGAGTAAATACCCTATATCCACTTTTCTCAAAATAAGTTAGCATACGCACCTAATTTTAATGTTGCTATTTAACGTTAATTTTAAACTTTTAAAATTAAGTGGAGTTTAATGTGTTTAGAGTTTTTTCTAGTATAAGTCTTATTGTTTTGGGTATGACCATGTCAACCAACCTTATCGCCGAAGAAAAAGAAGTCGGTATTCATGAAAAAGGGTCATTTTATGCGTTCTGGGGTTGGAATCGTGGGTATTACTCAAAATCTGACGTTCATTTTAGAGGTGAGAATTACGACTTTACTATTAATGATATGACAGCATCAGACCGACCGTCTGCGGTTGGTATTCACCCTTACCTAAATCCACTTGGTATGACTTTGCCTCAAACTAACTTTAAAGTTGGTTATTTTATTGCTGATCATTATGCGATTTCTTTTGGTGTAGACCATATGAAATACGTAATGGATCAAGAGCAAACAGCCCAAATAGACGGTTACATCAATGTTGGTAGTATTCATGACGGCACTTATAACAATGAAGGCGTTTATTTAGGAAACCGAGGTGAACCAAACGATGATCACAAACTTGGTGTACCAACGTTATTAGCTTTTGAACATACTGACGGCTTGAACTATATCAATATCGAACTGAATCGCTTTGACGAATTACATGCCGTAACGCCGAGCTTCCGCATTTCTAGAATTTTAGGGGCTGGTGTCGGAGGTATGTTACCTAGAACCAATGCAACTATTCTTGGTAACGATCGTCACGATCAGTTTCACTTTGCTGGTTGGGGCACACATGTAAAAGCTGGCATAGAGTTTAGCTATAACAAACTATTTTTTCGTTCAGAATTAAAATTTGGTTACATTGATATGCAAGATATCAGAACCACCAAATTCACCGCTGACAAAGCGTCTCAGCACTTTACGTTCACTGAGTGGAACATATTATTTGGTAGTTATTTCTAACCAGTTACTGAATAAAATTTAAATCAAAAAAAACCTCATATTAGAAATTCTAAAATGAGGTTTTTTTATATTTTTTTCTTAATAAAGAAATATAAACTTATTTAGTTTCAGCGGCTTTTGTTCTAGCAGCTTGTTTTTGAATCAAGTTATTTACTTGATGCATAGAACCTAAATGAGCGTAGATAGGACCTAAGAAACCACGTTTACGTAAGCTTAAGAAATCTTCGTCAGAAAGCGCAGATAGTTTTTTCTCATCAACGATAAACAAACCATTTAAGTTAAACTCTTGCTCACCCACTTTAACATTAATGTTTTGTGCATGTAGAAGGTCAAACTTAGTTAGCTCTTCAATAAACGCTTTGGTAATTTGCTCATGTTCAACATAAGAAATTAACGACTTTTTACGGCTTGCTAAGTATTCTGTTTCTTCACCGTCTTCTTTGAAAAGCGCTTGGCCTTCTTCTTCAGAAACGATTTCGCTGTCCATATTAATAGCGATACCAAACAAGTTAGCATCTTCTTTACTAGGGATCACTGAGAATGGCTTATGAGTATAACGAGCTGGCATGTACATACCTTCCCATTTGTTGTCTGCACTAACAAACAAGTTTGTTTGTGGCTCAAGACCTAAAATAGCAACTGGGAAAAATGTTTCTTTATCTTTTTCTTTAACAAATACAATTGGGTATTGATTACCCGCTAAAGCAAACTCTTGTACAACAACACCTAATGCGTGTTGTGTTGCTAAATCTTCTACAGATTGAACTGGTTTTACTTTGATCTTATTATGCGTTTCTTTATGTAAAGCCTGAAAGTTAACGGCCATATTTTATTCTCCAATGTGTTCCTGGTCAGTTTTCCTGACTCAAATTTTTATTTAAGTAATTCAGCATCAAGCTTTATGTCTGTGCAATCTTTTTCACACTTTATCATTACACTATCTGCACCCGTATGTACGCTTATTAACGTATTACAGTTATTACACTTAACTTTTTTACCAGCCAAAACCTTTTTAATTAAAGATTTTTGTTGGTTGAAAGAATTTGCGGCAGATTTATTTAAGGCAGAAAAGTCCATAACTACTTAATGCTATCTATATATTGCTACAAAAAGAGATATGGACGATATGACAGAATTAAAGGGCAGTACAGGAGAAAGATCGTTTTTATTCATTAACTGCCTATTATCTAGACAACTGATAATTAAAAATGGGGAAATCAAATCCCCATTAACGACAATCTATCAATAACATCACGAGTTAACTTTTCCAAAACAGGATGGTTAGTAGCAAAGTTAGTTTCCATTTCTAGTAATTGTTCAAAAATGGTTTCTTCGGCTTTTAACTCATTGGAGTTAATCTTACTCTGTATGTCTCGGTGAAATAACTCTAATTGCTCTAAAACTTCTGGCTCAATATCATCGGTTACCTCAAGCTCTGAGCGTAACTTTATAACGGACTCTAAAATATTATTGGGGTTCATGACATCTCCAAAACAGCGTTCTAAGAATGATAAGCATAGTCCGTATTTTTTAGTTTTGATAAAGCTGCACAAACAAAAATGCCGACACTAGGTCGGCACTTATCAATAATTACATCAGTAATTAAAGAGCAAAATCCCATGCGTAACTTGCATACAATTTAATTTCATCATCGCCTTCATCAACTTTAGATACACCTACTGCCCAAGAATCTTTTGCGATTGTTGCGCCAATATCGATAGTGTCAGAAGAGAAGTCACCGCTGTAAGACCCAATATGAAGACCTAATTCAAAATCATTTGATAAAGGAATGGCATAATCAGCAGAAAGATACAGGCTATCACCAAAGTCAGCACCCGTTGCATTAGCTAATACAGCAATACCAACCGTTAATGCATCCATTGAGAAGTTACCGTATAACTCACCAAAGTTAAGTCCATCTTCACCACCTGGGTATGCGAATAAAACGTAACCAACATCAAATTCTATCTTATCGTTTAACGAACCTGTGTAACCACCATAAAGGTCTAATTCAATTTTTGCGTCGCCACCAAAATCAACATTTGAAGCCCAAGTTCCAGCATAAAAACCAGACTCATTTGAGTAATCAAGACCACCTTGAACCGCTGGACCACCATCAGCTTGTTCTAAACCACGCCAAAGGTAATTAGATACAACTGATGCATTAGCAGACAATTCTGCATGTGCAACTGAAGAAACTAGTGTAGTCGCACCTAATAAGGTAGCTAAAAGTGTTTTTTTCATGTTATTTTTCATGTTGTTAATCCTGAAATTATTGTAGTTTTTTTGTGTTGTAGTTGTTAATACCAATTCAACATACATGCCGAATTATATATCATTGATATTGTTATATTTTTTTGAGTGTGGGATTTATTTTACCTTAATATTCACAAGTTGGTGCATTATAACGCCCCAACATGGTGCTTACATACATAAATTATAAGAGACGTTAAAATGTACAACAAACCAATTATCGCTCCGTCTATATTGTCCGCTGATTTCGCTAAATTAGGCGATGAAGTAAATGAAGTATTGGCTGGCGGCTGCCAATGGGTTCATTTTGATGTCATGGATAATCATTACGTGCCTAATTTAACCTTTGGTTCGATGATTTGTTCTGCGCTTAGGGAACACGGTATTACAGCGCCAATAGATGTTCATTTAATGGTTGAGCCTGTTGATACAATGATTGAACAGTTTGCGAAGGCGGGCGCGACATCAATTAGTTTTCATCCAGAAGCCTCCAAACATATCCATCGTTCAATTAGCTTAGTGAAACAGTTAGGCTGCCAAGTTGGACTCGTATTAAATCCAGCTACACCAATCACCGTATTAGAAGAATGTATTGAAGAGTTAGATATGGTGTTAATTATGTCGGTTAATCCGGGATTTGGTGGCCAATCATTTATTCCAAGTTCATTAGATAAGATTAAACGAGTCAGAGCATTAGCGTTAAAACATGATAAAAACATTCGTATATCCGTTGATGGGGGCGTCAATCAAAACAACATCAAACAGATACAACAGGCTGGAGCGGACACTTTTGTAATGGGCTCTGCCATTTTTAATCAAGAAAACCGAAAACAAGCCATTGAACAGGCATTTTTGCAACTTAACGATTAGATATAACAAATAAAGTGCCTTGCTAGATTGCGCATGTACATTTTCACGTTACAATGTCGCACTTTTCGGCGTAACTAAAGTCAGTTTAGATAAACGCCAACCATAGTAATTACAAGTTTTAGATGATGAGACAGTTATGACACAGACAGTTTTAAGTGGGATCCAAACCACCGGCGGGATGACAATTGGTAACTATATTGGCGCAATTAACCAATGGTTAACGTTACAACAAGATCATGACTGTTTTTTTATGCTTGCAGACTTACATGCAATAACCGTACGTCAAGACCCTAAAACTTTACGTGAGCGTACTTTGGACGGTATCGCGTTATACACAGCGTGCGGTATTGACCCAACTAAATCAGCCTTGTTTGTGCAATCTCAAGTAAAAGAACATGCGCAATTAGCATGGGCGTTAAGTTGTTATTCGCAAATGGGCGAATTAAATCGTATGACGCAATTTAAAGACAAATCAGCTAAAAACCAAAACAATATCAATGTAGGTTTATTTTCCTACCCTGTTTTGCAAGCGGCCGATATTCTTTTATATCAAGCGGATAAAGTTCCTGTAGGCGAAGATCAAAAACAACATTTAGAGTTAACTCGTGACATCGCTACCCGCTTTAACAATATTCATGGTGATGTATTTACGGTGCCTGAACCTTACATTCCAGAGTTTGGCGCACGAGTAATGAGCCTACAAGAGCCAACTAAAAAAATGTCTAAGTCAGATGAAAATCCGAATGGCTTTATCATGTTATTAGACGAACCAAAGAAAATTGAGAAAAAACTAAAAAAAGCCGTTACGGATTCAGACGAGCAAGCTCGTATCTACTTTGACCGTGAAGAAAAGCCAGGTGTATCAAACTTGTTAACACTGCTAAGTGTTGCAACTGGGAAGTCAATTGCAGACTTAGTGCCTGAATACGAAGATAAAATGTATGGTCATTTAAAGAAAGATACAGCAGATGCGGTAGTCTCTATGATAGAACCTATTCAGCAACGTTTTTATCAAATTAGAGATGATCAAACTGAACTAAGCAAAATAATGACGCTTGGTGCAGAAAAAGCATCAGCTAAAGCAGAAAAAACTTTAAAGGCTGTTTATGATGCAATTGGTTTTGTAACGCCATAAATATGTTTTTCATGACCATCTTATATAGATGGTCACTACAACAGCCCTTTTATATTTTGTAGATTACTTTATGCTGTTAATGATTGATAACTACGACTCTTTCACCTATACCTTAGTGCAATATTTTAGGACATTGGGACAAGATGTTGTCGTAAAACGAAATGATGAAATTACGATTGATCAGATTAAACAACTAAAACCTAATCATATCGTTATATCACCAGGTCCAGGTACACCAGAACAAGCCGGTTTATCGAAGGATATTATTCTTCAGTTTTATAAACATGTGCCGATACTGGGTGTGTGTCTAGGTCATCAAGCTATCGCACAAGCATTTGGGGCGGTGGTTTCCAAAGCAGACAAAGTGATGCATGGAAAAACCTCTAATATCATGCATTCACAAAGTAATATTTTTGCAGGAATTGACAACCCATTTACGGTTACTCGTTATCATTCTCTAATTGTTGATGAAAATACGTTACCAGATCAAATTCAAGCAACGGCTTGGAGTTGTGATCAAAATAATAATAAACATGAACTCATGGCTTTGAAGTTAAAAGGCTACCCCGTAGTGGGCGTGCAGTTTCATCCTGAATCGGTACTGACGCAATTTGGCCATAAATTATTAGCAAATTTTCTGGCATATTGATCAAATTTCAATAGAATCTATGTACTTGTTTTAAATTAAATATCTTAAACTGAACAATATTATTATATGAATAACCCTAATTATCAAAAAACAGCGTCTTTTGTAGAATCTAGATTTATGGATTTACTGTTATCTGATGACTTTGCTATGTCTCGATTAGGGTTTAATCGTGATGAATTAAAACAAAGTTCAACTCGTTCATTATTAGACATTGAAGAAAAAGCTCGTGAGAAAAAATTAAAACAACAAGCAACTAAACAAGAATTTAAAGTTTACGTAAGTGAGTATTTCCATGAAAACTTATTCACCTATTTAGAACAACGTGTTGCTGATCCTGATTATATCTTTACCGAGTTATTACAATTTGAGCCTGAAATCCCAAAGTTATTTGATGCTTGTGCTGCCAAAGCAGCAGGAGCGAGTCATTTTGAACAGATTATTGCCAGAATCCCGTGGTTAAATACCAACTTTATAGAAACCATCAACAACCCGCCTTTTCGCGAAGCTAAGTCGATAAAACCAAAAGTTGAAAACCTTGGTTTAGCAATACGTTACGTGGGGTTAGATAACACTAAATTAGTTGTTTTATCACAGGTTGCTCAACATTTCTTACCTCACAGCACTGAACCATATAACACCTTCAAAGGTCGTTATTGGCAGTATGTGGTTGCCACTGCTAATTGTTCAAGACAGCTAGCAAGGTATTACCAGCTTAATGAAGTGGTCGCCTTTTTCTTAGGTTTATTCCATGCTATCGGTACGTCATTAGCTTTACGTTTATACCTACGTGCTTTTGATACTGTACGTGTAGCACAAATGAAAGATGCCCTTAAAAATGGACGTCGTGATATAGAAACCGTGTTAAACGGTTTAGAAATAGATCCTAACTTTATTAGTGATGCATTAACTAAATTCTCTAATCAAATCTCGTACCGTGTATTTGAAAAGTTAGGTTTGAAATACGCAGTTGTTGCACCGTTTGTAGAAGAAATTAAAGACAAACTTGCCTTTGACCAAGCAAGTCCAATGACGCAAGTATTAATGCAAGCCCGTACATTTTCACAATACAAAATATTGCAAAAAGCACGTTTGATTGAACTTGATGAAGCTAAGATATTTTTGACCAATTATAAGATTGGCAACGCCGTAATTGGTGAATTAAATAAAGTTAATCTAACAAATATTAAATATTCAAAATAATTTTTGTGGGCAACTATGCAAATCTTGCATTTACAACAAGTTGCCCATTCCATCACCAAACCAGTTCACCCCTAGTCTATTCTGCGTAATCTCCCTTTGTTTATTGTTTGAACTAACTATTTTAAACAACATCATAATTATTCACATTTATCGAGAATATATTGAATCGCCCGAATTTAAAGGCATTCCACACCATTTTGAGGGGAAGACTTCTGTTATTTTTTCTGCAATAATCACTTCAATTTGTACTAATTATCATGTCAAAAGTAATGTAAGCCGTTACATTAAAGTGATTAAGAGTGGATGTTAACGTCATTAATTATGATGTTAATTTTAACAGCGATATTAAATGCCAACCAACTCTTAAAATTAATGTAACTGGTATTACTCTATATTTAAGACAACACCTATTAAGGACTAAGAAATGACAGTAAACAGAGCGTTATTTGATTCAGTAATGGTTCCAAACTATTCTCCTTCACAAGTAATTCCAGTTAAAGGGTTAGGTTCTCGAGTATGGGATCAAAATGATAAAGAATATATCGACTTTGCTGGCGGTATCGCCGTAAATTGTTTGGGTCATTGTCACCCTAACTTAGTCGCAGCATTAAAAGAACAAGGTGAAAAAATTTGGCACCTTAGTAATGTAATGACTAATGAACCTGCATTACGTTTAGCTGAGAAATTAGTGAACTCTACTTTTGCCGAAAAAGTTTACTTTGCAAACTCAGGTGCAGAATCAAACGAAGCAGCACTTAAACTTGCACGTCGTTGGGCATTAGATAACTTTGGTGAGCAAAAATCACAGATCATCGCCTTTAATAAAGGTTTCCACGGCCGTACTTTCTTTACCGTAACTGTTGGTGGCCAAGCGGCTTACTCTGATGGTTTTGGTCCTAAGCCTGGTAACATTGATCACGCAGAATACAATGACTTAGCAAGCTTAGAAGCGCTTATCTCTGATAACACTTGTGCAGTTATGCTTGAACCGCTTCAAGGTGAAGGTGGGATCATTTCTCCAACTAAAGAATTTATGCAAGGTGTACGTGACCTTTGTGACAAACACAATGCACTTATGATTTTTGATGAAGTTCAAACTGGTGTTGGCCGTACAGGTGAATTATACGCTTACATGGGTCTAGGTGTTACGCCAGACATTTTAACAACGGCTAAAGCCCTTGGCGGTGGTTTCCCAATTGGCGCTATGTTAACAACTACTGAATTAGCAACGCATTTAAAAATTGGTACTCACGGTTCAACATACGGTGGTAACCCATTAGCATGTGCCGTTGCCGAAGCTGCATTTGACACAGTTAACACAACAGAAGTTTTAGCCGGTGTAAAACAACGTGAAGCTATCATTAAAGATGGATTAAAAGCCATTAACGATAAATATAACGTGTTTGCTGATATTCGTGGTGAAGGTTTGTTAATTGGTGCTGAATTAACTGAAAGTTACCAAGGTCGTGCTAAAGACTTTTTAAACGCCGCTGTTGATCAAGGTTTAATGATCTTAGTTGCAGGTGCAAGCGTTATCAGATTTACCCCATCTCTTGTTATTCCTTTAGAAGACATTGAACAAGGGTTAGCTCGTTTTGAGTCAGCCGTTGCAGCAATAGTAAACGCATAATTTAATTCAATGAATAAAAAGCCAATGCCTAGCATTGGCTTTATTATCTAGAAGGAATACGGCATGTTTGTAGTGCGTCCTATACAACAAAAAGACTATGCAGATTTACTCGCTATCGCAGTTGAATCAGGCCATGGCTTTACTTCATTACCTGTAAATGAAGAGTTAATCGCAAACAAAATAAATAACGCTGAAAAATCTTTTAAAGAGGACGTCGGCGACGCACCTTGTGACCATGGTTACTTGTTTGTAATGGAAGATACTGAAACTGGTAAAATAATGGGTACCAGTGGCATCGAATCTTCTGTTGGTTTAAATGATGCGTTTTATCACTACCATATAAGTAAAGTTGTACACAACAGCCGAGAATTAAACGTTTATAACACAGCTGAAATTCTGACACTTTGTAATGACTACACAGGTGCATCTGAGTTATGCACCCTATTCCTTAGAGAGCCGTATCGCCAAGGAATAAATGGTCGAGTATTAAGTAAGTGTCGCTTTTTATTTTTAGCACAAAATAAATCTCGTTTTTCTGATACGGTTATCGCAGAAATGCGTGGTGTATCAAATGACAATGGCGACTCACCGTTTTGGAAATGGTTAGAAGACAACTTCTTCTCATTAGACTTCCCAACGGCAGATTACCTAACCGGTATAGGCCAGAAAGTATTTATCGCCGAGTTAATGCCTAAATATCCGGTATATGTAAACTTGTTATCCCAAGCGGCACAAGATGTCATTGGTAAAGTTCACGAAAATACAGCTCCCGCTCTAAACTTGTTAAAATCTGAAGGGTTTAGTTGGAAAGGTTATGTGGATATTTTTGATGCTGGCCCTACGGTAGAAGCTGATTTATCACAAATACGCAGTGTACAAAATAGTGAATTATATACCGTTGAAATCGTTGACCAATTAACAGGTGAAGACTACATCATGTTGTCTAACTTAGAAGTTGAGTTGTTCCGAGCAACGGCAGTAATAGCACAATTAGATGAAACTTTGCAAACCATTAAGATCACCCAAGAAATAGCTGAAATATTAAAAGTTTCAGCGGGTAAGCAAGTTCGTGCAGTTAAATTAATATAGAGAGTAAAACAATGACTCAATCTGAAAACAAATTTATCGATGGCCAATTTATTAATGGTCAATGGCATGCCGGTCTTGGACATGATTTAGAATCTGTAAACCCTGCGACTGATGAGCCTCTGTGGCAAGCAAAGTCAGCGACAGTTGAGCAAGTGAACGACGCTGTATTAGCCGCACGAGCCGCTTTTTTACCTTGGGCTGATAAAACCGTTGAAGAACGTTTAACTATCGCAAAGCGATTCGCAGAATTATTAGGCGAGTATAAAGAACAATTGGCATTAGCCATTGCGATGGAAACCGGTAAACCCTTATGGGAAACCCGCACAGAAATTGGCGCTATGATTGGTAAAGTTGCGATTTCAGAAAAGGCTTACTTTGAACGTACGGGTACCAAAGAAAACGCAATGCCAGTAGGTAAAGCCATGTTACGTCACCGCCCACACGGCGTAGTGGCTATTTATGGGCCTTACAACTTCCCTGGTCATTTACCAAATGGTCACATAGTGCCAGCATTAATCGCTGGTAACACCGTCGTGTTTAAACCAAGCGAATTAACACCTATGTTTGCTCAACTTATGGTTGAGTTATGGGAAAAAGCAGGCATTCCTGCAGGTGTATTAAACTTAGTACAAGGTGAAGTTGAGACCGGTAAAGCATTAGCAAATCATCCTCAAATTGATGGTTTATTCTTTACCGGTAGCTCTGGCACTGGTCACATATTGCATAAACAATTTGCAGCACAACCCGGTAAAATTTTAGCATTAGAAATGGGTGGTAATAATCCACTAATTGTTTCAAATGCAAGTAATACCAATGCAGTTGTTCACGACATTATCCAGTCAGCATTTGTAACAAGCGGCCAACGTTGTACTTGTGCTCGTCGTTTAATGTTGCCAGTTGGACCTGAAGGTGATGCGGTATTAGCTAAGCTGATTGAATCAACTAAAGCTATCGTTGTTGGAGACTCTTTGGCTGAAGGCGCTACCGAACCATTTATGGGATCTATGATCTCTGAAAATGCAGCTATAGGTATGGTTGCTGTTCAACAAGAACTGGTCGCTATGGGCGGTAAAATACTCGTTGAGCTAGTACATTTAAAAGAAGAAACGGGTTTTGTTTCTCCGGGTATCATCGACTGTACGAATATCAAAAACTTCCCAGATGATGAGCATTTTGGCCCATTATTAAAAGTGTTCCGATTCTCTACTTTTGACCAAGCAATTGAACTTGCTAATGATACTTCATTTGGTTTATCTGCTGGTTTATTAAGTGATGATGCAGCTTTATACGACCGATTCTTAAGCCGTATCCGTGCTGGTATTGTTAACTGGAACCGTCCTATTACCGGAGCAAGCAGTGCTGCTCCGTTTGGTGGCATTGGACAAAGTGGTAATCACAGAGCCAGTGCTTATTATGCTGCTGATTATTGTGCATACCCAGTTGCTTCTGTGGAACTTGAAGAAGTCGAACTGCCTGCAACACTAAACCCAGGCCTTTCTATCTAATTAATCATTACAGAAGTTAAAAGGTAACTTAGTTACCTTTTAACTTTCATTGTTTAGGAAACAAAATAATGCATAACAATGTTAACCAACTTTTTGATAACCTTTGGCAAAATTACCTAGCAGTTACCCCTTCAGCTGACAAGATTCACGCGCTGTTAGGTGAGCAAAACGGTAAAGACGTCATTAATGACCACATTGCATTACGTACCTTTAATATTGGTAAAGTAAACTTAGCAAAACTAGCCGCTCATTTTGAAGCGCTAGGTTATAAAGATTGTGGCGATTATGATTTTGTTGCCAAAAAATTAAAAGCCAAACACTACGAACACCCAAATACCGAATTACCTAAAGTATTTATTAGTGAATTATTAGTTGAAGAATTCCCTGAGAAAGTACAAACCATTATTCATAAAATGGTAGAGCAAGTATCAGAAGATGCAGTGACCGCTGACAACTTTTTATATTCAGGCACTCATTGGCAAATTAGCCATGCTGAATATCAAATGTTATTAGAAGAAAGTGAATACGCTGCATGGATGGCTGCTTGGGGTTACCGAGCAAACCACTTTACCGTTAGCATCAATCAACTTAGCCAATATACAACTATTGAACAAGTTAATGAAAAACTAAAAACATCTGGTTTTGTATTAAATAGTTCAGGCGGTGAAATTAAAGGTTCGGCTGAGGTTTTATTAGAACAATCTTCAACCATGGCCGACTCTGCAACAACCACATTTAGTGATGGTGAATTCACTATACCTAGTTGTTTTTATGAGTTTGCACTACGTTACCCACTGCCTTCTGGAGAGCTTTACACAGGATTTGTTGCAGCATCTGCAGATAAGATCTTTGAAAGTACCAACGTAAAAGGTTAGATTAGGCATAATCTTGGTTCAGCAATCTCTTTCTTTTCCGCTGAACCAACTTAACCTATAGGTATTACAATGGTCACAGACAAACCAGCATATGATCAATTAATAGATTATTTAACCACCAGCAAATCAATTTTTCTTAATACAACGGCTCCCGTTACGGACATGCCGACGGTTGAAACCTTGATTGAAGAAGAACTTTCCGAACAAATCATCACCTTGTGTACTCAACAAGAAGCATTAGAGCCTAATCACAGAGCTATCATAGTGCGTGAAGTTGACGGTATCGTTTATGATATCCAACAAGTTTTAGCTGAATATTGGACAAACCACGCCACAGAAGAACAAGCGGAATTTATCCATGAATTTGCTGGTTTAATAAAAAATGTATTTGATTCAGCCATTGTTGAATTACTAGATTAATCTTTTAGAAGTAGAAAAAAATGAAAGCAAAAGTATCTTGGATTGACGGTATGGCCTTTGTTGGTCATTCAGAAACTGGCCACAAAATAGTAATGGATGGCGACAGAGAAGGTGGCGCACCATCCCCAATGGAAATGGTATTAATGTCTGCAGGGACATGTAGTGCCATAGACGTCGTTTCTATCCTAGAAAAAGCCCGCCAAAATATTCAAAACGTAGATGTAGAGTTAAGTGCAGAACGTGCTGAAACCGTTCCTAAAGTATTTACAACCATTCACTTACACTTTGTTGTTACTGGTACTGATGTCGCTGAGAAACACGTTGAGCGTGCAGTAAACCTCTCTGCCGACAAATACTGTTCAGTTGCTAAAATGTTAGAAAAAGCGGCGACCATTACTCATAGTTTTGAAATTAAGCAAGCTTAGAAGCTGTAAGCTGTAAGCTGTAAGCTGTAAGCTGTAAGCTGTAAGCTGTAAGCTGTAAGCTGTAAGCTGTAAGCTGTAAGCTGTAAGCTGTAAGCTGTAAGCTGTAAGCATGGTGTGCCTTTATTCAGGTGCACCACAACTAATTTGTATTTCATTAAGTCCTCACCCTCTTATTCGTTTACTCTCAACTCTCTATTAGGCAGATTATATGTTTACTATGAAGCAACAACCTAGATTTTCAGAAACTGACGCCCTTGGTCATATAAACAATACTGTGATCCCAGTTTGGTTTGAATCGGCTAGAGACCCTGTTTTCCGTATCTTTAATGCCAGCTTAGATTTGAACAGTTGGAATTTAATCATAGCCAAAATAGAAGTTAACTATAGCGCTCAAATTCAATATCAAGCACAAGTAGAAATACGAACTAGCATAAAAAAAGTCGGGAATTCTTCATTTAGCGTTTTCCAACAAGTATTCCAAGCAGATCAGTGTGTCGCCTTTGGTGAATGCATTATGGTGAAATTTGATTATGTGACTAATAAGTCTGCTGCCATAACGGATGAAGAAAAAGTGGAACTGAATAAACATCTGTTAGAGTTGTAAGCTATAAGCAGTAAGCCGTAAGCTAGAAGCAGTAAGCTGGAAGTTAAATTTCACACACTCTCACTACTAACAACCGGCTTTAATGATTGCTCTTAACGTGCGCTGCACATCTTCTGGTAGTGATTGATTCATAACCTGTCGTGCGGCCTCAGATGGGTGATACTCCGAACTTTGCCCTTGCATCACCAAGTTAGTGTGAAGCATCTCATCAATATGGGGCTGCACTAAGAGCACCACATCACTCCAAGTAACGTCTTCACATGAAATTTCAAGTTGTCGATTAGACTCAGCAAAATAAACCAAAGATAAAACCAATATAACAATCAAAACGAGAAATAGATTTCTTCTATTTGTGTATAAAACCTTCAAACTAGCCTCCTGGCCAATATTACGCGTCATAGTTATTGATATGTTAAATGCAATTCAGACTTTCTATTCAATATTATTATCTGGAACTTCATCATTTTTTAATGTGAGAACAAACAAATAAACTAAATTTAATGGCGGCGTAATACATAATAAAACGCCCACTAGTGCAATCACCTTGGGATCGTTGGTTTTTCGTTTACCTAAGTAATAACTTAATCCTCCAACGATAAACATAGAATAGAAAACCAGTTGACCATAAAACGTAATACCAATATCCAAGCTAATCTTCCCTTTAAATTAATAACAATTTAGACACTATTGCCAATGAACACTCTAGTAATAGTTAGTTAAAATAGGCGACGACGGAGCAAAAACCAACTGTTATTTAGCTGCTTGAGTCATTTAAGTTAATTCCATCCCCAAACACGGTAGTTGTAACTTTAAACAACCATTTGAAATATCCCCTATCCTATTGCATAATCCCCGCAGGTGTTAGGGACGCCTGCCCGCTAAAGAGGAACTCACCCTAGTGTTTATATCGCTTTAATAAAGCAAATTACACTTTCATTCTAAATATTTGTGATGCGGGAAACAGATAATAAATTTGGGATGAGTGACATGATTACTCCAATTGACGAACTTAAAGTTCAAGCAAAAAAACTACTTAAAAATATAGATTTAGCCAAGATAATTCCTTTACCAGCAAATACGCCACATCAATTAAAACATACTCAATTATACCTAGCACGACAGTTAGGTTTTACTGATTGGGCGCATGCTAAATCCATTTTAAGTTGTGATTACGACCTAGAAACACAATACGAAATACAAGTTAATACACAGCTTCAATTTGGCAGTCTTTGGCACACAAGAAAATGTGGAGCCTTGCTAAATACTTGGTGCAGAAACTATCAAGAAGCCAAACAAGTTCAAAGTGACAGTGGCGCTATTATCTTGCCTTATAAAAGCCAATTTATATTAGCCACAGCGGATTACTTCACCGCGCTCAACATTCCATTTGAGCAAGAACGTTGGCAGCAAATAAACAACAACTGGTGCACAGGCGACCAACAAATTAGACAACAACTGTTACTGCCTATTTTGTTCCAATTTCGCCAAGCTAAATAATCCTGTTTATATAAGCTAGATTGCATAAGCTTTAGCCATACAAAAAACGACCTAATTGTTAGGTCGTTTTTTATTTAACGCTTTGCTAAGCGGAAAATAACGGTTGGCTATAATCGCGAAGCGATGGCCAACTGTTATTTTTCCGTTTAAGCAACTTGTTATACACCGCCGAGTAATTTTTCTATGTGCTGAGTTCTTATTAACCTTTCTTTTTTATTGTTAACTCCTTCCTTCGCAGATATTTTATATTCAGCAGGTATATCAGCTTCAAAGGCTTCGAGCTTCTGTTTCACTTCTGTAATATCACCAAGAACGTTTAAATCATCAAGTTTTACGAAATAGGCAAATAAGCTGAACATATTTGCTTTGTTATACCAATAGGAGTTACCTGGTAAATTTAGACTTAAAATAAATCTGGAAGCAGTTTCAAAGCGAGCTAATAATTCATTCTTAAAGTCAAAACTTTCTTTATGTTCATCTAAAAACCTGGTGGCTAATTCATTACGAGTATAAATACCGCCTATCTGAGTTGCGAGAAGGTTTAGGGTGAACATTAAATGAATTTGACGGCTAATTTCATAAGGGGTGAATACATTACCTTCAACGATCAACTTTTTAAATGCATTCACTTCATTTGCTTTTGCCCAATCAATAAACTCTTGAGGAATACTAGGGTCTATTAATAAAAAAGAATCTTCATCATCATTATGTTCGAATGCGATTTCTCCTGTGAAATGCTTGGCTAGCAGCATAAATTCAGAAGATGCATACTCTGATGAAAGTTTCTCTATCGCATTTAAGGAATAGAAAGTTCTATTCAAACGTTGAAATATTTCTTTTACTTCTGGATCATCATTTTTAAGGTCTAGATCGATAATTGGTATTTGATATTTTAAAACTTCTTCTCTGATCTCAGGAGATAGCTCACTAAAAAATTTGGAATCCACTTTAAATTTATCCTGTGTGAACTCAACAATCGAAGACATGCGCTGCTGACCATCGACAATACAAGATGTAGTAGTCATCGATTCTAAATCAATTGTTCCTTTCGCAATAAATATTTGCGGAAATGGTAACCCCATTAATATAGTTTTTATGAAGTCTATTTTATGAACATCACGCCAAACCAAGTTACGTTGGAAATATGGTGACATTATTAGTCTTCTTGATTTGATTTCATTTACTAAATCAATTAGTTCTTTAGATCTTACTTGGTAACGAATCATATGCTTTCATATTCCCTTTAAATTCTTCAATACACTCAGCTTGCTTACACTCGAAAAAATATTCAGATGAATAAATAGCTCCATTTATATCTTTAAACAAGCGAAAATAATCATTTGATAACTCGCGAAAAAAGTCTAACCATTTAGATTTTTCTTCACAGTCTGGCATAAAGAAAGGGTTGATAAAGCCTTTCTTTAAGTTATTAATAAATTGTTTATCTGTAGGTTTACCATGAAAATCAGGAAAAACAGAAAGGTCTGTAAAACCGTTAGTGATCCTGTGCACTTCTTCTAAAAAACGATTATATAAATCTAAACTAATAATCGACACATCTAGATCAGATTGTCCTTCAGTGAATTTTGTTTTTTTGAAAAAACTAACCCCGGTTTTTGACGAGCCAGTCACTTGTACGCTTACAAATGGGACATTAAGTTGCTTCTTAATTGCGTCTTTAATATTGTATTCAATATCTTGTCGGTCTTTGAAAACAAGAGTTTGATATGATAAGAAGAACTTCCTCGCCAATTCATTATCACTCACTCCTGCTTCTAACCCTTTTTTTAAGGACTCCAGTACTTCCATTCATATTCCTAAATATTGGGATTCACAATAGGTGTATAACGCCCGCCTAACACGCAATGTGTTGGCGTGGCTTTTTGCGTTGTTTGCCAAAACCATGACAACTTAACATTGTCGGAGTTAAGGCGCTTGTTATACGTTTTTAACCACAGGCCTCGAAAGAACTCCATGACTTCACTATTTTTCCTGGGTTTTCAATTTTATAGCAAGCATACAGCTCAGATGGTGAAGCAATACCCAATACAATACCTTTATCTTCAATAAGACCAAAGGTCTCTTTGTATGAGGTAAGCATAGGTATTACAAATGCATCCTTATAACCAGAAACCAACTCACTTTCGTTTGTATAATTTACATCATTAAGGTTTTCAGGATTGCACCAAACTTGATAGAAAGTTCTTCCTGCATTTGTAGAGACAGTTGAACCTTTGACACAACTCATTGAATTGATTTCTTGAGCTTTAGCAAAGAATGGAGACAACTCTTTATCTCCAACACTTAACTCGTATTGAATATAAGAAAAAGGAAATACACATGTAATTACAAGGAGCCAACTAATTCTTTTTCGGTTACCACTGTAATTTTTAAATGCATGATAAAAAGTAAATGGAAATAAAAATAACCCAAGAAAACCTAACCATGTTTTTTTCTTAAACATATCGATAACAACTGTCATGTATAAGAAAAATGAAACAATCATTAGTAAAATAGAAAGTAGTAGCATGCAATATTTCTCGAAACCTGATTAAACGTATAACGCCTCAATAAGAGGCAGAGTTAAGCTTGGTTAAAATCCGTGAGGAACGAACGCGTGCCAAGCTTGACGCGTCCGACTTTATTGACTTGTTATGCTACGGCTATAGACAAAACAAACTACTTTCTTTTGCTAACTGTTTAACAAGCTCTAAAGTCGAGTTATTTTTATACAAAAGAATATTCCTATCATCCCAACTTTCTAGGTAGATTGCATCAAGTTGAGGAAGAACAAGTTGAAAAAACTTAACCCTACCTCCGGCCCAATAAAAACCTGCACGCATAATAGTTGGAGTTGAATAAGCAAGCCCTGACTCCAAAGAAGTAAAAGCTTTAAATGATAAATGAGATCGTTTGCCTCTACCTTTAATTCTGTAAGTTACTACCTCAGTATTTTTAAATAACAACTCCCTAAAACATAAAAAAGCGTTATCTCTCCTTTGGCGCTCTTTTTTTGGAATATCTGGAGAAATTTGAATATTAGCCTCTTCCTCAGATAACCAATGATCAAAAACAGTTAATGATATTTCTTTATACGACTCAAACTGTTCATCTTCATCCCAACGGTTTAAATCCTTAAACTGAGTGGCTAAAGCTTTCTGTCGCTCTTTATTTTTGATCTTAACAAATCTACGCATGAGTACCAAAGTAGCCTAACGCCCGCCTAACACGCAATGTGTTGGCATGGCTTTTTGCGTTGTTTGCCAAAACCATGACAACTTAACATTGTCGGAGTTTAGGCGCTTGTTAGGTGTATTATTCACCACGTTCGTTAAAATCCCACCACGTTACTTTGTAGCCACCTGCAACCGTATATTGAATATGTTCTTGATCATTTTTAAACAGGAACATAGCTTCACATTCACCTTTAGGGTTTTCTATTGGACTTAAATGCTCTGTAGACCAACCTTTACTTTCAATATGCTCAACTACTCTAGACTTCTGATAATCATAATTGGTGCTACACGCCATTGAAGGTTCGGTTATCAATATAATTGAAACAACAACGATAAGGATAAGTAGACCGTAAGAAATAAACTTAGTCAGATTGAACATCCTATCTATGAAATTTTTCACCAAACTCAAGATACACCTAACGCCTCAATAATAAGTGAACCATGTGCTGGCGGGCGATTTGCTCAGCAAATGGCATGACAGCCTTGGTGAATCTTAATTTATTGACTTGTTAGCTGTACATACCTTGGTAGATAGCACTTGCCATTACTAAAATCCCCCGATCCAAGGATAAGGTGATTTAAATAGCATTTTAGTAAGTTCATCTTTTGTAATAACACCTTGGTCTATACCATCTCTTACGGGTTGACCATAAACTTTAGAAACGAGTAATACAACGCTGATAGAAATAATTATTGTGATTATGATGTTAAGTTCAAAGCAATGAATTGAAATGATTGCACCTAATGTCATTGCCAATTTATCGATAGCACTTTTTATATTTATATCCATTTTACTCAAACCTTAACACGTACAGCTAACAACTTAATATCGACCCAACGGGTCGTTTTTCTACCGACTATTGAGTTGTATTTATTCTTTTAATATTTTTAACACATAGTTTAAGTCATTACTATCTATAGACTTTATTAATTAAGTGCTAATTTCATTAAGGCAAAAACGACCCATTGGGTCGTTTTCCTGACTATGGGGGAAACTAACATATAAAGCTGCTTTTGCTTTTAAGTCTCCATCTAAATATTCCTGAGATATAATCAGTTTTCCAAAATATGAGACAGGACGTCGAATAAGGGATGGTTTTCAGGGACGAATATACATCCCGTTTTTGAAGATAAAACTGAATTGTATTGAAGATATGAATATTGGTTAGGAGCGGCCTTTTTCGCCTACCTTTTTTGGCTGTTGAAAAAAGGTATGGTCGCCGTCAAGGTGAAACCTTAGAGTTCAGCTAAATACGATGACAAAGTTAAGACTCCTAGTTAGAGAGTTAAGCCCCTGCCTTTTGGGCTGTTGCAAAAAGGTCACTCGCCGAGGGGCGAAACCTTAGAGTTCAGCTAAATACAATGTCACGGTAATAGCACAAAACAAATTACCCCTTAAAAGGCTACCAGCCTTTTAGGAAAAAGAGACCAAAACTCACCCCCTCCCCCGAATATACTCCTCCTGACTCGGATTATCAGGAATTAACCGACTGCCAATCAAACTTAATACCGCAAAACCAGTGCCCACAAAGAAGACTAAGGTATGTGAATACAACCAAACAAAACCTAACAATACTGGAATAATAACCGCAGCAATGTGGTTAATAGTAAAACTCACTGATGCCGTCGCGGCGATGTCTTTATGATCGGCAATCTTTTGAAAATAGGTTTTAATCGCAATGGCTAAAGCAAAAAACATATGGTCAATAATGTATAACCCAGCGGCTATTTCCGCATTTTCAACAAACGCATAACCGGTAAAAACAAATATCAAACCTACGTATTCGAAGGTTAACGCTTTACGCTCCCCAATTTTTCCAACCCACTTGCCTATTTGGGCAGCAAAAAACAGATTAAAAATGTAGTTAACACCAAACAAGATGCTAATTTCGCCTACACTATAACCAAACTGCTCCACCATCATAAATCCGGCAAACACCACAAATATTTGTCTACGTGCTCCGCTCAAAAAGGTTAATAAGTAGTACAGCCAATAACGTTTTCTTAACAAGAATTTTTTATGTTGCACATGAGGTTGTTCAAAATGTGGAAAGTGCCACGCCATCCATAACACCACGATAAAACCTAATACGCCGGCAATTAAATACGTAGTTTGATAACTTACGGTAAACTGCTCCATTAATACCCAAATACCCGCAAACGCTAATATTGAGGCAAAGGATTTCACTGCCAGTTGTTTCCCCATAAAATGCGCGGTTTGTTTTTTATCTAGCCATTGTAACGTCAAGCTCTGTTGAATAGTTTCGTAATAATGGAAACCCACAGACATAATGAACGTCGTAATAAATAAGCCGTATACCGAGGGGAAATACCCCGTAAGCGCAACGCCTATGCTTAATAAGCCAAGTGATAAAATCGCAAACTTTTGCTCTTTGATCACAATTAATATGTAAATAGCGGTAAAGGCCAAAAAGCCAGGGATCTCACGAATGGACTGCAACATGCCAATTTCAGCACCGGTAAAGGCCGCTTTTTCTACCACAAAGTTATTGAGTAAAGTCATCCAAACCTGAAAGACAAACGGCATAATAAACGCCATTACTAATAAAAACAGTTGAGGTTGGGTTGTGTTTTTTAACACTTGCTGAATTTTATTCATGGTGAAATTGAGTCTTCTAAGTAATTTACAGCTTGGCAAACAGTAACAACGCAGTGTGGCACACATTTGGCGAAAACACTGAGATAATCACCAACAAAAAAGCCGCTTAGCTATTACATAGAGCTAGGCGGCTTAGTCCACAAAAGATGTATTGTTTAAGGTTTATGCAAACGCATCTTGTAGTGGTGGAACAACTTGTTTTTTGCGACTTAATACACCGTCTACCCAAACTTTATTGTCAGCTAGCTTAACGTCATATGCTTTCTCAATGATAGAAGCGTCATCACTAACAACTAAAAACTCAGAACCTTCTTTCATTATGTCCGTTAACAATAAGATAACACTGTGACGGTTGCCTTCTTGTTTCAACTTAATAATATCCGCTTCTAAATCCGCTTTCATTTCGTCAAAAATAGCTAGGTCGATAACTTCAAGCTGACCAATACCAACTAAGTTACCGTTCATATTAAAGTCTTTAAAGTCACGTAGTACTAAGTCACGAGCTGGCGTGCCTTCAACGGCCGATTTAACTTTAAACATGTCCATACCCAACTCTAATGGGTCAGAAATACCAGCGATTTCAGCTAATGCTTCAACACACTTGATATCAGCCGTAGTACACGTTGGTGACTTATAAAGTACCGTGTCACTTAAGATGGCACACATCATGGCACCAGCGATGTCTTTTGGAATTTCAACATCATGAAAGTCATACATCATTTTGATGATGGTATTTGTACAACCAACCGGACGCACCCAAATTTCTAACGGAGTAGATGTCGTAATATCGCCAAGTTTATGATGGTCAATAATGCCCAAAATAGTTGCATCATCAATGTCATCCGGCCCTTGAACGCGATCTGAATGGTCAACAATATAAAGGTTTTCGCCAGCATAGCTGGTTTTTAATTCTGGCTGCTCAAAACCAAACTTATCTAAGATAAATAATGTCTCTGGCGATAACTCCCCCAAACGAGCAGGAACAGTCGGCTCACCTAAAGTTGTTTTTAAATAAGACAAGGCAATTGCTGAGCAAATTGAATCTGAATCTGGGATCTTATGACCCACTACATAATTTGGCATTTCACACCCTTAAAATTAAACGTTGCACCAGAAACTAGTGCCAATAAACTAATGGCGCGAATTATAAACAATTTTTATCAAAATTCGAGCCTTGAATGGAAGTAATAACCTAATCAATTCCGCTATTGTGTAATTTAATTACAAACAAAGTTTAACTTATGCCAATATCGGCTTTATTTTTTCTGTTTTAATCATTAAGTTAACACCCTAGAATTATATCCATTTGGCACAACATGAATCTCGACAATAAATTAACCCTGACTATTTCCTGCCCAGACCGCGTTGGTCTTGTTGCTGCAGTGAGCCAATTTTTAGCAAAAAATAATGTTTCTATCTTAGATGCCAATCATCACACCGACAGCGAAACCCAGTGGTTTTTTATGCGCCACGAAATGTTATTTGATCCAGAAGTGATCAGCTTTGAAGATCTAAATAAAGAATTTACTTTTATCGCAGAGCACTTCCAAATGAAGTGGGCAATCACCCCTAAAAAAATAAAAAACAAAGTGGTGTTATTAGCCAGTAAAGAGTCTCACTGTTTAACTGACATTTTGCACCGTTGGCACGAACAAGAGTTGGATTGTGAAATTGTAGCGGTAATTGCCAATCATAAAGAAATGGAAAAATTTGCAAACTGGTATCAATTACCGTTTCATCATATTGATTTTAAAACCGATAAATCTGCGGCTTTTACACAACTTGAACAAGTAATAGAACAATATAACACCGACACCATAGTGTTAGCGCGTTTTATGCAGATATTCCCTGACGCTCTATGTCAAAAATTCAAACACCAAGTGATCAATATACACCATAGTTTTTTACCTTCATTTGTTGGTGCAAAACCCTACCATCAAGCCTATGAGCGCGGCGTAAAACTAATTGGCGCTACCTGCCACTACGTCACAGCAGACTTAGATGCAGGGCCTATTATTGAGCAAGAGATCTCGCGAATTAGCCACAGTGATTCCGTGCAAGACATGGTGCGAAAAGGTAAAGAATGTGAGAAGTCGGCACTTGCCAGAGGGTTAAGATACCATCTTGAGCACCGAGTGATGGTACAAGGCAATAAAACGGTGATCTTCGCTGATTAACCATGTATTGATGAGATCTTGTATTGATTAGATCTTGTATTGATTAAATCTTGTGGATTAGTCCATATTCATTTTCTAGCCACCAATAAAAAACGGGTAAACCTTGTTTACCCGTTAATCTCTAACACTATCGATTTGATTTATTTAGCTTTTTTAGCTGAAACCCAAAGTTTGATATGGCCTTTAACGACCACAACATCATTATCGTCATAGGCATTTATCTCAACGAACACGTCCCCTTCTTGCCAATGATTGTCTGGTAATACCGCAACACAACGAATGTTAGAATCAGCCTTAGCAGTGTAATCAACTTGCATGCCCTTTGGGATCCAACGTAAGTGTTTCGGAATTGATGCTTCGGCCATAAAACCCATCGCCATTTCTAAACCATTACAAATAGCGATTACATGTACAGTTCCAATGTGATTTTCGACTGCACGTTTCTTCTTAATCAAACAATGACATTCACCTGGTACTAATTTACTAATAACCGGAGACACCGTTTTAAAGTAAGGAGCTTTACGAGCGGCAAACATTGAAAACATTTTATTACCCAAAGGTAACTTGGTTAATTTGTTATATAATTTTAAAACGTAGTTTTGGCTCATTCGCGGGTACCCTGTTTAATATCGCTCTTTTATTTATGCCACCAAATTAACACATCCGACCAGACAAACTCAAACGGTTTATCCTTGTTATTCAATTTAGCTTAAAACATAAAAAAACGCTCAAATAGACAACCTATATGAGCGCTTTATTTACGACCTAAAACACCTTATTGATTATGGTAGTCTAGGCAAATTTTAACTTCTTGTTTAGAGCCTAAAATAACAGGGACTCGTTGATGCAATTCTGTTGGTTGAATATCTAAGATATTTTGTTCACCGGTCGATACTAAGCCACCAGCTTGTTCAATCAATAAACCCATAGGATTCGCTTCATATAACAATCTTAGTTTATTTGGTTTGCTTAAGTCGTCGGTGTGAGCTGGATAAGTAAATAAACCACCTCGACATAAAATTCTGTATACATCACCTACCATGCAAGCCACCCAGCGCATATTAAAGTTTTTACCTCTAATCCCGCCTTTGCCATCCAAAATATCGCGAATATAACGTTGCATTGGGATTTGCCACTTGTGCTGATTAGAGGCGTTAATCGCAAACTCTTGCGTTTCTTCAGGTACTTCAATGCGTTCTTGTGTTAACAAGAACGATCCATGGGTTTTATCTAGTGTATAAAACTTCACACCTTTCCCGGTGGTTAACGCCAAGATAGTCGATGGGCCATACATTACATACCCAGACGCAACTTGATTACGTCCCGGCTGTAAAAAGTCAGATTCGGTGATGGCATCGCCGGCTAATTTTTCATCCGGCACGGGTAAGATAGAGAAGATAGTGCCAGTTAAACTGTTTACGTCTATATTTGAACTGCCATCCAATGGATCAAACGCAACTAAGAAACGTCCTCCGTGCACACCTTCTACAATAAAGTCTTCTTCTTCTGATGCGATTGCTCTGACAAAACCTGACTCAAGTAACATGTCTTTTAATAATTGATTGGATAATACATCGAGTTTTTTCTGGGTCTCACCTTGAATATTCTCATCTAACGTTGAGCCTAAAACACCCGCCAGATCAGCTTGGCCTACCCGGAATGAAATATCTTTACATGCAGCCAAAATTGTACGAATTAACGAAATTAAATCGAGTTCTACACCATCTTCACGTAATACCGGAGCTAATCTACGCATAACTTAACGTCACCTTTTTTTATTAATTGGAGAATAATTATAAATAATGTTTAGGCGCTTACTTTACAGTATTCAGGATGCTTTTGCATGTGCATAAGTTGAACAAACTGAAAACTTTCATAGTGAATTACATAATAAATTGTTTATAGTTAGTCACTGTTTACTTTGATGAAATACTAATTTTGCGGTATGAACAACCATAAATCACTATTCCCATAAACCGGCTAATCAGGCACACTTAAAATACGATTAAAGGTAATTAACAATTTACCGCACATTGCAAAAAATGGAGTACCAAGATGGCGACTGCGATTAAGTTTTTCGGATTCATTTTGCTTTTAGTATCAGGCCAATTAATGGCAAAAGATATCACTAGCTTTACTAAAGGCATGAAAGAAGGAAAAGGATTCTTTACTTTTTATTATGATGAAAACAAGGATAAAGTTTACTTAGACGTAGATAAAATATCACAGCCATTTTTATTCCAAAGCTCTATGCCCCAAGGGATAGGTTCCAATGACATTGGACTTGATAGAGGCCAATTGGGCGATACTCGTATTGTGCAATTTGAGCGTTATGGCAATAAGGTGTTATTAAATCAACTAAATACCTATTACCAAGCTAAATCCCAAAATGCGGCAGAAAGGCAAAGTGTTAAAGAAGCCTTTGCAGAGTCGGTAATTCAAGGTTTTACCATTGTTAGCCAAGATGACGATTCGGTACTAATTGATTACACGCCATTTCTATTAAGTGACATACACGGTATTAGTCGTAGTTTAGCGGCCGGTAAACAAGGTAACTTTTCGTTAGACAGTTCACGCAGTGCTGTATTCATGCCTCGCAGCAAAGCATTCCCAAAAAATACAGAGTTGGAGTCCGTCGTCAGCTTTAAAGGCAGTTCACCAGGTAAACATGTCAAAAGTGTTGCGCCTGATCCATATAATATTACCGTACATTTACACCACTCGCTGATTGAACTTCCAGATGATAATTATCAACCTAGAGCGTTCCACCCTTATTCAGGATTTTGGAGTGTAGAAACCAAAGATTACGCAGTGAGTCTAGATGAAGATATGGCTGTTAAATATATTCCACGCCATCGTTTACACAAAAAAATCCAACAGCAGAAAGAAGTGAAGCGGTAGCCCCTATTATTTATTATCTCGACCCTGGTGCGCCTGAGCCTGTACGTTCAGCATTATTAGATGGTGCAAAATGGTGGAGTAGCGCATTTGAGAAAGCTGGTTTTATCAATGCCTTTCAAGTGAAAATGTTACCTGAAGATGCTGACCCTATGGATGTGCGTTACAACACAATTCAGTGGGTACACAGAGCCACTCGCGGTTGGAGTTATGGCTCGTCGGTTATTGACCCAAGAACCGGTGAGATCCTTAAAGGTCATGTTACCTTAGGTTCATTGCGCGTTCGCCAAGATTATTTGATTGCTCAAGGATTAACGGCACCGTTTACTTCGGATAATCCTGATACCAGTGCAATCAAAGAAATGGCGTTGGCACGTATTCGCCAGTTATCGGCTCATGAAGTAGGCCACACTTTAGGTATCGCTCATAACTTCTCAGCTTCAGTGAATAACCGCGCTTCGGTCATGGATTACCCTCACCCATTAGTGACAATTAAAGACGGTAAAATTGATTTATCTAATGCCTATGACGACAAAATAGGTGTGTGGGATGAATATGTAATTAAATATGGTTACAGCCAATTTCCAGATAACAACACTGAACAGCAAGAGCTCGCGTCATTAGTGGCCAGAACCAAACAACAAGGTTTCTTATATATGTCTGATCCGGACGCGCGTCCATTAAGTGGTGCGAACCCAGAGGGGCACTTATGGGATAACGGTGACAATCCAGTCGTTGAATTGGAACGAATGTTAGACGTACGTAAGTTAGCACTTAATAACTTTGGACTTGATAATTTAGCTAGTGGTAGAGATGTATCTGACTTGCAAGAGATCTTAATTCCTATCTACTTATTTCATCGCTTTCAAACCACAGCTGCGGCAAAGGTTATTGCAGGTGTTGATTATAGTTATCAAGTTAAATCGGATAATGAACTAGGTGCAAAAGCAGTCAATTTTGACCAGCAGCAACAAGCACTAAATGCTATTTTACGCACATTAACCCCTCAGGAACTGGTTATTCCAAAACATATTGTTGAGCTTATTCCGCCAAAATCATACGGTTCTTATCGCAACAGAGAAAGTGCGCCAAGTAAAACTGGATTGGTGTTCGACCCGATTGAACTGGCGTCTGCCTCCGCCCAACATTCGTTAAATGCGTTGTTAAATCCGGCTAGGTTAAATCGAATTTCTCAACAAGTAGCATTGCATTCAGAGACACCTACTTGGTCTTTACCTTTGTATTTAACTCAAATTATTAACGCAACCGTCAAAGCAGATTCAGACGCTGGCGTTAACCACCTATTACATAAAAGAGTCGCGGCTTTAACCATAGAATCGTTAATGAAGACCTTATTAAACGAACAGACATCGATAGAAGTGAAAGCAGAAATCTTTGAGTCTTTACATGAGTTAAATACTTGGTTGTCCTCATACTCTAGAAAAAACAGCTTCAATAACTTACTTAGCTATCATTTAGCTTGGTATTTTGAGCATAGACAATGGTTACCGCTAATAACACCGACCGCAATGCCACCGGGCTCACCTATTTAATTATTATCTGATTCAAGTAATTAAATGTTAATTTGGCAGGGATGACGCTTTGCGTCTCGCTTGCCCTGCGTTATTATTCCAATCACTAAATATCATCTTTTTAAATTGTGCGACACAATTAATCAACGAATGAGATCAAAGGAATTTTTCACTTTCATGCATATTCATATATTAGGTATTTGCGGTACGTTTATGGGTGGCATTGCTGCCATTGCCAAAGAACTTGGACATAAAGTGACAGGTTCAGATCAAAACGTATATCCACCTATGTCAACTCAACTAGAAAAGTTAGGGATCACCTTAACCCAAGGTTGGAGTCCGGAGCAATTTAATCCCGTGCCAGATATAGTGATCATTGGGAATGCAATGTCCCGTGGAAATGAAGCAGTTGAATACGTATTGTCGCGCAAGCTCCCTTACACCTCAGGCCCTGAATGGCTGAAAAACAATTTATTGCAAAATAGATGGGTACTAGCGGTCGCAGGTACCCATGGTAAAACCACAACAACCAGCATGTTAACTTGGATATTGTCCGATGCAGGCTTTAACCCAGGTTATTTAATTGGTGGTGTACCGGGTAACTTAGACTTGTCGGCAACCGCAGGAATAGATCCGTTTTTTGTTATAGAAGCTGATGAATACGACACCGCCTTTTTTGATAAACGTTCTAAGTTTGTGCATTACCTACCAAATACATTGGTATTGAACAATTTAGAATTTGATCATGCTGATATTTTTGATGATTTAGATGCAATCAAACGACAATTTCATCATATGATCAGAACCGTGCCTAACAATGGTTTGATACTTAATAACGCCGACGATGTGAACATCACTGAAACACTTGAACTCGGTTGTTGGACGAAGACACAAAGTGTTGGTCAGCAAGGTGATTGGCAAGTGAACTTACTTGATAACAAACTCGGTAACCAAGACGGCTCTGCATTTGAAGTTATATTAAACCAACAAACTTTAGGGACTGTTAATTGGGACATGACAGGTTTACATAATGTTTATAATGGCCTGATGGCTATAGCAGCGGCAAGACATGCTGGTATTGATGTTCAAGTTGCTATTCAAGCATTAAACCAATTTAAAACGCCAAAGCGTCGTATGGAGCAAATTTACGCTCAACATGACATCCATGTTTACGACGATTTTGCTCACCATCCAACAGCCATAACCACGACTTTACAAGGTTTACGTAACAAGGTTGGAGATGCCCGCATTATTGCTATTTTAGAGCCACGTTCCAACACCATGAAAATGGGTGTACATAAAAATACCTTGGTGGAATCTTGGCAACAGGCAGATAAAACATTTGTTTATCAAGACCAACAACAATCTTGGCAGTTACCTTCTGATATAAATTTAAAGGTTTGTGATGATATCGAATTAATTGTCAGCCAAGTTGTTGATTTTGTGTGCCCTAATGACCATATAGTTATAATGAGCAATGGTGGGTTTGGTGGCATCCATGTTAAATTAACCAATGCTATCAACAACAAATTTACCAATATCTCGTAACATTCTAAGTTAAAGGCTAATGTCATGTCTGTCATTGACAGTAACAACCAATATTCCGGCCAAATTACGATTGGCATCACTGGTGCGTCTGGCACTCCCTATGCGGTTGAATTAATTAAACAATTAGTAAGTAGTGATATTCAAGTTTTTGTCATTATTTCAGCTGCAGCACGTGTTGTATTTAAGACCGAAGCCGACATTGATGTACCGGGGCATCCTCAAAAAGCCACTGAATTTTTCACTGAGTTTTTTAATGCTAAACCCAATCAAATTACCGTTTTTGGTAAAGATGAATGGTTTTTCTCCTGTTGCTTCAGGTTCTGCAGCACCAAAACAAATGGTGATAATCCCTTGTTCGACTGGAACCTTATCTTCCATCGCGGTGGGCGCATCTGATAATTTATTAGAGCGAGCGGCAGACGTTGTGATCAAAGAACGTGGGCAACTCATTATTGTGCCTAGGGAAACCCCTTTTTCCTCGATTCATTTGGAGAACATGTTAAAACTTTCTAACTTAGGCGTCACTATAATGCCAGCAGCTCCCGGCTTTTATCACCAGCCAACATCAATCGATGACTTGGTGCAGTTTATGGTCGCGCGGGTATTGGATCATTTAAAAATTAATCAACAAATAGTGCCTCGTTGGGGCTATACAAAATCTTAAGAAGCTATTATGAAAACGTTAGAGCCAACTATGAATGCTTTAGAAATTACAGACCTGACTAAAACATACCAATCAAAATCCAGAACGGTTGAAGCACTAAAAGGGATATCGCTAAATGTTAAACAGGGCGACTTTTTTGCTTTGTTAGGCCCAAATGGTGCGGGTAAATCGACCACAATCGGTATCATAAGTTCATTAGTTAATAAAACATCTGGCACAGTTAAAGTGTTTGGTCATGACATAGATAGCGAGTTAGAAGTCGCTAAAGCGCAAATTGGCTTAGTCCCGCAAGAATTCAACTTCAATATGTTTGAAACGGTATTACAAGTGGTAGTCAACCAAGCAGGCTATTATGGTGTAGAACGTGCTGAAGCGTTAACACGTGCCGAAAAGTATTTAAAACAAACCGACTTGTGGGAAAAAAGAAACGCCCGTGGTCGTGAATTATCAGGTGGCATGAAACGTCGTTTAATGATTGCCAGAGCATTAATGCATGAACCAAAAATCTTAATTTTAGATGAACCAACTGCGGGTGTTGATATTGAGATTCGTCGTGGCATGTGGGAATTTTTAAAAGACTTAAATGCGCAAGGCATTACTATCATCTTGACCACTCATTACCTTGAAGAAGCTGAAATGTTGTGCCGTAACATAGCGATTATTGACCAAGGTAAGATTGGCCAAAATACCAATATGAAATCATTATTGGCAACGCTGAATGTTGAAACCTTTGTATTAGATACCAAGCCTTTTGAACAACCGCCAGTGTTAAACGATTATCGTCATCAGGTTATCGATGACCATACTATTGAAATAGAAGTACAAAAATCTCAAGGTTTAAACGACGTATTCGCTCAGTTATCTGAACAAAATATTCAAGTATTAAGTATGCGTAATAAAGCCAATCGACTAGAAGAACTGTTTGTTCGTATGGTTGAAGAAGGCAAGTCTGGTCAAACAAAGGAAGCTAAATAATATGTTGTCATATTCAGTTGCATTAAAATCGATTCTTACTAAAGAATGCACACGTTTTCTTAGAATTTGGGTGCAAACCTTAGTACCTCCTGCGATCACCATGACATTATATTTTGTCATTTTTGGTAATCTTGTCGGTTCACGTATTGGTGAAATGGGCGGCTTTGATTATATGTCATTCATCGTCCCGGGTTTGATCATGATGTCAGTCATTACCAACTCTTATTCCAACGTGGCCAGCTCTTTTTACAGCGCTAAGTTTCAACGTAACATAGAAGAGTTGCTCGTTGCCCCTGTACCTAATTACATCATAGTTTTGGGTTATATTGGCGGCGGCATGTTACGTGGTTTATTGGTTGGACTTATTGTGACGTGTGTCTCTATGTTATTTGTTGATATTCAAATACACAGTTACACCATATTAATATTTACCGTATTAATGACGTCTATGGTGTTTTCATTAGCCGGCTTAATCAATGCTATTTTTGCTAATAGTTTTGATGATATTTCAATTATCCCAACCTTTATTTTAACGCCTCTGACTTACCTTGGTGGTGTTTTTTATAGCTTGACTTTATTGCCTGAAATTTGGCAAGACATCTCCAAAATAAACCCAATCGTTTATATGGTTAATGCGTTCCGTTACGGTTTCTTAGGTGTTTCTGACGTTAACTTAACTTTTGCCGTTGCCATGATTTTTGGTTTCACCGTCATCTTCTTTAGCCTTGCTTTATATCTTATTAATAAAGGCATTGGCATCCGTTCATAATCCCCCTCAATTTGGAAACGTAATTAATCTAAATTAATTACGTTTCCTCACACTATTTATAAAATATGTGCTTTAATTATTTGTAGTTAACTGCATGTTGCTATTAAAGTTTTAAATGTTTGATGCAGTTATTGAATCTTATAATTATTGCCCAAATCAATTTTCATAAGATTTGAATAAAGGATCTTTGATCTGTGCCGATATTAGTATTGCGCAACAGGTATTTTTTGTAATTTTGAGGTAATCGTGTGACCAATTTAAAGAATTTAAGTGTATTTATAAAAGTAAATGTCATTACCGTCATTGCTATGCTTGCGTTGATCACGGTCTTAATCTTAAACGCACTTGCTATCAGTGAAAATAATAAGAGCCTTGATGAGCTAAAAGACAAACGCTACCTTATTGCTCAATATTCTACGGCTAACTCATTTATCATCAATAGAATTGATGAACGTTATACCCAAGCCGTGACTTTTGGGGATGAAGATTTAATTACCTCCGCCGGTGAACAGTACAACCTATTAATTGAAAACATTGAAAAAATAGAATCATTAGATAACCCATCTAATTCACGTTTATTAGAAAAATTTAAATCCGACTTACAAAGCTATAACGTAATTGCGAAAGACATCGTAAAAGGGTTTATTAATGAGTCATTAGACTTCTCCGTAATTCAGCAGAAATCCAAAGTTAAAGCTGACCTATACGAAAATATCAACAAAGCCTTAGACGAATACAAAAAACAATCAGACGACTTATACTCAAAAATGGCTGATGATGCTAAAGCACGATCTGAAGATGCAATTACCCAAAGTATTATTATCTCGATTGTTCTGACCATATTAATCATCTTATTGGGTTATATAATCGGTACCAATATTCGTAAAGCCGCATCAGATGCTGCTGCAACATTAAGTGAATTAGCGGAAGGTGAAGGCGATTTAAAATCTCGGTTAAACGTCGACAGTGAAGATGAAATTGGTCAGTTAGCCATTAACTTTAATAAGTTTATGGAAGTGTTGCGCGGGGCTATCAGTGATGTAATGTCGGTTGTACAACCGCTGTTAGATAACTCTACTCGTCTTATACAACGCATGGAAACGGCTGAATCTGCAATGCACAAACAAAGTGAAGATTCGGAACTTGTTAATCAATCAATGCAAGAAATGCATCATAGCGTTAATGAGATATCAAATTCTGCAGCTTTAGCCTCTCAAGCAACTAGCGATGCAGATTTAGAAGCTAAACAAAGTTTAGAAATATTGAGCCAGTCAATGGCCGTCTCTCAAGCGCTTAATAATGAAATTAAAGGGGCATCTGCGGTTGTTCATCAATTGGCTCAAGATACTCAAAATGTGAATAAAATATTAGATGTAATCACCTCGATCGCGGAACAAACCAATTTATTAGCGTTAAATGCAGCTATTGAAGCCGCGCGTGCTGGTGAACAAGGCCGAGGGTTTGCAGTTGTTGCAGATGAAGTTAGGGAATTGGCATCAAGAACATCAAAATCAACCACTGAAATTCGTGAGTTATTAAATGCACTGACTGAAGCGGCAAGCGCATCGGTTGATTCAATGGAAAGTGCCAGTGCTCAAGCAGAACGTAATGAAGAGTATGCAGCACAAACCGGTGACTCGGTTAAGAAAATTGCAGAACACATCAACACTATCAATGGCATAAACTCTCAGGTTGCAACGGCCACTGAACAGCAAACAGCTGTAACTACTACTGTTGTTGAAAACGTGAATGATATGAACGAATCCATTAGTTCAACATTAGAAGCGCTTAGCGGTATCCGAGATGTATCAAGTAACTTACATACATTGTCAGACGACTTGTTAGAAGCGGCTTCTAAATTTAAATTATAAAACATGAAAATGGACAAAAAGAAGATCACTTGATGTGGTCTTTTTTTATGTCTGAAAAATATATTTAAGGTTGGAGGATAAGTATTGAATTAAACGTTTGATGCCCACTAAAGGAATTTGCTAGAATCCTCAGCATTAAACATCCCGCACATTTCTTACTTTAGGAAGCCCAATGAGCTTAGCTAACTCGGTTTTGGCCGTAAACAACGACTTACCTATTATTACAGATCAAAAAGTTCACAGTGGGAAAGTCCGTTCTGTGTATTGGTTAACGGCTAAAGACAGTAAACGACTGATTGAACAAAATGGCTACAACGTTCAATCTGACGCCCCGCTAGCTATTATGGTCATCAGTGACCGTATCTCTGCATTTGATTGCATCTGGCACGGTGAAGGTGGTATTAAAGGCGTTCCTGGCAAAGGTGCAGCATTAAATGCAGTGTCAAATCACTGGTTTAAAATGTTTAAAGATAACGATTTAGCGGATAGCCATATTTTAGACATCCCGCATCCTTTTGTTTGGATTGTGCAAAAAGCCAAACCAGTAATGATCGAAGCGATCGCTCGTCAATATATAACTGGCTCAATGTGGCGCAGTTACGAAAAAGGCGAACGTGAATTTTGTGGTATTCAATTACCTGAAGGACTAACTAAAGACCAGAAGTTAGACGACATATTAATTACCCCTTCAACTAAAGGTATTTTAAAAGGCATACCAAATGTGCCAGAAGCGGACGATGTTAATATTCGTCGCCAAGATATCATCGAAAACTATCAAGCCTTTAATTTCTTAGACAAAAACGATGTTGATAAGTATGAAGTATTATTAAAACAAGGCTTCAACTTAATCAGTGGGGCATTAGCTAAATTAGACCAAATCTTTGTCGATACTAAATTTGAATTTGGCTATGTAAAAGATGCGGCTGGTAACGACAAGCTTATTTATATGGATGAAGTGGGTACACCTGATTCATCTAGAATATGGGATGGCCCTAATTTTAGAAACGGAAAAGTTGTGGAAAACTCGAAAGAAGGGTTTAGACAAATGTTACTTAACCACTTCCCTGATCCAGACATATTGCTAAATAAAAATAGAATGCCGGAACGTGAAGCATTAGCTCGTGATAACGCTTTACCTGAGTCTGTAATTATGGATATCTCATCTACCTACTTGAATATCGCCGAGAAAATCACAGGCAGTAAAATTGTATTATCCGATAATCCAAAACAAGAGGTTATTGACGTATTAGCAGAGCGTTATCAATTGATAAAATAAACATCATGTTTATCGCCGTAAAAACAAAAAAGGATGCCATAGGCATCCTTTTTCTATTTAATTAATTTATCTTATCGAGCAGCGATAGATGACGCTATTGGAGATGCAGCGTGGCCACTAGTGTTAGCCCAATCTAAATCACCAGATGATGCAAAGTGAGAAGCTGGCATACGTTTAACGATAAAGCTACCTACGTCTTCTGCATTGTTAGACATTGCATAACGAACTAAGTTTTCACCACCACAGGTAATACCTTCATATACGTCACGTAATTTCAAACCTGACTCTTTTAATTTTTTGCGAAAACGAGACTTATCATTTGCAGCTACATTTTCACAAATGCCATTTAAAGCTTCAACACCTGCAGCTTGAGCCGTTTGACTAAATGAAGCTGAAGCAAAACCAATCACTAAAGTTAACGCTGTCATTACTGTTTTCATGTTAAATCCTATTAAAAAATTTGGGGGTCTAATTTTGATGCGCGCATTCTATTGCCTTGGCTAAAAATCAACCATAGGGAATTCCCTTGTTTTTCAATTAACATGAAATTAAAACGACAACTCAACAACTTAGCTTTTGGCCAAAATAATAACTTATCAGATTAACATTATCAGTTTGATTATTTCCTCACTATAGACACAGGGTCTAGGTGAATCAGGATATCCGAGAAAGGATAGGCATTCTCTAATGCAGCTTCAACCTTCTCACTCACATCATGAGCATCCAATAAGGACATGTCATCTTCGAGCTCAAGATGTAATTGAATAAACACGGTGCCGCCAGACTGTCTGGTTCTCACTCCGTGAATACCTTTGACCAAAGGAATATTTTGGGCAATGGACATAATGGTTTGTTGATCATCATTGGACAACTCTTTATCCATTAATGACTGTACCGACTCAGAGCCCACTTCATAAGCCCCATAAAATAAATATAGTGCAATTCCAATCGCAATCCATGAATCTAAAAATGAATAACCAAATTGAGTTAGGTAAAGCGCAAACAGTACCCCAACATTCATTAATAAATCGCCTTTATAATGCAAACTATCGGCTTTAATCGCAATTGACCCTGTTTTTTTCAAGGCAAAAGTTTGGATCACAACTAACAATAACGTAATGAAAATACTGAAATATATAGCCGCTAACCCTAATGAAATATTATCAATGTTTTGTGGGTGAGATATGCGCCCGACCGAGTGAAAAATTAATAGAAGCGCCGAACCTGTGATAAAGGCCGATTGAAACAATCCCGCTAATGACTCAGCTTTACCATGACCGAAACGATGATCGTCATCCGCTGGTGTTAATGCATAACGTACCGCAAAAAAGTTAACAATCGATGCTGCAACATCAAATACAGAGTCCGTTAATGACGCTAAAACACTGGCCGAATCGGTATTTAACCAAGCATACCCCTTTACTAATATCATACTAAAAGCGGCAACTATGGCTGCGGAGCTAGCAAAACGCACCCAATAACTATAATCGTTGTTGCTGTTATTCATATTTGATTAAAAGTCCAAGAAACATACCGAATATCAATATAATAGCCCATTAACTGTGCTATCCGTTATATAGTTTTAATTAAAATAGTCCTGTGCAAACTTAATAAAGGCAGACAAGCGGTTAGACTGGTGGATCAACTGCGGATGGATCATATAAATAGTAAGCCCCTTAGGCATATCATTTTTTAATAATGGGATTAACTTTCCTTGTTCGATTTCTCTATCAACTAAATATTCAGCAACACGTATAATCCCCTGCCCTGATAAAGCTAAATCTTTTAATAAATGATTGTCATTTATTTGTAGCCATCCATTAGCTTTAACTTCACATCCAACAAAGGTCCATGTTGGTTGATCTTGTCCACGTAAACATTGGTGATTATCTAGGTCGTTTGGATATTCTGGGGTTCCGTGTTTGGCTAAATACTGTGGAGCAGCACACACACAGTGCTGATAAGTGAGGACAGGTTTAGCGATCATATTTTGTGGCGGCGTATTTGTTGCCCTAAACGCCAAATCATAATCACTGCGATTTAAATCATAATTGGTGTAACTGCTGTCTACCGAAAATTCAATTTTTGGGTGTAACTTTTTAAATTTAGTAAAAATGTCTATTAAGTACCTTTCGGTAAAAATCCTTGGCGACGTTACCTTGATCACTCCTTCAATAGCTGTTCCTTCATTTTTGGCATTCCGTTCAAGCTGCAATAGATCGTATCTAATTTGATTCATGCCAGATAAAACACGTTCGCCTTCTGCCGTTAATCGCACGCTTCTGGTTGACCGGATCAAAAGAGGCAATCCCATGTCTTGCTCTAGCCGACGAATTTGAGCAGACAAATGACCACGAGAGATGCCTAAATGCGATGCAGCAACCGTAAAACTTAAATGTTGTGCTACTTCACTGAACAACATTAAACGTTCTAATTTTTTATGCTCTTTATTCAAAGGTGACTCTTGTTTGTTAATCCGATTTATATTGTTTTTTATACTAAACAATTAATTTTGTTTTGTAATATTTTAATTACACCAAATATGTTTGAAAATACTAACCTGTAAACACGTGTAAGTTTTAATTAAGGAACATAGTTCATGCATCATTCTCGTTATCCTTTATCTAAGTTGATTTCAAACAACAGTACTATCGCATTTGGCTGCATGGGGTTGGGGGAAGTTGGGATAATGATCCGGTCAATGCCGAACAAATTAAACATGCCCATCAAACCGTGGATGCCGCTTTAGAGGCAGGCATGACCTTTTTTGACCATGCGGATATTTATACTCGCGGCAAAGCAGAACAAGTCTTTGGGGAAGTATTAAAACAACGCCCTGAATTACGCAGTCAAATATCTCTGCAAACTAAATGCGCTATCCGCTTTCCTGACGAACAAGCACCGCAACGGTATGACTTTTCTCCTGAGTGGATTTTGCAATCCGCTGAGAACAGCCTTAAACGACTCAATACAGAACAGATTGACGTTTTCTTATTGCATCGCCCTGACCCTCTGATGGAGCCTGAGTTGATTGCCCAAGCTTTTAATTCCTTGCAGCAATCTGGCAAGGTTAAACATTTTGGTGTATCCAATATGCAACAACATCAAATGGCTTTCTTACAATCGGCGTTATCTGAACCGTTAGTGGTTAATCAAGTTGAGTTGAGTCTTTCGCATTTAAATTGGATTGAAGAAGGTGTCACTACTGGTAACTCAGGCGAGTTACAGGTTAATTTTGAAGCGGGAACGCTAGAGTACTGCCAATTAAATAACATTCAATTGCAATCTTGGGGCAGTTTGTGCCAAGGGTTATTCTCTGGGCAAGATGTTTCTAATCAACCACAACATGTTAAAAATACGGCTGAATTAGTGAGTAAGTTAGCGGCTGAATATCAGGTTAGTCAAGAAGCCATCGTACTTGCTTGGTTAATGAGGCATCCAGCTAAAATCCAACCAATTATTGGCACCACAAATCCAGCTCGAATTAAAAATTGTGCGCAAGCTGAAAATTTAACTTTAACTCGTAACCATTGGTATGAACTATGGTTAGCGGCAAGAGGCCGTCAACTTCCTTAAAACACAGCAATCAAATTACATCTAGCTCATTGTTCATGAGCTAGATGGTTGATTAAGAGATACTAACAATCTCGTAAAATCGTTTTGTTCCTTGTAATGTCAATCCAATCTCATCATTGCTATATTTGCCCATCAGTTTTGCCCCCAATGGCGCAGACTCAGTGATCACTGTGATTAACTTGCCATCTTGGTTTAACTTCACACCTCCCATCGATGGCCCCAACAAAAACCATGAAGGTTCGTCCTGTTCGTTTATCAATTGAATTAAACAACCTAATTCAATTGGACCATCGGATTTAAGGCTCATGTTACTTAACGCACTCCATTGCATTAACGCCAATTTTAACTCGGCAACTCGTTGGGATTGGCCATGAGCTAAATATGACGCTTCCAAACCTACTGTGTCATATTGAGTTTCAGGTTTACTTTGCTCATGCGTAGCTAGATCTTTAGCGTCATTGGCAGCTCGAGTCGCTATGGCTAAAGATGCTTCAATCTCAGTTAATAATTTTTGTATAAACACGCTTTTATCCAACACCATTTAGTTAACCACCAAAGGTGCTTTAATTACAGGAAACAAATCTAATGTTTGCTCTATCAATTCCTGCTTTTGTCCTTTAGCTAAATAAATTGCATAAATGTCTCGATAAAAAACGGGAGCACTTTCCACTTCAAACAATTGTTTTTGTTGAATTAGAGGAAATGTCATCGGCTTTGGCAAGTAGGCACTTCCCCCGGCTTCCAATATATAATCAAGTGTAATATTTGGCTGACTCATATGATGTTTTGCTAAATTCTTTCCACCAAAAAACTTTCGATACTCTTCGTTAATGGATTCACCATAGTCAACACTGACAATGTTGGGATAACGCTGACTGGTTAAAGATAATTTTGATGTGGTCACTAAATGTAATGGTATTGATGCGACCCGTCGACTTACTAACAAATCAACGATGGGAGGCTCAAATAAAAAACCTATATCTACCTTTCTATTTAACACATCACTGCGTAATTCTAATGGATTATATATACGCGTATACAAGCCTACGTCTTCAATATTTCTATGTATTTTTTGCATCCAAGCATGCAATGCAATATCCCAAATAGACATCATGGCACCAATCACTAGTTGGGATGAGTCCTTTTTTGCCATGCTGATATCTTGTTTGGTTTTTTGCCACATATCCAACATATCGTTGGCATGTTTTATCAATCGGTGGCCTTCGGCGGTTAATTTTAATTGTTTATGTGTTCGGTCAAACAAAGAAACCGACAACTCCACTTCTAACTGTTTGATCCTAGCACTCACCGCTGACTGAGTTAGCGATAAGTTCTCACCTGCAATTCTAAAATGCAGTGTTTCACTCACCTCTAGGAAGGTTCTTAATAACTGATTATTCATTTTTTTACAAACACCATTCAATCAATATATTTTGTTAAACCGATAGAAATAATAAATTATATTAATTACAAAATTAAAGCTATCCTTAATTATCAAATCTATACTTATTTAAAATTCCATTAGGAAATATTATGAAAATTGCAATTTTGTCTCGTAACGAAAACTTATATTCAACCAGAAGATTAAAAGAAGCTGGCGAAGCGCTAGGCCATGAAGTCGATGTGATAGACACTTTGCATTGTTATATGGATATTACCAGTAGCCGTCCAACGGTTAGATATCATGGTAAAGAATTACCAAAATACGATGCAATCATCCCACGTATTGGCGCGTCAGTTACATTTTACGGTACGGCTGTAGCAAGACAATTCGAAATGATGGGCACTTTTAATGTAAATGAGTCTGTTGCGATCAGTCGTTCACGTGACAAATTGCGTTCATTGCAATTATTATCTCGTAAAGGCATTGGTCTACCAAGAACTGGATTTGCAAGCAAACCTGATAAAGTAAAAGATTTAATTAAAAATGTTGGTGGTGCACCCGTTGTAATTAAATTGCTTGAGGGTACTCAAGGTATTGGCGTTGTTCTAGCTGATACAGCCAAAGCCGCTGAAGCGATTATCGAAGCTTTCATGGGCTTAAAAGCAAACATCTTAGTGCAAGAGTTTGTTAAAGAAGCTGGCGGTGCAGACATTCGTTGTTTGGTTGTTGGTGGTAAAGTAGTTGCCGCAATGAAACGTCAAGGTGCTGAAGGCGAATTCCGTTCAAACCTTCATCGTGGTGGTACTGCTGAAGTTGTTAAATTAAGTAAAGCAGAACGTGAAACAGCTGTAAATGCAGCTAAAGTAATGGGTCTTGGTGTTTGTGGTGTTGATTTATTACAATCACAAAATGGACCTATGGTGATGGAAGTTAACTCTTCTCCAGGTTTAGAAGGCATTGAAAACGCAACAAACAAAGATGTAGCTAAAATGGTTATCCAGTTTATTGAAAAAAGAGTTGCAGAAACACCATTAGCCAACGTAAATAAGACTAAAGGTCAAGGTTAGAAGATAAGAGATGGAAAATATTAAAATTGGCGAGTTTGAAATCGCCCCTGGCGAATCTCGCCAATTAGAATTACCGGTTTCAAAGTTATACACCAATGCACCAGTATCTTTACCGGTTCATATATTTAGAAGTAAAAAAGAAGGGCCGGTGATCTTTGTTAGTGCTGCAGTTCATGGTGATGAACTAAATGGCATCGAAATCACTCGTCGTTTAATTAGCCAAAAGAACTTTAAATTAACAAGAGGTACGTTAATTGTAGTTCCTATGGTTAATGTGTATGGCGTAGTAACACAAAGCCGTTATATGCCAGACAGACGTGATTTAAACCGTAGTTTTCCTGGTTCAGCTAAAGGTTCGTTAGCGGGTCGTGTTGCTCATATATTCATGACTGAAATCATAAAACATTGTGACTATGGTATTGATTTACACACTGGCGCGATTCATAGATCCAATCTACCTCAAATTAGAGCGGATTTATCTGACCCAGAAGTGAAAGAGTTAGCTGAAGTATTTGGCGTTACGGTTGTGCTTAACTCTGAAGTATTGGAAGGTTCATTAAGAGAATCTGCTTTTGCTGCTGGTACAAAAGTACTGTTATATGAAGCTGGTGAAGCATTACGTTTTGACGAATTATCAATCCGTGCAGGCTTAAAAGGTGTATTAAACGTATTACAACATTTAAAAATGATACGTAAACCGGCCGCTAAGAAACGTAAAGTAGAACCGTTTATTGCGAATAACAGCAGTTGGACTCGAGCAAATGCGAGTGGCATCGTTTCAAACTTGGTTTCGCTTGGCGATCATGTTTTAAAAGGTCAGGTGTTAGCTCGAATTTGCGGTCCTTTTGGTGACATCTTGGGTGAAGTACAAGCAACTCGAGGTGGCATTATAATTGGTCAGCAGAACATTCCATTGGCACAAGAAGGCGAAGCTATGTTCCATATCGCCAGCTTTGAAGAAGACCATGAAGATATAGCTGAGCAAATTGAAACTGCAAATGAATTATTACTTCCTGAAGATGAAGGTCTGTTAAGAGGTTAATTAAATGACGACGGAAACTAAAAAGATCATCGGTAGACTTGAGTCGGTATCCTTACCTGAGCTGGGCATAGATAGTATGCAAGTTAAAGTAGATACCGGTGCAAAAACGTCTTCGTTACATGTTGATAATATTGAAAAGATTAAGGTTAAAGGCAAGCCGCACGTAAAGTTTGACCTTCACCCTGATATCCATAATGTCAATAAGATCGTTTCATGTACCGCAGCCGTAAATGATATAAGGAATATTAAGTCATCCAATGGTAATGCAGAAACGCGTTATGTGATTAAAACCCCACTTACTCTTGGTGGAGATACTTGGAAAGTAGAGATCACATTAACTGACCGTTCAGACATGAGTTATTTAATGTTGTTCGGATGTGAAGCAATTGGTACTCGCTTTTTAGTCGACCCAAGTGAAGTATTTTGTTTATCAGAATAATAAACTAAAACCCCAATTGAATCTCTCAATTGGGGTTTTTTATTATAAAAATAATAAAAGATAAAAATATGAATTTAGACAGCATTAGAACACTACTTAGTGAAACCCTCGTTACCATTTCCGGACAACCCGTTTCATTGGGCAATATCTTATTGATCCCAATTGTATTATTACTTGGTTTTTGGCTGACCAAAGCACTGGTTAAACTTGTAACCAAAAAGCTCACCAGTAAAAGTAAAGATCCTAACCTGATTCATTTAACGCAAAGGTTAATGTACGTTTTAGCTATCGTTATTATCCTGATAACCACGTTAGATCTTATCAATATTCCTATCGCTGCTTTTGCTTTTTTATCTGGTGCCATTGCGATTGGTTTTGGTTTTGGTGCACAAAACATCATCAATAATTTTATTAGTGGTTGGATATTAATGTGGGAACGTCCAATTCGTATTGGTGACTTTTTAGAAGTAGAAGATGCCAAAGGCGTGGTAGAAGAAATTAATACTCGTTCAACTCGTTTTCGTCGGGTAGACGGAGTTCATATGTTAATACCGAATAGTAAACTATTAGAAAATACAGTGATCAACTGGACGTTAGTCGACAAACTAATGAGAACATCGGTACGAGTTGGCGTAGCATACGGCTCACCCACCAAAAAAGTAGCTGAATTGCTTCTACAAGCCACTAATTCTCAACCTGAAGTGTTATCCGATCCTGGTCCTACCGTTATCTTCGATGATTTTGGCGATAATGCATTGACCTTTGAAGTCAATTTATGGATTAAATCAAATGTTGAAGGTGGATTAAGAGCCGTACGAAGTAACATTCGATTTGCTATCGACGAGTTATTTAATGAAAACGACATAGTGATTTCGTATCCTCAGCGCGATGTGCACCTTGATGGGTCATTAACCTTAATACGTGAACCGCGAAAAACGACTAACTAAGTCATAATAACAAAAGTACATATACAAAAGCCGTCGTTTATGGCGGCTTTTGTATAACAGATACAATAATATTTTTATCGCAACTCACCTATTTTACCTATCTGGTTTTGTCCCCGACTCTCAATATAATTACCCACTTCAGGATACAAATTGATCGAACGCACTTCCCATTTTGGGCCCGCTGTTTAAACAATGTTCAATCAACTATACACCTTGATTTGTCTAATTTGATTGATTTATAAAAGTCTAAAACTAAAAAAGCCAGTGACGCTTATAACGTCTCTGGCTTAGTTCTACTAAAATTAAGGAGTTAACATCTATCTGCGATCGAAGCTAAATTTCACTTCTGGCACGAGTTCATTAGATAAATTTCTCGGTGTCGTGAAAAACTCAACGTCTAATTTATCAGCTTGGTTATCTAAATTGATATGAGCAAATCCCCAAACAAAACTCTTAGACCATAATAAATCATACTCTGGGTAACGCTTTTCTTGTTGTTCTGCAAAAGGTGTATGTTTACCACGCATTTTAGACGCGGCTCCACTAATAATAAGCGGTAACGGTGGACGCGTATTACCCGGTAAATAAACCGAACAATCATCCGTTAACAACTCTAAGTCATGTTCGTGCCCAGCAATATAAGCATCTGCATATTCACATAACATAGGCATTAAACGCTCACGCAATACATGCCCTTCACTGTATTTAGTGCCACCAATCGACCATAAAATGTGATGCCCATAAACTATCTTCCATTTAGCGGTAGAGTTAGCCAACCCTTTTGTTAACCACTCAATTTGTACGATATCTTCACCATTTACTGGGTTTTCATGTGGCTCTGCCACTTCAAGTTCACCAATACCTTTAAGCTTTGCTTCCGCTAATTCCATTTCACTGCCATCTGGATTTAATGGAATTTCATAGATAGGTTTTGCCGATAACAACATATTGGTATCTAATACAAAAAACTCAACATCATTGCCCGGTTGGCCTATTTTGTATTGGTAATAGCCTTTGGCATCTAAATAAAAGTTTGGTTGTTCTGCCATCCAATTGGTTTGCAACTCAACACCTCGGCGTGAGCTTTTCCAATCATGGTTACCTAATGCTGAATACACCACTAAGTCCGGGTTCTCTGCAAACAAAGGAATTAACGGTTTTAAGATCAAATCATCCATGCGTTTTTGATCGTCTTTACCGTCTTTGGCATCCGCGCCATCTGGATAGACATTATCACCAAGCTGTAAGGCAAATTCACACTCGCGAGTTTGGCATAATTTAGCCATGGCAATTCCAACAGCGGACGCACCGGTCATTTCCGTGGCAATCTCGGTATTAGGGTAAATATAGATAGGCGCATGATCAAATTCTTCAATCGGTCGGTAGTCTTCTAACCAATCTTCAATTTCTTTTTTTATAAATTGTTCTTTATTTCTTGGGTTCTCAATGTGTTTTTTCTTTGGGTAATCGGGATGATAACCACCGTCACCAAAGGCTAAAAAAGAGATGTTGTTGCTCTCAATTTTGGCCGCTGGTTGTTCAATTTTGTTATTACAAGCCGTTAATAAAAAACTCATCACTACACTGATACAAAATGCTTTATTTATTTTCATTGGTTTTATCCATGTTTATAACCAGCCTGTAAGCGCACTTTCAGGCTAGTTACTTTGTAAGGTTCTAAAGAGAATTAATTGTGATGCCAAATTCAAACGTACGGCCGTATTGCTCATACTGATAATTATATTTAGCGACACCGTGGTATAAGTACATAGGTTCATCGGTCAAGTTTGATGCATTAAAATAAACTTGCACTGAATCTGATACATGATACTTACTGCTAAAATCTAGCTGAGTGTGGTCGTCTTGGAATACACCCACATCGTTTTCATCAAATTGATAAACCTTGCTCTTATAACTTGCACTTAAGCGAGTACTAAAACTGTTATTTTCAAAACCAATCATAATGTTGCCTATGGTATCTGATTGATTAGGTAAACCGGCATCTGCATCTACAAACGTGCTATTCGCACCTAGTAACAATCCTGAATCAAAGGTTTTATTCCACGCTAACTCAACGCCAATTAATGATGCTGCACCACCATTAATAGGTTGAATAACTTCATCAAATCCATCCCATTGTCCATTGTCTTGTACTTCACTAAATACGATGTAGTTGTCGATGTCTTTATAAAATATACCTGCCGACAAAACTCCGATATAACCTGGGTAATAATGCAATGACAAGTCCAAATTTTGTGACTCATAAGGGTTTAAATCTGGATTACCTACCTCTGCCTTACGCTCTGTTTCTATCTCGCCATCGTCTTCAGTTACTTCCGTTTCAATTAACTGGAATGCGGCTGAATCTTCAAAGGTAGGTCGCGCAATAGTTTGTGTATAAGCAAAACGTGCAATTAACTTATCACTCGCGGCGTACCTAACATTCAAGCTAGGTAAAAAGTAGTTATAATCTTTGGTTACTTGCCAAGAGTCAATCGACACGGTTTCATTATCATTGATTTCATCCACCAATAACGCAACTTTGTTACCTTGGGTTTCGAATTCACTGCCTTCATAACGAAGCCCAGTAATAAACTGCCACTTATCTACATCTAAGCTCACCATGGCATAAGCGGCGAACACATCTTCACTGCTGTTATAAGAGTTACCCAAGGTTTCAATGTCTGACTCCAATTGGTTAAAGTCGAAGTTACTCTTATTGGCATTTACAAACTGTTGAATCCCAGTACGAGATAACCCATCACCAAATGCACCTAAGCTGTAATCAACCAAACCGCTATTGAAGTCTTGTGCTGTAGCATCACTAAAATCACCATCATAAATGCTTGCTGAAACACTATTTAGTTTCTCACGGCTACGGTATTTACCACCAAATTTAAATTCACCGCTGTTATTGCTCCAAAAGAAGCTTTTAGTGATATCTAAACGAAAACTGACTTCTTCATCTTCTGCTAAGTTATTTTCATAAACGACTTCATCCATTTCATAGTTAGCTAAATCATGGGCATTGGCCGATTGCGTTAACTGTGGAATTTGACCTGACGTTTCATAACCTAAATCGAACTCTTCACCTGCAAATACAACATCTAAGCGAGTTGGCTCCTGTTCTGTGGATTTGGAATAACCTAGTTGATATTCAACAAATAAGGTATTTATTTTATGTTCACCACCAGCCACAACTGAAGTGATTTTTTGGGTCTCAAATCGGTCTTTCGTATCCCGTTCCATTTCTGCATCTTGATACATAGCAGACGTGTCTGTATGCGAGGTTAAATCAATGGCACCTTTATCAAACTTATATACATTTCTAAGACGGTATTCATCATCTGAGAATTCGCTGAAAAAACTGCGTAAATAGAAGCTATCGGTTACAGACGTGCGTAAATCTAAATTAAGAGCAACACCTGTACGTTCACGTTCAATTTGATATTGACGCTGCTCTATCTCTTCAGTGCCAAAAACTTCAACATCATCACCCGTTGCGGCATCTTCAACTTCCACATCTATCCAGCCTCCGCCGGTTTCCATATTCTCTGAACCAAACTCACGTTTAAGCCAAGAAAATGCACCTGCAACACCTAATTCATAACCGTTATTAAGAACAAAAACGTCTGAATAACTGCCTGATAATTTAGGACTCGCAGCTTCCTCTAATTCATTATAAGAACCTTGAGCGGTAATAGAATAAGACTGACCTTCGCGGTCAAAGGCGCTTAAGCTTTTCACTTCAATAGAACCACCAACCGCGTTAGCATCCATGTCTGGTGTAACGGTCTTACTGACTTCAAGGCTTGAGATCAGTTCGCTTGGAATAACGTCCATAGCAACACTACGAACACCCGCTTCTGGTGACGGTACGTTTAATCCATTAATAGTGACGTTGTTTAAGTTTGGGTCTATTCCACGTATCGCAACAAAACGGCCTTCACCTTGGTCACGTTGAATTGAAAGACCTGGTAAGCGTTGCAAGGCTTCTGCTGCGTTTTGATCTGGTAATTGACCAATTGAATCTGCGCTGACTACTGATATTAATCGATTCGCATTTTTCTGACGGTTTAACGCACCAGCTTGTCCAGCGCGTTGTCCATATACGATTAAGTTTTCAACGCCTTTTTTATCTGAACCAATTACATAGTTTTTAGTTAACTTATTTTCGTCCGATACTATCAAGGTTTTACGAACGTCTGGCACACCAACATAACTAATGATCAATGTATATTGACCTTTGGGTAACTTGCCGAAATGAAATGAGCCATCTCGTTTACTAATTGTAGTGAGGTTTAATTCTTCAATGGTTATCTTGGCACCTTCAAAATAAACACTATTTTTAGCATCGGTAATACGTCCCGATAAATCCGTGTTGGCTAAGGCGGCTGAAGAAGATAACGCAATTGCGCTGATCAAAGCGGTATTTAAAATCGACAGTTTAAATATTCCGTTTTTATTTTTCATTTTTATTCTCATTTTTATTCGAATTGAAGTGCGTATTAATGTGAGTTGTTATTAATCGCGGCTAACCTAAACAATGAAAGTGACAGAAATATTTCAGTCGATTTTGACGATGGAGAAACTAGCTATTTTTAACCGGTTTAAAACTAGTTCAAGGGCCAAATGAGCTGATTTGACCCTCATACAAGGTCGATGAATATCGACAAATAGGCTTAACATTCAACACATAAAAGTTAATCCCACGATTTGTTTTCATAAAACTGTCATTAGCGTGAGCTAATATGACCCTACTTTAAAAGAACGGTTTCACTATGATGCTGTAAAACCGTTAACTAAATATAAAGTTTATGAATTTATCCTTTTTAAAATTTCATCGTCATTTGTTTTTCATTTTACTGGTGGTTATCACGACCATCGTTGGATTCACAGCACATATTGGTGAGCTAAAGCCGATTGTGGATTTAGATCTATTTGATGCAGCTGGGGAAGGTGGTATTACCTTAATGACCTTAGTATGGATATTTTTTATCTTGATCAGCCGTCCAGCTGGCAAAGTGACCACGCTGTTATTTATGGGGTTAACCTTAACTCACGTATCAATGTTGCTGGATTTCATCGATGAGTTTTATGTTTACCCTGACAACAATACTTGGATAACCACCATTGAATCTTTACCTGCGCCAGTAGGGATGGTGATCATGTCTTTTGCTTTGTATTTGTGGCACCAAGAGCAGATGACCATAAACACACAACTGCGCAATACCGAACGTTATTACCGAGACCATAGTTTAACGGACTATATAACCGGACTTTACAGCGCCAAATACATGAAAGATCAATTGCAGCGTGAGATATCGAATGCGGCTATTCACCAAGAATCGTTTTCTGTGATGTTAATCGACATTCGTAAATTTGATCGTTTTAATCGTGAATATGGCGATCAGCAAGGTGATATTTTATTAAGAGAAACCGCACAAGTTATTTTGATGAACTTAAGAGATGAAGATTTAGCCTGTCGATACGCCAGTGACCGATTTATCATTTTAATGCCAAATACCAGTATTCAAAATTCAGAAACATTAGCGGCTCAAATAGAACATTCTATTGCCAATTTGGCCTTTAAAGTCGGTAAGTCTACGAGCGCTAAATATCAACATGTCGCCAGTTGTGTGATGCAGTTTGATGGCAATGATGATTACTTAACTATTTTAGAAAAGTTAAATGATCGGATGTTGGCAACCAAACATCATTTAAACAGTAAAGATGTGGCCTAATGAAAACCTTTGAACGACAAGATGAAATTGTCCTTTGCAGACAGTTTGTTGTTGTTCTTGTTGATTTGGCGAAACAGAGTGGCTTGCATCCAGACAAAATTCTTAAAGGTACACGATGTTTCTATCAAGATTTAGAACAAGCTAACTTAACCATATCTACCGCAGAATACTTAACCATCATCGACAACACTCTACGCCTAACCAACCGTGATGATTTAAGTTTTATACTTGGTCGAAAATATTTTCCAAGCCAGCTAGGTCAATTATCCCAAGCGTTTTTAAACTGTAAAAACCTGCTTGAAATGTTGAAGTTATGTCAGTTATTTCAATTACAAATCTTTCCATTTTTATACATAGAAGTCGCAAAAACCGATAATAAAACCCATTTACTTTTCAACTCAGCAATTGGAGAAATATCCACTAGTCAGCAAACGTTTTTATATGAATTTGTATTATCGGCCATGATCGGTGCGATAAAATATCGTTTTGGTGAATTAATCCCAATGACGATTAAACTGCCTTACAAACAAGTTGATTATATTGAGCAATATCATGTGCACATTGGTAATAAAGTGAGTTTTGATCAGCAATTGGCAATGCTGACCATTGAGGACAAATACTTAACACAAACCTTACAAGACTGCAGTCAATCCCTTAAAAAGATTGCACTGCAAGATGCACGTATCATTAGAAAAGAAAAATATATGATTGGCTTTGTGCAAGCCGTCAGTCAATTTATCAGTACAAGATTGATAAACCATGATGTGAGTCTTGAACGTTGTGCTGTGCACTTTGCAATGAGTCCTGCAACGCTAAAAAGGAAATTAGCTCAACACAAAACCAGCTATCAGATATTATTGGATAAGATCCGCTGCCAACAAGCTATTTTTGCCATGATGGAACACCAATATAACAATGAATATATTGCGCATCGATTGCAATTTAATGATGTAACTAATTTTAGGCGAGCATTTAAACGCTGGACGGGAATGACACCATCGGCATTTAGAGCAAGTTCAGCAGTATTAAGTTGATGTTCTAAATATGAAGGTGACATGAAAGGAATAAGAGGATACGTTGCTGAGTGTAACGTATCCATTTACATTAGTAGTTAGTTATAAAAAGCTTCAACCGTGCCTTTAATCGTAAGTAAAAGTGGTTGGCCTCTACGGTCTAACGCTTTAGCTGATGGTACTTTTACCCAACCTTCACTGATGCAATATTCTTCAACATCATTACGCTCTTTGCCATTCACTCGAATGCCAATGTTATGCTCAAATATTTCAGCCACATGGAATCGGCTACGTGGATTAACAGAAAGGCGATCCGGTAAAGTTGGTTTTGCGCTAGTGTCGTTCATATTGTTGATCTGAATAAAATAAAAGTGCGCCATTGTAGACAATATAAACCTAGCGCTCAAGATCTGTGATTCAGTTAACACATTAAGTGCTGATCAGCTTTATTTGATTATGCTAAATTACTTTTTAGTTTCTGTGTTACTTCTATAAAGGTGTCTATTTTTTCTGCTGAAATATCACCAACCATTTGACTAAACACCCGCTTTTCTATTGTTTTAAACATCTGCATTATCTCACGGCCGGTTGCAGACAAGACCAAAAATTGACTGCGTTTATCGTTTTCATTTTCCTCTTTTACGATTAACTCCTGACTGACTAACTCTTTAATTAAGCGGTTTATTTGAGCTTTATCGCGGCCCATAAAATCAGCTAACTTTTGGCCTGTACAACCTTCAATCATAGAAATAACTTTTCAAGATTTTTGGTCAAAAGTACACCATGACTCTACCACTCTGTTAATGCCCATGTTAGGCATTCACTTAGCACTCAATTGGAGTTGGATAGTTAAGCTATCGAAACGTATGAGCCAGAGAGCAGAATAGTTATGAAGTACTTACAATATCGATGGAAACAACGTCTGCTCATTGTTTTGTTAGTTTCAATTACCATGAGTATTTTAATGATGGGTTTAGAGCTGACAGATTGGGCTGTAAATATAAACCAAACCGGTTATTCACATGGCGATAATGATACCAAACCCAATATGCCTCCTATCTTGATGTATGTATTGCCTTTTATTAAGGAAATCATCTTAATAGGTGTGCCTTTATTTTTAACGCTTATATGGATAAAAATAGTGAATAAAATTAAACGTATTAGCAGTCATAATAAAACGAAACATGGGTAACTACTTGTTACCCCATATTTTTGCAACGGCGCGATCTGTGCCTAAAAAGCCAATAACAAAACATACTAAGCCAATAGCAAAAAACACAATAATTGGAATCGCAGCAGCACCTTGCATGGCATAAACCGCAGCAAAGGCAGAAAGACTTGAAAGAACTAAAAATAAAACACCCACCACCAATAATATGGTTCTATGGGATTTTTTATAACTGATTTGTTCTTCGCCAGATTCAAAATGGTTAAGAATTGGTGCAAATACTTTTCTCATTACGGCTTTCATATATTCTCTTATTGCTGACAACGTTTATTAAATTACAACACCTTATAATGACGGTTTATTGGCAAGAAATAAATAATTATCCCCCACAGTTTATTTTCCAAGGCACGGCAAATTGATCAACTAAGATACCGTAACATGAAGACCAGAATGTTTTTTGCGGTGGCATAAGTACTTCACCATAAACACTTAAATGAGCAAACACTTGTTTTACCTGTTCAGGCGTTTGAAAAGTTAACAAAAGGTAAAAGCCTTTGGATTTATTGTAATGTTCAGGTCGAACATCCGCCCCCGCTATTTCTATTCCCGCTAACTTAATATTGCCATGGACTATTTTATCTTGCCAATTGTCAGGAACGGACGAAGAAGCCGGAGAGTCTTTAAATAGCAGCAACATGCCAATGTTTGCATCTAAGTGTTGAGCATAATACTCAAATGCAGCTTGGCAGTTTCCATTAAAATCGATGTGAAACGATAGACTCAATTGTCCTTCCTTTTCAAGTTGTTACTTCTATTAACGTAACAAATGTAGAAAATGTAAATGTTTATGGTATTGATCAATTATATTATTGATCACTGCCGTTTTAGACCAGCCCATAATATCGTAATCTTGGCCACCTTCTTTTAAATGCACCTCAGCACGATAATAACTTTCATCATCATCCCCTTCCGTAACAAAGTCAGGTTGTGAATATTTTTGAGCAAGTACACGATAAACAAATTCTTGTTCTTCGCCATGATCGACCACTAAGTTGAGGCCTTCTTCATCTGAAACGTATACCGTAATATGATTTTTCTTTAACTCAGCAGCCACAGACTCAAATGCAGGCGCGACGGTCTGGCTAATAAATTTATTAACATTGGTTTTGTTAGGAAAGTCGACAATGTTTTGCAGTCGAGTTTGCCAATTATCACTATTTTCGCTATGAGATTGCGGCAGAGCCATAATCAGTTGACTATCTTGCTTAAAGGCTTCAACCCGAAGAGCTTTTATTAAACCAATGATCGCTAACAATAAAACAACCGCAAAAGGTAAAGCACTGGCAATCGTCATAGTTTGCAGGGCATTCAATCCGCCTGCAATGAGTAATATTGCTGCCACCACACCAATACCAACCGCCCAATAAACACGTTGCCATATTGGGGTTTCGTTACTGCCATGCGAACACAACATATCAACTACCATCGCCCCTGAGTCACAAGAGGTAACAAAAAATATCACGATCATTAATACGCTAAAAAAGGACAAAACAGTTGTAAAAGGAAAGTTTTCAAGGAAAACAAATAATGCAACAGAAGAGTCTTGGCTGACCATATCACCTAATGCGACAACCCCTTGGTTATAAACAAGATCGATTGCACTATTACCAAAAATGGTCATCCATAATAACGTGAACACGGTGGGTATTAACATTACCCCTAAGATGAATTCTCTAATCGTACGGCCCCTAGAGATCCGTGCGATAAACAAACCAACAAACGGTGCCCAAGCAAGCCACCAGCCCCAATAGAATATAGTCCAACCGCCAATCCAATTGGTCTTTTTATAAGCAAATAAATTAAACGTGTTATGGATAATGTCAGATAGATAAACACCGATATTTTGTAAATAGGCTTTTAATAAAAAGACCGTAGGACCTAGTAAAAAAATTAACACTAATAAACAAACGGCTAAGATCATGTTTGCTTCAGATAAACGTCTTATGCCTTTATCTAAGCCGGCTGTGACTGACAACACCGCCAACGCAGTAATGCCACACATGATGATAATTTGATTAAATACAGACACTTCAATACCAAATAAATAACCAAAGCCGGCATTCACCTGCGAAGCACCTAATCCTAACGATGTGGCAACACCAAATACCGTGCTTACAACAGCAAACACATCAACTAAATGGCCTGGCCATTGATATATCCTTTCACCAATTAATGGATATAACGCCGAGCGTAACGTAAGAGGTAAATTATGACGGTAACTAAAATAAGCCAATACTAACGCGACCACAGCATAGATAGCCCAGGCATGTAGGCCCCAATGAAAAAAAGTCATTTTCATTGCTTCTTGTACCGCTTCAACGCTTCCTGATTCTGCCGTTGGTGGCGATAAATAATGCATTAAAGGTTCAGCAACGCCAAAAAACATTAAACCTATGCCCATGCCTGCTGCAAACAACATAGATAACCAAGTCATAATTGAATAATCTGGCGTGGCATGGTCGGGGCCTAAGCGTATGTCGCCATATCGTGACAGCCCGAGGAAGATAACAAAAAAGAAAATAAAGGCGACAGTGAGAACATAAAACCAACTGCCATTTTCAACAATGCTTGATTGAATAAGGTTAAATAAGTTTTGTGCTTGTTTGGGAAGGAAAGCCGTATATAACAGCAGTGCAATGATCAAAGATGAAGCGCTAACAAACACTTTTTTATTTAGTTGACTCTTAACGGATGAAGACAAGTCATTCCCCTGAATTTAGTTCGTGTTGATAGTATATATAGTTAACGGATGCTGTAAACAACATAGTATTAATCAAACTATACATATACCTTATAACAAGACAAATATGTATCTTTTTGAATAAACACGTATTTATTGCTAAGCTAGCATTACTGTAATTATAGTTAGTACTCTAACGGTAATCCACAGAACAGCAACTAACACACCAAGGGATAATCAATATGAAACTCACTAAGCTGCATTGCGCTGTGCTTACAGCAATAGCCGCCTCTGGCTCACTCTATGCTGAGGAAGCCGAAAAGAAAGAAAACGCAAAGATTGAGGTTATAGAGGTTACCGCAACAAAACGATCTGCATCTATTCAAGAAGTTCCCGTAACCGTTTCGGCATTAACAGGCGCTAGTTTAGAAAAGCTTGGTGTGGCAAATTTTGACGAATACGTTGAATTTTTACCTAATGTTGTTTTTCAGGGCACGGGTCCTGGCCAAAATGAAATATACATTCGTGGCGCGGCCACTACACAAACCAATATTTCAGTGTCCTCTGTACAAGCATTGCAACCATCTGTTGCCTTTTATTTAGATGAACAACCAGTTTCTATGCAAGGACGTAACTTAGATGTTTACGCCACAGACGTGGAACGTGTAGAAGTTTTACCAGGTCCTCAAGGCACTCTATTTGGTGCAAGCTCTCAGTCAGGAACAGTACGTTTAATCACTAAAAAACCAAGTCACGATGGCTTTACAGCGGGTTTTGACACCAGTACGAGTTCCACTCAAGGTGGGGATTTAAGTAATTCTGTCCAAGCTTATTTTAATATGCCGGTATCTGACTCTGTTGCTATCCGAGTTGCCACTTACAACGATCATCAAGGTGGTTGGATAGATAATATTTTAAATGATCCAGGAAATGGTGGTTACATAGGTAGCGCAGAAGTGATCAGCCGAGTGTCTGGTGGTGCGTTAGCCAATCCATCAACCACGGCTATTACTAGTCCAAATAATGCTGAACTAGTGGAAGATAATTTTAATACCGCAAGTTATGCAGGTGCACGTTTTGGATTATCATATTTGATCAATGATGAATGGGAATTGTTAATACAACATACTCAACAATCTCTTGATACCGAAGGTGTGTTTGCCTATGACCCTAATCTTGAAGGTGAAACATCAACCAACCGATTTATGCCTGAAAACAATAATGATGATTTTGGCTTAACCACTTGGACTTTAGAAGGTCGTCTTAATCAACTTGATGTTGTCTATACTGGCGGTTACCTAGACCGCGATATTAGCTCAACCATTGATTATACCGGTTATACTAACGGCGGCGCATTTTCTGCGTATTATGTTTGTAATTATGCGGGCGTGCCGGAAGCTGAACAATCTTGTGCCGATCCAACAAAATTTTATAAAGAAAATACAAGTACTTCACGAATTACCCATGAACTGCGTGCTAATACCTCAGACCAAAATCGCTGGCGTGTAACAGCTGGTGTCTTTTATGACTATCAAGAGCTAGCAACAGTTGGACTATTTAACATTGCAAATACAACGTTAGATGGCGCATATAACTTCACCAATTTAGAAAGAACCTTAGTCGGTAGTGATGGCATTAATAGTGACGGAGGCCCTTTCCCTTCAGAAATCAGCTTTGTTAACGACATTACCCACGTCATAGATCAAATCGCTGTATTTGGTCAGTTTGAGTATGATCTTACCGATACAGTTACGGCAACTTTAGGTGCACGTTGGTATGAAATTGACGATTCATTTAAAGGTTCGACATCAACGGTTGATGTAAGTGGCAGGCTACAAGCATTTGGTGATGGCAGCGATGCAGCTTTAACTGAATTCTTTGGCGCCGGCGAAGCAGCAGCTATTCAAGCAGCCATTGCCAATGGCCAGTTAGATACCAGTTTACTGGATGACAATGGAACCTTAACGGTAAGCGATACCATTATTAAAGCGTCTTTGGACTGGAAAGTTTCTAAAGAAATATTGTTATTCACTTCTTATTCAGAAGGTTTCAGACCACCGGTTACCAATCGTGTTGGTGGCGGTTTAGCGAAAAATCAGGCCGGCGCATTTGATGGGTTCCGCATACCGGTCTACTCAACAACGGACAGCCTGGATAATGTAGAAGTGGGCTTTAAGTCGACATTGTTAGACCAAAAACTACGTTTAAATGCAACGGCTTATTTTTCTAAGATCACAGATTTACAAACATCACGATTTGACCCTACCAATATCAGTTTCTTAGTATTTACTGATAATGTGGGTGACTCTGAAATCACAGGTGTAGATGGTGACTTTAGTTGGGTAGCAACCGAAGATTTAATCATCTCTGGTGCGTTCAGTATAATTAGTAGTGAACTCACATCGGTTAATGACGAACTTGTCGGAATTGCACCACCGGTTGGTAGCCAGTTACCTTATTCGGCTGAGTTTTCTGGTAACTTACAAGCACAATACTATTACCAATTATCAGATGGCTTAACTGGCTATGTTAATGGCTCAGTAAGTTATACCGGCGACAGACTTGGTAGTATGACGATGGACGCATATGTAATAGAAGATGCGACCCAATTAGTCTATGGCACAGGTTCTGGTTTGAGCATTCAAAGAGAAGCGGATGTATATTCTGGTGTTAACTATCAAGACAGTGACGGTCAAACCTTTGCTGGAGGACGTTACATACAAGACAGCTACTTCTTAGCTAATTTAAGTTTTGGTGTGACTAATGATGAGTGGAAAGCTGAGATATTCATTGATAATTTAACCAATGAAAGTGCAACTTTGTACATAGATACGCAACAGTTTACCCCTAAAGTGGTTTCCAATAGACCGCGTTCTATTGGCTTTAGATTTTCATACGATTTTTATTAAGTCGCTGATTGATAAGCTTAATCGCTATTAATTAAATAAAGCCGCTTGATGTTTGTATCAAGCGGCTTTTATATAAATACTATTCGTTCATTTTATTTGGAGCCAAGTCATTGGAAAGCACATCTCTTCCTGCTATTGAAGAACAATTAAAAACAATTCAACAATTGATCCAAAAAGCAAAGTTTAATGACGCCATTAGTCAGGCAGAAGCCTTAATCAAGTTAACAACCGATGACTCTCAATTAATTGAATTATGGTATCTGCTTGCAGTAGCACAGCGTTATAACAAAAGTCCGTTAACGGCATTATCTAGCATCAACCAATTACTAAGATTAAATAACAAACACAGTCGAGCTCATCAGGAATTAGGCCATATAAATTTAGCATTAAACGAAATAAACAAGGCCAAGTTAGCGTTTGAACATGCAGTAAAACTAAACCCTTGTTTAGTGGGAAGCTGGCAAGAGTTAATAGAAATTTATCGTTTATCACAAAGTTCAAATATCACACCAAACCCGACTCAAAAGAGTGAACTACAAGATAAAATTCAACTAGCAGCCAATCAGTTAGCTAAACTCAAAACCTTACCTCCAGCCTTACTGGCCGTAACAGAATTAATGCATGAAGGTAAATGGTTAAAGGCAGAACAAATTTGTCGTCATTTTTTACAAAACAATAAACGCCACATTGATGGCATGTGTTTATTGGCTGAAATAGGCATTGAACTGAAAATATATGATGACGCTGAATTTCTTTTAGCCAGCTCGCTTGAGTTAGAGCCTAAGCACATTCACGCCCGAGCACAATATCTGAACTTACTCATCAGATTAGGTAAATATAAAGCCGCTCAATATCAGGTAGATACATTACTTAATAGCCAACCTGAAAATCTTAGCTTTAAGGTCGCCAAAGCAAATGTACTCAATGGATTAGGAAAGACTGATGAAGCCATCACCTTATTCCAACAAGCTATACAGCAAGAAGATTCAATTCCCGGCTTTTATTTACAATTAGGCCATGCACTTAAAACCAAAGGTGACATTGACAATGCCGTCTACGCTTATCAAAAAGCATATCAATTAAATCCAAGTTACGGTGATGCGTTTTGGAGCTTAGCTAACACGAAAACCTATCGTTTTACGGATGCCGAAATAGCGCAAATGCAAGCACAACAAGATAATGAAGACTTAGCATTAACGGATAAAATACAATTATATTTTGCCACAGGTAAAGCGTTTGAAGACAAAGAAGATTACCCGCAAGCATTCCACGCTTATCAACAAGGGAATCAACTGCAACAAGCGAACAATGGTTTTGATATTAATAAACTTGAGCAGCAAGTGGACGAGCAAATAAAATATTGCACCGCTGAATTATTTGAGCAACGCGGACACTTAGGTTATGAAGCCCCCGACCCTATCTTTATTGTTGGATTGCCTAGAGCTGGCTCCACTCTATTAGAACAAATTTTGGCCTCTCACAGCCAAATTGATGGCACCATGGAACTGCACAACATTTTGGGGTTAGCATCGCGTTTGCGAGGAAGAAATCCAAACACAGAGTCAAACCAATACCCTAAAAACTTAAGTGAAATAAACCCTGATTACTTTAGCCGTTTTGGTAAACAGTTTATTGATGAAACCCGAGTTTATCGAGAAGATGCACCTTTGTTTATCGATAAAATGCCGAATAACTTTCTACATATAGGCTTGATAAAACTTATCCTGCCAAACGCTAAAATCATCGATGCTCGACGTTCACCAATGGCCTGTTGTTTTAGTGGTTTTAAACAATTGTTTGCTGAAGGGCAAGACTTTAGTTATAGCCTTGAAGTTATTGGTCGTTATTATCAAGCCTATTTGAAACTCATGGCACATTGGGAAAAAGTATTGCCAAATTTTGTTTTAACCGTGAAACACGAAGAGGTGGTAGAAGATTTGGATAAACAAGTTCACAGAATGTTAGATTTTTGCGGGTTAGAGTTTGAGCAGTCATGTATCGACTTCCATAAAACCAAACGAAATATTAAAACGCCCAGTTCCGAACAAGTCCGTCAACCTATTTATAAATCTGCCACTGAACAGTGGCAGCATTTTGAACAGTATTTGGAGCCTTTAAAAAAGGTATTGAATATTAATTAAGTACCTTATATTGAAAGTACCTTAAGCCAACAATTTCTTAAATTTAATTGTTCTACATTTATTTATGCTTGGTAACAATTGATTACAAACTTAATTAATAAAAATAATTATATTAAGTGAAGTTAATAGACGGAGTAACTACTGTAAATAGCTATTTCACATCGTTTATATTATGAAATTACAATACAAGGATAAGTTAAAATGTATCGCATCCTATTACTCACTTTCACCTCATTTTATTTCTTAATAGGCTGTAATACAGAATCTCAAAAAGATCAGTACTACCAATTAGTTGTGCTTTATGAAAACCATGCGTGGGGTTTTCAACAACAAGGTATATATTTAACCAATAATGGCGAATTATTTTCATTTATTAACAACGAAACGATGACTGACAATAAAGGTATTCTTGAAGGTAAAAGTTATTCAGAAATATATCTAAATAGCTTGTTAACAACGTCATCCCAACTGCTTGAAGCTATTGATAAAACAGTTCTTCAACGTTTAGCCACTAAAATAGAGAAGGTTGAAAATACGAATATCTCGGAATCAACATACACTTGTGCGGATGCGGGTAAATTGTCATTCATTATTTTCGAATACAATCCAACTTCAGGTGTGTATTCGCCTATAATTTTAGAACAAAGAGGCGACATCGCTTCAGCTAATCTGTCTGAGGATGCTAAAACAATTGTTGACTGGTTAGACTCAAAATTAAAGGAATATCAGATTGTTATTCTAGATGGCTGTGAATCACCATTTAAGTCATAAATACTTACAATGTTGTTTGTTATAAAAGAAGAATGCCTTACGTAAAATAAGGCATATAACTTACTTAATTAATTAACGTCGCTAGCTATTAAACTTAATGTACGTAAAAACGCTTCAATAGATTCAACTGAAGCCGACTCTTCCATCGTGTGATAACCAATGGTTGGTACCTGTATGGTTGTGCCATCAACTAACCCATTAGATGCTGCAATAATACGACCTAATTCAGTACTGCCTAACGATCTGGGCTTTTCACCACGACTGATTAACCATTCATTGTCCGCTTCAACGTAACGGTCTTTGAACAAATAACTAATATTATTTTTTTGACATAGAGCTTCAATTAATTTGGTCGACTCTTTATTAAAAACCGCATTAGCGTCTTTCTCACGTAATACTAATAACTGTTTGTTGGCCGCCTCCACATCTGGAAATGGACTTGTATCAACAACAAATAATTTATTGGTATTGCCACCGAATCGACGGAACCACTCCAGTAAATATCGCCAGCTTTTACCTGCTTCTTCTTGGGCTGTGAAAAAGGCAGTGCCTTCAAAGCCATTACTAAACAAGTCGACTAAGGCTGCCGCAGATAACACATTATCCAATTGCCCTGATAATCGGCCATCGCTGATCGTTAATTTATCTTTAAAGGCAATTGGCGTCCCCACAACAACATCTTCTAGGCCTTCAATTTCAAAAATAAGGTTATTTCTGTATTCACACACGTAGGTATTTTTTATCACACCACTACCACGGTAAATGCCAGACCAAGGTTCGTAAGCATATACCGCTTCAGATTTAAAACGTTCTGTTACTTTGGACATTAACTCTTCTGATACCGAATTATTTAACAGATCAGTTTTGTTCGCTGAGATAAATGCCGCATACTGAAATTCATTTGGTCCAGTACAAATAAGGCCATGTCTATCTATGTGGGCAGAAAACATTGCACTATGTGGTTTGTTACCCTGTGCGACCAATAATCCTTCATACCAAGTAACCTTTGCACCACGTTCTTCGAGTTCACGTTGTAATACCCTAAAAAATGAATGTTCTGCCCCAACGACACTAGGGTGGCGTATCAGGATTTTTAATAGATCTATAAATTCGTTACTTAGCATGTTTAAGACTGTCCTTCATTAGAATCGTCTATCGTTTTGTCGAGGACTCAACGAGTTTTGGGGTTAAAATAATTAAATTTAGTACGTGTGCATACTTGCTAAGTATGCGCACGTACCAATGAAAACGGCGCCTCTAAAGGTGCGGAATTATTAGTTCATAAAAATAATGGTGGCACTGCCTAAAAAGACAAAAAATCCCACCACATCCGTTACGGTTGTTAAAATGACTGATCCTGCAAGCGCCGGATCAATGCCATTTTTATCCAAAACAATAGGGATCAAAATCCCCGACAAAGATGCCACTAACATGTTAACCACTAAGGCGACGCTTAAAATCAATGACAATAAGTAATTGTCGAACCAGAAAATAGTCATCGCCGCCACAATCGCGGCCCACACCACGGCATTAACCGCGGCCACACTTAATTCTTTATCCCGTAACGCCTTGAAGTTCGCTGTATTCAACTGGCCAGTTGCAAGCCCCCGGATAGTAAGCGTTAAGGTTTGACTCCCTGTAATGCCCCCCATGCTTGCCACAATAGGCATCAACACCGCAAGCGCCACCACTTCAATAAGTACTTTGTCAAAAATACCAATCACCGCCGATGCTAAAAATGCTGTGAGTAAATTAATACCCAACCACAACGCTCTGCGTCTTGCACTGGTAAAAATGGGAGAGAATAAATCCTCATCACTTACTTTACCCATATGAGCGACTTGCGCTTCATAGTGGTGCTGGAAAATAGATAACGCATCACCCATTGAGAACTCACCAACAAATTTACCGCTCTCAGTTAAAATAGGTAAAGTGTGACGATTGCTGTTTTTAATAATATTCGACGCTTCCATTAAGGAAAGCGTATCTAAAATATTGTCGTCAATTTGTTCTGCAATCGCTTCAACTAAACTTTCTTCTTCCGCGTTTAACAAATCATTTATCGATACTTCACCAACATAATTTGAAGCGTCATCCAGAACAATATAATTACCCGAATAATCCGTTAAGTCACTTTGACGTATCTCGTCTAATGCATCTTCAACGGATGTTTTATGACTGACGGTATACACATCAGAATTCGCATAACGACCAACTTGCTCTTCATCATAGCTAAGAGAAGACTCTATATTTGACTGTGACTGCGGTGACAATTTGTTAATTAACTTTGCCACCAACTTTTGCGGTAGCGCCGTTAAAATCTCAACCACTTCATTGTTGGAGCCAGATTTAACCGCTTTTTCCAGCTCTTTCGACGTTAATACGGATAACAGTTGTTGACGCGCATCCTCACGCATCGCTGTTAAAATGGCCCCTTCCAATGAATGGTCGATAAGAGGCCACAGCTTTAGCCGTTGCGCATTGGTTAACCCTTCTAATATCAAAGCCCATTTACTCGGTGTGTAATTTTCAACTTCATCCGGAAGTTCAATGATATCGGCAGCTAAAATACTGACAAAGTCGAGTGTAGGTGTTGCTTGGTTTTCCATGTGACTACCTTAAAACAATGAGGTGATTGTTTAACTGCGTTTTAGCTACTTGGTGTAATAGTATTTAACTGTAACTGTTTTTTCTCTTCCGATATGAACAACTTAATACATTGTTCTAACATTTTTTGCTCAATAGCTTGAGCTTGTTCTGTTGGACAAAAAAGGCTAAATACCACTTTGGTTTTTCCTAGCTCTGTGGATTCAAACGAAACACTCGGCTCTGGCCCTGATATTTTAATATCCAACCGATTTTCAATCATTGAATTGTAACGCTCAGCAACATCTTTAAATTCAGCACAATGTTTTTTGGCTTGTTTTAATAATGCCGTCTTGATCACAAACGGATTGATAGTCAGGCTTTCACGTATGTAAAAAAACGAGTGATTTACATAACGTTTCATGTAATTCAAATTAGTAATAGGCAAGGTAATCAGTTGCAAATTAGGTACAAATAAACTTTTTCCGGTATAGCTGTAAGTTGATAAATCGACTTCCAACAAGGTTGTTTTTGCCATATCCGTTGAAGTCACCTCCCCAGCATGTCCACCAACCACAATCCAGTCTCCAACCCTAAATGGTGTCGAACTCGAGATATAGAGAAAGCCTATGAAACATTGAATGATCTCACGAGTCACTAAAATAATGGCCACAACAAAAGCCGCAATAGAAAAAGCAAAACGCTGTATCTCTTGATGCCAAATTGCAAACAGTAAAATAACCACTAACAAGTTGATTAAGTTTTTCAAATAATTAATCAAATAACGTTTGTCGTTACCCTTCTCGACCGCTCTTTTTTTAATTATCTGAAATATAAAGTATTTTAAACACCATGATGTCAGTATCAATATAATGGTGATGGCCAATTGGCTTTGCATAAAAGTGATCAAGTATGTACCTATTTGTTATTTTTACTTTTGAGTAATTCAAGCGTGGCTTCAGGGCCTGAGTTTGCTAAAACTTGCGCCAATTCTTTTTGTTTTGACTGCAATAAACTGATGCCTTCAATAACAAAATCGTACATTAACCATTTATCTTGGTCTTCAGAAAAACGCCACTTCGTGATCAACTGCGTGGTTTTGTTTTTTCCCACCAACTTCATCGATACGCTGGCATTTTTATTCGAGTTAGCCAATGAAGATGACACCACAACGATCTTTTCATTGTTATAATTTACTAAGCTATTAGCGTAATTTAATACCAAGGTGTCTTTTAATACCTTAACAAACTCCGCTTTTTGTTCCGCTGATAACTTAGCTAAATTTTTGCCTAACACTTTATATGCAAAAAACTTTTCATCAACACTAGTTAACACTTCGTTTTCTACCAATTGTTGGATGGCTTGAATCGTTAAATTATTCGCTTGTTTTAAAGAAATTAGCTCTAGCTCTACTTTTTTAAATAGCTTATCTGCCACAGCGTCAACTGTTTCAGCATACACTTTACCCATGAATAAAATGGGTAAAGTGAGCAATAACATAACTGATTTAATACATTTCATTGTTAATACCTGTTAATAACGCCAATCAATGTTGGACGATTTGTGTGTTCATTAATATAACTGCAAGTTTTATCGTAACTTTCACTCAAACACTTGTTTTCTTTAATCCTTTTATGGATTAACAAAGGTGTTGTTAACTAAGCGTAGTAGATAACTGAAACCGTTAACGTATTATTTTTTATACAAATAAAAAACCAATAACAAATGTTATTGGTTTTATGTACAACTTAACTTTTTTATAAATATTTTAGGTATTACATTTAACCTAAGTCATCGACGACCGATGCAATGAACTCAATTATCTTTTCTACACTGGTAAATTTAGTGTATTCGTAATAATCCATTTCACTGTTAACACAATCTAACAATACTTTGTTGTCTAGAGCGGTAGGATCTTGAACATTTTTACAATATTCATATGTATCTCTAACAAACTCAGCATCAGGTTGTTCAGTTTCATCATTGCCAAAAGCTAAATTACTAAAAACAAGGTTGCTAAATAACAATGCCAATACGATTACTTTTTTCATCATTTCGTTCTCCAAAAAAACTGTCGCTAAGTTAGTTGCGTTTTAGCGATTTGGAAAACTAATATTTTTTATCGAATTAACAATATTTTTTAGTCGTTAGTTGATGCCATGTCGATTACCGCTGAGCGTTTAGGTGAAGATTGATCAATCACGTTAATCACCTTTTCAATGGTATCGACTAATCGATTATGTTTTTGGTAAACCGCATATATCGAACGAGTTAACGCGTGTTTGCCTTTCACTTTAAACAACTCACCACTTTCAATAAACGGCTCTGCTAATGCGTTCGGTAGATAAGCGGTACCACCTTCAGACAAAATAAAGTCCAACGCAATGCGACCGGTAGAGGTGACTAACTTAGGTATATAACTCTTGCCATATTTAGCGTCATGCTCTGATGAAAATTGCGTTCCCCAGTCAACATAAACATAGTTTTCTGCCATGGCTAGTTCAGCCGTTATGTTGCCTTTAGTTGTTACCATAACCAAAGCAACATTCGCGATTTGTTCACTTATTACTTCATTAGATAAAAAAGGATCAAACGTCAGAGCTAGGTTTAAGGTGTTATCTAAGATTGAGGAATGTAATTGCCTAATGCCTAACATCTCGGTTTTAAAAGCCAGTTCAGGTAAACCTTTGGTTATCACCGTTAAATAGTTTTGAAAATAAGCATCCCAAACATTGGGGGTTGCGCCAATTGACAATTGTATGAGTTGAGATTCCGCCAGAGAGATATCTGTTTTCACCTGCTGCATCGCACGAACCATAGTGGTTGCATAAGGAATTAATCGCTCACCTGCAGGCGTTAAACAAATATTATTTCTAATACGTTCAAATAAAGGGGCATCCACAAATTCCTCTAATTGTTTAATTCGGGCACTCACTGCGGCCTGAGTTATATAAAGGGTTTCTGCGGCTTTGCCGAAGTGCCTAGTGTTTGCTACCTCTAGGAAGGTTTTAAATACTTTTACGTCCATTAGGGAAGAATAAATAAAAAAATTTATTTAACAAACTTTTTTTGATGTTCGATAAAAATTATTTGTTTTTAAAATCGTCAAACTAAGACTATTTTTAGCAAAATTGCTGAGGATATCAAAATGAACACACAAATTAGAAAAGGTGCTAAATCGTTTTTCGATGATATTAACTTCCCTAGAGGCTTTAGCCGCAGTGGAGAATTTACTATACAGGAATCCAATTTTCTAAATGATTATGGGTATTCCTTACAACAGCTTTCAAATGGCTCACTGATGCCAGAAAATGCTGAAGAAGTCAGATTTGCAGATGTATGTACTGGTAGAGAACTGGCGCAGTCATTCGCAGAAAAAACGTGGATGAAATACATTTCGTTAGCTTCACCAAGAAAATACGAAAATGTATACGGTATGGGACGACCACAAAACAACTTTGAGTCCGGTGAATATTACTTGGAACTCTAATTTTACTTTATTGAGGTTTTTTTATGGATTACTTTGACGAAATCTATGAAATTGATGAATTTGAAGACATGTCTGATAAACCAGACAGAGGCGATCGCCGTAGACGTTATGAAACGCAAAAGCGAATTGAAGATTTAAAAGAAATGCGACGTATGAATAAAGAGGTCAACTACTACGACGAGTGGTAACTAATAAATCCTACCTAAAGTTTAAACGTTTTATTATAAATCTCGCGCATTTATCACACTAAATGCCACAATAAAGGAGCGTCTTCGGTCTAACGAGTGACGCTCTTAATATCTCGATATTGTCAGTCGATAAGATTACGAATATAAATCTCTGAAATGTGATCATTTTTCAGAATTAGCCTAAGCGGCACTTCCCCTACATCACCGATTTTTATTACATAAACTAACTCATCAAATTCTTTATATGACGGTTTACCAAGCTGTTCCTCAATTTTTATGAGTGGTTGACATAAAAACCGCTTAAAGCCTGAGTCTAGGTCACAGTTTTTAATATATAGGCGATTTATAAACGTTTTTGGGTGATGAGTTTTTAATATTTCTATCACTAAATTAGGGTACTGCAAAGTTATATACTGTAGTTTTTGGTTTGGCTCATGGCGATTATCTCTATCGCTCACATAACGCTCTGTTGGTTTGCCAAGTCGGTTAATAATATCAGCTTCTGAATGACCAAACGTCCATAAAAGCTTAAATAACTCATAAGGTTTAGACTTATCATCGTATTCTAAAGGTGGTGGAACTTGATACCACTTTCCAATTAGCCTAAAAGGAAACAACGAGGTTGGTTCAGCAGTATTTGATAAAGCTAACGGGTGAAAAATAATAAAAGTTATCAATAGTAATTTTACTGATAGAGATAGCCGCATTTAATATTTCGCTCTTTTTCATATTTCAGTTTAAATAGAGACAAGCTGTACAGGGGATATAATCAATAAATTTACCCACATATCTAAGTAATGACTCATAACGTCATTAAACTACAATAAAATAGGTTTATGTAAAATATTCTCTTAACTTATCAACCCACATTACATATATTCAGCAAAGTATATTTGTATTTAGATCAATTACACCAAGGACAACATGGAACAGATATTAACTATCACGCCTTATAGTTGGATGGGCATTTTCACCTCAATGTTATGTGGCACGATTATCGGCCTTGAGAGGCAATTTAGAGGTAAACCCGTTGGTATTAGAACCTCTTCACTAATCGTGTTAGGTACTTATGTATTTGTTGCTACGGCCAATTATGTTGTGGTCGACTCTGCTACCGTCGATCCCTCTAGGATCATAGGTCAGGTCATCACGGGGGTTGGTTTTTTAGGCGCTGGGGTTATGTTAGCCAAAGATGGTGCTGTGGTTGGGGTAACGTCGGCAGCAACAATTTGGGTGTTAGCCGCCATCGGCGTTTCAATCGCGAGTAATAACTACTCTACTTCAATTTTATTATCTTTGGTCGTGGTATTTATTTTAGTCGGTGTCGACTTTTTGGAAAACACATTTCAAACATTATCCAAAGGGGTACATACTAAATATACCAATTGGAAACAACAACCCACGCCATTTCGTTTAAGGAAAGTGTTTAAAGTTAAACCGCAAGATAAACCAACAGATTAACGAATAATTATTCTGGGTTATTTTGCACGGCACTGGCTAAAATATGCACACCATTGTCTAACATAAATTGCTGAAACGCTTTGGCTAGCAATGTTGGTTGACGGGATGCATTTTGCACTAATCGCCACTTACTACGAATTGGAAAATGCTCAACTTTTAATATTTTAAGACCCGGCATAATACCAAAATCCAAACTATGTTTACTCAAAATAGACAATCCTAATCCAGCCGCAACCGCTTGTTTTATAGCCTCACCACTGGCAATGGTCATTTTTTCATGCAACTCAAAACCATGTTTATTAAACAGTTCCAGTGTTGCTTCCCGAGTTCCAGAGCCCTCTTCCCTTAACAAAAAAGGGTAATGGCTCAAACGAGCCAATGAAATATTGGGTACCAAAGTTAACTCATGGCGTTCTGGCGCTACCACGACTAATTCATTGTCCAAAAACGGCGTTTCCACCACCTCAACATTTTGTGGCATTTGCCCAAATAAATAAAAGTCATCGAGTTTGTCTGCCAACCGTGCATGGACTTTATCTCGATTTGCTATCTCTAACTTAACATCAACATGTGGGTAATGTTTGGCAAAGGCAGCCAATAATAAAGGCAGAAAATATTGTGCAGTGGTCACCACGGAAATAGATAAAGTGCCGGTCACAACACCTTGTAAATTATCGATATCGGTCTTTAAGTTATCCAATGTTTGAAAAATTTGATTAGCGCTATTTAACACCGCTTTACCTGCGTCGGTTAACGTTAATTGCCTACCTAACATTTGATAAACCGGTAAACCTAATAAGTCACTTAAGTTCTTTAACTGTATAGATACGGAAGGTTGCGAGATATGTAACTTTTCGGCCACCACAGACAAGCTTTGGTATCGAGCTAACGCTTGAACCAATTGTAATTGCCTTATCGTAGGCTGTCTGTTGGATTGTCCACTTAACGGCATATAGAGTTTTATCTATGAATTAAATTAATTTTATATATTAGACTCTATTTAAAACTAATTCTAGGATGATGTTACTTATCTTATTGAGAACAAAAGTATGTTAGAAACAATTTCACAAAATATACGTTCGCTCGGTTCAGTGTTAGGTAAAACTATTGCTAACGACAAGGACCAGCGTTGGTTAGACAACATTGAACGTGTTCGTCTTTTAGCAAAAGATGGCGTAGCTCACGAAGAGTATGCCATTGAAGAATTAAAGACCTTATTCCAATCTTGTGACGAACAAGATTTGCTTATTTATGCCCGTGCATTCAGCCAATTCTTAAATTTGGCAAATATCGCTGAGCAGCAACACACCACCAGCGAACAAGGCTTGGCCGAATTAGATTTGCCACATCCACTAGAGTCACTGCAGGAACAGCTAAGTGACACAAAACCAGCAGCGTTTTTAGCTGCCATTAAAAAATTACATATTGAATTAGTATTAACCGCACACCCAACTGAAGTGAACCGTCGTACATTCATTCATAAATATCATGAAATCGCAGAACAGTTGGAACAATCGGGCCCAGAATTAAATGGTCGTATTGAAGAGTTAATAGAGCAAGCTTGGAATACCAATGAAATTCGTCCACAACGCCCTACTCCATTAGATGAATCACGTTGGGGCTTAAACGCTATCCGTGACAGTTTATGGTTTGCCGTACCTAAGTTCGTCAGAGAATTAGATGAATTATGCCAACAAGTGACCGGACAACCGCTGCCACTTGATGCAACGCCAATAACAATGGCTAGTTGGATGGCCGGAGACCGTGATGGTAATCCATTTGTAACTGCAGAATTAAGTAAAAAAGCGATTTTAACCGCCCGTTTACTAGCTGCTGAGTTGTATTTAATTGATTTCCAGAACTTATATCTAGAACTATCAATGCATAAAGCCAATGATGCGCTTATTGCTGCTGACAGTAACAGTATTGGTCCTTATAGAAATCTAATTAAACAAACCATTGGTAAACTAGAACACAGCATTGAGCTTCTAAAAAATGATCAAACCGATGGAGTGATTGCCAGTCCTCAAGAACTGTTACAACCTTTGTATGCTTGTAGAGAAAGTCTATTAGAGGTTGGTTTAAACCGTGCGGCAAACTCTATGCTGTTGGATGTGATACGTAAAGTGCATTGTTTTGGCATTTCATTAGTTAAACTGGATGTACGCCAGCACAGCGAATTTCACGATCAAACCATTGCTGAAATCGTTGAATCTCTTGGTTTAGGTGATTACTTATCTTGGAATGAAGAAAAACGTTGTCAGTTTTTACAACAAGAAATTAACAACCCAAGACCTTTATTACCAAAGGTGAAGTGGACTGCGCAAACCCAAGAAGTCTTAGATACATATCGTTTTATCGCCGAGCAACCAAAAGAAGTGTTAGGCATTTATATTATTTCAATGGCCAGTCAGCAAAGTGATGTATTGGCGGTTAATTTATTAATGAAAGCCACCGGCATCACTTGGGATATGCCTATTGCGCCATTGTTTGAAACGTTAGACGATTTAAACAACGCCTCTAAAGTAATGGACTTGTTATTAAACAATAAAGATTACGTAAAACGCACTGAAGGTGCTCAACACGTGATGATAGGTTATAGCGACTCGGCCAAAGATGCTGGTGTATTAGCCGCTGCATGGGCGCAATACCAAGCGCAAGAAGCCTTAGTTGCGGTTGCGACCAAACATAAGATCACGTTGAAACTATTCCATGGCCGTGGTGGCACAATTGGACGTGGAGGCGGCCCAGCACATGCGGCGATTGCATCTCAACCTCCAGGCACACTTGAGGGTGGCTTACGCGTTACAGAGCAAGGCGAGACCATACGTTTTAAATTTGGCTTACCAAATTTAGCCGTTCGTAGTTTACATTTATACGCCAGTGCAATTTTAGCTAACTTAGTTAAACCACAACCAGCACCAAAAGATTCGTGGCGTCAGTTGATGGATAAAATGGCCAAACGTAGCTGTGAGGTTTACCGTGATTATGTGTGTGAACAAGAAGATTTTGTTAAGTACTTCCGTCAAGCTACTCCAGAACAAGAACTTTCGTCTTTGCCGTTAGGTTCTCGTCCGAGTAAACGTAAGTCAGACGGTGGTATTGAATCATTACGTGCTATTCCATGGATATTTTCTTGGAGTCAAAACCGTTTAGTGGTTCCAAGTTGGTTAGGATCTGGGCAAACCATCTCTGAGTTTAACCAAACTCAAGGGGATGTAATTAAAGACATGTTGGATAATTGGGCTTATTTCAGAGCGCGTATCTCACTAACAGAAATGGTGTATCTAAAATCAGATACCGACATCTCTAAACTGTACGATCAAACCTTAGTTGATCCTGAGCTTCAACCTATGGGTGACTCATTAAGAGCCCAGCTCACAAAAGACAAAGCGTTCAGCTTACAATTACTAGGACAAACTGAAACGTTGGAAACGGATCAATGGAACCTAACGTCGTTTAACTTGCGTAAACCGTATTTACTGCCATTACATTTAATGCAAATTGAAGCATTAAAACGTTTACGTAAACAACCTGAACACCCAGTTTGTGAGCAGTTACTTATGGTTAGCATGACGGGTATTGCAACTGGGATGCGTAATACAGGTTAAACGATTACCTATATTTCATATAGTCAGATAACAAAAGGCTTGGTCAACACCAAGCCTTTTTCTGTTTCAATAATACAAACTCAGGTTAATCTGTGATCAGAGCTTTTGGTAATTCCCAGTTTGTTACCCACACACCACCTTGCCAATCTTCAATGGTTACCCACACTTTATGCTCTGTAGTTAATGTTTTTGGGGCAATTCCATGTACTTCTTGACCATGTTGGCTGCCATGTAAAATTCCTTCATCATGCTGCTGAAGTTCTGCTAAAGACAAAGCATGTGTGCCAATATTTAAGTAAGCCTGCCGAATATCTTCAACGCTACCTTGACTAAAGATGATAAAAAAATCTTTAGTATAATGACCATCATGTAAATATGGCGGATCTAGGTTGTAAGGCATAGGTGCAATTTCGAATGACCCCACCTTATGTTTTTCCCACACTGGCGGAAATACCGGATATAACGACTGATACAAAAAGTAAAAAGGTAAGATTAAAACTAAACCGTTAAGTTTGTATTTATGGCGAGATAAAAAACGGGTTATTGAACTGTTCATTACATTGTTTCCTGTTCTTTAGGTGTATCTTCTTTTCTAGCGGCTTTCACCGTTCTAGTACCCCACATTAGAAAGCCTGTTATTGACATACCAGTTAATAATATGCCAAATAGAAACCAAATAAGCTTGGTCCAAATACCGCCAATCGTCCCATAATGCAGAGGATCTGCAATATGTGACAAGGTTTGTAAACTAGTCATTTGAACAGGTTCACGTACACTTTCTATATCACCATTCCATGGATTAACACTTACACCATACGCATATTTATCATGGAAGATGAAATCACCTTCGCCATATAGTTTATAAGTATCTCTAAAATGTTCTGGAGGCATAAGATACGTACTTTTGAACTCAGGGAATTTTTTCTTAGTTATCTCTAACGCATCCATAAAGGTTAGCGGGCGAACCGGAGTGTCTTTTACTGTAGGTAACTCCATAACCGAAACCAATGGTGGATGATCTTCCAGAGAGTAATCTGCATGCCATAATACAGCTTGAATTAAGTACCATAATCCAGTCACACTCATAACAAGTAAAAACCAAATAGACCAAACACCGGCCAACCTATGCATATCTGCAAGTACTGTTTTTTTACCTTGGTTTGTTCTAATTTTGGGTTGTGTGAACGAGCGCCAGAATTTCTTATAAATAAGTAAACCTGTGATCAGCGCCCCCAACATAACAAAAGACATTAAACACACTAGGTAATAACCAATGCTGTAATTACTTTCCCAAGGGAATAACAACCAACCATGTAATGAGCGCATAAAATTAATAAACGTCATGCCTTGATTTATCTCTTGAATTTCACCTGTGTATTGATTGACATAAGCAATTGCGAAGGGTTTATCGCTGTCAGTAAAAATTACCGCATTAACTAAGTAATCTTCAAAATTCATTGCGGTACTGACTTTTGCCGTTGGGTAAGCCTGCTCAACTATTGAAATTAATTCCGGCATTGGTTTTTCTGGTAAGTCGTCAGGATTTAAAGCTCGTGCGGCTGGGTTTGTTAGCCAAGTTAATTCATGACTGACAACTGAAATAGTGCCCGTTAAACAAATGAAACAGAAAATTAACCATATAGGCAATGAAAACCAACCATGAAGTTGAAACCAAAAACGATTACTTACCTTTGCCATTTGTTACCTAATTTAATTGAGTTAGAAAATATGAGGGGCGCTATCTTATCCTGTCAGTAGCTAAGACTTCAAGATAAATCTAAATGACAATCATTTCCATTTAGAATGGAGCCAGAATAAACCAGAACTAAATGATAATCATTATCATTTACATATTATTTAACTTTACGTATACTGCGCCAAATCTTCACTCTTCCTAAAATATACAAAGGTAATATCTAAAAATGAAAATGAGTCATAATTTTGCACTTTCTGCAGTAGTTTTAGCGATGGGCTTCCATGCTCAAGCACAAGAAGCAAACTCAGAAACTAAGATTGATCAAGACACCGTTGAAAAAGTGATTGTTGTTGGCACTCGAACAGAACAAGCAAGTAAAGGTGCTACGGGTCTGACAATGGAGCTGAATGAAACACCACAATCTATCAGTGTGATCACATCTGAACTTCTTAAAAACTATGGTGCAAATAGTTTAAATGACGCCTTAAAGTTAGCTACAGGAGTGACTGTAGAAGAATATGAAACCAACCGTACAAACTATACTTCTCGTGGTTTTGATATTAAAAGCACTCAAGTCGATGGTGTTGGTATGCCAAATAACTGGGGCATAGTGACAGGTGCAATGGAATCCTATGGATATGACGAAATTGAAGTAATACGTGGTGCCAATGGTTTATTAACGGGAGTTGGTAATGCCGCTGGTACTATAAATTATGTACGTAAACGTCCAACCAATGAAAACCAAGGCGAAGTCGGCATTACGCTTGGTTCGTTTGATTTAAAAAGACTGCAAGCAGACTATTCTGCATTATTAACTGACAGTGGCAGTTGGGCAGCTCGTGTGGTTGCTGTTATAGAAGATAAAGAGTCGTATCTTGATGGGTTAACTGACGGCAGAACGTATCTTTATGGTGTTGTTGATGGACAGCTCACTGAAAACTCTACATTAGCTGCTGGTTTTTCCTACCAAAAAGCGAATACTGACGGCAACATGTGGGGTGGGTTAGTATTTAATTATACAGACGGTACTCAAGCTGAGTTCCATACTGGTGCCAGTCCAACACAAGAATGGACGAGTTGGAATACTGAAAACACCAGTGCGTTTATCGAATATGCATATACCTTTGCCAATGACTGGGAAGCGAAAGTAACTTATAACAATCGTACTTCGGAGGATCCTTCAAAATTGTTTTATGTTTATGGCGCTATTGATAAAGCCACTGGGTTAGGACTGAGCAGTTACCCTGGTCGATATGAAGATGAATTTAACGCTGACTTACTTGATATTAATTTAATCGGTGACTTCTCACTATTTGGTAAAGAGCATCAGTTAAACTTAGGCATGAGTAGTTCTTCGAGTAGTCGTAGTTCGCATAATTATGCGGCGTTAACGGGTTGGGATCCTGCTCCGGCGTTTCCTTACGCCCTCGATGCGATACCAGAACCAACTTGGGGTGAACGAACGCTTTATGCTGATATTGATATCACCTTAAATCGTTATTTTGGTTCAACAAAATTTAACGTCTCAGATTCATTTTTTGTTGTGGCTGGTTTTAATGCCATCGATTTTACCCGTGAAGGTATCAACAGTGGCGTATTGATCGATAACGAAGAAAGCGAGTTAAGCCCGTATATTGGCGCAACTTACAGTATTAATGACGATATTAACCTGTATGTAAGTTATTCAGATATTTACCAACCGCAAGAACAGTATGATTTTGATGGTTACTTCTTAGCACCAACCAAAGGCGTTAACTTCGAAGCAGGGATCAAAACCCAATGGTTCAACGATGATTTATTAGCCACGTTTGCGGTATTTTCTGCGGAGCAAGATAACTTAGCTAATTACGCAGGTATAAATGCCAACGGAAACTATTACTACACGGGTATTAATGTTCAATCTACTGGTTTTGAACTTGAATTAGTGGGTAAGATCACTGATAACCTGACCACAACATTTGGCTATACCTCAATCGATATCGAAAGTGACGCAGGTGATAAAGCCAATGAGTGGGCACCTAGAAATGTTATCAATTACACATTTAATTATACGGTCCCTCAAGTACAACAATTAACGGTTGGCTTTGGCGGTAAATGGCAATCTGACATTATCAATACTACTTACAACGTCAAACAAGACGCTTATTTATTGGTTAACGCGTTTGCACGATATGACATTAGCGATAAACTTAACGTACAAGCTAACCTTAATAACCTAACGGACGAAAAATACATTAATACTTTGTATAATGTTGGTTATTACGGAGCGCCAGTTAATGGCAGTGTGAGTTTATCCTATAGTTTTTAATCGTAAGTCGATACAACTGACGAGGTTAAGCCCGAGTTATCGGGTTTAACCTCGTTGTATAACTGTCTCTGTATAACGGCGTTTTTTTACCTCACTTAATCAGTTCTTTTTGAAACATATTTCCCTTTAACAACACTTCTGCTTTGGCGCCTAAGTAAACATAAATACCCAACCCAACCAGTAAAGCGGCCGATGCCCCCATCATAGCGACAGCACTAGACAAATACTCTGGCGACCCTAATACAGACTTAAACATCAACAATAAGGCTTCGATTGATATTGCGATCAAGATGGTAGCAATAAATCGGGTGATGGTTCTGCGAGTTGAGCTGTGTCTAAAGATGTCTTTTTGCATTAAGACTTCTTCTTCCATCGTTGTTTTACCTAAATCAAATATCGCCAATGCCAATGTTAAAAATATAATAATGCCAAAAGGTTTGGACTGGAGATCTTCTGCGCTAGGTGAAATAAACAAACTGACAATTTCACTGCCCGCCGAATACAGTAAAATACCAACAATACAAAACAGCCCAACAACAATGCAAGAGTAAACACTGATGAATAAAGGGTGAAATCGTTTGCGTTTGTTATCCCCCATCAAAAACTCAATGGCATGAGCCAAGTCAATATCCAACACTAAAAAGCCAATCACTTGGCCAGATTTATCTTTATATTTAAGTGCCGTGGAAATACATAAATTGTGACTGGATGTCGATAAGTAAGGTTCAGTAACCACAATGCCGTCGTTATCATTAGCTTTGATAAAGTATGGTCGATAAGAGCGGTCTACACCTTTACCAACACCAAAGTTTTTATGGCTAATTAACTTACTTGATATGTTGGGACTTAGCTGAACCCCTTGATTATCTAGAGTGAACATTAAATCGACAAAAGGGTAATTGTGACGTAACCACTTCATCGACTTGACTAAACTTGTGTCGTCGTTAAAAAACGCCTCATCAAACGCCCCAGCCATAATAGAAGCCATAAGCTCATGAATTGGGTTTTTATAATCGTGGTATCTTTCTATAACGCTTATATAGTTCATAGCACCTCTTATCATTAATACATAATAAAATAAGTTTAACGGCGACAAACCACTATCCGATCCTAGGACATTTACCTATAACTGTTTATTAATTTACAGTCTAAAAAAGTAAACTTGTCCCAGAAAAACTATTTGTTAACTACTCTGAGTGTTCCATATCCCATTGGCTCACCGATATGTGTTTAAGTTGGTAAATAAACTCACCTACTATACTGATTGAATGAATCACTTTATTTATCATCTTCATCTCCAAAAATTTAACCTTGTTACCGTTCAAATTTAGGTAAACCGCGTCAGTTATACAAACGAGTTAAATACAGCTGATAAGTGAAAAAACTTTACCTGAACATTATCATTGAATAATTGGTCATCATTTGAGAATGGCAACGTTGATAGGGATTTACTCGTCTTGGCAGGCACGTTTGTGCGTTAAAACTTTGTCCACATCCCATAATATGACCGAGCCGTCCACACTAGCGCTGGCAACCCTTGCACCATCTGGGCTAAATACAACTTTATTTACATCATCTTTATGGCCATTTAAGTGCTGTAGGCAATCACCAGTTTTTACATCCCAAAACCTAATCGTGATATCTTGGCCATCATTACCGTAATCAAAGTGATACTGTAACAGTTCACCAAATAGGCCTTTATCTCTGTGGCTACTTACAAGGATTGAATCATCAGGACTAAAAGATAACCCGTAAATTGAATACATAGGCTGTTTAATCGATTTCAAAATAGTCCATGTTTGTGTATCCCAAATGTTAATGATGTAATCGTCGCCACCAGATGCCAACAATTTATCATGATGGCTAAACTCAAGTGCCAATACCGCGCCTGAATGTTCATTTAAAGTAGAGAGATATTTTCCCGTTTTGGCATCCCAAATATTAACCTTATTATCTTCACCACCAGTTAATAACCATTGTCCACTGTGGCTATAGGCAACTCCCCATACATCACCTTGATGACGTTTAAGTTCAATATATTCACCAGAACTTACATTCCATATTCTGCCAGTATCATCGGCACTCACACTGGTTAAATGTTGATCATCAGGACTAAATGCAATACCAAACACTGAGCCTTGGTGGCCAGAAAAGGTCTTAACTAAAGCACCAGAGTTTACATCCCAGATTCGTACATTAGCATCATAACTTGCAGTTGCTAAATACTGGCCATCATGACTAAAGCTTAAGCTAGGCACCCCTACTGGATGAAGTAAAGAATGTAAAATTTTACCATTTTCCCGATGCCAAATTTTAACAACAGGATGATAACCAGAACTGGCAATTAAATTGTTATTCGGATGGAAGTCTAAGGTACAGACACTATTTTTATGGGTCTGACAAATGTTGTATTGCTTTTTTACATCGTCATCGGTGAAAGCTTGTTCACTGGTTGTCGCACAACCACTTGAGATAGAAAATATTAACGCTATTAATATCTTAGTTAATTTATTTATCCGTTTCTTCATACGCAAGAGACTACCTTTGGTGATCATATCTACTTTTACCCTTTATCTAACATAAAGTTAATCATTTCACCCAACCATCTTGATAATGTTCTATCACATAACCAATTAGTTTGTTTTGTATCAATAGAACAAGGGGAAAAAACACTATATTAGTATATCCTTAATTTGATACAATATTACCCTAAATACGAACATTTACCCCACTTATCATAGGATAGTTACAGTTTGAAAGTTACGTATATTTATCCTATTTATTTTTTGGCAATGACCATGTTATTCACCTCTTTTTTTGCAGTAGCAAACGAGTGTGATCTCCCTTCTAAAAACTGTTTATCTTGGGTTAATAATCAACTCAAAAATACCAAGCCAAACACAATGAATTGGTACAATTTAAAGTTGTGGCAATTAGATTCTTTAGTGACTGTCAAAGAGTTTAAGTTATTAAGACAAGAGCTAGACGAACTAGAACGTGTTCTAAGTCATCCACCTATGTTTGTTTCTTACTTAAACATTTATAGAGCAAAGCTGTTACTTATTGATGGCGAAAAAGAACAAGCACTCGCATTAATTGAAAAATCGGTAGCCGATTTATCCAGTTTAAATAAGTCCTTCCATAGCCCAATGCGTTTAGTCACTATTGCTAACTTAATGATTAACTTAAAACGTTATGAAGAAGCCCTTAGTTTATTAAAGGAAATAGAACAAGACTATAAGGGCAGTAGAGACTCACACCTAAAACTAGAATTATACGGTAACTTAGGGCATAGCTATCGTTTTTTAAAACAATATGAAGACGCTTTATTAAATTACCAAACCTCCTTACAGCACGCTATCGACTTACAGATAGAGCAGCAAATTGCCACACTCTATATCCATGTAGCTCGTATGCATATGGTACTTGGGGATGCTAAAAAAAGTGAAGATAACTATTTAAATGCAGTATTTCATGCAATTCAAGATGCCAGAACAGCCACTATCATTAACGCAAAGGTATATTTAGCCTCTTTCTACATAGATCAGGAAGCATTATCTAAAGCTAAGTCCGTCGTTGAAGATATTGACCCCAACCAGATTGAAGCACACCAATTTAAAAGATGGGAAGTGATAACGGAAGCCCTTAAAAACTTCCGTTGATATCTGGGCTTACATCACCATTAACTGGTTTTGTCAGGGTGTTTAGCCGGGATTATTCGATAATAGTTTCTTACATATTCCATTGATGCATCCAAATCATCCACGACGATACTTGGGCCAAATCCCATTTCTTTCTTTTTATAATCTAGATGTACCAAATACACAGGAACTTGGGCTTCTTTTGCTATTCGTAAAAAACCGTTTTTCCACTTAGGCACATGGTGACGGGTGCCTTCAGGCGCAAGTGCAAATACCATAGATTCCGAGTGATTAAATTCATTCACAATTTGGCCGACGACCCCTCCTGCTTGTTTTCGATTAATTGGCATCCCCCCTAACCCACCAAGTAATGACTTGATTGGCCAAATAAATATCTGATGTTTCGCTCCCCACACCAGTTTAATGTCCATTGCTAACACTGCAAAAATGGCAATGAAAAAGTCCCAATTAGATGTATGTGGTGCAACACAAATTACACATTTTTTATCTGCAGGAAACTCGCCTTTGATCTGCCAACCTAATAATCCCAACATGCTTCGACCGAACCATCGAGTTAATCGATTCCCTAACCTTGAGTGATGTGTTTGTAATTCAGGTATTGTATTTTTACGTGATGTCATTTTAACGGACCTAATAATTCGCTTTAAAGTAGGAGTTAACTAATGTGATTACCATATAATAAAACCACATAAGCGGCAAAATGTTCCTGTGAACTTATTCACATAAACCGTTAAAAATTAGTATTAATGTGATAAGTCAGCACTAACAAAGTTAACATTGTTGGCTTATTTGCCCAAGCTAGGTATGGTGAGCGACATACTTTAATTAATTCCAGTTAGGCAAATATATGAAAATCAACGACATTGCAAAACAGAACTATGAATGGGTTGAAAAAATGGGATGGCATAATAAAACCACCCTAGAAGCTTTGGCACTCGTTGCATCTGAAGTTGGTGAAGCTATTAACGAATGCAGAAATGAAAAGCCAACCGATGCCTTTGGTGAAGAACTTGCCGATATAGTATTAAGAGTATTAGACATTGCGCACTGGCAAGGGATAGACCTTGAAAAGGAGATCCATGCCAAAATGCAGAAAAATCAGTTAAGAGGTACTAGGGGGAGAAGTAAATAACGTCTCCCCGATTTTTTAATTAATCTAACGCCCAATGGTTTGTTTTGCTCAAGGCTTCAACGTCACCAAGAGGTAAAGGTCTGGCGTATAAGTAACCCTGCCCTTGATCACAACCTAACTCTATTAACAAACTAGCGTGTTCGGATAACTCGATCCCTTCAGCGATAACGGTTAAGTTGAACCCTCTTGCCATATTTATAATCGTTTCGATTAACGCACTATCAGACAGATCTGTATGCATTTCTTTAACAAATGCCTGATCAATTTTTAATTTATCAATTGGGAAGTGTTTTAAATATGACAACGATGAATAACCAGTTCCAAAGTCATCAATAGCAATGCTTACACCGAGTTCTTTTAGTTGTTTAAACAACTCCATAATTGCATCAGCCCGTTTCATGATTGCATTTTCAGTTATTTCTAACTCCAATCCTTTAGGGTCAATCCCACTCTTTTCAATCTGTTGTTTAATGTCATTAAAAAAGTCACCAAAACCAAAATCACGCGGTGAAATATTCAATGACAAACAACCAGTAAAACCACGATCCTGCCAAACTTTCAACTGTTTACAGCCTTGCTCTAACACCCACTTTGAAATGTCATGGATGATCCCACGTTCTTCTGCTAACTCTATAAATTCACTTGCAGACAACAAGCCTTTTTCAGGATGATTCCAACGAATTAATGCTTCAACGCCAGTTAAAGCCCCAGTTAATAAATCAACTTGGGGTTGGTAAAACAGTTCGAGCTCATTTTGTTCAATCGCATGTTTCAGCTGCACAGACAATTTCAACTTCACGTCTGCTTGTTGCAACAAGGATTCGGTATAAAATGAATAGGTATTACGGCCATTTTGTTTTGCTCTGTACATTGCCGCATCGGCGAAAGTGACTAAATTCTCTGCGTCTTTTGCATCGTTAGGGAAAATAGATATACCTATACTCGTACCAATAAACACCTCATTCTCACCACTGAGCATAAATGGTTTATTGATGTCGTTAATTATATCTTGAGCCACCAAGATCAAATCATCTAAGTGAGCAACGCCTTCAACTAAAAGAACAAATTCATCACCACCTATTCTGGAAACGGTATCTGACTGACGCATTCGGTCTGACATTCTATTTGCTACTTGTTTAAGTAATTCGTCCCCTGCAACATGACCTAAACTGTCGTTCACAATTTTAAACTTATCTAAATCAATAAATAAAACCGCTAACTTACTATCTTGTCTTTTCGCTAGTCCAATGGCATGTTTCAACCGAGACTTAAGCATCAATCGATTTGGTAACCCCGTTAATGCATCATAATGCGCTAACCTCTCTAACCTTTGCTCTGATTGTTTTAGGCGTGTTATATCAGAGAAAACCCCCACATAATTAATCAGCTCACCGTATTCATCTTCCACTTTACTGATAGACAATAACTCAGGGTAAACATCGCCATTTTTACGTCTATTCCAAATTTCGCCACGCCAAAACCCTAAGGTATCCACCTGAGAAAACATCTCAGCAAAAAATTCAGGACCATGTCGATTTGAGCTTAATATTGCAGGCGTCTTACCGATAGAGTCCGCTTCTTCATAACCGGTTATCGCCGTAAAACCATGGTTAACTGCAATTATTCTTTGATTTGGGTCCGTTATTAATACGCCTTCCTGTGAGTTTTCAAATACTTTTGCATCTAGCTGTAACTTCTTCTCAATTTCAACTCGTTTTGTGATGTCATGAATGATTGAAAATAATATAGGTGTGTCATCGACCATCATTGGCGAAGTGTGGACCTCAACTTGCCTAATTGTACCGTCTGCTAATTTATGCGGAAATACGGAAAATTTTTGTTCAATATCAAGCGATCTTGCATGTTCAGACTCCGCTTTATCTATTGGAAAACCGCTCAAGTCTTGTATGCGTTTTTTACGCAGTTGCTGGTGGCTGTAACCATAGAATTCAATTGCAGAATCGTTAGCATCTATAATTTTTCCGGAAGTTTGTTCGATAAGAAACATAACCGAATCATGATCTTTAAAGAAAGTTCGGAAACGCTGCTCAGACTCTAATAGCTTTTTAATCGCATCTCTGTGAAGTAATTCAATATTTTGTTTTTGACGAAGGATCAAAAATGTAATCATAAAGATAACTAACGCTAGAGACCAAACCACTAAGTTAATGGAATATGTTAACCAACCTTCTATAGGTTCTGCCGCTATGCGCCAACTGCCATAAGGTAAATTTATGTCGAGTTGTGCTGGCGAAGTATCAAAGATACTAAGGTCACCAAAAAATATTTCTCCATTGGTACCACTGGCGTTCTTACCTCTTAACCCAATCTTAAGGTGATTTTGAGACGTTATCCCACTATCTGATAATATACTTTTATAATCTAAAACAATGGAAGCAATGCCCCATAAATCACCAGTAGACGACACAAATATAGGTTGTCTGGCAATGAGTCCAACTCCACCTTGGACTAAATTTAAGGGCCCTGCGACTATGATCTTATTTAAATTTACGGATTGAATGGCGGCGAGTTTTTGCTCAAGATTTTTTTGTAATCTAAACCAATTGCTTTTTCATTGCCTGCCATAGGGTACATGTGAGAAATGACGAGATCTTTTGCTAAGGCGATATTACGTATTCGGTTATCACTAATTAATGTCTCTCGTGCGAACAATTCAAACTGCTGCTGCGTAAGGTCTGGATTTAACGCAGCGTAAGTTATCAATCCTTGGGGTAACTTCAAGTTTTCATTAATCAGAAATTCAAGTCGAGCTCGAAAGTCAGAAAGCGCACGAGTAACCATAACAACTTGCTCTTGACGATCATGTGTAAATTTCGAATACTCAAAAAAAGCTAAAAAACTAAAGATAAGAAAAGAGGCAAAAACGATACTAAGGGTAAACTTCTTCTTAGGATTTTTATAATACTTTTGTTTTTTCACACAGATCCAAGTGCACTAAGTGCTATTAATTATTTGCGTATTTAACCGTAATAGCATTATAAATACCAGTGGAAAAACCTTTTGTTTTTCTAGGCTAAAGGGCGTTACAAGCTGAGTTCTCAACACATTAATTTAATGTGTGAAATCAGTTCCAAATCAGAAGAATAGAATAATCCTCAATATATTCAACATTTAAGCTTAATAATTGAGATTACTTAGCCAAATGAACCATCCAAAAAAACGCAACGCCTGATATTTAAATGATACTTTATATTGCCGTTAATTAGGGGGAATATAAATAAGGAGCCTTCCCCTGGAAATTTTTGTCTGGAACAAATTTTAACAGCCATAGGCTGGCCGCTTGCGGTGAAATATATGGACGTATTTCATAATCTAACCTCGCGAAGCGAGCGTTCGATTGTGTTGAGACACCATCTTATTATTCCCAACTGCATAACATTGAAATTGAGATCAACTCAATTACAGCAAGATATATTTAATTTGAATTTAATAATATAAGAATGGGGAATATTAAGATGGTGCTCTCCCGGAAAAATTTGTCGGGAACAAATTTTAACAGCCGTAGGCTGGCCGCTTGCGGTGAAATACATGGACGTATTTCATAATCTAACCTCGCGCAGCGAGCGTTCGATTGTGTCGGGCTTAATTTTAATATCCGCCAATGCATATTGTGCAAACGATAAGCGTGCGAAAAACATTCAGACTGAATAACATTTGAAATTGGCGTTAAATAATTGAGGGAATATTAAGATGGTGCCTCGACCCGGAGCATGAATGTCTGGAACATTCATCAACAGCTTTAGCTGGCCCGTAGGGCTTGATGTTGTTCCATTTGCTTATTTACACAATCAGCAAACCAAAACATGCTTGACTCTCTACTCCGGTTTTTATGCAAAGGTCACTGGTTGAAATAGTTAGTACCTACATCCATTTAATTTCTTAAACATGTTTTGTCATGTCTACGATAGGTTTAAAAATCGTTTATGCTTCGCTAAATTGATTTGACGTAGACAGCTATGCCTACAACAATTTATCTCGACTAAACAATTTTTAATTCCTACTGAATTCGCAAATAAACAAGCGTAACAACATATTCATGTATGTACTGAGTCATCGAACTGAGCGAAGCGAACGTTCGATGTGTCGAGAACTATCTTATTCCCTTTAGAAACTAACGTAATATGAACAAATAACAGAATTATTGAATGATGAGTTTAACTAATGAATAAGTGTATTTAGAAGGGAATAAGATGGTGCCTCGACCCGGAATCGAACCAGGGACACGAGGATTTTCAATCCTCTGCTCTACCGACTGAGCTATCGAGGCACATAGTGTGCTTTTTACTTTTGGTACTGTTTAAAAGAGTGGTGCCGACTGCCGGAGTCGAACTGGCGACCTACTGATTACAAGTCAGTTGCTCTACCAACTGAGCTAAGTCGGCACATGATCTTTTAACAAGAACACCGTTAAATTGCCGTATCTATAAAGAAATGGTGCCTCGACCCGGAATCGAACCAGGGACACGAGGATTTTCAATCCTCTGCTCTACCGACTGAGCTATCGAGGCGAATTTAACGGCAGGGAGGATAAAGAAAATAAGGTCAGATAGCAATAGAATTTTTACAAATAATCCTAGCATCCCCTTTACTTGGTTGATATTCAAACAACCTGTTTAAAAGGCAAACTAAATTACACATCCAATATGGTGCTTTACAAATAAGTTATAACGTTAAAACCGTGTATTTGGGGTTGCGCTGAAAAATTGAATAGCTTAGTATCGCCTCGACTTGTCGGAGTGCCAATTACATTTTTGTGTTGGCTGAGATCGCGAAAGCGGGATCCGTAGAACCTGATTCAGACTAATATCTGCGAAGGAAACAAGGGAAATAACACCCGTTTTAGTATTTCACCCGCCCTGGGCGAATCTTAGTAAAATAGGTATTACAAAGCTCCTGTAAATCTACACTCCGTCTTTTGTGCTCAATATTTTGAGCGAATTAACCAAAAGGCAGAAACCATGACTAAACTTACTCGCCGCGAACGTCGCGCACAAGCCGAACAATTTTTAACAAACTGTTCCAACCAACGTTTCCCAAACTCAAAAAAAGTCTATATCGAAGGAAGCACCTACCCGATTAAAGTAGGTATGCGTGAAATATCCTTAGCCGATTCACTCGTAGGCGGTAGCCAAGACAACCCTATTTTAGAACCTAATCAACCTATTCGTGTATATGACACATCCGGCCCTTATACCGACGAAGATACGCAAATTGACGTACATAAAGGGTTAGCTAAATTACGTGCTAGTTGGATTGAAGCCAGAGACGATACCGAAGTATTAGAAGGGGCAACCTCGGGTTATAGTCAACAACGTTTGGCTGACGAAGGCTTAGATCATATTCGTTTTGAAAATCTACCTAAAGTACGCCGTGCCTTACCGGGTAAAAACGTGACTCAAATGCATTACGCTCGTAAAGGTATTATCACGCCAGAAATGGAATATATTGCCATTCGTGAGAACCTAAAACGACAACAACTTAATGACGAGATGTTAACCCAACAACACCCAGGCCAAAGCTTTGGAGCTAGCATTCCAAATGAAATCACTGCTGAATTTGTAAGAGATGAAGTGGCTCGAGGTCGCGCCATCATTCCATCAAACATTAATCATCCAGAAGCTGAACCTATGATCATTGGCCGTAACTTTTTAATCAAAGTAAACGCCAACATAGGTAACTCAGCGGTTACATCGTCTATTGAAGAAGAAGTAGAAAAACTAGTTTGGTCTACCAAGTGGGGTGCCGACACCGTAATGGATTTATCGACGGGACGTTATATTCATGAAACCCGTGAATGGATCATTCGTAATTCTCCTGTGCCAATTGGCACAGTCCCTATTTACCAAGCACTAGAAAAAGTAAATGGCGTTGCCGAAGATTTAACGTGGGAAATTTTCCGTGACACCTTAATAGAACAAGCTGAACAAGGGGTGGATTACTTTACTATCCACGCCGGTGTCTTGCTTAGGTATGTGCCTATGACCGCAAAACGTGTGACCGGAATTGTCTCCCGTGGTGGATCTATTATGGCTAAATGGTGTTTGTCACATCACAAAGAAAACTTCTTATACACGCATTTTGAAGACATTTGTGAGATATGTAAAAAGTACGATGTATCTTTCTCATTAGGTGATGGTTTAAGACCTGGCTCGGTTGCTGATGCTAACGATGAAGCGCAATTTAGTGAATTACGCACCTTAGGTGAATTAACTAAAATTGCGTGGAAACATGATGTGCAAACCATCATCGAAGGTCCAGGACATGTACCTTTACACATGATAAAAGAAAACATGGAACAACAATTAGAACATTGTGGCGAAGCGCCTTTTTATACTTTGGGGCCATTAACCACAGATATAGCTCCGGGTTACGATCATATAACCTCTGGTATTGGTGCCGCTAATATTGGCTGGTACGGTTGTGCCATGTTGTGTTACGTAACACCTAAAGAGCACTTAGGTTTACCCAATAAAGAAGATGTTAAAGAAGGATTGATCACTTACAAAATAGCGGCACACGCGGGTGATTTAGCCAAAGGGCATCCTGGCGCGCAAATTCGAGATAATGCATTATCTAAAGCCCGTTTTGAATTCCGTTGGCACGATCAATTTAACTTAGGATTAGATCCTGAGCGTGCACTTGAGTATCACGACGAAACACTACCACAAGAATCAGGCAAAGTTGCGCACTTCTGTTCTATGTGCGGCCCTAAATTCTGCTCAATGAAAATTAGCCAAGAAGTGAGAGATTATGCTGCTGACTTAGAAGCTGATGCTCAAAGTAAAGGACAATCTATCGCGATTAAACTGCTAGATGAAACCGTCAGCACCGACAGTGCTGCGTTAGAAAAGGCAGTCGCTGAAGTTTCTGAACAAGGTATGGCTGAAAAGTCAGCGGAATTTAAAGCGTCGGGTAGTGAAATTTATCACCCTGCGAAGTAGAAGCCGTTTGTAATACATACCTTATAAATATGAGTTACAAAGTACATCAAGGAACGAAATACACAATGAATATTGCGGTAGTTGGAGCGGGGTTAATGGGTCGACTCACCGCCTTGTCTTTAACCAGACAAGGTTATCAGGTGAACCTGTTTGACAAGGACGACAAACAAGCCAAACAGAGTGCAGCTTATGCGGCGGGGGGATTATTAACGCCGCTGGGTGAGTCCATGAGTTGTGAACCTAACATTGTTAAAATGGGGATTGCGTCAATAACAATGTGGCCTGAATTACTGTCCACATTAGATGTTAATGTCTATTTTCAACAACGAGGGGCAATCATGGTAAGTCATGAGCAGGACAAAGGAGATCACCAACGTTTTGTTCAACATATCGCCCGTAACTATGCACAACATACCGTAACATCATTAAACAAACAGCAATTGTATTCGCTCGAACCCGAGTTAGCCCAACACTTTAACCAAGGTTTGTTTTTACCCGACGAAGGGCAAATTGATAACCGCATGTTATTAACAGCCTTACAACACCAACTCGAGTTGGAACAAGTTAATTGGGTAACCGAGGCTGAAGTAAGTCAAATAACCAACCAAACAACGCATTGCCAGTTAACGGTGAATGATCAAGTTCAACACTTTGATTTGGTTATTGATTGTCGAGGGACTGGGGCTAGAGCGAGTTTAGATCCAAACCATCAAGCTTTACCTCTTGACGATTTACGCGCCGTAAGAGGTGAATTGTTCCACTTGTATGCACCTGAGGTTAATTTAACTCGCCCCGTCAGATTAATGCATCCAAGGTATCAGCTTTATATTGCCCCTAAACCTAATCATGTTTATCTAGTCGGCGCGACCGAAATTGAAAGTGATGACTTATCGCCAATGACTGTGCGATCAGCAATGGAGTTACTCAGTGCAGCTTATAGTGTTCACTCGGGTTTTGCAGAAGCAAACATTCGTCAACACATCAGTCAATTAAGACCTGCATTTAGTGACAACCAACCACAGGTTTTGGTCAAACAACGTTTAATTCAAGTCAATGGTTTGTACCGCCACGGTTTTCTCATTTCCCCTGTGGTGCTGAAACAAGTGGAATTGGCTGTCGCACGATTAGACAAAAGAGAAATAATATGAAAATACATATAAACGGTGAACCGCTTAATTTACAACAAACCAATAACAAAGGCCTTGCTCCTAATATTACTGACGCGCTACGACAGTATTTATCACCAAAGCAGCAAGAAATGAGCTTTGCTTTGGCACTTAATAGTGATTTTGTTAATAAAAGCCAATATGCATCTACTCGACTAAACGATGGCGATTCAATTGATGTTTTATTCCCAATTCATGGAGGTTAATCATGAGTTTGACCATCTACGGTGAGCAACTTAACAGCCGACTGTTAATTGGTACTGCCTTGTATCCGTCGCCAGATATTATGAAACAAGCTATTTTGGCCAGCGGCTCTCAAGTGGTGACTTTGTCATTAAAACGCCAAAATCCGCAAGAACAATCAGGTCAGCAAATTTGGCAATATATACAAGACATAGTTAAACAAACTAACGGTTTTTTATTGCCAAATACAGCGGGCTGTAAAACCGCAAAAGAGGTTTATACCTTGGCCCAAATGAGCCGTGAATTGTTTCAAACTTCATGGTTAAAACTTGAAGTCATTGGCGATGATTATAACTTGCAACCTGATCCGTTTGAGCTGCTCAAAGCCACAGATATATTAATAAAAGCGGGTTTTAACGTATTACCTTACTGCACCGACGATTTAGTCTTGTGCCAACGTTTATACGATTTAGGCTGTGAAGTTATCATGCCCTGGGCATCACCAATAGGCACCGGCAAAGGGTTAATGAACCCTTACAATCTAGAAACTATCCGTACTCGGTTGCCTAACGCCACATTAATTTTAGATGCTGGTATAGGCAAGCCGTCAGACGCTTGTTTAGCCATGGAGATGGGCTACGACGGAATTCTATTGAATAGCGCAGTAGCACTAGCGGACGATCCGGTTTTAATGGCTCGCGCCTTTGCTAATTCCCTCAACTCTGGTGAACAAGCTTATCGAGCAGGCATCATGCAACCAAGACAAACCGCGCATCCTAGCACTCCTACATTAGACACGCCTTTTTGGCACCAAAATTAACAGGATAAACTAATGGAGCAAACAAATAATAAAGCCGTAGTTTGGACTATTGCCGGTAGCGATTGTTCAGGCGGTGCTGGGATTCAAGCGGATACAAAAACCATACATAATTTAGGAGCAGAAGTTTGCTCTGTCATCACCGCCGTTACCGCACAGAACTCATTTGGCGTGGAAGCGATTAATCCAATGCCAGAAGACGTGATCTTGTCGCAGATAAAAGCGTTAGAACAAGTGAAACCAGCAAGCGTTATTAAAATTGGCTTGTTAGCAAATAACCAACAAGTTGAATTGGTTGCCGCTCAGATCACTCGATTTAATCAAGAATGGACGACCAAACCCTATATCATTTACGACCCTGTCGCCGTTGCCTCAAACGGTGGAGACTTAACAGAAGATGACATATTACCAACAATCAAAGAGAGGTTATTGCCTTTAGTTGATTTGATAACTCCAAACGGAAAAGAACTACAAAAACTCACCGGTGTATTTGCTTTTTCATGGGATTGTTTGACAACGGCAGCACAAAAAATCCTCGCCCTAGGTGTCACTGCCACCATTATCAAAGGGGGGCATATTAAAATAGCGGACAATAAAAGTATCGATTTCTGTACCAACGGACAGCACAGTTATTGGTTAAGCAGCAATAGAATTAATACTGAAAACAGTCATGGCACAGGCTGTACTTTTGCCTCTGCGTTAGCGGCGTTAATTGCCCAAGGTTACGCGTTAAAAGATGCGTTTGTTATCGCTAAAGCTTATATAAACCAAGGACTAGACAAGGTTAAATCGCATCAACATTGCCAAGATGCCATTTGGCAAGGTGCTTGGCCTAATAACATTAACCATTACCCGGAGGTGTTGGTTAAAGGTTCAACATTAGCCACCGATATCGACTGGTTTGCAGAAACCTCACAGGGAGAAAGTAGTCACAAAGTAAATGACTTTGATTCAGGTTTTTCCAGCGTGGACATAAATAATTTTGGATTATATCCGGTCGTCGATTCATTAGATTGGTTAGAAAGGTTGTTAAAAACTGGCGTTAAACTTATCCAATACCGAGAGAAGAAATTAGTAGGCGATGACTTAGAACAATCTATTGTCAAAGCCATCGCCCTTGGCAACCAGTATAACGCCATGTTGTTTATTAATGATCATTGGCAACTTGCCATAAAACATAAAGCCTACGGTGTGCATTTAGGACAAGAAGATATTGAGCAAGCCGAGTTAACCAACATAAAACAGGCTGGCCTTCGTTTAGGTATTAGTACCCATGGCCATTATGAATTGTTGAAAATAAAACAATATAAACCGTCTTATCTTGCCATAGGTGCCATTTTCCCAACAAAAACTAAAGACATGACAGGCCAAATACAAGGTGTAAAAACCTTAACCGATTTAGTTAAATTAACGCCTGATATACCAACGGTCGCTATTGGCGGGATCTCATTAAATCGTGCAAGTGCAGTATTAACAAGCCAAGTAAATTCAATTGCGGTGGTCACGGCTATCACTGAAGCGCCGGATCCAGAATCTGTAATACAACAATTCCAACAACTCATTCAAACTAGAAAAAATCGAGAGCACCATGCCTGAACATCATTTAAACCCCGACATGCATTTGGATTATAAAGAATTTGTTCGTTACAACCGTCATGTCATGACCAATGGCATAGGGGAAGAAGGCCAGCTAGCAATCAAAAGTTCCCATGTTTTAATTATTGGTCTGGGCGGTTTAGGTTGCCCAGCCAGTCAATATTTAACGGCGTCCGGTGTGGGTACTATTACTTTAATTGATCATGACATCATTGAAAGCAGTAACTTACAACGACAAGTGTTATTCACAGAGCAAGACATAGGTGAGCAAAAAGTAGATATCGCCCAATTAAGATTACAAAGGTTAAACCCTTTAATTAAAGTCAATGGCATAACCAAATCGATATTAAATATAAACTTAAGCGAATTACTCAATGATGTCGACGTGGTCTTGGACTGCACTGATAATGCAACCACAAGGCATTTTATAAACGCAACCTGTGTAAAAAACAAAGTGAAATTAGTGTCAGCCTCCGCAATTCAAAGCCAAGGGCAATTGATCAGTTTTGACTTTGCCTCGCCTGACTCCCCTTGTTACCAATGTGTATTCCCAAGTGCAGATAACCAAGATTTGAACTGTTCAACCTCAGGTGTATTCAGTCCGGTATTAGGCGTGTTAGGTAGTCTTCAAGCGACAGAGGCTTTAAGATTAATTTTAGGCAAAACCAATAACTTAAATACCTTAAGTTTATTTGATGCCTGGGGAATGGCATTTAAGCGTTTTAAAGTCACTAAAGACCCTAAATGTATTTGTTGCCATTAACAATTTGTGGACTGTATTATTATGACAATTAGTATTTTAGTAGGGGGTAACTAAATGAGAAATATTTCTGAGGTATCTTTAATATAGAAAATGGTGCCGACTGCCGGAGTCGAACTGGCGACCTACTGATTACAAGTCAGTTGCTCTACCAACTGAGCTAAGTCGGCACATAATCTCTATACAAGAGCATTTTTCACAGCTGTTTCTTGAAAAGAAATGCTAGTAAAAAATGGTGCCTCGACCCGGAATCGAACCAGGGACACGAGGATTTTCAATCCTCTGCTCTACCGACTGAGCTATCGAGGCACATGACAATCATACTTGGTATATATGAATGTTTTAGTGCAATTAACTTTATTACAATTAATTGTAACCGGTGTTAATTATTACCAACTCAACAAGTGGTACCTTGTCGAGGGCGTGTATTAAACGGATTTTGGGTTTTCAAGTCAACCTATTTTTTACATATTTTTAACTAAACGAACAGTTTTTACACTAAATCGCATATTTAAGGTAAAAACAGAGGTTAACTATCAAACATTTACGCTGTATTGGATAGTTTAATGTTAAATCTCATTTTAAAATGAGTTTGTAAATAAGGCTTACCTTTAATGTTTTACTCATTTATTTTCATTAGCGATGAAGTAATGCCTTAGCTAATAAAAAATAACTAATAAAAAGCCAGCTTGCGCTGGCTTCTGTTTAGTTCTAATATCGTCAGGTTTATTTTTTAGGTACGTAGCCTTCTACGGTTACGTCTTTTCCTTCAAACAAAAAGCCTATCATCGCGTCTTCTAATAATTGACGGTCTTCTACTTTCAACATAGACAGCTTATGTTCGTTAATTAACATAACTTGTTTTTTTGCCATTCCGCCCACGCTTGTTTTGAAATGCCATTAAAAATTCGTGTGCCTACTTCACCTGGATACAATTGAAAATCCAACCCATCAGCGTCTTGTTTTAAATATTCGCAAAAAACCGTTCTAGCCATGATTTAATAACTTCTATAAATTTTAATTGGCAATATTGTAATCAAATTTTTAATAAGCACCAGCTTTCAATACGTTTAATAACTTTTCTGTCACTGCAGATTTGCCAATTTTAGACATTTCTTCTGCATCATCATTCAACAAATACCAAATATCATTACCGTCATTGATCACATTAGGTTTAGATTGGATTGGCAAGATCACAGGCTGAATATCCAAATGGTAATGGCTAAAAGTATGACGGAATAACAGAGCTTCATTAAATTCTAAATCGGTCACTGACAAGTCTAACGACTGTTCCTGAAGGTATAGTTCTAATTCAGCTAAATCAGAAAACTCTGGATAAGAATACAAACCGCCCCAAATGCCTGACTGAGGTCTTTGGTACATGTAAACTTGATGAGATTTATTTTCATGGCTTAGCAGTAACAACATATAAACAAACTTAACCGGTTTATCTTTTTTGGGTTTTGAATATGGAAAATCGGTAGTACGGTTTAATGCATACGCTCGACACTTAGTTTGTAACGGGCATTGTTCACATTTAGGTTTAGACCGAGTACAAATAATTGCCCCTAAGTCCATCATCACTTGATTAAAGTTATCAATACGCTTAACCGGCGAAAACTGCTCAGCAATTTGCCAAAGTTGATTTTCGACTGTTTTAATCCCAGGCCAACCTTCAACAGCCATAAAACGCGTTAATACGCGCTTAACATTTCCGTCTAAAATCGCATGATGTTGTCCCAACGATAACGACAATATAGCCCCTGCGGTGGAACGCCCTATTCCGGGTAAAGCCAACACTTGCTCAAACTCAGTGGGGAATTCACCGTTATAATCTTTTGCAATAATTTGCGCACTTTTATGTAAATTTCTGGCTCGGGCGTAATACCCTAACCCAGTCCACAAGTGCAACACTTCATCTTGTTTGGCATTGGCCAAATCGGACACTGTTGGAAACAAACTCATAAAACGTTCAAAATACGGAATAACCGTGGTTACTTGGGTTTGTTGCAGCATTATCTCTGAAACCCAAACCTTATAAGGCGTCACATCTTGCTGCCAAGGTAAGTGTTTTCTCCCCTTGTTGTCGTACCAAGTTAATACTGACTTTGAAAACCAAGTTGAGAGTTGTTTATTTACTGCAGACATTCAGACCTTTTTACACGTGAAAAGACAAACTTATCTACCGATGATATCAGACTCCTAAAACAAATCCTTTAAATTCAATCTCACCTTTCCTTGTACTTAAGATAGATAAAGCCATTGAGATGGATAAAGCGCTTGAGCCAAACCGCAGGGTGTAAGATAATGCCGCGGTTAATTGACTGAATATTTAGGTGACCATAAAAATGACTGAACAAAAACATACTTCTGTTGAACAAGCCAAGGCGGACGGTAAATACATTCGCACTATTAAAAGCTTTGTAAAACGTGAAGGTCGCCTAACAAAAGGTCAACAAGCCGCACTTGATGCACATTGGCCAACCATGGGGTTAGAGCATAAAAATGGACTAATCGATCCTAAAGCGCTTTTTAACAATGATGGTCAACTGGTATTAGAAATTGGTTTTGGTATGGGCGCCTCGTTAGTAGAAATGGCGAAAAACGCACCTGAAACCAACTTCATCGGCATTGAAGTTCATCTACCTGGTGTAGGTGCTTGTTTGTCCTCAGCAAATGAAGCTGAAGTAACAAATTTAAAAGTGTATGAGCACGACGCTATCGAAGTTTTACGTGACTGTGTGCCGGACGAAAGTTTAGATACCGTGCAATTATTTTTCCCAGACCCTTGGCACAAAACACGTCACCATAAACGTCGTATCGTACAACCCGCTTTTGTAGAATCATTACGTACTAAGTTGAAAATTGGCGGTGTATTTCATATGGCCACAGATTGGGAAAACTACGCTGAACATATGATAGAGGTCATGAACGCTGCGGATTGTTTTGAAAACATTGCAACCAATGGCGATTTTGTTGAACGTCCAGAACATAGGCCATTAACTAAATTTGAACAACGAGGTCATCGTTTAGGTCATGGCGTTTGGGACATCATGTTCAAACGGATCAAATAAGAATATCTGTTATACACAACGCCATTTAAGCAAAACAGTGAGTAAATATGTTATTTGCAGAGAACCAAGTTTTAGAACGTAATATTGAGCATTTACCTGCGGGCAATGTGTTGTTATTAGATTTAGTCAATGACAATGCCATTTCAGAGTTTAGTGTCCAACGTACAGACATTAATTGGTTTGGATACACGCCTTACTTTGATACGCACCAAATGCATAAAAAACACAATGTTTCCTTTGGGGCTTGGTTAACTCAAGAGCAAACGAACAATACAAAGTTTGATGCCGTTGTTATTTACTTTCCAAAAACAAAATTACGTTTTGATTACTATCTGTCTATGGTGTCAAAGCACCTAAATTCGGGTGCGGTAATTTACGTTGTAGGCGAGAAAAAAGGTGGCGTGAAAGGCTGTGCAAGAGTACTTGAAACTTATTGTAGCGACACCGCAAAACTAGATTCAGCACGCCACTGCATGTTGTTTGCTGCGAGTTATAATGACTATGTTTGTATTAAAACTCTGGATGACTGGTTTAGTAAAACAGACGTAACTATTGAAATTGACCAACAATCGGTTTCATTAAAACTCCTTGCTTTACCTGGCGTATTTAGTGCCAACACGTTAGATAATGGCACGCAGTTATTGTTAAATACAATAACTGAAGTAACAGGTCATGGCTTAGACTTTGGTTGTGGTTGTGGAGTGATAAGTGCCGCATTAGCAAAACGTTATGATTGTTCATTTACGGCGGTAGATGTTGATGCCTTAGCGGTTGCCAGTAGCAACAAGACCTTTGTTGAAAATGATGTAAAGGCCAACGCAATTAGTTCCAACGGACTATCGGCTATTATCAGTTCGGGTGATAAGTACAACTTCATTGTAACCAACCCACCTTTCCATACTGGTACAAAAACAGATTACACCATCACCGAACAACTGATCAGTCAAGCACTTAAATTACTTAAACGTAAATATCAATTTTGGATGGTAGCAAATTCATTTTTACCTTACCCAGAATTAATAAAGCGCCACTTAAAAGTAGTTGAAATAAAAAACAAAAATAAACGCTTTAACATTTATTACACAGGGACTAGTATCTGAGTAGAGTCTTACGCTAAGCAATTGGCGTGAGCCATCTACCTGCAGTAAGTCGTCGCAGGCAACTATTTATTTTTTGAAAAAGGATAAGTTATGCCAGGTGTAATTTCGTTAATTTTAGCCGGTGGGGAAGGAACCCGACTGTTTCCCCTAACTCAGAGTCGAAGTAAACCCGCCGTTCCTTTTGCTGGACAATATAGACTCATTGATTTTGTCCTCAATAACTTTGTAAATTCCGACCTATTAAAAATATTTATCCTCACCCAATTTAAATCTCAATCTCTTAATGTTCACTTGCGTCAAGCTTGGCATATGTCTGGTATCACTGATCGTTTTATTGATCCTGTCCCCGCTCAAATGAGAATGGGAAAACGTTGGTATGAAGGTACTGCAGACGCCATTTATCAAAACATGCGCATTATCCAGCTGCATGACCCTGATCATGTATGTGTATTTGGCAGCGACCATATTTATAAGATGGACGTTAGACAAATGGTCGACTTACATAAAAAGCGCAATGCCAAGTGTTCAGTCGCCGCGATTAAGGTGCCTATTGCCGAAGCCACTGAATTTGGCGTTATTGAAATTAATGAAGATTGGAAGATGACTGGCTTTGTGGAAAAGCCATTACATCCAACACCTATCCCTGGCGAGCCTGATTTTGCATTAGTAAGTATGGGCAACTATGTATTTGAAGCAGAAACTTTATATAAAGAGCTAGAACGTGATGCGAAAGTCACGGAAAGTAATCATGACTTTGGCAAAAATATCATTCCTAACCTTTGTAAAAACGGTGATGTTTTTGTGTATGATTTCACCCGAAATCAAATTGAAAAAGACAATGGCAATCAAATGTACTGGCGCGATGTAGGTACCATTGATAGTTATTGGAAAACCAATATGGAGCTGTTAGTAAAAGAACCTGAATTAGACTTATACAATCCTCGTTGGCCTATGCGTACTTATCACCCACCAATGCCTCCCGCGCAAATTAGGTCGTCCAGAGAAGGCAAAGAAAGTGTGATCAAAAATTGCGCTATTTCGGCCGGCTGTGAGATTTTTGGTGCGACCATAGATCACAGTGTTTTAGGTTACGACGTAAAAGTAAAAACCAACGCCGACATCTTTGAAACGGTACTAATGGGGCATAACCGTATTGGCAAAGGTGTTGTACTTAATAAATGTGTATTAGACAAACACGTACAAGTTGCAGATGATGTAAAAATTGGCATCAATCACGAACATGACCGAAAACGTGGATTTACGATTTCGCCAAATGGCATAACTGTCGTGCCACAAAATACCAAGGTAATTGAATAACAATATGAAAAACATTCTTTTTGCAGTTTCTGAAATTGAAGGCTTAGTGAAAACAGGGGGGTTAGCCGACGTCGCTAAAGCATTGCCATTAGCGCTCAATAAATTGGGTCATAATGCGAGAATTGTTATCCCTTATTATCAGCAAATAGCTAAAATATTACCAAAAGACAATGCGATAAAAAGTTACGCTTTCCCACTTAATTTAAATATCACATATCAAGTGAATGTGCATGTATTTGAGCACACTGGATTAACAATATACTGTGTAGATATTGCCACCTTGTTTGATCGTTCTGGCATTTATGGTGATGATTATCATGCATTTGAAGACAACGGTGAGCGTTTTTCCGTTTTCTCTATTGCCATACTGTACTTCTTTCAGCACTTTGCGACTCAATTATCATTCAGTCCGAATATCATCCACTGCAATGATTGGCACACCGCCTTAATTCCTATGTTATTTAAACATGATGATTATTGGAAACAGGCCAACTGCGATACTATTTTGACTATTCATAATGGCGCATTTCAAGGCATATTTAGCAAAAAATCAGTACCGTCTTTGATCAGTAAACTGGGGACCAGTCACCCCAATTATGAACACGATGTGGTTAACTTTTTAAAACTAGGCATTGTGTTTGCTGGCAGAGTTGTTGCGGTTAGCCCTAATTATGCCCAAGAGCTATTAACCGAACTAGGTTCACATCACTTGTTTGATATTTTCCAACAAGTGAAACATAAAACCAGCGGTATTCTAAATGGCTGTGATTATAAAGATTGGTCACCGGAGCAAGATCAATTAATTCATACCCCTTATGGGCCAAACAGTCTTGAGAAAAAATTAGAAAACAAAAAAGACCTGCAACAACAAGCCGGATTAACGATAGATGCTAATATTCCAATTGTGGCTCAAGTCTGCCGTCTGACGGATCAAAAGGGATTAGATTATTTAATTCCTGCTTTACGAGAGTTGGTTCAACATAAAGTTCAAATATTAATAGCTGGAACTGGCGACCCTATTTATGTAGATCAGCTTGAATTCTTAGCGCAAAAACACCCAGATAAGTTGCACTTTCATCATGGTTACAGTGAAAAATTAGCTCATAGTTATATGGCGGGTGCTGATTATTTCTTAGTTCCTTCTCTTTTTGAACCTTGTGGTTTAACACAAATGTACGCACTAGCTTATGGTACGTTGCCAATTGTGCGTGAAGTAGGTGGATTAAAAGATACGGTCATTGACTTGGCGTTTGATGATGCAACGGGGGTGGTATTTACACAACCTGATTGCTCCCATTTAATTGCGGCGATTAGACGCGGTTTATTATTTTATCGGGAATACCCAGAACGTTATAAAAACTTACAAGTTAGAGCTATGGATACCAAGTTTTTATGGCATGACAGTGCAAACCAATATTTGGAATTGTATGAAACCTTGCTTCGGTAAATTACTTACCATTATATTTGGATTTATGGTCAGCTTTTTCAGTTTACCTGCTTCAGCTGAACAACAAACGCTTCGTTGTTTGCAGTCACCATCTCGTGTGGCTGCTTGTCCTAACATGATCTATCGGTCTGTATTGGATGACGTAACGCAGAAAAATAAAATGATCTGTTTTTGTAAACGAGACTTTGATTTGTTATTCAACAAAGATGTGACCAAACAACAAGCGATATTAAATAAGATGGAATTAAAACAAATCACAGCTGAAACGGGTTTAACCAAACTGCAATTGATAAAAATGGTAAGCCGTTAAATTCATTCTAATAAATGCCGACTATCTGGGGAGAATTTATTGCATAACACCTAAACACAGGTTAAGTTTATTGTTAGTCAAAAATTTATTGGCATTTCCCTTGACCAAATTGTTATTAAAGAAGAGTTGGTGTGGCAAAATTTAAGTCAAACGTATCTCTAAAAGCATCAATTACAACAGCACTTGTATCTATAAGTCTATTGTCATTGCTGTTTTCAATTCTATCGACCACTTTATACAGTAATGATAAAAACAGTGCTGATGCCACACGTTTTATTAAAACCATTGCTAATATCATTACATTTAATGCACAACTGCCACTCTCATTTAATCAACGTAATGGGCTTAACGATTTTTTAACTACCTTACAAAAGATAGATGAAGTCAGTAATATCCATGTGTATCGTGTTAATGAAGAAACTAAAAATTTAGAATATTTTGTTAGTTTTAATCAAAAAGGTGTTCCCCCTATTTCACCTCAGTTCGATAAAATCAAACAATTATCTAATGCCGTATTTACCGACAATGTAGTGGAATATGGCGTACCAGTATTAGATCCATCGACTTCAAAACATATTGGTTTTGTTTATTTAAGAATGCAATTAGCCAGTTACAACGACAATTTTTTAAGCTTAGCCACTTATAATATTGCCGTGGGTATACTTATTTCCTTTATCGCCTTTTTTACATCCTTGATACTCAGAAGACGTATTCTGTCCCCGATCAATACCTTTATAAAAGATATTAAAGATCTTAGTTACAACAAAAACTTTAATACTCAAGTAAGTAGCCCACAACTGACAGAGATGGTGCCGTTAGCTAATTCTGTTAACGCTATGCTGACCCGAATCTATAAACAAATTAATAAATACACAGACGCAGAAAAAGAGATCACCGAATTAAACCAAAACTTGGAAGAAAAGGTGGTAATGCGTACTCAAGCGTTGCGAGACTCGAATCAAGAATTGTTAGACGCCCTAGAGCAAGTTCATCAATATCAATCACAAGTTATTCAGTCTGAAAAAATGGCCTCGTTAGGACAAATGGTTGCCGGTGTTGCCCATGAAGTTAACACGCCTATTGGCTTAGGTGTAACAGCTTCAACTATGATGTCAGATAGAATTGATGACATGAAGTCAGAGCTTGAATCTAAAACACTAAGTGCAAAAAAGTTAGGTAAATTTTTAGATGAGAGTAAAGAAAACACACAGATCATTTATCGTAATTTAAGCAGAGCGGCAGACTTAATCAGCTCCTTTAAACAAGTTGCGGTTGACCAAACTGCAGATACGATTAGGCATGTTAAATTTAATGAATTTTTACACGAAATCGTTATGTCACTGCATCCAACATTAAAAAAATCCAAACACCAAGTTATTATCAATTGTGATGAATCTTTAGAAGCCGATACAAAGCCGGGTCCTATTAATCAGATTATTATCAATTTGATTATGAATGCCATTATCCACGGTTTTGAGAAGATGGAAGCGGGTGTAATTAACATTTCAGTAACTCTTACCCGTAATCAATGCCAAATTAAGCTGACCGATAATGGCAAAGGCATAGAAGAGAAAATAAAACAAAAGATTTTTGATCCTTTTGTGACGACCAAACGTGGCGAAGGTGGTTCGGGCTTAGGTATGCACTTGGTTTATAACCTAGTCACTCAAGCGTTAAACGGCAGTATTGAAGTTGAAAGTGAATTAGGCCATGGCGCAAATTTCACAATCCAATTTCCAGTCAACAATATATATGTACAGAATTAATATGATTACATATATATCACCTTTTAACTTTTCTACTTTATTCAAGCGCCTTAGCTTAATTTCTCTAGGTTTTAGCTTATTCACACTACCAACATTGAGCAATGCAGCCAATGCTAATACCGAAACTCAATTAACCGGTGTTCTCATTCATAAAATCGCGACATATTTAAATTGGAATAAAAAGTCTAACAAAGAATTAACTTATTGTTTTGTTGGTAACAACAGCCATACCGTGGGTGACTTTTTAACATCACAAAAAAACATAGGACGATTGCCTTATCACATCACATTACGTAACTTCACCAATTTAGTGGATTCTAGCAATGCCATTTGTGATTTGTTGTACGTTGATAAAAGTACCAACTGGGACAGACAAGTATTTAATCAATTAGCAAAATCAACGTTTACTATTACCAATGATAAAGAATTATTAGCTGAAGGATTCGTTGTAAGTATTGAACTTGATCAAAATAAACCGCAATTAACCTTAAGTAAAAGTAACCTACAAAAAACCAATATTGTTATCGATGCACGCTTCTTATCGGTTGTTAATGTAGTGGAATAACCCTGCTAAAAATTGTGTACAAAATTCCTTCCTAAAATACCCGACTAAATTAATAAGGTATTTCACCTGAATTACTTAATTTACTGCTTAATATATGTTATAAACGCGCCTGTCATTTAGTAAACGCACGATGAGATAGTGTCTCGACTAAATGCTTATTTAACACTATGAAAGATTTATTCAGCCCTCTCTTTGACACACGAGGGCATTTAATGCTGACTAAAGATATGACTTAATTGTCAAAAATGGAGAATCCATGCCAACCAAAATGCCTGATATAGCAAACCAAGCCCAAGCCCAAACAGAGGGTGTTCTAGATTGGGTAGGTATGAGTAATATAGAAATGCCAGTAATGGTAGATATGCAAGGTGAGACTCGTCAGGTTTCTGCTTTAGTTGAAGCATTCGTGAACTTGAATCAACCTAAAGCAAAAGGCATTCACATGTCTCGCTTATACTTAATGTTGGATGAATTGTCTGTAGAAAGCAGCCTTAATAAAACAACATTAACGGAATTATTAAATAACTTTATTCACAGCCACGAAGATTTAAGTGACAGTGCGCATGTTAAGTTTGAATTTGATTACCATATGCGTAGAAAATCGTTGATCAGTGGTAAACGTGGTTGGAAAGCATACCCTGTTGTTATCACGGGCAATTTAACTCAAGGTGTATTAGATATCGAACTTGCGGTTAAAGTACCTTACTCTTCAACATGTCCTTGTTCGGCCGCATTAGCACGACAATTAATACAAAATGCGTTTAACGATAAATTTAGCGGTGACGTTAGTGCTGAAGATGTGCATCAATGGTTAGGGTCTACCGAAGGTATTGTGGCAACACCACACAGCCAACGCTCTATTGCAGAAGTTAAAGTAAAACTTGCTGATGAAATTACAGAGTTCCCAATTGTTGATTTAGTTGATGCCATTGAAAATGCACTTCAAACGCCAGTGCAAGCAGCCGTAAAACGTGAAGATGAACAAGAATTTGCAAGATTAAATGGTCAAAACTTAATGTTTTGTGAAGACGCGGGCCGTAGAATTAAACACGCCTTAAACCTTATTTCAGGTTATCGTGACTTTTGGTTACGAGTTAACCACTATGAATCATTGCATGCACACGACGCGGTATCTGTTGCAAGTAAGGGTATTCCAAACGGTTACTCTTCAAAATAAAATACATATATATTCAAACACCCTTCGGGGTGTTTTTTTATTTTACTCGTCAAAATCATGTAATTTAATTACAAAAAATCAATCATATACAGACAATTCCCCTCTTCTTATTCCTTTTTATGAAATTTAATTTCTAATTATTCTAGAGTAATTAACCTATTTTACTGTTGACCTAGTTTAAAAATCTAGCTATGTTGTTCGGCCGAATGCATTTTAAAAACCCCAATTGTGAATGTATATTCATATTAACTGCATCCATATTTCATATATACTTAATAAAAGGCGATAAAAAACGTCTAATGGTTGCTAGGTTTAGAGGAGGACGCCAGATTGAACAACACTGGTTCTAAAAAATTACAATTGATGCACAACAGTCAAGATGTTCGCGAGAACTGCGGCTTTGGTCTTATCGCTCACCTTGAAGGTGAAGCCAGCCATAAGATAGTGCGCACGGCTATTACTAGCTTAGATAGAATGCAACATCGTGGCGGTATTTCAGCCGACGGTAAAACCGGTGATGGGTGTGGTCTATTAATTCAGAAACCTGAAGCATTTTTCCGAGCAATTGCTGAGGAAAATGGTTGGCATTTAGGCAAAAAATACGGTGTCGGCACCATATTTTTAAGCCAAGATCCGATCAAGGCGGCTAGAGCCAAAAAGATCATTGAACAGGAAATCGAAAACGAAACCTTAGAAACAGTTGGTTGGCGTGTTGTTCCTACTAATCCAGAAGTATTAGGTGAAATTGCCTCTTCCTCTGTGCCACAAATTGAGCAAATATTTGTTAATGCTCAGTCGGGTTGGCGCAAAAAGATTTTGAACGCCGCTTATATATGGCGCGTCGTCGTATCGAAAAACAACTTGAAGACGATGAAGATTTTTATATTCCAAGTTTAAGTTGTTTGGTAACTGTCTATAAAGGCTTAGTTATGCCTAAAGACTTACCTAAGTTTTATAAAGACCTTGCAGATATTAGAATGGAAACCGCAATATGTGTGTTCCATCAGCGTTTCTCCACTAATACAACTCCTCAGTGGCGTTTAGCGCAACCATTTAGATTCTTAGCTCACAATGGTGAAATTAATACCATTAAAGGTAATCGCCAATGGGCACAAGCCCGCGAATACAAATTCCGTTCGCCATTAATCCCTGATTTAAAAGACGCTTCTCCGTTTGTAAGTAAAACAGGAAGTGACTCAGCTTCATTAGATAACATGCTTGAATTGTTCTTAGCCGGTGGCTTAGATTTATTCCGTTCAATGCGTTTATTAGTGCCGCCTGCATATCAAAATCATCCCAAAATGGATGATCAGTTAAAAGCATTCTATGAATTTAACTCTATGCACATGGAACCATGGGATGGCCCAGCCGGTATCGTAATGACTAATGGTAGACACGTAGCCTGTAACTTGGACCGTAATGGCCTTCGTCCTGCTCGTTATACCATTACTAAAGGCAAAATTTTAACCTTAGCGTCTGAATCTGGTATTTGGGATTACACCCCTGATGAAGTGATTGAACAAGGCCGTGTAGGTCCAGGTCAAATGTTAGCGGTAGATACTTATACTGGTAAAGTTTGGCATTCTGATGAAATTGATCAGGACTTAAAAGAGCGCCACCCATATAAAGAATGGTTAGATAAAAACATTCAACACTTAAAACCATTCTCTGAATGTGACGGTGATGAAATTGGTCAACGATTATTTAATGACGAAACCCAAGCGGTGTACCATAAGTTATTTAATTATTCGTTTGAAGAAATTGAACAAGTAATCAAAGTTCTAGCAAAAGACGGTCAAGAAGCAACGGGCTCTATGGGTGATGATGCACCTATGGCAGTTATGTCTAAACAAAAACGTAACTTCTATGATTATTTCCGTCAATTGTTTGCCCAAGTAACCAATCCACCTATCGATCCATTACGTGAAAATCACGTTATGTCGTTAGCCACTTGTATTGGTCGTGAGCAAAACGTATTTAATGAAACATCAGGGTACGCAAATCGCGTATTATTTGAATCACCAGTATTAATGTATACCGATTTAGACCAACTAAAAGCGTTTAATGACGAGCATTATCACACTGAGTCGTTATCAATATTATATAACCCTGAAGAAACTGATTTAAAAACGGCCATCGAAACCTTATGTGCTGACGCTGTAACGGCGGTTAAAGAGCGCAATACGGTTATCCTTATAATGTCAGACCGAGCAGTAGAAAAAGGCTTAGCGCCAATCCCTGCAGCAATGGCGGTTGGTGCCGTACAACAAACATTAGTTGTTAATCAACTTCGTTGTGACTCTAATATCATAGTAGAAACTGCTTCAGCCCGTGATTCGCATCACTTTGCTGTATTATTAGGTCTAGGGGCTACTGCTGTATACCCATATATGGCTTATGAAACCGTTGAACAATTTGTTGAAAATGGCAGCATAGATATCCCAGTTAAAGACGCTGTTATTAATTACCGTAAAGGCATTAATAAAGGTCTATTTAAGATCATGTCAAAAATGGGTATCTCAACTATTGCCAGCTACCGTTGTTCAAACTTGTTTGAAGCCGTGGGGCTTGCCTCTGAAATTATGGAACTTTGTTTCCCTAACATCACTAGTCGTATTGAAGGCGCTAATTTTGATGATATTCATCAAGAGCAAATGCACAATGCAAAAGTAGCATGGTTAAAACGTAAACCGATTAACCATGGTGGGTTGCTTAAGTATGTTCACGGTGGTGAATACCATGCTTATAACCCAGATGTTGTGCAAACGTTACAAGTTGCCGTTAAGTCAGGAAACTATTCTGACTATCAAAAGTACGCTAATTTAGTGAATAACCGTCCACCGGCTCATTTCCGCGATTTAATGGCTCTTAAATCTCAGACGCCTATTTCGATAGACGATGTGGTTAAACCAACCGAGTTATATCCTCGTTTTGACTCTGCAGCTATGTCTATTGGAGCATTGAGCCCAGAAGCGCATGAAGCGTTAGCTCAAGCGATGAATAAACTTGGTGGATTCTCAAACTCTGGCGAAGGTGGTGAAGACCCGCGCCGTTTTGGGACGAATAAGAATTCACGTATTAAACAAATAGCGTCAGGCCGTTTTGGTGTAACACCGCACTACTTAAGAAATGCAGATGTATTGCAAATTAAAGTAGCGCAAGGTGCAAAACCAGGTGAAGGTGGCCAATTACCGGGTGATAAAGTGACTGCAGAAATTGCACAACTTAGATACTCAGTACAAGGTGTTACACTTATTTCACCTCCACCACATCACGACATTTATTCAATTGAAGATTTAGCTCAGCTGATCTTTGACTTAAAACAAGTTAACCCAAAAGCATTAGTATCCGTAAAATTAGTTTCTGAACCAGGTGTTGGCACAATTGCCACAGGTGTTGCAAAAGCAAATGCGGATTTAATTACCATCTCTGGTTTTGACGGCGGTACAGCGGCAAGTCCACTGACTTCTGTTAAGTATGCGGGTAGTCCTTGGGAACTTGGTTTATCAGAAACGCATCAAGCACTTGTTGAAAATGGCTTACGTCATAAAGTACGAGTGCAAGTTGACGGTGGTTTAAAAACTGGTATTGACGTTATAAAAGCCGCTATTTTAGGTGCGGAAAGTTTTGGTTTTGGTACAGGCCCTATGGTTGCTTTAGGTTGTAAGTTCTTACGAATCTGCCATTTAAATAACTGTGCGACAGGTGTTGCAACTCAAGACGAAACGTTACGTAAAGAATACTTTGCTGGTTTACCGTCTATGGTTGAAAACTACTTTACTTTCATTGCCCAAGAAGTTCGCGAAACGATGGCAGCAATTGGTATTAGTAAGTTTGAAGATTTAATTGGTCGTACCGACTTATTAGAATTATTAGATGGCCAAACCCAAAAGCAAAGTCGTTTGGAATTAAATGGAATATTAGCCTCTAGTGGTGTAACTACCGAGTTTCCTAGTTATTGTGTTGCTAAGAATGAGCCGCTTGATAACGGTGATTTAAACGTTAAGTTAGTAGCTGATACCGCCGAACAAGTTGCCAATAAAACAGGTGGACAACATTTTTACGACATCCGTAATACTGACCGTTCTGTTGGTGCGACTTTATCTGGTGAAGTGGCAGATGTTCATGGTAACCAAGGCATGGCAACTGACCCTATCCAGCTTACGTTTACCGGCACTGCTGGTCAAAGCTTTGGGGTTTGGAACGCTGGTGGTGTGTATTTACACCTAATTGGTGATGCAAACGACTACGTTGGTAAAGGCATGACAGGTGGTAAAATTACCATTAACCCGCCAAAAGGCGTTAGTTACGTGAGTCACAAGTCTGTGATCATGGGTAACACATGTTTATATGGTGCAACAGGCGGTAAGTTATTAGCGGCTGGTTGTGCAGGTGAACGATTTGCTGTTCGTAACTCAGGTGCTGTAGCAGTAATTGAGGGTGCAGGCGACAACGTTTGTGAATATATGACAGGTGGTGTTGTTGTTATTTTAGGTGATATCGGGGTTAACTTCGGTGCCGGTATGACTGGTGGATTCGCTTATTTATTAGATGAATCTGGCGACCTAAATGAACGTATGAATGGTGAATTAATTGAAGCTCTAGATATTGATATGACTATTCATATTGAGAATCTACGTGGGTTAATCAACCAACATTTTGAAGAAACTCAAAGTGAACGTTCGCAACAAATCTTAGCTGAGTTTGATACTTGGTTACCTAAGTTTAAATTGGTTAAACCTAAAACATCTGATGTAAATCAGCTGTTAGGTCATCGTCACCGCTCTTCTGCAGAGCTACGTGTTCAAGCAATGTAGAGCGAGGAAAAATTTATGAGTCAAAATGTATATCAGTTTATAGACGTGGAACGCATTGACCCGACTAAACATCCGGTTAAAGTACGTAAAGAAGAATTCATTGAAATTTATCAGCCTATGCAAGAAGCACAGGCTAAAGGTCAAGCAGATCGTTGTTTAGACTGTGGTAACCCATATTGTGAATGGAAATGCCCAGTGCACAATTATATCCCTCAATGGCTACAACTGGCTAATGAAGGCAAGATAATTGAAGCGGCAGAGTTATCCCATAAAACCAATAGCTTACCTGAAGTTTGTGGTCGAGTTTGTCCACAAGATCGTTTATGTGAAGGTGCGTGTACCCTCAATAATGATTTTGGCGCCGTAACCATTGGTAGTATTGAAAAATACATTAATGACAAAGCGTTTGAAATGGGCTGGCGTCCAAGCATTGAAGGTGTTGAGTTAACGGATAAAAGAGTGGCGATTATAGGCGCAGGTCCTGCTGGTCTTGCTTGTGCTGACGTATTAGTTCGTAACGGTGTTAAACCGGTTGTATATGACAAATATGAAGAAATTGGTGGTCTATTAACCTTTGGTATTCCTTCTTTTAAATTAGAAAAAGACGTGATGACACGCCGCCGCGAAATTTTCGAAGAACTTGGTGTTGAGTTTGTTCTAAACACTGAAGTTGGTAAAGATATCGACTTCCAAAGTTTGTTAGATGATTACGACTCTGTTTTCTTAGGTGTAGGTACTTATAAATATATACGTGGTGGATTACCAAATGAAGAAGCCCAAGGTGTTTATGACTCTTTACCTTATTTGATTTCAAATACTCGTAAAGTCATGGGTTCTGCTGATACTTGTATCGACTTTAAAGGTAAAAAAGTAGTCGTATTAGGCGGTGGTGACACGGCAATGGATTGTGTAAGAACAGCCATAAGACAAGATGCAGAAGAAGTTATGTGTGCGTATCGTCGTGACGAAGCAAACATGCCTGGTTCCGCTCGTGAAGTACAAAACGCCAAAGAAGAAGGGGTTAATTTCGAATGGAATGCCCAACCTATTTCTATTGAAGTTGATGCTGACGGTAAAGCGTGTGGCGTTAAATTTGTAAAAACACAACTTGGTCAGCCAGATGAAAATGGTCGTCGTCGACCGGAAGCCATCGAAGGCTCTGAATATATAGTTGAAGCAGATGCCGTTATTCAAGCATTTGGTTTCCAACCATTAAACTTAGAATGGTTAACCCCATACGAAGTTGAATTAACGGATTGGAATACAATTAAGGCCAACGAAGATTCGCAATATCCTTATCAGACAACTAATCCTAAGATCTTCGCCGGTGGTGATATCGTACGTGGCGCGGATCTAGTGGTTACAGCCATAGCAGAAGGCAGAAAAGCGGCTGAAGGCATATTGGATATGTTAGAAGTTTAACCGCCCTGATTGCTGACATTACCTACAAAAAACGCATCTATTGATGCGTTTTTTTTGCAACAGAGATCGCTATTTTGCTAACGGTTAACACATTATAATTGACTCACCACGCAGTTTCTCCCAGAACGTTTAGCCTTATATAAAAAGCTATCAGCTCTATCAAGCAAACTATCAAAGTCGTCTTGGCTGGTAATATTAGTAACACCGAAACTGACGGTAATAGGCCATGGAATTGAGTCAAATTGATGAGATTCTGTCGCCCTTCTAATTCTTTCTACAACTTGGATCGCAGCGTCTAAGTTAGTTCTAGGCATGACAATCACAAATTCTTCACCACCAAACCTAATTTGCACGTCAGAAGTTCGACTGTTCGCTTTTAGTATATTGGCAAAAGCTATTAAACAATCATCTCCTGTTAGGTGGCCTAAATTGTCATTAATTTTTTTAAAGTAATCCAGATCGCAAATAGCCAAACACAATGGTGCAGCGGTTCTTTTGTAGTCATCAATTTCTCTTTGTAAAAAATCATTTAAGTAACGGCGATTGTATAACGTGGTCAGTGGGTCTTTAATCGACTCTTCTTGTAACTTAAGGTTTATGTATTCTAGTTGGCTAGATAAATGAACCAACTGTTCTCGATTATTTTCCAGTGACACGGCAATAAAAGTAGCAATAGTACTAAATGCGAGCACAGGAATAATCAAAGAAAAACTATAGTTATTATCTAAAACAAAGAAGTAGAACAGATTAAAATAAACGAAGGTGACAATGACCATCACAAGATATTTAGCTATGCTGGTTCTGTATGCTGTAGCGGCGCCTAATAAGGTAAAGGCATACGCCGTATAGTTGCTTGTGATCGCTAAATCTAAAGAGGTTAACGTTGCCGCTGAGATACACATAGTAATAGCAAAGCTAAAAATTAAGTGATCTAATCGTGTTACATTCCCCATTGCTTTTACTTTAGGTAAGGCAACTCTAAATGCAATTGACGCTACAATGAGCGCCAGCCATAATAATAAATATGCATCAGCATGGGTGTGATATGAGTCAGTTACTCTACTGTATAAATTGCGCCATAAAAACAATAAGCAGATAACTATTAAAATATAAGGGATGATCATAAATCGATCATAGTTATCTTCAACTTGGTGTTTTAAATATGCCGCTTCAAAAGACTTTGTTTTTTCCATGTCCATGTTACAGTTTTTACCTTTAAATTTGTTCTAACTCATTACCGTCTATTAAATTTTTACTTCTGCGACTATACCAATTAATAAATTACCAAGGGCCGTTGTGATCACGCGTTTATTAACAGATAGATAACTTTGAATATCGCCACCTTCGGTTTCTTTCAGTTCAATCGCGGAATGAATATCACCAATAAAGCTTTTAGCGGGTTGATCACTATCCACACAATCTTGTGCGTCATCTTTGGACATTATATCAAAATCAGTTTTACCAACTATGTCACTTTGGCGTAAACAAAAATATTTCTCAAACTCTTGGTTAACAATCAAATATCGCCCCTCATCATCCTTAACAAAAATAATACTCGGCGATAAATCAATAATTGCGATTAATAAGTTTAATAATGAACTTTCGTCCATTTCAATATCAAAATTATGTTTAAGCGTTTCTAACAAATGTGCATTCATAATGGCTCCATTAACAGTACTACCTATCCTTACAAAGAGCCGGTCATTCAGCGAGTTTAATGTACGATCATGGTTGCAAAAGATGGGTCGACTCAAGTGAGAAAGCCAAAGCCACTAGACACTAATAAATTTCGCTCATTATCTCACCGCAATCACAACGGTGAACGGACTAAACCTTTATAAAGCTTGGTATAAATGCATTTATGGCGGCTAGATTATCACCACTTTTTCAGATTACCAATAATTTACCCGTATTAACGAAAAAAGCCGCTTAATGCGGCTTTTATTTAGTTATATTTAATTTAGCTAGGGTCAGCTACTTCCAAATCATCTTCTTTTATTGTTGCTTTTAACAACAACATATCACGTAATTTTTTCTCGATTTCTTCTGCAATATCAACATTCTCTTTTAAATACTTAATGCAGTTTGCCTTACCTTGACCAACCTTGTCACCATTATAGGCATACCAAGCACCAGCTTTATCAACCACACCATGTTTAACACCAAGGTCAATTAACTCGCCTTCTTTAGAGATACCTTTACCATACATGATAATGAATTCTGTTTGTTTAAATGGAGGAGCGACTTTGTTCTTAACCACTTTAACCCGGGTTTCATTCCCTATGACTTCATCACCTTCTTTAACAGAGCCGATACGACGAATATCTAAACGTACAGAGGCATAGAACTTAAGTGCATTACCACCTGTGGTTGTCTCAGGGTTACCAAACATTACACCAATCTTCATACGAATTTGGTTAATGAAAATACATAACGTATTTGAACGTTTAATGTTACCCGTTAATTTACGTAACGCTTGTGACATTAGACGAGCTTGAAGACCCATGTGTGAATCACCCATGTCACCTTCAATCTCTGCTTTTGGTGTTAATGCTGCTACCGAGTCGACAACTAATACATCTACAGCACCAGAACGAACTAACATATCAGTAATTTCTAAAGCTTGTTCACCAGTGTCTGGTTGCGATACTAATAAGTCATCAACGTTAACACCCAATGCTGATGCATAAATAGGATCTAATGCATGCTCTGCATCAACAAACGCACAAGTCTTACCTTCTTTTTGCGCTTGAGCAATTACTTGTAATGTTAGGGTTGTTTTACCTGAAGATTCTGGACCGTAAATTTCAACGATACGGCCACATGGCAAACCGCCTATACCTAACGCAATATCCAGTCCTAATGAACCTGTAGAAATGGAATCAATATCCAATGCATTACTATCGCCCAATTTCATTATTGAGCCTTTACCAAACTGTCTTTCAATTTGTTGTAGTGCTGCGTCTAATGCTTTTTCTTTATTTGCGTCCATTATTCTCTCCAAACATTACTTGTCGTTGATGCTTCAACTTAACTATGCGACAAAGTATACTGTATAATTAAACAGTATCAATGAAAATTTATATTATTTTTTATTTTATTTCATTAATACAGATCAACGCCATATTTAATGCCGCTTTGATGGCAGACAATCTAACATCTTCTCGGCCCCCTGAAAAACAAAACCTTTGACTATTGTTGATTGTTTTTGCATTTCCATCCAGTAAGTACTGTATACAAACAGCTATCCAAACAGCGCCTACAGGCTTTGATTCTGAACCACCACCAGGTCCTGCAATTCCACTGACTGAAATACCGACTTGAGCTCCGGCATTGATTAGTGCCCCTTGCGCCATTTCATCGACGGTTTGCTGTGAAACTGCACCGTATTTTTCTAATGTTGTTTGTTGCACATCCACTAATTTTTGTTTTGCGTCATTGCTGTAAGTAACAAATGCACAATTAAAATAGCTTGAACTACCGGCAATTGCGGTTATCGCTTGGCTAATACCACCACCAGTACAAGACTCAGCGGTGGTCACTGTCCAGCCTTTTTGTAATAAAGCATCACCAAGTTGTTTACTTAAAGATTCAATTTCAACCAATTGCCCGATTCCTTCTACATTTTACGAGACACTATGCCGATGATCTGTGACAATATACAACATTAGTCACAGATATCATTAAGCCAAATGTCGAATTTATTTAGCCCTGAAAATATAGCAAGCCACACTCCAATGATGCAGCAGTTCTTAAATATGAAAAAAGAACACAAAGACATTTTGCTTTTTTATCGCATGGGTGACTTTTACGAATTATTTTACGACGATGCCAAAAGAGCCTCTGAGTTATTAGACATTTCCTTAACCAAACGTGGCGCTTCCGCTGGCGAACCTATTCCCATGGCTGGCGTGCCTTATCATGCGGTTGATAACTATTTGGCTAAATTAGTTCAATTAGGCGAATCGGTTGCCATCTGTGAACAAGTTGGAGACCCTGCCACCAGCAAAGGGCCTGTTGCTAGAAAAGTAGTCCGCATTGTTACTCCTGGAACCGTCAGTGACGAAAACTTATTAAATGAACGTTTTGATAACTTAATTTGTGCCGTATTTGCCAATAAACCTCGTGCTACTTCTGTAGAAACTTATGGCATTGCTTATTTAGACATTAATAGTGGCCGGTTTCTAATTAACCAATTTGAACAAATTGGCGATTTATTAGCAACATTAACGCGCTTGCAGCCGGCAGAATTATTATACCCAGAAGACTTTTCACAAATGCAGGTATTAAACGGCTTTAAAGGTATAAGACGTAGACCTATTTGGGAGTTTGATTTAGAAACCTGTGAACGAGTATTAGTACAGCAATTTGAAACCAAAGATTTACAAGGGTTTGGTATTACCAAAGCGCCCATAGCCATCTGCGCAGCAGGCTGCTTAATGCAATATGTACGAGACACACAAAGAACGGCACTGCCACATATTCGCTCGGTAACCCTAGAAGCTATTGATTCCACCATTATTTTAGATGCTTCTACTCGTCGTAATTTAGAGTTAACTCAAAACCTCTCTGGTGGACAAGACAATACCTTAGCACAAGTATTAGACAAAACCTCTACCGCGATGGGCAGTCGTTTATTAAAACGTTGGATCCATTTACCAAGACGTAATCAATTAGAAGTTAACGCCAGATTAGATGCGGTAGAAGATATTTTAACGGTGGGTAACGATATTAATTTACAAGAACCACTTAAACAAATTGGTGATATTGAGCGTATTGTTGCCCGATTAGCTTTACGTTCAGCCAGACCTAGAGATTTAGCTCGCTTACGTAATGCGTTACGAGTATTACCAGAGATAAAAGCTGAGCTAGAAAATAATAAGTCGGTGCGCTTAGCCTCATTAAATAACAAAATACAGTTATACCCAGAGATCCTAGATTTATTAGAAAGCGCCATTATAGAGAACCCACCTGTGCTTATTCGTGACGGTGGTGTCATTGCAACTGGTTATCACGCTGAATTAGATGAATGGCGTGAGTTAAGTGCCGGTGCTACCAGTTTTATCGATCAGTTAGAGATATCGGAAAGAGAAAAAACCGGCATAAACACATTAAAAGTTGGCTTTAATAAAGTACACGGCTTCTATATCGATATTAGTAAAGCATATTCTGACCGAGTACCTGAAGAATACGTAAGACGCCAAACGTTAAAGAACAATGAACGATACATCATTCCTGAACTGAAAAAACACGAAGAAAAAGTATTATCAAGTCAAAGCAAAGCGTTAGCATTAGAAAAGCGTTTATACGAAAAAGTATTAGATCAATTAGTTGAAGTTATTGAAGCATTACAAATGACCTCGGACGCCATTGCTCAGATAGATGTTCTAACTAACTTTGCTGAACGAGCTGAAAGCTTAAATTACAGCAAACCTGAATTAGTATCAGGCCGTATTGTAAAGATTGAAGCAGGTCGTCACCCTGTGGTTGAGCAGGTCATGCAAACACCGTTTATTGCGAATCCGGTGCACTTACATTCAGAACGTAAACTTGCAGTCATTACTGGACCTAACATGGGTGGTAAATCTACCTTTATGCGCCAAATTGCATTAATAACGTTAATGGCGAATATTGGTTGTTTTGTTCCAGCGCAAGCTGCACAAATTGGTGAGATAGACCGTATCTTTACTCGTATTGGAGCATCCGATGATTTAGCCTCTGGCCGCTCTACTTTTATGGTAGAAATGACAGAAACAGCAAACATAATGCACAACGCGTCACAAAACAGCTTAGTGTTAATGGATGAAATAGGCCGAGGTACCAGTACTTACGATGGTCTAAGTTTGGCTTGGGCCAGTGCCCATTATTTATCAACTAAGATAAATGCCCTCACCTTATTTGCAACTCACTATTTTGAATTAACTGAGTTTGCCGATCAGCAAACTGGGGTGGTTAATATACATTTAGATGCGCACGAACATGGTGATGACATAGTATTTATGCACTCAGTCCATGACGGAGCCGCAAGCAAAAGTTTTGGTATTCAAGTGGCTAAATTAGCTGGTTTACCAAGTGAAGTACTTTCCTTTGCTAAATCCAAATTGCAACAACTTGAATTAACAACCGTGCCATCTTCAAGCCCGCAAACTGTTAATGCTGCATCACCAGAAATACCAAGCCAACAGTTGTCTTTAGTTAATACCGGACATTCTGACGTGATGGATATTATCAACAACACAGATCTAGACGAATTATCGCCAAGACAAGCATGGCAATTACTGAGTGAACTTAAAAGTAAATTAAAAAGTTAAACCCATAGTTTTTAAAAAAGCTAATAAAATCAAATTGTAGCCCAGACCTGAAGAATATTTTTTACTGTGATACCCTTGTAACAAATTAATTACGAGGATCTTTATGCATTATTCAACTTACATCACTCTCGGCCTTTATTTTTTAGTCATGTTAGCGATTGGATTATACTCTTATCGCAAGTCCACATCTGATCTGTCAGGTTATATGTTAGGTGGTCGTTCATTACCACCATCGGTTGCAGCATTGTCTGCAGGCGCATCTGATATGAGTGGTTGGATACTAATGGGTTTACCTGGAGCTATGTTTGTTTCTGGTTTAAGTAGTAGCTGGATTGGATTAGGCTTATTTATCGGTGCTTTTATTAACTATATTGTCGTGGCGCCAAGATTACGGGTTTACACTGAGAAAGCCAAAGATGCCCTTACCGTTCCAGATTATTTTGCTAAACGTTTTAATGACTCGAGTTTAACTCTTCGTCTAGTTGCCTCTACCGTTATCGTTATTTTCTTCACTTTATATACATCTTCTGGCTTAGTGGCTGGTGGTAAATTATTTGAAACTTCATTTGGCTTAGATTATTCAATGGGACTTGTTGTTACCGCGAGTGTCGTTGTAGCTTATACCTTATTTGGTGGGTTTTTAGCGGTAAGTCTTACAGACTTTGTACAAGGCTGCATTATGTTTGTCGCCGTGATCTTGGTGCCTATTATTGCTTTTACTCAGTTTGATAGTTTAGCTGAAATGACCTCTATTATATCTGCTATTAATCCAACCTATTTTGACTGGTTCGAAGGATTAAGTTTTATTGCCATAATGTCGAGCATGGCGTGGGGGTTGGATATTTTGGTCAACCTCATATTATTGTGCGTTTTATGGCGCTTCGTTCAGTGAAAGATATGCCAACGATGCGTAATATTGGTATGGGCTGGATGTTTGTTGCATTAGTTGGAGCTTTAGCCGTTGGTTTCACTGGTGTTGCTTACGTTAATAAATTTAACTTAGGGGCAATCGATCCTGAAACTATCTTCTTAGTATTCTCTAATTTGTTGTTCCATCCATTAATTACAGGCTTCTTATTAGCGGCAATTTTAGCAGCCATAATGAGTACCATAAGTTCACAATTATTAGTGTCTTCTAGTTCGTTAACTGACGATTTTTACAAAACCTTTTTAAACCGCGATGCTTCAGATAAAGAATTAGTGTTGGTTGGTCGTATTTCAGTATTCATGGTTGCTGTAGTTGCTGGTTTATTAGCTTTAGACAGAAACAGCTCAGTACTTAGTTTAGTAAGTAATGCATGGGCAGGATTTGGTGCGGCATTTGGTCCACTGGTCATCTTTAGTTTGTACTGGAAAAAAATGACTAAACAAGCAGCCCTTGCAGGTATGGTTGTTGGTGCAGCTACGGTCTTAATATGGATATACGCACCACTAACAATTGACGGTAAATCATTAAGCAGCTGGATTTATGAAATAGTGCCTGGCTTTATTTGTTCATCAATTGCTATCTATGTTGTGACAATAATGAACCCACAAGAAGAACAGGAAGTTTTAGAATTGTTTGACCAAGTTGAACAAGAGTTCAAATAGTTTTGCCTTCAAACTAGACTCATGTAAATAATAAGCCGATGACAGTTAAGATGTCATCGGCTTTTATTTATCTATCTATCGCTAATATAATCTATTAATCCTACTCTGTGTTACAACGGATCTCCAACAACAACACGGCTGACACTAAGTTAATATTGAGTTGCTCTTGTATTCAATGGTTAACGAATTAACTCTAAAATTTGTTTAAATTCAGGTACACGACAATCTTTTACCAACTCATATAAACACATCTCTAAACCTGTGATTCCAACCCCACTGTTTAGTAATCGAGTAATAGCAAGCTGTTTATTAGATAAGGTACGAGAAGAAATACAATCACTAACTAGTTCAACGTTAAACTCATGTTCAATTAACCCGCTTGCCGTTTGATACACACAAATATGTGCCTCAATACCACAAATAAGCCAAGTATCTACATTTTTGGTTTTAGCAAAATCTATAAAATCAGGTGTCTCACAGGCATTAAATGTAAACTTTGTGATGGGATCGATATCTTCTAATAGAGCACTTAGTTTAGTTGTAGTGCGCCCTAACTTTTGAGGGTTTTGTTCCAGTAATATGATTGGTAATTCAAGCGCGTTAGCGCCTTTAATTAACTTTTCACAGTTTGAAATTAATACATCACTATCGTGAACTAGACGGACAAGTTTTCCTTGTATGTCAACCACGATCAGTCCGGTATTCTCTCTCACTAACATTATCTACCCCACACACTACGTACAGTATACAAATGAATTAAAAAAACCTGCTAATTAGCAGGTTTTTAAAATGAACGATTTATTAAACAAACTACACTTCTACTTCAAACAGTGCCGCCATGTTTAGACCGTCGTGCGTTGCCATATCTTTTAAACGACGTAACGCCTCTACTTGAATTTGACGAACACGTTCACGGGTTAAACCTATTTCAGCACCTACATTTTCTAAGGTAGATGGCTCATATCCCAACAAACCAAATCTGCGAGCCAATACTTCTCTTTGTTTAGGATTTAGCTGTTCTAACCAATGCACGATATTGTTATTAATGTCATTATCTGTGATCTTTGTTTCTGGCCCTTTACCAACATCATCTGCAATGATATCTAACAACACTTTGTCAGAATCACCACCGATAGGCGTGTCTACTGAGCTAATTTTTTCGTTAAGTCGTAACATTTTTGTCACGTCTTCAACGGGTTTATCTAACTTAGCGGCAATGTCTTCAGCTGTAGGTTCATGGTCTAAGATTTGGGCTAATTCTCTAGCCGTTCTTAAATATACATTTAATTCTTTTACCACATGGATAGGTAAACGTATGGTTCGGGTTTGATTCATAATGGCACGTTCGATGGTTTGACGTATCCACCATGTTGCGTAAGTTGAAAATCTAAAACCACGTTCTGGGTCAAATTTTTCTACTGCTCTGATTAGACCTAAGTTACCTTCTTCAATTAAATCTAATAATGCTAGACCACGATTGTTGTAACGACGAGCAATTTTAACCACTAGGCGTAAGTTACTTTCAATCATACGTTTACGTGAGGCTTCACAGCCTTTTAATGATTTACGAGAAAAGAACACTTCTTCTTCTGCTGAAAGTAATGGAGAAAATCCAATTTCGCTTAAATAAATTTGAGTAGCATCTAGGTTTTTGGGTTGTTCCGCACTGGCGATTGTTTCAGCTTTGGCTGCTGATGCGGCTTTTTTGACTGTCTTTTTTTCGGCTTTTATGATTTCTTTTTCAACAGCTTCGTTGATTTCGTTATCAATATCTTCAGCATCAAGTGTGATTTCTACAACTATGTCTTGACTCATTGGCGACTCCATTTTGGAGCTATTAAGTAAAACTTAATAGTTCACTTAGCTTAACGATAAGTCCTTATCTCCTAGGTAAGTATTTAAGAGGATTAACTGAACGACCTCGGTGGCGGATTTCAAAATGTAACTTTATTGAATCCGTACCAGAGTCACCCATCTCTGCAATAACTTGCCCAGCTTTAACCCAGTCTTGTTCTTTAACATTAATAGACCGGTTATGAGCATAAGCACTCAAATAATCGTTATTGTGTTTAACAATAACTAAATTTCCGTAACCTCTAAGCGCACCACCCGAGTAAACCACTTTGCCATCTGCTGCAGCAATAATTGGATCACCCGCTTTACCACCAAAATCGATACCCTTGTTACCATTTTCTTTGGTTGAGTATTTCTCGATTATGTTTCCTTTACTTGGGTAACGCCATTGACGCACCTTCGTTGGGAAAGGATCTTTTTCTTTAATTATTAATACTTTTTGATCCTGTTGAGTTTTACCGTACTCCCCTGAATTTTCATTTGCAATAGTTTTTTTATTATTTATTGCAATTCCAATTCCAGATGTAACTACCTGTTTTTTCGTATCATTATCTGAGCCTTTATCTTTACTGCTCTGCAGAGAGATAACCTGCCCAGGAAATATTTGAAATGGTTCATTAATATTATTTAGTCTTGCTAAATGTCGAAAATCGATCCCTGCTTGCCATGCTATCGCATATAAAGTTTCGCCCGGTTGAACCACATACTGTGAACTCTTCAAGCTACCTTTTGCTGAATGGTCATAAATAGACATGGCATTGCCAATCTTAACAATTGGCGCAGGAGTGTGCCGAGAAGTACACCCAGACAACAGATAAGTTAACGAAACTAGACAGGCTAAATAATATTTCATAATCTAATTAAATTGTTTATACACGATAAACGTAACAATTAACGCAATGACAATCCAGCCAATAATATCAACATACTGGCGAATTTTATGCTCCATTTTCTCACCACCCCAATATAAGATCCCAGCGACAAGGAAAAATCGCATTGAACGCCCGACAGCTGACGCTATTAAGAATGGAAAAAAGGCCATAGATAACATGCCGGCACTGACAGTGAATATTTTATAAGGAATCGGCGTGAATCCGGCTAAAAACACGATCCACACACCATATTCATTAAAATAACTGGTAATTGTTGCAAACTTGGACTGATATCCCATCATCTCTATAAATGGTAATACTACAGGTTCGTATAAGTACGCCCCCAATAAATAACCAACAATACCACCTAGTACCGAACTAATACTGGTTAAACTGGCTAACCACCACGCTTTATGCGGTCGAGCTAGCACCATAGGCGCTAACATAACATCTGGTGGGATAGGAAAAAATATAGACTCGCAAAACGTCAATAAAGCTAGATAAGTGCTGGCGTATTTATGTTTGGCCCAGGTAATACACTTATCATACAAAACGGTAAAAATTTTCACTACAAGGTATCTCCTGATACTAAAGGCACAAACTTCACGGCTTCCCAGTGTTTTTCTTCAAAACTATCACCTTTGCGTACAACAGTAACTAAGGTTTGAGTTGTGTCACCTACAGGTAATACCAAAATTCCACCATCAGCGAGTTGTAACTTTAGCTGTTCTGGTATCGAACTTGGTGCAGCTGTTACGATAATGGCATCAAAAGGTGCTTTAGAATGCCAACCTTGCCAGCCATCTCCATGTTTCATTTGCACATTATATATATCTAACTGTTGGAGTTTTCTTTTGGCGTTAAACTGTAATTGTCTTATTCGTTCAACTGAATTCACTTTGTCAAATACTCGACCCAGTATTGCCGCTTGATAACCAGAACCTGTACCAATTTCCAATACATTAGAAGTAACCCCATGCTCAACTAACATCTGGGTCATCTTTCCTACTATATAAGGCTGAGAAATAGTTTGCCCTTGTCCAATTGGCAATGCCGTATTCTCATAGGCCTTGTGAGCCAATATTTGATCAACAAATAGATGCCGAGGTACACTGGAGATGGCTTTTAAAACCAATTCATTTGTAATACCTAACGACTTAAGTTGCTGCGCCAGTTTTTCACCGCTATTAGTAAATAGATTCATATTAATTATTTAATTTCTTAACCCAACCTGTCACACTTTCAATACTATCAAATGCCGTCATATCTATCTTTAATGGCGTAATTGACACTTTATTGTTATTAATTGCATGGAAATCAGTCCCCTCGGTAGCGTCGAGTTCTTGCCCAAGCTTACCATACCAATAAATGTCACGCCCCCATGGGTCTTGTTGTTTTTGCATTAAATCGGCTTTATGACGACTACCCAATCGAGTAACTGCAAAACCTTCTAGCTGTTCAAACGGGATATCAGGTACATTTACGTTTAATATCTGATCAGACGGGATTGGGTGTGTCATTAAGTTTTCCACTACCTGTTTAGCAACTTTTGCTGCACATGATAAATGAGTGTCATCGTGGCTAGTCACCGATACCGCAACAGCCGGTAATCCTAAATGACGCCCTTCTGCTGCTGCTGCAACAGTGCCACTATAAAAAGTGTCATCGCCTAAGTTAGCGCCATGGTTAACACCAGCTACAACAATATCAGGGGTAACATCCATTAATTGGCTTATTGCCAGATGTACACAGTCGGTTGGCGTACCATTAACACTATAAAAGCCATTCGGATGTTGTTGTGATCTTAAGGGGTTCGTTAAAGTGAGTGAACTGCTAGCCCCACTTAAGTTCCGGTCGGGTGCAACTACGGTAACCTTGCCCAACTTACATAACTCTTTGTATAAGGCTTCTAATCCTGGTGCAAAAACACCATCATCATTACTTAATAATATGTTCATGAATATTCCTGAATAAAATCAACACACTCACGCAACACAGAAGTAGCAAAACAGCCAGTAGCTAAATCAAAACTGATCAACAAATCATTCCCTTTAACTTGCCAAGTTAAGTTCTCAGGATTCAATAAGATACTACGTCGCTCTTGTTTTAACCCTTGCTCGATTAACATTTGTTGCCAATTAGCATGTTCATTAGCGATCTTAGTCTCAAGTTCTAATATCTGACCTTTAGTTTCAAATTCACCTTTACCAAATAAAGGCGCAGAGATATGAATGTCATTTTCTAATAAACGTTGCTTAATTTCGTCATCTACATCTTGGCTAAAAAATGAATTAGATCCATTTAAAATAAACACGTCACCATTAATAGGCGTAGTAAATATATTTTGTTTTAACCTTTCGTTAACCACTTGGTTAAAAATATAAGAACGGCTAGCTGACAGCGCAAAGCCTTTGATCTTTTTGTTTTTTATATCTTCGCCATTGGACATTCTGTCTGCCCAATTAAGATTATTACCTTTAAATCCAAAACGCTGTAGACCAAAATAGTTTGGTACACCTTGTTTTATAATTTTCTCTAACTGGCCAATAGTATCTATAACATCGGTAATATCACGTAAAAGAATATCAAAGTGATTTGATTTTAACGCTCCAACCTTTAATTTTTTAATATGACGAGAATGTTCAATTAACTTAATGTTTTCAGTGCCTAATGTAGACAAATCCACGTCTTGTTTCACATTCATCTGAACGGAAAACCATTGACGAGAGATCGACTGTTTGTCTTTTAACCCAGCATAACCAATGTCACGTAATCGACGACCAAAAAATTTAGCTAAGTACTCACATACTTGTTGCGTATTTAACTGGGTTTTTTCGATTAGCAAAAATACATTTTCGCCTTCACCGGTTAAATCAAACCCTAAGTTTTCAGTCACTACAAAGTCTTCAGGGTAAGTCTTAAACTTAGCACTGGCTTTTGGTTTACCATGCAAATATGCCCAATGCTCAAAGGACCAATCTTTAAAAAACTCAGCAGGTGTATTCGGTTCTTCTGCCGTCGTTTGGGCTTTATTTGTCGTTGTCTCTGTCATTATATAGTTTCCATTAAGACAACTGCTTGAACAGAGATCCCTTCTTTGCGACCTTCAAAACCTAACTTTTCGGTGGTCGTTGCTTTTACCGACACTTGGCTTAAATCTGCATTTAAATCTTGCGCTAATACGCTTCTCATTTGTTCAATATGCGGCGCCATTTTAGGTGCTTGAGCAACAATAGTTAAATCACAGTTGCCTAACTTAAACCCTTGTTCTTGTGCCAAATTCACTACATGACGCAACAATATTCTACTGTCTATATTTTCATATTGATCAGACGTGTCTGGGAAATGTTTACCAATATCACCTAGTGCAAGTGCCCCTAGGATAGCGTCACATAAAGCATGTATAGCAACATCGCCATCTGAATGTGCAACAAACCCTTGGAAATAAGGTACTTTTACTCCAGCTAATGTTATTGGGCCGTCACCACCAAATGTATGTACGTCATAGCCAAAGCCAATTTTTATACTCATTGTTTTTTACTCTTTATATAATACTCGGCCAATGCTAAATCTTCAGGCTGAGTAATTTTAATATTTTTTGCACTTCCGTTAACTAATGCAACAGGAAAACCGGCCATCTCAAGTGCTGATGCTTCGTCTGTTACCCTTGGATTGATATCGCCTTGTGTGGATATTTGGCTATTGAGTGCTTGAAATAACTGACTAACGTTGCTGCATTGTGGCGTAAATGCATGCCATAGTCCGTTTCGTTCTTCGGTATGCTCAATTAAATTGGAATTAGAACCCGCTCGTTTCATTGTATCTCTTACTGGAGAACCTAATATGCCAGCCTGTTTATTAGTGAAACAATGCTGTGCCAGATTTACAATATCATCTTGCTCTACACATGGTCTCGCAGCATCATGCACCATGACCCACTGAGTTCCTTTTTCGTATAAATACTTAATACCATTAAAAACCGAATTTGCGCGTTCCTTTCCTCCAATGACCTTATGTATCTTGGGATGGTTTGCTATCTTTAAGGTATTAAACATTTCATCGTGCTGGGCAATGACAACCACGACTTCATCCACAAAAGGTAAATCGGTAAAACAACCAATAGTGTGTTCAAGCACTGACTTATCCAAAAGGGGTAAATACTGTTTTGGTATTTCAGCTTGCATGCGCTTACCAATACCAGACGCGGGGATCACCACAGAAAACATATGGTCTATCACCATTTAATTTTGCTCTTTATTGTTTGGTACTAAGCGGAAAAACGTCTCATTTTCTCTGATCATGCCAAGCTCATTTCTTGCTCTTTCTTCGATACCTTCAAGACCAACCGATAAGTCTTTAACGTCGGCTTCTAATAAGATATTTCGCTTTAAAAATTCATCATTGCCAGATTTAAGTTTGGTTACTTCTGTGCGATTGGCAGTATAAAATTGCAGGCCATTATGCCCAAACCAAAAACGGTATTGGATAAGAATAAAAATGATTATTAAAACTAAATTAACAATTCGCACAATGCCATCACTTAAAACTGATTTGATTTTGTATTATGCAAAGGATATAGCCAGATTGAAAGGTATAGATGGTGATTAAAGGTTATTTTTTTAAGGTTAATAATTTGGAAAATTGTCGCCAGTTAATTCGACTCGCTAGTAACATTTCACGTAAAGATAATAACCTTGGTGATGTCCTACGTTGGTTTAACCATTGATGACCACAGCAGGCAGCTGCCATGATTGCTTTACTTGGTTTTAATAACGACTTGGTATAGATAGTTGATTTGGATTGTTCATGTCCGCTTAGGGTAAACCAGCCGTGTTCATTACAATGAATTTGATCATTGTCTAAATCTATTTCATCAATCGTATCTAATACTATTTGTTCTATTCCATAGTGACTTACAGATATAGGAACCACTAATGCCATCTTGGCATGTTCTAGATAAAATATACGTGTTTTATCTGGTTGGGCTTTTATTGAATGGGGTTTCACTGACTGCGCGCTGATCCAAGAACCATTCTGGCTGTCTAAATCTAACGGGGTATATAATTCGCTGATATGTTCAGCCGCTTTTTTAATGTAAAAAGCCATTGAACCTAATCGTTTTTTTAATGCTTCTGCGCTGATATCGGCATCTTGCGATAAACGCATTAATTCTCTTTCATATAAGGCATTCGATAACTCAGCAAATATTTGCTGACCCGTTCTATTTTGCCATAAAAAAGTTTGTTCGCGTGAATCTGTCATCGATTTAACTATAGCGCCTAATTTTTAAATGCCCCAATAAAAAAGGAGTGCGAAATGCACTCCTTTCATTGGGCAAGGTTTACGCTTGACCTTTGATCTCTGAACGACCACGGTATGCAACATTGCTAAGTTGCTCTTCAATGCGTAACAATTGGTTGTATTTAGCGACACGGTCTGAACGACATAATGAACCAGTCTTAATCTGACCTGCAGCAGTACCAACAGCTAAATCTGCAATAGTAGAGTCTTCTGTTTCACCACTACGGTGAGAAATAACAACAGAATAACCCGCTTCTTTCGCCATACGAATAGCTTCTAACGTTTCAGTTAATGTTCCAATTTGGTTAAACTTGATAAGGATTGAGTTACCAACACCTTTCTCAATGCCTTCACGCAAAATCTTAGTATTAGTAACAAATAAATCATCACCCACTAATTGAACTTTACCGCCAATCTTATCCGTTAACAATTTCCAACCATCCCAATCAGACTCATCTAAGCCATCTTCGATAGAAAGGATTGGGTATTTATCACTTAAATCTGCTAGGTAATCACAGAAACCAGCAGAGTCGAACGTTTTACCTTCGCCTTTCATGTTATAGATACCATCAGAATAAAACTCTGAAGATGCACAATCTAATGCAAGGGTAACGTCTTCGTTTAATTTGTAGCCAGCACGTTCAACTGCTAATTCTATAACTGTTAGTGCTTCTTCGTTAGATGCTAAGTTCGGAGCAAAACCACCTTCATCGCCAACCGCAGTATTTAAGCCTTTTTCAGACAATACTTTCTTAAGCGTATGGAAGATCTCAGCACCCATACGTAACGCTTCACGGAATGAAGGCGCAGATACAGGTTGGATCATAAACTCTTGGATATCTACGTTGTTATCAGCGTGTTCACCACCATTGATGATATTCATCATAGGAACAGGCATTGAAAACTCACCAGATGTGCCGTTTAAGTCAGCGATGTGCTCAAACAATGCAATACCATTTTCTAATGCCGCAGCTTTAGCATTTGCTAATGAAACTGCCAATATTGCGTTTGCGCCTAAAACAGACTTATTTTCTGTTCCATCTAAATCTAACATAGCTTGGTCAACAGCAACTTGTAGTTGTGCATCTTTACCAATAACAGCAGGTGCGATTTTTTCGTTTATGTTATTAACGGCTGTTAATACACCTTTACCTAAATAACGTGATTTATCACCATCACGTAATTCAAGCGCTTCACGAGAACCTGTTGATGCACCAGATGGAGCAACTGCTCGACCAAACGCACCAGATTCTAGATATACATCAGCTTCAACCGTAGGATTACCACGTGAGTCCATGATCTCACGGCCAATAACTTTAACTATTTGAGACATTCCCATTCCTTATCAAAAAAGAACGCAGCTTAGGCTGCGTTTTATTATTTATTATTTATTTTTTACAAATTCACCTGCGGCACCGACAAACCCTTCAAATAAAGGATGTCCGTCCCGAGGCGTTGACGTAAATTCTGGATGGAACTGACCAGCCACATAAAACGGGTGTTCTGGTAGCTCTATCATTTCTACAAGTTTTTTATCTTCCGATAAGCCACCAAACACTAGACCAGCTTTTTCTAACTGTTCAATGTAATTGTTATTTACTTCATAACGATGACGATGACGTTCTACTATCCACTCATTACCATATACTTCACGGGCTTTTGAGTTAGGCTTAAGATAACATTTTTGTGCGCCTAAACGCATCGTACCACCTAGGTCTGACTTAGCATTACGCATTTCAACTTGCCCTTCAGCGTCTAACCACTCCGTGATTAAACCAACCACTGGATGCGGGCTATCTGGATTAAATTCTGTTGAATGCGCATCCGTTAAGCCTGCTACGTTACGAGCAAACTCAATTAACGCTAATTGCATACCTAAACATATACCCAAATAAGGCACTTTGTTTTCACGAGCATATTGCGCGGCTAACATTTTGCCTTCAGTACCACGTTCTCCAAATCCACCAGGAACTAAGATCGCGTCTAAATCTTTTAATATACCAACGCCTTTAACTTCAACATCTTGAGCGTCGACATATTGAATATTAATACTTAAACGTTTTTTCAAACCTGCATGTTTCAACGCTTCGTTAACTGACTTATAAGCATCTGGTAATTCAACATATTTACCAACCATACCAATATTAACTTCACCAGTTGGGTTTGATTCAGCGTAAAGTACTTGTTCCCACTCAACTAAATCAGCTTCTGGCGCTTCGATATGAAAGCGACGACACACTAAATCATCCAAACCTTGTGATTTTAACAAGGCAGGAATTTGGTATATAGAACTGACGTCTTTAAGACTGATTACCGCTTTTTCTTCAACATTTGTGAACAAAGAAATCTTCGCTCTTTCATTTGCTGGAATCGCACGATCTGAACGACAAACTAAAATGTCTGGCTGAATACCAATAGAGCGTAATTCTTTAACTGAATGCTGCGTTGGTTTAGTCTTAATTTCACCAGCCGCACCTAAATATGGCACTAAAGTTAAATGCATATACATAGCATTATCACGTCCAACTTCAGTACCAAGTTGACGTAATGCTTCTAAAAACGGTTGAGATTCTATATCTCCAACAGTGCCACCTACTTCAACAATGGCAATATCTCTGCCTTCACCACCAGCAACAACACGTGCTTTAATATCATTAGTGATATGAGGTATAACCTGAATAGTCGCACCTAAATAGTCACCACGACGTTCACGAGCTAAGACGTCTTGATATACTCGACCTTGGGTGAAGTTATTTTTCTTAGTCATTTTATTACGAATAAAACGTTCGTAATGACCTAAATCTAAATCTGTTTCTGCACCATCTTCAGTAACAAATACTTCACCGTGTTGAATTGGGCTCATTGTGCCTGGATCAACATTAATATACGGATCAAGTTTTAAAATAGTTACGTTTAAACCGCGGGCTTCTAGAATTGCAGCCAAAGAAGCTGCAGCTATACCTTTACCTAATGAAGAAACAACGCCACCAGTAACGAATATATATCGAGTAGTCATACAAACCTTAAAAATTAGACTGCTAAACTTGGTACCATCACAAATAACAACTAAAAAAACATCACACGAATGGAAATTCTGCGATTAATTTTTAATGCTTTTGGATGTGTGGTCAGGATGGGGTGGAAGTATAACAAACGCACACAAATTCAACAATCCAGAATATCAATTTATTCTTGATATTTTAGCTTTAAATTATAGCAAAAAAGCAGGCTACATTTGCGGCAACCTGCTCTTTGATTAAGATTGTCTAACCAACTAAAGCTAACAATATACCTGCGGCAACGGCTGAACCTAATACACCAGCTACATTTGGGCCCATTGCATGCATTAACAAGAAGTTATGCGGGTTTGCTTCCAAACCAACTTTGTTAACGACTCGGGCTGCCATAGGCACAGCAGACACACCCGCTGCCCCTAATAATGGGTTAATTGGATCTTTACTAAATTTACCCATTAGCTTAGCCATTAATACACCCGCAGCAGTACCAATACTAAATGCAATTGCTCCCAATCCTAAGATACCCAAAGTATCTACGGTTAAGAACTTGTCTGCACTTAATTTAGAACCTACCGCTAAGCCTAAAAAGATAGTAACAATATTTATCAACTCGTTTTGAGCGGTATTGCTTAATCTGTCAACCGCACCACACTCTTTCATTAAGTTGCCTAAACAGAACATGCCAACAAGTGGCGTTGCAGCTGGTAGAAACAAAGCAGTTAGGAATAAGACTGCAAGAGGGAATATAATTTTTTCTTTCTTGCTTACCGTCCGTAACTCAACCATTTTAATTTTACGTTCAGATTCAGTTGTTAGAGCTTTCATAATTGGGGTTGGATAATTGGAACCAACGCCATGTATGAGTATGCAGCAACCGCAATAGCGCCTAATAAATCAGGTGCTAATTTAGAGGCTAAGAAAATCGCGGTGGGACCGTCAGCGCCTCCTATGATGGCAATAGCCGAGGCATCTTGTAAGCTAAATTCAAAACCTGGAATAAGGTTTAATAAAATGGCGCCAAATAAGGTAGCAAAAATACCAAATTGAGCTGCAGCACCTAATAACAACATTCTAGGATTGGCAATTAATGCCCCAAAGTCCGTCATGGCACCAACGCCCATAAATATCAATAATGGGAAAACCCCAGTTTCAATACCCACATGGTAAATATAATAGAGTAACCCACCTTCATCATTAAAGCCCGCTAACGGTATGTTGGCTAATATAGCGCCAAAACCAATTGGTAATAATAATAATGGTTCAAACCCTTTTGCTATCGCTAAAAAGAGTAATAATAAACCAACCACCATCATGATGAGCTGGCCCATTTCAAAATTTGCAAGGGCTGTAGAAGCCCAAAGCATTTTGTAAACCTTCCATTGAACTCTACCCTAATGTAAGTAAGACATCGCCTGTTGAAACAGCGTCGCCTTCTTTGATGTTGATTGAGGCTATTGTGCCTGAAGAGGCTGCTCGAATCTCAGTTTCCATTTTCATTGCTTCCATGATGATAACTACTTCACCATCTTCCACAACGCTGCCTGGAGACACTAAGATTTTAAATATATTACCCGCTAAAGGTGCGTTAAGAGTTTCACTTGCGGTGACCGTTGTATGTTGAGTGTGAGCTTCATCTTTTTGAGCGCCCTGTACAACACTGGTTAACTCACCTGAAGGGGCAACTACAACTTCATATACTTTACCATCAACAGAAACACTATAAGCTTCCGGCGCATCTGGATTGGTTGAAGCTTGTTTAGGAGTTTCTATTTCACCGGTTGGAACTGGTTCAAACGCAGAAGGATTATTACGATTTTCTAAGAACTTAAGACCGATTTGTGGGAATAACGCATAGGTTAATACATCATCAATTTTTTCATCGGCAAGAGTTAGCCCTTTTTCCGCGGCAATACCGTCAAGCTCGTCAGTTAATTTAACTAATTCATCTTCAATATTATCCGCTGGACGACAAGTAATTGCTTCACCACCATCTAACACTCTGGCTTGTAATTCAGCACTAACTGGAGCAGCAGTTGCTCCGTATTCACCTTTTAAAACACCAGCGGTTTCTTTAGTGATTGACTTATAACGCTCACCTGTTAATACGTTTAATACCGCTTGAGTACCAACAATCTGTGACGTTGGTGTTACTAAAGGAATTTGCCCTAAATCTTTACGAACTTTAGGGATCTCTTTTAATACTTCATCCATTTTATCTTCAGCGCCCTGCTCGCGAAGTTGGTTTTCCATGTTAGTTAACATGCCTCCAGGAACTTGGGCTAATAAAATTCGAGAGTCGACACCTTTTAAGCTGCCTTCAAATTTAGCGTATTTCTTTCTAACTTCTCTGAAATAAGCTGCTATTTCAGCTAATAGCACTAAATCTAAGCCAGTATCTCTATCTGTTCCTTCAACTATCGCAACCATCGTCTCTGTTGGACTGTGGCCGTAAGTCATACTCATTGACGATACTGCAGAATCTAGCATATCGATTCCAGCATCTATCGCTTTTTGGTAAGTTGCCGTTGAAAGTCCGGTAGTTGCGTGACACTGCATTGCAATTGGTAAATCAACTGTTGCTTTTAAGTTGGTGATTAATTCTTCACATTCATAAGGTCTTAACAAACCCGCCATATCTTTGATACAAATAGAGTGGCAACCCATATCTTCTAATCGTTTTGCCATGTCTAACCACATTTGTAAGTTATGAACCGGGCTAACCGTATATGAAATAGTACCTTGGGCATGAGCGCCAACATCGATGGCTGATTTGACGGCAGTTTCTAAGTTTCTGATGTCATTCATCGCATCAAAAATTCTAAATACATCTACACCATTAGTATGTGCACGTTCAACAAATTTACGAACAACATCGTCGGCGTAATGGCGATAACCTAGTAAGTTTTGGCCACGTAGTAACATTTGTTGTTTTGTATTTGGCATAGCTTGTTTTAAAGCACGAATACGTTCCCAAGGATCTTCACCTAGGTATCGGATACAAGAATCAAATGTTGCGCCGCCCCAAGATTCCATTGACCAAAAACCAACTTGATCTAATTTACCCGCGATTGGAAGCATATCTTCCAGACGCATTCGAGTTGCAAGTAATGACTGATGTGCATCACGCAGCACCAACTCAGTAAGTAACAATGGCTTTTTCATGTTCCGTCCTCTATTTATTTCGCGCTTTATGTTGTTTTACGGCGGCAGTGATAGCTGCAATCACCTGTGGCGACGTTTTATTAGAATTTATTGGGTTAATTGGTGTGCGAGTGAGTTTCACTGGATCTGGATAGGCTTCGGCAAATTTGGTTAACAGTTTTATAGCAACAATTAATACCGACAAAAAAAGGAATACAACTAACATTCCTACCGCCATAAGTATGCCAGCCTCAGCTAGCAGCTCTGATACGTTCATAAATTTTAACTACCCGTTTATTATTGTTTATCTTTGATTTGCAAATCGTTTGAAAATGATTTTATTTTTATTTGATCATCAGATCTGAAAATCAAATTTAGAGTATTAGCTCTTAAGTAACACAAAAACGTTTCTAATTGAAAGAAAAATTTTAATGATATGGCTTAATTGTCAGCTAAACACTTAACTTACAGGGTATATTAATATTGAATAAATAATAATTTAATTTGAATAAATAATAATTTAATTTGAATAATTATTTGGATAAATGTCAAAAACTTCTAATTTTAAAGTAACAAAACTAAGATGTTTAGCATTAATTAAAGCCAAGATGAGTATAGCTATAAATTTAAAAATAAAAGGGGATGTTTTTTAGATTTGTGGATTTTTACTATTGAGGTAAGAAGAAGATATGGCGCGCTCGGGAGGATTCGAACCTCCGACCGCCTGGTTCGTAGCCAGGTACTCTATCCAGCTGAGCTACGAGCGCGCAATAAGTCTTCTTTTGTAATGATGGCGCGCTCGGGAGGATTCGAACCTCCGACCGCCTGGTTCGTAGCCAGGTACTCTATCCAGCTGAGCTACGAGCGCGCATTATCACAAAATACATTGAATGGCGGAGAAGGGGGGATTCGAACCCCCGATAGGGCTACAAACCCTATACTCCCTTAGCAGGGGAGCGCCTTCAGCCACTCGGCCACCTCTCCATCAATGTGGCGTGTATAGTAATGATCTAAGAATATATGTCAAATAAAAACTTTAATTAAATTACTGATTGATTCGAAAATAACCAATATTTAAATTAACGTTCAATTTTTGTCACTTTTTTGCCTAGATGATTTACTATTTTAGACCTTAAAAGAAAAAAACCGGCTTAAAGCCGGTTTATCGCTATTCTGCGTCAGAGGGTTGACCGCCCTTCTCAGCTTGAATTCGCATGTATATCTCTTCGCGATGAACTGCTACTTCTTTAGGAGCATTAACACCAATTCTTACTTGGTTGCCCTTTACACCTAAAACCGTAACTGTAACTTCATCACCTACCATTAACGTTTCACCAACACGACGAGTTAGTATAAGCATTATTAGCTCCTTTTATGCCACTTGCTTATATATAGCTTTATAAAAAGCTCCATTTTCGACTAGGTCGAAGATTCTCATTCTACCTAGACTCAAAGCATCTTACAATTTTTGCAGTTATTTTAATCTAAAAAATAACCCTGCTTTGATTAACTGCTCACACAGCGTTACTTAGATAATAGCAATAGAATTAAAAACTTGCGCACCAATTTTATAATTAATTCAGCTTTAATTGCTGTGAATGACAAAGCTCTATCACAAGGTGCTGCCGTTAAAAGTGATATTGCATTAATAAATTCATATTTCTTTCATCTACACCGTCTATACCAAATTTATTATTCCAAAACACATACTCTACACCTATAAAAACTTTAGTATCTGAGCCTAAATACTCGGCAATGTCATATTTTAATTGAGAGGTAAAATTAAGTTGGGCTTGTGTATCACCAAACACCGTATTATCAACACCGGTGGCGAAGTCTATAAAACCACCATAAGTCAAAGGACCGATAGGTAATCCCCAAACGACTGTAGTTTGAAAGCTCATATCGCCATCAGCATTGTCACGTATATACGCATTTAATTGAAAAAAGTTAAAATTAGGCACCGCTAAATCAGTCCCGACACCCAACAAATAGTTTGTCCCCGGTCCCATTTCAATAGCAGGGGCAATATACACACTTTTAATAAACCCATCTAAATCTTTAATTTTATAACGTGGGGCAAACTCACCGTAGGTCTCGACAGAACCATCACTTGATTCCAAACGGTCAAAAAACATAAATGTATCCCCCCAAGTTGTGCCCGCCGTATATTCAAAAGTTATGACTTCCCTCGATGAGTCTCCCACTTCATAACTATCTCCTAATAGGTAACTAATACTGTAATTAGACCAAACTGTTTTAGCATTCACTGACGCTGTGATTATTAAAAATAAGGATGTAACTATTAATCGCTTTAACATGTTTATCTCTCTGTATGTAATTTGGGGCATAAGCGCCGAGATTCTATACAAATGTAGTTTAATTTCAATTTGTTGGTGTAAAAAACAGCAATATTTATTACACTTTCATTTCATTTAAAAATAGAGATATAACAATATGTTAGAAAGATTATTTAAACTTTCAGCTCATGGAACAACGGTTAAAACTGAAATGATGGCGGGGTTAACTACGTTTTTAACCATGGCCTACATTATCTTTGTTAACCCATCTATATTAGCGGACGCTGGTATGGACAAAGGTGCCGTTTTTGTTGCAACCTGCTTAGCTGCAGCCATTGGTTGTTTTATCATGGGCTTTATCGCTAACTACCCAATAGCGTTAGCACCCGGTATGGGCTTAAACGCATTTTTTACTTATGGCGTTGTTTTAGGCATGGGGCATTCATGGCAAACTGCATTAGGTGCCGTCTTTTTATCTGGGGTTATCTTTCTACTTCTGAGCTTATTTAAAGTAAGAGAATGGATCATCAATGCAATTCCAAAGACACTAAAACTAGGTATTGCTACTGGTATAGGTTCATTTTTAGCGCTTATCGCACTTAAGAATGCAGGGATTATAGTTGCTCACCCTGCAACATTTGTAGCTTTAGGTGATATCACTTCTTTTGTGCCGCTGATGAGTATAATTGGATTTTTTCTAATAGCTGCATTCACGGCTCGTAAAATCCCAGGCGCTGTTATGATTGCTATTTTAGCGATGACCGTAGTTGGCGTGATTTTCGGCGATGTTACTTATGCAGGTATCGTTTCGGCTCCTCCCTCTCTTGCGCCAACCTTTATGCAAATGGACATCGCATCAGCCGCTGAAATTGGAATGTTAAGCGTTGTATTTGCTTTTTTGTTTGTCGATTTGTTTGATACATCAGGTACTTTGATTGCGGTAACACAACGTGCAGGGCTGACTGATGATAAAGGCAACATTGAGCGTTTGGGAAAAGCATTATCAAGTGATTCAATCGCAACCTTATCTGGTGCAGCCTTAGGCACCTCTACCACAACAAGTTATATTGAAAGCGCTGCAGGTGTTGCAGAAGGTGGACGAACAGGACTCACAGCCGTGGTTGTGGGTGTTTTGTTTGTATTAAGTATTTTCTTTGCCCCATTAGCAGGCATGATCCCTGTTTATGCCACAACTGGTGCTATTTTTTATGTAGCGATATTAATGTTATTTAACTTAAAAGACATTGATTGGGGAGATATTACTGAAGCCGCGCCTGTTACCGTTATCTTATTATTCACACCACTTACCTTTTCAATTGCACATGGTATTACATTAGCTTTTATTACATACACCTTTACCAAAGCCCTTTGTGGTAAAGCAAATGAAGTAAGTAAAAGTGTTTGGTTTTTAACTGCTTTGTTTGTCGCCAAAATTGCTTTTGTGGGATAACTCACCTTTGTAGGACAGCTCCCTAATGTGAAATTAGATTGTAACGTTTAAATAGTAGATATAAAAATGCCGACTTACGTCGGCATTTTTTAATTCAGGGAAGAATTAATGTCAAAAGTACATGGATGTAATCCCTTTGATTCAATTCAGGGAAGAATTAATATCAAAGGTACATGGATGTAATTCCTTTGATTCAATTCAGGGAAGAATTAATATCAAAGGTACAAGGATGTAATTCCTTTAATTCAATTCTAATATGAATTTATTTTTTCTTCTTTGCTTTTGGGTTTGGTAAATCAGTAATTGAACCTTCGTACATTTCTGCCGCAAGACCAATTGATTCATTTAATGTTGGATGAGCATGAACCGTTAATGCGATATCTTCCGCATCAGCGCCCATTTCAATTGCCAAGCCAATTTCACCAAGCATTTCACCAGCGTTAATACCAACAATAGCACCACCTAAAATACGGTGCGTGTCTTTATCAAATATTAATTTAGTGAAACCTTCAGTTCGTGCAGAAGCAATAGCTCGACCAGAAGCAGCCCAAGGGAACTTAGCTGATTCAACATTTAAACCTTTTTCTTTCGCTTCTTTTTCTGTAATACCAACCCAAGCCATTTCTGGATCAGTATAAGCGATTGAAGGAATAGCTTGTGGTTCAAAGAAATGTTTCTGACCAGAGATAACTTCAGCAGCAACATGTGCTTCATGAACCGCTTTATGCGCTAACATAGGCTGACCAACAACATCACCAATTGCAAAGATATGATTTACGTTAGTACGCAATTGGTTATCAACATTAATGAAACCACGTTCATCAACATTAACACCCGCTTTAGTTGCATCCATTAAGTTACCGTTTGGTTTACGACCAACTGCAACTAAAATCTTGTCATAACGTACTGGCTCAGCAGGCGCTTTTTTACCTTCAAACGTTACATATAGACCATCTTTTTTCGCTTCAACAGCAACCACTTTAGTTGATAACATAATGTTGAAACGATCTTTATTGTATTTAGAATAAACTTGAACAACGTCTTTATCAGCAGCTGGTACTAGTTGGTCTAAGAATTCAACAACAGATACTTTAGAACCTAATGCGGCATAAACAGTACCCATTTCAAGACCGATGATACCACCACCTAATACTAACATTTCACCAGGTACGTCTTTAAGCTCTAGTGCACCAGTTGAATCGATTACACGATCGTCTTCAGGAATAAATGGCAAATTAACAGGCTCAGAACCGGCTGCGATAATTGCATTATCAAAAGTGATTGTTGTATCGCCTTTTTCACCAGTAACAACCATAGTGTTGCTACCCGTAAATTTACCGAATCCGTTAACCACTTTAACTTTACGCATTTTAGACATGCCGTCTAAACCGTTTGTTAATTGTGCTACAACACTGTCTTTCCAAGAACGGATCTTATCTAGATCAATTTCAGGAGCGCCAAACGTTACGCCGTGTGAAGCCATATCTTTTGCATCATCAATAACTTTCGCTACGTGTAACAATGCTTTAGACGGAATACAACCAACATTCAAACAAACACCACCTAGTGTGGCGCGTTTTTCAACTAATACTACGTCTAATCCTAAATCCGCTGCACGGTACGCTGCAGAGTATCCACCTGGACCAGCACCAAGAACCACAACCTGGGTTTTAATATCGTTGCTCATTATTAACCTCTATTCACTTGTATGGTGACGGAATGAAGGTCATCCATTCCATTTCTATAAGGTGAACAAACGAATATTCGTCTGTTCGAAATTTTGTTGAGTTTATCACTCAAAAAATAGAAAGTCCTGCCACTGCAAGACTTTCTTATGATTTTATAACAGTTTTATAAAACCAGTTTGCGTATGTCTGACAATACACTTGCCAAATGAACAGTAAAGCGAGCCGCTAATGCGCCATCGATTACTCTGTGATCATAGGACAACGATAAAGGCAACATCAGTTTAGGTTCAAAATCAGAACCATTCCACTTAGGTTTCATCTCTGATTTAGATACACCTAAGATACCAACTTCAGGCGCATTCACTATTGGTGTAAATGCGGTCCCGCCGATACCACCAAGACTAGAGATAGTAAAACAACCACCTTGCATGTCTTTGGCTGTTAACTTGCCATCACGAGCTTTAGTGGATATTTCCATAAGCTCACGAGATATTTCGTTCACGCCTTTTTTATCAACGTCACGAACAACTGGCACCACTAGACCATTTGGAGTATCAACAGCAATACCAATATGTACGTATTTTTTCTTGATCAGGCTCTCACCGTCTAAGCTCAACGATGAACAAAATTGCGGGTATGCTAACAAAGCAGACGCGGCCGCTTTCATAATGAAAACTAATGGCGTGATCTTAAGATCTGACTTTTGTTTCGCTAACATTGCGTTTTGTTCTTTACGGAACGCTTCTAAAGAAGTGATATCCGCTTCATCAAATTGCGTAACATGTGGGATCGTTACCCAGTTACGATGAAGGTTAGGACCAGAAATTTTCTGAATACGTGTTAATGGCACTTCTTCAATTTCACCAAACTTAGAGAAATCGACCTTAGGTTGCGCAAGAACTTGTAAACCACCTTCACCAGCCGCAACACTTGAATTTGCTGTTGCTTTAGGACGTGACAACTCATATTTAACAAATGATTTAACATCATCAGCAAGAATACGAGCTTTACGACCAGACCCCGTTACTTTAGTCAAATCAACGCCAAACTCACTGGCTAAACGTCGCACGGATGGTGTTGCATGAATCAGTTTACCTGATGCAGAAGCTCCACTTTGAGAAGGATGTACTTGTTGTACAGGTGGTGCTTTTTTCGCTGGAGCAGCTGGAGCTGGAGCACTAGTTGCTGCCGCAACTGGTGCAGGACTTGCCGCTGTAGTGGTAACCGTTTCAATGGTAGCTATGATAGAACCCGTAGCAACTTTGCCACCATTTACTACTTTTAATTCTTTGATAACACCAGCAAAAGGCGCTGGTACATCCATTGTTGCTTTGTCAGTTTCTAATGTAATTAACCCCTGTTCAGCTTCAACGGTATCACCAACAGCAACCAATACATCGATAACATCAACTTCACCGTCAGTGCCTATGTCTGGTACTTCAACGTCTTTTACTTCTGATACTGACGTGGCAGCAACAGGCGCTGGAGTAGCAGCTGCAACTGGTGCAGTTTCAGCAATTGGAGCTGGAGCAACTGATGATGCTTCAACTGATGCCGAAGCGCCTGTTTCAAGTAACAATACCAGTGAACCTTGCCCAACTTGCCCTCCAACAGCGACTTTAATTTCTTTAACTACGCCATCTTCAGGACAAGGAACGTCCATCGTCGCTTTATCTGTTTCTAATGTGATTAAACCATCTTCTTTAGAAACTGAATCACCAACGGCAACTAACACATCAATAATTTCAACTTGATCATCAGTGCCTATATCAGGAACCGTTACTTCAATTACCGCTTTTGATGCTGCAGGTGCGGCGCTTGATGCCGGTTCAGCAACTACAGGCGCAGCTTGAGTTTCTTGTGGTGCTGCAGTTTCAGCTGGAGCAGAACCCACAGCTTCAACTTTAATTAATAAGCCGCCTTCAGACACTTTGTCACCAACAGATATTGATATCTCTTTAACAACACCTGAAAATGGTGCTGGGATATCCATCGATGCTTTATCACTTTCTACCGTGATAATTGAATCTTCTTCAGCGATTGTGTCGCCAACGGCAACACAAACTTCAATTACTTCTACTTCGTCGCCACCAACGTCTGGGACTAGGATGTCTTTTAATTCAGCCATCTTGTTATTCTCCTAAACCGCTGATTATGCGTAAAGTGGGTTAATTTTATCAGCATCGATACCTAGATCAGCAATGGCTTTAGTTACCACTGATGCTTTAATATCGCCGCTACGAGCTAGTTCACTAAGAGCGCCTAAAACTACGTAATTATGGTCAACTTCAAAGTGACGACGTAAGTTAGGACGACTATCTGAACGACCAAACCCATCAGTACCTAATACTTTATAAGATGCTGGAACGTATGCTCTGATTTGATCTGTATAAGATTTAATGTAATCAGTCGCAGCGATAACAGGACCCGTTCCATCTTCTAATACTTTAGTTACGTGTGCTTTTTGCACTGGCGCTTCAGGATTCAACATGTTGAAACGGTCACAGTCCTGACCTTCACGAGCCAATTCATTAAATGATGTCACACTGTATACGTCTGAACTAATACCAAATTGCTCAGCTAAAATTTCAGCCGCTTTACGAACTTGTAATAAAATAGTTCCTGAACCTAATAAACGTACATTAGCTTTCGCTTTGCCTTTTGGCGTAACGGTATCTAATTTGTAAATACCTTTAATGATGCCTTCTTCAACGCCCTCTGGCATTGCAGGTTGAACGTAGTTTTCGTTCATTACCGTTAAGTAATAGAAAACGTTTTCTTGTTCACCATACATACGACGCATACCGTCCTGCACGATAACCGCAAGTTCATAACCATAAGTTGGATCATAAGTAATACAATTAGGAACCGTACCAAAATGAGAATGTGTATGACCATCTTGGTGCTGTAAACCTTCACCGTTAAGTGTCGTACGACCTGCAGTACCACCCACTAAGAAACCGCGAGCTTGAGAATCACCAGCAGCCCACACCATGTCACCTACGCGTTGAAAACCAAACATCGAGTAATAGATGTAGAAAGGTATCATCGGCTCATTATTATTTGAGTACGATGTAGCAGCCGCTAACCAATCAGACATAGCGCCTAATTCATTAATACCTTCTTGCAGTACTTGGCCTTTTTTATCTTCACGATAATAAGCAACTTGGTCAGCATCTTGAGGTGTATATTTTTGGCCTTCGTGAGCATAAATACCAACTTGACGGAATAAACCTTCAAGACCAAAGGTACGTGCTTCATCAGGAATGATTGGGACAACACGTTTACCAATTTGTTTGTCTTTAATAACAACCGATAAAATACGACCAAATGCCATCGTGGTTGAAATCTCACGACCATTTGAGCCTTTAGTGATAGCTTCAAACGCTTTTAAATCTGGTGTATCAACTTCCACATCTGAATTACGGCGACGTGCTGGTAAGTAACCACCTAGCGCTTCACGACGACCGTGTAAGTATTTATATTCTTCACTACCTTCAGGGAAAGTAACATAAGGTACGCTTGGTAAATCTTCATCAGATATTTGTAAATGATGACGATCGCGATATGCTTTTAATGCATCCAAGTCCATCTTTTTAACACCATGAGCGATGTTTTTACCTTCACCCGCATCACCCATACCATAACCTTTAACGGTTTTAGCTAAGATAACTTGTGGACGACCTTTGGTATTTACCGCTCGATCATAAGCGGCATAAACTTTAACTGGATCATGACCGCCACGGTTTAAACGCCAGATATCGGCGTCAGACATATTGGCAACCATAGCGGCTGTTTCAGGTGTTTTACCAAAGAAGTTATCACGAGTGAACTTGCCACCTTTTGCTTTGTAATTTTGGTATTCACCATCTACAGAGCTTTCCATGATCTCTAATAACTTACCGTCTTTATCGCGAGAAAGTAGTGGATCCCAATAAGAACCCCAAATAACTTTAATTACTTCCCAGCCCGCGCCACGGAAAGTCCCTTCTAATTCTTGAATGATTTTGCCATTACCACGAACCGGACCATCTAGGCGTTGTAAGTTACAGTTGATGATAAAGGTTAAATTATCTAAACCTTCACGACTTGCCAAACCAATGGCACCTAATGCTTCTGGTTCATCACACTCACCGTCACCTAAGAAACAGTAAACACGTTGTGCTGAACAGTCTTTAATGCCACGGTCAGTTAAGTACTTTAAGAAACGTGCTTGATAGATTGCAGCAATTGGTCCCAAGCCCATTGAAACAGTAGGGAACTGCCAAAAGTCAGGCATTAATTTAGGATGAGGGTAAGAAGAAAGACCTTCACCATCTACTTCTTGGCGGAAGTTATCTAACTGGTCTTCCGTTAAACGACCTTCAACAAATGCACGAGAATAAATCCCCGGAGAAACGTGACCTTGAATATACAAGAAGTCGCCGCCTTTGTTGTCTTTGTCTGCTTTAAAGAAGTGGTTAAAACCAACGTCGTATAACATAGCTGATGAAGCGAACGATGAAATGTGTCCACCAAGTTCTAAATCTTTTTTAGAGCCACGTACAACCATTGCCAATGCATTCCAGCGAATTGCTGAACGTATTTTAGCTTCCATTGTACGGTCGCCCGGCATTTGTGGCTCTTGGCCTGCAGGGATAGTGTTTAAGTATGCCGTGGTTGCGGAATACGGTAAGTGCGCACCATTACGGCGAGCCTTATCAATAAGTGCTTCTAGAATACTATGAGCACGCTCAACACCATCTGTTTCAAGTACAGCTTCCAAGGACTCAAGCCATTCTTGAGTTTCTTGTGGATCGATGTCCTGATTTAGATTTAGGTTCTCTGACATGTTTCAGGTTCCTACAGTTTGTTATTAAAAGAGTTATACCAATTGAAGTAATGAATTAACCAGTTCAGAGCTATGCCAGAGGTGCTAGAATAAGCGAAATTTATGTCGATATAGTCATTCTACATCAAACAAATTTTGCGCAATAATCGCGCCTCTGCCAAGCTCCCGAAGGGCGAGTTTAAAGGGCTTATATACTTCGTTATTGATTTTGAAAAGGGAGTAACCATTCTCTTCAATCAATAACTTGTCTCTAACCCCTTTAATTCTCGCTGAATGGTCAATTAATTATTTCAATTGGTATTATTGTTCGCTGAAACCATTTCAGCGAACATCATTATAGTCAGTAATTAAAAAGCTAGCCTTTACCGCCACTTAATAAACGCCTTACTGACCCTTGTAATTTATTATTGCCTTCATCTAAGGCCAATAACGATTTTTCAATATAAGCTAAATGTCTTCTATTAGCCTGTCTCGCTTGTTCTGGTTCACCATTTACAATGGCTTCCATCAATTCCGTTCTGTGCACTTTTAATTGTGCTCTAATCTCACTATGACTTTGGAAAACCACTAAGTTTTCTTTTACATTATGTATTAGTAAGCCTTTTAAACCTCTTAATAAATGTAACAACATGACATTGTGAGACGCATCGGCTACTGCTAAATAAAACTTAACCACAGCCTCTGCTACTCGATCTAAGTCATCTGAGTCTGATAACTGTTCTATGGCATAAAATGCGTGCCGAATATCATCAAGTTCAGACGACGTTCCTCTTAATGCTGCGTAGTAAGACGTTACGCCTTCCAATGCAAACCTAAACTCCAGTAAGTCATAATGAGAGTCTGGACTTTTTGCTAATAATTCAAATAATGGTTCGGCAAAAGGGTCATTTAAGTTTTTTGTGACAAATGTGCCATCACCTTGTTTACGTGTTACCAATCCTTGCGCTTCTAACTTTTTAATTGCGTCACGCACTGATGGACGAGAAACCCCATAATCTGATGCTAAATCACGCTCAGAGACCAACTTAGCCCCTGCGGGTAAAGTGCCATCTAAGATCAACTTTTCAAGTCTTTCTGCAACTTGATCGGATACTTTTTGAGTTGTGACTTTCACGGTAAATTTACAGTTCCTTGCATAATGGTAAATTGGTCTTACCATTAACGATAGGCGAGAATAACAATTGGAAAGTGATTTGTAAATATTAAGCCAACTGGCTAGACCACTACGAAGAGTGGTCGCCTGTGACATATATCATTAACACTATTTTATTTACTGAACAGCAATTTGAATAAAATTTGTGTTTAAATTATTTGACCATATAAGGTTAATAACGCAACCACTACAATAAACAGACCCATGTTTCTTTTGGTTAACTTCACCATATGCTCTGCATTATTGTCATTGGCAAATGCAGTGTATTTTTCAGATTCTAACGCAACCTGACATAACATTTCTTTAGAAGACTTAGAGAAGTTAACGGCGTATTTTAACCAAGTCTCAAGACCGTTGGTAAAGTTCCCAACCACCATGAAACCTAAGCTCACGAGTCTTGACGGTAACCAATATGACCATTCCAGCCATAACTTCAGTTCTTTTTCATTATGAGCTTCGCAGTTTTCCAGCTCTTCGCTTTGTTTAATCCCCTTAAACTCAACGAGATACAGCAATGTTGAGTACAATACCACTCCAGGAGTACCTAATAAGACAAAGTAAAAGATAGGCACTGCATAATATCTAAAGTTAATCCAAATTAAGGTTTCCCCCAACGTTTCTTGTACTGCTGAAGAATCTTCATTATCTGAAGTGGTCTTTTCTTCGATGTCATCAATTTCGGCATCAAGGGTATCATCAGTTAAAGACGTTTGTGCTAGTTTACTGTGTAAGATAACTTGCGCTTCTTTGTCGTCACGACTAACTGCATTTAAGTATTGGCGGTATAACGATCTCGATTCTGGATTACCGATACAAATTGCTAAGATAAACAAACTAACAACAAAACTAATCAAACCATTGTTTAACAAATGTAATACTAAATACAATACAACCGCAGGGACTGAGATAAATAATAACAATGAAATCTTACTGGCCTTGACCTGTGAGAATTTAGGTAAAGCGATGGATATATAATAATTTAGATACGTTTGCACTTGCCAATGAGACGCTTGCAAACCAACACGTTCAGTAATTAGAACTAACAACAAAACAATTAATGTCATAATATTTCCAAAAAAGTTAACTCTTTAAAACGGTTTATATTTATATAGCTGGTATTTATTAGAGCTGATTTTTATACCGTTGCCAATCAAAACTAACACCTGGATCGGTTTTTCGACCCGGAGCAATATCACAATGCCCAACAATATTAGCTAAAGTAATCTCAGGATATACAGTTTGAATCTGTTTTGATACTCGGCGTAATGCTTCATATTGATGATCAGTATAAGGCAATTCATCGGTTCCTTGTAATTCAATGCCTATTGAAAAATCATTGCAACGATTTCGTCCATTAAATTCACTGACTCCTGCATGCCAAGCTCGTTTATTCAAAGGGACAAATTGCACCACCTGCCCGGTTCTTTTTATATAGAGGTGCGCCGATACTCTTAATTCCGCGATGGATAAAAAATACGGGTGCTGCTCGACTTCTAACTTACCGGTAAAGAATTTCTCTACATTGTCATTATCAAAATCAGTTTCTGATGCAGCTGGTGGCAAACTGATATTATGGATCACTAATAAGTCCACAGTATGACTGTTTGCTCCTTCTCGATCATCGTAATGGCTGCTTTCACAAACATCCACATCGTCTAGCCAAATGTTTTTTTCAGTTTTTAGTCGAGAACAATTAATTTGAATCGGCATGTATTAAATTTCTTATTGTTTGCAATAGTGTGTGAACATGATTTTTCAGTTCAGGCCAAAACGAATCTGCATCTTTATTTTCTACGCAAAAATGTTCAATTTGCCCCGCTAGACTGCTAAGCACAACTAAGTCATAACTGCCTGCGCTTCCTTTGATTTTGTGGAATTCACTCATCAAACCAAGTAAATCCATATTGGTCAAATACCTCGATATTAGTGTGCTTTGTTCTGTTAATTGTAATAAGTAATCACGTTTCAGTTCGTCTAGTTTTTCCTTTGGAAAAGCTGGATAATCCACTTCTTCAATATTATTTAAAACCGATCGAACCAATGTCATAAATGCATCTCTGTCTATTGGTTTTGCTATTGTACCGTTGCAACCTGCAGCTAAATGCCGCTGAAGATCTTCTTTCATCACATTTGCTGTTAATGCATATATAGGCGTATCGATACCCGCTTGTCGTAACAGACTTGTGGCTTCCAATCCGCCCATCACTGGCATTTGCATGTCCATCAAGATTAAATCAAATTCGTCGGTTAACGCCTTTTCAATAGCTTGTTCCCCGTTACTTACGATCTCGTATGTCAAAGATAATGAGTCTAATAACAACTTAAATAAATATTGATTATCAACGACATCTTCTGCTACTAAAACTTTACCTTTTGTTTCATGTGGAAATTGGCTTTCAACGACAACTTCAACCATATCTTGATTTTTTTGAGACTCAATAAAACCAAATACTTGTCCCTGCTCATTGGCCAGATCTAATAATGAATTTATTTGGGTAATGTTAAGTTCACCGTTATCCACATTGATTTTGAAGTCAAAGATAAACTGACTGCCTTTCCCTATTTCACTCGTTACGCTTATGTCCCCGCCTAATAAGTGAGCTAAATTTTTAGAGATCACGAGGCCTAAACCTGTACCACCAAATCGCCGAGAAATACTGACATCTGCTTGCATGAAAGGCTGAAATAACGATTGGGCCACTTCTTCACTCATACCAATTCCGGTATCAACGACGACCACTTCAATAGTTGAATTGGCATCTAAATACTTAACATCTATTTGAACAGAGCCTGATTCTGTAAATTTGATCGCATTACTCGCCAAGTTTAACAAGACTTGTTTTAATCGAGTGCTGTCGGTTCTAACATATTGTGGAATGGGGAAAATATAGTTAAAAACCAGTTCTAAATTTTTATCTGCAGCTTGGGTCGACAACAGACTAACTACGTCGTTAAACAACTCAAAGATATTAAACTCAGTCACTTCAATATCCAGTTTATCCGCTTCTATCTTTGAAACATCTAATACGTTATTGATAAGAGATAATAAATGTCGGCCGCTTATTAATACACGCCCAAGCAAATCCAATTGATGTCGATCATTAGGAGAATTTGCAATAATTTGTTCGGTAAAGCCCATGATTCCGGTTAATGGGGTTCTAATTTCATGGCTAATATTAGCAACAAAAGCACTCTTGAGTTCACTTGCCTGCTCAGATTCTTGTTTTGCTTTTTCTAGCGCAATATTAGAACTTTCCAATGCAACATTAGTGGCTACTAGTTCTTCTGTTCTTTCTTTAACTTTATACTCCAAGCGTAAACGCCCATCTCGCTCTTTTTCTCGGTAAACAATTAGTTGTTTAACCATGATGTTAAACGCAGAAAACAATTCACCAAACTCATCTTTATTTTCTGTACTTAGTTTTATATCGAACTTACCTTGAGCAACTTTCTGTTTCGCTTGTGCCAATTGTTTAATCGGGGTAATGACCAATTTTTGAATATTGTGATAAACCAACAGCCCGGCGACCAGCATGGTCAACAATACAATAATTAATGCAATCCAAGTAAGCTCATTGTTGATTTTACCAACAAAACTTTTATCTTGTCCGTATAGAAATAAATATTGGCCAGATACTAATTGGCCAGAAAAAAATATATGGTTTGAACCAAGTTTAAAGGTAGAAGATTGGTCGTGTTGTGTGGCGTCATACAGTTTTCTAAATGCATTTCTTGGAATGCTTGTTCCCATTTCACCTTCTGGGAAACTAAACAATAAATTACCAGTCAGATCACTGATCATAAATTTATCACCACGACTTTTTTCTAGTTTTAATTTCGCCTCCCAGTTTGGCGCTAAAATAATATTTATATAGCCGAGTATTGTTTTTTTGTTATTCAGCGAGTCGATAAAGATTGGGTGCTGCATCCCAATCAAAGGAGAAGTCACATTATTAGGTGTAATCAATTGCCATTCAATATGTGAAGTAAGTGGTAACTTATTCATCAAATTACGATTAGTTTCACTGGCTTGATAAGTTGTTAAAATACGGCCATCTGGAGCAGTTAAAGATAATTGTTGGGTGTCGGTATAAATTTTAGCAAATTTATCAAGTTCAACCTCTACGTCTTGGGTAAAACTTCCTGATTTACCTTTTAACAAAGCATCTAAAAATTGTTTATTGGTAGCCAGATAAGTAACAGCAGAAGTTATATGATTGGTATATAAGTTAACTTGGCTAACTCGATATTTAATATCTGCTTTTAATTTTACCTCTTCTAATGTGCTTTGCGCGTTAAGCGAATATCGATATGCAAAAATTCCCAAAACCGCGATGGGTATCAAGATAAGTGGCAGAATTATAGAAAGTATTTTCTGTTTTAAGCGCATTGTTAAATGCTATTCCCTTATTGTTCATCAATGCCAGATATCACTCATTGACGTTAGATTTATAGTTAACTAAATATTTACCAAACACTAAATATTATCATATAGGGTTTCTATCCAACGTTGCTCCGTAATAAAACTCCAATCCCAAACCTTCCATTGTTCGCCTAACCCCGACTCAATAACTTGTTGCTTCGTCATACCTGAACGTTTTTTCTCAACAATGATATTTTTAGTCGATTTTATCATTTCAATAAAACGTTTAAATCCATTTTTGTCCGTTAATTTACCATGACCAGGGATGATTTTCGCATCATCATTAACTTTCTTTAATAACGCATTTAAGTTAGTTATATAACCTTCGATGCTACCGCCACTTTTAACGTCTATGAAAGGAAATCGAGACTCAAAAAACAAATCACCAAAATGCCATACATTGGCTTTCTCAAAGTAAACAACTGAATCACCATCAGTATGACCTGCCGCCAAGTGTTTCACATGGATTCGTTCTTGGTTTAAATGCAGTTTAATACCGTCTTCGTATGTAATAACAGGAAGCCCACTATCTTTACTCTTTACTGACATGCGTTTTCTGACATTTTCATGTGCCAAAATGCTCGCTGATTTTGCAAAATAATTATTAGAGCCAGTATGATCTCCGTGATAGTGAGTGTTCACAACATACTTTATTTTCTGTTTTTGTTTAGTCACATTTATTAATGCTTTTTCTATTTTAGGCGCTAATGGCTCAAACTGATCATCTATTAATAACATACCTTCTGTACCAACTAATACCCCGATATTTCCCCCAGCACCATATAACACATAAACATTTAGGTTAATGTGTTGCACTTTAATTTGCACATCTTTAAATCGGTCATCGGCAAGGGTTTGTACGCTAAAAAGTGAAATTATTAAAAAAAATAAAGAAGAGGGTTTCATAGCTGGCAGCTTCAAATTAATCAAATAGTTTTAATACTATAGATGTTTTATAACTAACTACCAATCATTAATAAAAATAATGACTTAAGTAAATATTTGGATTTTTCATCCTCAAACAGCATAAACAAAAAAACCACCTAAATTCAGGTGGTTTTGTTTTAATTAAGGCGTTTATTTACGCATTAATAAAGGCCCCAAACAAAGCATTTATTGGTGCGGCTGATGGTTTACCGTGTTGCCAATCTCCACCTTCAACACCACTTCCTGCGATATCTATATGGATATAAGGCAAAGGCTGATCATCATTTACATCATGTTTATCTAAGCCTGATACGATTGATAAAAATGCCATTGGGAATTGGTGTCCCCTCGCTGTTACCGCTGATGGGCCATTATTTGATGACAATAAATCATCTGCTTTTGTTCGCGGTTGTACAAATGTGTAATCTTCACGACGAGAACGCGATGTTTCACATGGATCCGCTAATAAATCTCCTTGCTGAACTAATAATTCACCAAATCCTTTAGCTCTGGAGACGCCATTTTCAACCAACGCCGTATAAGGTCCAACTGACCTTGCTGCATGACCGGTTAAAGTAGCAACAGTAAACAACAGTGGGTTAATTTCATCCAAAGCTTCCTCACGTAATTTTGATAACAAGTCGGCCATCACTAACCTGCCTTCAGCATCTGTATTTCCAATTCTTACTCTGACACCTGAGTGACCTGTAATGATCTCATCAGAAACAAAAGCTTCAGCACCAATGCTGTTTCTTACGGCAGCTATTTCAGCAACGACTTTTATACCAAGCGGTGCTAATTCCGCAACGGTTTTCATAAATCCAGCGACTGCGGCTGCACCACCTTTGTCACGACTCATGCCTGCCATATGCCCACCGGTTTTTAAGTCGGCTCCACCAGTATCATAAACAATACCTTTGCCCACTAACATTAAGGTTTTATCAACAGCTCCAGGTGGCGTGTACTCCAAACGAATAACTCTAGGTTGATGACGTTTAACTTCAACAGATGCTCTAGCCACCGCCCATAAAAGTGGATATTCGGCTTGTATTGTTGGCATATCATCAGTAATAGTTACCTCAACATCGGTTCTTTCAAACGTTTCTATACAATATTCAGCAAACTGTGGAGGGGCCATTCTTTCTGGCTCTGTGCCACACAAATCACGAGCAACGTAACGACCACTTTCCAATGCAGCTGCATTGGCGCCATCTAAGTGTTGACCAACAATCCCAACTAAGGAAATAGGCTCGATTAAATCACCTAAAGCTTCACGCGCTTCAAGTGGTTGCCATAAGGCTTGAGCGAAACCTAAATATGAGACTAATTCAGCATGTTGATAAGCGGCTTTATCATTACCTAATACCACTAGCAGTGGCTTTTTAGCCCCCATATTTAGTACTACAGACGCGGCTTTTTTTGCTGCATCGTAATAACTACGGACGTCATCAAAATATCGAGATGTTTGTCCAACAGGTGCTAATACCACACGTCTTTGGTTTACATCTTCTGATATAAAACTCATTAACTCTTTATTAATTCGTAAATCAAATTCAGCTTGGTTTTTGATCACTTCATTTAATGGCTCTGGTAATACGTCAAGGAACTTTTCAGCCACAATAACGAGTGCATCCCAAGACTTGTCTGACAATGCGGTTGCCAAATTAGCAATGACCATAGGAGTTGGATAAGACATGAATTCTCTCTTTAAATGTTTATTTTTTTATCAGGTATTAAACGCATTATATCGTTTTGGTACACCTAAACAGGATTTATATGAAGTATTGGGATTTGAAAATAATTTGCAAGTTTACAGCCCATTCGGTTGAGCAAATAATTGCAATTGTTGTATGGGTTCTTTGCCATATCCCACCCCAATTCCAATTAATCTTATTTTGTTTACCGGTCTTTGTTTTGCTATTTCAATCAACATTTCATGGCATAAATCTATGTTGACACAGGTGTGCTGTGTTTCTTTAGTTTTACTTATGAAATCATCAAACTTTAACTTCACTTGTAATTTTGCAATGGGTTTATTTTCTTTTTCCAAGCGCTGATAAAGTCGCTGGGTTAACTTATTCAACAATTCAGTATTGATTTGTTCAACTTTAATGTCTTGGTCAAATGTGGTTTCTACTGAAGTTGTTTTTGATTCTCTGTGATTACACACAGGACGATCATCCACTCCCCTAATCCGGTTAAATAAACTAATGCCCATTTTTCCAAACTTTTGCTCTAGTTCTTTAATTGAAAAGCGCTCTAAGTCTGCACAAAATTGAATACCATACTGATTCAGTTTTTTCTGCATAACTTTCCCTACACCTGGAATCGCTTTAACTGGTAATTGCTGAACAAATTCAATGATTTTATTTGGAGGCACCACACACATACCATTAGGTTTATTAAAATCAGATGCTACTTTAGCGATGAACTTATTAACCGATACACCTGCTGAAGCAGTTAATCCCGTCTCCAAATATATTTTATTAAGAATATCCTGCGCAATTAGGGTGGCACTGCCACCAAATAAAGTACAATTGGTTACATCTAGATATGCTTCATCCAAAGATAAGGGTTCAATTAAATCAGTGTATTGTCTAAATATATCGCGGATTTGATTTGAAATGGATTTATACAAAGCCATTTGCATAGGAATAATTTGCAGTTCAGGACATAACAGTTTGGCTTTTCTAGACGACATCGCCGCACGAACGCCATATTGCCGAGCCAAATAATTACTTGTACACAATACGCCGCGCTCCGAGTCACCACCTACAGCTATAGGAATGTTTTTTAGTGCTGGATTCTCGCGCATTTCAACCGCGGCGTCTGAAAAACCTCGGGTAAAAAATGTTAGCAAAGTAACAAATAAAAATATTCCCATTAATAATTAGATATTTATGAGTAAAAAAACACTTACAAATTCCGCATACATTAATTTCTAATAAAAATAATTAATTATTTCAATAATAATTGTATGAGTATTTATAGTATTCAATCGAACAATTTTTTTAATTAACCAAGTTTAGCCCATTGATATCAGCTGAACTAGATCGGTTCTGAACTTTGAATAGCAGATTAGAGTGATTGGTATTTTCAGTAGTCAATAAAATACTTTTTCACTTCTTTATTTGTAGTTATAAGCCGAGGCCATTTTTAATGCACTAAGTGTTAACTTAGTCTGACATTAGTGAAGCTAATACAGAGTGTCTGTAGTTGGCACAAAGCACTTATTAGTACTCAGAAAGATTTGCTTTGATTTCACAAGCCTAATGTTCGTTTCAACGACTACGTGTTCTTTAGCAACATGCAAAAAATGCATATTGCTAAATAATGGAATAAAGAATTGCTTGCAATGTGCAAAATATGCACTTTGGTTAGTTATAACGAATTCGATATAATTGATTCTGAAAATACTTGTTCGATACTTACATTCAAGGCTGAGCAATAACAATTCAACTCCCCAGCACTTAACCTCTTTTCGCCTAATTCAATTTTACTAATATAAGAATGAGGAACATCTAACTTCTTTGCCACCTGTTTCATAACCCAGCCATTTTCTTCACGCTTATTTTTTAATGTTTGAGCAATTGCTAAATCTAGTTGGTTAGGTTGTTGAAAGCCCATAATTAGTTCCTTTTATTAATTTAATTTATACCGTAGTACGTTTCTAATAAAATCTCCAATATCGGTAATTTAATATTAGCTTTTGAAAAATGACATAGGTGGCTGTTTGAAAGAGGAGTTTATATTAAATTTTGTATACTCGTGAGTAAGTCGCAGACGGAGCATACTTCCCAGCCCTTAGGTATAGTAACTCACAATTGGACAAAGCCTTGTCAGAATAAAAGACAAACTACGACAAAAAACATCAAAAAGTTTGATATTTATTTTCATAGTTCTACTCATTATTGTCGAGTTTCATTGTTCAATGACAAGTGACAAATAATATAACCGTGTATTAAACAAATTGTCATTTGTGGGTGATGAGTGACAAATAACATAACCAGTTGTTATATAAAAGTGTCATTTGTTGGTGATAGTGACAATTAACATAACCAGTTGTTTTATAAAGTGTCATTTGCTGGTGATAAGTGACAAATAACATAACCGGTTGGTATATAAAGTGTCATTTGGTGGTGTAAGTGATGTCGGTTGACATTAAATTTAAAAACTTTTCTCTAACACAGGGTTGATTAATACTTAAACTTATTCAACCTGCCTATCCAACGAAATTGTGACAACAAAGTTCAAAACTCACTTTTGGACAGAAATGCGTTAACGTAAACACTCTAATTGTTAAACACTACAGCTCTTCAATTTAGTCTATATTGCCTACGATATGTATTCTCGTCTAATTTTGTATCCTGACGGTGATACGAATAGTATCAAGGTGAGGAATAACATTGTAAATCGAACTTTTTCCAGTACATTTTAGGTGAGCATTAAATCTCAATGTTAGTAGCTATTTAGGCTTGTACTAATTAAAGCTTCTTTAGAAATTCAGTTGGAATAACTTTTTATTGATAAATACTTGACGTTAAAGCAAAATAAATTAACAAATTATGAGATGGACTTTTAAATGCTTCGAATTGACAGATTAGAAATTATAGGATTTAAATCCCCAAACAAGTCGCTTGTAGTCGATTTTTCGAAAGCTCAATCTTCAATTATATTTGGTAGAAACGGCTCAGGTAAAACGACTCTAATCAAAATCCTCAATGGCTTTTTTCGACAAGATGATTCTGTTTTGCTCGAGGAAGAAGTTTCTAAAATTACTATTGATTATAGCCATTTTGATGATGCTAAAGACCACTCAACAGTAATTAAAGATTGTATCGTGGTAAATAGGTTTGAGCATGTTTATGAAGTTCAAGAATCTCTTTTTGATGAAGTCGAAAAAGTAGTTGAATACCTTTATGATTGGGAGCAATTAACAAGTAGTCCATTAGCAGACGCGACCTCCTTAACTCTCGGGGTTGAAAGAGGGATGCACTCAAATAAACTAAATGTAAATAGGAAGTTACTGAGTAATTTTATACAACGAAAAAGAGAGTTAAGAGCCAATTTTAGAAGTGTTAGAGAAATTGAAGAGTTTTCAGAAGAAATTTTTAATTTCTTAAAATTTAGGGCTGATGCAAACAGAAGAACAAGCACGTTTGACCTTCAGCAACCACATCCATTTTTAAAAGACATTAATATGGATAACGTCGAGGGCTCGTTGCTGGAACGATATAGGACAGCAAGGAGAAACGCAGCTCGAAAAATTCAAAATGCCTTATTTGATACATTAGCAGGCGCGATTTCTGAAGAGAGTAATATTGGTCCTCACTCACATTACTTCAATGATATTAGTTCTCATATCTTCAAAAATAAAGATCTTTTGATTGAAGCCTTAGACGACAAAACTGAAAACAGTTTTAAAAATAGAATTGTTGATGAATTAAGAAAATTAAAACAAAAAGATGATTTGGAAAGTTTAACTGGAAATAAACTATTAATTCGATTGCTAAGTGAAATGTCAACTCAGCTTAAAGACTCAGAGCAAGAGTTGTCAGCAATTAACACAATTGTCGACAGGTTTAACGAATTTACTGGCGAAAATAAAAGGTTACTTATAGATACACAAAAAATATGGGTTGAAACGGAATCTACAACACATTCAATAAATCAATTATCAAGTGGTGAAAGACATATTTTGACTCTTTTCACATTGATTTTAGAGCAAGCTAGCAATCGAAATATTATTATTATTGATGAGCCTGAAATATCCTTAAACGCTATGTGGCAAGAAGCGCTGTTACCAACTTTAGAAGAAGTTCTTCCAAATACCCAAATCATAGTTGCTTCTCATAGCCCTATCATTGCAGAATCAATAGATAACCTTGCAGAACTGAAAGTTAAGTATATTTCTGACGAGGTATATTAAAATGTCTCCTCAGGATATGCGTTTAGAATTACATAAAGCGGTCATTAAAGCTGTAATGACACGACGTTCACTTGTGGTGGTTGAAGGAAAGGAAGATTTAAAAACGTATATTAGCCTAGCCAATAAAATTAAAAAAAGCTCCAAGTAAAGCATATCGGATATTTTAAAAGTTGTGCGTCAGGGTGTCATGAGATTGAAACTCAATTTGAAGAGCTAAATTCTATATATGGAGATGGTCACGAAGCATTCAAACACTGTTTAGGTATAGTTGATTCCGATGCTAAACCATTTAGAAATGAAATAAAAAATCTCAACGGTCTATATTATCTCGAAACCTATTCATTCGAAAATTGCTTTGTAAATTCAAGATCTCTTATTTCAACGGTCAAGCTGTTAACTTCAGCCACGGACGAACAACTAAGTGCTGTGTTATCAGATCACCTCTTATTAAAACTAAATCAAGATTTTTCTGATTTTTATTACATAACTCTGGAAGCTCTTAAGGCAGCGGTAGAACCTGAATACAGAGGATTAGTAACCTTCTCAGCAAATTATGAATCCATATTGTTAGCTCCAAATAAACTAGAAATGTTGCGACAAAAAAAGAAGAACTGGACTATTTTGGAAATGCTAAAGGGATTAGACAATCATGTCTACTTGACTTAAAAAATATTTGCAAAGGAAAATGGCATATAAAGTATTTTTTTAATCAATTACTTGGGTATATAAATGATTTGCATCAACAATGCGGGGAGGCATTGACAAAGTGTCCCATTTGCGAGTCTGGTGATTTGGATGGATGTCTTTACAAACAAAAAATGTCACCAAATATAAAGCACTTAATTGAAACAATTAAAGATAACATCGAAAATGCTGAACTGACTGGAGTTGAACATGAGTTTTTAAAGTTGGCCTAATCCTTTATATCTTTGCAATAACAATACTATAGATACCACTTAGCTACTGTTAAGCTTGCTCGTGACTAAAAATTAAATTATAAACTTAAAGCAAAGATTGGCCCTGTTGACCGACTTGATTCAAGTGTGGGAAGTTGAATTTGAATCCCAAGGCCTTTACCTTCATGATTTAGGTTAGTCTAAGTAACGGGTTAGAATACAATTTGTGATACGGAACAAATAACAACGCCAACAAAAAGACATCACGGCCCTCTTGTCACAAAAAAGTTTATAATAGACTATTTGTGTTAACTTACTATGGGGCAAAAGCAAAATGCAAATATTGCATTTTCCTAACTTGTTTCGGGGCATAAACGAGCTAAGGCTGAATGTCCGAAAATGGTACAAAGCAGGCATTCAAGCTAACACGCTTTTGCCCCAAAATGAGTTGATAAGGAATCTCGACCACAATGGTCTACACCCACGTAACGAACCCTGAATTGGATCGTGCTTATGAGAAGTCACATCCTGCTGCTAGATACAAAATAAACAATATAAACGAAAACTAAAAGGCTATATTTTTTGTTCTAAATATAGGAATATATTAAGTTAAATAATAATTAAAATCTTGGATGACTCGATATTTAGATGGAACTAGAAAAAGAAATTCCACTTCCGAAAAATGATAATGCTCCTTTGTCAGCCGTTTCTGCTTTAGCAGGGGAAGTCATTTCGCCTCTGAAGCGACTTCAACAAATGGACGATGAAGACTGGGAGGAATTTACCTGCGAATTGGCAACTTATTGGAAAACACAGTACCTTAGAGTCAATAGAGTTGGTGGTGCTGGAGATATGGGACGAGACGTTATCGCGTATACCCCAGATAGCCAATGGGAAAACTTTCAATGTAAATATTATGGCTCACCGTTAAATTTAACAGATATTCTCCTAGAAATAGGAAAGCTCTGCTACCACTCGTATCAAGGGCACTTTTCCATGCCTGTGAAGTATTATTTTGTTGCTAAGAGTGGATTAAATGGCGTGAGTCTAAACGCCCTAAAAGATTCTCAAAAACTGAAAAATGAACTAATTTCTGGCTGGGATAAAAAGTGTAAGGATAAAATCACCTCTACTAAGAGCGTAAGTCTAAGTGGGGACTTTCTTAGGTTTATTGATGAAAAAGTAGATTTCACGATATTTGACCAAATCCCACAGTTAAAGCTTATCGAATTACATAAAAATTTTACTCCTTACTACATAAGAAGGTTTGGTGCATTAGAGTTTGATAGACCTGCCGCAGCGACACCTCCACCAAAAATTCAAATTAATGAATTGAAATATATAGCTGAGTTATTACGGGCAATCGAATCCGTAGAGGCTCAGGTCAGTTCTGTTGATGATTTGGACGTATTTCCTGAGTTTTTAATGGAATTAAAAAGTGCTCGTAAAAACTTTTATTCAGCAGAAAGCCTAGAGAAATTTTCTAGAGACTCTATGCCTCCAGATACCTACGAAAACTTGCTTGAAAATTGTTATGAAGCCATTTCTAGCCTTGTTTTAATGGTTCACAATAATGGCTGGGATAAATATTTAGCCATTTCGAATCATGTAACACAAGTTTCATTTACGTCACATCCATTAGATTTATACATGAGTATTCGTGATAGAAAAGGCGCTTGCCACCAATTGGTAAATAAAGGGGCTTTAAAATGGAACAGGTAAAATTTAAAGTTCCTCAGATATTCAATAGTGATGTTGAATTAGCAACTAGAGCCGCGCTAATACTATCGAGTATGGAAGGCAACAAATTCGACATAGATGAATTGGTCTTATTAGACTACGCACTATTGTATTCAAGTGAGTTTGATGGGCCATCAAATCTTCATCCTGCTGTACCAAATCATTTGGCTGAAATAGCACAACGGAGAGAACTTCTTCCTAAATCTCTTTTGTTTTTTATTAAAAAAGGACTTATTGATGTTCACTATGATGAAAATGGAAAGTCATTTTGTGCGAATGAAAATACAAATAGCTTTGTTAGCTGCCTGAATTCAAATTACTTCATCAAAATTTGGGAACGATTAAGTTGGTTGTCTAAGCATTCTAAAAGGATTATTCAGATACCGATAATGGAGTTAAGAAAAGGAGTTTCGATTTAGGCATGATTATTAAAAGAATATCCGTAACAGGAAAAGGCAAACTCAAAGCAGAACTTTGCTTTGAGAAAGGATTAAATGTAGTTGCTGGTGCATCTGATACTGGTAAATCTTATGTTATTAAGTGTTTTCAATATATCTTTGGTGGTGAAGATCCTCCTAAAGATATTGATGAAGCTAAAGGCTACAATACCGTTGAAACGGAAATTCAAGTTGATGAAAAAGAAAGCTTTATTCTTCGAAGGGAAATATCGGCTACCAAACCTAAAGTAACTTTAATTAAACTTGAGCTAGATGGTGCAGAATCAGAAACTATTGTTCTAAACCCAAGCCACAAAGGAAAAAATAACCTATCAACACATATTCTCAATAAGTTGGGATTAAACGACAAAGTATTAGTCAAAGGTGTACAGAGCTTAAATACTTCCTCTTTAACTTTGCGCGTGCTGAGCAAACTATTTTTGGTCGATGAGGGGCGAATAATTACCGAATCTTCACCTCTAGGAGAAGGCCAGCGAGAGTATACTCAAGAAACGTCATTACTTAAGACTATGCTCACTGGTGCGGACGACTCAGTGGTTAAAGAGTTGAAGCAGCAGCAAGATACGGAAGGAGCTGTAGAGTCTCGCGTTAAAGCTCTGGAGGAATATGTAGCCAAGAAATTTTCTAACCATGAAGAAGTAAAGGTCACAACTGAAAAGTTAGACGTAGAATTGAATGGATTGGAGGAATCTCTATTCAAGGCTCAAGACGAACTAACTGCTCTAATTGAAGCAAATAGTGAACTTGATTCTCAAAGGAATAATTTTAGAGGCGAGTTAAGTAAATTACGTGAAGCAGAAAAAGAAAATTTGCTACTGCAAGGAAGGTTTACTCTTTTAATCGATAAATATAATTCAGATTTAGAAAGATTAGAAGCAGGGTCAGAAGCTGCGTCATTCGTTGGGTTATATGAATTGGCAAATTGCCCCACATGTGATCAAGAGTTTCAAAAAGAAAAAGATGTAAAAGATCTAAAGCAACTAATACAAAGCACTGAGGCGGAGATAAGTAAGAATAAGTTTCGAGTTAAAGGATTAAAGGATTCGATTGATGACTTAAAAGAAGAGTACAAATTGCTTGAAGAAGATATAACTCAAAAAGAAGCGGCAGTTAAAGAACTGTCCGAAATAATCGACGATAACATATCTTCGAAGTTTAAAGACTATAAAGTTGCTATTAGGCTTTTAAATAACAAAAAGAATGAGTTTTCGAAACAAAGAGCAATTGTGGATTCTCGTGAAAACTTGTTAAAAGAAATAGGTGAATTGCGAGTCCAGCTCGAAGATAGAACTGAAAAATACATAATTCCTGATTTCAGTGCAGAATTAGATGTTTTGTGCAAAAACATTAGTTCAATCTTGCAGCGTTGGGCATTTCCCGGCTATGAAAGTGTGAGCTTTGATATCAAAAGTCGAGATTTGGTAATAGGTGGAAAGCCTCGATCTCATTTTGGTAAAGGATATAGAGCAATCTCGTATGCAGCGTTTTCACTCGGCTTGATGGAGTACTTGTCTAAGTTTGAACGCCACCCAAAGTTTGTAATTCTGGACTCTCCTTTGACCACGTATAAGGCGGGTGATAATGATGAAAACGATGATGAGGTACAGTTACAAAAGGATATGATTTTTGCTTTCTACATTGACCTTTGCGACTCTTTTAATGACAAACAAATAATTGTGTTTGAAAACCAAGAGCCAGATGAATACTTGAAGCCAAAAATGACTTACTACCACTTTTCTAAGAACAAGGAAATTGGTCGATATGGGTTCTTCCCAGTAACATAATTTAAGGAACGTAAATCCGTTGTATCCATACAAACAATGTGCTTTACGATCCTAAGAGAAATCCAATTCTGACTCGTTTTTGTCCAATTCGAGTTTGTTGAACAGTCCTTAATACGATTATTCTTTATTGATACCTTACGAAGTTAACTGTATATTTAAACAGTTTAAATATTAGGTCTTTAATTATGCGAAAAATAATTCACGTTGATATGGATGCATTCTTTGTATCTGTTGAAATTAGAGATAACCCAGACTTAGTAAATAAACCAGTTGCTGTAGGGGGAGTAGACAGTCTCGTGGTGTACTTTCTACTAGTAATTATATAGCGAGACAATATGGTGTTAAAAGTGCGATGCCGACTAGTATTGCATTACAAAAATGCCCTGACTTAATTTTGGTTCCTGGTAGAATGGATGTATACAAATTGGTTAGCTCTCAAATTCGAGAGATTTTTGAACGCTATACTCACATAATTGAACCGTTAAGCTTAGATGAGGCATATTTGGATGTCACCGAATGTAAACTCTTTGATGGCTCTGCGACTTTAATAGCCCAAGATATTTGTTCTTCAATATACAAAGAACTCAATTTAACAGCTTCAGCTGGTATAGCTCCTATAAAGTTCTTGGCGAAGGTTGCTTCAGACCTAAATAAACCAAACGGTATATTTGTCATCCCACCTAATCATGTAGATTCCTTCATTGACGATATGGAATTACGGAAAATACCGGGAGTCGGCAAGGTAACTAATGAAAAACTACTTCGTGATAACCTGAGATATGGCCGAGATGTCAAAGCATTAAATTTGGAAAAATTAATCTCTAAATATGGCAAACTAGGGAAATTATTATGGGATAGGTGTAGTGGTAATGACGATAGACCAATTATTATAAGTAGAGAAAGAAAGTCCATCGGGGTAGAAAGAACATTCCCTGAGGATATTTCTGACTTATCTATCCTTAATAGTATTCTTATAGAAAAATTACTGCCCGAACTTCAAAAAAGAGCTGTAACACACCTAATTGAAAATGGTATCGGTAAAATTGGTGTAAAGGTCAAGTTCTCGGACTTTCACCAAACAACAAAAGAGTTTTCAACAGATAAAATTGACTTGGCCATTTTATCTGAATTACTAATTGAAGCCTTTACTCGAGGCAATGGAAAAAAGGTACGCCTACTTGGTACCCACATAGGGCTTACACCTATTAAAAGTAAAACAGAGCAAATTTCATTTGAATGGTAGGGTGACGTCCGTTCCCCTCGGGGCTTTAATAAAACTAATACATTCTAAGTTTCCTTCTTAAATCAATTGGCATTTTTGAAAGCACTACATCAAGCGTGTCCTTTACTTGCCTGCATTCTAACTCCTTAACTTTGTTACGAAGCTCCTGCACTTCAAACACCAAGTCATCTTTTCTCTTTGTACGAACCCCTGTAACTGTAAACCTAGATTTTTGTTTTTTTTGTTCTCGCTGGTGCCTTTCAAGAAGCTCTTTATTTGCTACATCAAAAAACTGCAATACATATTTACTGAACATTGAACTTCTAAATATACTTTGAGCAGATACACCGACAGCTAGTGCAACCTCTGATTTTTTTATCCGATAGAGACTTTTTGGGGTTTTTCCGTCGGCCACCTTTCCGAAATTAGCTATTTGAAATTCTTTCGTTACTTTAAGCTTCAATATTGCTTTCCATACGCGGTAGGTTGTATGACTTTCACTTTTGACCCAAACTGGCCAATCTACTTGCTGATGATGCTTATCGTCGTTATTTTTTACGTCTAAGCTGTCAAGAAAATCATCTGACATCAACGCATCTAAATCATCCATGTAACTCTTCCTCCACATACAGTTTTGTCTCGATGCTTTCAATTGCTTTGCTAAACCAATACAGCATTTTATCAACTTTTTCAGCATTGGAGTCTAAACGCATTTCCTTCACTCTTTTTTCAGCTGATCGTATCGTTGGCAAGTGATGCTGCACCATAAAACCCATAACATCTTCATGTAAGGACTCTTTAATAAACGGTTGAATCACTTCCCATATACCTCTTAGGTTGCCCTCGGTAACAAGAGCGTTTGTACAATCTAGACAAAATGCTAACTTAGCATTATGAGGATTTATACCTCCAAATTCAGCGCACTTAGCTCTAGATTCCGTCCCCTCTCTGGGGATACACGTAGCGTACTGTGCTGAGTTTACTGAAATAACTCGACGAGTAATTTGCTCTCTAAGAGCTCTAAACTCACTAGGTGTGACAACTTGCGTCATGCTGACAGACTTACCTACAAACCGGGCAATCCCCCCTAAGAAATTAAGACCGATTGCTTTATGTTCAATGAGTAATGTATCAATAATCGTGTTTAAAACTTTAGGACGAGCAACGCTGATCAAACTCTTCGCTTCTTTATCTCTAAGGTAAGCCATGAAAAAAGAATCATCCATATGACAGAATTGATGACGTATAGCTGCACCTACATCCCCTTGATAACGCATAAGTACTGCTTCCGCCCAAATATGGCGAAAGGCATGCGGAGTCGGATAATTAACGCAACGAAGTAGCTCCGTAGCGATACTCTTCATTGCCCTTCTGTCTATTCGGCTATTACTGCCGCTCAACCAAACTTTAGTCTCTGCCGATAAGTAGTTTTCAACTACCTTTTTGTGTTCTAGATTTGAAATATCTCCGGTCTGCTGATATTCAATTAAAGAGTTTTTGAAACGCTCAAGTGCTCTTGAGCCTGCGACATACGTGCAGTTCAAAATGACTATCCCTTCTCTAAGCGCTTTGCTACTCTCTAATAAGTGTTTACCGCGGGCACTTGAAAGATCATACTGATGACTCAGTTCCGTGAACCTTTGCTTTTCGGAAAGAGACAACTCGCTATTCTTTTTCATTGATAACCTATCAAGCTCTAAAACATCGTTAAATGGCTTATATCGCTGAACAAATATAAACCAGTTACTCTTTACTCGCATCTCAAGGTATACACCTGATTGATTGGACGTAGGTTGTTTTTTTATTAAACCAGAAGATTTGTACAAGCAAGGTCCACCATTAGGTGGTTGAAAAAGTACATTCAGTTCTGAAGCAACTTGGTAGCACTGAGATGTGATTTCTCGATCCAATTTTGAAGACCCATTGGTCTTAGGAACAACCCATTTCAATTTAAATCGAAAAGGGATGTGCGAGTTATCTAAGATGTCTAAGTTAGGCTCTGCATGAATAGCTGAAAGAGGAAATCCATATTCACTTTTTCTGTAGCCAAGCCAACCTACAATCAAGCAAGTCATTGCATCAGCCACTCGTTCAAGGGTAAATGTAAAATCTACAATCCCTCTAACTCTAGAGTCCCGCACCAGATCTAAAAACCAAAGTTGAAGAGAATTAAAAAAAGCTACTTCGTCAAGGCGTTGCTTATCAATAAACTTACGCATTAACTCGTAAATATTTTCAACTGTTACTTTATTCAACTTATGACTATCTACAGTACTTCTACTCAAAGAGCTCAAGTAATCTATCCAAATGTCTTCTGGCTCTTTACTGGCATTAAAAGGTAAGTATTTTTGGAGCATGAGTAAACGTATCACTTCAACTGCATCAAAGCGCGACTCCAGACCAAGTTCCCTTACTACCATGAGGATATTCTTTTCTCTAACAGCCATGACCTTTTCAAAATTGTTCTGGTACTCACTGAAAAGTACTAATTTGGTAGCATAGTGCAGCTCGTCTGAATTAAGCCCTGTGGTGTTGGATTTTTTGTTAAATTGGTAAGTACCACGAATGGTGTCTAAAATAACTAGTCTCCATAGGTTCACACTACCGGCACTTTTGTTTTCTCCTTCATTGACACCAATGTTCTTATATACTTTCGATATTGAACGCTTGCATATAAGTGTGTAAAAGTAGTTATCCTCATAACACCCTCGCAAATAATCCATATAATACTGACCTATTTCCAAGGTCAAAAAGTTTAAACTACTACCTTTTTTGTACTCTGATAGAGTTATTCCCATTAAGGATTTACAAACATTATTCAAAGCCGATTGGTACATTTTACTTGTTAATTTAACATCAACCACTCCTGATACGCCTATCGAATGTAGGCCATCTCTTTGGTCCATTAAGTTACAATAACCGTATGTCGAATTATGAGCTGGAGCACTTAAACGAGCGAACATTCCTTTACGATTAAACCTATTCGTAAGAAAATTCAAATGAAAACTTTCAACATTTTTTGAAACAAGTAAATTACACTCTTGAAGTTTAAAAAAACCAGCCAAATCGAGATTAAATTGATATACAATACGTGCTAAATCTGTTCTTTTCAGAACAACAGCGCAAACTACAGAGAGCTTTACATATTCAGCCATTGATAGTGAATAACAAGCGCCACCTATATTCAATCTCGCAGGCCTATGTGCATTTAAATGTGGCATTTCGAATATTGAAAAATCTAACTCAGTTTTACCACCATTACTTTTCCGAAAATATAACTTGTCAGAATAAATATCCCCATATTCATTTAGAAAGTTTTCATGGGCAAGCAACTTAGTATTTTGTTCTTCCCAGAAAGTATTTAATTTATTATCCTTAACTCTTCTTAACATAGGCTTTCCTTATTAGAGCGAATGAAAAACACTGACGGTAACTCCATTGCTTCTCGCAATATTATAGAGTTCCTCTCCATCTCTTAATGATTTTTTGCTAAGTGTAGGCAGTACTTTCTCAATCCATTCGACATATGGGAATACAGTTAAGTAGAGATAATCAGAGTTACTACATAATAATTTTTTGTATTTTTTTGAATTCATAAAGATAATTGAGCATTTTGAATACGGTGATTTTACTATCTAATACATAAATCGGTAGCAAGTTTTCTTCTCTAAGATTAGAAAATGATAAAATCCCAACTTCATTTACTACTCCCTTACTCTGTTCAGTCACTACCTTTAATCTAGATAGTAACTCTTCCGACTTATAAGATATCGCATCTGTAACATTAGAAAATTCGTTATTAAAGATAGCCTTTTTAGTTTCGAAGTCATTTTTCTTTTTTTAATTTCGTCACCATCTAATTCGAACTGATTTGGCTCATTGAAATCCAGATCAAATACATTATTAATTAGATCTATCATGATACTTCGAGTGATACGACCTGAAGAATTAATAAACTCCTCATTGTCCTGGGTTAGATAATGAAGCTTTTCTGTCCCATTAGAATGTGAATTACGATTGATAAGGTAGTGTAAAGTGTACGGGTCAGCATATGCATGAACAGCTGAGTTTTTTATCGCCTGCAATCCAAATAACTGGCCTTTCGTGGGCTTATATTGATGAGATATTAATGCCTGTAGCACTGTAGGTATAATTATAGGGCTCTCCCCATTCTGTAAATGTGACGTTTCCAACTGTTGTTTCATATAAGGTAATTCCAGAACAGCCACTAAGCTCCCATAAACACTCCTTAATCCTTTTAAAAGATGTGGTGTAATCGCCGTAAAAGTCTGCATTTTCTTATTTTCATGCTGTTCCAGGTAGATAAGTAGCGCTTTGCCTTCTATTTTTCTGGTTGATAAAGTTCGAGTATTATGAATTGCATTGGATCGGCCTTTGAAATATTCGCATTCTATATGTCCAATCCTTCCACCTACTATTAATTTCCGAAATGAATTCAACGATAATTTGGGAATATCAGAAGGCTGAACCGTAAGGCTTGCCATTAACCAACTGAACATTAATTTTTCCAACTCTGTTATTGGCATTGACTTTTTTGTATCTAAAATACGCGATATAACATTCATTGAAAGCAAAGTACCATCAAAAGAACTTTTAAAATTACGCTCTGCTAAAGACGCTGAAAAATTGTTTTCTACATTTATATATTTAGTATGAAATATCTCATTAAAAATCTCATTAGAAGTAAGTGCATGCCTTGTTTTTTCGAATTTAGTCACGTTAGTCATATTTGAAAGTAGTAACAACTCTAGTGCATTTCTTAAACCTAAAGGTTTTTCATCTAGAGAATGAAAACTTTCTATCAAACGATAGACTATTTTTGCTGTATACACTTTCTTACCAGAGGTTGTTAGGCTCAGATCGTCAATAAACTGAAAATCATTAGCTGTAAATCCGCTCACAACCAAAAATTGTTGTAACGCAACTTTAGATTCAAATAGTTTGATAATAATTGTAGATGCCGTCCACCTTAGCGAATTTACCGTCAACTTAGCTGATGCCAGCGTCAGATAAAGTTGATTACCAACCCCTACATCGTCTCGTCTCAACCAATCAAGCGCCCCAAAGTAACTAGCTAATGAAATTTGCTTTTTATTTAGATTGGGGCTAACTGACGTGCCTTTTAGCTTTCTAAAAAGTTCTGACTCATCAGTTGTCAAGGTAAGCCGAAATTCGTCAAATTCGTAAGCATATGACAGTATTGCCAACAACTTACTTAAAACACTATAGCCGCCGTGGTTCCCCAACAAATCAAAATGATATTTTTCATACTCTTTAAGTGCATTGAACCGGTTTAATATTCTTGCTTCATTCAACCATTTAATAAAACGTACACCATATTGCTCAACAACAACCTTTGCTGATTTCGGCGCAAACTCACTAACATATGCATAGTTGTGCGCAGCTATGACCACTCGATATAAAAAGGCCTTTGTTGTATCATTTATGTCCTCAAAGACTAACTTACGTTCTTTTAGCCGTGTACCAGGGATTTCTTGAAGCAAGATAAAAGTCGAATTGAGTGGATATGTGGATGACAGGGGAGTTTGGCGAGTTTGAAGCTCACTTAAGATTTGCTCTTCTAATAACTCAGATTTTAATATTTCTCTATTTTCATGAGCTTTTGAAATACCTTTACTAGCCATAAGTTACATCCTTCAACATGTGTTCTCGATAACCACAAGAATGAATATACCGTTTCGTCGTTTCGTTCGCATGCATTCCATCAACTTTATGACCTAATCTTCTTGCCGTTTCTATGTATATTCCTGATGTTGTCGTTATACTTTCATAGCTCTTATTTTGCCCTTCACACAGGTTGTAAAAAATGTCAGTACCAAAAGAATGTCTTAAATGGTGATATACATTACTCTCTGTGATATTTTGAATTCCAGAGTATAAATCTATCCCTGAATTTATTTTCTCTATTACTTTTCTTCTCGCTAAAAGAAAGGTATTTGACCCAAAGGATCTGTCTATGCATTTCCCCTTTGTCTTTCCTGAATTTGCTAGCAATAGATGATTTGAGTTAGATTTAGGTCTCTCCAAGTCACAATATCGTTTCATTTTTTGCAGTAAATCTCGAGGTATATATAACATTCGACTCCGGCCATACTTTGTATATAAAGATGGCAAGTGATATTTAAATTCCTTCTGACTACCATTAGACTCTAGCTGTTCAAATAAACTTAGTATTCCACTGTATTTCCTTTGATTTGCTTTAAAATCATTTAGCAAAAAACCTCTGTTTTCCATAGTCCTGCATCCTAATTCACCACCATTTCTAAGAACAATCTCCTGTAATAGAGTATTTGTGTTGCGATAAATAATTTCACGTGTTTGTGGTAACAAGTAGTTTACAGCTAAAGGTCCCTTATTATTATTTCGTGCCGCTGTTCTGAATTTAGTTTTAACTCCAATGTATTTGCGTTTATTCCCAAAGAAAAGAACCAACCAATTATAATAAGAACTAATAGAGTTAACAGCCTGATCTACAACCGCTTCACTTTTTGAGCATTCATCTATCAAAAACTCATTTATATATTCATTTATTACTAGGTCCGGCAATGCTGTATGTGTATAGATATTAACGTGTTCAATATCATTATATTCATTTACCCACTCTAAAAAACGACCTAAATGATTGCAAATTTTATAACTCGTATCAGGCCCTATTTCTTTTTCTAAAAATTTGTAAATTATCTTATTTGAAGTTTCATCTTGATAAGAGTTAGACTCGACTCTAAAGTTTAGAACTTGTGTATATCGAGCAAAAAGACATGGTAAAATTAATGGATTGTGATCATCATCCAAATAAACATAGTGTCTATTCAGTTTTTTATCGTTATATCTATACATACACTTCTTACGAATCAACTAACCCATTTAGTTTCAGTGTAGTAGCGTTTTGATTTCTTACACAAATTTCTTGGAGATTACACTCTAGAGTTTAATAACAATCCATGTCGATGTGAATTATTTTTCTCATAAAGTTAACTGTATAAACAAACAGTTAATTGGGCAAGTTTTTTATTTTACATACTGACTTAAACTGCGTATCTTAGCGCGCTCATTTATAACAATTACATTAATTAAATTGGAAAATTCAACATGGAACGTAACTTTTTACTGCCTTTGCTTGCCTCATTATTTTTAACTGCTTGTATCGAAGTCAAAGATGACAGTGACGATAACACAACGATAGAGCCAGCCATAACACCAACAGTAACCTTAACAGGGTCTATTATCGATTTATCAACTAACCAAGCTCCAGCAAGTGCGTTAGTGTCTTATAAAATAGGATCGCAATGGAGTGACTCTGTTGAAGCTAACAGTGGTGAATACTCTCTAGAAGGCTTAGCTGGCAACTCAGATATTACTATTTTAATAGAAAGTACATCTGACGAATTTATGCCTCGTACAATCAGTACAAGAACGTATTACACTGATGAAGGGATTAATTATCAGAATCTACAACCAATTAACGTTAGCCCAGCTATTACCTACTCGTTTTCAGTTCTTGATGTTGAAACTAAAACCGCAATCACTGATCTTAAATTTACAGCTCGCTCTGTAAACAATACTGCTTATTACTTTCAAGATGATTATGAATCGTCATATAACCAAACGACGAATACTTATTCTGTTACGATACCTGAATATTTTAGTACACCTATATTTTATGCCAACTTAGATACTGATGGCGACGGTGACTATAACTATCAACTTTATGATAATTATTATAACAACCTAGATCGATTGACGATTTCAGAAACAAATTTAAAAAATGCTGATACGCTTTACCTTAAGAAGTATATACCTGAAATAGCGGTAGCTTTAGAACCTCAGGAATTAAAGCTGCGAATAACCATACTTGATCAAAACCTAAACCGAGTTGAAGGCGCATCATTATCATTATTAGATAAACTAAATAATGTTAATGCTATTTATAATAATGAGTTAGGCCAATACACAATGGATGTGAACATCTTAAATAAATTACGTATAAACCTACCGTCTTTCGAATTCGAAGATAAGTTATATATGAGTAATTTCGCAGAATTAACTATTGATAGTGAAGATACTTTAAAGGTTTATAACAGTAGTTCAGCTCATTATACTAATGACCGTGAATATAAAGTAGACATAAATGAAAGTGGTATTGATATTGTGATGTATACGCAAGAATTAAACCCTAATGCAGATACCAATTTATCTTTACTTGCTTACTCACAGCAAGTTGATCCAGATGATTATTCTTATAAGCTATTTTTCTCTGTTCCTGTTGAGTTAATCGACGGCGAAATTGAGATCTTACAGCTTGATAAGTTAAATGTTGTTAAAGGGAATGACTCTGCTGATGATTTGACATTATCGGGTTCAACTTTAATTGAAAAACAAGATATAAAAATTGAAACTACCACTGAGCTTAGCTTAAACAATACAATGTTAACCATAAGACCAAAAGATCCAATTACGAGTAATGAGCAATTTAGGCTTAGCATTGGAGAAATCAAAGAAAAAGCGAGTGATATAAAGCTAAATATTAACCAAAGTTTAAACTTCTACAGTCAAGAAAAGTTTGCTGAAACCGATTTGTTTGATATCAACTCAATGGTATTAGATAACAATAATTACCGTGTAAATGATCAATATATAGTTACAAATAATACAGCAAATGTGACAACCCCTGACTCTTATACTTCACAGAACACGTATTTGTATTTACCGAAAGAAGTGAATTTACTTAAAGAGTTTACAATGAAGAAAAGCATCATTATTAAGGATGGTGTACAAACTGCAACTAATCAGCTTTATACTTTAGTAAGAAATGGCTCATTACAACTTTCAAAAGTGAATACAATTTCATTAGCTCTAAATGAAAATATCATTGGTTATACTAACTCAATTAACTTTGGCACTACCTTAACTGATGGTGAATATTGGAGATATGGTTACATTGAATATAATATGAATGACAATACAGATTCAGACGTTAATACTATTTCTTTTGAATATAGCTATGAAACATTAAAAGGTGAAATCCACACAGGCACGATTACACTGCCAGTAAAATAGTGCTCAATATATCTAATATAAAAGGTCTTTAAATAAGACCTTTTTTTGTGCTTAAAATTCACACAGAATTTCCTCTATGATTTACAATAGGTTACACTGATATATAGACATATGTTTATTGGGGTAAAAATGAAGTTGAAATTATTGCTGACACTTTTTTTAGCTTGTCATTCGTCAGTCGCGACAGAAAATAATTCAATAAACGTAATAGGTTATGCCCCACATCCTGCAATTGAACAACATTATTTACAAATTGTAAAAGAATCCTATGCCAGATTAGGAATATACCCAGACTTTATCCCTGTTAGTGATAAACGTTCATTTAAAATGTTAAGCCAAAATCGGTTAGATGGACTGGTAGTCCGAACCGAAAACATACTGAATGAACAAGTTAATTATATCAGCGTACCACCATCTTTGGGTATGGTCGAAGTTACGTTAATCTGCCAGCAATCAATCGCATGTAATAAAAAGTTGTTTGACGATCCTAACAAAATACTAGGTTTAGTGGCTCAAGAAGCTTATTACCAAGAACTACTTACAAATAAAGCCATCAACGTATATGAGATTGGTGATTACAAAAGAATGGAACAAATGTTTGAGCAAAATAAATTAGACGCCATGATCATGGTTTTTGATCTAAACACTCAGAATATTACCTCTTTAGGGTTGAATACTTTTACCTTAGCAAAACGTAAAGGATTTCATATGATCCACAAACGTTTTCGCCATTTGATTCCTAACCTTACTCAATCTTTAAGTACGTCTTTAGCTGCACATAAATTCAATTAACTCTAAAACTGTTTATAAAATAAAGGACGTGTTAACGTCCTTTTGTTTCAATCCGCCAGTTTTAGTGTTGCTTTTTACCCGCTACCCAAGTCTCAACAACTTTAGTTTTCCAGATATCTTGAACATCTATGTTAAAGATATCTTGGTCTATTAAAATGAAGTCCGCCCATTTCCCTTGCTCTAACCCGCCTAGTATTTTATCTTGATGGCCACCATAAGCGGCATCTAAAGTGAAGGCTTTAAAGGCTTGTTCTATGGTCAAAGACTCTTCTTTTATCCAACCGCTTTCAGGTTGGTTATCGCGGCCTTGCCTTGTTACTGCAGCATGTAAACCAAAAAATGGATTGGCTAATTCAACAGGAAAGTCAGAGCCTGCGATAACTTTACTGCCTTGTTTTAAGAAAGTCTGCCATGCATAAGCCCCTTTTAGCCTTTCTTTGCCGATTCTATCTTGTGCCATGTTTTTATCTGATGTGGCATGTGTCGGTTGCATCGATGGCAATACATTCAGAGTTTTGAACCTTGGAATATCGTCTAAGTTAATTACCTGAGCATGTTCAATTCGATTACGCAGTGTTTGAGCTTTTGGTCGGCTGTTAAAGGCAAATTCAAATTCATCTAATGCAATTCTGTTTGCTCTATCACCAATAGCATGAATGTTAATTTGGAAATCATAATCAAAAATGGTTTTAAATAATGTTCTTAAACGTTCGGGTTTTGTCAGTAATAAACCCATATTTTTAGGATCATCATGATAAGGCGATAGCATCGCCGCGCCTCTACTACCTAGTGCGCCGTCACCATATATTTTGACACTACGGATGGAAAGCATGTCATTAACATCATTTATGTAACCATGTTTTAACATATCGACTAACTTAGGATCTGTAGCGGCTAACATGCCATACACACGGACTTTAAAGTTATCGGCTTTGACTTGGTCCTGTAAAAAATGATAGCTGTCGTGGTCAATTCCAGCGTCATGTACGCTGGTTATACCTAATGATAATAGGTGTTGATTCACTTTATTAAACGCGACAAGTCGCTCATCATCTGTTTGTTTTGGTACTTTCTCCCATACTAAATTTTCTGCGTTGTCGATCAAGATGCCCGTTGGTTCACCCGTACTATCTTTTACTATCTCACCACCATCTGGCGATATAGTATTTCGGGTAATACCAGCCAACACCATTGCTTTAGAGTTTAACCAGACGGCATGTCCATCAACTCGACTTAATACCACAGGTCTATCTACTACGTACTCGTCTAAGTCTTTCGCAGTAGGGAATTTTTTACTTGGCCAAAGAACTTGATTCCAACCTCGGCCTTTAATCCAATTTAATTCTGGGTTTTGTTTTGCGTATTGGGCTACTTTAAAAGCGGTTTTCTGTTTTGATGATATATCTCTAACGTCCACCTGCAATAAATTAAATCCTAAACCTAAAAAGTGACCATGACCGTCTACTAAGCCTGGCAACATGGTTTTCCCTTGACCGTCAATTACTTGTGCGTCGGGGTAAGATTTTAGTAAATTGGCACCTGTCGCAACGACTTTTCCATTCTCAAAAACAATTGATGAAAATTCGATTAATTCACCACTGTTTAAATAAGTGTAACCTTTCACATTGTTGATAACGGTACTTTGCTTTATCGACGTTGAATCTGGCGACGGTGTTTGACAGAACACATTAATTGAAATAATGCTTAACGCTATTAACAAGGGCTTAACAAGCGTTTTAACGGTAAATAACTTCATGAGCGTACTCTATGTTTGTTGTTTTAATACCATCTTACGTTAAACAAATGGCATTAATAAAACAAACATTAACTATTGCGGTGATCAGAATGAATTAGCGGTTTAATGTAAACAAAAAATCACATAAAACGTTTACAAAGAAGATTGGTAATGGATGATGCACTAAATTTTATTTTTTACTTATTAAAAAATAAAAATAACTAAGTGAAAGAGTCTAGTTAATATGACTCTTTCGTTTACATAACGGTTATTAATGGTAGAAATAATTAGATAACAATATGGTTAGCCCATAACCTATCGTATAAGCAACTAATAAAGCTGGAATATAACGACAATAGGACATGAAGGTCATTTCTTTAATTTTGCTCATTGCAATAATCCCTGCCGCCGAGCCTATCACTAACAAAGAACCACCTACACCTACCGCATAAGTTAACCCTAACCATTGGGCTGAGCTCAGCACAGGCTCAGCTTTCAGTAAGGCCGCGGTAAGTGGAACATTGTCTAATAATGCAGAACCAATCCCCGCTACATAATTCGAATACATAGGATCAAACTGACTGTAGATTTGGGTCACGACTTGTAGGATGCCAACTTCTTTTAACATCCCAACTAACAATAAAATACCTAAGAAAAATAATAATGTATCAAACTCTATTTGACGAATATATTCCAACATTTGGCTTTCTTGTTTATCACTGCGGTACATTTGTCCTACCAAGAACATAATGGACAAGCCTGTTAAGAATGTTAGTACAGGTGGAATGGCAAAAATAACATTAAATAACATGGTACATAAAATGGTGCTGAAGAAAATAACCGCTATCATCAAATCAACTGATTCGTAGTCTCTGTTCGCTGGAGTCGTTGTTACTTCACCTTTAAGGCCAATTGAAAATATAGCGGCTAAGAAAAGAACACTTATTAGTGCGGGTAATAGTAATAAAAATAGTTGGGAAATTTGTAAATGCCCATCTAGATAAATCATTAGTGTGGTTACATCACCCGTAATCAGCGCCACGCCGCCTGAGTTCACTGAGAAAACCACTAAAATTGCCATTCTTAGTTTGGTTTTAATATCGATATTAAACGATTGTAATAACGTTAAAGAGACTAAGGTTGCGGTAATATTGTCACAGATTGCAGAAAGTAATAATGAGAATAGAGCCACTAAAAACATAATAATGGTAACAGAAGATTTAGCAGGGAAGAGCCTTTGCACAGCCATCTGGATTATGCCTTTACTATTTAAGTAGGCAACAAACGTCATGGTCGACATTAAAAACAACCACAAAACCGCAATTTCTAATAAATTTTCTTCAAGGCTGTGGTTTATAAGTTCATGTTGGCTAGGCTCGGCTGCAATAAATAATAATATCCAAGATATACAACCAAAAAACAAAGTGGTTTTTGCTTTGTTTACATGAGTTATCTCTTCAAATACGATTGATAATAATGCCAACAACGCGATAAATATAAGGGAATATTCCAACATAAACTATCTCAAATTCTAATAATAGAGTAATTGCACCAAAAAGGTGGAGCGAACTATATATGAATTCGAGTTGTATGAAAAGTAACAAGTTGGTAATAAAAAAGCACCAGACTTAGTAGTACAGGTGCTTTGATTGATTTGATAAATCGATTACGCTGAGTTTATTGGCGTATCAAATAATTTGATTTTGCTTCCAAGCTTGCTCTTTAGCCACACGAGCTTGTCTTTCTCTTTCTAATCGTTTGTCACATGGAGAGTCGCAATTACACGCTTTGTCTATCCCTAACGCACCTAATCCACCACAACTACCAGCAATTGATTTTTTCTTTACTAAGTAACCAATCGACATTGCAGCAAAAACCACTAACAACATGACTAAGGTTAATAAAAATACTTGCATTAACAACCTCTACTTTTGGTCTACTATTTTTTCTCTAAAAACAGTTTGAATTGTACCGTTGCTTGCTCTTTAAAGCCATCATCCGTTTTTGAAATTAAATAAACAGCTAAATTATGTTGCTGAGCAAACTCATAAGCTTTCTCTGTTCCCATCACCATCATCGCAGTTGATAATCCGTCTGCGGTCATAGATGAAGGATGAATAACGGTAACTGACACTAACTTATGATCAATCGGCTTACCTGTGTGCGGATCAATAATATGAGAATAGCGTACACCATTATCTTCAAAATAAATCCGATAATCACCAGAGGTTGCCACTGCATTATCTTGAGGCGCGATTATCTGTTGTATGACTCGCTCATTTGATACTGGCTTTTCAATGGCGACATGCCAAGGTTGACCTGAGTGCTTAGTTCCTTTTAGCCTCATCTCACCGCCAATCTCAACTAAGTAATTAACAAAGCCTTGGCTTTCAATAAAGTCAGCAACTACATCAACACCGTATCCCTTTGCTATAGTGGATAAATCAACATATAGATCAGGGATTGATTTAGATAACAGGTTCCCGTTAAGAGACAGTTTGTCTAAGCCAATACGCTGTTTTGTCGCATTTAGGATACCATCCGTCGGGATTACATCTGGACGATGTTCTGGTCCAAAACCCCATAGGTTCACTAAAGGTCCAACAGTGACATCTAGTTTGCCATTACTGAGTTGCCCCAATCGAATAGCTTCTTCAACTACACGTTTAAGCCCATCAGATATTTCAATGCCATCCAGTGACTTGGATGAATTAAAAAGAGAAAGTTCAGAATCAGGTATATAAGTCGACATCTGTTGGTTAACTTGGACTAACAACTCATCAATTTTTTCTTGTAACTTAACTTCATCAAAAGACTCAGTTGTTACAATTTTTATATTGTAAGTCGTGCCCATAGTTCGCCCTTGCAGATGAACAGGTTCGGCATTGTATTGTTGGGTGCAAGAAACCAAAAAGGCTAGCCCCATAAGGGCTAGCCAGATTTGTCCTAATATCTTCTTAGGCATAACTTTGATTAACCACCAAAGTCATCTAGCAAGATATTTTCGTCTTCAACACCTAAATCTTTTAGCATGTTAACAACGGCAGCATTCATCATTGGAGGACCACACATGTAGAACTCACAATCTTCTGGTGCTTCATGATCTCGTAAGTAATTCTCGTACAATACGTTATGAATAAAACCAGTATAACCTTCCCAATTATCCTCAGGTTGAGGGTCAGAAAGAGCTACATGCCATTCAAAATTGTCATTTTCAGCAGCCAACATGTTGTAATCATCTTCATAGAACATTTCACGTAATGAACGAGCGCCGTACCAGAAGCTCATTTTACGATTTGTTTTCAAACGTTTTAATTGATCAAAGATGTGTGAACGCATTGGCGCCATACCAGCACCACCACCGATAAATACCATTTCAGCATCAGTGTCTTTAGCAAAGAACTCACCAAATGGACCAGAAATCGTCACCTTGTCACCTTTTTTAAGGTTAAAGATATACGAAGACATTTTACCAGCTGGTAAATGTAGTTTTCCAGGAGGCGGCGTAGCGATACGCACATTCAGCATGATTATGCCTTCTTCTTCTGGATAGTTAGCCATTGAGTATGCACGAATAGTTGGTTCATCAACTTTAGCTTCAACATCAAAGAAACCAAAGTGATTCCAGTCGCCACGGTATTGCTCATCAATATCAAAATCAGAATACTTAAGTTCATAAGCAGGCGCTTCAATTTGAATATAACCACCGGCACGGAACGGTACAGATTCACCATTTGGTATTTTAAGTTTAAGCTCTTTGATGAAGGTTGCTTTGTTATCGTTAGAGATAACTTCACATTCCCATTGTTTAACACCAAAGATTTCAGGCTCTAATTCGATATCCATGTCTTGCTTAACAGCAACCTGACAAGATAAACGACAACCTTCTTTCGCTTCCCTTTTCGTGATGTGGCCTTCTTCAGTTGGTAAAATATCACCACCACCTGAATGAACATGTACACGACATTGGCCACAAGTGCCACCGCCGCCACAAGCTGAAGGAATGAAGATACCTTTATCAGCCAACACGTTTAATAATTTACCACCGGCTGAAGCAACAACAGACTTGTCATCTTCACCGTTGATTGAAATTGTGACATCACCTGAAGATACTAACTTAGATTTAGCGAATAAAATCACCATAACCAAAGCAAGTACTATAGCGGTAAACATCGATACGCCGAGAACGATTTCCATCGACTTTTCCTTTAATTCTATCTAAGGGTTTTGAGTACCAATATCCGGTGCTCAAAACCGACATTAACCTTACAGAGAGATACCACCGAAAGAAAGAAAGCCAAATGCCATCAATCCTGCAGTAATAAACGTAATACCCAAACCTTTTAAGCCATCAGGCACGTCCGAATATTTCATCTTCTCACGAATACCTGCTAATAAAACAATAGCAAGCGCCCAGCCGATACCAGAACCGATACCGTAAACCACACTTTCACCAAGTGTTAAGTTTTTCGCAACCATAAAAGAAACCGCACCAAATATTGCACAGTTAACTGTTATTAATGGTAGGAAAATCCCTAACGCATTGTATAAAGGTGGAAAGTACTTATCTAAAATCATTTCAAGAATTTGAACCAATGCCGCAATAACACCGATAAATGTAATGAATGATAAGAAACTTAAGTCAATTGACTTTGCTGGATCTGTAATTCCCATTACGCTATCTAACGCACCAGGCGCTAGAATGCTTTGGTAGATGATTTGGTTAGCAGGTACGGCTAAACCAAGTACCGCAATAACGGCAACACCAAGACCAATAGCGGTACTTACTTTCTTAGACACAGCTAAGAAAGTACACATACCTAGGAAAAACGATAAGGCGATATTCTCAATAAAAATCGTTTTAATTAATAAATTTAAATAATGTTCCATCTAATTTAGTCCTTCTCTACTTGCTCTGGTTTCCACTGACGGATAGCCCAGATGATCAAACCAATGATGAAGAAAGAGCTAAATGGCAATACCAATAAACCGTTTGCTTGATACCAACCGTCGTTTTGAATCAACGGTAAAATTTCAACACCAAACAAGCTACCAAAACCAAATAGTTCACGGAAAAATGCAACCGTTACCAAGATAGCGCCGTAACCCAAACCGTTACCAATACCGTCTAGGAAACTTACAACTGGCTTTTCTTTCATAGCAAAAGCTTCGGCACGTCCCATTACGATACAGTTAGTGATAATCAAACCAACAAATACCGATAGTTCTTTAGATAACTGATAAGAGAAAGCTTTTAACACTTGGTCAACAACAATAACCAATGACGCGATAATCGCCATTTGTACGATGATACGTACACTTGAAGGTATAAAGTTGCGGATCATAGAGATGAACAAGTTTGAGAAAGCCGTTACTAAAATAACCGCCAGACTCATAACAATAGCGTTAGCCATTGAACTTGTAACCGCAAGAGCAGAACAAATACCTAATACTTGTAATGCAATTGGGTTATTGTCAACGATAGGACTCGTTAATACTTTTTTAGCTTCTGAAGACATTAGTTCATCCCTCCATTAGAGTTTGCCGCACGATATTTAGCGATGAAAGGTGCGTACCCTTCTTTACCAAACCAAAACTGAAGTGTACGAGTTACGCCGTTACTTGTTAACGTTGCACCAGATAACGCATCAACACCGTGAACGTCATCAGATTTAGCGCCGCCTTTAACAAGATTTACAACTGGCTCGCCTGCAGCATTATATATTTTTTTACCTGGCCATAATGCTTTCCATTTAGGGTTCATAACTTCTGCGCCCAGTCCCGGAGTTTCTTTATGATCAGAGTAAACAACGCTGCGAATTGTATTTAAGTCAGCTTCAAGGCCAACATAACCATACATTAAGTCCCATAAACCAGAACCAACGATTGGTAATACAACGGTTTCAACTACACCCGCATCATTACGAACTAAGTAAACAACAGCATCATGTGAACGACGATTAATACCAGCTGGATCATTTTCAAGTTTTTCTGATTTATCTGCATCACGAGCATTACGACGCTCATCAAATAAAACAGGATTACCTTCGATGAATTCACCAGAATCTAAATCAATCATCTTAGCTTCAACGTATTTGTTAAATGTCGCTACGATGCTTTTAGGATCTTTACCTGAAGCTTCTAACAAGTTAGATGCTTCTAATATTTTAGTTTGTTGGTCTAATAGTTTATTCGCAACTTGCAGTGGTTTTAACTGAACTGCAGAAAACGAAACTAATATTGCACAAACAACACAAACGATAAATACGAAACCAACCGTTTTGCCAAACGTTTCTTTATTATTAGACATTACGAGCAAGCCTCCGTTTAATATTGCCTTGTACAACAAAGTAGTCGAACAAAGGTGCAAATAAGTTAGCAAATAAGATAGCTAACATCATACCTTCAGGGAAAGCTGGGTTAACAACACGAACTAATACAACCATTAAGCCGATTAATACGCCATACCAAAACTTACCTTTATTAGTAAATGCGGCTGATACTGGGTCTGTTGCCATAAAGAAGGCACCTAATGCCCAACCACCTAATACTACATGCCAGAACCAAGGCATAGCGAACATTGCATTTGTTTCACTACCAATCATATTAAATAAAGTGGCAGTAACAATTGTTCCTGCTAATGTACCAGCAACAATTCTCCAAGATGCTACACGAATGTAGATAATGAATAAGCCACCAATTAATATTGCTAATGTTGATACTTCACCAACAGAACCTGCGATGAAACCGTAGAAAGCATCTGCCCATAACGCCATATTGCTATAATCAATAGAACCAGCAATACCTTGGCTTAACATAGTTGCACCAGAGAACGCGTCAGCAGCAACCCATACAGCATCACCCGAAATTTCAGCAGGATAAGCAAAGAATAGGAATGCACGACCAGCAAGAGCAGGATTTAAGAAGTTTCGACCCGTTCCACCAAATATTTCTTTAGCGATAACCACACCAAAAGTAATACCTAATGCCGCTTGCCATAAAGGGATTGTCGAAGGAAGAATTAACGCAAACAAGATTGAAGTAACAAAGAAACCTTCGTTTACTTCATGTTTACGTACAGAAGCAAAAATTACTTCCCAGAATCCACCAACCAAAAATACGGTTAAGTAAATAGGTAAGAAGAAACACGCGCCGTACCACATTTTGGTTGCCCAACCTGCATCAGCGGTTAATTCACTTCCGAATAACTCAAATAATCCAACCTGCCATGAGTCAGCAACTGCATAACCAGCAGCTAAAGCATCAGCAGCTTGGTGACCAATATTAAACATACCAAAAAACATGGCAGGAAATAATGCTAACCAAACCATGATCATGATGCGTTTTAAATCAATACTATCACGTACGTGTGTTTGGCCTTTATTTACTAAACCTGGCGTATAAAAAATAGTTGCGGCTGCTTCATACAGTGCATACCATTTTTCGTATTTACCACCTGGTTCAAAATTAGGTTCTATTTTTTCTAAATAACTCTTAAGACCCATGACTAACCCTCTTTTTCAATCGTCGTTAGGCAATCACGAAGAATCGAACCGTATTCATATTTACCTGGGCAAACAAATGAACAAAGTGCTAAATCTTCTTCACCTAATTCCAAACAACCTAATGTTTGCGCAGAGTCTGTATCACCAGAGATCAAATCACGTAGTAATAAAGTTGGCAAAACATCTAATGGCATAATGCGTTCATAGTTACCGATTGGCACCATCGAACGGTCAGAACCATTGGTTGTCGTCGTCATGTTGAATAATTTTTTAGGAGATAAGTGGCCTAAGAAAGTACGTGTAATTGAATACTTATCAGAACCAGGCATAGCCCAACCTAAGAATTCTTTTTCACGGCCTTCTGCCAATACAGAAACTTGCAAATGGTAACGGTGAAGATAACCGTGAACACCCATAGCTGCGGTACCTGCTAAAACTGAACCAGAAACAATACGGTTTTCGCCGTCTTCTAATTCACCTGAAGTTAAATCAGCTGTTGATGCACCAAGAAGTGTGCGAACCAAACGTGGGTTTTTAACAACTGGACCCGCTAAAGAAATAACACGTTGATTATTTATTTCGCCAGTTAAGAATAATTGCCCATAAGCAATTACTTCTTGGTAGTTGATATGCCAAACTTTTTTGGTTGCAGACACTGGATCAATAAAGTGAATGTGAGTACCTACTAAGCCGGCTGGATGTTTACCAGAGAACTCATGTACCGATACTTTTTCACCAGAAGCTTGAACCGAAGAACCAGCCGCTTTAGAAACATTTACTTTTCCATCCGTTAATTGAGCTAATACAGCAAGACCGGCATTAAATGCGTCTTGTTGCTCTGCAATAATAACTGCAGGATCAGCGGCTAATGGATTAGTATCCATCGCGTTAACAAATATTGATGCTGGAGTAGAGTCAACCGCTGGTACTTTATCGAAAGGACGAGTACGTAACGCAACCCATTGTCCTGATTCAATTAGTTGTTCAGCAACTGCTTCGCGAGAAAGTGAAGAAATCGCACTCGCGTCGTGTTTAGCAAATGTTATTTGCTCATCACCCGCTACTTCAATCACGATAGATTGAAGAATACGTTTTTCACCTCGGTTTATTTCTTTTACTACGCCGGCTGCCGGAGCAGTGTATTTAACGCCAAGGTTCTTTTTATCTTCAAAAAGAATCTGACCTTTTTTAACACTGTCTCCTACCTTAACATACATCGTCGGACGCATGCCGTGGTATTCTTCACCAAGCGTAGCAACAGTTTTAACTGTTGGACCATCATGGATGGCTTGTTGTGGAACTCCTTCAATAGGAAGATCCAACCCTTTTTTTATGTTGATCATACGCATATGCACTGTTTAAGTTGAAAGATATGGATTTTTAAAACACTCGCGAAATCGCGATTTCGCCAATATTCATAAAACATTAAATCGTAAAAATTTGTTACTTCCCTGCTAGCCAGAAAGTGTAGCACTTATCGCCCCTTTCTGACCAACTTAAATTTAAAAAAATATGGCCAAGACACTAATTATTGGACATTTTTTATCCAACCAGTCGATTGTATTACTAAGCTGAAAAACAAAAAACCGAATGGAGCATTCAGTCCATTCGGTTTCTTTTCGTTACACTCAATTTTAAACTAGATTTTTTAGCTCTAAATCCAGGTTTACATCAGCATCATAATCAACATTGTCGTAATCAAAGCCAAACAAGCGTAAGAACTCTTGATGGTAACCTTTATAATCCGTTAATTCGTCAATCGTGTCAGTATCTACCGTATCCCAAACAGCCTGAACGCGTGATTGTACATCGTCTTCAAGTTCTTTGTAATTTTGGAATAAGTGACCACCGTCATCAAATCTTGGTGTATCACCAAACAAGTTTTCTTTAAATAAAGCGGTAATTTGCTCAATAACACCTTCGTAAGTTCCGTCTTGTTTCATCACTTTGAATAGCGCTGATATATACAAAGGCATAATTGGAATAGCTGAACTGGCTTGAGTAACTACAGCGTTCAAAGAAGAGACATAAGCTGAGCCATTTAAGCTGGTTGTCGCTTGTTTAATAGCGGTTACTGCTCGGTCTAAATCTTCTTTTGCTTTACCTATTGTTGCATGTCCATAGATAGGCCAAGTTAATTTCTTACCTATATAGGTATAAGCCGTTGTTTTAAAATCGTTTGCTAATACATCAGCGTCTTTAAGTGCATTAATCCACAGCTCCCAATCTTCTCCACCCATGACTTTAACTGTATTGTCTATTTCGTCTTGATTAGCGGCTTCTACTGAAACTTCATCAATAACACGTTTTGACGTATTTAAGTTTTTAGTAGTTACTGAATTGCCAATTGGCTTTAAAGTTGAAGAATATACTTCGCCCGTTACCGGATCGGTTCTTCTTGGTGATGCTAATGAGTATATTACTAAATCAATTTTACCCATATCTGCTTTTATGGTTTCAATTGTCTTTTGTTTAATTTCAGTAGAAAACGCATCGCCATTAATGTGTTTAGAGTAAATACCGGCTTCTTCTGCTGCTTTTTCAAATGCAACTGTATTATACCAACCAGCAGATCCAGTCTTTTTTTCTGTCCCAGGTTTTTCAAAGAAAATACCTAACGTATTGGCACCATGACCAAATGTAGAAACGATTCTTGAAGCTAGACCGTAACCAGTTGATGCTCCGATAACTAACACATTTTTTGGACCGTTTTGTGCAAATTCATTTTGTTTTACATATGAAATTTGACGATTAACACTCTCAGCACAACCAGCTGGGTGAGCATTGGTACAAATAAATCCACGAACTTTTGGTTTAATAACCATGTTTAAATCCTGTTAAAAAAAACGTTGAATGAAAAATTGCGGCAAGTCTACTCTCTATCTTGTTAAAAACAGATCTGACTTGCCGATAAATATCTTTAATTATTTCTACAGTTTGTCTTATTAGTGACTTCTATTTTTATAATATTCTTCTTCTGACACTTTATGATAAGCAGATACTTGAGTTTGAAATTTACTATATGACTTCATTACTTTAGCCATCATAGGATCGTTATCAATTTGTTCTTGTATTACTTCTGCACTGGCTTTTTTTAGTGCTTTCATTACTGAAATAGGCAGTGTTTTAATTTCCACCCCATATTTATTTTTAAGGGTTTCCATAGCGGTATTATTACGTGCGGTGTATTCATCTAACATGTCTTGATTGATTGCACGTGCAGCTACTTCTACTATTTTTTGTAAGTCTTTAGGCAAAGACAAATAGGCTTGTTCATTGACTGTGAATTCCAACATGGCCCCAGGCTCATGCCAGCCAGATGCGTAATAATGTTCTGCAACTTTATAGAAGCCAAATGCTAAATCATTATAAGGACCAACCCATTCGGTTGCATCAATAGCGCCCGATTGTAATGAAGTGAATAATTCACCGCCGGTCAAAGCAACTGGCACCGCACCAAGTTTCTTCATTACTTCACCGCCCAACCCAGGAATACGAATTTTAAGTCCTTGTAAATCAGCCACCGAGTTTATTTCTTTTTTAAACCATCCTGCCGATTGAACACCAGTGCTGCCTCCAGCAAATGGAATTACACCAAATGGCTTATATAATTCACGCCATAATTCCAAACCACCACCATAATGCAGCCACCCATTGGTTTCTTGTGCATTTAAGCCAAAAGGAAGTGCAGTAAAAATAGGAGCTGCCGTCATTTTACCTTTCCAATAGTAAGATGCAGCATGCCCCATCTGAGCTGTACCTTGCGAAACAGCATCAAACACTTGGAATCCAGGAACTATTTCACCTGCTCCATATACTTTAATTTGCAATCGTCCATTACTCATTTCATTCACAATTGTGGCAAAATTTTCAGGCGCGGTTCCTAATCCAGGGAAGTTTTTCGGCCAACTGGTCACTAATTTCCATTTAAAGGTTTCTTGTTCCACTGCAACAACATTGTTTTTATTTTCCTCACCACAGCCATAAAGTAAGCTAATACTCAAACTAACCACGATAAAATTAAACCATTTATTCATTTTTATGTCCTTAACCGTAAATCATATTCGGTAATGTTGTTGCAATTTCTGGCCAAATAGCTAAACCAACCAATAACAATAGTTGCATGACTATAAAAGGAATTACACCTTTATATATAGCCGACGTTGGAATAGAGCTCGGTGTAACCCCTCTTAAATAAAACAATGCGAAACCAAAAGGGGGAGTTAAGAATGAGGTTTGCAGATTTATCGCTATCATTATACCTAACCATATTGGGTCGACTCCCATTACAAATAAAACAGGGGCAACCAATGGCACCACAACAAACGTTATCTCAATAAAATCAAGAATAAAACCTAATAGAAAGATTACAACCATTACCGTTATTAACGCCCCTATTTTACCACCTGGCATATTTTCAAATAATGAATGTATTAACTCTTCCCCACCAAACCCTCTAAATACTAAAGAAAATATCGATGCCCCTATTAAAATCATGAACACCATAGAGGTGACTGTGGTAGTAGATAACATGACCGACTTTAACGTAGGTAAATCTAGCTTGTTTTTAAACAATGCAATAATCATGGCTCCAAACGCACCTAATCCAGCAGCTTCCGTTGGCGTTGCTACACCTAACAAAATTGACCCTAAAACGACTAAAATTAATACTAGCGGTGGTATTAAGCTAGACAATAAGTCACCTAATGACACTTGTTCAATTTGTGTAGGTTTGGGCGCCCATTGTGCTTTAAATACGCCAACATAAATTGAATATAACAAATACATAACCACCAAGATTAATCCTGGAATTAAAGCACCTGCGAATAGGTCACCTACTGAAATGGTTTCTGGTGAGAATATCCCTTGAGATAATTGAGCCTGTTGATACGAACTAGAAAGTACATCTCCCAATAATACTAATGCTATAGAAGGAGGTATGATTTGCCCTAATGTCCCTGTTGCAGCAATAACACCTGTGGCATAACTTTGGTTGTAGCCAGCTTTCATCATACTAGGCAGTGACATTAATCCCATCGTCACGACTGTTGCACCCACGATACCAGTACTAGCGGCCATTAACGCACCAACTAAGGTAACGGCAATTCCCATCCCAGCGGGTAATCGACCTAACGCATTGGTCATACTGGACAATAATTCTTCTGCAACTTTAGATCGCTCTAACATGACCCCCATAAAAACAAACAAAGGTACAGCCAATAACGTTTGATTGGTCATTATTCCATACAATCGACTTGGTAACGCATTTAACAAAGCATGGTCAAAGATGTTGGTAAGTAATCCAAATACCGAAAATATCAATGCCGTCCCAGCTAAAGTAAAAGCAACTGGATATCCCAACATCAGCACCAAACAAACCACTAAAAACATCAACAATGAGATCCATTCCATTATCTTAACCCCTCATTTAGTGATGACACTTTTTTAATCACAATTTTGATCACCTCACTTATCCCCTGAATTATTAACAATAAAGGCATTAATATGAGTAACGTTTTTAATATGAAAACTAAAGGTAATCCGCCAGCCTCTTGAGAGCTTTCGGTAATTTGCCAAGATTGAATTACATAGTTCCAGCTCATTACTAGAATATATGTGCAGGTAGGTATTAGAAAAAAGATATGACCAAACAAATTAACTGAATCTTTCTTTGTCGCTGTCATTTTACGATAAAAAATATCAACCCTGACATGTTCATCCTGCTGTAAAGTGAAAGACATGGCCAACATTAAAATGAATGAATGTAAATAAAGCACACTTTCTTGCAGCCAAATCCAACCTATATTGAATCCATAACGCAAAATCACGACTGTAGTCATGGTGATAACCATAACTATTGTTAACCAAGATATGATCTTACCTATATGAGTTGTGAAATTTTCAAGCCGATTTAACCCTAGTCTTGATAACGTTTCTGACACGACAACACCTAATTTATTATTATTTTTATTTGTGGAGCGTTTTTATACCGAATGGCATCCATTAAAGCAAATACCTAATAAGTGGCTAATTCCTACACACAACTATGTAATTTTATTACAACACAGCCATATAAAATTCACTAAAAAGACATTTTATGTAAATTAATTACGTAATTTAGTTTACAAACTCAACTTAATTAGTATAATTACTCTACATTAGAATATTTACTCTATAAAACACACAATAAATAAGGCGATTTATTATGAAAACATTATTCACAGCAGCACTTTTCACACTGGTTAGCACTCAAACTTTTGCACAAGATACTGAATATAAATTTGTAGCATTAGACAATTCAGAAGCAACAGACATCTGTTTAACAGCAGCAACTGTTGGTTATTATAAAGCTAAAAAAATAGCGAAAAGCTCACCTTTATTTAACGAAGTAGAATTTATTACTACAAAATGTAATGGTCTTTCTATTCGTCAATTCGCAAAAAAATACACAGAAGTAGCAAACACAACTGAAGAAGTAATAAACACAGTTTCTTATGAATTCAAACCAGTTGATAATGATGAAGCGAGTCAACTTTGCGCCGTTGCCGCTAAAGAAGGTTTAAGAGAAGCGATCAACATAGGTGGACGTGACGCTAAATTTATAACGTGTAATGGTTTACGTATCGAAACTTTCGCACGTAAATTCAGAAACTCTTAATATACCAGCAACAAAGCTGCAGATTTATACCAGCAGCTAATGTAACTAATATACAAAAGTTAGTAGCACTTAAATGATTTATCGCCTTAGCTTCCCCCTAAACAATTGGGGGAATCGGGCGCTCCACCTAACTCTTGTGTTAACTCCGCCCACTCATCTAGAGTATAAGTATGTATAGCCAAAGCATGAATATTATTTGCTAATTCATCAGCCAAACATGAATTCACCGCTCTATGTCTTTGAATGAGTCTTTTATTTTCAAACTCGTTTGAAACTACAACCACTTTAAAATGTGACTCACTACCTTCTGGTACATTATGTTTATAACTTTCATTTTCAACTGATAAATGTGTTGGCGAAAAATCGTTAGTTAATTTATCTGTAATTAGTTTTTGAATTTTCATTTTTTACTCTTAAATTGTTAAGTCTTTATCTATGGTATCTAATATCGAACAAAGTGTTGTAGCTTAATTTCAATGGCCTCTAGTTAATGATATTTCTAAAAGTTAAACTAATTCGGCTTCGCTCTACTTTTTTCCTTGCCGGTATTGCATGTTTATAACTGGCCTGCACCCCTGGTTTCATCAATAATAAACTTCCATGTGCTAATTCTAAGTTAAACGTTTCTCCTTCAATATTATGCTTAAACTGAAAGGTGCGCTGAATACCTAAACTTACCGTGACTACCGCAGGAGATAGCCCTAACTCTTTTTCATCATCAGCGTGCCAGCCCATTTTGTCTTGACCATCACGGTAAAGGTTAATCAGCGCTGAATTAAATTGTTTCTTAGTTAGTTTTTCTGCTCGTGTTTTAATGTCAAAAACGACTTGTTCCCAACCTGTCGACTCAAATAACTTTCCACTGTATTGATAATGTGTTCCAACCTCCCCCATCCAACTTTGTAAACGGGGTACCAAGTGCTTTTTCCCATATACTTCCACAGTAGGTTGCTGCCAAGACAAATTCGAAAGTAAATAATTAAATGCATCATTTGCGTATAACGGATCCATAAAATTAGGTACATATACGAATCCTCTGGGTAATTTGATAGATTTATTGCTATTTTGGCTATCTATTTCAAATAAATCGAATTGCAAAATTTACTTCACCGCGCGGGAGTGGGACAATAGGGTAATGATAATTAGTTCTTCACTAAACGGCGAGTAATATATGAACGTACAATGGCAAATAATCGACAAGCAATATGACTTGTTTCGTTACCCTAAAGGGCAACATGACAAATCTTTACAAGCTTGGGATAGCGCTGATGAGTTAGTGGTAGAACATTTACTCACCAATAATGAAATAAACAAAGACTCTTTGCTTATTTTAAATGATAACTTTGGCGCTTTAGCTGTAGGCCTAAATAGTTTATCGCCTACCATAGCGACGGATTCTTATATTAGTCAACAAGCCATTTTACAAAACTGTGAAGCAAATGAGCTTAATGCTCCAAAACTGTTAGACAGTCTGACACCTTTACCAGAATCGAATACCATAGTGATAAAGCTAACTAAAAACATGGGTTTTTTAGAGCATCAACTTGGGCAGATAAACCAACTAAACAATGAATGCCAAATAATCGCTACGGGTAAAACAACGTTAGTCACAAAAAATGTATTAGCGTTATTTGAAAAGTATTTGTCGGATGTAACGACGAGCCTTGCAAAGAAAAAAAGCCGTTTGATATTCGCCAAACACGATAACAAAAAACAGGTTCCTGCTAATAAGTACCCAGTCTCAGTTACATGGCCAGAAAAATCACTAAACGTAGTTTCACACGCTAATGTGTACAGTAAAGATCAAATTGATATTGGTGGTCGATTCTTAGCTGAAAACTTACCAGAGTTAACTGCAGAGCAAACTGTTGTAGATTTAGGGTGTGGCAACGGTCTTATTGGCTTGTCATGTTTGCATCAAATGCAAGAACGCAACAAGTCTATTAAAGTTAAGTTCCTTGATGAGTCATTTATGGCGATTGATTCTGCCAGGCTTAATGTCGCTGAACAGTTTGAAGCTCAATTAGAACAGTGTGAATTTATTGCTACCGATTGTTTAACGGGTGAAGAAGAACAATCTATAGATTTAATTTTATGTAATCCTCCGTTTCATCAACAAAACACTATTACTGAACACATTGCATTACAAATGTTCACTCAAGCCAAAGAAGTACTTAAAGATGGCGGAAAAATATTCGTTGTAGCAAATAACCACTTACATCATTCATATCATTTGAAAAATATCTTTGGTGGATTTAAAGTGCATAGAAAAAATAATAAGTTCACCATATATAAGTGCACAAATCATTTACAAGCAAAACCAGAAGCGAAATAATTATGTTGAAGAAAATACTTATACTTGCAGTTATTACAGGCCTTTATGCTTGTGCTAATAACAAAGCGAAACCTGTTGTGATAGCCCCAGAACAGACCATTAATAAGCAATACATGAGTGTTAAGGCCGTTGAATTTAATGATCAACGGAAAAACAAAGCGCTTGCTGTCATTAATGGGAAAAGTTTACCTTTAACTAAAGACTTACCTGCGACAATGAAAGAATGGTTAACCAACTCAATTGAAGTTAACCAATACGGCACAAAGGTATTGACCGTTAACTTACTTTCATTCGGAAGCTTCATTAAACAAGAAACCATGTCTTTTAGTATGGAATCTGTACTTGAGTGGCAGTTAAAGCTTGAATCTAAAAAAGGTAGCTGGACAAAATCTTATCAAACTACAATGACAGAAGAAGGGCCACTGTCGGCTGATAATACCATCGTTGAACGTCACCTGAATCAACTAACAACCGTATTATTAGAGCAAAGCTTAAACGACCCTGAGTTCAACCAAGCTATTTTCAAATAGCTTGGTAAGCTTCATTTTTTGGTAAATATTGACCACTGGTTTATTAATATGACACGTTATTTAATTATTATAGTTTTATCTTTGCTTTCGTTAAATGGCGTTGCAGCAGTTCAACCTAAAGGCCAGTACATACAACCTAACAACTTATTCCCTAAGGTTTTATTTACCACCTCATTAGGCAATTTCACTGTTGAATTAGATAGAATGAAAGCGCCTATTACGGTAGACAACTTCCTTAGTTATGTTGACGCAAAACGTTACGAAAACACACTTTTTCACAGATTAGAACATGACTTTGTATTACAAGGTGGTGGTTTTACAACTGAAATGGAAAGCGTTGAAGAGTTTCCTGCCATAGTAAATGAATCTGGCAATGGTCTTAAAAATGACCAATACACCATTGCTATGGCCCGTCAATATAGCCCACATTCAGGTACTAGCCAGTTTTTTTTCAATCTTGCCGACAATGACAGTTTAAATCCAGGTAGAAATTGGGGTTACACTGTTTTTGGTTACATCACAGAAGGAGAAGATGTATTTGAAAAACTTGAAGGGATTGAAACAGATATCTCCCCTGAACTAGGCTGGCCTAGCTTTCCCAATAAAAAAATCATTATTATTAAAGTAGAAATATTGGCCGAATAATTATCCGCTACTATAATGGAAATTAACGTATGTAGGACTCCAGTCGACATGCAGAAATGTTTTTCCCTTTAATTATAATAACTCGAGGGAGGGAGTGTGGTAGAAGCGCAACGTTTTATTGATACAAAAGCATTTCAACTCACCAATTATGCAGACGCTTTAGTCGCCGGAATTATTCCGCCAATCGAAGTTGATTTGTATTGTTGGGATACGATAGAAGAATGGTCTCAGTTTAAGTCGCCAACTTTTAAAGTATCACCCACAGAAAGTGCATTTTGGTATTTGTTACACCAAATCACCTTCTGGAACCCAAAAGAGATCAGAACGTGTCCAATACTCAAATCAGAGGTTGATTCTTGTATCGACTTTCTACGAGGTGATGGCATGTATCCAGACTTTTGTTCTGGAGTTAGACCTTAACACTTGACCTCTAGTGAAATGTTATAAACAATCGGCCTTTAGTTTCTTAACAGGCCGATTTTTTTGTCTATAATTTCTCTTAAATCTTCATTTATTGCTAGCTTTTCTGTTTACGCTGAGCGAAATGTCATACGTTTATTCTTGTTAGGTTTCTCTGCAGGTTTACCCATTTTATTAGTTTTCTCAAGTTTATCCTTTTGGCTTAGGGAAGCTGGCGTGGACCGTTCTACCATAGGCTATATGAGCTGGGTAGCATTAGCCTATGGTTTTAAGTGGATATGGTCACCGGCAATCGACAAAATCCCAGTACCGATACTTAGTGCCATTTTAGGCCGCCGTCGAAGCTGGCTGTTTCTCACACAGTTATGTCTAATTATTAGTATCTGTGCCATGGCTCTGATCGATCCACAAGTGGACTTATATTTAGTACCAATTGCTGCATTAGCTGTAGCATTTTTTTCAGCTACGCAAGATATCGTCATTGACGCCTTTAGGATTGAATCTGGCAACAATAAACAACAAGCCGCTATGGCGGCCACCTACCAAATTGGATACCGCCTAGCCATGATTGTTGCCTCAGCCGGTGTACTCTTGCTTGCTTCAGCTTTCGAAAGTACAGACGGTTATGATTATTTAGCATGGCAAAAAGCATATTTAACCATGGCAATACTTATGTTGGTGGGTTTACTTACAACTCTATTTTCACCTGAACCAGAAAGTTCGGTAGTTAACGACGACGTTACGTTTAATAATGATAAAAAAACTCCTTTATAGGATCACTTCACAATGCGTACATCACACCATTATTAGAAATAGTTTCTCGATATAAATGGCATGCATTAGTTTTAATTATTTTAATAGCCACATACCGGGTCTCTGATATTGTGATGGGCGTAATGGCAAATGTATTCTACGTTGATATGGGATATACAAAATCCGACATTGCCATAGCATCCAAAACTTACGGGCTCATACTGACGCTTACAGGAGCTTTATTAGCCGGTGGTTTAGTGAATAAATATGGTGTTTTAAAAATATTGTTCATTGGCTCAATTTTATCAGCACTGACGAACATACTCTTTATAGCCTTATCACAATCCGACCATAACCTAATTTTATTGTATACTGTTATCTCCATTGACAATTTAAGTGCTGGACTAGCCACGACGGCCTTTATTGCGTTTCTTTCATCTTTGGCATCAAAAGAGTTCACGGCAACGCAGTATGCTTTTTTAAGTTCTGCGATGTTATTGTTCCCTAAGTTTCTTGGAGGCTTTTCAGGCGTATGGTTAGAGTCTCTTGGTTATACTTACTTCTTCACTATGACAGCGTTATTAGGGATACCAACCGCCCTTGCAATTTTATATTTGATGAAACAAAAATGGCACGCCTAGCGTGCCATTATAAAATTGCAAAATGCCATCGATTAATTTGATATAAGGTTTAAACCTTCAAATGGATCAACTTCTAAAGCTTTGCAATAACGCAAATATTCTACGATATCTAAACGGCGCTCTTGATTTTCAACTTTTCCAATAAACGAATGAGGAGTGCCAATGATTAGAGAAAGTGTTCTCATTGTATGACCTTTTTCTTTTCGCTTTTCTTTTAGCCAAGCCGTTAATACTTTATTTTCTTCAGACGAGACAGATTTACCCATCATAGTAGTTACTCCCAAGTTACAACTCCCAATATGCTAGTTTTTTGAACTAGTACGACTTTTTTAACATAACCTGTTTAAAAGTTATAGGCAGGAATGTTAGAAGTTTCGATTTTCACCTCCCATCTTGCGTATAAAACGAATTTACATTTCTCATAGCGAACATAGTCAGTCTCCGATATGATAAAACTATATTGTAAATTTGTTGAGTTCATATGATTAAGTTTTTCTTCCTTATCCCTACCTTGTTATGTATTGGTTGGTTTTTATATTTACACCAAAATAATTGGACCTTTGAAGAAGGTAAAAAAGGGTTTATTTACATCATTGGATTATCTTTGGTGGTTATAATATTTTATAGCTTAATGTACCTACTTAATCATAGTTGACATTAACTTTTTTTAGTAAGAGTTTGTACATAAAATAGGAATTATTTTATCAGATATTATTTCGAGTTCGGGACAAATTTGTTGTTAGCAATCCACTCTAGATAATGAGCTAAAACAAAAAAATCCGCCATCTAATGATGTCGGATTTTTTTAATACTCTACAGCAATTACGTTATTTCACGATAGATAGGTGTGAGCCCTTTTTGTGTTTTTTGTCATCTTTTGAGACATCCACCTTTGGTTCCTCTATATCAGATTCTACCGCTGAAATGTGAGGTGTATTATCATCGTCTAAATCAACATCTTCCAACTCAAACTCTTCTGGTGGGAACATAGTTCCAGCACCATTTTCACGAGCATATATCGCACTAATTGCATAAATCGGGATATACACTTCAAATGGTACACCACCAAATCGTGCAGAGAATGTAATTTGTTGTTTATCCATTTGAAACATTTGCACTGCCGATGGACTGATGTTTAATACAACTTGCCCATCTTTTACTGTTTGTTGTGGCACTGCAACATGAGGCATGTCAGCTTCTACAACTATGTATGGTGTACATTCGTTATCTAAGATCCAATCGTAAAACGCCTTTAATAAATAAGGGCGATTAGAACTCATGTTAATTGTCTCTGACATAATATACTTAGTATGTTGCGTGGATATCTTTCTCAAGGTCAGTTAATGACGCTTGGAATGATTCACGTTCAAATACACGTAACATGTATGTTTTTATTTCTTTAGAAGCCGCACCATCTAGCTCGATACCCCAAGCAGGTAAACGCCATAACAGTGGAGCTAAATAACAATCTACTAAGCTAAACTCATCACTCATGAAGTATGGCTGCTCTGCAAATACTGGAGCAATAGAAAGTATGCTTTCTTTTAGCTCTTGTCTTGCTTCTTCATCACCAGCTTCAATTTTACGAGTTAATGAATACCAATCATTTTCAATGCGGTCCATCATTAGACGACAACGACCACGAGCGACTGGATAAACAGGCATCAGTGGTGGGTGAGGGAAACGCTCATCTAAATATTCATTAATAATATTTGCTCTATACAATCCTAATTCACGATCAATTAATGTTGGTACGTTACCATAAGGATTTACTTCGTATAGATCTTCTGGCAGGTTATCAGGCGTAACATAATTAATATCAACATTTACTCCTTTTTCCGCCAATACAATACGTACTTGATGACTATACATATCGTTAGCACCTGAAAATAAGGTCATTACCGCTCTTTTGTTTGCCGAAACCGCCATTTACTTCTCCGAAATCTTGAATCAAAAAAGGGGTTGAATACCCCTTTATTTAATGAGTGCAGTATACAGTCAACGGAAACATCTAGCTAGGATTACCTCCGTTAACTGACATATTGTTTAAACTATTTTACGTCTTTCCAGAACTCTTTCTTAAGTAGTACTGCTAAAACAAAAAATATTAAACAATATAATAATGCCTTCCAACCTAAGCTTTCACGCTCAAGGATCATTGGCTCACCAACATAAACCATGAAGTTAGTAATATCTAACGCCGCACGGTCATATTCATCTACGCTCAACTCACCAGAGCCATCAACTACTATTTTTTCACCTAAAGAAACACGTTGAAGTTGGCCATCAATTAGCTGCTCTTCGAAATGTTCTTCTTTATGTGGAATACCTTGTAACTCTTGTAATACGTGAGGCATACCAACGTCTTTAAAGACGGTATTGTTCACGCCAAATGGACGAGAAGGGTCAACATAAAAAGATTTTAAGTAACTATAAATCCAATCAGGGCCTCTAAGACGTGCTTCTAGAGTTAAATCAGGAGGCGCAGCACCAAACCACTTAGCTGCATCTTTCGCAGGCATCGCATTTTTAATATGTGAACCTACTTTAGTGTCCTTTGTAAATATAAGGTTATCTAAACCAACATTAAGCGGAATACCTAAATCATTAAACGTACGCTCATAACGTTGATATTGCATCTGATGACAACCTAAACAGTAGTTCATAAACAACTTAGCGCCGCGTTGTAAAGACGCTTTATCTGTTTGATCAATGTCTGCTTGATACGGTAAAGCACCTCCACCTGCAGCAAATGCTGTCGATGAAACTAAACCAACAAATAATCCAAATGTATAAAGTAACTTTTTCATTATTTAGTGATCCTATCTGGCAATGGTTTAGTATTTTCATTTTTGCTGTAAATCCACAATGCAGCGAAGAAAGCAAAATATAAAATAGTAAATAATGGCGCTAATATTTCAGATGTTGGTGTTGCTGGAGTACCACCAAAGTAACCTAAAACAACAAATGAAATTGCAAATATCCACAAGTTTAATTTATGTAAGCCACAACGGTAACGAACCGAACGAACTTTACCACGGTCAATCCAAGGCAATAACGCTAATAAGATGATTGCACCAAACATAGCAATAACACCCATCAACTTATGTGGTACCGCTTTTAATATTGCGTAGAATGGCGTGAAGTACCATACAGGGAATACATGCTCAGGTGTTTTTAACGGATTAGCCGTTTCAAAGTTAGGGTGTTCTATGAATTTGCCATAAAAATCTGGATTAAAGAACATCACGTAACAGAATAAGAAAATAAACACACCAAATGCCATTAAGTCTTTCAACACCATATGTGGGAAGAAAGGCACAACATCATCTAGAATATCTTTCTTGGATGTATAGTACTCATGGAATTCAAACTTAGTTTTATCTTCTTCCGCAACCGTACCTTTTTTACGTTTAACGTCAACGCCATCAGGGTTATTTGACCCAACTTCATGTAAAGCCACAATATGTAAGAAAACTAAGATTACGATAACTAACGGTAATGCTATAACGTGTAGAGCAAAGAAGCGGTTCAACGTTGCTCCAGATACTACATAGTCACCACGAATCCATAACGCTAAATCTTCACCAACAAATGGTATTGCACCAAACAAAGAGATAATTACCTGAGCGCCCCAATAAGACATTTGTCCCCAAGGTAATAAATACCCCATGAAGGCTTCAGCCATCAAAGCTAGATAGATAAACATACCAAATAACCATAATAACTCACGAGGCTTTTGGTAAGAGCCGTACATCATACCGCGGAACATATGTAGATAAACGACAACAAAGAATGCTGAAGCACCCGTTGAGTGCATGTAGCGAATAACCCAACCGTATTCAACATCACGCATTATGTATTCAACAGAGGCGAAAGCTCCATCAGCTGATGGTACGTAGCTCATCGTTAACCAAACACCTGTTAAGATTTGATTTACTAATACGATAGTGGCCAAAAAACCAAATACATACCAAAAGTTCATATTCTTTGGAGCAGGATATTGTGCCATGTGCATGTTATACACACGGGTCATTGGGATGCGAGCATCAATCCAATCGATAATATTTTTAAACATTACGCAGCTCCTTTTTCATCTTCACCAATTAATATGGTGGTATCGTCAATATAATAATAAGGAGGTATTTGTAAGTTTAGACCTGCAGGAACACCACTAAATACACGACCAGCAAGATCGAATTTAGAACCGTGACAAGGACAAAAGAATCCAGAATTTACACCTTCAACTATTTCTTCATACCCTTCAGAGAAGTATGTAGGAGAACAACCTAGATGAGTACAGATACCAACGGCTACTAGAATTTCATCTCGTGAAGAACGAAAGTTATTTTTTGCATAGCTTGGTTGTTGTTTTTCTTCTGAAGATGTTGGGTCTAATAACTTATCTTCAATTTGACCAAGTTGCTCAAGCATTTCAGGAGTACGATATACAACCCAAACAGGTTTGCCGCGCCATTCAACTCGAATTAGTTGACCAGGTTCAAGCTTGGTAATATCTACTTCAACTGGAGCCCCTGCCGATTTAGCTCTGGCACTTGGGTTCCATGATGCAATGAAAGGTACTGCCACCGCTACTGCTCCTGCACCACCAACGACTGTGGTAGCTGCAGTGAGGAAACGACGACGACTGTTGTCTACAGGCGCATTGCTCATCCAATATTCTCCGCGATTAAGGATTAATAAGCGTGTAAGAATCACTAAGACTTCGTAACGAACTCTTACATTTTTGTTATTGTAGAGGATTCTACCGAAAAAGCCCTATACAAAACAAGGCAATATACTCATTAAGAATTAAAAAAGTGATAATTAACAGTTCCCTGCATCAACTTGCTTAATAATTGATGCATTGACGCTCTTTTTAAGAGCAAAAAAAAGCCCGCAATGCGGACTTCTTTGAAACAGTTGTAAAACAGAATTAACGTTTTGAGAACTGAGGACGTTTACGTGCTTTATGTAAACCAACTTTCTTACGTTCAACTTTACGAGCATCACGAGTAACATAACCCGCTTTACGTAGAGCCGGACGAAGTGATTCATCATATTGCATTAATGCACGCGTAATACCGTGACGGATTGCGCCAGCTTGACCAGTAGTGCCACCACCAGTAACAGTGATGTATAGGTCAAATTTCTCTAAAAGATCAACTAACTCTAAAGGTTGACGAACAACCATACGGCCAGTTTCACGACTAAAGAAGTCTTCAATTGTACGTTTGTTAATTACAATGTTGCCTGTACCTGGACGTAAAAATACACGAGCAGTAGAGCTCTTACGACGACCAGTTCCATAATATTGAGTATCAGCCATGTTTATGCTCCTTAAATATCTAATACTTGAGGTTGCTGAGCAGCATGTGAATGCTCTGCACCTTTGTACACTTTAAGTTTACGGAACATTGCACGCCCTAATGGACCGCGCGGCAACATGCCTTTAACTGCTTTTTCGATGATCATTTCAGGTTTTTTAGCCTGTAAGTCATCAAAGTTTATTTCCTTGATACCACCTGGGTAACCAGAGTGTGAGTAGTAAATTTTGCCTTGGCCTTTGTTGCCAGTAACAGTTACTTTCTCAGCATTGATAACGATGATGTAGTCACCAGTATCCATGTGCGGAGTATACTCAGGTTTATGCTTACCACGTAAACGTAGTGCAATTTCTGTTGCGATACGACCAAGAGTTTTGCCCTCAGCGTCCACAACGTACCAATCACGAGTGATTGTTGATGGTGTTGCAGTAAAGGTTTTCATTATATGAACCTAACAATAAAATAAGTTTAAGCCAGTAGTTTGTATCAGTTGATATCAAACCACCCCAATTCATTCGCACCCCTTCGAGTGCTTAACCAATCGCAGGCTAATGCAATAGGTTAGTAACGGTGGGTAGGCGCGGCATTATACAGATTTGATTAGAAAGATCATCTAAAAATTGTACAAAAGTTTAATAAAGAATATTTCCGCCAATTGCCATGCCCAACCACGACAATTTTAAAGTCGAAGTGAGCAAGGCAATAGAAGGATTCAATCGTTTTCTATACAGATATTTTGGTTAAGGGATATGAGGTTCAGCAAGATACTCATGACTTTGCATCTCTTGTAAACGGCTAATACAGCGTTTAAATTCAAATGATAAAGTCCCATCACTGTATAATTGTTCTAACGGCACATCAGCGGTAATAATAAGTTTAACATTACGCTCATAAAACTCATCAACCATTGCAATAAAACGACGCGCAGCATCATCATTTTCACGGCTCATTTGTTTAACATTGGATAATAAAACCGAGTGATAAATACGGCTAATCTCCATGTAGTCCAGCTGTGAGCGAGCACTTTCGCAAATCGCGTTAAAGTTAAACCAAACCACACCATCTGCAACTTCCCTAGTTGCAATGGACCGCCCTTCTATTTCTATCGACGTATTCTGTAAACCTGGTTCAGGTGCTAACTGTTGAAAATAAGAATGTATGTTACGGTCTGCTTGTTCATCACAAGGTGAATGATAAATTTCTGCTTTTTCTAAAGCTCTTAATCGATAATCAACACCAGAGTCTACATTAACCACATCACAATGTTTTTTAAGAAGAGCGATTGCAGGTAAAAACGTGCACGTTGTAATCCATTTTTATATAAATCATCAGGGACTATGTTTGATGTTGTCACAAACACGACACCTAGTTTAAACAGCTCATCTAATAATGTGCCTAAGATCATCGCATCCGTAATGTCCGAAACAAAAAACTCATCAAAGCAGATGATTGAAGCATTTGCCGCAAAAATCTTAGCGACTTGCTTAAGGGGATCTTCCACACCATTAAGTTTATTCATTTCATCGTGCACTTTATGCATAAAACGATGAAAATGAATTCTTAGTTTTTTTTCGGTAGGTAAACAATCAAAAAAAGTATCCACCAAATACGTTTTACCACGGCCAACACCTCCCCAAAAATATATACCTTGCACATTCGATGTAGCATTTTGTTTTTTGTTGAACAACTTACTTATAAAAGAAGGTCTCAAATTTGAGGCATTAATAAAGTCATCGTACAAACGCTGTAAATTTTTAACGGCATTTTCTTGAGCTTCATCATATTGAAAATCAGGCTGAAGTAGATCTTTTTGATATTGCTGTAACGGTGTTAAATTATTTAGCGTGCTGGACATAGTTCACTATTTAAATTGAAAAAAAAGGCCTTATAGACAGATAATAGCATGACCATAGTACGCACCCAATTACCAATTAATCTTTTAGATAACTTTAATTTCAATTAATTGAATTTGTTATTGGGTAACAGGCCAAGGATGATTTATGCTTAGCAGAGGTATTGAGATAAACATCTCTATTCATCTTATTCTGTATTTTATATTTTTGAGGAATTTTTATGCAAATTGCAATTGATATTATCGTTTTTGCTTTAGGTCTTATTGCAGGTATTGGCATTATGATTATTAAAATCAGAATGACATCCGGTTCACCACAAACCAAACAAGAGTTGAATAATTGCCAACAGGAAAACGCCCAGTTGAAACAGAACTGGCAAGACAATTTAGCCGCATTTCGATCGGTAGCAACCAATTTGCATGAGATGTCACAGCATATTGATAATCAAATAGAAGATGCTGAACAATTGCTGAAAGACGATAAACAAACACCTGCGTTTCCTTTTTTCTCAAAAGAAGCGACCCATATATTAGCTAACGCTAATAGGAAACCGAGGGATAAATCAAACCTTGATAATCAACCTTTAGATTATTCAGGCTCTGCTTCAGGTGTATTTAAAGGGTCAATTAACACACCAATTAACGAAGATCGTACTTGAGTTTTAAGGCAGTGATATCCCGAACATTTCATTGCCTGTAATTTAAAAGAAGTAACAAAATGTAAACCTGCTGAACTAAATTTAATTCAATCTGTCTGTTCCAATAACATTTTAAGGAGTACGAAAAAAATGACAGTTTCTGTTAAATCTCAAATCATAAAATTAACTACAATCTCAGCTATCGTATTAGCAAGTTTAACGTTATCCCCTCTTGCTAATGCAGCATTTCCATTTTCAACATTAAAACAGGAAGTTCCTTCACTAGCACCTATGTTAGAAGAAGTAACACCTGCAGTTGTAACCATCGCCGTAGAAGGAAATAAAGAAGTAAAAGCGAGCATGGACCCGTTCCAATATTTTTTTGGTAACCGCCGCGGTGCGCCACAAACACAAGAGCGTCCTTTCAAAGGGATGGGTTCAGGCGTGATTATTGATAAAGACAAAGGTTATGTTGTTACTAATTACCATGTAATAAATGATGCTGATGAAATAATTGTTAAACTCAAGGACGGTCGTGAATTTGTCGCTAAAAAGTTAGGCGGTGATAAAGACAGTGATATCGCTGTGTTAAAAATTGATCCTGACAATCTGGCTGAAATAACCATCGCTAATTCGGATAAAGCCAAGGTCGGTGACTTTGTTGTTGCTATCGGTAATCCGTTTGGTTTAGGTCAAACCGTTACATCTGGGATAATAAGTGCTAAAGGCCGATCGGGATTAATGGGACCTAATCAAGGACTAGAAGATTTTATCCAAACTGATGCTGCGATAAACAGTGGAAATTCAGGTGGTGCCCTAGTAAACCTAAAAGGTGAGCTTGTTGGTATCAATACCGCGATAATAGCACCAAGTGGCGGTAATGTAGGTATTGGCTTTGCAATACCATCTGTAATGATGAACAATCTTATGGAACAAATCATTGAGTTTGGTGAAGTAAAACGTGGTGTACTAGGTATTTCAGGTTCCAATTTTGATGCTGAGATGGCCAAATCATTTGGAGTTGATGTCGCGCAAGGGGCATTTGTAGCTGAAGTAGTTGCCGATTCGTCTGCTGATAAAGGTGGTCTAAAAATGGGTGATATCATCACTCATGTCGATGGTAATAAAATTAAATCTTTTGATGAGTTACGAAGTAAAGTTGCTTCTAAAGGGGCTGGTAAAAAAGTTGAACTAACCGCTATTCGTGATGGTGATGAAGTAAATCTTACTGTTACGTTAGGGTCAGCTGATAAACCGGCAATCACGGCCGAAAATATTCATCCATCTTTGAAAGGAGCAAAACTAGCTAATGGTAAAACTCAACGTGGTGAAGATGGAATTGAAGTTACTGAGTTAAATGAACGTTCACCTGCCGCTATGTTAGGCTTAGAAAAAGGCGATGTTATTGTAGCGGTTAATCGTACACGTTTAACAAGTGTTGCAGCTTTACGCGATATGTTATCTGAAGCCAAAGGTGTATTGGCATTAAATGTAGTAAGAGGAAACAGTTCTCTATATATATTAATAAGATAAATAGAAATTAAAGTAATAAGAACCTACAATGACCTCATTGTAGGTTTTTTTATACCTAAATTTTATCGCCCCCTAATCGGTAAAGTAATTTCAACTAACTTCTGGATTTCATGTGAGTTTCAAAATCAGACATATTTTTAATGCTATCGCCTACGGGTTAGCAGTCGCTATGCTAGTCATCATTTTAACCCCATCTTTGCGTAATAACTTAGGGTTGAACAAGTTCACTGATAACGTTATTCGTCCAGACGCTATGTCTTTTGCTTTTGCCGTGCAACAAGCAGCGCCTTCGGTGGTTAATGTTTATTCAGTAACACTTAGCAAAAATACATTGGGTGAACAGCAAAACTTAAATGACCTTGGTTCTGGTGTAATCATGACCAGTGAAGGTCATATTCTAACCAATTACCATGTGGTCGATAATGCTGAACTTATCATGGTTTTACTGCAGGATGGACGACAATTTAATGCCGAAGTAATAGGCTTAGATCAAGTCACTGATCTCGCATTACTAAAAATTGATGCCAACAATCTTCCTGCAATACCCCAAGATCCAGATTTAGAAGCCCAAGTTGGTGACATTGTATTAGCTATTGGTAACCCATTAAATTTGGGACAAACTATCACGCAAGGCATTATTAGTGCGACTGGACAAAAAGGCTTATCGAGCAGTAAGTCCAGTCACAGTGATTTTATTCAAATGGATGCAGCTATCAATCTAGGCAACTCTGGAGGTGCGTTAGTCAATTCAAGAGGCATGTTGGTTGGAATTAACACCGCAAAAGCCCAACGAGGCATTCAAGGTATATTTTTCGCCATCCCTTATAAATTAGCCAAGCATATTACTGACCGTCTTTTAGCAGATGGCGAAGTCACACGTGGATATCTTGGTTTAGGTGGTACACCAATCAATCAAGCAGGCGTTTCAGTTAAAAGTTCAGTGGAATCTATTGCCGGTATTAAAATTACGGATGTCGATCCGTTTGGACCCGCATGGACAGGTGGATTACGTTCAGGAGATATTATGTTGGCTATAAATGGCAAACAACTTGTTAGCGTTCAAGAGTTGTTAAACATAATTGAAAGGACCACGCCAGGTGATTACCTGCAAATTAGCTTTTCCAGAAACCGAGTTATTATTAACAAAGACGTTCAGGTGGGTAAATTAGAAATCGGCAATTAAATTGCCGATTTTATTATAGGGGACAGATTAAACTACGAGAGTTTTAATCATCAACTCTTGTGATCTTCGCTCCGAGACCTACAAGTTTCTTTTCAATATTCTCGTATCCACGATCGATATGGAATACTTCATCTAGCTGAGTTACGCCTTTTGCGACAAGTCCAGCAATGACTAAACTCGCAGATGCTCTTAGGTCAGTAGAAACAACTTGAGCACCCATCAAATCACTCTTCTCTGGGCATATAGCGGTGTTACCCTCTAATTGTATATTAGCCCCCATTCGGCGAAGCTCTGGAACATGCATAAAACGGTTTTCAAAAATCGTTTCTGTAATAGTGCCTACCCCATTAGCCACAACATTCAACATAGTGAACTGAGCTTGCATATCGGTAGGGAATCCAGGATGAGGTAAGGTTTTGATATTGACAGCTTTAAGCTCTCTTCCACGCATATCAATGTGTATTGAGTTGTCATCCCACTCAATTAGCGCATTAGCATCACGTAGTTTCTCAATTACTGGTTCAACTAGGTGATAGTCCGTGTTTAAACACGTTACTTCCCCCGTCACCGCTGCAGCCACTAAAAAAGTGCCCGTTTCTATTCGATCTGGCATTATTGCATGTTCACAACCATGCAATGTTTCAACACCTTCAATTTCAATGTTGTTACTACCTGCACCGGAAACTTTTGCACCCATTTTATTTAGACAATTGGCTAAATCAACAATCTCAGGTTCACGTGCTGCGTTCTCAATAATGGTTGTGCCTTCAGCTAATGCTGCAGCCATCATTAAATTTTCTGTCGCGCCAACACTTATGGTACTCATATAAATACGATTACCTTTTAATCGGCCTTCAACCTTAGCGTTTACATAACCAGCTTCAACGGTAATTTTAGCACCTAGTTTTTTTAACCCATCAATATGTAAATCAACAGGGCGTGCACCAATAGCGCAACCACCAGGCAGTGAAACTTCGGCATGGCCAAAACGAGCCAATAAAGGCCCCAAAACTAGAATTGACGCTCTCATACGATTTACTAAATCATATGGTGCTACTGTAGAATTGATGGTACCTGCGTTTATCACTACTGTATTTTCAGTAGATGAAACCTGAGTACCAAATTGCTCTAAAAGCTGACAAGTAATACCAATATCCCGTAATTTAGGGACATTAGTATAAGTGCACTCTTCAGCCGTGAGAATTGAACTAATTAAGATAGGTAGCGCCGCATTTTTAGCGCCTGAAATAATGACCGAGCCAGATAAAGCTTGGCCACCTTCTATAAGCAATTTTTCCATAATCTCTTATTATTGGTTAGGAAAGAAGTTGTAGTTTTTTGTCACGAGCCCAAGCTTTTGGTGTATATGCTTTTACACTTACAGCATGCATACTGCCGTCAGCTATATAACCAGAAAGGGGTTTTAAAACTAATTGTTGCTGTTTTACGCGAGATAGGTCTTCAAAACAACCCCCAACAGCGGTTATTTGAAAATGAGAACCATCTGATTTAACCATGACTTCGTCAAGATTTAATTCAGCGGTTAGTTTTTCTTCAATTTCCCTTAATTCCATTGCTTACCCAAAATTTACTAATTACTATTCTTTTAAGGGTAATAATCCTAGCACATTGCTGATCTCTGCCAAAGCAATTAATTGAGCGGGTGGGTGAGTTAATACAACATTTAATTGAGCATTTTGATAATGCGCGACTAATTTAAGTATAAAAGCAACACCAGCGGTATCCACTGACGACACTTTGTTAAGATCAATTGTCACATCGGCAGTCATAGACTGAAAATTAAATAGTGCATCATCAACAAGGCTGAACCTGTCTATAGCTCCTACAACGTTGACTGTATTATTAGCAAATATTAATTTCATTAATGATTAACCAAGTGACTTTACTAAAATTGGTTTAGCTGATTTTTCTAACAACAATTCAGTAACTGACTCGATACCTTGTTGACGAATTAAACCTTGTAGCTCTTTAGTTTTACTACTTAATACACTAATACCTTCAGCAACCATATCGTAAGCGGCCCATTCACCTTCTTTATTTTTTCTTAAAATAAATTCGATTCTTATGTCAGGTTTACCTTCATCTAATACTCTTACTTTTACTTGAGCACGACGTTTACCATCAATATCCGTTGCAGGTTCAAACACAACTTGCTGATCTTTATATAACGTTAAAATACCCGCATACGTTGCTATTAAATACTCTCTAAAAGCTTCATAAAACTCAGCTCTTTGAGCTTTAGTGCTATTTTTATAATAAGGGCCTAATACTTTTGCTGCCGCAAATTTATAATTAATTGAAGGCGCTAACTCTTCAGCAACAACCACTCTAAGTTGCTCGGGATCTTGCTGTATGACACTTTGCTCACGTGCAATACGGTCAAATAACTCTTGAGCCACAACTTGAACAAGTTTAAATGGGTCTTCTTTAATAGTTTCAGCACTTGCGTTACTACTAAAAATCAATGTGGCTAATAATAATCCGATATTTAATATTTTAGTATTCATTCATTACCCTGACTAAATAAAAATTGACCAATTAATTCCTCTAATACTAAAGCGGACTTAGTATCTTCAATGAAATCGCCTTCACCTAGAATTCCAACCGTTTCATCAATGAAACCAGGTTCTAAACCTAAATATTGCTCACCAAGTAACCCTGAAGTTAATATAGATAAAGAACTCGTATCTGGAAAATTATTATATTTTGCGTCAATGGCTAATTTGGCAACCGGTGCGTAATCTTCCGTATCCAATTTAATCTCTTCAACACGACCTATTACAACGCCACCAACCTTTATGGATGAGCGAACTTTTAATCCACCAATGTTTTGAAATTTTGCATATAAGTTATATGTTTCACCAGAGCCTGACATCCCTGAACTTGCCACATTTAGTGCTAAGAACATCAACGCCGCAATACCTAAAGCAACAAAGAACCCGACTAATAACTCAACTTTTTTTGATATCATTTTTTTCTCCTACCTATCCGCCAAACATAAGGGCGGTTAGTACAAAATCCAATCCTAAAACGGCTAGCGATGATTGAACAACCGTTTGTGTTGTTGCCTGACTAATACCTTCTGAAGTTGGTATCGCGTCATACCCCCTAAAAATTGCAATCCAAGTAACAACGATTGCAAAAACAAAGCTTTTAATAATACCATTTAAGATATCACCTTCGAATTGAACGCTAGCCTGCATTATTGACCAAAAACTTCCATGGTCGACACCTAACCATTCAACACCGACTAAATGACCACCTAATAAACCAACTGAAGAAAATAAGATAGCTAAGATTGGCATACTAAACACACCGGCCCAAAACCTTGGTGCTACCACTCTTCGAAGTGGATCCACCGCCATCATTTCCAAACTTGTCAATTGTTCTGTTGCTTTCATCAAGCCGATTTCAGCGGTTAATGCCGAACCAGCTCTACCTGCGAACAATAATGCGGTGACAACTGGTCCTAATTCTCTTAATAAGGATAATGACACCATTTGACCTAAACTGTCTTCAGCGCCGTAATCTACTAATACAGTGTACCCTTGTAATGCCAGCACCATGCCAATAAACAACCCTGACACTACAATAATAACGAGTGAAAGAACCCCTATAACATAAACTTGTTGAACAAAAAGAGGAAAACCTTTTACAAGGTTTGGTTTGGCTACAATAGCACCAATCAGCATAAAGGTTGCTCTACCAATTGCTGTAAAACGTTCTATGGTATTTCTACCTAAATTTTGAATCCAATCCATATTAACCCTGCATTAAATCTTGAGAAATTGATGGCGCAGGATAATGAAATGGTACGGGTCCATCTGCTAATCCTTTCAAAAATTGCTGTACTAAGGGTGATTCACTTGCAAGTAATTGTTCTTTTGTTCCATGACCAATTACCCTTTTATCTGCAATGATATACATATAATCAGCGATACCCATGACTTCTTTCACATCGTGAGATACTACAATGCTGGTTAAGTTCAATGACGTATTCAAATTTCTTATTAATCGAACTAACACGCCCATTGAAATAGGATCTTGTCCTACAAATGGTTCGTCATACATGATTAACTCAGGATCTAAAGCAATAGAACGAGCTAATGCGGCTCTTCTTGCCATACCACCAGATAATTCATTTGGCATAAGTTGATGTGCACCGCGCAAACCAACCGCTTCTAATTTCATTAAAACCATAGTTCGAATGATATCTTCTGGCAATTTGGTATGTTCTCTAATTGGAAAGGCCACGTTATCAAATACATTCATTTCAGTAAAAAGTGCACCACTTTGAAATAACATACTCATTTTTTCACGGGCAGAGTACAAACCTTTGCGGCTTAATTGAGGAATGTTTTGTCCTGCAACTATTATATCGCCTGAATCAGGATAAAGTTGGCCGCCGATTAAACGTAACAAGGTCGTTTTACCTATGCCACTTGGGCCCATAATCGCGGTAATTTTGCCTTTTGGAAATACCATAGAAATGTCGTCATAAATCACACGTTCACCGCGAGAAAATGTGACATTCTTTAATTCTACATGTGGTGATTCAAAGTCAGTTTTATCTACATTCATAATAGTTTTATTATATTTCGACCAAATACCCTATGGCTGATGACTTCCGTAATAGTTCAACTATTGTATTGATTAACGTCGGGCATTACTACGACTAAAACGTTAAAAAGTGTAAACGAAAGCAGAATAATATATAAAATCTGTAAAGAATTGATTATATCTAACTATTTCTTTATTTATGTTTTGATTTATCAAACGAGTATCGCCACAATAACGCCATAATTTATTGATAAAGTGATCTCTTATACATGTTAAGTGCAATTATTATTTTAATCCTTTCTTTTGCGGCTTTAGTTTGGAGTGCTGATAAATTTGTCTACGGCGCGTCCGGCTTTGCCAAAAACCTTGGTATTTCACCAATGATAATAGGGTTAACAATTGTCGCCATGGGATCGTCAGCGCCTGAAATTATGGTTTCTGCAAACGCAGCTTTAGCTGGGGCAACGGATACTTCAGTAGGTAATGCAATCGGCTCTAATATTACTAACATCCTACTTGTTTTAGGTATCACTACTTTAGTAAGACCTTTAATTGTTTCTTCCAGTACCTTGTATCGTGAAATGCCAATTTTATTAGGTTTTACTTTCCTTGCTTGGTGGATACTTCACGACGACTATTTATCATTTAATGAAGGTATATTTTTAACCGTTAGCTTTTTTGCTTTTATCGGATTTCTAATTTATTTAGCAAAATCATCAAATGGCGAGCCCGATGCATTATTAGCTGAATCTCAAGATGAGATCCCTAGTGACCTACCTACACCTGTAGCATTGGGCTGGATAATTTTTGGTTTAATCTTATTACCATTAAGCTCCCATTTTTTAGTTGAATCAGCAGTTACAATTGCAACTTACTTTGGTATCAGTGAATTAGTGATTGGGTTAACCATTATTGCATTGGGAACTAGTTTACCGGAATTAGCAGCCAGTGTATCTGGGGTGCTAAAGGGCGAGGACGACTTAGCTATAGGTAACGTTATTGGATCAAACATATTTAATATACTAGCGGTATTGGGAGTCGGGGCACTGATTAACCCGAGTGCTATTGATCCACAAGCTGCAACTCGTGACACTATGGTTATGATTGGTGCTACGTTAGCGCTATTATTTATGGCTATGAGTTTCACTAAAACAAGACGGATTAACCGATTTGAAGGTGGTTTGTTAGTTGCTGGTTTTGTTGCTTATCAAATCATTCTGTTTATTTAGTTTTAATAAAGGTTACTAGTTAACTATGAGTCTTTCTCAATTTTCGCAGTCTGCATTACAAGTCATTAATATTGAGTTACAAGCGATTGCAAATTTAACACAATCAATTGATCATCAATTTGAACAAAGTTGTGAAACCATATTAAATTGTAGTGGCAGAGTCATTGTGACAGGTATGGGGAAATCAGGACATGTTGCCAATAAAATTGCCGCAACATTAGCAAGTACAGGTACTCCTTCTTTTTTGTTCATCCAGGTGAAGCTAGCCATGGTGATTTAGGCATGTTCACCAAAAGTGATATTGTCTTGGCATTGTCAAATAGCGGAGAAACCGCAGAGATCATAACCTTGCTTCCAGTTCTAAAACGATTAGGTTGCACTCTTATTGCCATGACGGGTAATGATAAATCTACCTTAGCCGTTAATAGTGACTTCCATTTAAATGCTGCTGTAACTGAAGAAGCATGTCCATTAGGGTTAGCTCCAACAGCTTCAACAACAGCTGCTTTAGTTTTAGGTGATGCTTTAGCCGTTACTTTGTTAGAGGCCAGAGGTTTCACCGCCGAAGACTTTGCATTAAGTCACCCTGGAGGCTCTTTAGGTCGCAAACTGTTACTAACCACTAAAGATATTATGCATACTGGCAGTCGAATACCACTAGTCACTGAAGCGGCATCGTTAAAACAAGCTATATTAGAAATGTCGAAAAAAGGTTTGGGCATGACTGGAATAGTTAATGAACAGGGACAACTTAGTGGCATTTTTACTGACGGTGATTTACGCCGTTGCTTAGATCAAGATAAACCAATAAATGAAATTATGATCACTGACATGATGACGCGAAACTCTGTTACCGCTCAAGCAAATACATTAGCTGCGCAAACTCTAAATATCATGGAAGCTAAAAAAATTAATAGCTTGTTTGTATTAGATGATACAAATAAACCAATTGGCGCATTAAACATGCATGACTTATTAAGAGCAGGTGTCATTTAATGGAATTATATACTCAGTGGTATCAAGCTATCGCTCCGTCGGTTCAAGCAAAAGCAAAAGATATTAAATTGTTAATTTGTGATATTGATGGCGTATTTTCTGACGGTTCAGTTATTTTAGGCAATAGCGGTGAAGAAATGAAAGCCTTTAATACTAAAGATGGGTTTGGTATTAGAGCCTTAATGGCAGCTGGTGTCGAAGTTGCCGTCATTACGGGACGTAAATCGACTTTACTCGAAATTAGAATGAAAGGACTCGGTGTTAATCATATTTATCAAGGTATGGAAGACAAAGTTTTGGGTTACCGAGAGCTACTTAATAATCTTAACCTTACACACGAACAAGTTGCCTATATTGGTGATGACATTCCAGATGTCCCGGTAATGAAATTAGTCAATTTAGCGGTATCAGTTAATGACGGTCATCCATACGTAAAAAGTATTTCTGATATGGTTACAACCAATAATGGTGGTCGTGGTGCAGTTCGTGAATTAACTGACTTTTTAATTATGATGCAAAAAGGCGAAGAATATCTCACGACGCATTTTGAGGGAACGAGCGCTTAATGAATATTAGACTGATAATATTACTAAGCTTTTTAGTCGTCAGTTTTCTTTGGTGGTTGCCCACATTAGATAGCGAAGATACGGTAAATAGTGACACATTAAGTGACTTAATACCTGAATATACTGCAACCTTCCTACATCAAGAGTTGTTTGATAAAGACGGCAACATTGAACAACAAGTGTTTTCACAAAAGATGGAACATTACGCCGACTTGTCTCTAACTCACTTTAAAAAACCTGAATTTATCATTTATCAAGACAACAAACCTTTTTGGCGTTTATCGGCAAAAATCGGGAATATGCAAGATGGCTTATTACTATTAGAAGAGTCCGTGAGTATGTTACAAGTTTCTGATAATGAATTTGTAAATTCAATCACGACCGAATTTTTAGAAATTAATTTAAACACGAATATGGTCACCACTGACAATGACATTACGATTCAAGGTAAAAATGTTACGGTTCAAGGCAAAGGATTAACAGCGGATCTTGAACTCGGAACTCTCAGCTTGGTTAACCACGTTAAAACGATAATTAAAGGCTCATAGTTATGTATATAAATAAAATAATCACCGGCTTTTGCTCCATGTTACTTCTATTTTCTAGCATAGTATCGGCATCAGAAGACTTAATTATTGATGCTGATAATCAAGATTTAGATTACAAAAACAATACCCTCTACTTCTCAGGTAATGTGGTTGTTAAACAAGGTAGTGTTACCATCAAAGCGGATGAGTTATTTGTTATCACAAAAGAAGGCAACAGCGATAAATTAATCGCTAAAGGCACGCCAGCAATATTTTCGCAAAAAGAACAAAATAACCAAGAGCTATCAGCCCAAGCATTAGAAATAACCTACTTAGTTGAAGCGCAAGTATTGCAACTGGCTGGCTCCGCTAAATTCCAACAAGGTGGATCTGTGGTTGAAAGTGCTAAAATTGAATTTGATCTCAAAGCACAGCGCGTTAAAGCGGAAGGCGATGAAAGCCAAAATGGTCGAGTGACAACTCGTTTAAAAACCAAAAAGATTAATACCAACATCTACTAACTTAGAGAAATTTTATGTCCACTTTAGTCGCCACACATTTAGCTAAGTCATACAACAAACGTCAAGTTGTCAAAGATGTGAGTTTAACAGTACATGCTGGAGAGGTGGTTGGTTTATTGGGTCCAAATGGCGCTGGTAAAACAACCACTTTTTATATGATTGTAGGATTAGTGCCTAACGATAAAGGCAGCATCACATTAAATGATGTAGACCTAAGCCACGAACCTATGCACGTACGAGCTCGCCAAGGCATAGGGTATTTACCACAAGAAACATCTATCTTTCGAAAGTTATCTGTATCTCAAAACATCATGGCTGTGCTTGAAATGCGCAAAGATTTAAATGCCAATGAAAAAGCCGATAAGTTAGACGATCTGATCTCTGAATTTCATATTGAACATATCAGAGACAGCGATGGTATGGCCCTATCTGGTGGAGAACGCCGTCGAGTAGAAATCGCCAGAGCATTAGCTGCTGACCCGAAAATAATCTTATTAGATGAACCATTTGCTGGTGTAGATCCTATATCGGTTATAGATATTAAAAAGATAATTCAACAACTTACAGCCAAAGGTATTGGCGTTCTAATTACCGACCATAATGTGCGAGAAACACTTGATGTCTGCGAAAAAGCGTATATCGTAAGTCATGGAGAACTCATTGCGGAAGGAACTCCTGAACAAGTTTTAACAAGTGAAATTGTAAAACAAGTATACCTAGGCGATCAGTTCAAGTTATAGTAACTATCACTTACGAGTAATCAGTTAAACGCGTTTAAGTAACGGAATTAAATGAGACCTACATTACAACTCAGAATGGGTCAGCAGTTAACAATGACCCCTCAACTGCAACAAGCTATTCGTTTATTGCAATTATCTTCATTGGAATTACAACAGGAAATTCAAGAAGCTCTTGATAGTAACCCGTTGTTAGATGGTGAAGACGAACAGCAATCACAAGATCTTGATGCAGAATATGATGGTGACCTTAAATCATTGCAGGAAGGTACATTAGACACGACTTCCGATGACGACAATGAGTGGTCTCAAGAAGAGATGAGTTCGAACGAAGCTTTGCAAAGTGAAACCATTTCTGAAGAACTCCCAATGGACTCAACGTGGGATGACTACATGAGTGCTGCTCCTGCGAGTTCAGGTCCCGCTTATGAAGGTGAAGACACCGTATACCAAGGTGAGACAACTGAAAATATTCAAGACCATTTATTGTGGCAATTAAATTTATCTCCATTTACCGACGAAGACTTAGCCATCGCAACCGCCATTATTGATGCGGTTGATGAAAAAGGGTTCTTAACTATCTCTACTGAAGATATTGTTGAAAGCATTGACAATGAAGACGTTGAAATAGAAGAAGTTGAAGCGGTACTTAAACGAATTCAGCATTTTGACCCTGTTGGCGTTGCAGCCCGTAATTTACAAGAGTGTTTGTCTATTCAATTAAAACGATTTTCTGACGACACGCCTTGGAAAAACGAAGCTATAGATGTCATCGACAACTACATTGATTTATTAGCCAATCGTGATTACCGCACTCTGTTACGTAAAGCCAAATTAAAAGAACCAGAATTAAAAGACATTTTGGAACTGATCCAACAACTAAATCCTAACCCTGCCAGCATCGTTATTAAAGACGAAATTGACTACGTGATCCCTGATGTAAGTGTGGTGAAGAAAAAAGGCCGTTGGATAGTTGAGCTAAATCCAAATTCTATGCCTAAACTTAAAATAAATGAACAATATGCATCGTTAAGTAAGACATCAAAAAATGCCAACGATACTCAATTTGTTCGTTCTCACTTACAAGAAGCTAAATGGTTTATTAAGAGTTTAGAAAGCAGAAATGACACATTATTAAAAGTATCTAATTGTATTGTTCAACAGCAACAGGCGTTTTTTGAATATGGTCCTGAAGCAATGAAACCTATGGTACTCAATGATGTTGCCGAAATGGTCGATATGCACGAATCAACGATATCTAGGGTTACCACCCATAAATATATGCATACACCTAGAGGAATTTTTGAACTTAAGTACTTCTTCTCAAGTCATGTTAGTACTGAGAATGGTGGAGAATGTTCATCTACTGCAATTAGAGCCCTTATTAGAAAGCTCGTTGCAGCAGAAAACCAAGCAAAACCGTTAAGTGATAGTAAGATTGCAGAGATTTTGGCTGACCAAGGTATCCAAGTCGCCAGAAGAACCATTGCAAAATACCGGGAATCGTTAAACATTCCCCCTTCAAACCAAAGAAAACGTTTGGTGTAAGCCAAGTAAAACTTAATACAGAAGGAATTTCTTATGCAAATAAACCTAACATGTCGTCATATTGACACTACTGAATCTTTAAAAGAATATGTCGATACAAAATTTGCCAAATTAGAGCGACATTTTGATCATATTAATAACGTCCATGTGATTTTAGACGTTGAGAAACTAGCACAGAAAGCAGAAGCAACCATGCACGTAAATGGTGGAGAGCTGTTCGCAACCTCTGAGCATACCGACATGTATGCGGCCATCGATTCATTAATCGATAAGCTTGACCGACAGGTCATTAAACACAAAGAAAAATTAACCAAACATTAATTTAATCATTATTCTGGAAATACCAAGGACGGTATTTCGTAACCTTACCTTTTGAGTACACTTCAAAAGTAAATGTAGTAAATGAACGTCAATGAACCTTAAGTTTCTTCTCCAACCAGAAAGTACAAAACGATTAACTAACTGTGCGAGTAAAAAGAAAGTGCTCGAACAAATCGCCCTGTTAGCCAGTGAACAACTCCCTGACCACTCATTTGATGACATATTAGAAAGTCTAATGAATAGAGAGAAGTTAGGCAGTACCGGAATAGGCAATGGAATTGCTATCCCTCACGGAAAACTAACTAACATAAAAAAAGCCGTAGCTGTTTTTCTAGTTAATCAAGATGCGATCAATTACGACGCCATTGATAAACGTCCCGTTGATATTTTTTGCGCCTTATTAGTTCCGGCAGATCAATGTGATACCCACTTGTCTACACTTGCATCTATTGCTAAGTTATTAGATAACAAAGAAACAGTTAAAAATTTACGCCGAGCTGAAACAGACCTCGACGTTTACAACATAGTTGAAGCAGCATAGATGCATATATTTATAGTCAGTGGTAGGTCAGGTTCAGGGAAGACAGTCGTTCTAAGGGTTTTAGAAGATCTTGGCTATTATTGTGTTGATAACCTACCTGTCAATTTATTACCCGCGTTATCTCATTCTCTTGAAAAAAATTACGACCAAGTTGCCGTAAGTATAGACGTGAGAAATTTACCCACCTCTGAACAAGAATTAATGGATAACCTTGATTTCTTACCAAAGGGCGTCAATGTCACCGTATTATATATTGATGCTAGTGATGAGGTTTTGATCAGACGATACAGCGAGACCCGTCGTCTGCATCCCCTTTCAAGAGGCGAGTCGTCTTTACCAGAAGCGATTTCACAGGAACGTAAATTATTAGATGAATTAGCTAACCGTGCTGATTTATACATAGATACTTCTCAACTTAATGTACATCAATTAACTGAGATGGTACGAGAGAAGATATTAGGTAAGTCATCAAAAGAGCTGGTATTAACCTTTGAATCATTTGGTTTTAAATACGGTGTGCCTAATGATATCGATTTTGTATTTGACGCTCGTTTTTTACCTAATCCTCATTGGGAGCCAGAATTAAGACCGCTTACGGGTTTAGATTTACCGGTTAGAGAGTTTCTTGCTGGCGAGCCTTTAGTGAATAAATTTGTTTTTCAAATTAATAATTTTATGTCCACTTGGTTACCACATTTAGAACGAAATAACCGTAGTTACCTGACTATTGCTATTGGTTGTACTGGTGGTAAACATAGATCCGTTTATATTGCAGAAACATTAGCTAGACAGTTTAAGTCCAGAGATAAAAACATCCGAGTCCGCCACCGTGAAATGGCCCGTTACGAAAGTGAAAAAGATGGAAAGTAGTCGCACCGTAAAAATAGAAAATAAATTAGGCTTGCATGCAAGAGCAGCAACTAAATTAGCTCAATTAGCTCAACAATTTGATGCTTCTGTCACCCTGACTCAGGCCGATAAAACGGCCAATGCTGATAGTGTTATGGCACTATTAATGTTGGCGAGTAATCAAGGCAAAGAGGTAACTATCTCTGCAACAGGAAATGATGCTGAAGAAGCCGTTAATATGATCTGCCAATTAATCAGTAATAAATTTGACGAAGACGAGTAACCTTCACTCCTATATTTTATTAACACAAAAATCAAAGAGTTACTGTTCAAGATAACGCTTGTGCGTTAAACTTTCTCTATATTCCTATTTTGTCTGAAAATATATAAATCAGACTCAAACAAGCATATTCACGATGGGGCTATGCCAGAGCTACTAGAACAAGAATATAACATTCCTATTGATGAACTTAATACCGCGCTTAACAGTGGTATGTTTGTCCACGTTCGAAATATGCTTGAGTCACTTCCGGCTTCCGATATTGCATTATTACTTCATTCTTCCCCACCTAAAGCTAGGACTGTTATTTGGCAACTTATCGACGCCAATATTCAAGGTGAAGTATTAGAAGAACTATCAGATGAAGTTCGTAATCCTATCTTAAAAAATATGAGTCCAGAAAAAGTAGCTGAAGCTGCCGGTAATTTGGACGATGATGACTTTGCCGACGTTTTACGCGGTATGCCAGATGCTGTGTTTAAGAAAGTTTTAAAAAGCATGGATAAACAAGACCAAGCTCGTGCCAAACGAGTAATGGCCTATGGTGAAGAAACAGCTGGCGCTCTAATGAATACCGATACCATTACGGTAAGGCCTGACGTTAGTGTTGATGTCATATTACGCTACTTACGATTAAAAGAATCTCTTCCAGATACTACCGATTATCTTTATGTCGTTGATAAAGATGACACTTTCATTGGCGAAGTATCTTTATCTGCACTATTAACATCTACCACTAGCAAACTCATTTCTGAAGTTATGGAAACAGATTTTGAGGTGATCCCTGCAACCATGCATGACTCTGAGGTTGCTTCCCTGTTTGAACGTTATAACTGGATCTCAGCTCCAGTAATAGACGAAAATGGTATCCTGTTAGGCCGAATTACTATCGATGACGTGGTTGACGTTATCCGTGAAGATGCCGAACACTCAATGATGAGCATGGCAGGTTTGGATGACGAAGAAGATACCTTCGCACCTGCAATTCAAAGTACGCGCAAACGTTCAGTTTGGTTAGGTGTTAATTTATTTACCGCTTTGTTAGCTGCGTTTGTTTCAAGTTTATTTGAATCAACCTTAGATGAATTAGCTGTATTAGCCATATTAAATACCATAGTACCAAGTATGGGTGGTGTTGCTGGTAGCCAAACCTTAACTTTGGTCATTCGTGGCATGGCCGTTGGCCATGTAACCCAAGCAAACTCCCGTTGGCTGTTAGGTAAAGAACTTGCTATAGGATTTTTCAACGGCCTTATCTGGTCAGTATTAATTGCCGGTGTTGTTGCCATCTGGAAACAAGACTTAATGTTAGGCGCAGTTATAGCCTTTGCTATGATGATGAATTTAGTTGCCGCAGGATTATCTGGTGTCTTAATTCCTCTAATGCTGAAAAAAATGAATATAGATCCTGCATTAGCTGGCAGCGTGATTTTAACCACGGTCACTGACATAGTTGGCATATTCGCATTTCTTGGAACGGCCACTTGGTTACTTATCTAACCCACCATAGCTATATTTTCGAGCTTATTTCCTAACTCTATAATCAAACTCAACACCGTTTACCTTAATCTCTTGGTATTCAAAGATTAAAGGTTATAATGCCAACAATATTTTTACCCTTGTTATTTATCAGGATCTTTTCATGTCTCAAATTGGTCAATCTTGTAACTTAGATGTCATCAAAGCCGTCGACTTTGGCTTTTATTTAGATGGTGGAGAGTTAGGCGAGATTTTACTACCCCGTAAACACGCCCGTGCTGAATTAAAAGTGGGTGATAATATTAATGTATTTTTATATTTAGACTCTGATGATCGCCCTATTGCCACGACCCAAAGACCTAAAGCCAAAGTTGGCCAATTTGCTTATTTAAAAGTAAAAGAAGTGGGCCGATTTGGCGCATTTATGGATTGGGGTTTAGATAAAGATTTATTAGTACCTTATGGCGAACAGCACAAACCACTTGAAGAAGGTTTGTTTTATCTTGTTCGAGTGTATATAGACGACATGGATCAACGTATTACAGGTTCAACCAAAGTAGATCGTTTCTTAGTTGAAGATGGTACTGACCAGTTTGAACCTAACCAAGCGGTTGAATTAATCATTGCCAATACAACAGACTTAGGGTTTAAAGCCATTATTAATCATACTCATTGGGGAGTATTGTTCTCCGATGAAGTCCATCAAAGGTTGAGTTTTGGTCAAGACAAAAAAGGTTATATCAAACGTGTACGTCATGACGGAAAAATTGATTTAACCTTACACGGTGGTCAAAAAACCAGAGATAAATTTGCCAAAATCATTATTGAATTTTTAGAAAAAGAAAACGGGTTTGCTGCGGTTCACGATAAATCTGATCCCGCATTAATTTCTCAATTATTTGGTATGAGTAAAGCGGCATTTAAACGTGCAATTGGCGGATTATATAAAGATGGCACTATCTCTATTTCAAAATCTGGTATTCGTTTAATTGAAAACGAAGATAAATAACCAGAGTTAAAAATATGAGCGTTTTCATCTAAAAACGCTCATATGTTTTGTTGCTACAATAGAATTTCTAAACCAAAAGGAATGATAATCACAGCCGCAATAAAATAGCCTGCCTTTTTAATATTAGGTGAGTAGCTGTGTTTTAACCGAACGCCAAATAACACTCGTAATAGCTCAACACGCCTTATTATTTCAAAAGTGGCAATACAAGCGGCAAAAGAAATTAACAACACTAATACCCCTTCCAAAGCTATTCCCAATGAAAACCTTGAAAGCTCAAACCCTACCGCAATTATAATAGTTTGATGCACAATGTAATATGGATAAACTGCATCAGATAAATAACTAAGCTGCTTTGAAGGTTTATTTAAATAACGACTTGCAAGTCCCATCACAGCCAAAACCCATAACACTCTATCTAAGCTATAAAGAAAATTACCCGCTACGAGTAACACTTTATTAGTATTTTCATCAGCTCCTAGCCAAACTAAATTATAAAAAGTGATCAAGGATAGATATAACACCAGAGATATTATTAATAGGTTTTTGTAGTGCTCCGTAACCCGTTGCCAAAAAACTGGATGCCAGCCAATCAAATAACCATATATCAAACAAATAAAGCCAAGTGCATTACGATGTTGGTCCGACTCCATACTGAGTTGAATAATAAAAATAGGCATAACTACCAGTAATATGGCGACAACGGCATTAAGGCTAAATAGTTTGTTCGTTAATTTTTCGATAAACCGACTGTTCAATAGCGGTAACAAAGGCACTAAAAAAAGACTGTATTGCCACAATTCACGCAAATACCATAAATGATTAACATCAATGTGCGGCCAAATTCCGGGTTGATAATTAATGAATAACTCATGGTCATTTACAAAAAAAGCTTTATAGAACTGCCAATAGCTAAGGTTGAGATCACCGTTGAATATCATTTCGTAATACAGTTGTGGAGGGATGATAACTAAAATGGCAAATAACAAAGGCAATAATAGCCTAATTGAGCGCAAGCCAATAAATTGCAACAGCGGAACTTTAACTAACACAAAGCGAATTGCAATACCCGAAATAAGCCACAAAACAGCCATTCGCCATGGGGACAATAACAACATGACATTGGCTAACCCCTCTGATAAATATTGACTTTTAATATGGTATCCCCAGTTAGCCACATACAACATACCTGTGTGATAAAAGATCAATAATCCAAAAACAATCACTCTTAACCAATCTAAATCGTAACGCCGATTCGGAATGTTATTATGCTTAGGTATAAATAACGCCATAATTGGTAATGCTTTTTTCACAGTAACGCCTTCACTTCCATCTACTATTGATGGCAAGAGTGACAGAGTTTATGTGTTTTAAAACCTAAAAGTGCTTAATATACAATGGGTAGGGATAAGCGGTGGGATCCAGGGATAGTGGATAGCAGGATGTAATCATTGCAAAACATCTAACTTCGTTCAACAATAGCCAACATGATAAGATTCCAACATTTTCAAAAGTATCAAGCTTGGTATGAAACCGCGATTGTTTCGGTTTATATCTTGCTCAATAATACAATTAACGCCACTTCCATGATCATGGAAGAAAGCCGTAATTCTGATACTTTACCTTTCTTAATTTGGCAGCCTTTTTTATTTGAATACTCCAGCGCGATAGGCTGGGTTTTGATGTTACCTGCTATAAGTTGGCTTTTAGACAAATCCCCACTGATGTCAGAAAAGTTTACACGTACTTTTTTTATCTATTTATCTGCCTCTGTTGTCTTTTCACTTTGCCACATAACAATCATGGTCTGGCTACGAAAATTGGTATATTGGAGTCAAAATTTGACCTACGAATTTGGTGATTTATTTTTTGAATTGATTTATGAATATCGAAAAGACCTCTGGTCATTTATGTTTTTTATTATGGCTATTTTAAGTTACCGTTTTATTTTCAGTCGGCTGCAGGGTGAGGCGAATAGCATAAACCTAGGTGAAGACAAACCTGTATCAAACAATATCGACCGTTTACTGGTAAAAAAATTAGGTAAAGAGTTTATTATTAAGGTGGAAGATATTGAGTGGTTTGAGTCTTCAGGGAATTATGTGAATTTGCATATTCAAGGGCGCGTTTATCCTATGCGTACGACCATGAACAACCTAATACAACAAATAGAAAATAAAGGCTTTTGTAGAATTCACCGCTGTTATGGTATTAACATGGATGCCGTTACTTCTATCACCCCTTTGAGTAGTGGCGATAGTGAAATAAAGCTAAATAACGGCAAGTTATTAAATTTATCCCGCCGTTATAAAGAGGACTTTAAACTACAGCTTGATAAAATATAAATACCCGCCATTGGTATTGTCTAATCTTAACCACTTTTACTCTTATAGTATTGAAGTAATTACCAGGGGAAGATTGTTAATGGTTAAAACTGATTAACCATTACTACGATAAACCGTTTTAATTAAATGGTAACCAAATTGGGTTTTTATAGGTCCATGCACTTCTAAAATAGGTCTTCTGAACACTACATCATCGAATGCTTTTACCATATCACCTTTATTAAACTCACCAAGATCACCACCTTTTCTTTTTGATGGGCAGGTAGAATACTGTTTAGCTAACTTTTGAAAGTTATCACCTTTGTCTAATTTCTGTTTAATTTTTAATGCTTCTTCTTTGGTTTTAACCAAAATGTGATACGCCGATGCGCGTGCCATAACAACCTCTATGTAATTTAACCACTCTCAATACAATTATACCCTAATAATAAAACTATCGTTTTATTTCATACTTTTAATATTGATACTGAAAGTAAGTTATTTGTTTTTTATCTAATCTTATTGGTACAAAAACCTCATAGTAAGGTATGATTTTAAAAAATTAATCAACACCACTTCTAACGAAAATCATTGGTAGAAAGAATGAACTCAAAAGTAAGGAATTAACATTGAGCACGCTTTATGTGACGAACGACTGGGTATTTAACCTCTCTACTCTGACGATTTCGTTCACCCAAAGTGAACGCACAGTTACCTTAGACCCTAAACAAGCTAAAATTCTGTCCTATCTGATGAAACATGGCCAGGCTCCCGTGGCACGTGACAAATTATACTTTGAGATATACGGAAATGATCCAGCAAAATCAGATAGTACTATCAACCCTTATATATCCAAATTAAGACGACTTTTATCCCCCTCTCCTGATGCAAAAGAAAGCTACATAAAAACAATCCCTAAAGTTGGTTATCAATTTATAGTGCCATTTGTTATTGAACAACTGGAAATTGTGGAACCAACAAAAGTCGTAAGGCAAATTTCTGAAACGACACCATATTATCTGCAAACACCTCAACACAGCACGCAAAAACCGCCTGCGAGCTTTCAATACCAAAAAGTAATTTTTGCCTTTGTTGCCATATTAATTGTGATCTTAACCATTACTTTTGTTGTGACAAACCAGTTTACGAATACCACGCCTACTATGTTGAAAAGTACAAAGGTATTAGTTCATGATAAAGGCTCGGAAGGTGATTTTGACATCAGCTTTAATCAGCAGTTATTAATCTATGTGAATGAACAAAAAAGTGGCCTCAATACCATTCGGGTTAAAGATATGGATTCTGAGAAAATATCAGATTTGTATATGAGCCATGAAGGCAATATTTATTCCCCCGTTTTGTCCCCAGACCTAAGTAAAATCGTGTTTGCAAGTACCGAATCTGGGGTATGCACTATTTATAAAATGCAACTAACCGCAAACAATAGTGAATACGCTAGTGAAACACCAATCCCAATAGCCCCCTGCAGTGAAATAAATGCTTGGACAAAAATAGAATTTATTAACAATAACCAAGTTGCATTTATCTATTACAAAGACTATTCACAACCTGCAACGATCAAATTATTGGACTTGGAAAGTAAGAAATCGCATGTATTAATTTCCCCACCTCTTAATTCTTATGGAGACGTTGCCTTTAGTTATAATGCAAGATTAGACAAAATTGCATTTATCAGAAGTTTAGACAATAACAATAAATCGCTGTTCATTTACGATGTTAAAAGTACGGAGTTAAAAATGTTAACTTCATTGTCAGATTTCTCTTTTTACTTATCCTGGTTTAATAATAAAGAACTAGTCTTCATTAAAAATGATCAGGTCATACTGTTTAATACAAGCACGAAAAAAGAAACCATTATGTCAGTTCCAATCGCCAATCTTAAAAATATTGTTGTACGGAACGAAGATGTTTTTGGTAAAAAAGGAATTTGGAATCAGTGGGATATTTATCGTTTTGATATTAACACATTAACATTTACGCCTGAAATTGATTCCGATTATTCCGAATATTTACCATACCCTAAGTCTAAAGAACAAATGTATTATGCGGCTCATAAAGGTGGCAGTGTTCAAATTTGGTTAAAAAATAAAAATCAACATCAGCAGATCACTCACTTCACTGACAAAAGAGCCATAAGCAGTTTTATAGTGACTGAAGAAAATATAGTTGTTTTAAATTCAAAAACCATATCCTTACTTAATCTGGAGGGTGAGATCCAATCTGAAATTAACAATGAATATAATCTCGACAGTGTTTTACAAATTAAAGACAACGTTATCTTTGCTATTGAACAAACATTAACAGGTACTTACCTTGTTAAGTTTGAACTAGATACGCAAAAGCTGACTAAAATAAAGCAAGTTTTTAAAGCCGTATTTTCCGACGAGCTTTTTTATTACATCACAGCTGACAAACAACAGATAATCACCTTAGATAATAATGCTAACGACACTATTAACATATTTAACCTCCCTAAAAAGTTTCAGGATGGGTATTTATGGCACGTAATAAACAATAACTCTATCTTCGCTTCTGCTGATAATTGGACCATTATTGATATGACTACAGGTCAGAATAAATTTACAAATGACTTCCACTATCCTTTCGGTTACCTACATTGCAAAAATGTTGAAAACGCTTGTTTTTTTGTTGCCTTTTTACCCGGAAACACTGAAGTAATAAGGCTTAAATAAAAATATAAACGTAACACTTTTTTCAAAGTACTTATTGCTTAATTAGCCCCATACTCACTCCTACAAATTGCACAACAAACTGATTCATATTGAATAGGTGAATATTGCTTTTGGTAGGAGCTGTAATGAAAGTAATGACCGTCTTAACACTCTTGTTACTTTTATTTAGTTGGTCATCGCTTGCATATTTTGAGCGTTGTTTATTACCGCCCCAGCTGTGCGTAAACCCGCCCAATGAACCCACTACTCCACCAAAACATTTTGATCTTATTGAGCCAGAGTTAACACCATCAACGGCGTTAGCCATAGTCGAAAAAGATGATGATAAAAAAGCAAAGTCAAAAAAAACAGTGATACAAAAGAAAATCACCTTAAAAAAAGACCACTCCTAATTATGTGAATTGATTTGTTAACGCTTTAAAACCTCCTTCTATTTGCTCCCAAGCATTACTCCCAAGGTAATTTTAGGAGGAGGTTTTCCTAACAAACGTAAACATCAGGAAATGAAAATGAACGATAAGCTAAAATCCATACTCATGTGTATACCTTCAATGTGTATTATTTTGGTATTTATTTATGCTGCGTTTTATATGCAATGAAATATCGTATTTATAAAGTTATTTATTCAAAAGCAAAAAAGGCGCTTATGCGCCTTTTTTATTATTAAAAAATTATACTATTTGTGTGTATTGACGTAGTCATCAAACATTAACTTACGAATAATTGGCACCGGTGCACTACCAAAACTTAAAAACTGATTATGGAAATCTTTTAAGTTAAATTTATCACCCGTCACCTTCTTTAATTCTTCTCTTAACTGATAGATTTCTGAGTAACCTGTAAAGTAACTTGTTAACTGAACTTGTGACAAGGTTGCTCTGCGCCATTTACCTGTAGCTTCAGATTTTTCTTGGAAAGCTTGGTTGATCATCATGTCTAGTGCTTCACTTTCAGTTAAGCCATTAACTTGAATACTGTAGTCCAAAATAGCATTCATGATCACACGTAAGTTCCACTTATAATACATTAACCAAAGTTCTGGCTCATTATCGCCATAACCTTCTTCAAGCATCATACGTTCGGTATAAACCGCCCAACCTTCGACCATGGCGCCATTTCCAAAGATAGATTTAACTAAGCTTTTCGATTTATTACTATGTACTAGTTGAGTGTAATGCCCAGGAACGGCCTCGTGGATGTTAAGCACTTGCAATAACCAATGATTGTATTCTCGTAAGTAACTCTCAGCTTCTTCATCATTAAAGTTATCCAGTGGTGTGACATTGTAATATGTATTAGCTTTGGCATCATAAGGCCCTGGAGCATTAATAGAAGCACCTGCAAAGCCTCGTTGATATTCAGGCGTTTCTCTAACCACTAATGGCTTGTCTTTATCCATGGTGATAAGATCATGTTTTGATACAAAAGCTTCTAGCTCAGGAATTTGTGCACGAATGCTATCCACAAAATCGTCTCTTTTAACGTGTTTAACCGATATATGATCAATAACGGCTTTAATCATCACTAATGGATCCTTGGGTTTAACAGTTCCTTCAAAATATTTAGGCCACAATTTATCCGCAATTTTTATCATCTCTTTATGCACACGATCTTTTTCACTCAATGCTTTGTCATATAACTCATTAGCGGCATAAGCCGAGAAAATATCAAACTTAAACTTTTGCTCATATAAGTCCTTGCCAATTCGAAAATCTTTAACGTTACTGCTGTTTTCTAATTCAATCACTTTGTTATCTAACCAGCTGATATAACCTTCAATAGCTGCAACGGCATCGGTTAAACGCTGGTTAAACACTTGTTTTTGAATCTCAGGCAATGAGGAGTTTTGTACTTTTTCAGAAATCGTTTTATTAAATAATCCTAACGTGCCCTTATTTTGTTGAGCAGCTAACTTGGTGTGCGTTAACGTTGGATTTATTAAATTTTGTTGTGCAGCCTGATAATACGCAGGCACATTTTTCATGCGCTCGATTATCGTACTGAGCCTTTCATTTAGTGGTTTATAATCTGTGTTAAGTATGACTCCAAAAACACCCGCTACATTGTAATTCGACGGGTCCCACTCTCCACTTTTTAATACCGTGCTGTACCAGATCCCTGACTCTATTTGATTTTTTAAAATATAATAATCACTGGCGTTGTTAGGGCTTAAGCCTTGAGGGTGGATAGCATTTAATTGCTCAAGTTGCTGTTGATAAAACGCTAATTCTTTTTCTGCGGTCTGTTCATTTGGAATCGGTAATAAAGTGTCATATTTATAAAACCCAACATAAACCGCATAACCTGGATTTAACTGCCAAAACTGGTCAATAAAAGATTCTGCAAACTTTGAAAAAGCGATATCTTGTGTGCTTTTAGTTTGAAGTTGGGTAATCTCAATTGAATTGTCCGGCGCCGTTCCTGGCTGACACGCAGTTAAGGTGCCTGCAACAAACACACTAGCAGCAACGGAACCAACAAGGGTTAATGTTTGTTTGATTTTAGTTTTAAACAGTGAATTATTAAACGACTTATAATAAGAAGTGGATGCCATGATATTCCCGTGTATTTATTGTTTTTTATTACTCTAATAATAAACAGTAGCGGTTACTAGTAAAAACGATGAATAGCGTTAATGGTAAGGCTGTTTGGTGCTGATTAATTTCAACATAATAGCTATGTCTTTTGGTTAGTTAAAAAAACTATCCGCTCATCTTTAGTTCAGCTAAATGCAATTTCACAGCAAAATAACTGAACTAAAAACTCGAAACAAAAACCTAATCACTTAGTGAAGTTTCAATTTAGTACCCACCAAATTGCTCACCTTCCTGCTAAGTAATACTAGAATCCCTTTAAACCAGCCATGAACCGCAAACTGATGCATGTTGTACAAGGTGATATATACTAATCTAGCTAGCTTGCCTTCAATAAACATACTGCTATTAGACAGACTGCCCATTAACGATCCTACCGTACTGTATTTGCTTAAATGCACTAAGGAGCCGTAATCCTTGTAAGTATAAGTTTTTAGCGGCTTATCATTAAATGTATTGATAAGGTTGGTTGCCACAAGTGATGCCATTTGATGTGCGGATTGCGCTCTTGGTGGAACCCAAGTACCATCCTCTTGTTTAAACCCGCAGCAATCGCCTAACACATAAATATCGCCATCTACTGTACTTTTTAACTCCGGTGTCACTAATACTTGCTGCGCACGATTAGTTTCAAATAAATTTAACTGCTGTAAAAAATCGGGGGCTTTAACGCCAGCGGCCCATACCATTAAATCTGCTTCTATTAATTTGTCATCGCTAGTGACAAATCCAGATTTTTCAGCTTTTGATACTCGAGTAGACTCTAATACTTGAATACCAAGTTTTCGTAAAGCACCACGAGCAGAGTTAGCTATGCGTTCAGGTAAGGCTGGCAATATGCGTTCTCCAGCTTCGATTATCGATATGCTTAGACGTTCCGCTGACATGTTTGGCATCCCGTATGAGCGAGCTAAATTGGCAATATGATGTAACTGTGCCGCCAACTCCGTTCCGGTTGCCCCACCACCAACAATAGCAACATTAAGCGTTTTCTGTGTATCATCAACTTGATTGAGTTTAAGCAGTTGATTGAGCAGTGCTTTATGAAATCTCTCAGCTTGCGCCAAAGAATCTAAAAAGTACGCGTACTCACTGATCCCTGGCGTATTAAAGTCATTACTTACACTGCCAATCGCCAATACTAAGTAGTCATATTTAATGTGACGTTCAGGTATAAGTAATTCACCTTCACTGTCAAATACAGAATCCAACTTTATAGATTTATTAATTGGGTCAATATGACTCATCGAGCCTAATTGGAATTTATATTTAAAACGCGCAGCATGGATTTGGTAATCAACACCGTCTGAGTTTTTGTCGATAACCCCCGCGGCAACTTCATGTAACAATGGTTTCCAAACATGCGTAGTTTGGCGGTCTACTAACGTAATCTCCGCCATTCCTTTTTTACCTAAGGTTTTGCTTAAACGACTAACAAGCTCTAAGCCACCCGCACCTCCGCCTACAATGACAATTTTCTGCATGATATTTCCTAAAGTTTAAATAAAAGGAGGTTGCGCCTGCGGTGAGTAGGAGAAGAGAAGATGTGCTGTATGAAAAATAACGTTGAATCGAGAACACAATGACCGCAATTAAATTAAGCAATGAAATGATTATGACTTATTTAATTAAAATTAACTACCAGAGCCAAGCAGCTATCATCTTAGTTCTGTGTGGAAATATGTACAATATAAAACAGATTGATTGAACGGCGTTACCACTATTATTTACTATTGTTTTGTTTATTTCTATCATTGAGAAATTCCCTTAAATCAGGCGTCGGTTGGCATCGTACCGTTCCACCAAATAAACCAGACATAACAACCACTGCAGTATTTAATGCATTATCACAGATGACTTTCGAAATTCGAGGTGCGCCCATTGTTCCTGTGTTATCTATGCTATTACCAAATTGCGGTACCGCTACTGCTTTATGTTTGGTCGCAACAATTGAGCTACTGCCGTTTGGAAAACGTTGATTCATCGATATCGAATCTTGCCATTTGGATAAATACTTTTTACTTGCCAAGTTTAACTCTGCAATATTTATAGGTGTTGCCGGTTCCGGTTCATTAACATCAGATTCTACTTGTTGATTATGATTGCTTTTCTCAAGGTCAGTCGTGGAATTCAGTTTAGAAATTAACTCTTTTTCTGTTGCTGTGGATATCGTTTTTAGACTTTGTATTTTTATTTCTTCATTTTTTACTTTTTGAACTTCAGGAATTTGCAGCTTCATAAAATCAGGTTTACTAGACATCGTTTTATATACTAAACGAGCGTTGATGATAGGAGTATTAGTATGATTATTAGGATATTCCACACGTACTTTAATGATGTGATGAGAGGCCAAAAAAAACAGCGCCAAGTGGAACAAAATAGAGATTAATATAGGTTTAATATACCGACGGCTTGCTCTGGATTCCATTCTCATCCTATTAAGTTATATAAAACCTAATACTCATATTGGCTTAGTTATTGAGTTAGTATTTTGATTAGCTGCTCCTTAGTTAATTAATAAGTTATTCGGGTAAAATCCAAAAAGCTGACTATTAAGCAAAGATTATCCGCTAAGTATAAGTAAGGCTATGAACAAAGCATAAAGTTCAAACATAGTAGTTTTCAATTTAATCTTCATTAAATTAAAGTAACTCACTTATCTATAAGCAAAAAAAAGCCCTTTTATTGTTGAAAAAAAGGGCTTGGTATTAATATTTAATTCTTTGCTTAAACTAGCCAAATATCTTTTTAAGTTTTTCTTTGGCTTTACGTTCTAACTCTTTTCGTTTTTCTTCCGCCTCAGCTTTTGCCTTAGCCTCTGCTTTGGCTTTTTCAGCTTCAAGCTTGGCTTTAGCTCTTTCTTCTTCTGCTTTTAATTTCGCTTTTTCAGCTTCAAGTTTTTCTTTAGCTCTTTGTTCTTCTGCTTCAGCTTTAGCCCTTAATTCTGCTTCTTTCGCCGCCGCTTCAGCTTTTAATTGATCTTCATAACTTGAAAGCTTAGCTTTACCTAATTTTTCTAATGCTTTGCCTTTATCTTTTAAGCTGCCTTCCGTTAAATTAAGCGCTTTTAGTTGCTCAGTATATTTTCCGCCATAAGATAAAAGTTTATCGTTTAACTTTTCTTTAAGTTTGTTCTCAAGTTCAGCTTGTTTTTCATCTAAACGCTGATCAAACGCAACTTTCAACTGATTATCTAAGTCACTTTTTAATGAAACACTTGGACTAGTTACCGCACCTTCTGCTGACATTGAAACCGTGAATTGCTCTACACTTTTAAGTGCCGCAACCATTTCTTTAGCAAACGTATTTGTTTTTTTACTACCAAACTTGGTTTGGTTGAAAAGGCCTTTACCCACTAAATTCATTTGTTCATCAACAAAAACAACCTTTCCTTGAACATTCGTATTACTCGAAAGCAGTGTTAACCCAGCTACTCCTAGTTTTAAATTATTCAATTGCCACTGTTTTAAATCCAAACTAAACGAATCTGAGCCTGTTGAGGTTCGGTGATCTAATACCCCCGTAATAGCTAAGCTAGATATATCTTTAAGGTTTTGTCCTGTAACCCATAACTTAATCGGAGCATTAATGACATCTTGTTGCTGAGTGATATCTTGCACCTTTACAATAACCTGACCCAATGACCCTGAATCTTGTGGGAATTCAGGTAGAGTCAAACTAAAACTTAACGTTTTTATCCAGAAATCAGGCAATGGATTATCCGACTTAAAGTACACCAAACGACCGTTTAAACGTTGGTCCAATAACGCTTGCTTTTCAGCTTTAGCTTCATCATCGACTAATAAAGGTCTTAACTTTTCATAATAACTTAAAGCCGTTTCTGCATATCCACCAGCGTCTTCTCCAAACAGTAACGCGGCTAAGTTACTTGCCCCAACGCCATCTAAGGTATACTTACCCTTTAAGTTAGTTAAGTCTTGTTTTGGCGCATCTTTAAGTTGAGACCACTTTTGTTCTAAATCAGCTTTACCATTCTTAACAGCCATTTTGGCGTCTGCAATGGCCTGCTTGTCCTTTTTAAATTGAGCTTTTAACGCATCGAATTCTTTTTTCCGTTGTTTAAAGTCGTCCACACTTTTGAATTTACCTTTTAATATACGATTTAAATCTGCTTCATAATTTTTAAGGCCTTGTTCGTTGGGTAAGCTAGATATCGCATCATCAATGGCTTTTTTATGTAGCTTGTAGGCACCTTCAAATGCTTCACCGTGTACACTGGTTAATAACGTCTCACGATTAAGGATCTCGTCGGCAGAAGGGAGAACTTGACTATCAGCGGTTGAGTCAGATTCGGTCACATTTTCAGTCGCGCTGTCCTCGTCTAATTTATCTTTTTCAACTTCCACTTGCTGTTCATTTGAATCAAAGCTTAATGCACCAGAGTATTGCCTTGTTGTTCCTATCCCAACACCAGACAACTTAACATCAGGAATGATGATATGACCCAATAATAACGGGAAAGGCTCTAAGGTAGCCACCGCAGTGTCGAAGCTGACCAAGTTTTCCATTGGTGCATCTTTATCAGCAACTTGCACTCCTGTGATGGTCAACGACAATGGACTAAAACCTAAACTTATCTCTTCAACATTAACCTGAGCACCAACCGCTTCACTGCCATACTTTTCAACCGCCATTTTCATTAACGGTCCTATTGCTAACAACCATAACGCAGCAATAAGTCCAACAACAACGACAAAACCAGCTAACCCTGACCATCGAATCCATTTCATCATGATAGCTCTCCCAGTTTTTCGTAAGCTTTATAAAATTTACTCGCTTTAATCATTTTACTGATCTGCAACTTCTCGAACCACTTCATTAAACGCTCACGGTAAACACTTATGATTATTCTGCTTACGATTACCATAGGGATAAATAACACGGATGCGGTAACCACGCTGCCTAATAATAATGTGTGGTTAAATTTGAAAGCTCGCCAAACATCGCTTTGATATAAACCGGTCCATAAAGATGTTAGTTCTGGATTGTTAAGCAGTGACTCACCAACTGATATCATTAAAGGGTCGACAATAAATGCAATTAACGTGAAGACCGCACTACCTAAAAAGAATGCGCCAAGGTTTACTCGGATAACACATACTAAAAATAAAATAATGAGATTATGTAAACTAAAAAATGGGGTTAAACCAACAAAAAGTGCAAATGCAAAGCCAAGCGAAATTTGCCCAGGAGATGCATCACCATTAAGCAGCTTGAGAAACTTGGCCAGTAAATTGAACATGAAAACATCCTTACCTTTATTAGTTAAATAGCGTGTAGAGCATTATTGATTGATTCCAATCGTGATGAAAAGACTTACTGCAACTGATTAAATATCAAAGATATATGTAGATCAACCACTCAAATTATTATGTTTATTGTAAACGGACTTTGAATAAAAAGATCAAACATTTACTTTATATTTAAGATCATTCACTTCATCACCGGTCATGCCTCGAAATCCCCATTGGTGCGGCGCTTGTTCTTTTATCGTGATCTCTATATCAACAGGTGAAATGGATAACTCTCGCTCAATATCGATAAAAAGAGCGTTAATTAATTGTTTCTGAGTTTCAACTTTGCGCCCCGTCATCATGTTAATTTCGATGACAGTATAGGCATTACTACGGCCACTAGGATAATAAAAGTCGTCACATTCCATAGGTATAAAACGTTGTGCTCTTTTATCTTCCGACATACCTAACACCTTTGACATACATTGATGGATAACGTCTGAAAGTTGTGCTTTTATTGGGTTTAATTTTTCTTTAATTCCATAAATAACAATCATAGTAATTCCTTTTAATTAAACAGCAAAATCAGCTGATAGAAACCTTATCTGATTAAGACATTTCGGTAAGCAGTTGCTCACACCAATCCGCGATGCGTTTTTCAGTTAAGTCATATTGGCCTTCATCATCTAAAGCCAGTCCAACAAAATGAGATTTATCTGCAGTTAATGCTTTGGATGCAATAAACTCATAATCATCCCCATTTGGCCAATATCCAATTGGGCTAGCACCTTGGTTTATACACACATCATGTAACATACCTAAGGCATCCTGAAACCACTCAGCATAACCTTCTTGGTCACCAAGCCCAAACAAAGCTATGGTTTTACCATTTAAGTTTAAGTTTTCAACATCGTCCCACTGGCTTTCCCAATCTTCCTGCAGTTCACCAAAGTCCCAAGTAGAAATCCCAAAGATTAAATAATCAAACCCTTGACTTGCATCCACTGCGTTCTCTAATGGCGTATCTTTAATGTTAAAAATTTCCACCACAGGGACATCAAATAATTCATTTAATTTAGTTTGGATTTTTTCAGACGCAATTTCGGTATAACAGGTGGTCGAACCGTAAAACAAGCCAATTTTCATATCATACTCATTGGAAAAGAAATTAGGGTAAAGTAATAACAAAAGTTATTACTAGGAAAACGGCGGCAAGTTTAGCAAAATGCTAATTACAAAACACGCCTAGGGATCATTAAATTTAGTGTTAAATTTACAGCAACAAAACGATGTTAACATTACCCTCTTTTTAGAGCACCTTTGGTTAGAAAAGGGATTGAGTGATAATACGTTAGCTGCTTATAAAAACGATCTAAACCAATTTAATCTTTACCTCGTTGAACAAAACTTATCATTAGCTAATTGTGAAGAAAGTGCCATTGAAGGTTTTGTTGCCCAGCGAATCGACAAAGGGGTTAAACACAGGTCTAACGCCCGCGCGTTAAGTGCTATCAAACGTTTATTCAAATATTTAATCGTACTCAAGGTCAGAGAGGATAACCCCACAGCGTTAACCAAAGCACCCAAGCTTGGTAAAAGCATTCCCAAAGTATTGTCTGAGCAAGACGTGACAGCATTGCTAACCTGTCAGAATTTAGAAATACCAATCGAATTTAGAGACAAAGCTATGCTGGAACTACTCTACGCTACAGGTTTGCGAGTTACCGAATTAATCAGTTTACGCCTTGACAATATAAGTCTGACTCAAAATATTGTTCGCGTTGTGGGCAAAGGCCAAAAAGAACGTTTAGTACCCATGGGAGAAATAGCCGCAGATTGGTTACAAAAATACATTAGTTATGAAAGACCACAATTATTAACACACGACTCTGATGTATTATTTCCATCAAGGCGTGGCAACATGATGACCAGACAAGCTTTTTGGCATCGTATAAAATTTTATGCATTAATGTCTGGGATTAAAGTACATTTGTCCCCACATACATTACGTCATGCTTTTGCGACGCACTTACTCAATCACGGCGCTGATTTGCGAGTAGTTCAAATGTTATTAGGCCATAGTGACCTTTCAACGACACAAATTTATACTCATGTCGCTAAAGAAAGGTTAAAATCTTTACACTTAGAGCATCACCCCAGAGGGTAAGTCCTTTCATAATTGTGTTAATGTGGACAATATGAAACTTAAATTGATCATTTACGGTCTACCTCTACTGAATCATATTTTTAAACGGATTAACGTTAACTTATTTACCTTTAATGCGGTGAAGTAAACAACAGGAACAACTATGTATCTTATGAAAAAATTAATTACCTTTTTGTCTGCAGCGAGTATTTTATTAGCTTCAAGCTCTGCATTTTCGGCTGCGGATAGTAATGCTGCTATCAAAAGTAAACTACTTAACCTTGGTCTAGAAGCAAGTAAGATTATCGACTCACCTATGCCAGGCCTAAAAGAAGTGACGACTAACCGCGGTATTTTTTATACGTCAGCGGACGGCCAATTTTTTATCGCCGGCCGTTTGTTCGATATTAATAACGGCATGAAAAACTTAACTGAAAACGCAATGAATGAATTACGCATTAATGGCGTTGAAAGTTTTAAAGATTCTATGATTGTTTACCCTGCAAAAAATGAAAAATATAAAATTACTGTTTTTACTGATACGACATGTGGTTATTGTCGTAAGTTGCATGGTCAAATGAGTGAATACAATGACTTAGGTATTACAGTACAGTATTTAGCGTTTCCTCGAGGTGGTTTAAATAGTCGTTCCTTTTATGACATCCAATCTGTTTGGTGTGCTGATGATCAACAAAAAGCGATGACTGCATCAAAAAATGGTGAAAGCGTTAAACCAGCTAATTGCAGTGCTCCAATTTCGGCACATTACGAATTAGGCCAAGCAGCCGGAGTAAATGGCACCCCTGCAATTGTTCTTGATGATGGCACTATGATCCCAGGTTATAAACCACCAAGTGATTTAATCCAATTGTTAGCGCAATAAATACAACCTTCATAATATTAGCGCCGTAATTATTGCAAAATAGTGCGGCATTATTTTTTGCTTTTTAATTAAAGCGTCTAATTTTAACTTTTGTACTAACTTTTAAAGTTAACTTTCTACAACAATATCCGTGAAATAAGTCCTTCTATGCTGAATATTAAACGCCGCAATACTGACACTGACTTATCTGGCCTTGCCGGATTCCACCCTATCATTCAAAAAGTCTATGCAGGGCGAGGTATTACACATTCAGAACAAATTAAACGTTCCGCAGCTGAGTTATTACCGGTATTTACCATGAAAGGTATTGACCAAGCGGCTGCATTATTAACCGATGCGTTAAACCAACAGTTGCGCATTATTATTGTTGGTGACTTTGATGCGGACGGTGCCACTAGTACCGCATTAATGGTATTGGGGTTAACAAAATTAGGTTTCAAAAATGTAACATTTAAAGTACCAAACCGTTTTGAATATGGTTATGGCCTAAGTCCTCAATTAAGCCAAGAGATCATTAACCAAGGTACAGACCTTATCATTACAGTAGATAACGGCATATCTTGTATGGAAGGTGTTGCGTTAGCTAAAAACGCGGGCATTAAAGTGATAGTAACGGACCATCATTTACCAGGTAAAGCGTTACCTAATGCCGATGCCATTATTAACCCTAACCAACCTGAGTGTGAATTTGCCAGCAAAAACTTGGCTGGGGTTGGTGTGGCATTTTATTTATTGTTAGGTTTACGTTCTCATCTTAGAACCATCAATTGGTTTCAACAAAACAATGTGCCAGAACCTAACTTAGCTGAGCTGTTAGATTTAGTAGCACTGGGAACCGTTGCTGACGTAGTTCCGCTAGACAGTAATAATCGTATATTGGTTCATCAAGGTCTGGCTCGGATTAAAAAGGGGGTTTGTCGTCCCGGCATCAAAGCCATCATGCAACTCAGTAATAAAGATGCAAGTAAAGCCAAAGCATCTGATTTTGGTTTTGTGATTGGCCCTAGATTAAATGCTGCAGGCCGTTTAGATGATATGGCGTTTGGTATTCGTTGTTTGTTAACGGAAAACATGGGCGCAGCCTTAAATATGGCTGAAGACTTGAACTCATTAAACAACGAAAGAAAAGAAATTGAACAAGGTATGCGTATTGAAGCAGAAGCGGCTGTTAATACCATTTCAATTACTAGCGGTAACTTGCCTCATGGTATCTGTGTTTATGAAGAAAACTGGCATCAAGGTGTTATCGGCATCGTCGCTGGTCGCATCAAAGATAAGTTCTATCGCCCTACTATTGCTTTTGCACAAGGTGACTTTGATGCAAATGGTGAGTATGAATTAAAAGGCTCAGCCCGTTCTATTCAAGGTGTACATATCCGTGATGTATTAGATCAAGTATCGACTCAAAACCCAGGCTTAATCCTAAAGTTTGGTGGTCATGCTATGGCGGCAGGTTTATCAATAAAACAGTCCAACTTAAACAAATTTAAACACGCATTTGACCTTGTTGTGTTATCACACCTAAGTGAAGAAGTGTTAACTCAAGTCACCCTAACGGATGGCTCATTACCGAGTGAATGTTTAACTAAGGAATTTTGCCAGCAATTAGACTTAGCAGGCCCTTGGGGACAGACTTTTGCCGAACCTACTTTTGATGACAAGTTTGAAATTATTAACCAACGTTTAGTGGGTGGAAAACATTTGAAGTTAGTATTAACTAACGATGATGGACTCGTATTTGATGCTATTCACTTCAATTCTGATTTAAACGTTTGGCCAAACCCCAATATAAAATACGCCCATTTGGTGTATCAGCTCGATATCAATGAGTTTAGAGGTGAATCCAATTTACAGTTAATGATCCGAGAAATAGAGCCAGTTTAATCTCTGGCTCTAAACATGTTTTCATTTATTAGCGGTTATTTAAGACTTCAATATGGTGGTCGCCAGTTCAGAGCCCGGCAAACCAGAACTGGCTATGGCGAGAATGATACCAACAAACACCACGACGGTTATCAGATACCATACTAGAGAAAATACCGAACTATACCTGTCCATACCTTCAATGGTTTGAGTCTTAAATTCTTTATAACTAAACAGCAAATCAATCACGCCTAACACAATAAAGAAGCTGATCAGGCTTAATCCAAACGTCATTGATAAGGCAAACACTGCTGCAGACATTACCAATAAACCAATATACTGCCATTTAGAACGGCCTGAGAATACGATTGACTTAACTACTTGTCCGCCATCTAATGGCATGACAGGCAATAAGTTAAATATATTAACAAGCGCACTGACTGATGCTAATAAGCCAATCCAATGCGACTGAGTGGCCAAAAAGATAAGATAAAAAACAACACTCATGGCCAAACCAAAGGTGGGTCCCATCATGGCAATAAATACTTGCTGCCAATGTGTTTTGGCTTTGTCACCTACGGCCACACCTCCAACAAATGGAATAAGGTAAAAACCTTTGGTTTTCATCCCCATTTTTTTCATAGCCCAAACATGACCATATTCATGGAACATGATCACCGCAATCAACACCAATGCAAATTGCCAACTAAAAATAATGCTCCAGCCCGCCAAAGCTGAACCGGCCAACAGTACTTTCACTGCCTTAGCGCTTTTCATTAATTTAAACCCAATCGCAAAGGCGCCAATTAAATGAGAAGGCTTTTTATCTATTTTATTGTCAACGTTTTTAAAGGCTTTATCCATCACCTCTTTAGTCGTTGTTTCTCCACTGTAGAGAACTTCGGCATTACGAAGTAGCTGGTACTTCCCCTTGCCGCTAGTAATACCTAGTTGATACGTTAACAACAGATCCCCTAAAGCTGCATGATGTATTTGATATTCACTGGATGTTTTAAAGTTACGTTTCTCTTCAATTAACTCGTCATTGATAGTTAATTGTTCTTTGCCTGTAATGCTCGACCCCGATAACTTAAATTGATAACCCTGATACTCAAATTCAAATAAAACCACTGTCTTTCCTTTTATGACCTTTGCAGTCATTTTCCAAATTAATTACTTAGCCAATTATTTAACTAGCAAACCTGTTTGCAATGCATTTTTATAAGCGTTAATCGCTGGTAAAAGCCCCATAATTAAACTCACCACCAGTACACTTGCGACAATAGAATAAACATCGTCTCCCCAGAATTTCACATCAATGAAAATTCCATAATGAGCGGATAAGATTGGGGCTGCAACTATGCTAACTCCCCAGACCATCACTAAAGCTAGTAATAAACTGATCAAGGTTAATACTAAAACTTCTAATTCTATTAGACAGAATACAAACCATGGACTTGCCCCTAACGCTCTTAAAATAGATATCTCGCGGCTACGCTCACGCATGGAGGCCAATAACATAGTGCTCATGCCCAATAAAGTAGCCAACAAAACAAGGACCGATATAAGCAATAGTACTTTTTCCATACTTGCCATCATTTGCCATAACTCTGTTAAAGCAACGCCAGGTATTATCGACATTAATGGCTCTTGCTTGTATTCATTAACAAACTTCTGCATAAATAGGGTTGCGAATTTAGCTTTGACACCAACTAATACCGCACTGACTTTTTCAACATCTTCATGGGCATGATGTTCATGTTCTAAATGTGTATCACCCGATTCAATGCCATGCTCTTTATCGTGCATCACTTCAAGACCCGATAAACTAATGTGCAAGGTTTGATCTATAGGCGTTCCGGTAAATTCTAAAATGCCAGACACTGTAAATTTCACATGTTCATGATGACTAAAACTGGTGACACCAACACCATGAGACAAGACCAACTCTTGTCCTAACGTATATCCTAGCTTTTCTGCAATGCCTGCACCCAATACAACTTGTGCGCTATCAAACGCGTCGGCAACAAAAGCTTGGCCTTGTGCCATTTTTAAAGACTGCTTATTACCGTATTTAAATACATCAAAATATTGAGTGGTGGTGCCTAAAACTGGGTAACCTTTGTGTGAATCTCCCAAAGATATAGGTATCGCCCAGCTGACATGTTTGTGATGTTTAATAGCTTGGTAAGACGGCCAACTGACCGAATTACTGACGTAGCCAATTCTGAATACTGAGGCTAATAACAAATTCAGCTGGCCGGTTCTAGCGCCAACAATTAAGTCCACTCCAGAAACGGTTCTGCCAAAACTGGTTTTGGCTTGGCTCGTTATTTGTTTCACCGCTAACAATACAAACAAACTTGTGGCCACCGATAAGATAGTTAACCAAGCAGTGACTCGTCGGTTTATTAAACTGTTAATCGCAATTTTAATAAACATCGCCTAGTTCCTTTTGAACTTGGACTGCGGCTTGGTTTAACTCTGACATGGTGACTTCTGAGTCAAAGTAACTTACTAACGAAGTATCATGGCTGACAAACAGCAAAGTACAGTTGGTGTTATTCACTAATTCAAATAACAATTGTAAAAATGCGGACTTGCTTTGCGCATCCAATGCCGAGGTCGGTTCATCAGCAATTAGTATTTCGGGTTCATTAATCATGGCTCTTATAATTGCCACTCGTTGCTGTTGACCTACGCTAAGTTCACTGGCTTGTTTGGATAAAATAGAAAGCGGTAAATTTAATTGTTCTGTTAATGATTCAATTTTATTTTGAATATTTAATTGTTCTTTTTTAGTAGCGAAATATACCGCTAGTAAAATATTATCCTTCACCGTTAAATAGGGTATGAGGTTTAATTGTTGAAAAATGACACCTACTTTTTGCGCCCTAAATTTATCTAATTCTCGCCCTGACATGTTAGTTAAGCTCTGCCCAAGCATTAATAACTCTCCAGAGTCTGGACTATTAATACCTGAGAGTAGATTTAATAACGTTGATTTTCCTGAGCCTGATGCGCCTGAAATAAACATATGCTGACGCCGAGAAACTTGCCATTGGGGAATATCTAAGACTAAGTTTTTACCATTATCATAGCTGAATTTGATATTAGAAAACTGAATTATTGGATCTGACAACGTTTGTTCGGACAAAGGAACCTCGAAAGATTATTTCCCCTTGATAATTTCTATTGAAACTAACAATAAGAGATAAAAGAATTAGATAAAATGACAATAAAAACAAGTGACTAATTTACAATGTTTTAAAGCAAAACGCATTATCTTATGGTTAAATAACCCCAGTGGAAATTCGACTCTTTATCAAAAGGAATGGTCAGTGTTAGATATATATGTTGGGAAAAAAGCCAAGACTATTATTGAACAGCAAGGTTTAAACCAACAAGCCTTTTCTATGTTTTTAGGTGCCAGTGGTGGCCCTAAATGGTTTACTTTATTTGGCTTAGACAAGTATATATTTGGTGACTTTTTTAAAGACAGAAATCAACCTTTAGAAATGGTTGGCTCTTCTGCCGGTGCATTTCGTATTGCCTGCTTTACCCAAGAAGATCCTGTTGAAGCCATTTCAAAACTCGCTTATCAATATTCAGAAACTGATTTTACTGCGGATGTGACACCACAAGATTTAACCAATATGGCTGAAGATATGTTGCAACATGTATTCACCGAGCAGGGAATTTCTAATATTGTGAATAACCCCATATTTAAAGCCAATTTTATTGTGGCAAAAGCAAATGGGTGTGTCGCATTTGAGAATAAGTTAGTGCAAGGTTTTGGCTTGTTAAAGTCCTTTGTTCTTAACAAAATAGACCGTAAACACTTAAATATTCAATATCAACGATTCGTTTTTCGTCATCAAGATTCAATATTAGAGATCAAAGACCCCTATCAAATTGATACTCAATATGTGAGTTTAACCGAACAGAACGTTAAAAAATCCTTATTAGCATCTGGTTCAATCCCCTTGGTTATGGGCGGTATAAAAGATATACCGGGTGCCCCGGAAGGTATGTATCGGGATGGCGGTGTTATCGATTACCATTTTGATATTAGCTTTAATAAGGGTGGGCTTATTTTATATCCTCACTTTAATAAAGATCCTAAAGCGGGTTGGTTTGATAAAAATTTACCCCGTAAGGTCAATGCCAACAATTATGATAGAACAGTGATGTTAGTACCGTCCGATCAATTCATCTATAAATTGCCTTACGGAAAAATTCCCGATAGAACTGACTTTGAAACCATGGATGCTAAAAAGCGTATCAAGTATTGGCATACCGTATTCGATGAAACTCAAAAGTTAGAAGATGAGTTTAAACGCGTTGTCGAACAACAAGATTTATCCGTGCTAAAACCTTTACCTTTTTAACGTTCATTTACCCACAAACTTGGAGTTAACAAGATGAAAGAGTGCAATCAATGTGGGAAATGTTGTATTAAATATGGGCATAATGGTTTGTCCATTACGGATGAAGAAATTGAAATGTGGGAGTTGTTTAACCCAGAAATAAGCGAGTATATTGTTAACGGTGAAGTCTGGTTTCATCCCAAGACTGGCAAACCAGCAGAGATATGCCCTTGGTTAACTAAGTTAAAAGGCCAAGAAAAATATATATGTGATATCTATTTCGACCGTCCTAATGACTGTAAATACTACCCTACCTCGATACCTGAAATGATCAGAGATGAATGTGAAATGATTGAATCTCATGATATTACCAACATGGAAAAAGCACAAAAAGAGTTAGATAAACTAATGGAAGACAGTCGCCCTGCTTTGCAATAAAATGGCACTAATTCAACCTCGCCCTGTATATTTAAGCAAAGTTAATAAAAGAGTGTAATTATCATGAAACCTGTATGTATAGTCACCGGCGGTAGTTCGGGAATTGGCCAAAGTATCGTTCGAACCTTTTTAGCCAATGACTATCTGGTTTTTAATCTGGACTTAACTGAGTCAAGCTATGGTGAGTTTTGTCACTGTGATATTCGAGATCATCAAGCGGTAACCAATGTTATAAATGGAATTTGTGCTCAACATAAAGTCGATGTATTAGTCACCAGTGCGGGCATTCATTTTTCAGGCAATATAGAAAATACAACCGAACAAGAATTAGATAACGTTATCGCCATCAATGTGAAAGGCGTTTATTCTGCGGTTAAAGCGGTGTTACCTAGTATGAAGCAGCACAAAGTAGGTTCTATTATTATCATCTCTTCCGATCAAGCACTCATAGCTAAAACCAACTCTTTTGCTTATAACCTGAGTAAAGCTGGCATTGCCTCAATCGCTAAAACTACAGCATTAGATTACGCTCAATTTAATATTAGGGCCAATGCCGTTTGCCCGGGCACAATAGAAACCCCTTTGTACCATAAAGCGATTGATAGTTATTGCGAACGTTCAGGTGCTGATAAACAAACTATTCATGCCGAGGAAGCCGCATTACAACCTCTTGGACGCTTAGGGCAACCTGAAGAAGTAGCTGAATTGGTATTATTTTTAGCCAGTGACAAAGCTAAGTTTATTACGGGTAGTTTACAAGTCATTGATGGTGGTTATACCGCTCAATAACATTAATACATGTTGATTTGAAATCAACCACCATAAAAAAAGCAGTGTTTATAAACACTGCTTTTTTCGTATATACATGAGTCTTAAATATGACTATGTTTATTTCACTATGGTCATTTCATCAATAATGTTATTGGCACCATCAATATATTCCATCACCCATAACATGTAAGGAACACTTACGTGGATAGAACGGTTATACGTTGGATCATAATCCCAATCACCAATGATAGATTCATAAACGCCATCAAATATAAGTCCAACAAACTCGCCATTAGCATTTAATGTGGCAGAACCCGAGTTACCACCTGTGATATCTAACGTAGTTAAGTAGTTCACAGGAACTGAACCTAATGCTTCTTTTTTGTATGGTCCGTATTTTTTCTCTTTTATCGCGGTACGAATATTGTCAAATAAATCAAACTCATCATCTCCAGGTACATATTTAGCTAACATGCCCTCAAGCGTGGTAAACGGTGTGGCGGTAATCCCATCTTGTGGCGAGTAACCTTTTACATTACCGTAAGTGATTCTTAGTGAGCTATTAGCATCCGCATATACAGCTTCATTTCTGCTTTTCTTGAATGCGATCATCGCTTCCATGTATGCAGGACGAGCTTGTTGTAATTTTCCGCCGATAGCTTTTTCTTTTTCTTCCTCAATCATGTCATTATCAAATTGTGATACCGCATATTGAATGAATGGGTCATTGCTTGCTTTAAATTCATCAACTGACTTTTCCATCCAAGCTAAACGAACGTCGGTATTGGTCAATTCAGTATTTGCGTACATTGACTCAATTTGAGCCGCAACCTTGTCTAAGTCTAACCCATTTTGTAAATTGAAAAATGCATCAAATGTGGCATTTCGCTGATCCACTGGTAATTGAGAGTATTCTTTTACAAAGTGCATAAATAAGGCTTTTTCTACCGTTTCGTCGAAACGTTTGTTTACCACAGCCATATATTGACCAAAACGTTTCATATCACGTTCTTGAAAACCTTGACGACGTTCAACATTCGGTTTTTGTTTTTCATGTGCTAAACGATACAGACCTTTTGCCACTCGCATCATAGTACTGCGGGTTAAGTATCCCATTACGATATCACCGTCTTGAGTTTTATTTGACTCAATGATCAGCGCGGCTAAATTATCAATTGCGTTACCATATTTAGCTTTACGTTTTTTGTCTGAATTAATCCATTTAGTCAGATCAGCGGTTAACTGTTTTTTACGATCTAACATGTCACCTTTATTAAAGCTTTCAATCATAGAGCCGTAATTTTTTGCATAATTAGCCAGTCCTGCAATCGTACTTTCGTATTTAATACGAGCTTCACTGCCATCTTCTGAGTTGGCTTTAATTACATCAATAAACTCTTCACGAAGACGTTTTGACGTTGGATACACATTTGTAAAGGTTGACTCAACTTCTACGTCAGTGCGGTAACGATTCGTTCTACCAGGGTAGCCAAGCACCATTACGTAATCGTCTTTTTCAACGCCATTGGCATTAACTTTTAAAAATGCTTTAGGTTTAAAAGGAACATTGTCGGTTGAGAAGTCAGCCGGCTGACCATCTTTATTTACATAAGCACGATAAAAAGACCAATCGCCTGTGTGACGTGGCCACATCCAGTTATCGGTATCGCCACCAAACTTACCTATATTAGAAGGCGGTGCGTAAACTAAACGTACATCACGAATTGCCAACTGTTTAATTAGAAAGTATTCAGCCCCACCATGGAAGCTATAAACATTACAGCGATAATCTTGTGACGCTTCACATTCTGCTACTAATTCTTTCTCACGTTTATCGATAGCGTTAAAGTAATCAACACCTTGTGCACCTTTAGGGATTGAACCTTTAATATCTTTAGTCACATCCGTTAATGATTCCGTTACATATACACGTGCACTTGGTGACGCTTGAGGTTCTTGTTCCATAGTCTTAGCAACAAAACCGTTTACTAACAGATTATTTTCTTCGGTCGAATTATGCTGAATAGAGCCATAAGCACAATGGTGGTTAGTAATAACCAAACCTTGTTCAGATAAAAACGAAGCTGAACAACCTCCAAGACTAACAATGGCATTCATTGGAAATTGATTTAAGTCCGCCATTTTTTCTGGATCGAGTTTTAATCCTGCCGCTTTAAGTTTGTATTTAATTTGTGCTAATTGATGTGGTTGCCACATGCCTTCATCAGCAATAGCAGAGCCAAATAATAAAGACGAGGCGATAATCCCCGTAGTTAACAATCTTGTAATCATGTTTTTCCTTGCTTGGATAGTTTTTCGTTTTGTAGTCGCCATTATTACCATAAGCGGCTGTAAAGTAATGGCTATTGCGATAAATCACAGATTGTCCAAGATAGTAAATTTGTCATTAAAAGTAGACACTAATAAATACTTAGTTAGTCGTTTAAAAAGAATACAAAAACTAATAGAAGACAGTGACTCGGCTTTACCATAAAATCAAAATACCTAATTTAGCTTTAACCCAACGAAGCTTTAACAACAATGTAAACCTTCATGAAAATTATTGATCCACACTTACATTTATTCAATTTAAAGCTAGGCCAGTACAATTGGTTAAAGCCAGAACAACCTCCGTTTTGGCCGGACAAATTCAAAATTCAACAAGACTTTTCAGAACAAGATCTTATTGTGAATTCGGAACATGAGATAGTGGGGTTTGTTCATGTAGAAGCTGGGTTTAACAATCAAACGCCAAGTGCTGAAATACAATGGTTAAACAGCACAGTTAAGCGCCCATTTAAAGCGGTTGCTTGTATTGATTTAACCCTTGAAAACAAAGCATTTAAAACAGCCGTGGATGAGCTTATTACATATCACTGTGTATCTGGTGTACGTCATATACTGGACGATAACGCTCAAGCCGTTTTGTCATCTCCGCACGTACTAGAAAACTTCAAATATTTAGAACGTCATAACTTAAATTTTGATCTGCAAATGTCGATTATTGATGCGGCCTCATTACCATTAATGTTATCGGTTATGAAAGCTTGCCCTAAACTAAAAGTCATTATTAATCACGCTGGTTGGCCGCCAATCACAGACTCAAGAAGTCACTTAGTACAAAGTGAATGGTACAAAGCTTTAAAGCAACTAGCTGCATTTCCGCAATGTGCGGTTAAATGTTCTGGCTGGGAAATGGTAGACCGACACTATGACGCATTTTCTTCTGAGCAGACAAGCTGGTTATCCAGTGTAATCAATTTATGTTTACAAATGTTTGGCGAACAGCGCGTGATGTTAGCGAGTAATTTCCCGTTATGTTTATTCCATTCTAGTTACTTAGAATATTGGGACAATGTGATCAAAACGTTAAACGAATTGCTGTTAACAGAGCAAAAAAAACAGGCATTGGTTTTTAACAATGCCTGTTCTTGGTATAGCCTAAACTTAGTGTAGCCAATTATTTAAACGGCTTTTATTTAACAAACTCTTATTTTACAGTGACGTTCGGTGAGCGTTTAACCACATCATCATTTAATTCAATGCCAATTCCTGGAGTATCAGGGGCTTGGAAAAAGCCATCGACTGGTTGAGGATCTTGAATACACAACTCACGATTCCATGACTTAGTGGCATAAGTATGATGTTCATGAATTAAGAAGTTAGGTATCGCCGTTTCTAAGTGTAATGATGCTGCAGTTGCTACCGGTCCCCCGCATACGTGTGCTTGGATGCGAATGTCGTAAACATCGGCATAATCACATACTTTTTTCGCTTCGGTAAAACCACCACACAAACCTACATCTGGTTGCAGTACGTCAATGCTTTGATCTTCAAAGTACGGTCTCACGTCCCAGCGGTGATACAAACGTTCTCCACCAGCAATAGGAACATTAACGTTATCAGATACTTTTTTATGCACTGCAGCATTTAAATAATTCACGGGCTCTTCGTACATCATACAACCTACTTCTTCAACAATAGCTCCCATCTGAATGGCAGATGCTGCTCCCATTAAAGAGTGTGATTCAAAGATAATATCTACATCTTCACCAACCGCATCTCTTATTGCACGTAAACGATTACCAAATAAACGCATTTGAGGTTTAGTAAATAACTTAGTGCGGTCAAAAGACGAATCGCCATTATGGTCGTAAACAATTGGATCAACCTTAACTGCGTCGTAACCTTCCGCTACCGCTTTTAATGCAGCTTGAGCATACTCTTCTGGCTCAATTAATTTCTTAATATTAACGTCCCAATCAAACTGTAATTGGCTCGCATATGTACGTAGCTTGTCGTTGGTTTTACCACCTAATAATTGATAAACCGGAACACCAAACGCTTTGCCTTTGATATCCCACAACGCGGTGTCGATTGCACTCATCGCAGAATACAATACCGGTCCGCCACCTAAGCCCCAAAAACTTTCGCGTAACATACGGGACCATAACAATTCAGTATTAAACGGGTTAAAACCTATTAATACGGCTTCCGCGATTTCTTTAATCATAGCCGCCGCTGCACTGTGTCCCCAGTCGTATGCTAATCCAGCTTCACCAACACCAGTAATACCTTCATCTGTGTGAATACGAATGAAAACAGGATTCCATGGTGGACGTTCAGGGCAATGTATATCGAATATTTCTACATGAGTAATTTTCATTAGGCACTCTTATTAATTGTTTATTATTTCCTTGTGATCATTAACTACTGATCATTGATCAAAGTCTGGATAAATGCGCTTAACTTTACGCATCATTGCGGGCCATGCTTTTTGTCCGCCGGTTAAACCTGAGTGGACAATATTGGCTTGAGCTTTTATGCCATCAACAATTGATTGATCCACCAAGATTGGAGACATGCCGGTAGACATTACTTGTATTTGGATCTGACAAGCACGAATTAAATCATACATATGCATAAAAGCATCACCTATGGTCATCCCCATAGTTAACGCACCATGGTTACGTAACAACATGAAATTACTACTTCCTAGGTCATCTTGTAAACGGCGTTTTTCATCATCGTTTACCGCCAAGCCTTCGTAGTCGTGATAACTCATTGATGCTAGAGCAAACATAGAATATTGGCTTAAAGGCAATAAGCCCTCTTCAACACTGGCAACCGCAATAGTTTCATTTGTATGTACATGTAATGCACATTGATCTGCATGGCGAGCGATATGTACCGCACTGTGAATGGTGAAGCCTGCGGGGTTTATTTTAAATGGTGTATCGGGATCTACAATGTTTCCATCAATATCTATTTTAACTAAATTAGATGCCGTGATTTCATCGAAAGATAAACCAAATGCATTAATTAACAGATGATCGGTTCCTGGTATTCGAGCCGAAACATGGGTATGAATTAAGTCGTCCCAACCGTGAATGACAAACAGTCGATAACAAGCTGCAAGCTCAACTCTCGTCTGCCATTCTTGCTCTGATACTTTGCCTTTGACATTAACTAGGGGCAAATCAAACATAACAAACCTTAAACAAGTTAATAATGTTAGAACTTTAACTGACAGGCATGATTCTATAAAGAAAGAATTTCACTATGTTATGGCGTTTTAAGTATTTTTTTGGAATATTTGGGAAGAGGCAGTGTTGAAACAACAAACTAGATATAGATGAAGGTATTCGTATTAATTGCTTATATATAAATCCGGCCAAATGATGAGTCATTTGACCGGAACAGCAGAGAAATTAATGAATGTTTATTACGCTATTTTATAATCTTTTCCGTCTTTGTCTGTAAACGCTTTAGCGACATCAACACAACGACATAATTGGTTGCCTTCTGCATCCATAACAAGCTCGTCGTCACTACGGATCATACTAAACCAACGTTTAGCTGTTTTAACCGTTTCGTCATTTGCCGCAACTGAAGCACCAAATATTGCCTTTGTGGTTTCAACCTGAATATCATCGATTCCAGCAATATCTTTAATTCCACGCGTACCGTTTTTGTTAAAAATTAACTCAACATGAAAGCCATCATTTTTTAATACAATAGACGTTGGTTCACTTTTATGACCACTTAACGCAACAAATTGATTTGGAATGGCTAATCCACTTTTACTTCCGTCAGGGAAAAATGCTAATAAATGTTTGTAATAAATAACGTAGCTGCTTACGTCTTGATGAGAGCCTTGCTCTAAAGGAAATACTTTATCTAAAAAGCTTTTTGAGTAAGTCATTAGTTCTTTTACTCGTTTTTCATTTAAGCCATTTAATATTGATACTTCTTCATTGATAAAACTATCAAACCCTAATGTTAAGTTCATTGTTTGGTTTGTCTCTTGGGTTAACGCTTTAGTTGGCATATTCATATTTAATTCCTCAAGTCTTTCTATTTATTATTACGTTGTCTCGCTGCTTGATTGTTAGAATAGATCAAACTAAACTAAAATTTCACAATAAAAATTTCACAGTGTAAATTTTACAAAATGCGACCAAATAAAAGCCTATTAAGAAAATCACATTTCCTTGGAACCAAGATCAGGAATTTGCGTAAGCGTAATAACTTAACGATTGAGGATTTGTCAGCCCGTTGTGTCAGAATCGATCCTGAGTACGCGCCATCTGTATCTTACCTTTCCATGATTGAACGCGGTAAACGAGTCCCTAGTATTGATATGTTAGAGGTTGTAGCAAGTGTTTTTCAAAAAAGTGCGGAGTGGTTTTTAGATGATGAGCCTGATCATCAAGACATAACTCCCGACAAAGGCAGCCGCGGTGGTATCAAGGGAATGCCCCTTGAACCTAGTTTTTTATTTTCTAATGACATTCTACAAATCGCAATACCGGAGATGTTGTCACAAACGGGTATCTCTGGGCGTCAGTTTGCGCATTTGTTAATACGTGCTCATCAGGAAAATAATCAAAATCATTTTCCTGACTTAGAACGTGCAGCCGAAGAAGTTGGTCTAAAACGTATGCCATTGAGCATAGATGAACTGATAGCGATCACTAAGCAGTTAGGGTTAATAATTAAATGGTTTGATAAACCACCGGCAGAAGCGGTTGATGAATTAGGCATGCATTCAAAAAATGTGATCACTTCCTATTTTGAGCCCGCAAATAAGCTGTTTTTAAACCGAATTTTAAAAAAGTTTCCAAATCGACTTAAATATGAATTAGCGGTCCACATTGGTCATGCCGTACTTCATAATACAGATGGGCTAAAAAGTGTCATGTCCGTTGGAGGTCATCAATTAAATACACAAGAGCAAATTAATCATGTGTCTTCATCCACCGTCGATCCCCAAGACATTTTGCATGCATGGCGTGACTTCGAGTCTAGCTTTTTTGCCGGTGCGTTATTGTGTCCTAAAGTGCCATTTAGACAATTATTAGACCGTCACGGATATGAAATATCCAGCCACAAAATAGCCGAGGTTTCAGCTTCTGTTGCCATGCGACGCATGACTGCCGTCTCACCTTACGCTCACTGGCATTATTTTGATGCTTATGCGCCAGGTAAATTAAAAGCAGTATACCGTGGAAATGGCATTCCATTACCATGGGGTAATATGCGTAGCGTAGTGGATCCTTGCCAACATTGGGCGGTATTTAGAATGATTAATGCACCGAAAAACGGCGCTTCTTCTGCACAACTCTCTATTATGAATGTAGGCAATGAACCTAGAATATACTGCTGTGAGTCTGTAAACGTAAAAGATTTAGCCGGCAATAATCACGTATTATGTGCCGGTATTGATTTAAATCCAGCTATTGAAGCACAGGGAAAAGATGCGTTATCTATTGCTCATGATTTAAAACAGTTATGTGTTTCAAGGGGGGCTCGTCAACACCATCAAAGGCCATTAAAAATGACTTAATGAGCGTAGCTAAAATATTAAACATTAATTGGGTAGAGCGTGGAATTGAAAGCGATGCCAAACTCATTTGCTCAAGGGGTAATGTGTGCCCAAGGGACCCAAGTTGTTATGATCAAAACAATTAATAACAAATTTAGCTACGATATTATTGGTTTCATAACTTAAAGGTAGCAAGAGTAATCGATTTTTGTTATATCTTAACGGTTCAATATATGGGTGTGTAATATTTTAATGTATCGATTAATCTCTATAGTATTTATTATTTCATTGTTATTTTTGCAGTCTATAAATGCAAAAGAGATTGATCTTGTTACTTTTGAAACTAGCCCTATTGGAAAATATCTAAGTTATTTTCCGGAATCTGGTGACACACCATTAACATTAATTGCTGCCCAAAACGTATTTAATTCCGGCCAAGTTTTTACACAAAACCGACAAACCATTTCACGTGGTATCTATGTAGAACCAACTTGGTTTAAAACGACAATCAATAATAGAGCCTCTTTATCAACTCAATATAGACTTACAATAGAAACCCCTTGGTTAGATTATATTGATGTTTTCCTCGTAAATGACTCAGGTTCAATCCAGCATATTAAAGGTGGTGACTACTTACCAATCTCTAAACAACCCATTTTTGATCGATTTTTTGCGATGGATATTCAATTTGAAAAAGGATTAACGGATATCTATATCCGTATTGCAACAGAATCCGTAATGCCAGTTCCTATTAAGTTATCTACCGTTGAAGATGCAATTAATAATGCCAGCAATGATAAATTCCAGTACGGTTTTTTATATGGGATCTTGGTCGCTCTGGCCTTGTATAATGCCGTATTGTTCTTTTCTATACGAAAGCAAATATTTGGGCTGTATGCGCTCTACATATTAGGGTTTGTAGTTAATAGCTTATCTTATACAGGGTATTTTTATACCTTTTACACCACGCACCACGGTGTACACTTTCAAGACTATATGGATGTATCGTTAATGATAACTTACAGTGTCATTGGTTTGCACTTTGGTAGAGCGTTATTAGAAACAATTAAGTACGCGCCCAGACTCAATAAAACAATTGCTACGGTATCTAATATTATTCCATTTATAATTCTAAGTTTATTTTTAATAGATCAGTTACATTTTGCCACGCTTGTTGCTTTCTTGTTCAATACCAGTTTTGCTATTTTAACTATCATTTTAGGTGTTGTAGCTGTAAAAGCTAAAGTGAAAGTAGCAAAAATTTATCTGATTTCATCAGTAACCGCGGCTATGTGTGTCAGTTTATCCACCGCTGCGGTAGCCGGTATTTTTCCTTATAATAGTTTAACTTTTAAGGCAATTGAAGTTGGCATGGCCTTCGAAGGGATTTTATTAGCCGTGGCATTAGCCTCTCGATTTAGAGATGCACAGAGAGATAAAGAACAAGCCGAAGACTTTGCCCGCAAAGACGAACTGACTGATATATATAATCGTCGTGGTTTTAAATATGCCACCACTGAATTATTTACAAAATTTAGACAAAACAACGAGTGTTTTGGTTTATTGCTACTGGACATTGATAAGTTTAAAAATGTGAATGATGATTTCGGACATGCTACTGGTGATTTGGTCATTATTCAGGTTGCTAATTTAATAGCAAATACAGTACGTAAAATAGATATTGTTGCCCGCTGGGGGGAAGAATTTATAGTATTATTGCCATTGAAAAATGAAATCGAAGCGTTAAGACTTGCTGAAGATATCCGCTCGGCCATCGAAAAATTAGATACTCGGTATTTTGACGAAAGTGTAAAAGTAACAGCAAGTATTGGTGTATGTATTACCCGTTTTGATGATGCAAATCTACTTCGTAGCGATACGGTTGTGTTTGAGAAATTAATATCAAACGCCGATCATGCCCTTTATCAAGCCAAGATAAATGGCAGAAATAATGTCTATATTTACAATAATGAAACAGCCAATATCCGTGATTTAAAAACAGAAGGGATATTAAAAGTCACTTAATCCTCCCTCAATTGACGCTTATTTAATTTCGCACTTACCTATTTCAAACTTACCCATTTCATAGCTTCAACTCGCAAAGTCCCACATTTACATGCTCTTAAGCATTTATTGATTGTCATATGTAATTTTAAATTTCTCAAATGCTTTTCTAGAACAGTTTTATTAATCGGAAAATTTTATACCTTGCAATAAACCTAAATGATAACTATTATCATTTAGGTAAACCCTATTTTATCCGTATAAAAACATAAGAAGCATTTATATGAAACATCAATTTTTGTGCCCTAATCATCGTCAGGAACTCATTAACAAACCAACTCGAGCATTATGCAGTTGGGCAAATACTAATGAAACAGGAGTTACTCTAGCGAGTTTAGGGCAACACTATGACGCATTGCCACATTTAGGGTGTGCGTTTGAAGTCGCGGAGATTATTCTTACTGGAAATTTTGTCGAACAGGAAAAAGCGATAACTTTACTAACTAAATCTGCACTTATTCTAGCGGCTAGTCTTGAAGTTCTTGGTTATCAAGAACAACGGTTATCTGTATTACAGCTTACTTTAAACCGTCTTAATAAATTACCAAATTCATCTGTATTTTTTTCAGATCAATTAAATAGTTTAAAGTTGGCGTTAAATATAAAAAAACCTTACATTAGGAGGCATTATGGATTGCACTCATTGTGATATAGGCTTCAAACAACAAACATCTGAGGATGTAAACGACGAGAGTGAAAAGTATTATTCTTTGACGATAAAATCGGGCACATTAGCACGCCTTATGCAAAGACAACACCTCAACATTGCTGATTTACATTGCATGAATGCCGATACGAAACAATTTATTCAAAGCGTTTTATGACAATGTATTTTGTGTAAAACGGTTCAAAACCAATCAAGCATCCAACACCAAAAACGAAGTTAGCTTAATATCACCGTCGCCATTGCATATTGTTTTTCATCACTAATGGATAACAAAACTGAGGTGACGTTCATTGAATTAGCAACGTCTAACGCTTTACCTACTAATTCTAAGCGTGGGGCACCTAAATCATTATTACTAGTAATAAAGTGATGGAATGATATGCCACGACCAATACCAGTACCAAGCGCTTTTGCCGCTGCTTCCTTCGCTGCCCAACGTTTTGCTAAATAACGTTCTGGTTGAGAGTGTTTATGGTAAATAGCAAGTTCCGATTCAGCTAGAACCCTTTTAGCAAAACGATCTGAACTTTCTATGACACTTGCTACTCTAGATATCTCAACAATATCTGTTCCTAAACCAAGAACAGACATTAAATACCTTGCCTAGCTTCATTCATGAGTGTCTTCATGTCTCTTACCGCTTTTTCTAAGCCGTCGATTGATGCTCTAGCAATGATGGCATGACCAATATTTAACTCATAAATCTCTTTAATAGCAGCGATTGGTTTTACGTTATGGTAATGCAAACCATGCCCAGCATTAACGATCAAGCCTTTGCTTGCCGCATATTGAACACCATGAATGATTTTAGCTAATTCTTGCTGTTGTTCCTCTTCCGAGACTGCATCAGCATAGTGCCCAGTATGGATTTCTATGTAAGGTGCTCCAGAAGCAACTGAGGCATCAATTTGTGCTTCATCCGCATCTATGAATAATGACACTTTTGCACCAATTGCAGACAAACGAGTAACGGCATCTGTAACTTTATCAATCTGACCTTTAACGTCTAACCCACCTTCGGTTGTGAGTTCTTCTCTTTTTTCAGGGACTAGACAAACAAATTCAGGTTTAACCTCAGCCGCGATATCAATCATTTCATCAGTAACCGCCATTTCCAAATTCATTCTGGTTTTGATGGTTTTAGCTAATACGTAAACATCACGATCTTGGATGTGACGACGATCTTCACGCAGATGAATAGTGATACCACTAGCACCAGCATGTTCAGATACTGCTGCGGCATGAATTGGATCAGGATAAGTAGTGCCGCGCGCTTGTCTTAATGTCGCAATATGATCGATATTGACGCCTAAATGTAATTCTGCCATTTTATTTATTCACTATTTTCTAAATAATTCTCTGGATTTTAACGGCTTATCGCCAAGATGGCGATGCAAACATGCCCTTAAAATTAATTTTGCTAATTTTAATTGTTGTGCGGAGAGTTTATCTATCTCTAAATCTGTATTTAAAAATTTATCTATGCCTATCAACTCTGAACCAATAATGGCTCTTTGTGGGTTATTGCTATATACAAAACCAGACCCTGCTAATAATTCATAATACTTATCAGCTTTGATATCCGCCTCACTATGTAAGTCATAATCAAAACTAATGCCATATCCCAACATCACTAATAAACGGTATTCAAACTGCCGTAAAATAGCTTCTAAATACATTCCACTTTGACTATCCACACCTCGCTCAGAACTATGTTGCAGATGAGAAAGGGCGTAATTATAGAGCGGGAACAATTCGTCGTACTGAGCATCTGATTTGCATAATCTGCACAACACTTCATTTAAATAAAACCCACAAAAAAGAGACTTTGATTTTAATCGGATATCGGATGAAGTTGAATTTATGTCTATTGATTTTAAACTATGTAGTCCGCGACCTTGTTTGTATTTTATAATTAAAGGTCGAAAAGGTTGTAATAGCGCGGTACGTGCGGTGTTCTTTTTTCCACCTTTGCTGGCAATAATTGATACACGACCTTCCCCTTCAACTAAAAACTCAATGATTAATTGGTTCTCTTTAAAAGCCCGAGTGTGGAGGATAAACGCTTGTTTTGATTCGAGTTCGGCTAACATAACAGATTAATTTCTTCTTCTTCAAATTTGGCAATTCAAAGTATTAGTATCTAACTAAAAAAGGTTTATTTGCTTATCAAAAACAAATAAACCTCTTTAATCTTGGTTAGTCTTCTCCGTAACCTAATGAGCGAAGTGCACGTTCATCATCAGCCCAACCACTTTTCACTTTAACCCAAAGTTCTAAATAGACTTTTTCGTCAAGTAAGCTTTCTAAATCTTGGCGAGCATCACGACCTATAATTTTAAGCTTTTCGCCTTTCGAACCGATAACCATTTTCTTTTGGCCTTCACGTTCAACTAAGATAAGAGCATTAATACGCCAAATCTTTTCATCCCATTTAAATTGCTCAATTTCAACCGTTACAGAATAGGGTAACTCTTCACCCAAAAAGCGCATTAGCTTTTCTCGAACGATCTCTGCAGCCATGAAACGAGAGGATCTATCAGTGACATCATCTTCTGGAAAGAAAAATGGATTTTCCGGCAAGTAATCTGAAACCAGTTCTTTTATGGCCTCAACATTTGTGCCTTTTTCTGCAGATATCGGTATGATCTGTTCAAAATTATGTTTTGCTGAAACCTTTTGCAAAAATGGCATAAGATCTTCTTTATGTTTGATCTCATCGACTTTATTAATCAACAAAACAACAGGTTGTTTTGAACGGATAATTTTATTTAACACCATTTCATCGTCGTCATGCCACTTCATCGCTTCAACAACAAACAAAACCAATTCAACATCACCTAAAGCACTAGATGCCGCTTTATTCATCAACTTGTTAATAGCGCGTTTTTCTTCTTTATGAAGCCCTGGCGTATCAACATAAATAACTTGTTCGTTTTCTTCAGTATGAATGCCTAAAATACGGTGACGTGTTGTTTGTGGCTTCTTAGAAGTTATACTTATTTTTTGCTGCAGTATATTGTTCATTAATGTTGATTTACCAACATTTGGACGACCAACAATGGCAATTAAACCACAACGTTTTGGGTCCGATAAATCCGCACGATTATTTAAATTTTGTAACAATGCGTCTAATTCGGCTTGTGACTGTTCTGATTTACTCACCTTTAACTACCTCTAATGCTTTTTGCGCAGCAGCTTGTTCTGCTTTTCTACGACTGGTTCCGGTTGCAGACAATAGTTTGCCATTGTCTAAGGTACAACTGATCTTAAATGTTTGATTGTGAGCCTGACCAGCTACGCCAGTCACCTCGTAGATTGGCAATGCCCTTTTTCTCGACTGAAGCCATTCTTGTAATTGTGTTTTTGGATCTTTTAATGCGTTACTCGGGTCGACTTGTTTTAACCTATCGGCAATCAACTTTAGTACAAAAGTACGACATTGTTCGATATCTGAATCTAAATACACTGCACCAATAATAGACTCAATTGCATCTTCTAAAATGGAATCCCGTCTAAAACCACCGCTTTTCATTTCACCAGGACCTAATAATAGCCAACTGCTGATGTCGTATTCTTTGGCGATTGCCGTTAACGTTTGCCCTTTTACTAATTGAGAGCGCATACGAGTTAGCTCGCCTTCAGTCGCTTTTGGAAAAGCAAAATACAAGGCTTCTGCGACAAACATGCCCAACAAAGAGTCACCAATAAACTCAAAACGTTCATTATGTGAACCTTTAAAACTACGATGAGTCAGTGCTTGAATAAGCAATGACTCATCATTGAATTGATAACCTAATAATTTAGCCAATTGGCTATAATCTTTTTTAATCAATCTGATCTCTTAACTTTTAGTTTTGTTTATGTAACGGTTCATTATTGAACCGTCCCTAAACGTGAAAAACGAATATCTATTGGTATCCAATTCGGTAACCAATCTATTGCTCCGTCGTTATAGACAAAGCTCATCCAAATAAATACAGCCTTACCAACTAATTGGTCTTCACGAACAAATCCCCAAAAACGGCTGTCTTGGCTATTATCACGATTATCACCCATCATAAAATAATGACCTTCTGGCACTAACCATTCATTTGTTTTCCCATTAGCTTGAACAAATGGGTAGCCATATTCCTTGTTGATATTAAATAAAATGTTGTGCTCAACTTCACCAAGTAACTCTGTTCCTAAAGCAACCGTTTCACCATATGCATTAATTTCGTAAACAGAGTCTGACTCCATTGGCATTACGTTAAGCTCTTTGCAACGTTCCGACTCTCTTTCACAACTTGGTTGAATAAAAAGTTGTTTATTACGATATACAATTTTATCACCAGGTAAACCAACAACACGTTTAATATAGTCTAAACGTTCATCTTCTGGGTATTTAAACACCGCAATGTCACCACGAGATGGCGTATCCATCTCTATTAGTTCACTTCGCCAAATAGGATCATGAACACCATAGGTGTATTTTTGCACCAAAATGAAGTCGCCAACTAACATTGTTGGCATCATCGAACCTGATGGTATTTGAAATGGTTCAAATAAAAATGAGCGGAATATCGTTATTAAAAATAAAACGGGAAAGATAGACTGTGCCGTTTCAGCGATCACAGGCTGTGGCGCTATTTTTTCTAATTCATCTAGTGCTATGTTACCTGCAGTGCTAGCTTGTGCGATAGCAATTCGTTCTCTTCGAGCTGGCGCATATAATTTGGCATCAATTAACCAAATTAAACCACAGGCTACTGTAATAACTACTAAAAATATTGCGAAATACCCGGCCATTTATATCCTAACCTTTTTTATTTTCCGATCTTCAGAATAGCTAAAAACGCATCTTGTGGTAACTCAACATTACCCACTTGTTTCATACGTTTTTTACCATCTTTCTGTTTCTGTAGAAGCTTTTTCTTACGGCTAATGTCACCACCGTAACATTTAGCTATTACATTCTTTCTTAATTGTTTTACGGTCGTTCGAGCAATAACATGAACACCTATGACCGCTTGAATAGCAATATCAAACATTTGACGAGGAATTAATTCTTTTAATTTCTCAGCTAATTGACGCCCTCTAGATTGTGAAAAGTCTCTATGGCAAATCATCGCTAATGCATCTACACGTTCGCCGTTTAATAAGATATCGACTCTCACCATGTCTGCAGCTTGGAATCGCGTAAAGTTATAATCTAATGATGCAAAACCACGACTTGTTGATTTTAATCGATCAAAGAAGTCCATGACTACTTCAGCCATTGGTAAGTCATAACTTACTGCAACTTGTTTGCCATGGTAGCTCATCGCAGTTTGTGTACCGCGCTTTTCAATACATAATGTAATAACGCTACCTAAGTATTCTTGTGGTACTAAAATATCAGCTTTACAAATTGGTTCACGTACTTCTGTAATGTCGGCAACCGCAGGCATTTCTGACGGACTATCAATGCTGTGGATAGCACCATCTTTGGTTAAAATTTCATAATTTACAGTTGGCGCCGTCGTGATTAAGTCTAAATCATATTCACGTTCCAATCGTTCTTGAACGATTTCCATATGTAACATTCCTAAGAATCCACAACGGAAACCAAGCCCTAAAGCGCTTGAACTTTCTGGCTCATAAAATAAAGACGCATCATTCAGACTTAGTTTTCCTAAAGCATCACGAAAAGACTCGTAATCATCTGAACTTACAGGGAATAAACCGGCATAAACCTGAGGTTTAATTTTTTGAAAACCAGGTAACGGCTCGATAGCAGCATTATTAGCTAAAGTGATGGTATCACCAACTGGCGCACCTAATATCTCCTTAATACCAGCAATAATGAAACCTACTTCACCTGTATTCAACACACCAGTGTCTGTTTGTTTAGGTGTGAAAATACCGACTTTATCAACTTGATGTGATTCACCAGTTGATAATATTTTTAATTTGTCACCTTTTCGAATTGAACCATGTTTAACACGAACCAAAGATACAACACCTTGGTAAGGGTCAAACCAAGAATCAATGATCAGCGCTTGCAAAGGCTGATCAGGTTCACCAACTGGTGGTGGAATGTTTAAAACTATGTCTTCTAAAACATCTTGAATACCAATACCTGTTTTTGCAGAGCATTGCACAGCACCAACAGCATCAATACCAATAATATCTTCTATTTCTTCTGAAACTCTATCTGGATCAGCTTGCGGTAAATCTATTTTGTTTAGTATGGCACGGACTTCTAAGTCCATTTCAATAGCGGTATAACAGTTTGCTACTGTTTGCGCTTCAACACCTTGTCCTGCATCAACCACTAACAACGCACCTTCACACGCGGCAAGTGAGCGAGATACTTCATAGGTAAAATCTACATGGCCTGGCGTATCGATGAAATTTAACTGATAAATTTCACCGTCTTTCGCTTTGTAATTCAGAGTGACACTTTGCGCTTTAATTGTAATACCGCGTTCACGTTCAATATCCATTGAGTCTAAAACTTGTGCTTTCATTTCGCGGTTTGTTAACCCTTCGCAAAATTGAATAAGTCTATCTGACAGTGTGGATTTACCGTGATCGATGTGGGCAATGATTGAAAAGTTACGAATGTGCTTCATAAATAGTGTGATATACCTGTGACGTTGCTATACAAGGTGTGTTTGCAGATAACAAACAACATAAAATTAACTTTTGAGATAACTCAAAATTAGCGATAGAACCAAAGGGCGAAATTTTACACTGATTTCACCGCTCACTCCAACTCTTTATCTTATATAGGGCGCTTTATTCACAAATAGTTACTAGAAAATAATATAAAGAATTGCGATTAGTCTAACTCAATCACTGAATTTATGATTTCACCATTATAAATTCGGATCAGCACAGGTTGATATTTATCTACATCAGATTTGTTTAATAGGTATCTAGATAATAAAAAGCCTATATACCCTCCTAAAAAAGTAGCTAAAATAACGTGGATTTCTTGTATCTCTATAAATCGAGATAACCAAAACTGTGCAGTGCAAGCTAAAAATATGGCAGACAACAAAGGTAACATATACAAATAAAATGACCCTTGTAACAAACTCGCTTCCGGGATACCAATTTCGACCGACTCGCCGACTTTCGCATTCAATGTATTTTTGACTTTATTGACGACACTCTTATTAGAAAAAGCCTGTGCAATTGTGCTGGTACCACAGTTACTTTTAGCGGCACAAGTATTACATGTTGATTTAATTGCTGTCTCAACAAGCAAACAGTCCTCTTCAATAGCAATTACTTGACCGATCTCTTTGATCATAATTAGATGCTTTTCACAGATATGGCAATTTTATGTGCCGTTTCTGGTGGGATAGAGCCGACGACGGTAACGTCAAAACCATCAGAACGCACCATGACAAAAGACATTGCTCCTTCTTGTAAAACCAAAGGGCTATTAAAACTTTCAAGTTGCCTTTGAACATACACTGAGAACTCGACAAGCCCATCACTGAATAGATAATAATCCGAAACCTCTCGTGTGATTGATAAATGATGTCTATCACTTTTGATTAACGAAAAACCATTAGGTATCCAACTCATATTCCAATTATTAGTTTCTTGATGCGTCGCGATTAGTGCACTTGGTGGCTCGGGTAAATTATGCTGACTTAATTTAATGATTTCTTCAGTAGGCCCGGTGAATAAAGATAAATGGGTCATTAACACTTGCTCAATGACTTCACTTTTTTCATTAACAAACGCCAATCTTAACGGTAATGCACTTTGTACATCAATCCAAACCCAATAATTATAAGTAGTGTCATCAATAGACTCTATGCGGATTAATTGTGCTGAACGTCCACCTATTTGGTTTTTACTCACTAGAACAAATTGATAACTGTCGGTTAACTGACTTGAGTCTTGGTAGAAAATTGGAGGTATGAACCTTCTTATACTGTCACTTTGAATACTGTATGGTTCTTTATTTGGCTCAATAAAAGTCACTACTTTATTGTGCCTAAGGTTACTAATGCCACCACCAATTAATGGTGAAATACTTTCAACTTCTACTTTTTCTTCATCGTCAACTACGCCGTGTACCCAATTATATGTCGTTGTTTTATCAGCCTTCATAGTAACAATGCCAGCTTGAAAATTGGACTCTGTTAATGCCGTTTTTAACTTAGCTAGCCAAAACTCAGCATTCACTTTTTCAGTAGAGGTTATAGGCGTTTTATCCGTTAATTCAACGTTATCTTTCTCATTGGGAACATCATTCAAAGTAGACGCGTTTACATGGCTACTTAATAAACTAACAAATAATACTAGCTTTAGACAATTGAATGTTTTTAGAGATATAAGGCGTTTAAAATCGGAGAAATAACAGTTCATAGCAGGAATAATTACCTTTTAAAAAACGAACGCCCGTTATATACGGGCGTTTATACACTGAGAAAGGCATGATAACGAAATTAACTAAGGTTCGATAACCTTTTTATCTTCGTTTGTGTCTATCGCTTCTTTTTTATCATCAACGGCTTTCAATTGTTGTTGGTGATCTGCAATAAGCGCATTTATTCGAGTTTGAGTCATTTGATTAGCCGATGGTCTATTTTTCACACCATCAGAAGCTAAACTAACAGGAGCTACACCACTAACAAGAGGCGTTGTTTGTGCAACTGGAGCATTATATTGGCTATTTTTTTGCGGTATATTACTAACACCAACAATAGTTACTAATGCGACCGATGCAGCAATAGCAAACTGTGCACTATTACGGCCAGTTGAACTCTGACTAAACTGTTTAAGTTTTGAAGCTACTTTTGAACGCCAATTAACGTGCGAACTAATATCAACAACCGATGAATCTTCGGTAACGACTTCTTGTTCAACATTAGCAATCGCGGCTTGAATACCCGCAGCAAAACTACCATTAGTTTCTAATAACTGCTCATTTCTAAGCACATCACCAATTAAACTATAACGGCTAAAAGCTTCAACGTTCTCAGTTGTATCAACGGTTTGCTGTAATGTGTTGTCTAATTCTGATTGATTAACTTCATCGTCCAACAATGCTGAAATAGATTCTAAATGTTTGTTCGTCATAAAATGACTGACTCCCAGTGTATTACCATGTTTAAAACAAAAATAATTATGAATAAGTTAACATCAAATAATAGTGATTGTTAATTCATCAATTTTTTTACTTATTCTCTATCAAAGGCTGCAATTTCAGATCTATTGCGTCCCTAGCTCTAAAAATTCTAGATCGAACCGTTCCTATCGGACATCCCATAGCGATGGAGATTTCCTCATAACTCATGCCATCTATCTCTCTGAGTTGAATTGCGACTTTAAGTTCATCAGGTAAACTCTCAATCGTATCAAAAATGACATGTTTAATTTCTTCAGTTAACGCTAAACTTTCAGGTGATGCATTTTCACGTAACGCTTCACTTGTTTCATAATATTCGGTTTCTTCTGCATCGACATCTACTGTGTATGGTCTACGACCTCTCGCCATCAAATAGTTTTTAGCGCTGTTTACTGCAATTCTATATAACCAAGTATAAAACGCAGCTTCACCTCTAAATCCAGGCAGTGCAGTGTATGCTTTAATGAATGCATCCTGTGCTACATCCTGAACATCTCCATTATTTCCTAAATAACGAGATACAAGACTAATGATTTTATTCTGATATTTGCGGACTAATAAATCAAATGCCGCTTTATCCCCTGCTTGAGCTTTTCTTACTAAGCCTAAATCTTTTTTCTGCTCGCTCATTCGAGCTACTACTCCCAGATTTAATATTGGTATAAAGTACTAACCATCTTAATTATACCGTCTTTGCAGGTATTCTAATTGGAAATAAATACATATCAAATAATTATTAATTACTGCTTTGTACAAGGAATTAATTAAAAAGTTGTTGTACTATTCCCTTCTGTTGACACTATGACTTAGCAATAGTGAAAAAGTTCTTATTTATTTTGTTTTTTTATGAAATTAAGTTAAGCAGCCTATTTTTCATACATATTAACAAGTTCGAATACCAATGAATTGATTACTAAGAAAAAAATAATTAATTCAGATCTCATAGGTTTTTTTAATGCAAGATAACACTCAACATCAAACAGATTGTCTAATCATAGGTAGCGGTGCCGCTGGTTTAACATTAGCGTTAAGTATTGCTGATCAGGTTAAAGTTATTATTGTAAGTAAATCGGCATTAAAAGAAGGATCTACCTTATATGCTCAAGGCGGTATTGCGGCCGTTTTTGACGAAAACGACAGTATCGAATCACATGTTCAAGATACCTTAATAGCAGGTGCTAATTTGTGTGATGAAGCTGCAGTTATTTTTACCGCTAGCAATGCTAAAGCATCAATGAAATGGTTAATTGAACAAGGCGTTCCATTTGATCAAATTCAAGGGAGCGATGGTTCAAAACGTTATCACCTTACTCGTGAAGGCGGCCACAGCCATCGAAGAATATTGCATGCTGCTGATGCCACAGGCAAAGCAGTACAAACGACATTATTAGATAAAGTTAAGTCTCATCCAAATATACAGCTATTTGAAAGGTATAACGCGTTAGATTTAGTAACGGGTGCAAAATTAAACTTAGATGATAATAAAATACATGGCGCTTATATTTGGAATAGAAACCTTGAACGAGTAGAAAGTATTTCCGCCAAATTTGTTGCTTTAGCCACTGGCGGTGCAAGTAAAGTTTATCAATATACTTCAAACCCAGATATAGCAAGTGGTGACGGTATTGCAATGGCTTGGCGTGCAGGTTGCCAAGTTGCCAATATGGAGTTTAATCAGTTCCACCCAACAAGTTTATATCATCAAAAAGCACAAAATTTTCTTATTAGTGAAGCAATGCGAGGTGAAGGTGCCTTTTTAAGACGTCCTGATGGCAGTCGCTTTATGCAAGACTTTGATGAGCGAAAAGAATTAGCCCCTCGAGATATAGTCGCTAGAGCAATTGATTTTGAAATGAAACGTTTAGGTGCCGACTGTATGTACTTAGACATTACTCATAAAGACCCACAATTTGTAATTGAACACTTTCCCACGATATATGCCCGTTGTTTGCAAGTTGGATTAGACATAACCAAAGAACAAATTCCAGTTGTGCCTGCTGCGCATTATACCTGTGGAGGTGTCATCACTGATTTGACCGGTAAAACCAATAAAGACAATTTATTTGCCATAGGTGAAGTTGCATACACCGGCCTTCATGGTGCTAATAGAATGGCCAGTAACAGCTTACTGGAATGTATTGTGTTTGCTCATGGAGCAGCCCAATCTATATTGTCTAATTTAAACAACAGCCCAGAATTAACTGAAATTCCATTATGGGATGATAGTAAAGTAACCACCTTAGAAGAAGATGTCATTATCAGCCATACATGGCATGAGCTTAGATTAATAATGTGGGATTACGTTGGCATTGTTCGTTCAAATCGTCGTTTGCATAAAGCATTAAAACGTATAGATTTAATTAAGAGTGAGGTGAACGAATTTTATGCTACCTTTAAGGTTAGTAACAATTTATTAGAGTTGAGAAATTTAGCGTTAGTTGCTGAATTGATTGTCAGAAGTGCTTTAGAACGTAAAGAAAGCCGAGGGTTACATTATAATCAGGATTATCCTGATACCTTGCCTCATTCAACACCTACTGTACTGACACCTTAATTATTGCTTAATAATGTATACATATTTCGGTTACTGGCTCTTAATTGTTTTTATTATTCGCCGTAACCGTCTTTTAGATTCGTCGTTTAATTGATCTGCAAATATCACTTTCCAATATGTATTCTGACTAACAGGGTTAATAATCTTTAGATAAAAACAAAAGGGCCAAAAATAACTAATAGGCAACAACTGACCTGATATTGCTCTTTTCACCCATTCTATTTGTCCAGCTTCTGACAAATGAAACACTTCTTCATCATCCGTTTGGTTTAATACATTTTGTTTGTAAACATAAAAGACAAAAAGCAGGAATAACACGGTGTAAGTCGATTTTATAATACTAGGAATAAAATAAGGCCAATGATATATCGCCAAACAATACCAACATACAAAAACGACATGTTGGTATTGTCTGTAACGGGAGTGAGGGTCTACTTTGATCCTGTAACTAGCAACTAAGTCATCCATTACCTAATAGTAGTACAAATCCGAGTGTGCTATTAATTGATTATTATTCTTTTAATACCATATCAATACACATGACTGCTGCCAGAATAAGTTTACGTATTGGGTGTTCTGCCGGTACTTCAGGGTTAATTTCTAATACATAGTTATCTGCGCTAGTAAACATTTCTGCGCCAAGTCCGCCCCATTTTTTAGTGACATGAGCAAGTGTCGTCTCGCCATCTTTGAAATAAAAATCCCAACCAACCCAGTTACCTTCCAACGAACATAATACTTGTTCGTTTTGATCTAGGACATCAAACTTTCCGCCAATCGAAAATAGTTTTTGTGCAAAGCCACCCAGCAATTCATTATTATGATCTCTCACTTCTACTTTAGATAAAAAGATAGAAATGCCTCTTTGAATGCGGATCAGACGTTGTTCATCTGATGTTCTAATTTGCACATCAAACGGCGTCATGCGTTTATAATCAGTAAACCTTAATAATTTAGTAAAAAAGCCTAAATTAGGCTCGCGGCACTCCATGATTATTTCGCCAGATTCAGGATCATAAATATCGTAATTATTGGCAGCTTTGAATATCCCAACATGCTCTTTAATCAAGTATAGGTTTTTATTAATTACATCTGTCATGTTTCATCCTAATTGAATCTATAAATAAATTTGTTCTTATTAAGGTGTTGAGCAATGTATAACTAAGTCCTTTGATAAACAACAATAAAGTTGTTAGCTGGCATAGTTTCAACTTGTAATAAACTTAACTGGCCATTGCTCCAATTTGGTATATCTTCAAGGTCTTGCATACCGCCGTAACCTTCACTAAAAAGCCATTGATCAAAGTCTCGATTCGACTCAGATGTGTATTCACCTTTTTGTTTAAAAGGGCCATAAAAAACCAACTTTTGACCTTGATTCATCGATTCTACTAATTGTTTGATTAAATGTTTGGCCAACGCTTCACTAATGATGTGCAAAACATTAGCGGAATATATCAGCTCAAACTCAGAGGCGGTAATCGTATCTTGGCCAATATGGAATGAGAATGGTTTCAAATAATTAGTGAGTCCTTGTTTCTGACTGACTTCATACCATTGCATCGTTAGGGGTAACTTACTTTTTATTTCAGTTGGCTGCCAAACTAGCTCAGGCATATGCTGGCAAAAATGAATACCATGTTGTCCTGGTCCAGAGCCTATCTCAATGACTTTACCTTTTAGAAGGTTTAAATTCTTCAAAACGTTCAAGATATATTGTTTATTATTATCAGCTGCAGGATTTCTGGCTAAGTGGGCAAAAGGATCAATCATACTAAGGTCCATAATTTTGGTTCTATATCTTAATTTTAATTCAACAAAAAGGCCAGTTGATGCATCAACTAGCCTTTATCGATCACTCAATAGTTAAATTGGAACAGTTACAAGTTTGGACCTAACCACATTTCGGCAGTTCGTTCATCCCAACCTTTTAGGTCGGCATAAGTTTGAGCTTGTTCTTTATCTATTTTGCTAACCGCAAAATATTTAGAATCAGGATGTGAGAAGTACCAACCAGATACAGAAGCGCCTGGCCACATTGCGTAACTTTCTGTTAGTGTCATACCAATACGTTTATCGACATCTAACAATTGCCACAATTTAGACTTTTCAGTATGTTCAGGGCATGCAGGGTAACCCGGTGCAGGACGTATACCTTGATATTTTTCGCGAATTAAGTCGTCATTTTCTAACGTTTCATCCGCAGCATATCCCCAATATTCTTTACGGACTTGCTGATGTAAATATTCAGCTAACGCTTCTGCTAGTCTATCAGCGATGGTTTTAACCATAATATTGTTGTAATCATCATGCTCAGCTAAAAATTTCTCAGCCAATTCATCAGCACCAAATCCAGCAGTAACGGCAAAGGCACCTATATAGTCTTCAACACCTGACTCTTTTGTTGCAACAAAATCACTTAAACAATAATTAGGTGACGAGTTTCTGGTTTTTAACTGTTGTCTTAATTGATGCAAAACCAACTGAGTTTGTTGATTGTTCTCATTCGAGTAAACCTCAATTGACTCATCGGTGCTGTTAGCTGGGAATAAACCAAATACAGCTTTAGCTGTGAGCTCTCCCGACTTTTCAAAGCGGTCTAACATTTGGTTCGCATCATCAAATACTTTTTGTGCCTGCTCACCAACAACTTCATGTTTTAGAATTGATGGGTATTTACCATGTAATTGCCAAGTTAAAAAGTATGGCGTCCAGTCGATATATTCACGCAAAGTGGCGATTGATACATTATGCCATTCGTGAATACCTAACTTTTTCGGTTTTGGAGGCTGATAAGTATCCCAGTCCACTTTGAATTTGTTCGCTCGAGCTTGTTCAAAACTAATGTATTGGGTGTTATCTCGTTTACGATGATGTTGTATCACCACACGTTCATAGTCTTTTTCAAGTTGCTGTAAAAACGGCGCTCTTAGTTCTTTACTCAACAAGTTAGATACCACTGATACAGAGCGACTCGCATTAGGTACATAAACCACTGGGTGTTCATAATGTTCGTTAATTTTAACCGCGGTATGCGCTTTTGACGTTGTCGCACCGCCAATCAATAAGGGCAAATCTAACCCTTGACGTGTTAATTCTTTTGCAACATGCACCATCTCATCAAGTGATGGCGTAATTAACCCAGATAAGCCTATGATATCGACTTTTTCCGCAATAGCGGTATCTATGATTTTTTGACAAGGCACCATAACGCCTAAGTCTATTACTTCGTAGTTATTACATTGTAAAACCACACCAACTATGTTTTTACCAATGTCGTGTACATCACCTTTTACGGTTGCCATTAGTACTTTTCCGTTAGTACTACCCTCTTCTTTTTCTTCTTCGATATAGGGGTTTAAATAGGCAACAGCTTGTTTCATAACCCGAGCTGATTTCACCACTTGAGGTAAAAACATTTTTCCTTCACCAAACAAGTCACCTACGATATTCATGCCATCCATTAATGGCCCTTCAATCACTTGTAGAGGTTTATCAAAATGCAATCGACACTCTTCTGTGTCCTCTTCAATAAACTGGGTAATACCTTTCACTAAAGCATGTTCTAAACGTTTAGTTACTTCCCATCCTCGCCACTCTTGTGTTTCTGCTTCTACCTGAACACCGTCACCACGATATTTAGGTGCTAAATCGAGTAAACGCTCAGTAGCATCATCACGGCGGTTTAATATTACATCTTCCACCGCGTCACGCAGTTCAAGTGGGATATCATCATAAACCGCTAATTGGCCAGCATTAACAATAGCCATATCCATCCCGGCACGAACCGCATAATACAAAAAGACGGAATGCATGGCTTCACGAACCGGGTTATTACCTCGAAAAGAGAAAGATACGTTGGATAAACCGCCTGAAATTTTGGCGTGTGGTAAATGTTCCTTTATGTCCTTAATAGCATCAATAAAAGCAACCGCGTAATTATTATGCTCTTCTATACCCGTTGCGACGGCAAATATATTAGGATCAAAGATAATATCTTGTGGTGGGAAACCTATGCCATCAACTAATAATTCATAAGCACGTTTACAGATTCTAAACTTTTCTTCTCTGGTTTCAGCCTGCCCATCTTGGTCAAATGCCATAACGACGACAGCGGCACCATAACGTTTTAATTTTTTCGCATGTGCTAGAAAAGGTTCTTCCCCTTCCTTCATCGAAATAGAATTAACGATTGCTTTACCTTGTACGCATTTAAGTCCAGCTTCTATCACTTCCCACTTAGAGGAATCCAACATAATTGGCACTCTAGCGATGTCAGGTTCTGATGCAATTAACTTACAAAACTTCTCCATAGCAGCGACAGAGTCCAACATGGCTTCATCCATATTGATATCGATAACTTGCGCGCCATTTTCAACTTGTTGACGAGCCACGTCTAACGCCGCTTCATAATCCCCATTTAGGATCAATCGTTTAAACATAGCTGAACCGGTTACATTGGTTCGCTCCCCTACGTTTATAAATCTGCTAACTGATTTTGTTGTCATAATTTTTTGTTTCCACACTCAGTAAGTTAAGGAACTTCACTTACTAATGATATTTATAAATTAAACGCTTCAAGTCCGGAAAGGCGCATCAAGGCGCTTTTTTCTTTAGGTGCACGTGGAATATTACCTTCAACGGCTTTTAACATAGCCGTAATATGCTCCGGCGTGGTACCGCAGCACCCTCCGACAATATTCATTAATTGGCTACTTGACCATTCAGCAATATGTTCAGCCATTTCACCAGACTCTAAATCATATTCTCCAAACTCATTAGGTAACCCTGCATTAGGGTGTACCGACACAAAACATTCACAAATAGAAGATAAGGTATCAACATATTGGCGCAGTTGGTCTGGCCCTAATGCACAATTTAAACCGACGGATAATGGATTAACATGACAGATAGAATTATAAAAAGCTTCTGTTGTTTGACCTGATAATGTACGACCAGAGGCATCGGTAATAGTACCTGAAATCATAATTGGCAGACGTTGCCCTGCTTGCTCAAACGCTTCTTCAATAGCATATAATGCAGCTTTCGAGTTTAACGTATCAAAAATAGTTTCGACTAAAATAATATCTGAACCTCCCGCCATTAAAGCAAGTGTAGCGGTAATGTAGTCTTCGACTAATTCGTCAAATGTGATATTTCTAAAACCTGGATCATTAACATCTGGAGAGATAGATAACGTCTTTGATGTTGGCCCTAATACGCCAGCTACAAACCTTGGTTTATCTGGCGTTGCAACTTCATCACACGCTTCTCGTGCTAATTTAGCTGCAGCAAAATTAATTTCCTCTGCAAGTGATTGCATCTCATAATCGGCCATTGAAGTTTTAGTCGCATTAAAACTATTGGTTTCTATTATGTCAGCGCCAGCCTTTAGGTATTGAAGATGGATGTTTTTAATGATGTCTGGTTGTGTCAAAACTAACAGATCATTATTACCTTTAATTGCGGTATGCCAATCCGCGAATCGAGTTCCACGATAGTCTTCTTCTTCCAAACCACATTGTTGGATCATGGTTCCCATTGCACCATCTAAAATCAAGGTTTTTTTATTCAACAATTCGGTTAATAGCTGGGTTTGATCTGGGCGTATACTGCCTTTGTTACTCATTTTAATTTCCTGCGCTGTATTGACTATTCGGCAAAATTATCTGTTCTGATGTTTTCACTTACTTGGCTAAGGTTATAAGGTGTCGTTTGATAAACGTAATAATTTAACCAGTTGCTAAATAATAAATATCCATGAGCTTGCCACAACTTTTGTGGTGCAAGTTTAGGATCATTATCAGGGTAATAATTGACGGGGATATCAGGGTTTAAATCTGCATCGACATCCCTAGTATACTCATCATGCAAAGTTAACCTGTCATATTCAGGATGACCAGTAATAAACACCCTAGTGCCTGATTTATTCTGCATTAAATACGCACCAACTTCATTCGAACCTGAAATAGTAATTAAGTCAGCTTCTTTATTTAATTTATTGATAGGTACTTCACCATAACGAGAATGCGGTACATAAAAAATATCATCAAAACCACGCATTATTGGCGCTTTAGATTCCCATTTTGTATGTTTGTATACCCCACTTAATTTAGTATCACGGATATCATGTTTAATTCCGTAATGATAATAAATGGCAGCATGAGCAGCCCAGCATAAAAATAAAGTAGAAGTGACATGTCGGTCTGCCCAGTCCAATACTTCCTTTAATTGTGGCCAGTAAGTTATATCTTCGTAATCTTTTAGTCCTAAAGGCGCGCCTGTGATGATCAACCCATCGTAGTTCTTATCTTTTATGTCGCTAAAGTATCGATAAAAATTGTCTAAATGAGCTTCGGATGTGGTTTTAGTTTGATGCTCTAACCTAACGAGCTCAATATCAATTTGCAACGGACTATTGGATAACAATCTCACCAGTTGAACTTCAGTAGTTATTTTATCAGGCATCAAATTGAGTACCGCCACCTGCATTGGACGAATATCTTGTGTGTCCGCTCTGTGCGCTGGCATTACATAAATATTTTCCTGCTTAAGAGCATCAATAGCAGGTAATTTATCCGGTACTCTAATAGGCATGAATATGACTCGTTGGAATAAAATTGATTTATATGCAGATTACGTAATTTTGAAATAATGTCAACATCTAGATGTTTAGACGTCCATAATTGAAGAGTAAAAAAAACGGTGAGTTTTCTCACCGATATTTATCTATATTCACCTTATCTAATCGTACCTTTACCAGTTAAGATCTCAATAATGACCATAGGCGCAGCTAACAATACATAAAACAAAGTGATTGTTTTTTCGTGTGTATGTCCAACTCGGAAAATTTTAGCGACACAAAAAGCAATGCAACACCAAATTATATAACCGACAGACATCATAATTATTGAGTCCATATCTTCCCTTAACAAAATAGATTTCAATTAAGTTTAGTACATATTTTGTACTTAACTATTTGGTTTTTTGCTTTCTTTATGAGTAAGATGGATAAACAGGGATTGTTAAATATACTAATTCGAAATTTATATTTATTGCAATAAAGTCGCTATATTTATAAATACAGTGAATACATTAGTGCCACATAAGATACTTAAAATAATCTAGCTAAATTTCACTTCCAACAACAAGTGAAACTAAATTTAAAAGTAGTGTTTACTATCCATTAGTACTATATTAAGCAAAGAGTGTTTATTTAAAACGCTTGTTTTAATTTTAACTTTTTACACACATTGATCACGGAAATATTGAATGTATTTTTATGCCGCTCGCCAACCTATTTTGGATGCTGAGAAAAATTTATTTGCTTATGAATTGCTATTCAGAGACGGCGTTGACAATGTATTTCCGGGAATAGATGAAGACGAAGCAACTACTCGTATAATCGAAGGATCACAGTTCAATTTAGGGTTAGCCCATTTAACGGGAAACAAACCAGCTTTTATTAATTTCACTTTAGACACCATCCTTAAAAATTACCCAGCCATGTTACCGCCAGAGACACTCGTAGTTGAAATACTTGAAACGGTTACCCCAGGTAAAAAGTTATTAGCTTCTGTAATCGAGTTAAAAAAACAAGGTTATGTTATTGCGTTAGATGATTACGAGCATAAACCAGTGTGGCGACACTTTTTCCCTTACGTAGATATAATTAAAATTGATCTTAGAGCTATGTCTTTTGAAGAAGTTGAACAGGTAATGACTGAATTGGCCGAGTTCAAACATATTAATTATTTAGCAGAAAAAGTAGAAACATTAGCCGAGTTTAATCAATGTAAAAAAATGGGATTTAAATACTTCCAAGGTTACTTTTTCTCAAAACCTGAAATGGTTAAAACTAAGACGTTATCCCCGAGTCAATTAACCCTTTCGGAATTATTAGCAGAAACATCTTCAACTGATATCGATTTACCTAAAGTCACCCAAATATTTGAACGAGATATCAACCTTTCCTATAAGTTATTGCGCTACAGTAATTCTGCAACATTTAAACGACGAGCTGACATCTCAACCATAAAACAAGCTATAGTCGCATTAGGAAAATATGAACTTAAAAAGTTTTTATCTTTATTATTTACGGCGTCAGTCAGTGATGAAAAACCACAAGAGTTGTTACGACTTGCTATGGTTAGAGCGCGTTTTTGTGAAAACTTAGCTGAAATTAATGAAGACGGTGATGCTAGCATGGCCTTTTTAACCGGCATGTTATCTTTAATTGACGCTATTTTAGATGAAGATATTGCTACGGTTATGGAGCAACTCCCACTTTCACTCGAAATAAAAGAAGCTCTGGTAAACAAAAAAGGAAAATTAGCGACATATTTACAATTGGCGATGACTTACGAGAGAGGTTTATGGGAACAAGAATCAGCATTAGAGACATCGTTAAAGTTATCTGACGAACAAGTACCTGCTATATATGCAAACGCTATTGACTGGTCTAATGAACAAATCTCGTCAATTAATAGTTAACCCCGTGCAATAAAAAAAGGACCTGAGTCCTTTTTTAGTTTCGATATCCATATGTTCAACGTTTATTCTACTATTAGGTAAGGTGACAACTTTTGCACCAACTTATTACCAATTCCCTTCACATTAACTAACTGATCTAACGAGGTTAATTTTCCATTTTCATTAATATAATTAACGATTGCTTCCGCTTTTTTTGCCTAAACCTTTAATCTGAGTTAATTGTTCAACATCGGCGTTATTAATGTTTAACTTCGTCTCAACAACCACAGCGTCGGACTTAAGATTTACTTGAAGTGGAGTTATCGCCAAAGCTGAATTTGGAAATAGGCTCAACAAAGTAAAAATAGTAACTATAAATGCCATCTTATTCATTTCTCTTTCCTTATATTGTAAATTACCCAATAAAGGTATAAGTCAACTTTATAAGTTTGGCAAATTTATATTATTACTTATTTAAAATCGCTTCTAAGACTTGTTTAACCGTTTCTCCAATTTTCGCAAAAAAGACTCTTCGATGGCTCGTTTTTCGCCAAACTAAACTTAATGTTCGACTGGCAGTTTTATCTTCCATTTCTTCACTAGATAATGAACTATTGACTAATAAACCTGATTTTATCGCTAATTGTGGAAGATAGGTTTCACCAAAATGACCTTCAACCATCGCCAGCAATGTATTTAAACTACTCGCTTGAAACGGGTGTATATTGTCCGTTTCTGTAAGCCTACAACCTTTAATCGTGTGATCAGATAAACAATGTTCTTTTTCTAATAAATACACATTTTCATTCACTCGATCAGGATGAAAAACTTTAACAAAAGGGTCTTGGCACAACTCAAACTCGACAAATTCATTGGTTTCGTAAGGTGTTGCCATTAAAACTAAATCCAACCGGCCTTCTCGCAGTAAACTTAAACAGTTCTCCGTCGTATCTTCTCGTAAGAACAATTCCAAGTTAGGATATTCGAGTGCACACTTTTTAATTAATGGAGACAAAACAAATGGGGCTATTGTCGGTATTACACCAACCTGCAAAGGTCCTGAGAACTCATTCCCTTCAGCGCTTGAAGTTGCGACAAGATCCGCGCTCTGCTCTAAGATCATCCTCGCTTTATTGACCACATCCACACCCAAAGGTGTAAATACAAATGTTTTGTGATCTCTTTCTATTAATTGGGAATCTAATTGTTCTTCAAGAGCTTGGATTGCACTGCTTAAAGTTGATTGAGAAACAAAGCACTTTTTAGCCGCTTGACCAAAATGGCCAGTATCAAATAAAGCAACTAAGTACTTCAACTGCTGTAATTTAGGTAACTTCATTATTATCCCTAGTTATATAAATCAGAATATTATGATTATTTTCAACTTACGTTGTATTTTATTTGTACTTATCTGTCTATTTTTTAACAAATTGTTAACTTATCGCACTTTATGTTCAACTTAACGCATTAGCCAACAAAATTTCTATTTATAAATTAGACTCTTGGGACCTTAGTTTCACGGAGAAGATCAATGATCATTTCCAAATATAAAAAAATCATTAGTTTTTCAGTGTTTTTTATTTCAGCTAGTGCACTTTCAGCGCCTGTCGTTAATGATTGCCCATGCAAAAATAACAAAACAATAACGGTTAAAGAATGTCCATCTGCAAAAGTCAGTAGCCCTAGTTGGTGGGATTGGATCACAAGTAATAAGTCTTCTCGGTTTCATTTTTTTCAGTTACTAGAGTTAATTCACAATGATGATGGTAAGTCTGTAACCTCAGATAATAAAAAAGAAAACCGGCAGTACAGCTAATGTCAAAAATAAACGTTTTCATTAATGCATTTAAGAGTGCTTTTTCAGCATTGTTAGGTGTACAAAACTCTAATAATCACAAACAAGACTTCGAGTCAGAAACTCCCTTCCCATTTATTCTTGCTGGTGTCATTTTAGTGATAGGTTTTATATTAATTTTAGTAGCTATCGTTAGTGCAGTGTTACCTTAACAACCTATTTACATTAACTACTATATAACGCAAAAATCTCTGAAACCTTCTGCCTTTTACTTCCATTTTGACTAATGCTTCGAGCTACTTTTACAAAACTTTGCTCTGCTTCATCATACAACTTTCGTGTTAACACTGTATCGTGATTACTAATTAACACAGGAATATTCCGTTTAAAAGCGGCTCGTTCGGCAAGTTTGGCAAGGTTAGCCTGTGCATTCACATCAAACCCTCCCGTCGCATATGATGTGAAATTAGCAGTTTCCGTTAAAGGTGCATATGGCGGATCACAATAAATCACATTTCCTTTTCGCGCTCGAGCAAAAACTTTTGTGTAATCTTCACAAACAAACTTAACTTTTTTAGATTTTTCAGAAAATATAAAAATCTCATCTTCTGGGAAATAAGGTTTTGTATATGATCCAAACGGAACATTAAAGCCACCAGATAAGTTATAACGGCATAAACCATTAAAGCCATGGCGATTTAAGTATAAGAATAACAAGGAGCGGTAATAAGGGTCTGTGCTTTGGTTAAACTCATGTCTTAACCCATAAAAGGCATCTTTTTTATTGTTTGACTGAACAAACAACGTTTTTGCATCTTTCACAAATGTTTTTGGACGAGCTTTAACTATTTTATAAAGACTGATCAGATCTGGATTTACATCATTTAATAAGTACTTATCAAAGTCAGAATTTAGAAAAACGGATCCAGCACCTACAAATGGTTCGATTAACTTGTTCCCTTCTGGCAACCTTGCGTGGATCTGTTCAATTAGCCCATACTTTCCGCCAGCCCACTTTAAGAAGGCTCTGGTTTTCTTTTTCATTTGGCGCTCTACTGTGCTGATTGAGCGTCATCAAACGCCAATATTTGTTGTTGGATTACACTTATTGATTTAGCCCACGCATTTGGGGCTATAGATGCTGCGGTTTGTCTTGCCAACTCGATGGTTTCAAACAGTCCGTAAGTTACGACTAACCAATCAGTATAATTACGTTTAACCATATATATCCGCAATTTATCTTTTTCATACGGAGCTGACTCTAAATATTGTGCTAATACAGCTTCACTACTAACCGCGGTAAGTTGTAATACAAAATGATCAGCCGGTAAGGACATAAATATTTGATTATCGATCGTATAAGGTTTCCCAGGAGCTTCAGCCGATGGTTGTTCCTTGGCGACAGAAATTATATCGTCTTGAATTAACTCTTCTAACGTCGGCTCTTGATCGATTCTAGAGATATCAGGTACTTGAATTTTATCACTATCCAGTGCTGTGTTTTCTATCAATGCAGATTCATTTAACTCGGTTTGAACTTGTTTTTTACTTTCAGGTTTTTCAAGCTCTGATCGCGCATCTTCAAGGTCTAAAAAAAAGTCCATACTAATAGGTGTTTCAGTCAAGTTAGATTCATTGCCTATGTCTGTGATTTGTTGTTCTTTCTGTGATGTTTCGCTGGTATCTGTATCGATTTCTGCCGTTGTCGTTGTAATTTCATTAATTAAGTTATTATCAACCGATTCAGGTTTTTTGGTTAATTCAGCCAAGATCATATCTGTTGTCGGGTTTTCTGCTACTTTTTCATTACCAAAACTCACTTTAGATTTTTGGCTCATTAACTCAGAGAAGATCAGTTCTGAACTCGCCGTTGGTCTAATTACGACTTGTGCCATTTTTTTGTCTGCAACAAGTAACTCAGAACGTTCTTTTGTACTTATCGCGTTCTGTTTCTCTAATGCTGAATTTGATTCCGTTACATTTTGCCAAGGTTTAACGACATCTGAAGTCTTGTTTAAAGACGTGTTTGTCATTAACGCTTGTTCTTGTTCTGAAATTATCCCCATTCTGTAAAGATAAATTCCAAGAGCTAATAACAAACTACATGTCACTAAAATAGATGCCCATAATTTAATGTTAAACGGCTCACTATCTGAAACTTTACCTGCATTAACATCGTTGTATGCCAATAGCTGAATTGGAAGACCTGCGGAATTTTCTATCCAACGTTTTATTCTGGGACTGGTTTGAGCTGGGATATCAATAACGTATTCAGCGAGTAGTTGATAACTTTCTTGTTTGGTTAATAGAGGTACGGGCAGTATTTCTACTAAACCAGATTTAACATTAATTAAAGTCGATGCAATCGTTTTATCGAACGCCATCACTATGCTTAATTGGATACCTAAATTTTTTGATTCGCTGCATAACTGCAATAACTCACCAATGATTTTACCACTTAAAAAATGGGCATTATCAATAGCTATCAACATATCACTGGAGTTATTAAATTCAATAAATGAGGTGAGGATTGGCATTTCCGGATCGAATAATACATTGCCAAATAATTGCTCAATGATCCGGCTTCGGATTTGAATGTCATTTATAGAGCGAGCTGCTGTTAAATAACACTTATTTCCGTCTGGCAGTGTTTGTGTCAGTACTTCTTCAATTAATATTGTTTTACCAATACCTTGCTGACCTTCTATTGCAACAATTTTAGCGTGCGTTAAACCCGCTTGAACTTTTTTAATAAAAGCATTGCGTGAAGCGGGTATGTAAAATTGATCTGGTCCAGCATTAACTAAGGTCATTATAAAATATGTTTTAATTCACTTTCAGTTACATCGTTAACTAGTATCGCTTTACCTATCTGTTTCGGCAATACAAATCTTATTGTATCTGCCTGAACTTTCTTGTCTTTTTTCATGTGCACTAAATAGTTATCTAATGTCATGTTTTCAGGACCAATAATTGGTAAATCGAATTGTTGATTCAGGTTAGTCACTCTTAAAACATCATTAGGAGTTAGCCAACCACGAAGCTTAGCTAATTGACTTGCTTGAACCATGCCAACAGCAACGGCTTCACCATGCAACCAAACACCATAGCCCATTTCAGCCTCAATAGCGTGTCCAAAAGTATGACCTAAATTTAATAATGCTCTCACACCAGACTCTTTTTCATCTTGTGCAACAATGTCGGCTTTATTTTGACAACAGCGTTTAATGATATGAATTAACATATCTGTGTTCATTTCATTAATTGCTTGGGCGTTACTTTCTAAATACTCAAATAACGTAAGATCACCTAAAATACCGTATTTAATAACTTCAGCCATTCCAGCTGAAAACTGTTTTTTTGGTAATGTCGTTAATGTGTCTATATCAATGATTACCGCTTTGGGTTGATAAAAAGCGCCTATCATGTTTTTACCCAAAGGGTGGTTCACGGCCGTTTTTCCACCAACAGATGAGTCTACTTGTGATAAAAGAGTTGTAGGAACTTGGATAAAGTTAACACCACGTTGATAGGTAGCAGCTACAAACCCAGTTATATCACCAATAACACCGCCACCTAATGCGACTAATGTCACATCTCTACCATAGTTATTATCTAACAAATAACTCATGATCTTTTCGTAACTGGCTAAAGTCTTAAATGATTCACCATCTTCAATACTAAATATATTTACATCAAAATCTTTTAGGGTATTGAGAATTTTATCGGAAAATAATGGTTCAAGCGTGGTATTTGTGATCACAACTACTTTAGTGCCTTTTATGTGAGGCACAAAAAAGGAGCTATCGTTGATAGCTCCTGATTTTATATAGATTGGATAACTGCGCTCACCTAAAGAAACGTTTACTGTTTCCATTTTCACAGCTCCTACTTATATTAAAAGTCTAATTTTTTGATTATATCGTTTGCTACCACACGTGCACTTTGCTCGTCAGTTTTTACAACGATATCAGCCACTTCTTCATAAAGTGGACTGCGTTCTTCAGCCAAACGGATCAACACATCACGTGCTGGTTCTTCGGTTTGTAATAAAGGACGACGTTTATCACGTTGCGTACGTGCAACTTGTTTTTCAATAGGCGTTTCTAAATAAACAACGATTCCGCGTGCTGATAAACGATTACGGATCTCTTTACTTACAACAGAACCACCGCCCGTCGCTAATACAATGCCTTGTTTTTCAGTTAACTCAGAGATAACAGATTCTTCTCGAATACGGAAGCCTTCTTCACCTTCGAGATCAAATACCCAAGCGATATCTGCACCAGTACGGCGTTCTATTTCTTGATCAGAGTCAACAAATTGCAAATGCAATTGCTCGGCTAAGTGTCGACCTATTGTGCTTTTACCAGCACCCATTGGACCCACTAAGAAGATGTTACGTTTTTCAGCCATATTACCTAATTCAAATACTATTATTTAATTACTACGAAAATCCCGACGTCTTTCACACGCCCACGAAAAATAAGGCGCGAATTATCGCAAAAAAACGCTATGAAAAGCAAGCAACACTTTCATCTAAGGTTAGATTTTTAAATATCATTCATTATTTCGGGGGTAACAAAAATTAATAACTCCCTTTTCTCAGTGAATTTTGAATCCGTTCTGAATAACCTACCTAAATAAGGAATATCACCTAACCAAGGCACTTTAGTCACCGACTCAATAACTTGCTGTTGGTATATCCCACCTAACACGATCGTTTCACCATTTTTAACTGAAACTTTGGTTTTAATTTGTTGTGTATCTATGGCAACCGCAGGGCCTGTTGAAGTAGAGACCACATCGCCACGTGCATCTTGGGTTATGTTCAATTCCAAAATAACATTATTATCCGGTGTAATGTGAGGTGTTACTTCAAGGCTCAGTACCGCTTTTTTAAATGCGACACTCGTTGCACCATGAGAGCCTGTTTGAACATAAGGAATTTCGGTTCCTTGCTCAATGCGAGACATATTTTGATTGGACGCTAAAATTCTTGGAGATGCCACAATTTCACCTTTATTCTCTCGCTCTAATACAGATAATTCTAAATCCAACAAAGAGCCATCTGATAAATTTGCAATATGTAAGGCTAAACTCCCCGCGGGGCTTGCAATAGGTAAGTTGACATTTAACCTGTCTTCTATTGCAGAGTCCGTGGCATCGCTTTTGATTTGATTAATTCCATTTAATGTTCCGGAGACAACATTCTGCCTATTAGTTTTCATAGATGTATCAGATATTCCCCAACGAATGCCTAGCTGTTCATCCACATTATCCCGCACTGTCACCATACGAGCTTCAATAGAAACTTGTTTAACCGGTATATCTAATTGCTCAATCGCTTTTTTAAGTGTAATTAAACCTTGTTTCGTATCTTTCACTAATAACGTATTGGTACGTGGATCCACCGTAACCTGACCTCGATTAGATAATATTGAATCCGTGCCCGTTTTTATCAATCTTCCAATATCGTTAGCTTTTGCGTATTTGATTTGAATAAACTCAGATAGTAATGGTTCAAATTTGTCTAATGCCGTTTGAGTTTCTAATTTTGTCGTTTGTTGATGTTGCGATTCTTTCAGGGTATTAATTAATAACACATTGCCTTCAAACCGTTTTTCTAAACCATTAAGTTCTAGAATCAAATCTAACGCCTGCAACCACGGCACATTAGTTAAGTTTAATGAAATTGTGCCAGTTACTTTTTCTGAAATAACAATATTAAGATGTTGAGAATCCGCAATTGTCTGTAATGCACTGCGAATAGGAAGGTCAATAACATTGAATGATAATAAGGGCGTACCAGCTGACTCCGCCGCTTTTATTGGATGTACCGAGCTAAGTAAGAGTAATAACATAAATAACTTAGCGATATTATGACCCCACTTAATTAGAAATATCTTCATGTTAACATCCTTGTTCTAGGCTCATTTACATGTAGCCCTATCAGTTCAATAACTTATTTTTGAAACCAAACACATCGATGAATCCACACCTTCGACAGTAAAATGTGCGTCTACAATTTGTTTAACCGTTAATCCTGTATTAGGCAGTAACTCACCAACTTTAACCTTTCTCGTCATTAACTGTTGTCCCCGAATAACCGCGGTTAATTCATTGTTTTGAGTGAAAGTCCCTAAGTATTGAAATGCCTCCTTTAACGCTTTACATTCTGCATTCACTCGTGAATTAGAAAGTCGTTTTAAATTATTCTCTTTAACATGCTCCGTTTGTTGCTGAGCAGCACTAAATAAATCTCTTGATAGTTTAAAAGGTAAAGGTGTGTACGATAATTCAGGGTAATTATTTTCTTCCGAAGTTTGTTTAGGTTTTACCGCCCAAGTTGGATTAGTAAATACAAAAACCACTAAACAGAATATCGACAATACGTATCGATATTTACCAAGTAACCTCTCTAGGAACTTAATCATTACTCACTCCATTTGTATTTTTTAACAACACTATATTTACCTTTAACTCAAAGGACAGTTGCGACTTCTTGTTGTAAACACCATCCTTGTTGGAGTTAGCGCTTATCTTTACATCGTTAATCTCAACAAAAGTATGGTTTTGACCAATGTAGTGAAGTAATGAAATTATCTGCTGATACTGGCCAATAAATTGGAAGTTAATCGACTGGCTTTGAAAATGAGTCTTATGGTTTAAACTCCCCCAATTAACTTTATTCAGTGGTATACCAGCTAATTTGCACCACTGTTCAATTTGAGTCACAAACTTAGTGGTTATTAGGTAAATAGGTTGTTTAGTAAAGTATGGATTTAATGATTTTTTTAGTGCTTGTTGCACTTTCAATAACTGATTGTGCTTTACTAAATTTACTTTCTTTTGACTAACTTGTTCTTTAATCAGCCCAAGCTCTTGGGTTACTTGCGATAATGTTTGCCAATGGGGAAATATAATCAATACAGCACCAGAGACAAGTACAGTGAAAAATACGACAAAACCTGTGATCAATCGATATTTCAAGCTACTGAACAGAAAACTCGGAATGAACAATGATTGTTCAAATAACCGCAGGGTAAACACCTTTAGACCTCATCTTCACTGTTGTACAGAACATGGAGGTTAAATCTTTTAATATTAAGCGTTTTAGCAACTAATTGTTGAGGATTTACTTTAGTGTCTTGTAACGAAAATGTAAGTTGAGGTTTAACAAAAGTAGGTGACCGACTCAGTTTATCTAAAAAGTCAGACAATGAATGATCAGAAAGACTCACCCCGGTAAGGCGTAGTTTATCATCATGAAATTGTAATTCCGTTAAGACCACTTGTTTAGGTATTAATCTGTCCAATACTTCGAATAATTGACGAAGTTGGTAGTGGCTGAATAACACAGCTTTGATTTTGCTATATTGTTGTTTATAGATAGTTAAATCCGAAATTTTTATTCTTAGGTTACTTGGCGGTAATTCAATTCTTTCTAAATCTAAATTTTGTTCATTTAAACTGATTATTTGTTTATCCAGTTCGACTTGTATCCAGTGATAGAACCAGCCAACCAATAAAATCGCGACCAAACCACCAATTAGAACATTCATGATTAATTTGGAATAATTGTGATGTCTTTTTATCGAACGCCACCGGATTAAGTTTACGTTTACCATTAAGATAGCCCTCGTACTGCTAGCCCTAAAGCAACCTGAAAACATCCTTGGATAGACATAACTTCGTTTTTCTTATGTTCTAACTGTTCATCCAAAACTGAAAGAAATTGCAATGGCTTAGATTTGTGAATATCAACTTTTAGTTGGTTAGATAAATAACCAAGTAACTCCACAAAATGAGCGCCTCCCCCAGAACCATGCCAAGTATCGATGGCTTTACCGTCAAAAATGGATAAGTAGTTTTGTTGGCAATGGCTCAATTGAGCGACCAGCTTGTCCACCACTTTTATCTCTAATGTTTTATCTTTTTTAGGGAATAAATGGGCGATTCCAATATTCGACTCACGACTGAACACCAATTCATCACCAGAGATAACAATAAATAAAGAAGTCGTCTCGCCAATATGAACATTGGCAATCACATCGGTCGCTTTATTTTGACGGTTCAAACCAAACTGTAAACTCCTGGTGATAGCATGGCTTTCTATGTCAACGATAGCGCAATTAAAACCAGCTCTTTTTAACGCGGATATACGTGTATTAATTAAACTTTGTTTCGCTACGACAACAAACACATCTTTTAAAGTGTCATCTAACCTATTTTGACCAATCACAACAAAATCAATATTTACTTCGCCAACCACTTTTGTTGTAACTAGTTTTAAATTGCCATAAAGGTAGTGCTCAATTTCAGCGTCGGTTAATGTCCTGTCAACTTGAATCGTTTTGCTTATGACTTGTGACCCTGTAATTGCAATTGCAGCGTTTTGAATATTTGGGGGGATTGAAGATCGTAATAATTTAAGTGCATGCTCAAATGGCTCTGCCTTGTGAACCTCTTTATTTACCAGTGTACCTAGCGGTAATTTCACCAATGCCAACACGTCAATTCTAACCTTATCGTCGCTGCGAGATAACGCAATGACCTTGATTGAATATGTGCCTATATCTATGCCTAAACATTGATTATTTCTAATAAATAAACTGTAGACAGAATTAAATAACATGCCGAACCTCCCTTTAGCAGTTATTAAATACTAGAATACAATTACCCAAAATCAATACAAGAATGATAATTTATTTTTTCCTTATCATTTGCCCCTACTTAGACTAAAATTCCTGTCTCTTTTTTATTCATTTGATGTATTTAATGATTTGGCTTAAACGACTATTTAAACTTTTTCTATTTGGCATGATTTCAGGCCTGATTTTAATTGTTGGTTTCTATTTTTATATAAAAGATGAATTACCAACCGAAGAGGTAATAAGAGACGTACGTTTTCAAATCCCAATGAAAGTGTACACCGCCGATGGTGAGTTGATTTCTCAATTTGGCGAGAAGCGCAGGATCCCTTTACACTATAAAGAACTTCCTCAAACCTTAATTGATGCTTTATTAGCGACCGAAGACTCTCGTTTTTACCATCATTATGGGATTGATCCTATTGGCGTGTTACGAGCCGCATTTGACACTATTATCTTAGGCAAAAGAACACGTGGTGCCAGTACCATCACCATGCAATTTGCACGAAACGCCTTTTTAACCTTAGACCGAACAGTGATCCGTAAAGTAAAAGAAATCTACATTGCCATTCATATTGAACAACTTTTAAGTAAAGAAGAAATTTTATCTTTATATTTTAATAAGACATTCTTTGGCAATAGAGCTTATGGTGCTGGAGCTGCAGCACAAGTCTATTATGGTAAAGATTTGGACCAGTTGACATTAGCGCAAATAGCCACCATTGCCGGATTACCAAAAGCACCATCAAACTATAATCCTCTGCGATATCCAGAACGAGCAAAACAACGACGAAACATAGTATTAAGTAGAATGTTAACAGTGGGTGCTATTGACAAAGCAACCTACGAAGACGCCATCGCACAACCAATTACCGCTAAACATCATGGCGCTAAAATAACCGCTTATGCCCCATATGTGGCGGAAGATGTTCGTAAAAAAATGGTAGAAAAGTACGGATTAGAGCAAGCTTATACAGAAGGATTTAATGTTTATACAACAATTGATTCAAAGGCACAAAAAGCGGCACAACAAGCCGTCAAAGATAATATTCATGCTTACGATGAAAGACATGGTTATAGAGGGCCAACGAGTTATTTATGGCATGAGTCTGAGTTAACTGATGCATCAGATACATTGGAGTCCGTAGAGGGACAAGAGGATATAACAAATGATCATGCTCAATTTGAGTCTTGGACGTTTGAACAAATTAATGAATATCTAGAAAATATTAAAGATTATGATGATCTAGTGCCTGCTGTTGTCACCAATTTAACTGAGAAAACGGCGTATGTACAACTTAGGTCTGGCATTATAGATGTAATTGATTGGGAAAATATGAAATGGGCAAGACCATATATTTCCGATACAGCACAGGGGCCTGCTCCGACTAAAGTAGCTGATATTATCCAACCTGGTGCTTTAATTTGGTTACGCCCAAACAATGACAATAGTTACAGATTAAGTCAGATACCAGATGTTAGTGGTGCTTTTGTCGCATTAGACCCAACAAATGGCGATATAAAAGCATCAGTTGGTGGCTACTACTTTGCCAACAATCAGTTTGATCGGATCACCCAGGCGAAACGTCAAATCGGTTCCAATATAAAACCTTTTGTCTATTCTGCAGCGTTAGAAAATGGGTATACCTTAGCAAGCCTAATTAACGACGCACCAATTAATAAGTGGGACAATAAACTAGGTACAGCCTGGCGCCCTAAGAACTCACCACCAACTTATGGCGGACCAACCAGAGTTCGACGCGGGTTAGCAGAATCTAAAAACGTAATGTCGGTAAGGTTACTTCGTTCCGTTGGTATTAATAAAACGATAGAACACATGACAAGATTTGGTTTTGCTAAATCAGACTTGCCTAAAAATGAATCATTATCCTTAGGCTCTGCGGCGCTGACGCCAATTTCTGTGGTAACGGGAATGAGCGTTTTTGCTAATGGTGGTTATCTAGTGCGCAACCAATTGATTGATCGAGTTGAGAATATTGGTGGTAAAGTTATTTTCAAGAATCCTAAGTTGGTCGCTGGTTACCAAACACCTGAAGTAAATGCTTATGACGATACTGTTGAGTCTGATAATCAAGAATCCAATGAATTAATGCCTGCACCTAGAGTTATTTCAGCCGCCAATTCATTTTTAATTACCGATGCCATGAATGCAACGATTTGGGGCGGTGGTAATTGGAGTAAAGGCACTGGTTGGAGTGGGACGGCATGGCGAGCTCAAAGTCTTAAACGTCGTGATATTTCAGGTAAGACGGGCACAACCAACGATGCCGTTGATACTTGGTTCACCGGATTTAACAGCAAAATAATCGCAACAAGCTGGTTAGGATTTGATGCTCCTGGTCGTCCACTTGGAAGTGTAAATTACAATACAAACTTAGATAATAAACAAACATTTGGTGGTGAATCTGGGGCAAAATCTGCCTTACCTGCATGGGTAAGTTTTATGCATGAAATTTTACCAAGTATCCCAGTTACCTATCGCGAGATACCTGAAGGTATTATTTCAGTCAGAATTGATATTGATACCGGCTTATTATCACGTAAAACAGACCACACAACACGTTGGGAATACTTTATAAAGGGTACTGAGCCAACAAAATACACAGATAGTAATCTCCCGATCCGGTTAGATGATAACAAAGATCAAATCAAAGAAGATGACGAATTGTTTTAACAAGTTTGTTTGGAATAGAATTACAAACTGCTCATTTATAACAAATGAGCAGTTTGTGTATGCCGCATTTTAGACTGTTATTTGATGTTAAATTAGTTACCAGCGATTTGCATATTTTCAATTAATACCGAGCCAGTTTGAACCGCGCCCCGTTTTTCAACATCGCCACCTATACCAACAATCTGTTTAAACATATCCGTTAAGTTACCGGCAATGGTAATTTCAGATACTGGATATTGGATTTCTCCATTTTCTACCCAAAAGCCTGCAGCTCCTCGACTGTAATCTCCGGTAACTGTGTTCACACCTTGCCCCATCAATTCAGTTACCAGCAGACCTTTATCCATCTTTTTCAGCAATGCCGCTAAATCAGGATCAGTCGCTTGAACTAACCAATTATGAATACCTCCAGCATGACCTGTGGTTTTCATGCCCATTTTTCTGGCTGAATAACCGGTTTGTAAATACGTGGTTAATACCCCGCTTTCAATGATATTTCTGTCTATCGTCGCCACACCTTCTGAGTCAAAAGGACTACTTGCCAACCCTTTCATTAAATGCGGTTTTTCAACGATGTTAACAAGTTCTGGAAATATAGATTTACCCAAACTATCCATCAAAAAAGATGATTTACGGTATAAGCTGCCACCGCTAATGCCTGAAACTAAATGGCCAAAAAGTGAAGATGCAATTTCAGCATGAAAAATAACCGGCAATTGACAGGTATCTAACTTTCTTGCGTTTAACATTGAAACGGCGGCTTCCGCTGCTTTTTTACCAACCAATATTGCACTGTCTAATTTGTTGAATTCACGATCTACCGTATAAGCATAGTCGCGCTGCATTTCTTCACCGTCTTGTGAAATCACTGAGCAGCTTAAATTATGACGAGTACTTGGGTAGCCTTCAATAAAACCTAAACTATTGCCATAAACTTTAAAACCTTGATAACTCGATAACGATGCGCCGTCAGAATTGGTAATTCGATTGTCAAAATCGAATGCTGCTTTCTCTGATTCAATACAAAATTCAATCGCTTGTTCTGGTGATATTTGATGCGGATGAAATAAATCTAAATCTGGAATATCAGTCGCCAACTCATCTTTCTGTACTAATCCTGAAAACTCATCGGCTGAAGTATATTTAGCAATATCCACTGCCGCTTTTACCGTTTGCTCTAACGCAGCATGACTCAAGTCAGCTGTTGAAGCTGAGCCTTTATGTTTTCCAACATAAATAGAAATACCTAAAGCGCCTTCTTGATTAAACTCTATATTTTCCAGTTCTTGGCATCGACTTGATACTGTAATGCCCTTAGATTTACTAATGACCGCTTCCGCAGAATCGGCGCCATATTTTTTACTTAATGATAATAAATCGCCGATTGCGGTCTTCACTTGATCTATATCGTTAAAAATATCGGTTTTAGTTGTCATAAATACTCAAAAATACTGGTTAATTTGCGCTTGGCAGCATACCATAAATCATATATTCCAAGTTATTAAATTCTATTGATTATTTTACTATGACAAAGTCTTATTATTTATTACCAGACGATGAAAATTACGTCAGTAAAGCCGAATTAAAAAAAGAAGTTAAAGAGCTACAAGCTTTTGCAGAACAACTTGTTAATTTAGGCAAATCGCAAAAAAAACGCTTATCCGCAAGTGATGAGTTACAAGCTGCATTTATTTTAGCGGATAAAATATCCAATAAACCAGACGCATTACGCCGTCATATGCAGTTTATAACCAAACAACTTAAAGACGAAGATTTAGACAAGTTACGTGCTGAATATGAACGCATCATGTCACCGAACTTAGCTTCTGATAAAGTCATGAAAAAGCTAGAGAAAACAAGAGAAAAATTACTTAAAAATGGTGACAGCGCCATCAATGAGTTGATTGATTTACACCCTAGCTTAGAACGTCAGAAACTTAGACAATTGGTTCGTCAGGCTAAAAAAGAAGTGGAAAAAGAACAGCCTGGTAAAAATTACAAAGAGCTTTTCCAATACATTAAAACTGAAACCGGTAGTTAGGAGCATTAGTTAATGGCACGAGTTAAATTAAACATCATGGATGTTCGTTTATTTAAAATTGCGATTAGTTTTTTATTCGTATTATTCATTTCGGCTTGTAGTGGGGGTACCGACTCAACGTTAACCAATACAGATGAAACGATCGTAAGTGCCAGCTTGTTGTTAACGGTTTTAGATGACGATGACAATGCAGTCACTACATTAACTCAAGGTGACAGTGCAACGATCAGAATCTACATATCTAATGATGAGAATAGCGCGGCAATTCAAGGTGCTGAGATAGAGTTTACGACATCATCAGGTTCTATATCTCCAACAACTATACTGACGGATGCTGATGGTGTTGCTGAAGTCATTTTTAACTCAACAGACTCGATTGAAGGTGTTATTTCAATTAGTGCTACAAGTACTATTAACGATTTAACATTCGCCTCTAACATTGTTAAATTTAACGTAGATAGTTTATCTACTACCATTGAAAGTGCATCTCTAGATTTATCAGCTACTGATAAAAGCGATAATGAATTCATTACATTAACTAAAGGGGATATAGCAACTTTCAAAGTCTACTTGTCTGATGATGCAAATAATAATCCTATCGCTGATACTGAAATTGTATTTACGACATCATCAGGAGCAATATCACCAGCCTCAATCCTTACCAATAATGATGGTATTGCTGAAGTCATTTTTAATTCCACAGACGCAGATATTGGTGTTATATCCATTAGCGCAGCAACTAGCATTAATGGAAATGAATTCAATTCAAATGTAATTAAGTTCAATGTTCATGAAGTAAATACTTCAATTGATAATGCATTTATCACCTTAACGGCAACCAACGACAACGAAGATGAATTCACAACGTTAACCAAAGATGAAAATGCTACGTTTACAGCTATGGTCACAAATGGACTTGATAACAGCCCTATTGCCGGAGTTGAGGTAACATTCACTACCACGTCTGGTGTCATCACTCCCACTTCAAAATTAACTGATGAAAACGGTCTTGCTCAAGTCACTTTTAATCCAACTGAAGCAGATATTGGGGTAACGTCAGTGACAGCCTCTAGTATCATTGATGGAAGTGAATTTTCATCTAATACCGTTAAATTCAATGTTGCTAATAGAGCGACCACCGTTGAGAGCGCTACATTAGCTTTATCAGCTACTGATAAAAGCGATAATGAATTTATCACATTAACTAAAGGTGACAGTGCTACCTTTACAATAAATGTGTCAGATAATGAAAACCCAATCTCTGGAGCAGAAGTAGCGTTTACTACTACTTCTGGTGAGATTTCGCCCACTTCAAAACTTACAGATGAAAATGGATTGGCTCAAGTTACCTATAATTCGACTGATGCTGACATTGGGGTTACATCAGTGACCGCAATTAGCACCATTAACGGTACTGAATTTTCATCTAATACCGTTAAATTCAATGTAGCTAACACTGCAGAAACAGTAGAAAATGCCACGTTATCTTTATCTGCAACCAATAAAGACGGGGTTGCTGTTACTTCCATTACAGCTAGTGATAGCCTTACCCTTACAGCCCATTTAAAAGATGCTGATGATGTCGCTCTTGTAGGTGAAACTATTACTTACGCAACAACGAGTGGTACTTTATCAACGACATCTCGACTTACCGATACTGAAGGAAATTCGAAAACAATCTTAACTACGTCTGATGACGATGTAGGGGTATTAACTATTACCGCTTCGGTAATAATCGAAGATAAGACATTTAACGATACTATTAAAATAGATGTTTTTTCTCAGACTATAAATGAAGATATTGAAAGTTTTGATTTTGGTGGTTTTACTGATGATATCTTCACCTCTGGTGTATTAAGTGCGGACAGTAACTTATTAATTGATGATGTTACTACTATTGGGGCAGGATCTAGTTTTGGCGTTAATGTTTCTATTGTAGACCAAGACTTAAATCCAGTAACAACTACACCATTTGAAGTTAATTTTACCTCTACTTGTGTGACTGCAGGCAAAGCGACAATTGACGCCACGGTTTTTTCTATTAAAGGTAAAGCTTCGGCTACCTATCAAGATATTAATTGTGCTGGACCTGATGGCAACGAAGACAATATTGTCGCTACGGTAACCATTGACTCGACACAATATATTGCGAGTCGAAATATACTATTACAACCAGAGGGGCTAGGTTCTATTGAGTTTGTATCCGCCTCCCCAGAGTCAATTGTATTAAAAGGGGTTGGCGGCCAAAATAATCAAGAGTCGTCCACCTTAACCTTTTTAGTCAAAGGTCAATTAGGTAATCCACAATCACAAAAAGAAGTATCTTTTGAACTAAGCACCTTGATTGGTGGAATTGCTTTGATTTCTGATTCAGGTACCACCAATGCAGATGGCCTGGTTACAGCATCTGTCATTGCAGGTAATGTCCCTACAGCGGTTCGTGTTACAGCCACAGTCACTAACGAGGACAAATCAATTTCAACACAATCTGATCTGCTATCAGTCAACACAGGTTTACCAGATCAAAACTCAATGACCCTTGCATTTTCATTGTTCAATCCAGAAGCGAAAGACTATGCAGGTGAAGAAGTCACCGTAACCGCATACCTTGCAGATAGCTTTAATAACCCAGTGCCAGACGGAACAACTATTAACTTTACAACAGAAGGAGGCGCTATTGAGCCTACTTGTAATACCGAATCAGGTAGCTGTTCGGTATTATGGAATAGTCAACATCCTCATGCTGATAATCATAGAGTGACTGTATTAGCTACCGCAATTGGGCATGAATATTTTGTCGATGTTGACGGCAACAATTACTATAGTGATACCGATGGAATTGGTGTTAGCGCTAGCGATAAAATCGCTAGCGGATTCGATGGAATATCACAACAACTCAGCGGTTTTATTGATATGCCTGAAGCTTGGCGCGACGATAATGAAAATTACCAATACGATCTTGGTGAGCAGTTTTTAGATGATGATAATCTTGGAACTTTTACTGTTACAGATGGTTTATTTAATGGTCCTCAATGTAATGCAACTCAGTGTTCCAATAACTCGTTTATTACCATACGTAAGGCTGGTGTAATTATTACTTCAGGCTCAAAGCCATACTTTATTATTGAAAATAAAAATACTGGCGAAATTTATTATGATGGTTTTGGCGCTGCGACTTTATCTCCAATACCAGCAAGTACAGATATATTAATAAAAATATCAGACAGCCAACGCCAAACATTACCGGCAAATACAAGAATTTATGTTAATACTTCAGGCTTTGCAGAAGAGGAAGAAGAGCCTGACTATATCATAGGTAATACTATTGGCACGTCAGATCCAAGTGCTTTCGGTGGTATAACTGTAAGCTTTAATACAGGAACTGATCCAATAAATTACGGCATATTAGTGATCACTCCCAAACTAGTAACAACATCAATTCTTTTTAATTAAATGTAAGTTACCTAAAAATACCTAAAAAACGCACATCCAAGGATGTGCGTTTTTTTTATTTACTTCGGTTTAATACAACAATTTTACTGCGTACCACCTACGGTCATTTCATCTAACTTCAATGTAGGCTGACCAACGCCAACAGGCAAGCTCTGTCCGTCTTTTCCACACACGCCAACACCTTTATCAAGAGCTAAGTCGTTACCAACCATAGACACCATAGACATGGCATCTGGGCCATTACCAATTAAGGTGGCTCCTTTCACTGGTTTAGTTATTTTTCCATTTTCAATTAGGTAAGCTTCTGACGCTGAGAATACAAATTTACCTGAGGTAATATCAACTTGTCCGCCAGCAAAGTTAGTGGCGTAAATGCCGTTATCAACACTTTCTATAATATCTTCAGGTGTACTCTGTCCTGCTAACATATATGTGTTGGTCATACGTGGCATAGGAAGATGAGCGTAAGATTCACGGCGTCCATTTCCGGTAGGTTCAACGCCCATTATACGGGCATTAAGTTTGTCTTGCATATAGGATTTCAAAATACCATTTTCAATTAATACATTGTATTGAGCCGGCACACCTTCATCATCTATATTTAAAGAACCGCGTCGATTCAACATTGTGCCATCGTCTACGATAGTACAAAGATCTGACGCAACTTTCTCTCCAATCTTACCGCTGTAATTACTAGACCCTTTACGATTAAAGTCACCTTCTAAACCATGACCTACCGCTTCATGAAGTAATACACCAGGCCAACCTGAACCTAATACAACGGGCATAGTCCCCGCTGGCGCTTCAATCGCTTCTAAGTTCACTTTGGCCATATGAATAGCGTCATCTGCTACTTGTTCATAACGCAATCGTCCGTCATTTATTTCTAAGAAATAACCATAGTCGGTTCTGCCACCAATACCGGCACCTCCACGTTCTTTACGACCATCTTTTTCTAGTACGATAGAACAATTTAAACGTATTAACGGCCGTGTATCCGTTCCCCAAGTCCCGTCGGTTGCGGCAACTAGAATTTGTTCAAATACACCGGTTAAACTAACTACAATATTATGAGCTTCTGGCGATTGTTTACGTATATAACTGTCTACGCTTTTAAGTAACGCCACTTTGTCATCATTAGTCATAGCTTCTAGAGGCTGACAAGGTGTATATATTTCTTTGGCAATGGTTTTAGTGATCAGTTTTTGTTTTGCATTTGCCCCAGCAGCAGCAATACTTCTTGCAGTCCCCGCCGCTTCCATTATTGCTGGTGCGTTTAATTGGTCAGAATAGGACAAGCCTGTTTTTTCTCCACTAACCGCTCTAACCCCAACCCCTTGTTCTATATTGTACGAGCCGTCTTTGATGATGCCATCTTCCATTACCCAAGACTCATGAGCACTCGCCTGAAAGTATAAATCGGCATAATCAAGTTTGTGTTCTAACATGATGGCTAATCCATCTAACACATCTTGCTGAGTCAAGTTATTTGCGGTTAATAATCGCTGCTCTACTGAGTTCAAAGTGATTCCTATTTGTAATATGGATTGAATTGTTTGTTTTATTTATCGTTGTAACGACTAACAAATTTATTGTGCTTTTGCACGGGCATTGACTGGCGGATATTAATTAAACTATCAAGTTTTAAATTAACACCAAATACCCCGAGTTCTTTTTGCGCATCCAACAGTATTGTTCCCCAAGGGTCGATGATCATACTATGCCCAAAGGTTTCCCTACCATTTTCATGCACACCAGCTTGATTGCAGCCCACCATGAAAAATTGATTCTCTATTGCTCTTGCTTGTAATAAAACTTGCCAATGTGCTGCGCCGGTTTTTTCGGTAAACGCACTTGGTAATAGAACCACATCGACACCTTCATCTCTTAACGTTTGAAACAAACCTGGGAAACGTAAGTCATAACAAATCGCTAAACCCACTTTACCAAATGGAGTATCAAAGCAAACCACGCTATCACCCGCTTGCCAATTGTCTGACTCACGGTAACTACCAATACCATCTTCTACATCAACGTCAAACAAATGTATCTTTTGATAATGGGCTATTAGCTCACCTTTAGGTGAGTAAACTAAAGTCATAGGTCTTACTTTGCTTCTGCCACCCTCATCATTATTTGGATAACCTTGGTCAATATTCTTTAATATTGGAAAAGTCCCCGCGACTAAGTAAATAGAATATTGACGAGCTAAACTTGCCAGCTGCGTTTGAATTCGACCATCATCTAATGGCTCTGCAATATCTAGGTTTTTACTGTCTCCGGCACCAAATGCAGCAAAACATTCAGGTAATACAACAATTGCATTGGTTAAATCAGTAGGTGTATCAAGTAGTTGTTTTTGTACAAACAACAGGTTGTCTTTTACATTTGGACTTGAACACATTTGCAATACATAAACTTTCATTTATTCATGACCTACTTGCTCTGGTATTTCTTTTGGCTTTTCATCCACCGGCGTTTCTTTTTGTTTTTCTATTTCATCCACTGGTATTTTGACTCGTTTGGTAAAGCGTTTAACTTCTTTAACTGTGGGTTCTTTTAAATCGCCCGTTACTTTAAGTCTAAGCTCTGAAACGATGTCTGCATTTTCAATTACTTTATCCAATGCCATCACACCTAAAAAAGTAACAGGGTTAACAGCAGACAACCAAGCAAGAACAGGCAAGCTGGATGTTATTTTGGGTTTAAAGCTAACGTCGTAATCTACTGTGTCTGTATTTAAATCAGTGAACCCAGCCATCGACATATCACCCGCCACACCATCCATACGAATATTATCCGAATAACCAATACCATCTTTTAAAACAATACTTCCTTTAATATCATTAAAGAATAGACCTTTTGAAAATACATCTTTGAAATCTAATTTTAATTTTCGATACAATGAATCAAAGCTAAACAATGAAAACAAACGAACCCCTTGGTCACTGATCTCACTAAAATACCCTTCTCCTAAACGAAAGTTAGCTTTGCCATTTAAGGTTTCAAAATCCAACCACTGCGGAGCACTTTTCCAGTCAACTTCCACTTTAATGGACGCATCACTTTGCTCAATTCCAGTTGATAGACCATATTCATCCAACCATTTACCAAATAATTTCGATTTAACATCACCTTTAACAAAAGTTCGACCTGAGCCTGAGTCACCAAGCCAAGTACCCGTTAAATTTGCGCTGTTACTTTTATAATTTAACGTCGCTTTATCGATGACTAATTCGGGTCCAACTGATTGTGCCGACAATTCTATTTTACCAAGCGGTTTACCATTATAAAAACAGCTTTCACAAGCAAATTTAATAGGTGGCAAACCTCGAATTAAATCTGCAGAGTTATTCATACTTGGTTTAGGTATTTCGGTCGCTTTAGTTGGCTTGGCCATTTCTGGATTAACTGGGACGGTTTCTAATTCGGTACCTAAACGTAAAAATGATGACGCTATATTTATCCCTTCATTTTCGACGTCGTTGTACACTATGACGTCAGTTAATGTTTGTTTTGCTCCAAGAGAAAATAACCAAGAATCATCTTGTGGTTTAGCATCTAAACTCACATTTTGCCAATCTTGACCCAATATGGAAAAATGCTGAATATTACCAAATATATGATGCGGCTGATCAACAAACCCTGGTTGGTCTGAGTCACTTTCCGGCAAGTCTGAAATTAAATCCAAAACAAAAGTTAAAGTAGGTTCAAACTCTAAATATTCTTCTTCAATTGAAATATCAAAACCAGATTGCGGTAATTGCACTAAGCTTTCACCAACACTTAGATGGGCTTGTTCCATACGGCCTGATTCAGCAACTATATTGCCATCAAAGAATAACTTATCGTCTAAGTTAACTTGTAACAAACCACCCGTTTGATCACCCAACATTGAAAAGTTCAATACAGAAGGTTCACCAATCTTTTTTACTATTGGTTTAGTGATGTCGTAAGATGTGTAGGTTAAATCCGAATTACCATCAACAAAGTATTGAAAACCATCTGGTTCTATATTTACATTGACTTTAACCACTGACGATTGTTCACCGTCAAAATACTCCATTAACTTTAATTGGTATAACTCGGCAATGGAATTACGTTCCCAATCAGCAATTAACTCTGCACTTATTAAATAATTATCATCGCTATTAAACCCATTAACTTCAAACGAAATTGGCAGCTTGAATAATTCGGCATCTGAGCTAAACACTTTAAATGTTGAGTTTTCAAAAGTGACGACCGAGTTAACACTTTCGAAATCTAAGTTTAAACTTGGTAAGCTCATTTTAGCATTGTCAGTGATAACATTTCCCCGAGCCAATACTTGAGGAATATTCCCCTGTTCATCTGGCTCATCTGAAAATGGTATTGATATATTTACCGCTGCAGTTGACTCACCACCAAGTTTTACAAACTCAAATACATCACCTAATACGCTTTTTAAGGGCGTTGTCTCAACTAAAGTATGAAAATCTTCTAAGACTAATCGTTCAGGGGTTAATAATAACTGTAATGTTTGTTGTTCAGCGTCCAGAGCGATATTGGCTTCTGCATCATTTTTTATATTTAAGCCAGCAAACTCGCCTGAGTCGACTTTTATCGTCATTAAACTGTCTTTTACGATTAATTGAGCATCCATATTATTAATGGCTGGCCAGTCTTGGTCGAATTTAAACTGACCTTGTTTTAACAGAGCTTTAAGGACAAACGTACCATGTTCAGCGCTTTTGCTTAAATCACTATAAGGCATATGAGAAGGATCACCACTAATGGCAACCTGAGTTAACTCACCTCGGCCTTGCTCAATGGCTGAATTTAAATACTGATACGTTTCAGGTGGTATAAGGTATCTCGGTAAATAGGGTTTTATATTACCTAAAGTCGGCCCTTTTATTTCACCATAAAGTGAAAGGTCTGATTGACTGAAATTAGTGTATTGCGCCGCAAGGTTTACCTCTATGTCTTGATTGGAAATGAAAATTTTAGGTACGTTTATCGTAATCCCATAGTCACTACTCTTTACATGAGTCATCACCATAAATTCGGAATAAGTAAAGTGTTCACTAAACGTATCTTGTGTATTAAATTTTCCATCTTTACCCGTTAATTCGAACCAGCCTTGATTACCTGACCAATACCCAGATAAGTCTAAACCATCGACACCTAAATAGGCGGTATTTTCACTTTGTATTGGCGCTAAACTTAAGTTTGATAAACGCGTTATTGCGTTAAGTTTATTTTGGGGATCAACGTTTAATTTAAAGTAATCTAACTGACCGTTGATTTCTGATTCGGCTAAAAGCCCTAACCCTTTAGTTGCTGAAAACAAAGAAAACAGCCTAGATATAGGTTGTATATCTCCCTCGGTCACATTTACCAGAGTATTATTATCACTAGATTTAACTACGAGGTTAAAACCATCGTATTCATCAGCACCATTATTGAGCGCTATGTCATTGCCAAACATTGACCAACCAGATGTTGACTTAGCCCATTGTAACTTGGCTGACTTCACCCCTAAGTATTGTTCTTGCTCTGATTTTTGCCATCGAATGCCCGAATCAGTAACATCAACAACGATGTCTCCGACAAGGCCATCTTTCACATTACCCCAGACTTTAAAACTGGCTTCGGTTGATTCCAAACTAATATGATCACTGATTAATTGAGTTAACCAAGGGGATACATCCATTTTTGACGCTTCTAAATACACTTGGCCAAAAATATTTTGTCTTCGCTGTCCGTATAGATCAACAATTAAGGAAATAGAGTTATTAGAAAAACCATCAACAAATAATTCACCACTGGCTTGGTGTCGATTACCTTGATTTATCCAACGTAAAGATTCTATTTGATAATCTTGAGTACGTCCTTGCTGGTGCTTTACTTTGATTAAACTATTGATAACTTTAAAGGACTGTAATTGTGACAGGAACAAGTGACTTAAGTTTTCAAATAACTGTCCACCGTTCGACTTAGGTCTTACTTTATAAAATACATCACTATTAATTTTGGCATCCACACCATCCAATAAAAATGCACCACTTACAAATCGTTGTTCTACCAATGATTGCCAGAAGTTTATTTCTATTTGTGTTTCATGGATGGCAAGATCTAATGGCGTACTGACTGTGGGAGTGATGACTAAATCATATAAGATAAAAACGGGACCGGAAGATTGCCAGCTAGCCCCAATTTCACCAATGGAAATTTGAGCACTGAAGTTGGTTAACAAATATTCTTCAATATTTGCTTTGTATTCGTCAGCATATGGAAGTGCAAACTTGAGGAGGCTAACTGCTACTGCAAATAAAATAACAATCGAGGCGAACAAGGCCCAAATTGTTTTTACAATACGCAGCGTTATTTTTTTTAACAAGATATGTCTCTCTGAAAGTAATAAATACTCGATTTATTAACTTTGATATTTTTCAAATCGTTCAACTTATTATAGTTCTTCATTGTTGATCAATTGCAGTTGTGATCATAATACCTATTCCGTCATTTTTTGCAGCAAAATCTACTGCAATTAATAGGTACAAATCGTATTTTTTATGCTTATTTGTAATCTAATATTTTAAATTTTGCCATTTATTTATTTTACGGCTTAATTGCTTACTCCGACTCGTCAAAGTGATAAAAGTTTAATGTTTCTTTTTGTCATTTAAATACATGTGGATCTTCTATGCGCCTCCTAGTTAATACATGGTAAAGTACCCCTAATATTTGTAGCCTGAATCTACAGTTTTATTAATGAGCAAATCCAAACTAAACACACAAATTGACACTTCAGCACTCTCTAAAAAAATAAAACAGTGGGGGAGTGAACTCGGCTTCCAGCAAGTGGGGATATCTGACATCGACTTGTCTGAATATGAACCTAAAATGTTAGATTGGTTAAAAAAAGGGTTTCACGGTGAAATGTCATATATGGCTAGCCATGGCACCAAACGTAGCAGACCAGCTGAATTATTACCTGGCACGATTTCTTTAGTTTCTGTTCGACTTGATTATCTGCCACCTGACGCGGCCTTTGCAGCGACTCTAGAACAACCAACCCAAGCATTTATCAGTCGTTATGCTCTTGGACGTGATTATCATAAAGTCATCCGCAACAAGCTAAAAAAAATGGGTCAGATGATAGAAAAAGAGTTGAATTTAGATCACCTCGCCTTTCGCCCTTTTGTTGACTCAGCCCCCGTTTTAGAAAGACCGATTGCTGAGAAAGCTGGCCTAGGTTGGATAGGTAAGCATACACTTACCATCAACAAAGAAGCTGGTAGTTGGTTCTTTTTAGGCGAACTATTTTTACCCATTGCTTTGGAAACGGATACTCCAGCAGAAAATGAATGCGGAACTTGTGTTGCGTGTATAACCACTTGCCCTACTCAAGCGATTGTTGAACCATATGTTGTTGATGGCCGTAAATGCATTTCATATTTAACAATTGAATTAAAAGACAGCATTCCTGAACAATATCGCAAAGCTATGGGTAATCGCATTTATGGCTGTGATGACTGCCAACTTATTTGCCCTTGGAATCGTTATGCTGAACTATCAACGGAACCCGATTTTTTACCACGCTCACAATTACACCCTGTGAGTTTATTAGAATTGTGGCAATGGCAAGAGCCTCATTTTTTAAAAGTGACAGAAGGCAGTCCAATAAGAAGAATAGGGTTTGAGTGCTGGATGCGTAATATTGCTGTTGCACTAGGCAATGCCCCATTTAGCTTAGAAGTAGTAGAACAGTTAACTAATAAATTAACACTTATTTCTGACATGGTTGATGAACATATTCATTGGGCATTAGAACAGCAAAAACAGAAAGCGAATAATGAAGGGGTAGATTCACGAAAACTAAAACGCTTGATTAAAGCGATAAAAGTTGGTTTACCTAGAGATGCTTAATTCCACTCTATAAACAAAATAGATAAATTGGATACATAAAAACGCCAACAACTGTTGCCGTTTTTATTAGCTATATCAAAGACGTTAACCTTTATTGAGCCTATTTTTTATTAGTTTATCAACCACACTAGGATCAGCTAATGTGCTGGTATCACCTAAAGTTTCGTATTCATTTGCCGCTATCTTACGCAATATACGACGCATGATTTTACCTGAGCGTGTTTTTGGTAAACCGTCGGTCCATTGGATCATGTCAGGCTTCGCTATAGGGCTTAAATCCTTAGCAACCCAATCTCTCACTTCCTTAGTCAAGGCATCGGTTATTTCCACTCCATCTTTTGCAATCAAATACACATAAATCCCCTGACCTTTAATATCGTGAGGGTAACCAACCACAGCGGCTTCTGCAGTTACAGGGTGTGCTACTAATGCACTTTCAATTTCAGCGGTTCCTAAACGGTGTCCCGATACATTTAATACATCGTCTACACGGCCGGTGATCCAATAATAACCATCTTCATCACGACGTGCGCCATCTCCAGAAAAGTACTGATTTTCATACGTTGAGAAATACGTTTGCTCAAAACGTTCATGATCACCATACAAAGTACGGGCTTGAGCTGGCCAACTGTCAGTGATAATTAAATTACCTTCTGCAGCCCCTTCAAGGATGTCACCTTCGTTAGTGACCAAGGCTGGTTTTACACCAAAAAATGGACGAGTGGCAGAACCAGGTTTAAGCTCTGTAGCGCCTGGTAATGGCGTAATCAATATGCCACCGGTTTCTGTTTGCCACCATGTATCTACGATCGGACAGCTACTGTTACCAATTGTTTTATGATACCAATTCCATGCTTCTGGATTAATAGGTTCACCCACTGAGCCTAATAAACGTAATGAGCTTCTATTGGTCCCTGCAATTACTGAGTCACCTTTTGCCATTAAGGCTCTAATGGCAGTAGGCGCGGTATAAAGTACGTTCACATTATGTTTATCTACCACTTCACTCAAACGCGAAACATTTGGGTAAACGGGAATACCTTCAAACATTACCGTAGTGACACCATTGGCCAATGGACCATAAATTAAGTAACTATGACCTGTAATCCAACCAACATCAGCACCACACCAATAAACATCACCTGGTTTACAATCAAATACATATTCATGGGTCAAAGATGCATAAACGAGATAACCACCCGTTGTATGTAATACGCCTTTAGGTTGGCCAGTAGATCCAGAGGTATAAAGAATAAATAAAGGATCTTCAGCATTCATTGGCTCTGGTTCACAAACACTTTCACAATCCGCTAAGTGTTCGTCCCACCAGATATCGATGCCATTTCGTGCAGAGTCTGCATCATGCCAATCGACTTTTGCCCCTGTGTACTTCAAACATAAAACCGCTTCTAAGCAACTTGTATCGGCTCGATTTAAGGCTTCATCGACATTGGCTTTTAACGGTATCGTTTGACCACCACGTAAGCCTTCATCCGATGTAATAATCACTTTTGACTGGCAATCTTTGATCCTATCCGCTATCGCATTTGGCGAAAAGCCAGCAAAAATAACAGAGTGAACTGCACCAATACGAGCACAAGCCAACATGGCATAAGCGGCTTCAACTACCATAGGCATGTAAATAGCGACTCGGTCGCCTTTTCCTACACCTAACTTTTTAAGTCCATTGGCCAATTTAGCCACTTCATCATGTAATGTTTGAAAACTGATGTGAGTAGATTTACCGCCATCATCATTTTCCCAAATAATGGCGGTGTCATTGGCATGGGCTGCTAAATGTCGATCGATACAGTTATAGCTGGCATTTAATACCCCATCTTCAAACCAACGGATATCAACATTGCCTTTAGCAAAACTGGTATTTTTTACTTTGGTGAAAGGCTTTATCCAATCGATACGTTGTGCTTGTTCTTGCCAAAACTCGTCTGGATTTTCGATAGATTGTTTATACATAGCTGTATATTCAGCATTATTTAATAGAGATATCTCTTTATAGGATTCAGGTACTGGAAAAATTTCTGACATGCGTTACTCGTGTTTTTATTAATATTATTCTTATCAACCGCTTAATTAGTATCACTCAATGATGATGCCTAATAAGCTACCACTAATTTCAGTTACAAAAACGCCTAGATAAAACTAGGCGTGTTTTCATTTTAATAGGGTTACCAGGTACGTTTTTTATGACCAACTAAACCATAATACAAAATATAGCCATAACATAAGAAACCGACGATATAACCCAAACTGGTGTCATTCGTAACATGAGCTATTTGACCAAATACCAAAGGTAAAATAGCACCACCAGCAATACCCATGATTAATAATGCAGAACCTTGAGCCGTATGTTTACCTAACCCCATCAACGCAAGTGGCCAAACTGCAGGCCACACTAATGCGTGGGCTAGGCCGAGTAATGCAACAAAGGTAACCGTATTAGGAATAACTGCAATCCCTGTCCAACCCCATAATACATCAGCAATAGCGGTACTTTCAGTTGAGCTTGTTAAAACACCTATCACACAAAGGATCCCAGCAATGGCTGAGCCAAGTAAAGCTTGTTGTTGGCTAATGTATTTAGGAATACAAGTGACACCTATCACGTAACCAATAACCATAAACACCATAGTGTAAGACGTTAACCCCGCAAAATTGGCAACTTCAAGGCTTTGACCATATAAACCAATTGTGTCACCAGCAATAACTTCAATACCAACATAAAAGAATATAGCAATCGCACCTAACACAACTTGAGGAAATGACATGATGCTGCGGCCGTCATCAGTAGACTCTTCATCTTCCAGCTCTAATTCTGGTAGATTTGAAAACTTGATAAAAACAACCAATGCCGATAAAACTAATGCCATTGCGATATAAGGCATGATCAACGCATTTGATAATTCATCGATTTTAGCTTGGCGCGCTACATCATCTAAGCCTGCCATGTAAGATTCTGAATAATCCCCCATTCCTGACAATACTAATGCAGTAAACATCGCTGGCGCTAACACACCTGCAGCTTTGTTTATTAAGCCCATAATACTAATACGCATGGCCGCACTGCTTTCTGGTCCAATTTTTACAACATATGGATTAGAGGCGGTTTGTAGGATAGTTAAGCCAGAACCTAAAACAAATAAAGCGGCTAAGAATACAATATAATTACCCGTTTGTGCCGCGGGGATAAACAATAAACTGCCAACAACCATGACGGCTAAACCTATCGCCATACCGTTTTTATAACCGGTTTTGTCTAATAATAAAGACATAGGTAACGCCATGACGGTGTAAGCAATATAAAATGCAAATGTTACTAACAGAGCTTGAAACTCATTTAATTCACAAATGATTTTAAGAAATGGAATTAATGACCCATTCAACCAAGTAACAAATCCGAATATGAAAAACAAAACACCAATGATCACCATTGGCATCATGTTACTTTTTACAACCTTATTGGGTTGCTCGTTTGCGATTGAAGTCATTAGACTCTCCCCTATGCTTATTTATCAGTGCTTAAATGCGATCCGATTTATTATTATTTTTAATTTTTGTGTTTATTGTTAAAAATAAACGATTTTAATCATTGGTATGAATTAACTTGCCAGCTATCCATGTTTTTGAAACGTTAAAGTCGTTAGTGAATACGGTTAAGTCAGCTTGTTTTCCAACCTGTATAGACCCCATTTTATTATCCACCGTTAAGTATTGCGCCGGATACAAAGAAACCATATTTAATGCTTCTTCTAAGGATAAACCTAAGTGTTCTACTGCGTTTTTTACGGCAGTGATCATATCTAAAGCTGAACCAGCTAATGTCCCTTCTGGGGTAGATAACTTATCGCCATCACGAATCACTTCTACACCAAAAAACTCAAAACCTTGCTGATCACTTCCAATCGTGGACATTGAGTCAGTAACCAATAACAATTTACCTTTTGGTTTAATTGCATGTGCAATTTTAGCAGAACCATAATGCATATGATGACCGTCTAAAATAATGCCACACCAAGCAGAGTCAGTTTCCAGTGCAGCACCCAATACGCCGGGTGCACGACTGGTAAATGGAGACATGGCATTAAACAAATGTGTAAAGCTATCAGCACCTAATGCAACTACCTCTTTTGCACGTTCATAAGTGGCATTACTGTGACCTAGAGATACTTTCACTTGATTATTTATCAGTTCAACGACATCTTCATCCGATACATTTTCAGGGGCTAATGTCACTATTTTTATACCCAAATCGGTACGATTAAATATAGCTTTTTCTCTATCGCCAATAGGACGAACTAAGGTTTCTTCATGCACGCCTTTTTTAGGAATAGATAAATGAGGTCCTTCAAAATGAATCCCTAAAATACCCGGGCTATTTTGTTTAACAGCATCACTAATTGCATCAGCGGCACGTTCCATGACAGACGCTTCATCTGTTATTAAGGTGGGCAATAACGCCGTTGTTCCAAATTTGGCATGTGCCGAGATCATAGTTTCTACCGTCTCAACACTCGGTTCAAAGTTAAATAACTTACCGCCACCGCCATTAACATGTACGTCAATAAAGCCAGCTGTTAATGTACCTGGGATATATTCCGCGTTAGGTAATACACCTTGATGGATGGCTATAATTTTATCTTGGTCAACTTCAACAGTTACATTGGTTAACAATGTAGAACCATCAAATACTTTATCGGCAGTTAATAACATATTGTTCTCTAAGATATTAATTAGTTAAACCTTAACCCATTTTATGACAACAATCAGTTACTTAATTGCAACTAAGCGACTGACTGATGTCAGATAAATAGTGTTGAGGTAATGACTAAATTATAACGTTTTAGTTACTTTATTTAGTCCAGCTGGTGCATCTGGGTCTACACCACGGCTTACCGCAACATGCGCTACATCGATATAAAAACGTTGTAATAATGTTAATGGAGCAATTCTATTAGCAATTGTGTTATTCGTCAGCGCAATATGCGTAACTGTTGCACCACGAGACTTAACTTCGTTAATTTGTTCATCGTGACTCGTTTTTGACTCATCCGCTAAGTCAAGGCTAATAATGTCTAATCCGCCTTCTACTAAAGTAACAGGACCGTGTAAAAACTCCGCACTCGAAAATGACTCAGCTTGAATACCACACACTTCTTTAAGTTTTAATGCAACTTCACGTGATAAGGCATAACCAAAACCACGACCCATAACCACAAGATGATCAACTCCAGCAACCGCTTCGGCTTTTAATTGAACAGGCTCATCAACGGTTTTAGCTAACACTTCCGGTAATTGATTTACTGCAGAAATGAGTGATTGATCATTTTTCCAATGCGCCACTACGTGTAATAAAGCAGATAACGTCGCTAAATAGCTTTTGGTAGCAGCAACGGCTTTTTCTTCACCAACATTAAGTGGTATAACAACATCTGCAATTTCAGCTAAAGGTGAACTTTGGTCATTGACCAATGCTATGCACAATGCACCTTGTTTTTTGGCAATTTCTGCTTGAGATAAGATATCTGGGCTACGACCGGATTGAGAAATAACGATAACCGCACTACCGGCTAAGTTTACTTCTGTTCCAAATACACTTTTTACTGATGGTGCGGCTGCTACTACAGGCGTCCCTGTTTCAACTTCAATTAAATATTTACCAAAAACACCCGCATGATCTGAAGAACCACGTCCAACCATAAATACAAACTTTGGTGCTAATTGACGTAATGTTTCACCTAATTTAATAACTGTCTCGTTGTTCATTTCAATTTGTTGTTGAATACGAGTTGGTGCTTCACGCGCTTCGCGTTCCATAATAGTGTTAGTTAGCATAATTAATTCCTAATTAAATTCTATGTTAAATCAATTCGTTAAATAGCAACTGCACAAGCAGAAGACTGTTGTTGTGCGTATAAAACCGCTCCTACTTCTGGTGGCTGCTCAGCCTCTTTCAGCTGACCCACAACTTCAGGGGATAAATATGGTTGCATTAAGGGCGATAACCCGCCGATAAGCGATAATTTTAGTGTTTTATCTTGAAGTAATTTCGTTGCTAAAGCAGACAAGTATTCAGCACCAGATTTCAATATGTTAACGGCATGTTGATCATTTAATTGTGCATGTTGCACAACTAAGGGAGCTAATCGTCCAAATTCTGTTGGTGTGAAACCAGATACTGTTTGGGCCAATTCAATAGCTGTAGTGATTTGATAATGTTTACAAATCGCTTTAATAAAATCAGTTTCTGGTTTTAAACCATCTAATACTAATAATGCCAATTCTATTGACTTGTAGCCAACCCAAGCACCACTACCAGCATCACCGACAGGAAATCCATGACCGCCCATTTCTTTTAATTTGTTATTTTGACAAACCAATGCACTTGACCCTGTACCGATGATCATCACTGCGCCATCTTTACCACCATGAGCCCCCATACAAGCAATATGTAAGTCAGTGGTATAAAAACTTTGTTTAAACGGCGAATTCCAACGTTGCATTTCTGTCATACAAGCTTCAAGGTTTAAACCGGCCAAACCGATGCCTGCAATTAAATTAGCCTTAAAATCAGGAGTAAGTCCAACCTGAGCCAATGCAGTATCCGTTGCTTCAATAATGTGTTGTTGTGCTTTTTCAATCCCACGTAATACATTGGCTGGACCTGATACGGCGTCGGCGATTACTCCGTCTTCGTTAGAATAAAGAATCGCTCGACATTTACTGCCCCCACCGTCGATACCTAAATAAAGTTGTTTATTATTGTATTTTTCTTTACTCATTACTGATCCAAACTATTAAATAAAAAAATGCTCATCCGTGAGCTAACTTCACCACAACATGAATTAGTACCGTCACCAAATGACAGCGCTGTCATTTAAGTTAACACAAGAATAATTTTGGTCAAGAAAGAATCGCTATAATTTTATACTTTTCAGATAATTTATTGTTATTAAAGACATTAATTTTTACTAATTGAATGACTTTTTATGTTTCAAGATAATAAAATTGGTCTTTTGACAAACGCTGTCATAAGACCAGTTTCATTTAATATCTCTTTAATTAACGGCTAATGCTCTTCCTTTACGTCGGCCATTAATGCTAATAGTTCGGACAAAAACTGGTGTATTAACTTCTACTTCACCTGTATATTTTGTCCAACCAGTATCGGCATCTTTGTATTCAATTAATACCCCCACAAAGGTAGTATTGGCTCTTAATACACCATTCTCAATTACGGCACCGACCGTTGGTAATCGGTAATATAGGTCCGACAATTCCGCTTTGTATAATGTTTTTGTCGCAATATGGTTGGAAAAACGTTGCCAATCAAGATCTCTATTTTTATACATTTCATCAGTGATATAACTTGTATCTTGACTGTACTTTTTACCATCATAATCATAATCAAGTTCCCAATCAGCTTTGTGCCATGCTCGTTCTGCTAATGCATATAACCGTGGAAATATCATGTATGAGGCTTGATCATCAGAGCGAACACTTTCGCTCCAAAACTGCCCTTGCATACCAACAAAACCTTTGCCTTTTTCCATAGGTTTATGAGTTATCTCGCCCTTATCATTTGTTTGGACCGTATCGTCAGATACAAATGCATTTTCTTCTCTATCTTTCATAAACTCAGCGTTAGCTGGTAAATTCTCTGGCATAAAGTTAAATACTTTATGGCTATTTATATGGCGGGATGCCCAGTAATAGCCACGTTCTTTAGAGTCTGCTTCATACGGAAAATCAAAGTACAGGGTTTCTGGTGTTGAGATTACGACCTCCCAGCCTCTATTAACTTGCTCGTGTGCAGCTTTATGACCACCCCACATTAATGGGGTCCAAGCATTAGATTGAACAACTTTAGGCATGCGTTCTTTTTTAGTATGGCCCATGCCATCATTCCAACCCGCAGCTTCTATGCCTCGTTTGGCCAACAATCGAGAAACTCGCTCAACAAAATAAGCAGCAATATCTTCCGCACTTTCAATACCAGTAACGTTATCTTTAAGTAGTTTTTTGCAAGCGGTGGATTCTAACCAAGCCCCAGCAGTTTCGTCTGCACCTATATGGTAACGAGTTAATTTATTTTTGGCTTGCTCGTGCATATTCGTCAGTTCATCTACCACTTTACCGATAAAATCATACGATGAATCCATACAAGCATTGATTGTATTATCATTGTAAAACTGCACTGAACTATAAACAGTACTGTCTTCAACATCATGTAATACATATTGATTTGCTAATTGAGTTTTACCTTGAGACATCAGTTTATTATGGCGAGCTGTCATCGCTTTAATGGCGGCTCTTGAATGACCCGGCATATCCATAGATGGAATAACTTGTATATGACGAGCCGTTGCAAACGCCAAAATCTCTTTATAGTCTTCTACGGTATAATAGCCATTAACATGACTATCTCTGTTTGGGCCTGAGCCAAGTTGGGGTAATAAGCAGTTTTGCTCTGTTAAATCATGGCAACGGTAACCACCAATGTCGGTTAATTCTGGTAGACCGGATATCTCAACACGCCAACCTTCATCATCAGCTAAATGGAAATGGAACTTATTCAGCTTGTATGCTGCCATCTGCTCTAATACTTTTAAGATAAATTCTTTAGATTTGAAGTTGCGAGAAACATCCACATGCATACCTCTAAAATCAAACCTAGGTTCATCTTTTACTGTTAATAAAGGTACAACGGTTGATTTAGGGGTTATTAAACTCGACAAACTTTGCAACGCATAAAAAGCCCCCGTATCACTACCGGCTTCAATGTATATTTCGCTTTCATTAATAATGAGTTCATATGCTTCCCCTTCTAAACCAGGCTGATTTTTTATCGTTACGTTTATGCCTGTAGTGCTTTGAGAAATGCCCAACAATTTTAATCGACTTAACGCCGCTGCTATTCCTTCTTGGCTGATACCTACTAAATTAATCTTTAAACCCGATTTAAGATCTAAGCTTTTGTCAGTACTATCAACAATCACAGATTTTGGCGTTGGTAAAATGGAGGTTGTTACATCACGTGTAACATAATTAGCTTGGTTCTCTTTATATAACCAAATAGCAGTAGCAGGTTGAGTGTTATCTGCTTCGGTACGTTTAAAGTGATGATCTTGTTCAGTTAACGGAATTGAATAAGGTAAAATCTCAAGTCCTGTTTCTGCATCTTGCTGCGGTTTGGTACTTAATAAAACGTGAGGAGTTTGATCGCTACCAACTATATAATAATTAGGCATCATGTCCGTCTGAGCCAAATGCCAAAATGCACCTCGAAATGGAATAGTATACGTCTGCCCTGCAATAACCCCTGTGTAAGACTGACTTGGTGTAATAGTGTGCATATCACCATTTACATGGGTTATATCAAACTCTTCGCTGCTTTCTTGTTGAATTGGCCCCATGTTACTGAAATATATTTTCCAGTCTTTGTCATTAAATGAAACGGGAGAAGTTAATCTAATTTGAGCCTGAAAACACAATCCGTCGACTACATTAGGATCACAATTATCATCGCTACGATTTGTAATAATTTCATATTTCACTTCAATATTTTTAGCAAAATTTGCAATTGAGCTTTCAGCATTAATGCTATTTTCAGTTTCATTTTGCTGAATACTATCTGGCTGACAACCAGTTAATACTAAGCTAAGCAAAGGTAATATAAGTGTATATCTTCGTTTCATTTGAGACTCCCGCACTAAGTTATTCAAGCTCAATATCTAACAGGCAATTTTAAGACTAGATAGACAAAGTCACTAAATTTAAATTTATTATTTCTATTAATAATTTAAACATAACAAAGAATGACAACGCTGTCATTCTTTGTTATGTTTAAAATTCATTCTATTTTAAATTCGCCTTTACTTTTAGGCTGCATGTAATTCGTTATGAATAAATAGGATGAAAATTAAAATATCTACAATCCGTATAAGAGTATAATTATGATGAAAACAAATACCCTTGGAACAAAATTAAAACTCGCATTATTTGTTCTAACTGCAATGTTAGCTGGCTGTAATAGTGACAAAAAAGATACTGTTGTAGAAATAACACCAGAAAGAACAGGTCATTCTGTAGCTCGTATGTGGAATGAGGTCGTATTGGATGCCATTAGAAATGACTATGCACGCCCTACCGTTCATGCACGAAATTTATTCCACATATCTTCTGCTATGTATGACTCGTGGTCTATTTATAACAACAAAGCGACGCCATTATTATTTGGCCAAGTGTTAAATAGTTATGAATGTAAATCCGTTGATGTTGAAATACCGGAAGATGCATTGCCATCACAAGAAACGGCTATTAGTTACGCAACTTACCGTTTGATCTCACATCGCTTTGCTAACTCACCAGGTGCTGGGTTTATTCAAAATGAAGCTGACGTATTAATGAATGATTTAGGTTTAGATACGGACTATGACTCTCTAGATTATATAAATGGTGAAAATAAAGCGGCTGCATTGGGTAACTATATCGCCAATTGTTATATTGAGTTTGGATTAACCGATGGGTCAAACGAACAAAATGACTACGCAAATACAAGTTATAAACCAATTAATCCCAACATAAAACTAGGTGATGCCGCACCTGGTAACCCTAGTGTGATTGACATGAATCGTTGGCAACGAATTGAATTAGACAACTTTATTGATCAAGCAGGCAACTTAGTCACCGGCATTCCTGAATTTTTAGGAGCTGAATGGGGACAAGTAGTACCATTTGCACTGTCAGAAAATGACAAAGTAACGTTTAATCGAGACGGTTTTGACTATCAGGTTTATCACGATCCTGGACAACCACCATATATTGGGGGGTATTATCAGACCAATATAAATGGGGATTTTCAATGGTGTCAATTTGGTCTAGCCATCTTGATGAATCTGATGACACTATGGTTGATATTTCACCAGCAAGCTTAGGCAACATCCAATCGTTTCCCGCTAGTGTTGAAAGTTATGATCAATTTTATAACTTTATTGACGGAGGTGATTCAAGCCAAGGTTATGCGTTAAATCCATCAACAAATCAGCCTTATGAACCTCAAATGGTACCCAGAGCAGATTACGCAAGAGTACTTGCTGAATTTTGGGCTGACGGACCATCATCTGAAACCCCTCCAGGCCACTGGTTCACAATTTTAAATACAGTTAGTGATCACCCACAATTAGTTAAACGATGGTCTGGTCAAGGTGAAACTCTTGGAAACCTAGAGTGGGATGTTAAAACATACTTTGCCTTAGGCGGAACTATGCACGATGCGGCAATTGCAGCTTGGGGAGTTAAAGGTTGGTACGACTATGTACGTCCTGTAGCCGCCATCAGAGCAATGGCTGATTTAGGCCAAAGCACAGATGAGAACTTACCTTCTTACCATGTAAACGGTATTCCATTAGTTGACAACTATATTGAGTTGGTAACAGAAGGCGATCCATTGGTTGGTGAAAATAATGAACACCTGAATAAGATTAAACTTTATGCCTGGAAAGGCCCTAGTTACATTGAAGTGCCATCTGAAGATGTTGCTGGTGTTGGTTGGATTTTAGCGGAACGTTGGTGGACGTATCAGCGTCCATCATTTGTCACACCTCCTTTTGCAGGTTATGTATCTGGACATTCTACTTTTTCAAGAGCGGCAGCTGAATTAATGACACTTATGACAGGCGATGCATACTTTCCGGGCGGGATGAGTGGATTTGATATCAAAGCAAATGAGTTTTTAGTGTTTGAACGAGGCCCTAGTGTTGATATGACTTTACAATGGGCAACATATAGAGACGCGTCAGATCAATGTAGTTTATCTCGAATTTGGGGCGGTATTCATCCTCCCGCAGATGATATACCAGGTAGAAAAATGGGGTTGATTATTGGCCCAGAATCATTCGAAAAAGCCAATGCCATGTTTAACGGCAATTAATATCTAAAGGTTTACAAAATGTTAAATAAGTCTGCAATTTTGTTTTTATTTTCTGTTTTTTTATCACGGCATGTAGTGATAAAAAAACTGAATCACCAATAGATAATGAACAGTTGGAAGAGCCTGTCGAGGTCGTTTTGTCTTTCACTGATATTAGTTCAGCTGCAGGCATAACCCTGTTCCATTCTAATCGGCTTGGAACAAATGCCACTATGCCATCCATGTTCTCAGGCGGTGTTGCAGCAGAAGACTATGATAACGATGGTGATATAGACTTATATTTTGTTAGTGGAGAGTCTAGTCAAAATCACTTATACCAAAATCAAGGAGACGGAACCTTTGTCGATGTTGCACAACAAGCTGGCGTGGCTATTAATGGCAAACGAACAAGTGGGCCAACCTTTGCAGACATTAATGGAGACGGTTATTTAGATTTAGCGCTTGGAGCAGTAGATAACGAAAAATTTCATCTATTTTTAAATAACCAAGATGGAACATTTACCGATATTACCGCTACGTCGGGGATACAATTTACCGCCCCAAATACAGTTTCAATCACATTTTCAGATTTAGAAAACGACGGTGATTTAGACATGTTTGCCAGTCACTGGGGACATGATTTAGCTGAAGGTGATAGTTTAGAAATGATTTGGCGAAATGACAGCCAAGGCGACCTAGTGTTTTTTACGGATATCAGCACTGAAATGGGATTATCTACTATTTACCAAAATCAATTTGATACCGCTGACAACCCTGACGCTGAAGCAGACTCATCTTTTGTTCCAAGCTTGAGCGACATCGACTCAGATGGTGATATGGACCTGCTTCTTGTGTCTGATTATGGTCTCACTAAATTACTTCGTAACAATGGACATAATTTTGAGTTAGTCGAATCTGATAGCATCATAGATCAATTTGGTATGGGGTCGGCGGTTGCAGATATCGACAATGATGGTGATATGGATTGGTTTGTCACTAGTATTGCCGAAAAAGAATATAGCGGTGAAGATAAAAACCCTACAGAAGGATATAGGGGTAATACGTTATACAAAAATGATGGCTTAGGTAACTTCAGTAATGTTTCAATTTCTGCAGGAGTGAGTGACGGTGGTTGGGGATGGGGAGCCTGTATTGCAGACTTCAATAACGACAGTTTACCCGACATTTTTCATGTTAATGGTTGGGGTCAAAATGGTCAGTTATTTGTGATGTTCCAAGATGACAAATCAAGATTATTTATCGCTCAACAAGATGGTACTTTTATAGAACAAGCCGTTAAACTCGGTATCAATGACGAACATCAAGGACGAGGGTTAAGCTGTAATGATTTTGATAATGATGGGGATATTGATATAGCTGTATCAAACAATCAAGGTCCAGCCAAATTATACCAAAACAACCTCACGGGGCAGAATCAATTCTTAAAAATTAAACTCTCAGGAAACTCACCAAATACTCAGGCTATTGGAGCTTTGGTAGAAGTTATTGTCAACGAATCGTTAACGTTAACCAAAGAAGTTCGTATCGATAATAACTTTGTTTCACAAAATGCCAATGAACTGCATTTTGGATTAGCCAATAATAATACCGTAGAAAAAATAATTATCACTTGGCCAGATCAAACGATTACAGAGCAATCTAATGTAAGCTCAGGCCAAATCGTTAAGATCTCTCAATAATAAAAATTGCCTCAATCTTCTTTGGGTTGAGGCATTTATGATTACCTTTCTTTTAGCTAGGCCATTTATCTTTATACATGCCCTTTAACGTAGAGACATGATCTGGGAACACGTCATCGACTAATTGCCCACAATAATTTCGTGATTTAGTGTAATCAAACACCTTATTTAACTCTGTCGGTTGTATGTTATTTGGCGTTGGAAAATGCCCCATTCCCATTAATATTACGTACCAAGATGGTCGTAAGTAGACTAAATAATTATCTAGTCTATCCAACATATCTTCAAAGTTACCGTCACCATTCCAAGCCGCTAACAACTCAGTTAAAGTTTCTGATTTTTTAGCATTACGACAATCACGCCAGTAGTCTGTGTCATTTCGAGAATTTAAAACATAATGAGCAACAATATAATCTCGTATGCCCTCCATCATGTTATTTACTTTGTTATTAAATACAGTGTATTTGTCATTTTCATTTGGCTGATCAACGGTCGATATATATTGTTCAATCGTATACTGCACTAACATTAACGCTGTGGCTTCAAGCGGCTCTATAAACCCTTGAGATAACCCAACCGCCAGACAATTGCTAACACTATGTTGTTGTAAACGCCCTACTTTCATTTTCAAATGTCGTACTTTGACATTGTCGTCCGTTATCCCAAGGTGCTCTTTGAGCTCTTTTTCCGCCTCTTCTGAACTCACATAATCAGAACTGTATACATAGCCGTTACCATAACGATTCGCTAATGGTATTTGCCAAGCCCATCCATATTTTAATGCAGTGGAGCGTGTTTCTGGCGTTATACCTTCAGTAACATCAATATCTGTGGCTATTGCGACTGCAGAATCGTTAAACAAATTTTCTTTATAATGTTTGAATTCAACCTTTAACGCATTTTGCATTAAAAGGCTCTTAAAGCCTGTGCAATCCACAAATAAGTCTGCTTTATGTTTGCCGCTATTACTTGCTTCGACATATTCAATAAACGTGTCTAAGCCCTGCTGATTCACTTCTACATGTGAAATATCATCAATGATATGGTTAAGTCCGTTTTGAATCGCCCGCTTTTTTAAAAACTCGCCCAGCAAGCCGGAATCAAAATGATAACCATAATCGATATCTAAATTAGGGTATTTATTAGAAATGGGAGACGTTTTTTGCCTTGCCATTTGTGCTGTAACAAAATAATGATCCGGATGTGCATTTGCGGGAACGCCTTTTCTTTGTAATTTGCTGTTATGAAAAAAGGCTCTCCAGGTTTTATGTCTAACTCTGAGAAAAAAGGGTGAAAATAACTTTCATAGCCTTGTTTATCACTCCAGTTAGGAAATCGAATTCCAACTTTATAGGTGGCATTACATTGTGGCATCCATTCTTGATCTGAAATTCCTAGGATTTTAAAAAATTGTTTTAATGAAGGTGTCGATCCTTCGCCAACCCCAATAATTCCTATATTATCTGACTCAATTAATGTAACGTTAGCGCCAGGCCAATTATGCATAAATAAATTAGCAGCCATCCAACCTGCAGTACCGCCACCACAAATTAAGATATCATTTGGTCTTGTATTCATAACATTCCCTAACAACCCCAGTTAAACATTTTGGTAAATTAACCGGAAACAATTTTAGATACCGTTTATTAATTTACAAAAAGGTTTAATTATAAAAAAAGGCCAGTCAATGACTGGCCTATTAATCTAACAAGTAAACTTAAGTTTTAGAACTTGAAGTTTGCGCCTATGTAGAAACGACGGCCATTTTGGCTTTCAGTCGACACAACTTTTGTGCCTGTGTAAGCATAGTTTTCAACATCACCATCATTGATTAGATAGTTGTTGAAGCTTTCGTCAGTTAAGTTAACAATCTCAAATTTCACTGTGATGTTTTCAGAAACATCATAGCTTACTTGTGCATCCCACTGACCTGTTTCATCACGGAAAGTTGGACCAAACTCAGTGTTAGAAGTGAAGTACTCAGAACGGTAGTTATAGTTCAAACGAGCACTATACTCATCAGTTTCATAGAAAACACCTAAGTTATAAGCATTTTCAGAAACATCTGGGAATGGTACTGTTCCAGCTACATCGATGAAGTCGCCATCAACTTCTTGAACAGATACAAAACTACCTTCTGATGCGTCTACCATAGTGTAGTTAGCAAAGGCACCAAAACCGTTATCAAAGATATGTTGAACTTGCAATTCGATACCCGTGTAATCCGCTTCATCACCATTTTCAGGACGGTTAAGTTGGTTATATTGCACACCATCAATAACGTCACGTACCGTGTTGTTAAAGAAGAAGTTGGTGATGTCTTTACGGAAGAAAGTACCACTTACTAAAGATGAATCAGAGAAGTACCATTCTAAACCTAAGTCAAACGAAGTCACTTCTGTTGGTTTTAGTTTAGGGTTACCCATATCACCACGACCGGTTTCCGGCGTTAAGTTATACGCAGGAGCCATAGAGAATGGTGAAGGACGTGCAATACCTTGTGAGAATGACGCTCTAGCTAATACATCATCAGCTAGGTCATACGTTAAGTTAAAGCTAGGTAATATGTAGCTGTAATCATTTTCAACAACAACGGCATTTGCTGCTGCATCGTAACCGTTAGACGTTGAATCTGTAGATGTATAACGTAAACCAAAGTTACCGCGGTAGTTTTCACCTTCAAAGTTTGCCATTGCATATGCTGCAATAATAGTTTCTTCAATGTTAAACGACGCTAATGCTTGGAAGCTATCTTTATTTAGACACATAGTTCCGGCATCAACTAATGCAGCAGTACATTCAGGTTGAGCGTACATAGCAGCCATCATTTTGTCTTTATCAGGGTCAAAATAAGTTTGGCTATCTAATGAGTTACCGTCATGTGCAATATCAAGCAATTCGCCAGACCAAAAATCTGCCGCAGGACCTAAAGAACCAGCGCCCCATGCACCTAAGTTAGATAAATTATCTTGGTGACGTGTTTGCTCAAAGTTACGATCTTTTACTTTACCACCAAACTTAACCGAGGTAATTGGACCATATTCCACTTCAATAGTGACATCAGCTTGCGCATAAGTTTCTGCATCAGTTACTTCATTATATTGGTTGAATATACCACCTAACCACATTTGGTCAGTCGGATTAGACATCCAAGAGTTTGCGCCATCAAAGTCGATTGCTGGACCGTGAGCTGAAGGGTTTGGATTTGAGAAAATAATACCCGCACGATCGTCTAGTGGATCGGCCCAGAACTCAGTAAAGAAGTCATAAATGTCGCCTTTACCTTCTGTTGTACCAACTTGGAAATGTACTAAACCAAAGTCAGCTTCGTAATTGATGTTTAAATCAAATACAGACGTGCCCATTTTAGAGCCATCACGATAAATGTTATCATAAGCTAGGAATTGAGGTACCCAACCAGTTTGGTCTGGATCACCATAATAAGTCATAGAAGTCAGGTAACCATTTTCTGTTGTACCTTCACGAGCAAATTCATCACCCACTGCAATACCACGGAAAGGAATACCTATCATGTTTGAGTTGACGTTAGATGCTTCCATTTCAGAGAAAAGGTAATGACCTGTTACTTCTAATTTATCTGTCGCCATCCACTGTGCAGTAACGTCAAAGTTTACACGTTCACGATCTTGTTTGAACACAGCAGAACCAACCCCCCAAGGTGTAGAACCTTGTTCAGTTGCACCGGCAGGTGGAGTTACGCTAATTCTAGCAATACCAGGCCCGAACCAACCAAAGTCAGACTCTTGTGAATGACGTTCAACTGTACGATTTTGCATTGCAGCAGAAACCACAACACCAAATGTTTCTTCTTCATTTTTCCAGCTAGAAACAATAGAACCACTTGGATCCCACTGCTCTGGTAATGCAGAATATTGCATATCTACAGAACCAGCAATTGTGCCAGAGTCCATATCAAGAGGCTTACGTGTATTAACGATAACCGTGCCGCCTAGTGCACCTTCTTCAATATCCGCTTGAGGGGTTTTATAAACTTCTAGACCGCCAACCATTTCTGATGCAAGCATTTCGAAGTTAAAGTTACGACCTGTATTGTTTAATACAAACCACTGTGCAGTACCAACGGCTTGGCCGTTAAGCAAGGTAACGTTTTGGTTTGGCGTGAAACCACGAATTGTAACACCTTCGCCTTCACCAAAGTCACGACTGATTGTTACACCCGGGATACGAGAAAGAGTATCTGCAACATTTTTGTCAGGGAACTTACCAATATCTTCCGGAGTGACCGTGTCAACGATCGCATTAGCAAAACGTTTTTGATTTAAGTTCTTTTTATTACTTGCACGAATACCTGTTATCTCGATAGTTTCGATATCTTGTGCTTTTTCTTTATCATCAGCTGCAAAAGCTGTTGAAGTTGACATAGACGCAGCAATTGCTAGCGCTACTGTTGAATATTTTAGACGAGTGTTTTTCATCACTTGCTCCCGACGTTGTTGTTGTTTTTAGTTTATTATGTAAATGACAGCGTTGTCATTAAACTAAACTAGGATTGCTTAAAAGGCAATCAACTTTTCAATTAATAGTTTAACTTTTGACCTGAAATAATTACATCATACTGTTTTTAAAGAAAAAATAATTTTGAACTTTTTTGTACAGTGGGTGTTATTTAGACAAATATTTTCGTAAAAATGCAAAAACTGTCTACCGTTGTCAAATAAATGAGTGTATGGTTAATCCATAATAAAATTAGAATAATTAATATGAAGATCACAATCAGTGAAGTAGCTGTAAAAGCAGGTGTTTCTATAAAAACAGTATCTCGTGTTATTAACAATGAGATCGGTGTACGTTCGGCGACAAAAGATAAAGTACAAGCTGCAATGGATGAATTAAATTATCGTCCGAGCCAAGCAGCGAGAAGCTTAGCCAGCACGCAATCATTTCAAGTTGGGTTTATTTATGACAACCCTAATGCTTATTACATAATAGATATGCAAAATGGTATTTTGAATGTGTGCCGTAAACAAAACTACGAACTATTAATCCATCCTTGTGATGCTAAATCGGCCAATATTATTGACGAAGTTTTGTTTTTAATTAAACGTTCAAATTTAGATGGGCTGGTATTAACTCCGCCGTTATCTGAAAACCAACAACTCATATTTGAATTGCAGAAACGTAACGTAAAATTTGTAAGAGTTATATCTGGTAAAGGTATGGTTGAAGATGCAGCTCATTGCGTATATCTAAACGACCGAGCCGCAGCTTTTTCAGTAACCCAATATTTAATTGATCTTGGCCATAAAGACATTGCGTTTATTTGTGGTGATCCTGAGCATAAGTCCAGTCCCGAACGATTTGAAGGTTACCAACAAGCCCTAAGACAAAACAATATTAAAATTGAACCTAACTTTTTAATTGATGGTGAATATTCATTTGAATCCGGTGTTAATGGTGCAAAACAGTTATTGTCTTTGAAAAAACGCCCAACGGCTATATTTGGCAGTAATGATGAAATTGCAGCGGGTGCTTTATTTGCCTGTAGATTAGATGGTATAGATATTCCAACTGAGATATCCATTGTTGGGTTTGAAAACAGCCCATTCTCACGTCAAACATTACCAAAACTAACGACAGCAGATCAGCCTACTGAAAGTGTCGCGATTGCAGCCACACAATTATTGATAAACCAGATTAAAAACATTCCTACCAATACAGTAATTGAGTTTAATCCAGAATTATTAGTCAGAGAGTCAACCACCAACTTTAACGGTTGAAGCGATAAAACTGCAAAAACATCATAATACTCAGCAATTTATGCTGAGTATTAACGTCTGTTGTTCATTTAAGCGATTAGTACTGGGTACAATGAAGCAAGTAATAAAAAAGCCATAATTCCATTAAAGATCCGTAAACGTTTTACGCTCGATAATATTTTCTGCAACTTCTGTCCTAACACTACCCACACGCTAATTGATGGTAAGTTTACAGCGCCAAAAACTAACGCCACTATAATTACAGACTTTACATCTCTATCAGGTGCATAAATACCAATGGATGTTAAGGCCATGGTCCATGCTTTTGGGTTTACCCATTGAAACAAAACCGCTTGAATAAATGAGAAAGGTTTTGCTTTATTCGCTCTTTTATTTTCCGGTGGAGCGGAAGTCGCAACTTTATAAGATAAGTAAACCAAATAAACAATACTGCACCATTTTAAAATCATATAACTGGCTGGATACAAATCAAATACCTGCATTACTCCCATACCAACTAGCGCCACCATCAAAGTAAATCCAAGTCCTACTCCCATCATATGAGGTAACGTCTTGCGAAAGCCAAAATTAGCGCCAGAACTCATTAACATTAAGTTATTAGGTCCTGGGGAAATTGAAGATGCAAAAGCAAAAAGCACTAAGGCTAATATGATTTCTATGTTCACCGTCGTTCCGTTTTTTTATAAATACAGGAACACTACTATAATTCACTTCCAACGAAATTAAATTGCCTTTATTGTGTCATTTTAACGAAATAAGCAATAACTTATGAAAATTGACAATTTTAACCAACAAATATTGCAAGAATTAAAAAAGGACGGTCGGGTTAGCAATATTGATCTGGCTGATAGAGTTGGATTATCCCCTTCTGCCTGCTTGCGTAGAGTCCAAGAACTAGAAAGACAAGGTATAATCAAAGGTTACAAAGCCATTATCGATAATAGGAAATTAGGTAAAGGTTTTAGTGCTTTTGTTACGGTTGGTTTATCCGTTCATACCAAAGATTCACAACAGGCATTTGAACAAGCCATTGCGAAATCAGGCGAAGTATTAGAATGCCATAATGTAACAGGTTCATACGAGTATTTATTAAGAGTAGAAACAACCGACTTAGTGTCTTATAAAAGATTTCACACCGATGTATTAGGGGATTTGCCACAAGTAGCAACCATAAGTACCCATGTGGTTATGGAGTCTACTAAAGATAATAACGAATAACTGAATCAATTTGAGTTATTCGCTATTATCAAACAGTTGAGTGAATGGTTATTGTTTAAGTGTCAAAACGCCACCAAGTTTTAAAATCACCTGAGCTTGAATCCGCAAAAATATGTACAACGTATGTGTGTCCGGCTAATAATTGAGATTCCGGAGTGAACGTAACACGTTGCCCATTTACTTGGCTGCTCGCATTAATAACGTTTGTCACTAAATCATAACTGTCAATTGCGTCTAAAAAACCACAACGTAAACCAGGCCAAGTAATGTGGCATTCATCAGAGCCAGAAGGTAACTCGAATATTTCTATATTGATTGACGAAGGGAGGGTAAATCCCGATGCGAATGTCATTTCGAGATTTTCTGGGATGGTCGCGACTAAAACATCGTGAGAGGGAAACGTACTTTCAACATCTTGGTTAATGTTTGTATTGTCTACACATTCATCCGCGCAATAAGAATCCGAAGAATTTAATAAAATAGTAAAACGAGTATTTTCTGGGCCAGTTACCGCAGCAAAATACATCCCTGTTTTGGTAGCCACAAAACTCGCTTTATCCACCCCCTGGACTCAAGGAAGACTTGGCAACACGAGCTTCCATGGCTTGAGCGGAGTCTTCGCCACCAGATGAATCAGCAATATCCCAATAATCCCCTAATTGCTGCTCAGAACTAAACACTAATAAATCAGGATCATCATCACTGCTTTCTGGTGTTAATAAGAGTTGGTATTTTGTTCCGTCATCCACTGAAAAAGAAAATTGTGCTTCATCACCAGACAACGAACCTGTCACAGGCTCGCCAACCTCAAGTGTGGTCACCCCAGATAAACCATTCTCATCGTCACTATCTTCACAACCTTGAATCAGTGAAAGGCTGATGAGACATATAAATAAATACATTAACTTTGTTTTCATTTTTTTCTCCAATGTTGAATATATTACGGTCATAAATATCGAAAACACTCCGCTACTTTTATGAACATTACATATCAAGTTAGGCACATTTAATATAGTTTAGTGTACTTTTTATTTTTAAGTCAACGAAGTGAGCAATGGCAAATAAGATAATGGAGAAATTGTTTTCTGGTAAGAAGCGTGATAATTACTAGTTTTTATACTGTTTAGTAACTCTACCTGTCACACCGCATAATAATTCATACGCGATACTATTCGCGTGGCGAGCAACACGTTCAATTGGCAATCCTTCTCCCCATAATATCACTTCGTCACCCACCTTGATTTCCGTACTTTGACCTAAATCCACGGTGATCATATCCATAGACACACGCCCGACTAACGGATATTCAATTGAGTTTATTAACACTGGCGTACCATTTCCTGCATTACGTGGATAACCATCACCATAACCTATAGCGACCACCGCTATTTTTGTGTTTTGTTTAGCAACCCAAGTTGCGCCATAACCAACTGAGCCGCCTTTGGGAACATCACGGACCGCAATGACACTACTTTTAAGTGTCATCACAGGTTTTAAATCGTGTTCAGCGGCATCTGAGTCGGCCATTGCAGAAGCGCCATACATCATTATTCCAGGTCTAACCCAGTCAAGATGTGTTTCAGGTAAGGACATGATTGCTGCTGAATTGGCGATAGAACGTTCACCCTCAATATCTAAACAAAGCTGATTAAACAAATTAATTTGTTGGTTATTTAAAGGATGCTCCAGTTCATCGGCGCACGCTAAATGGGTCAATATGGTAGGGGTTGCTAATATATTTTTATGTTGTGTTAATTGGTTATAACAAGACGCCATCTCTTCTGGAGCTAGACCGATACGGTGCATACCCGTATCGAGCTTTAACCATACTTTTATTGGCTGCGGTAAATCCGCATTTATAAAATCAATTACTTGTTGCTTGTTATGAAGTACGGTTTCCAATTGTTTCTCAGCAATGATCATCAATTCATCTTTATCAAAAAAACCTTCCAATAAGACAATTGATTTTTTTACCCCCGCATCTCTTAACTTAATAGCTTCATCTAATCGGGCAACACCAAATGCATCAACATTCGTTAATGACTCTGCCACTTCTAAATAACCATGCCCGTAAGCATTTGCTTTTATCATAGCTAGTATTTTAGAAGTAGGCGCTAACTTACGAACTACCTCAACATTGTATAATAATGCGCCGATATTAATTTCAGCTACCGCGATTTTCATAAATTAATCGTCAAAAAAAGCATTACCCGAATAATTATCAAATCGGGAATAATGAAGTTGAGTGGTTAACCTAATGCGTCCAATTGGACCATTACGGTGTTTACCTATGATGATTTCAGCCGTACCTTTATCCGCTGAGTCTTCGTGGTAAACCTCATCTCGATAAATAAACATGATCAAATCAGCATCTTGCTCAATTGACCCTGACTCCCTTAAATCTGAGTTTACCGGACGTTTATCAGCTCGTTGTTCCAAACCACGGTTTAACTGAGCAAGGGCAATAACCGGGATTTCTAATTCTTTTGCTAACGCTTTAAGTGAAGCGGAAATATCTGCGATTTCTAAAGTACGATTATCTTTAAATTCTGGTGAGCGCATTAACTGTAAGTAATCTATCATTATCATAGATAAACCACCGTGTTCACGAGCGATTCTTCTGGCTCTTGAACGTAACTCTGTCGGGGTTAATCCAGACGAATCATCAATATAAAGCTTACCTTTCTCCTGCATTAAGCCCATTGTACTGGCAAGACGAGCCCAATCATCATCATCTAAATTACCGGTACGAACTTTGGTTTGGTCAATGCGACCTAACGAGGCCAACATTCTCATCATGATAGAGTCCGCCGGCATTTCTAAACTAAATACTAATGCCGGCTTATCTGAAGTTAACGCCGCCGTTTCTACTAAGTTCATGGCAAATGTGGTTTTACCCATAGATGGTCGTGCAGCCACAATAATAAGATCTGATGGCTGAAATCCACTGGTCATTTTATCTAGATCATTAAAGCCACTCGTTAATCCGGTTACACCATCATTGTCGGTACGCATTAGCTCTTCAATCTTGTCGACTGTCGACGATAAGATTGAGTTTAAGTCTTTTGGCCCTTCATTTTTATTTTCACGTTGTTCAGCTATCTTGAAAACACGTGACTCAGCAAAGTCTAATAACTCTTCACTGCTTTTACCTTCAGGGTTATAACAGGCATCGGCAACTTCATTTGCGGTACCAATTAATTCTCTAACGACCGCTCTTTCTCGAACAATTTCAGCATAGGCAACAATATTAGCCGCACTCGGAGTGTTTTTAGCAATTTCACCGAGATAAGCGAATCCACCCACGTCTTCTAAAATTTTATCTTTTTCTAATGCCTCTGAAACAGTGATCAAATCAATCGGATGGTTTTTGATCATCAATGACGCCATAGCAGCAAAAATTTGCTTATGTTGGCGTAAGTAAAAATCACCTTTTACGACTTTCTCAGCAACACGATCCCACGCATTATTATCTAACATAAGTCCACCAAGTACTGATTGTTCAGCTTCAACGGAATGAGGTGGGACTTTGAGCGATGCTATTTGAGCATCTTGTTCTTTTGCAGATTTAAATGATGACTTTGCCATGGGTTCGTTTCATACAACTAGGAGTGATATAAGACTGAACATTCTATCGGAATAACTGAAGTTATCAATAACTCAACTCAGTCTATTGTTCTATTTACTCATAAATAAAAGCCCCAACATGAATATCAATATTGGGGCTGGTAACTGGACATTTGTATTTTATCTATCGCTATTTTTTGTTAAGAGTCACATCACCACTGACTGTGTCTATTTGTACTTCTGCACTACCGGTTCCCATACGAAATCTCAATGATTCTCCAGGTCCGTATTTGGCTTCTCTCGATTTATCTTTTGTAAGACGGTTAGTGATATCCCCACCAGCATGGGTTTCGACATTAAAGTTTGCCGACACATCACCGTCAAAGTAAATACCCAGACCTCCACCAACGCTAGAAGCATTAAAGCGGGCATTTTTGTTTAAGCTTAACGTTGCATTAATGTAACCGTTTACGGTACTCACTTCTAGCTCATCTACTAATTTAGCTTTAATTTTAATTTCACCATTTACACTGCTAATACCAATTTCGGTAGCAGACGTATCTGTTTCAATCTCACCATTAACCGTTTCAATTTCCAACTCACCTTGGCTACCTTGATCGTCAATCTCGCCATTAACCGTATTTAGGTTTATTTTTCCGGTTAAACCTTTCGCATTAATGCTTCCATTAACGGTTCCAAGTGCAATTCTGTTATTCAAATTTGCCGCTTTGATATCACCATTTACCGTATTTAATTTAGTTCCGCCTTTTATCCCTTGGGCGTTAACGTCAACGTTTACACCTTCAAAGCGCAAACTATTATTATCAGGCATCATAATATCTAATTGGGAACCACCATCATCATTCCAATTACCCCAACGATTTTGAGGCATATTTACTTTAAAATAAACCTCTCCATCTTCATCAACTTGGATTGTGTATCCGTCTGCATCATCGGATAATTCGCCGGTAATTTTCACCTGATTTTTATCCCATGCTTTGATCACTACATTACCCGACATAACATCTACAGTGACTTTACCTTTAACTTGTGTTTCTACCAACTCGTTAACTTTTTCGCCTGCGAACACATTCATTGACAACATGCATAGCGCACCTAACATGCTCACTTTCCAACTTTGGTTAATCATGTTTTTCATCTTCATTTCCTTCCTGCTTTCTTTAAATTTGGTGGTAACGTTTTAATTGAGGTTTATAAGCTTGCTTAATTAAGCTTATTTGTTTTTGATAAACCTGATTTAACATTTTCATTAATGCCGGATCTTCCGGCTGACTTTCTAATGCTTTAATTAGAGACTTCTCCGCCCGTTCTAATTCCGCCATCGAGCTTTGCCAATTATTAATAATTGGGCGTTCTAAATTTACGTTTTGTAATAACTGTTTTTTCTGAATCTCATAACTTGCTACAAGTGGATTGAGCCAGTTGTTATGCATCGATTGACTACTTCCAGAACTTAACCAAATCCCTAAAACCAAGGCTATTGGAGTAAACACTGCCGCTATCTTGCCAATCTGAAACCAATTAACTTCATTTTGATATATATTTTGTTGAGGCGTCTTTGCAATCGCTTGTTCAATGCCTACCCACAAATCTCGATCTGGTGTTAACTCTTTAGGCAACTCATGCGCTTGAGCTAACACATCTTTTTGTTTGATATTGTCTGTACTCATAACATCACCCATTTAACTCTGAATTAATGGCCAATTGTAATAACTGTTTAGCCCTATGATATTGCGACTTACTTGAGCCAACAGCGATTTGCAATTCTTGACTAATCTCTTCATGTCGCCAACCTTCAACTGCAAATAAAACAAAAACGATTCTGGCTTGTTCTGGCAATTTAGCTATGTGTTTATCTAAACCACTGCGACTTAAATCATGATTAGATTGCTCATCGTTTACTTCTAAATTTGATAATGCGGTTTCGTTTTGTTGATCCGAACCAAACCATGAACGCCACCATTTTTTTTGTTTTCGCATGTGACTGATAGCTACATTACTTGCCACCGAATACAACCATGTAGAGAACTTACTGTCCCCTCTAAAGTTATGTACTTTTTGCCATATTTGTACAAAAACTTCTTGAGTGATGTCTTCTGCAATTTCACGGTCGCCAGATAAACGTAAACACAACGCATAAACTCGATTGCCATATAAATCGTAGAGTTTTCTTAATGCCGATTGTTCACCCCGTTTTAATTGGGCAACGATTACGTCGTCATTTTCTGCTTTATTAGTTCGCCCTTGAAATTGTTCTGGGGCAATCACATTTGATGACACAAGTAAGTTTCTCTTTATTAGTTTCTGTTGTGTGGTTGATTAGTATCATATGAAACAAAAAAGGTTTAAAAGAATATAAATTTATTTGTTAACTAAGGAAAATTATAAAGGGATTGAGCAAATATAGAATTAAGTTATATGGGAAATGAAAGTTGGAAGTGAGAACAAGTGGGTAAATTACAGGCATAAAAAAAGCGGCTTAAAAGCCACTTTTTTTTAGAATTAGAAAATTAAGCTAATTCAACGTTTGCTGCTTGCAAACCTTTTTGACCGTCTTCAACTTCGAAAGAAACCGCTTGGCCTTCTTTTAAAGTTTTGAATCCGTCACCAGCGATAGCACGGAAATGAACGAATACGTCCTTGCCGCCATTATCTTGAGTAAGAAATCCGTAACCTTTCTCTTCGTTGAACCATTTAACTGTACCAGTCGATTTAGACATATAAACCTCGATTTAAATTTACTTTTTTAGGACACAACATGTGCCGACATTATCTTCAAAGGGAAATATTAAATTGCGATGTAACTTATGGAAGGATAACGTCTCAATATCGACCAAAAAATTGAGTCTAGAGGTTTATAAACACATGAAGCAAATAACAATATTAAATATGTCTCTGTAAAGACGAAACAGATAATAGCACATAATTTTAATAAAGCTCATTAAATGTCCATTGATATGCAAAAAAAATCGTATTTTTTTATTCTTTTTCCATATATAGGCTAAATATTGAACCTATCACTTTTGTTTTTTGATAATTATTATCCACCTGAATATCAGCCTGATTGTGTTGAGCTAGTAATTTACAAAGCGGCAATCCTGTACAACAAGTTTCAATAGAGGTTCCATCATTTATTTCTTGTAAATCAAATATGCTTAATTGTTTATGCTCTAAAATACCTAAACCGGTATCTGCGATTATTAATTCAACTCGTTGTTCTGCCTGATACTGAGATGTAATCTGTATCGAAGCCTCTTGTAAGTTATATAAAACCGAGTTGTGTAATAGTTCGTAAATGATCTTTTGCAGGTGGTCTTCGGTAAATCTCACTACGACTTCTGTGTTTACATCATTAATGACACTTATTTTCTTTGCACTAATAGCATCTTCAAGCACAACTAAAGTTTTATCTATCATGGTTTTTAAATTGGTAGTTTGAAAACGAATAGGCTCTTGTTCTGCTCGTAATTTACATATTAAATCTAAGTTATATAGTTTATGTATAACTTCGTTAGTCATTTGGTTTTCTGATTCATTTTGCGCAATGAGGTAGCGGGTGAAGTGAGACATAAACATGTTTTGTTTACGATTATTTTTTCTAGTGAATTCAACTAACAGCTCTTTTTGCCGTTCAACTTCTTTCACCTTATGTTCAAGTCTTGCGTTTTGTTGAACAAGGATTTTCTTCTGCAATTGCTGGTTAACGTTATTTCGCATAACCGCTATATATACATACTGGCCATGTAAATTAATTCTATTAATTGATACAGAAACTGGAATCGCAACGCCATGCTCATGTAATAAATGAAGATTTAAAAATTGTTGTTGGAATAAATAATCACTGTACAACAGCTTTTGTAATTGTTTTTTAGATTGGCTGGATATTAAATTAAACACATTGGCATTTTTTACTTGTTCATCAATCAACCCCAATAACTCACAAAAACCGTCATTATTTTTTAATATTGAACCATCCTCAGAAAAAGCCAAAATGCCATCCATTGAATTCGCCATCAACACTTCTGATATCAAACTTTTTTCTAACAATACGTCAAATGACTTTTGGATATTGCTCGACACCAACAACTCTTCTTTCATTTCTGCTGTTTTTTGCCAAACGCGATTAAACTTGGCTAGCCAATTTGATTCTAATTTTTGGATATCTAAAATATCGTTCACGCCTACTTTTAAGGCAAACTCAATAAACTTAAAACTAGATAATGATTTGTGTTCTCCGTATACAATCACGCCTATTAAAGGATAAGTTTGTTTGATTTTTTCCAATTGCCCTAGCCTGTCCTTATTTTCAGTGATATTAACTAGGACAAGATCAACGCCATGTAATAACGTTAAATTAACCTCATGCGTTAAGGTGCAAGGTATATGAGCTTGAGATAAAACAGAATTTATTTGAAATGCACTTTCAGGTGCACTGTCGATAACAACGACATTGGGTAAGTTTATGGTTTTATCTTCTAACCAATAAGGTTCGATGATTGAAACAATTTCAAAATTTGATAATGCACTCGACAATGGATTTATTTGACGCTTTATAGGCCAAGGAATTAATGGTTTATTCGGATTAAAAAGGATAAATAATGGGATATTTGGCAATGTATCTAAAAGAGAATGAACGACATGTAAGGGAACGGTTTGCTCAATAATCAGCATACAAGGTAAATTCTCCATTTCATTTATGGAAAATCGGTCCCACTCACTCCAGTGGACTAACTTCGCTTTAGCTCCATGGATCTGTGCTAACGTTTTAATGCGCATTGCACAAGTGGTGGTGTTATCAACTATCAATAAATGTTTAGGAGTTCGAACCATCAAGCTTACCCTCCGTTGTAATCAGAACTTATTTTCGAGGCTCGGTAAAAGTATGGTTCTTTTTTCTCATATCACAACGACTTAACACATTTTCTTTTTCATCCATGGTTAACTTCTGCCAACCTGTAATCTCAGTAATATGACGGTAACAACCACAGCAAATATCGTTATCATCCAAACAACACTGTCTTATGCATGGAGACTCAATCATTATTCATCTACTTTTACTATTATCATCATCGGTTTTAATCCATTTAATCTAATAAAAATTTTACATATTATTACATCAATCAGTTTAGAGGAGAATTTTATGTTTACAGTCATTTTTGGTCGTCCAGCTTGCCCATATTGCGTTAGAGCAAAAGAAATTGCGGAACAACTTACTGAAAAACGCGACGATTTTAACTTCCGTTATGTTGATATTCATGCAGAAGGCATTAGCCAAGCCGATCTCGAAAAAACAGTTGGCAAACCTGTGCAGACCGTTCCTCAGATTTTTATCGACCAAAAACACATTGGCGGTTGTGACGAATTTGAAGCATATGCAAAAGCCAATTTAGATTTATATTAAGCTAAGTTATCATCAGCCTATAATATAATTTGTGGGCTGATATTTCTTTATCCACTGAGTTATACCAATTATCAACACAAAACCCTCTAAATTTTTCAACAATTGTTGATAAGTTTATGTTTATTCATCTGTAGACAATTTATAATACCCGCCATTATTATTAGCACAGTGCAATAAATTCATGCGATTTCCAGGCCGTCGAAAACACAAACATTACTTCCCTGTTGATAAAAAAGATCCATTAACCAATAAGTTAACTACCAAAGTTGAACTTGAACATCCCTATATTGTCGGTATGGATCAAACTATCGTTGATATTGAAGCACATGTACCTGAAACGCTGTTACAACAATTTAAACTGACAAAAGGCTTATCTCAATTAGTACCGAGTGAGATTGCAGAAGCTTTGTATCAATATATTGAAAATAACAACCTTATTATTGACCAACATGCCGGTGGCACAATTGGTAACACTATGCACAACTATTCTGTTTTAGCGGATGATCGTTCGGTGCTTTATGGTGTGATGAGTCAAAATATAAAAGTAGGTAATTACGCATATCAGTACTTATGTAATACATCGTCAAAGGTTGATTTACAACACTTACAACCTGTAGACGGTGCCATTGGAAGAGCCTTCACATTGATCACTGAAGATGGTGAACGCACTTTTGCCATTGACTCAGGCAAGATGAATAGACTTACGCCTGAATTTATCGATGAAGATTTAATTAAGAATTCTTGTGCATTTGTCGTGAGCGCTTATTTTACCCGTTGCAGTGGCGAAGATACGTTAGATAAAGCCGCGCTTAAAGCTATTGAATATGCCAACAAACATAATGTGCCGGTTGTACTCACCTTAGGCACTCGTTTTATGATTGATGAAAAACCACAATGGTGGCGTGATTTCATTAAACAACATGTGCAAGTATTAGCCATGAATGAAGAAGAAGCAGAAGCTTTAGTCGGTACCAGCGATCCATTGTTAGCAGCCGAAGCTGCATTAGATTTAGCTGATTTAGTCCTTTGCACCGCTGGGCCACAAGGACTCTATATGGCTGGCTTTACAGACGAAAACTTTAAACGTAGTACGCAATACCCATTATTACCTGGCAGCATTCCCGAATTTAATCGCTATGAATATTCAAGACCGTTACCACAATCTCAATGCTCTGCACCAATAAAGATATATTCTCATATTGCGCCTTATATGGGAGGCCCAGATAAAATCAAAAATACTAATGGTGCAGGTGATGGCGCTTTGGCGGCGGTGTTACATGATATTGCGTCTAATGCTTATCACTCAATGAACGTACCGGAATCAAGTAAACATACTGTGCCTGCGATCACCTACTCTTCTTTGGCACAAATATGTAAATACGCCAATCGAGTCAGTTTTGAGGTGTTATCACAAAGCTCACCACGTTTATCAAAAGGTTTACCTGAAAGAGAAGACAGCTTAGAACAAGCTTATTGGCATTAACCTCTGAATATTAAAAGCTAAACTCATAAGCATAAAAAAGCCTTTGTTTATTCAAAATAACAAAGGCTTTTTATTAGCTTTTATAACCTACTCTTTAGCTAAAACTTATAGCTGAGGACCAGCTGCAACTAGCGACTGACCTTCTTCATTATCAGTAAACTGAACGAAGTTATCAATAAACAAACCAGCTAAACTTTCCGCTTTCTCTTGCCATTGCGCCTCATCAACATAGGTATCTCTTGGATCTAAAATGCCAGTATCACAATTAGCTAATTCAGTTGGTACTTCCAAGTTAAAAATTGGGATGATTTTGGTAGGTACATTTTCGATTGAACCGTCCAAGATAGAGTCGATAATCGCACGAGTATCTTTAATCGAGATACGCTTGCCGCTGCCATTCCAACCTGTATTAACTAAGTAAGCTTCTGATCCAGATGCGTTCATACGCTCAACTAACACTTCTGCGTATTTAGTCGGGTGTAAGGTTAAAAATGCCTTACCGAAACAAGATGAGAACGTTGGTAATGGCTCAGTAATACCACGTTCAGTACCGGCTAATTTAGCAGTAAAGCCAGATAAGAAATGATACTTAGTTTGTTCATCGGTTAGCTTAGATACAGGAGGTAAAACACCAAAGGCATCAGCCGTTAAGAAAATAACTTTTTTGGCATGCCCTGCTTTAGATACTGGCTTCACAATGTTATCAATGTGATTGATTGGGTATGATACTCGAGTATTTTGAGTCACAGAACCGTCAGTAAAATCAATTTTACCATTTTCATCAACCGTAACATTCTCTAATAAAGCATCACGGCGAATTGCATTATAAATATCAGGCTCACTTTCTTTATCTAAGTCGATAGTTTTAGCGTAACAACCGCCTTCAAAGTTAAATACGCCATCCTCATCCCAGCCATGTTCATCATCGCCGATCAATTCACGTTTAGGGTCTGTTGATAAAGTTGTTTTACCTGTACCTGATAAACCAAAAAATATAGCAACATCACCTTCTTTACCCACATTAGCTGAGCAATGCATTGATGCCATACCTTGTAACGGAAGGTAATAGTTCATCATAGCGAACATACCTTTTTTCATTTCGCCGCCGTACCAAGTACCACCAATGATCTGCATTTTTTCAGTTAAATTGAATACGGTAAATACGTCTGAATTTAAGCCTTGTTCTTGCCAATTAGGATTAGATGTTTTAGAACCATTCATCACAACAAAGTCAGGCTCACCGTAGTTTTCCAACTCTGCTTCTGTAGGACGGATAAACATGTTTTTAACAAAGTGGGCTTGCCACGCAACTTCCGTAATGAACCGTACCTTAAGTCGTACTTTTTCATTAGCACCACAAAATGTATCAACAACAAATAATTTTTTACCTGAAAGTTGTTTACTGACTAAACCTTTAAGATCTTGCCAAATTTCTTTAGAGATAGGTTTGTTATCATTTGGAGCAGTTTTAGAGTTCCACCACATTGTGTCTTTTGTGATCTCATCTTCTACTATAAATTTATCTTTTGGTGAACGACCGGTAAATATACCAGTGCTAACGTTAATGGCACCAAGTTCAGTGACTGTTCCTTTTTCGTAACCTGTTAAGGCTGGATTAGTCTCTTCTTCATACAGCACATCGTATGAAGGGTTATATATAACTTCATTAACATCTGTTATGCCGTACTGCGATAAATCTATATTTTTAGCCATTTAAGTTCACCGAATCATAGTTAAATTTAAAAAGAAATCTGTATAGATAAATGGATTCTTTGCTAACACCCACTTATCTATAAAGACTAATGCTCTACTTAAACATGCTAATTTGTAACTTAACAAACGACCTTGCATGGCATTCTAACGTAATTACTCTGTTTTTTGTAGTGCGATATGAAAGTTTTACAAACTAATTACGAAAATGAAATTTTAACATTTAAAAACAGACAGTTAGAATGTTAAATGTCAAAACATTGAATTACAAAACATAAACTTTTAGTTATAAGTTATGGCTAAATATGGAATTATTTGATCGTTACTTTGTCGTTTAAAGGAATGTGACTGTAGGAAATAGAGTGGATATGTTATCTATTCAGATATAGATTGTGAGCAAAAGGTAACAACCCTGTTATTACCTTTTGAGTGAAGAACATTATTTAGATTGGGAGCTCTCTTTTTGTAGAGTGTTAATATCTGTAATTAAGTGGTTAATAGATGTTTTATTCAAACCATTGTAGATTCCGCGAATATGGCGATTGTGATCAACAAGGACGATATTCTCTGTATGGAGGAAATCATTGTTACTGACATACTCTCCTAAATCCTCATTTGCAAAATAGTCTTCTCGGGCAATCGTATAGATATCTTCTCTTTTACCTGTGACTAAATGCCATTTACCTGCCTGTATGTCATTTTCAACTGCGTAGTCTTGTAGAACTTCTACAGTGTCATTTTCCGGTTGGATAGAATGCGAGATAATATAAACATCATTATTATCTCTAAACTCTGTTTGCACTTTAGCTAACTGAGATCGCATTTTGGGACATATACCGGGACAAGACGTAAAGAAAAAGCTAGCCACATATATTTTCCCTTTCATGTCTTTTTGAGTGACAAATTCTCCCAGTTGATTCATAAACTTAAAATCTGAAATTTTATGAAAATCAGTTAACTCTTTACTATCAGGCTTTAACCAATTAGGTGTAAATTCTGGCCCATTATAATAAGGTAAATAGTTATCTTTAAGTGAACTCTCTGCCAAACTAACATTGGTATACAAGATTGTGGTCAGGGCACTAATTACTAACAATAACTTTTTCATCTTCTAACTCCACACACATGTTTGAGCGTTTAAGTCCGTAAATTCGCCCATTAATATACTCATAATTACTAAATAACTTTCCGTTTCGACGCCAGGCTTGCTGTAAACCGGACTCTTGACCTTGGTCGTAATGTAAATTCTTAAACTTCTCGCCAGTGGCATACCATTGCAAAGAATCGCCATGAACTTTACCCAGCTCATAGCTACTTACCGATCTTAAATTCCCATTGCTCCACCAGCTTTTCGTTTTTCCGTGTAAACGGCCATTTTCATATAATGAGTGAAAGCTCAATTTTCCATTAGGGAACCATTGCTTTAAATAACCATGGCGCAAACCATTTTGAAAACTAGCTAACTTGGCAGTAGTACCATTGGGGTAAAACGAAATAACATCACCGGTGAAAGGTTTACCTTGATAAATACGCAAGCCATTTTTAGCAGATAACGTTATCTCGTTACTATTAACTTGTGTTGGTGTTGTTTCAAAGTTTAAAACAAACAACACAGGCAATAGTAATAGAATTAAACTAGCGTATCCCACTAGCTGTACCTTGGTAGTTGCCAGGGAATAAAATATAGTACGAACCTAAGTACACTTCGTTTTCTATATGATAGTGGTATTCTTCACTCTCACTATGTTGTGTTTGTGCGGTATGTCCACCTGATTCATCTAAGTCTGTAGGATAAGTACCTGTGGAATTACATTTACGACCATAAAGAAAAAATCCGTCGCTGATAACCCCAATTAAATTACTGTCGTCATCAGAAAATGAAATAGGCTCTAAATGATAATGGAAGCTTTGCGGGCCAGTATGAGCACCATTAAAATCCAAACTACCAATTGCTCCATCTAAAGGAATACCTGGACCTTCTTCATCGTTGTAAATAACAGAACCACTCACCGCTATACCAATAGCGCCGAGGCCTGTTGAAGATGAGTTTGTTGCTTTCTCTGGAGAGGATGAGACAGTTAACGTATATGTCCCGACAAAATCATCAATGTCACCGGGTGCCATTTTTTGATAAGTAGTTACTGTCGGTTCGACAAATAATTCATGCTCAGAAGACCAATAAGGGGAGGTATGATTTGGGAGGCCATTGGTTTCAATAATGACCTCTGAGCCGCTTAAAACAACACTTACATTGTTGCTATCAAATTCTGCGAATGCAGAATGTAAAACACCGTCACTTGTTGTCGTGGTGTTATCTTCCGAATCAGCAGAGTCACAACCTACTAACGCAACACTTACCAGTAAAACCGTTAAATTTAATAACCTTAAAGAATTCATAGTTGCTCCTATTATTTTGAATATGAATAATAAGAGCTAAATGTGCAAAAAATGAGAATTCAGTTTAAAGTTACAAACTTATTTTTTTACCTTCCACCCAAGAGGTTAATAGCGGATTAACTCCAAACGTATAAGCAAGTTCTGCCGGGTGTTGAATATCCCACAAACACAGATCTGCACTTTGCCCCTGTTCTATCGTCCCTTTATTATTAAGGCCTAATGCCAAAGCCGCATTTTTGGTCACTCCCAGTACTGTTTCTTCAGGTGTCAATTTAAACTGCGTACACGCCATGTGTAACATCAACTTTAATGAACACAAAGGCGAAGATCCTGGATTGTAGTCACTACCAATTGCTATAGGTACATTGGCTTGTCTAAGTTGATTAATTGGCGGTAACTTAGTTTCCGACAAGGTATAAAATGCCCCCGGTAATAAAACAGCAACGGTATTGTTTTGTTGCATCGCCTTAATGCTGTTGTCAGATAAATACTCTAAATGATCGGCAGACAAACCATGATAATTTGCAACTAACTCGGCACCAGACAAATCACTTAACTGTTCAGCATGCAACTTAACCGGTAAGTTTAGCGTATTCGCTTTATCGAACAACTTGCTCATTTGTATAGGTGAAAAGCCGATATTTTCGCAAAATCCATCAACCGCATCCGCTAGCCCTAAATCAGCAACTAAAGGTAATGTTTCGTTTACTAATAAATCAATATAACCATCGGCATTATCTTTAAATTCAGGCGGTATAGCATGAGCCCCCAAGAAAGTTGTTTTTACATTAATTGGTAGCTGCTCCCCTACTTTACGGGCAACTTTTAGCATTTTAATTTCAGTATCAGTATCTAACCCATAACCTGATTTAATTTCTAAACTAGTCACACCCTCAGACATAAGTTGTGTTGCTCGTTTTATAGCTAAATCTAACAGCTCTTGTTCTGTTGCCGCTCTCGTGGCTTTAACCGTTGATATGATCCCGCCACCTTGTTTTGCAATTTCTTCATAACTAACGCCCGTCAGTCGTTGCTCAAATTCATTGGCACGATTACCGGCAAAAACCAAATGGGTATGGCAATCAATAAGCCCGGGTGATAAATACTTACCTTGTCCATTTACCGTTTCAACCGCTTGAAAGTTTGGAGCTTGGTTCTGCTCACCAACCCAAACGATGTTTTGGTTGTGAATAGCAACTAAACCGTCTTGTATTAATCCATATGCATTATCTACCGTAGATGACATCGTCATCACATGAACATTATTGATCACCAAATCAACAACTTGCATGGCTTCTTTTAAACTCATCACAACACCTAAACTTGGCAAATTAAACCTTAATGACAAAACTATAATACAATTAAGTTGTATATACATCTTTAATATGGCATTTTCTTACACAACGCTCAAAGGTGTATATACAATTTGTGTCTGAACTTTTATACATCAGACACCTAGACAATAACTCTGGTTATCAAACATGGCTGCAAAGTTTCAACAAATAAAAAAACATATTTTGACAAAAATTGAGTCTGGGCAGTGGCAAGAAAATGATCCTGTCCCTTCTGAAAACAAACTGGCTGAAGACTTTTCAGTCAGCCGAATGACAGCACGTCGTGCGTTAGAGGAATTAAACCAACAAGGTTTATTAATTCGCACCAAAGGTTCAGGTACTTTTGTTGCGTCTTTAAAAAACCAAGGTTCAATGTTTGAAATTCGTGATATCGCGGATGAAATTAAAGAACGAGGTCATACACACCAAGCAATCCAAATTAAATTAGAACAAGTGATTGCTTCCACATCGATTGCTATCGCTCTAGATGTAAGTATTGACAGCCCAATTGCACACTCCATTATTGTGCATCAAGAAAATGGCAAACCTGTTCAGCTAGAGGAACGTTTTGTTAATCCCAAACTTGCCCCAGAATATTTGTCACAAGATTTTAAACAAACCTCACCCCATGAGTACTTAAGTCAAGTTGCTCCGTTAACTGAAGCTCAGCATACGATCGAAGCTATCGCCCCGAACGCCCAAGTATGTGAGTGGTTACAATTAACCAACCAAGAACCTTGTTTGCAGTTAACGCGTAAGACTTCAAGTAAAAATGGCGTGGTTTGTTTTGCTCAAATTATCTACCCAGGGTCCAGTTACCGATTGAGCGGCCATTTAACGTTCAAAAATACTTAACCTTTAATAACACCAATAATTAATCAAAAGTGGACTACGTTATATCCACTATCTTTATTAAGAGAATTAAATTATGACTGATAAACGATTAGACCTAAGCAGAAATATCAAAGCCGCTACAGGCTCAACAATTACAGCGAAGTCTTGGTTAACCGAAGCAGCAAAACGCATGTTGATGAATAACTTAGATAATGACGTTGCAGAACATCCTCAAAGTCTTGTTGTGTATGGAGGTATTGGACGTGCGGCTCGTGACTGGCAGGCTTATGACAAAATCGTTGAAGTCTTAGATCAATTGGAAGATGACCAAACGCTATTGATCCAATCAGGTAAACCCGTTGGCGTTTTCACTACTCATGAAAATGCGCCCCGCGTATTAATTGCCAACTCAAACCTAGTGCCTCACTGGGCTAATTGGGAACACTTTAACGAGTTAGATAAACAAGGTCTGATGATGTACGGTCAAATGACCGCAGGCTCTTGGATATACATTGGCTCACAAGGCATAGTCCAAGGCACATACGAAACTTTTGTTGCCATGGCCAAGCAGCACTTTGACGGTAATGCTTCTGGAAAGTGGGTATTAACTGGCGGTTTAGGCGGCATGGGTGGTGCACAACCACTTGCGGCCACCATGGCTGGGTTTTGTGCCTTAGTGGTTGAATGTGATGAATCTCGTATCGATTTTCGAATTAACACCCGTTATATAGATAAAAAAGCCACATCATTAGATCAGGCTTTATCCATGATCAACGAAGCCACAGCAAAAGGCGAAGCTATTTCAGTTGGCTTATTAGGTAACGCGGCAGATGTATTTCCAGAGTTAGTTAAACGTGGCATTACACCGGATGTGGTGACCGACCAAACATCAGCACACGACCCGTTAAATGGATATTTACCATTAGGTTGGAGCATGGAACATGCTGCCGGTATGCGTAAAAAAGATGAAGCTGCTGTAGTGAAAGCCGCCAAACAATCCATGGCAGTGCAAGTGCAAGCAATGTTGGATTTACAAGACGCTGGCGCAGCAACCACAGATTACGGTAACAATATTCGACAAATGGCATTTGAAGAAGGTATTGAAAACGCATTTGATTTCCCAGGTTTTGTACCTGCTTATGTCCGTCCTTTATTTTGTGAAGGCATTGGACCTTTCCGCTGGGTTGCCTTATCAGGTGATCCTGAAGATATTTATAAAACAGATGCCAAAGTGAAAGAACTTATTCCTGATAATCCGCACTTACATAATTGGTTAGACATGGCTCGAGAACGCATTCAATTCCAAGGTCTACCAGCTCGTATATGTTGGATTGGTTTAAAAGACCGTGCGCGTATTGCTCGAGCTTTTAATGAAATGGTGAAAAATGGCGAATTATCCGCCCCTGTTGTTATTGGTCGAGATCACCTTGATTCAGGTTCAGTGGCAAGTCCAAACCGTGAAACAGAAGCCATGTTGGATGGATCAGACGCAGTTTCAGATTGGCCTTTATTAAACGCCTTATTAAATACAGCCGGTGGTGCCACTTGGGTATCCATTCATCACGGCGGCGGCGTAGGCATGGGGTTCAGTCAACATTCAGGTGTTGTCATAGTTGCGGATGGCACTGATGCTGCTGATAAACGTATTGCCAATGTATTGTGGAATGACCCAGCCACTGGCGTTATGCGCCATGCCGATGCCGGTTATGACATTGCTAAACAATGCGCTAAAGACCAAGGGTTAAATCTCCCTTCTTTAGAAAACTAATAATAATTTCCACTTTGAAAGCCAAGCAAAATAATAAAGATAACCCTTGGTAAATTAGGAATACAAAAATGAAAACGATCAAATTAATACCCGGTCAACTTGACTTAGAAACGCTAAGAGAAGTTTACGAACATCCCGTTAAATTAATTCTGGACGAAAGTGCCTTTGATGCCATTACTCGCAGCCAAGCCGCGGTGCAACAAGTCATTGATGAAGACCGCGTTGTTTACGGCATCAATACCGGTTTTGGTTTATTAGCCAATACTCGTATTTCCAAACAAGAATTAGAGATATTACAGCGTAAAATTGTTCTGTCTCATGCGGCAGGCATTGGTAAATACTTATCTGATAACGTTGTGCGTTTAATGTTGGTATTAAAAATCAATTCACTCTCTCGTGGTTTTTCAGGCATCCGCTTATCGGTGATTCAAGCCTTGATTGATTTGGTAAACCATGAAGTTTATCCATGTGTACCAGAAAAAGGTTCAGTTGGAGCGTCTGGTGATTTAGCGCCATTAGCGCATTTAGTGTTACCTTTGTTAGGTGAAGGTGAAGTACGTATTAATGGCGAAATAAAATCAGGACGCGAAGGCATGCAACACGCTGGACTATCGCCAATAAACTTAGCACCAAAAGAAGGTTTAGCATTATTAAACGGCACACAAACATCGACAGCTCTGGCCTTACAAGGTTATTTCTTTGCTCAAGATTTATTAGCGTCCTCTATTTTAATTGGTGCTACCTCGTTGGAAGCCGCGCTTGGTTCACGTTCACCGTTTGATGAGCGCATACATTTAGCTCGTGGTCAGCTTGGACAAATAGATGTTGCAACCATGTTCAGAGTGATACTTGAAGATGACTCTGAAGTTGGAAAGTCTCATATCAACTGTGACAAAGTGCAAGATCCTTACTCATTACGTTGTCAGCCTCAAGTTCTGGGGGCATGTTTAGATCAAGTACGTCATGCTGGTGATATTCTAAGAATTGAAGCCAATGGAGTCACTGACAACCCGTTAGTGTTTTTGAATGAAGAAGGTGCAGACATTATCTCTGGCGGCAATTTTCACGCAGAACCCATTGCTATGATTGCAGACAACTTAGCCATCGCTATAAGTGAAATAGGTGCATTATCCGAACGTAGAATGGCCATGTTAATTGATTCCAATTTAAGTAAATTACCGCCATTTTTAGTTGATAACGGCGGTGTAAATTCAGGCTTTATGATTGCCCAAGTCACCGCGGCAGCCTTAGCGTCTGAGAACAAAACCTTTGCACACCCGGCTTCAGTTGATAGCTTACCAACCAGTGCCAATCAAGAAGACCATGTTTCTATGGCGACGTTTGCAGCAAGAAGATTATGGGATATGTCGGAAAATACATTTTATATTTTGGCAGTAGAGTGGTTAGCTGCCTGCCAAGGGTTAGATTTTAGAGCACCGTTAAAATCCACTGACTTAATAGAACAAGGTAAATCACGTCTGCGTTCTGAAGTGCCATTTTATGATGAAGACCGTTACTTTGCTCCCGATATCGAAAAAGCTAAAGTCCTATTACAGAATGGGGCTCTCGCAAAACTCATTCACTGATAAATAGCTTGTTATAAAACGCAGCTCAGGCTGCGTTTTTATATCAAGAATGTTCACATTTCCAATGTATGTATTCTTAACAACTTCCCTCCATTTCACATTACCTTAACAATGGAAAACCAATAGAGTTTTACAATTGTCATTCGTATGTTTTCGATATTTACATTAAACTATCCCTATATCTCTTTCCTAAAAAAATTCAGTGCTTTTTGACCGTCCCAATTGGAATTAAATGCTAAATAAACAACAAATTAAACAGACCTTAAAATTAGGTTGGCCAATATCACTACAAAACATATTGGTCACGCTCTTGAGCATGATTGACGTGGTTATGGTTAGTCATTTGGGCGATGCGGCTATTGGCGCGGTTGGACTCGGTAATAGAGTCATGTTTGTTGTCATGGTTATTGTGTTAGGACTTAGTTGGGGGGTAGGCATACTAGCCGCGCAATATCATGGTGCAGGCCAAACTAATAAAATTAGATTAAATATAATTATCGGCAGCATATATGGGCTGATGGCATTACTCCCAATCATTATTTTAAACTTCTTTTATGCCGACAGCATATTAAGTTTAGGCACTGAAGATCAAAACGTAATTCACTTAGGGCAGACCTATTTATGGATAACCATGCCAAGCATGGTCTTCGTCGCGGTTATCCAAGTATTAGAAAATGCTCTTAGGAGCATCAACCAAGTTAAATTGCCGCTGCTATTCAGTGTATTTTCTATCTTATTAAATGTGGTATTAAATTATTGGCTAATCAACGGTGGACTTGGTATTGAACCAATGGGCGTTACTGGCGCTGCTATCGCTACAACAGCATCTCGACTATTTCAAATGGTGCTGATGTTACTCATTTTAAAACACATAAAACATCAGTTATCCGTTAAACGTAGTGATTTTAGTTTGTTAAATAATAAAGCCGATTGGCTTAAATTATTAAAACTTGTCGCCCCTATGATGTTTGGTTTTGGCATTTGGTCTTTAGGTTCTTTTTGTTACCAGTTAATTTATGGCCGCATGGGCATTAATGAATTAGCGGTGATCAGTATGTTACTGCCCGTAGAAGGCATCATAATCTCAGTGTTTTTTGGCATTGCCTCAGCCTGTTCTATTTTAGTTGGGCAACATTTAGGTGCTAAAAAGCTAACTGAGGCTTGGAATGTTGCTAAAACGTTCTCACTAATATCCCCTGTTATTGCCATTATTATCGGTGCGCTGTTACTGCTGGCCAAAGATATCATTCTACTGCCTTACCAAGGTGCTTCATTACAATCGTTGGAGTTAGCTAGCCAAGTATTTGTGGTTATTGCACTGCTGTCTTGGATGAAAGTAATTAACATGACTTTAGCTTTAGGGGTGTTACGAGCCGGTGGGGATAACCGTTTCTGCCTGATGACGGATGCCATTGCAATGTGGGTCGTTGCTTTACCTTTAACTTTTTTGGCCGCTTTTTATTGGGAATTAGCGTTTGTTTATGTGGTCATTATTTCTTACTCCGAAGAGTTTATAAAAGCATTCATGTTTGGCGTCAGGGTTAAAAACAAACGTTGGATGAACAACCTAACTTAAACGAATTTATAACGACACTGACGCACTAAATCTATTTTTAGCGTACAAGGTAAGCTCTTGTTCTGCGTTTCCAAATTTGCTTAGTTTAAAAACATTATTTTGCTGAGGCAAAAACTCAAAACTGTTTATTTCTACTAACAACTCATTAGCACCTCTAGGTATCTTACCTAACTTCATCACGATATTGATGTACTCACTATCCATGGTCATACCTTCTTCGCCTAATGCCATAGGATAAGCGCCATATTGCAGCTTAACCGTATTCCTAATGTATAAGGCCAGATATTGTTTAATGTCCGTTTCCGTTAATTCTTTCCCTGCTAAATGAGGAAAATATTCATGCAGCGCAGGCTGAACGATTTCGGTAGGAATTGTGATGTGTAACTTACTGTCTATTTTTTCAAAGTCAGCATGAAATACGGCAAGGTTTGTCTCATTGCTACTTGCCACCCCAGAATACAACGTTGCCAATAGCCCTAGACTCATTAGTGTATATTTAACTAAATACATGAAAATACTCTTAATTATCAATAAATTAAATTTGGCGTGTAAGTTCAGATATTAAAATATGAGTTTAATCCTGACCTAATCTATTGAAACTAATGCAATTAATGTGCGCATTGTATTTATATATTTTACATTTGTGACTCTGCTATCATGTTAAAAACATGCTGTTGGGGAAATTTATGCAATACGAAGTGAATACACCAGATCAATACATCAAATGTTTAGATGACGACTGGCGTAAAAGTGTATTAAATCAAATAAGAACAATAATTTTGGACCATGCACCAGAACTGGAAGAACACATTAAATATAAGATGTTAGGTTATGGTTTAAATGATGGCAGTGACAACGTATTTCATTTAAACGCCCAAAAACAACACGTGGGATTATATGTTGGGGATATTTCAAAAATAGATCCTGCTGGTGAACTAACGGCCAATTTGGATGTGGGCAAAGGTTGTTTACGTTTTAAAAAATCAACTAAATTAGATAGTGCAAAGTTAACTGAATTCATTACTAAAACGATATCAATGTGGCGCAACAACCAAGATATAGGCTGTTAAACCCCACACTGTAAATACTCAAATAGCGGTTTATTTATCTTCTTCTGATGGTTTTGCCTTAAAGATATAAGCAATGGCAATACCAGAAACAAAACCCCAAAAATGCGCTGCCCAAGAGATATAAGGCAACATATTAAATAACGATAACAAGGCGCCACCAAATAAGACAAAAGATAAAATGGCGCTAAACCAACTGCGTAAACTTGGGTTAAAATAAGCTTGAGTAAATAAAAAGCCTATCAACGCATAGACAAGGCCTGAAGCGCCAACAATTAAACCGCCACTGGCAAACAACCAAGTACCTATACCAGATCCGATAATACCCAGTAAAACAATATACCTAAGCTGTTTACTACCAACCGCTAATCTAACTAAGATTGCGGTGCCAAATAAAGAAACGCTATTTGAAAAGATATGTCCAAATCCCCCATGTAAAAATGGAGAAAAAATTATTCCAATTAATCCTGATAGCGAACGTGGTCGGATACCAAATACATTTAAGCTGACAAAGGGGATGATCAAATCAATTAAAAATATCCCCCACATTACGGCGAGTAAGATTAAGATATCTTTGGGTAAAAATTTGTTAATTATCGACTCACTCATTTTATTTACTTCACTTTTCATTTAACAATTTAACAATGTCGACCAATGCATCTTGCTCAACATTTAGTACTTCAATAATGGCGACAAAAAGATCGGCAGAAAACATTCCTTTACTTACTTTGCTGCGCAAGTTTTCAGGTGTCATTAATAATCCACGTTGTTCTAACTTATCGGCAAGGTCATTGTACTTTAACCCTTTTAACATCATAGCGGAACGAATGTAACGTGCTATTGTCTGTTTGTAAGGAGTCATCGCTTTACGATTTTTGACGCTTTGATTTTGATCCATTACATTATCTCCGGCTTTGCCTGATTGATTAACTGATACCAAGTTAAAGTTATAAATAACTTACAACTTTGGTGACGATCTCAGACATAAAAAAACAAAATTAGTTAACTGGCTGTTAGGTATTTATAACATACATATTAATTAATAAGTAATTTTTGTGTCTTGGTGTTGACATAACAAAACATAGTGCTATATTCGTGACCTATGTTACACAAATATAAAAAAGGAACCACCCATGACTTGGAGTAACACTTCTTTAAAAACGCTAGCCGAATCACAACCAGATTGGGTAGTTGAAGCGGAAGGCGATTGTCTTTCTATTTCAAACGATGAAGGTATCGATGCGTTTGTTTATGTTGGCTCGCAACAAATTATTGTTGAAACTGCCTTATTTCCAGCATCTGATGTTACTGATAAAGCAGCGTTAAATGATTTAATTTTACATTCACACCACTTATTGCCATTAACCGCAATTTGCATCAATAAAATTGGCGACCAAGATTATTACGTCGCGTTTGGTGCTTTATCTGTTGATAGTAAAGATTCAGTCGTGGTTGAAGAAATTGAAACCTTATTTGTTAACACCAGCGAATTTTTAGATTTATATAACCAGTTTCTAACTCAGGAGAAATAACATGAGCTTAAAAAAATTATGGAACGCACTACGCGGCGCGACTAACGAAGGTATTGAGGCCATTGCCGACAGCCAATCGATTCGCATTTTAGACCAAGAGTTACGAGATGCTAAAAAAGAACTGCAATCTTGTGACGAAAACTTAACGAAAATAATGGCGAAACGTAAATTAACAGAAGCAAAAGTTAAGTCATTAACAAGTGAAGTTGAAACTTACACAAACCACGCGATTGCAGCGAGCGAAAAAGGTGATGAAGCATTAGCAATTGAATGTGCTGAACGTGTTTCTGAATTAGAAGCTAACTTAGAAACAGAACAAAGTATTTTAGCCGGATTCTCAACATCGGAAACAACGTTGAAATCGAATATTGCAAAAGCTAAAACCAATGTACGTAGAATGGAGCAACAAATTGACCAAGTTAAAGCAACGGAGTCAGTACAGAAAGCACAAGTTGCGGTTTCATCACGTCACATGGGCGCGAACACAAAAGTAAAAACCGCATTAGACAGCTTAGAGCGCATCAAACAAAAACAGCAACAACGTAGTGCTGAGCTTGAAGCGGCAGAAGAGCTTGCTAATGAAGAGTCTGGTAGTAGCTTAGACGCTAAATTAAAACAAGCCGGCATTCAACCTGGTGGTGAAGTAAAAGGCAGTGACAAACTTGCCCAATTATTAGCTAAGAAAAAAGGCTAATTTTAAAAATAGAAAAACAGTGCTCCCAACCGCACTGTTTTTTTTCGTTTCTGATTATTAACATTTGAGTTGTCATTATGTTCAGTAAAATATTTGGTAAAAAAGAGAAAGTAAATCCATTAGATAATGCCCCCAGCATTATGGGTTTAAGAATTGGCGGTAGTTTTGATATTGACCCTTTATTACTGCGTTTAACTGAAGGTGAACTGACCATTTCAGGTTGTGCACCAACCCAAATTATACAAGCTGCTGGCATTGTCGACTTAGACGGTACTTGGGTATATCGCTTTTACACCGATGATGAAGCTTATTTACAAGTAATTACTGAAGGTGGTCAAAATGATGAACATGTTGTTGATGTTAAATTATTTCACTTTTACGATACTCAAGACATCGAAAGCAAACCTTTATGGGACGAAATCCTTAATACAAAAATAGGTACACCTACTTACCAACTTGAGTCTCAGACATTTGAACGAGTATGGACATCGGCCAGCGATTACCACAACCCAGTGCATATGGCAGAAAAAACGTTTGATGAAACCGGTGAAAGTTCTGAAACGGACCAGTTTACTATGTTGTTTGAAAGACCAATCTCAGGTAATAATACCGAGTCGCTATTTATATCCGCTGAAGAAAAGCTAGAAGAAGCAGGATATTTAAGCCGTTGTTTAGTTATCAGCACAGGTATATCCATTTCCTCTGCACAAATAACCATTCACGGCTAACCAGATTTCACATAAACCATATTCGTTTTTTATAATTTTTTTACAACAAGGATATATCCATGGAACAACACGATTTATTAACTGCAGTTATGAATTTTGGCCTTTATTTTGGTCTCTCAATCGTCTTTTTAGTCATCTTTAAATTTGCTTATGCTTTTGTCACGCCACATGACGAATGGAAGTTAATCAAAGAAGAAAAAAGCACATCTGCTGCCATCGGGTTTGGCGGTGCGATTATTGGTTTCTCTCTAGCCCTAGCCAGCGCGGCTACTAACTCAGTGTCTATGGTAGATTTTGCTACTTGGGGATTGATTGCTTTGGTTGCTCAGTGTGTTGCCTTTGCGATAGTTCGTTTTGGTTTTATGCCTAAAATAGTACAGCGTATTGAAGATAACGAAATAAGCGCGGGTGTTATGTTAGGTGTTATTAACGTTTCTATAGGTATCTTAAACGCAGCTTGCATGAGCTACTAAGGAGAACACCGTGAAACGTACTCAATTTATTAATTTGGATTTAATGCGTAAGATTAAACCCAAGTTTCTTTTACGCCCTATTGCATTAGGTGTTACAGCCGCATTATTGTCAGCCTGTGGCAATGATCAAGAAGTGAAAATCGTCAGCTCAGTTGATGACTGTGTAAGTTCAACTTCATTAGATTTAGAGCAATGCGAGATAGCGTATAAAAACGCACTTGCAGAAGCAGAAAAAACAGGTCCTAAATACCAAACTATCAATGCTTGTGAATCTGAGTTTGGCGCAGGCCAGTGTGTACAAAGTCAAAATCAAAGTATTTTTATGCCGTTGATGGCCGGCTTTATGATCAACGAATTACTGTTTAATCGAGACCGCCGCTCTTACGGTGGTTATTACAATCCAGTATATCGTTACTATCGACCTTATTCTCCTTATCACAATACGATGATGATGGCCGATGGCACATCATTAGGTAAGTACGGTAAAAAGTCATATAACGTCAGTAAGTCTGCCACTAAGCAAAAACCTATGGTGAGCAGAACTGTATCTCGTGGTGGATTTGGTTCAGTAGCATCTGCCAAATCGAATTGGGGTGGCGGAAGTAAATCTAAAGGCTGGGGCGGATAATATATGTTGCGCTTACCCATTAATGAACGTGATGGTTGGCAAACTAAAGCCGAAGAATTCGGCTTTAAGTTTCATACCATGTATGGTGACCAATACTGGGATGAAAGCGCATATTATCAATTTAGCTTAAAACAAATTGAACAAGACTTAGAGGCTCCTACCGAAGAAATACATCAAATGTGTTTAGCCGTGGTTGATAAAGTCATTAACGACGATGCCTTAATGACGAAATTTTGCATACCAGAGTCACACTGGGATTTCATTCGTCAATCTTGGTTAAATGGCGACCCTAGTTTGTATTCTCGCTTAGACTTTGCCTATTCTGGCGATGGCCCTGCCAAACTATATGAAAACAACGCCGATACCCCCACGAGCGTATATGAAACCGGCTTTTGGCAATGGTTATGGTTACAAGACAATGTGGATAACAACACATTAAATAAACGTTCTGATCAGTTCAATAGCCTACAAGAAAAGCTAGTCAACCGCTTCGCCGACATACAGTTTCTAACCCCGGATAGACAGTTACACTTTGCTTGTTGTAAAGGCACAGATGAAGACAGAGGCACAGTTCAGTACCTTGAAGATTGTGCAAACGCTGCGGGTATAACCACCAAGTTTGTTTATATAGAAGATATTGGACGCGATGCTGACGGTAATTTCACCGACTTAGACAATCAGGTGATCTCATGGATGTTTAAGTTATATCCTTGGGAATTTATGATGCAAGAAGAGTTTGGTGAGTTTCTGGGCACTAATAACATCAGATGGATTGAACCACCATGGAAAAGTATTTTATCTAACAAAGCTTTGTTACCCATGTTATGGAAACTATTCCCAGATCATCCCAATTTATTGCCGGCCTTTTTTGAAGATGAATTAGACCAAGCTCAGGGAATTGATCGTCTGGTCAAGAAACCAATATTCTCTCGTGAAGGTGCTAACATTTCATTTTTAACCAATAAAAATGGTACTTTCGTAGCCGAAGATAATTCACAACAAAGTAGCAGCTCTGACGGTCCGTATGGCGAAGAAGGTTATATTTATCAAGCTGCCCATATGTTGCCGCAGTTTGGACAAAACCATACGCTTATTGGCAGTTGGTTAGTTGATGATCAAGCTGCTGGTATTTCAATGCGCGAAGACTCAGGCCCTATCACCCAAGATATGAGTCGATTTATTCCTCACATCATTTTATAAGTATTTTTAGATCGGATAAACATTAATAACATGGAAGTAAATTACACCAAATACAGCTACCAAGAATTATTGGAAGTGAAAGGCGTTATTGATAAACAGAAATACCCAGAGCGCTATCAACGTCTATTAAATGAAATCGAGATACGCATCAAAAATGGTGAAACTTCCACAATCGAAAACAGCGAAATGGATGACGATGATTCTTCAGTGTTATGGGATTCTTTAGTTGTTTATAACTTTAAAAATCGCTACTTCCGTATTGCTTTTGGCCTATTTTACGCCCTTGTTTCCGTTGCACTTTTAACTCAAATCTTACCTGCGTTTTTCCATACTAAACTGGCTAATTTACCCGCGTATGAAACCACAGTAGATAATATAGAATGTAAACAATATACCTTCAAACAAGACGGCAAAAACTACACAGAATATGATTTAAAAGTGGTTTCTTATGGGTTCACTTTCTATGTTATCGATATGAAAGCATCGACTTGCAAAAATACAGCAAATAGAATTAACAAAGGTGAGAAAGTTACCATTTGGTATGACGGTGATTTAATTTATCAATTAGCCCGACAAAACGACGTTGTATTACCTTACCAGTATTTAAAGCGCTATGTATGGCATGCCAAAGTAAATAACTCGTTTAGTTTTATCATCGGATTTATTTTATTTGTTTCTACTTTTTTCGATCTTTTGTTAATTGCATAACACCTCAAACTTATGTCCCAAATCAAGATGATTAATACGGTTTCATTATTGATAGGGAAAACTCAATTAATCGATTAAACTATCTACTCACATAATTAATGACGATTAATACATTGCAAAACATTATCTTATTCATGATCGCCGTCCTAATTTGGGGCTCAACTTGGTTAGTGATCACATTCCAGTTAGGTCAAGTGCACCCATTGGTTTCAGTGTTTTATCGTTTTGCCATCGCATCATCGATTTTATTGATTTATGCGAAATGGAAAAATCTGTTTACCCCGCTGCCGCGTAAATATCATTTATTATTAGCCGTTCAAGGCATCTGTTTATTTGGTTTAAATTATTGGGCGGTTTATCAAGGTGAACACTACATTACCAGCGCATTGGCTGCCGTTGTCAGTACATCCATCATCTACCTAAATATTTTATTTGGCTGGTTGTTATTAGGTAAACCGGTAGCTAAAGAAGTATTAGGCGGCGCGGTCATCGGAGTGCTAGGCATCATACTTTTATTCTTACCTGAGTTATCCAAAAGCGAAATGAACGAGTTGGTTTATTGGGGATTAGGCTTAGTGTTAGGCGGCAGCGTGTTAGCTTCACTCGGTAATATTACTTCTGCTTACACCCAAAAGTCAGGTATATCCGTAACACACGCAAACGCCCTTAGTATGAGCTACGCCACTGTCTTTTTAGCGTTAATGATACTATCAACCGATTTACAATTTAGTTTTGAATTTACTTTTGAATACATAACATCCTTAATTTATTTAGCCGTATTTGGTTCGGTAATCGCCTTCTGGGCCTATCTCAGTTTAGTTGGAAATATTGGTGCCGACAAAGCGGGATATGCGGTGCTTGTTTACCCTGCTATCGCGCTAATATTGTCATCTATGTATGAAGATTATTTATGGACGTGGCAAAGCTTTTTAGGTTTGGCACTTATAGTGTTCGGTAATCTAATCGCCATGAATAAATGGCAACAAATAGGCTTAACTTTACGTATTGCTAAAACACGTATACGCGGTTAACACAAAAATTTACATTTTTAGCGTTTTCACCTGCCCCTTTAAAATTAACGGGTTCTGTTAAAAATTAAGTTAATAACATATTTATTTACATTCAAGTTCAAACTTTTTGAAACTTTGTTGCGACTATAGTCCGAAACAAAATCAAAGATAATGAATTATGATAAAAAATACTTTAATAATAATAACACTTTCACTTTTATCATTTGGCGCATTCGCTTTAGAAAAAGCCAAATACACCTTCCATCATGATCAAGCCAAAGCCAAAATTGACGGAAAGCTTTCAGAAGCGGTTTGGCGCAACGCCACCAAATTTAGCTTAGATTACAATATCAATCCTGGTGACAATAGCCCCGCTCCAGTGCAAACGGAGATCATGTTATACGAAAACGGCAAAAGTTTATTTGTCGCCTTTATCTCTCACGATCCAGACCCTTCAAAAATTAGAGCTTATTTTAGAGACCGTGACACTATGTTCCAAGATGACTTTGTTGGCATTGTAATCGATACCTTCAATGACGAGCGACGCGCTTATGAATTTTTTGTCAACGCTTACGGTGTACAGGGTGACTTGATAAAAGACGATACCCAAGGTGGCAATGAAGATAGCAATTGGGATGCGATATGGAACAGCGCTGGGGTCATTACCGACACAGGTTATATCGTAGAAATGGAGATCCCGTTTAACGCATTACGTTTTCCAAGTGATTCTGGAGAAATGACATGGGGCATTGATGCATTAAGGATTTACCCTCGTGATAGCAGAATGGTATTAGCAAGCAATAAATCAGACCGAGCTATTGATTGCCACTTATGCCAAATAACCAAAATTAGCGGTCTTAAAAATATCAAACAAGGTAACAACTTCCAATTAACCCCAACCCTAACTTCTTCTCGTTCAGATTCAAAAGACGAGGTTCCTGGGCCTTGGCAAAATGGCAAACAAAAAACCGATGCTGGAGTTGATTTACGCTGGGGTATTAATCAAGATTTATACTTAAATGCCACTATAAACCCAGACTTTTCTCAGGTAGAAGCCGACGCCGCACAACTAGATGTAAACAATACTTATTCATTATTTTTTAACGAAAAACGCCCGTTTTTCTTAGACGGTAAAGATTATTTTGATACTCAACGAATGAACTTAGTACATACCCGCAATATAGCTTCACCAGAATATGGTATGAAATTAACCGGTAAAAGTGGCGATAATACTTATGGTTTATTAACCACCAACGACGCCTCAACGGCCTTTCTAATGCCGGAACATTCAGGATCGGATATTGCTGAATTAGATATGAAATCTGAAGTGGTCATTGCTCGTTATCGAATGGATGTTGGCGACCGAAATAACGTTGGTGTATTACTGACTAATCGTTCTGGCGATCAGTACCGCAATACCGTTGCATCTATCGATGGTCGTTATCAGTTTAATAAAAAAGACAGCCTTTCATACCAAATAGCGCATTCCGACAGTAAAAACCCAGAAGCAGTTCAACAAGACTTTGATGTTAAACGGGCACAAACAGACGGCGCTATCAACGTTCGATATAACCACAATACGCGTAATTTTAATTACGGTGCCGGTTATTCAAATTACGGTAAAGATTTTAGATCTGATCTCGGTTTCACCAGCAGAGTTGATTACGAACAAGCGGTTATTTTTGGTGAATATACTTGGTATGGAAAAGAAGGTAGCCCTTGGACTCGTTATGGTGTTTTTGGTGATTGGGATAAAACCTATTCACAAGACGGCATCATGTTAGAAGAAGAATTTGAAATTCACGGTAACTTGCAAGGCCCCAAGCAATTTTATTCCAATTTTGGTGTGGTACATCGCAATAAATATTGGGATGGCGAATATTACAAAGAAACGCATTTCATGCAATTTGCACGATTTAACCCAACGTCCAATACAACGATTGGTGGCTTTTACCGATTTGGTGATGCCATTGATTTTGCTAATAGCCAACTGGGTGACATATTAATCTTAGAGGCATTTGCCGACGTTAAACTTGGCAAACATTTATCCAGCGAAATTAACTTTGCCCATCAGTCTTTAGATGTGCCTAATGGTACTTTGTTTACGGCCAATCAATATGACATTAGAGTCAATTACCAATTCAACTTAAAAAGCTATCTACGTTTAGTTATTCAATATACCGACATTGACCGTGATGTAGACTTGTATACCAATTTAGATGAAGACGAAGAGGTCGAACATAATAACAAATATGTCAATACTCAGTTGTTATATGCATACAAGATCAACCCACAAACGCTATTCTATTTAGGTTACGCTGATGGCGGGTTTCAAGATGATAATTTAAGTCGAATTGAAAAAGACAGCCGTACCGTATTTATGAAAATGAGTTACGCATGGCAGTTATAACCTTAACGGTTAGCGGAAGTGTTTCTTCTGAAATTTATTGTCCCTAGTTTGCTTCAGGATAAAACACGTTAAAAAACAGAAAGGCCAATTAATCTTTAATTGGCCTTTCTGTTTTGTTTACAAGACTTGGTAAGTATTAGTTCATGTCCAACTCTTGCATCTTACGCGTAATGGTATTGCGCCCCCAACCTATGCGTTTAGCCGCTTCTTGTTTATGTCCTTTGGTGTGACGTAACGATATTTCGATTAATGCTCGCTCAAAGTTAGCTTGCGCTTCTTTAATAACATCAGACTTCCCTTCGGATAACTCTTCGTCCAACCACATTTCAAACGAACTCACCCAATTACCTGACGTTTCTTGCATTTGACTAGACTGCTGATACATAGGTTTATCTAAAATTTCAGGCGGTAAGTCATCAATAATAATATCTTTACCACTGGCCATTACGGTTAACCAGCGACAGGTATTCTCTAATTGTCTTACATTGCCAGGCCAAGCGTAATGAGATAAAAACTCAGCCGCAGGTTTAGATAACTGTTTCGACTCCACACTTAATTCTTTTGCCGCTTGAATTAAAAAGTGTTCACACAATTGTGGGATATCTTCTTTACGGTCTTTAAGTGCAGGGATATGAATTCTAATCACATTTAAACGATGAAATAGATCTTCCCTAAACTGCCCTTGTTCAACTAAATTCTCTAGATTTTGGTGGGTTGCAGCCACAATACGAACATCAACCGAAACCGGTTCATGCCCGCCTACACGATAAAACTGACCATCTGCTAACACTCTTAACAAACGCGTTTGTATATCCAGTGGCATATCACCAATTTCATCTAAAAATAACGTACCGTTATTGGCTTGTTCAAAACGACCTTTTCGGGTTGAAGCGGCACCAGTAAATGCCCCTTTCTCATGACCAAACAATTCAGACTCAATCAACTCTTTTGGTATTGCAGCCATGTTAAGTGCAACAAACGTATTATCTTTACGTGGGCTGTGTTTATGTAACGCATGGGCAACTAATTCTTTACCGGTACCCGATTGACCATTAATTAAAACACTGACACTAGAACGTGATAAACGCCCTATCGCTCTGAACACCTCTTGCATAGCAGGCGCTTCACCTATGATCTCAGAGACTGGCCCTGCAACAGAGGTTTTCTTTTTTGAGCTGCGTTTTTTGAATGCTCAACGGCACGTTTTGCAAGCGCAATAGCTTCATCAATATCAAAAGGTTTAGGTAAATACTCAAACGCGCCTTGTTGGTAAGCGTTAACGGCACTATCTAAGTCTGAATGCGCTGTCATTATGATAATAGGTAAGTTGGGATGACTAACCTGAAGTTTATCTAACAGTTCCATACCATCCATCTCAGGCATTCTAATGTCTGAAATAATAGTATCCGGTTCGTCATAATCTAATCGTTGCAACATCATATTGGCTGATGCAAATGACTCTACTTCAAACCCTGCTTGCGATAATGCTTTTTCTAAAACCCAACGAATTGAATTGTCGTCATCGACTATCCACACTCGATTCATAAGTCACTTCCTTCATTATCTTGGATAACGGGTAAATAAATATTAAATGCTGTTTTACCAGGTACACTGTCTACTTCTATTTTTCCGCGATGTTGGTCTATCAGCGTTTGGGTAATTGAAAGACCCAAACCATTGCCATCGGATTTGGTTGAAACCAATGGATAAAAAATCGTATCAATTAAGTCTTCTGAAATGCCACCACCGTTATCGATAATGGATATCTTAATCACCTGCCTAAATCGTTTATCATGCAACACTATGTTGCCCGCAAAACGGGTTTGCATAATTAATCGTGCTCTTTCATTGCCTACCGACTTATCAAAATGTTCCGCTAACGCTTGCATGCCATTACGGACTATATTCAACACAGCCTGTTCTATCTGATTCGGATCCAACACTGTCATTGGTAAACTTGGATCGTAATCTCGTTCAAATGATACGTTTTCAGGCTTATCTAACATCACCAAATTAAATATCCGTTCCAAAACAACATGGATATTTGTGGCAGAACGTTTTGGTAACGTGTTTGGGCCCAACAACCTATCAACTAAATCTCTCAACCGGTCGGATTGCTCCATAATAAGTTGGGTGTATTCTTTTAATTCATTTGAATCTAGGCTTCTGCTCAATAACTGTGCAGCCCCGCGTATCCCGCCAAGCGGATTTTTAATTTCATGAGCTAATCCACGGATCAAATGACGGGATGCACTAATATGGTGCTTTTGAGCATTCTCTTGATTTATTTTACGTAAATTATCATTTTGTCTAATCTGTAATAGACACGATATTTCACCATCTAACGACATAGAGTCTGCGGTTACTTCCGTTGTGATATGCCGACCATCTGCGAATATAAACTCGACATCATTATCAAAAAAGCTGCGATTACATTCCCATAACTCGCTTAATAGACGCTGTGGAAAAGTATGCCTGATCAACAACTCCCACAACTTACTTGTGGTTAATTTCTTTTTACTTTGACCAAACATCATAGACGCTTGTTGGTTGCAGAAACGGATCCGTCCATCTTGATCGATCACAATTACAGCCAAACTCAATTGCTCTAATATCTGAAAGCTTTTTGAAACTTGCGGTGTTTTTGTCATCGGTTATCCGTATCGCTTTAAGCACCAAAATAGTGCACCTACATTTAGTTTAAACCCTATTGGCCAAAACAACAAAAGTATTACGCTCTAAATTGGGGCAAATACACGTCTATTTTTCGTGTTTATTCATTATCTGTATTATTGCAATTTACTTGCCCAAACATTGAAACTAAGGCAAAAAAAACCTGCAATTTTTGCAGGTTTTTCAAAGACTTTACAAATTATACGCTGTAGTACATTTCGAACTCAACAGGGTGAGTTGTCATGTTTAATTTCTCTACATCTTGCGCTTTAAGAGCAATGTATGCATCGATAGTATCATCGTTAAATACACCACCAGCTTTTAAGAATTCACGGTCTTCGCTTAATGCAGCTAAAGCTTCTTCTAATGAAGATGCAACTTGTGGAATTTGTGCCGCTTCTTCCGCAGGAAGGTCGTACAAATCTTTATCCATCGCATCACCAGGGTGGATCTTGTTTTTGATACCGTCTAGGCCAGCCATTAACATAGCAGTGTATGCTAGGTAAGGATTACCACTTGGGTCAGGGAAACGTACTTCAATACGACGTGCTTTAGGCGACGGTACTACTGGAATACGGATAGACGCTGAACGGTTACGTGCAGAGTAAGCAAGCATTACTGGTGCTTCAAATCCTGGTACTAAACGTTTGTACGAGTTAGTAGAAGCATTTGCAAACGCGTTAATTGCTTTAGCGTGCTTGATGATACCACCAATGTAATAAAGTGCAGTTTCAGAAAGACCGCCATACTTGTCACCAGCAAATAGGTTTTCACCGTTTTTAACTAGAGACTGATGCACGTGCATACCAGAACCGTTATCACCAACTAATGGCTTAGGCATAAACGTAGCTGTTTTACCGTATAAGTGAGCCATGTTGTGAACAACATATTTATAAATTTGAGTTTCGTCAGCTTTTAATACAAGCGTGTTAAAACGACATGCGATTTCGTTTTGACCTGCAGTAGCAACTTCATGGTGATGTGCTTCAACAACTAAGCCCATTTCTTCCATTACTAAACAAGTAGCTGAACGCCAATCGTTAGATGAATCTACTGGAGAAACTGGGAAGTAACCGCCTTTAACACCAGGACGGTGACCCATGTTTCCACCTTCATAATCTTTATCAGAGTTCCATGCAGCTTCAACAGAATCTACAGAGTACATAGAACCACTCATGTCTGATTTGTATTTAACATCATCAAACAAGAAGAACTCTGGCTCTGGACCAATTAATACTTCATCAGCAAAACCTTCAGCACGCATATATGCTTCAGCACGTTTTGCAACAGAACGTGGGTCACGCTCATAACCTTGCATTGTGCCAGGTTCTAATACGTCACAACGTACATTTAAAGTTGTTTCTTCTGAGAACGGGTCTAATACAACAGAATCTGCATCAGGCATTAAAACCATGTCAGATTCGTTAATTCCTTTCCAACCAGCGATTGATGAACCATCAAACATTTTTCCATCTTCGAAGAAATCTTCGTCTACTTGATGTGATGGAATAGTAACGTGCTGCTCTTTACCTTTAGTATCAGTGAAACGTAAGTCGATAAATTTAACTTCGCTTTCTTTGATTAGGTCTAAAACCGTTTGAGACATTGTTTTCTCCAGAAGTTGATATGTAGTTTTTTACCATTATAAAATGGTTTGTTTTATATTACGTAATAAATAGCCAAATACATGCCAACTTTAAATCATTAATAAAAACATAAGGTTAACATTTTAATTAGTATATTTACTCTTTATTTTGCACCAAAGTGAAGCGTGGTGCGCACCAGTATGATCCATAGTTCAACACTGGACTATTTTAAGCCCAAATAAAAGCGTAAAACCGTTAAAAACAACCTGCTATTCTTTATTATCTATCCAATCTAACTGCCCTATTAATTTTCTACGTTTCACAATTAAGTTTTCAATTAAAGGGGTAAGGATAAGCTCTAACGCCAATCCCATCTTGCCGCCTGGGACAACAAAGGTATTTATACGGGACATAAAAGAACCATCAATCATTTGTAATAAATATGGGAAATCCACATTAGGAATGTCACGAAAACGAATAACTACAAAACTTTCATCTAATGAAGGGATATCTTTTGCACTAAAAGGGTTAGAAGTATCTACCGTTGGTACTCGCTGAAAGTTTATGTGGGTACGGGAAAACTGAGGCGTTATATGCGTTATATAATCATCCATGCTGCGTACGATACTGCTCATCACCGCTTCTCTGCTGTGCCCACGTTGATTAGTATCGCGAATGATCTTCTGAATCCATTCCAAGTTTACAATGGGAACCATGCCAATCAATAAATCAACATATTGCGCAACGTTATGTTCATCCGTAACCGCACCGCCATGTAAACCTTCATAGAATAAGCAGTCGGTATTAGCTCTAAGTTCTTGCCAAGGTGTAAATGTGCCGGGCATTTGATTAAAAGGTACGGCTTCATCAAATGAGTGTAAGTATTTACGAACATTACCAGAGCCTGTTTCTGAGTAACTTTTAAATAGCGACTCTAATGCGCCAAAGTCATTTGCTTCAGAGCCAAAATAAGAAATATGTTTTCCTTGTTCTTGGGCTTTACGAATTTCCATATCCATTTCTGCTCGAGCATAACGGTGAAAACTATCCCCTTCTAAGATTGCAGAATCCACATTCAAATTACGAAATATATGAGTAATGGCATTAGTTGTTGTGGTTGTTCCGGCACCTGAAGAACCAGTTACTGCAATAATAGGGTGTTTAACAGACATAACGTATTTTCTTATTGTTAGGAGCTAATGTTATAAATCGAGTAATGTTATAAAGCGAATAACCAAACAGGTCAAGTTTAGACCGGTCCAAGTAACTGACGTGAACAATATACTCAATATCAAAGATCGTTATAGTAGCAATTTATTTTGATCCCCATCATTTATCTGCTTATTTATATACAAGTTAATAATTATCACTTAGTTTATCCTCTCTCAAATCGCCACTTCACATACAAGGTATCAACAAAATGAATGAACTTAACTGGCTAATTTACTGCTTAATCATTGCAGCAGTATTACCTTATGTTGCCAAAGCACCTCTGGCTCAAGCCATGAGAAAACAAGGGGAAGGCAAGTTATCAGGTTATGATAATGAACTGCCAAGAGAACAACAAAAGAAACTCACAGGCTTTGGTGCTCGCTGCCTGGCCGCTCACGAAAATTCCTTTGAAGCACTTATATTATTCTCAGCATCTGTGTTATTAGTCATCGCGACTAATCACATTAATCGCTTTACCGTGATATTATCTGTGCTGTTTATCGCTTGTCGTATTGCCTATTTAATCTGTTACTGGGTTAACTGGGATAAATTACGCAGTACGGTTTGGGCGATAGGTATCATTTCAAATTTAACAATGATGTTTCATTGTTTGCAGTAATAGGAAAAACGTTATTCATATGATCAGATTATCTACATTTTTTGTCTTACTTTTACTTACCATTACATTTACCGTTCACGCGATAGATGAAACGGAATCCATCAGACAACGTTCACAAAACAAACCCAACTTTACCAACTTGTCCATTGACCTTTCTGGTAAAAAAGGCAACTCAGAAACTGAAAATGTCGAATTGGGTATTTATCACTCCGAACGTTTTGAACAACACTTTGGTTACATCATGGCCACCAGAGAGTATTCAAAAAGTAATGGCCAAAAAAATGCGGATAATTCATTTATTCATATACGTTACAACTACTACATTTCTGACAACGAAGCCGTGGAAGTGTTTGCTCAAACCAATGTAGATGATTTTAAATCTCTGGAATCACGAAAGTTAATTGGTCTGGCTTACCGAAAAGAAGTAAACAGTACATCTTCTTTTGGTGTGGGCATATTTAACGAACATGAAGAGTATTTAGTTAATAACGAAACACTTTCATTTATCCAAAATAGAATGAATGTCTATTGGGTTGTTAGCAAAAAATTAAACGAGTTAGTTACCTTGTCTAATACCATCTATTATCAGCCTAATATAGAAAGTCTGAATGATTGGCGCGCTTATAACAAGTTATCAATCAGTTCTAAATTAACGGACAATATTTCAATGAAATTTGGCCTACAAGTTGAACATGACAGTAAACCGGTTTTAAACGTAGAAGCAACCGACGTGAGTTACCAAGCTGGATTTGAAATAGAGTTCTAATATGGCTTATTTATTAGCGATTACTTTATTATGGGCGTTTTCATTTAGCTTAATTGGTGTGTATTTAGCAGGTCAAGTCGACCCTTGGTTTTCGGTATTATTACGTATCATATTGGCGACGTTGGTATTTCTACCTTTCACTAAATTTAAAGGTATTGAAACCGCTTTAAAGCTTAAGTTAATGGCTATTGGTGCTGTTCAACTAGGATTGATGTATGTGTTTTATTACCATTCATTTATCTATTTAACGGTTCCAGAAGTGCTGCTATTCACCATATTAACGCCTATATACATTACCCTGTTAAACGACTTACTCGACCATCGTTTTAATTCTAAGTTCTTTATTTCTGCGCTGTTAGCTGTAGCTGGTGCGTTTGCAATCCGGTTTGAAAATATCAGTTCGGATTTTGTTATTGGTTTACTGCTCGTTCAAGCGGCTAACTTATGTTTTGCCACCGGACAGGTGACTTATAAACGTTTGATTACCAACTTGGATAGTCAGAGCGCAACCGAAAATAAAGAGCAAGCATCACACTTCAAACAACATCAAGTATTTGGTTGGTTTTTTATTGGGGCATCCATTGTCGCTAGTTTATGTTATTTACTGTTCGGCGATAGCAATAAACTGCCAACCACGTCCGTTCAATGGAGTGTATTAATTTACCTTGGTATTGTGGCTTCTGGCATTGGTTATTTTATCTGGAACAAAGGTGCAACGTTAGTCGACGTTGGTACTTTGGCCGTAATGAATAACTTATTAATACCTGCGGGCATCATTGTTAATCTACTTATTTGGAATAAAGAAGCTGATATCATGCGATTAATGCTAGGTGGTGGCGTTATTGTTTTAGCATTATTTTTCAGCCGAACTAAACGTACAGTGATATAGCCACAAATAAAAAATTAAGCTCTAGATGCAAAAAAGGATGAAGTTAGCTTCATCCTTTTTTGTTTAATAACTTGGTTTAGTTATTAGCTGTTTTGTTCTCTCACGATTGCGCGGTAAGCAATATCAGTACGGTATTCAACATTATTCCATTTAATCTGATTAACGGCTGCATAAGCGGCTTGTTGCGCTTCAGTTACCGTTGCTCCCATTGCCGTGGCACATAATACACGGCCACCAGCAGTCACCACTTTACCGTCTACCAATTTGGTTCCAGCATGGAATGTTTTAGAAGACTCAGTAGTAGCAGGAATTCCTGTAATTTCATCACCTTTTGCATAACTACCAGGATAACCACCAGCAGCCAATACCACTCCAACAGATGGTCTTGGATCAAAACTGATAGTAGATGAATCTAATTTACCTGCACACGCATCCAAACATAATTCAACTAAATCAGACTGCAAACGTAGCATTATAGGCTGTGTTTCTGGATCACCAAAACGACAGTTATATTCAATCACTTTAGGTGTGCCGTCAGCGTCTATCATTAAGCCCGCATACAAAAAGCCTTTATATGAATTACCTTCTGCAGCCATACCATTAACGGTTGGATAAATCACTTCATCCATAATACGCTGGTGAATTTCAGGCGTAACCACTGGTGCTGGAGAATAGGCCCCCATGCCCCCTGTGTTTGGACCTTCATCGTTATTATAAGCACGTTTATGATCTTGGCTAGTTGCCATGGATAACACGTTTTTGCCATCAACCATAACAATGAAACTGGCTTCTTCACCCGTTAAAAACTCTTCAATAACCACGCGAGAACCCGCTTCACCAAAGGCGTTACCGGCCAACATATCTTCAATCGCGTCAGTGGCTTCTTTATTGGTCATAGCCACAATAACGCCTTTGCCAGCTGCGAGGCCATCGGCTTTAATCACAATTGGCGCGCCAATTTCTTCAACATAAGCAACGGCTTTATCAATTTCGGTAAACGTTTGATAAGCACCTGTTGGGATTTTATGACGAGCTAAAAAGTCTTTAGTGAATGATTTAGACCCTTCCAGTTGTGCTGCACCTTTACTAGGACCAAAAATAGTTAGACCTAACGCTTCAAACGTATCAACCACACCTTCAACCAAAGGTACTTCAGGACCAACTATGGTTAAACCTATGTTATTAGTTTGAGCAAATTTAGCTAAGCCATCTATATCTTCAGCTGCAATATCAACATTTTGTAATTTTGCTTCGTGGGCTGTACCCGCATTTCCAGGGGCTACAAAAACAGTTTCAACATTAGCGCTTTGTGCTGCCTTCCATGCCAAAGCATGTTCACGACCGCCACCACCAATAACAAGTACTTTCATTGTTTGATCTCGCGTATTAATTTAATAAAGGATGGATAAAAATTGGCGGCGATATTAACACAGCAAACACCTATGGTTAAACAACTATGATTAAACAACCAACCGAATTTGCTGAATTTTTAGTTAATTAATAGATCACAAGCTCAGGCTCAACACCTTCGAACCCAGTCATCACCTCTCCCACATTCGCGTTTATAAACGTTGGGTCAGCAATCGTATATCTAACATCATTAATTAAAAATGAACTACCGGTCGTTTTTGATTTTAATGCAACCGCCGTTGCGACATGCCCATCGTATTGAAGACCAACGACTTTATTGCCCATTAAATGGGTAACCAAATAAGCAAAAAGTACCGACCTGTCTTCGCAATCGGCGTAAGGATAATGCAAGGTCTCCCCAGCAAATAAGTAGTTTTCATAATTAAATTGTTGTTGGTCTGTCTGGTATTGCAGGCTAGTTTGAACAAAGTGTAATAAGAAGTTTGCCGCTTCTAATTCTGATAGACCGGCAATCTGTTGTTTGAGCTGGCTTAACAAACTAACTTTGGTTTGTTCTGGGAGTTCGGCTTGAAAATAATATTGCATCGAAACTTGTGGGTAAAAGTTTAAAAAATCAATGTAACTCGAATTATAAGGTGCCGTCACCGAAACTGATTGATTACCTATCTTAGTGGTTAACACTCTGGTTTTGTCACTTTTACCAAGTATAGGCGCAACTCGCATGTCAATTTTCACCGACTTTTTAGCCGACGAATATTGTTGTTCGTAGGTATAAACACTGCCAATATTTATCGGACGTGTTTTCGAAAAATCCACAAAATAATACTTCTGATCATCAAAGGTAAAAAACTTTTGAGCAAAAAGCGGCTGTGCAGCGTTCAGCAATAAATAAATTTCATTTTTATCAAACGCCACTCTGGCATCAAATCCTTGTTTAACCAAGTAGAACCAAGTGAGTAACTGACGTTGGTTTTGAGTTAACCGGGCTTGTGTAGTTAAATATTGATGGGTTAATAAGGCATTCCCCCAATCATCAAGTTTTAAATCATGGCTGGCTTGTTCGATAGCAGATAGTGCAGGTTTAAAATCCGAACTTGCCATGGTTAGCCATAATTCAGAGATCACACCACTGCTAAGTTTCGTTATATTCAAATTAGGTAAAGTGATTTTAGGCATAATCAAGGTTTGCCCTAACAACGTCACCTCACTGATTTGGCTTTCAGAGCCGTTATCGTCCTCAACATAATAAAAAGGTGGTTTCACTTTAACATCTGGTACCTTATCTTTAGGTAAAGGAAACTCTGCGACATCAGACCTATCTTGTTCAGGTTTCGTCTCAGGCGCTTGAATGTCAGGCAAGACTATTTCAACAGGTGTTTTATCTTCAATGGGTTTTGGCTGTTTGCTGGGAGTTTGCTGAGGTTTAGGATTTATATCTCGTTGTTTGCCCGCCATAACATCGGTTTCTATCCATCGCGATTTTAAAAACGAGGCAAAATCTTTATCGTATTGCTCTATGAAATGAGAAACATCCTTCTTATGCTTTTTTTCCACTTTTCAAATTCAGTGATATTGAGGTTATTAGCAAAGGAATGCGAGATAGACAATAGACCAAAACTTAAAACGCTAACTATGAATAAACCAGTCTTCATTACACTTCCATCAGATATTTTTATTAAAAGTACTTCGACTCTGTTGCCTTTATATACTAGATTAGACCTTTATATAATGCCTAATAGCAAATTACGTTACTTAAGTTAGTACGTTTAACATAACAGCGCAGGACTTTAATATGCTCAAATATCTCATCCAACTCTTCATAGTTTACGCATTACTACAGTATGTTTTCAAAATTGATATCAATAAAATGGTGGCACCTTATTTAGGTCCGGTTACAGAATTAATAGATAATAATGATTTGAGTTTAGAAGACCTAAGTCAAAATTTATTGGATGGTGACATGTCTTCACTATTAGAAGGTGCCGACTTAGAACAGTTACAAGGCATGTTAAATCAGGACGACCTACAAGAAATGTTAGCAGATAAAAATATCAGTGCAGAAGATGCTCAAGAAAAAATAGAGCAAATGAAAGCGCAACTTCAAGAAAAACTAGACATGTTAAAAGGTCAATAATATCGCCCGCATTTTATGGTAAACTGCGCTCCAATTCTTAAACCAGAACTTATTAGTGAGTTATGAAAGGTAATTTATTTGTTGTTTCCTCTCCAAGTGGAGCGGGAAAATCTAGTTTGATCAGTGCCTTATTAGCCAAACATACCGATATGAAAGTATCTGTATCTCATACTACCCGAGCGCCTAGACCGGGTGAGATTGATGGCCAGCACTATCATTTCACAGACGTAGATTCATTTAAGGAACGCATTCAAAAGAATGAATTTTATGAATGGGCAGAAGTGTTTGGCAATTATTATGGTACGTCTAAATCGGCTATTAATGACCAGCTAGAACAAGGTATCGATGTTTTTTTAGATATAGACTGGCAAGGCGCACAACAAATGCGTAAATTGGTGCCCAATTTAATTACCTTATTTATTTTACCGCCGTCCAGACAAGAATTAGAAAGCCGTTTAAATAAACGCGGTCAAGATTCTCAAGAGGTCATTGCCGGTAGAATGGCACAAGCCCAGAGCGAAATGTCGCATTACAAAGAGTACGATTTTGTCATGATCAATGACGATTTTGAGCAAACCTTGTCTCATTTTGAACAAATTGTACTGGCTCATCGTTTAAAAACGGCAAATCAACAAAGTAAATTTGCTGACTTAATAAACGAACTGTTGGCGAATTGATTACCTTAGTGTAATATTACGCCCCTTAAATTTTTAATTTATTCAATTTTGTTTTTGTATTTTGCAAATAACAAAATTTCACCACCGAAAGTGGTTTATGTAACTGGAGATTGTAAATGGCTCGCGTAACTGTAGAAGACGCTGTTGAGAAAGTAGGAAATCGTTTCGATTTAATTTTAGTTGCTGCCCGTCGTGCGCGTCAATTAGCAACACAAGGCAAAGAGCCTCTAGTTGATGCTGGTTTAGACAAGCCAACAGTAACCGCATTACGTGAAATTGAAGCTGGTTTAATTACAAACGATGTAATGGACTTGCAAGATAACGAAGCTGAGACAGTTCGTCAGTCTGAAGAAATGGCAGCGGTTGCTGCAATCGTAACAAACGAATAATTCAGTAAAAAATCTTCTAGCCAACGCATCTCTTGCGTTGGCTTTCTTTTCTAAAAATCGTATAGTCTAACCAATCCCTTTTAGTTCTCCGTCTAGTTTGAGTTTCTGTGTATTTATTTGAAGGTTTAAAACAACAAATTTGTAGTTACTTGCCAGAGCAACAAGTAGCCATAGTTCAACGCGCCTACGTCGTAGCCCGTGACGCCCATGAAGGCCAAATGCGTTCTAGTGGCGATCCCTATATTACTCACCCTGTTGCGGTGACTGTATTACTTGCAAATATGCGCCTTGATCATGAAACATTGGCTGCGGCATTAATGCATGATGTTATTGAAGATACCCCCGTAACCAAAGAAGAATTGGCAGAAGAGTTTGGCGAAACCATCGCAGACTTAGTTGAAGGTGTATCAAAACTAGACAAACTTAAATTTAAAGACCAAAAAGAATTTAAAGCCGAAAATTTCCGTAAAATGGTTATGGCAATGACTCAAGACATTCGAGTCATATTGATTAAACTTGCCGACCGTACACATAATATGCGCACACTTGGCGCATTGCGTCCTGATAAAAAACGCAGAATAGCAAAAGAAACATTAGAGATTTACGCGCCTATTGCTAATCGACTTGGTATTCACGAATTTAAAAATGAATTGGAAAACCTTGGTTTCCAAGCCTTATATCCTATGCGTTCACGTGCATTAGGTAATGCGGTTAAACAAGCCAGAGGCAATCGTAAAGAGATCATCCAAAACATTAAATCGGAAATATTAACTCGTTTAGAAGAAGTTTGCATTCCTGCCGATGTTGAAGGTAGAGAAAAACACTTATTTAGCATTTACCGAAAAATGCTTAATAAAGAGCTAATGTTCAACGAAGTTATGGACATTTATGCATTTAGGATCATCGTTGACGACATAGATACTTGTTATCGAATGATCGGCATCATGCATAACTTATATAAGCCGATTGAAACCCGTTTTAAAGACTATATTGCCATTCCGAAGTCCAATGGTTATCAATCATTGCATACGTCCCTAATTGGTCCCCACGGTATTCCAATTGAAATCCAAATTAGAACCAACGACATGGATCAGCTTGCTGACCGAGGTGTTGCTGCGCATTGGGCCTATAAAGGCACCGACACAAAAGCAGGAAATACAGCAAGACAACGTGCTAGACAGTGGATGCAAACCTTGTTGGAATTACAGCAAAGCGCCGGTTCATCGTTTGAGTTTATTGAAAATGTAAAAACCGACATGTTCCCTGAGGAAATTTACGTGTTTACCCCAGACGGTAAAATCCATGAGTTACCTATGGGCGCAACACCTGTCGATTTTGCTTATACCGTACATACCGATGTCGGTAATACCTGTGTTGGCGCTAAAGTAGACCGCAAACCACATCCGTTAAGTAAAGCATTAGACTCAGGTCAAACCGTAGAGATCATTACATCACCAAACGTGAAACCAAATGCAAACTGGTTAAACTTTGTAGTTACCGCCAAAGCACGTTTAGGCATTAGAAATTATCTTAAACATCAACGCACCAATGAAGCCGTATCTTTAGGCCGTCGTTTGTTAACTTCGGCGCTTGGCGAAACCAGCATTGATGATATTTCTTTAGATACTTTAGACAAAGTACTGACTGAATTTAACACCAAAACTTTAGATGACTTATATCGTGAAATTGGTTTAGGTCATTTGATGGGATTAACGGTGCGTAACCGTTTATTAAATAGTGGTCTTGAGAATGATACTGGCGACCATACCCCTATTGCGGGTGCGGAAGGTATGTTAGTTACTTACAGTAAATGTTGTTTCCCAGTGTTAGGGGATGAAATTGTTGCGCATATCTCACAAGGTAAAGGATTAACAATTCACCGTGAAGACTGCCCTAACTGTCGTCATTGGGAAAAAGAAACCGCCAAATATTTTAAAGTAAAATGGGATGAAAACTCTGACAGAGAGTATATTGCATCACTTAAAATTGAACTAATAAATCACCAAGGTGCACTTGCAAAAGTAACCAACTTAATTGCCAAAGCTCACTCCAATGTTGAGCATTTAAACACTGAAGAAAAAGAATCAAACTTATACGTTATTTCAGCCGATGTGACGGTAAAAGACCGCATACATTTAGCAAGGGTAATCAAAAAATTAAGAACCTTACCTGATGTTCAACGTATTAGTAGAAAATAAATAGGATTAAACAACATGACTAGAATTGTAATTTCGACTGAAAACGCACCAGCTGCCATTGGTACTTATAACCAAGCGATAAAAACCGGCACTACGGTTTATTTATCAGGCCAGATCCCGTTAATTCCAGAAACCATGGAGATCATCTCTGAAGATTTCACGGAACAAGCGGAACAAGTATTCAAAAACTTAGCAGCTGTATGTGATGCAGCCGGTGGTTCATTAGCCAATGCAGTAAAACTAAACATCTTCTTAACTGACTTAGGTAACTTTGCAAAAGTAAATGAGATCATGGCCAAATATGTGTCTGAACCATACCCAGCAAGAGCAGCTGTACAAGTTTCAGCGTTACCAAAAGGTGTACAAATTGAAATTGATGGCGTATTAGAATTATCAGACGTTTAATACTCTTATGACACCAGAACGCTTCCAACGTATCACCGACCTGCTCAATAAACGCCAACCTGATTTAACGGTGTGTATGGAGCAGGTGCACAAAACTCATAATTTATCAGCCATTATTCGCACGGCTGATGCTATCGGCATTCATAATATCCACGCAATTTATACAACCGAAAGTCGTTGGTTATCGGGCGGCCGCGCATCCGGTAGTCAAAAGTGGGTAAAAGTAGTCGAGCAACCAGATACTCAAACCGCCATTACCGAGTTTAAACAACAAGGTATGCAGGTACTAGCCACAAACTTATCTGACCGTGCCGTTGATTTTCGTGAAATAGATTACACCAAACCCACCGCCTTAATATTAGGGCAAGAGCGAGATGGTATTTCTGAAACCGCATTAGAGATGGCAGATCATCATGTGGTTGTGCCTATGTACGGCATGGTTGAATCCCTAAACGTAAGTGTTGCTGGTGCATTAATTATGTATGAAGCGCAACGTCAACGTTTAGCAGCTGGATTATACGATAGCCCAAAAATAAGCGAAGAAATTAGACATCAAATGTTATTTGAAGGGGGCCATCCCATATACGCCGAATTATGCGTAAGAACAAAAACGCCTTATCCCCCTTTGGATGAGTTTGGTCAAATCGCAGCAGATCGCAGTTGGTATCAAGCAATAAAAGACAAATTCAATAAATTACCTGCTGATTCAAAATCACGCAGAGTTGATTTCACTCATACCAATCAACAATTTGAATTAAACCCTAATTCTTTTGCCGATTAGCCAAATTAAGAAACTAACATGGCCTTATCATCCCTTGCTTCTGTCCCTATCACTACCTTAAAAGGCATAGGGGTTAAGGTTGCTGAAAAGTTAGCAAAAATTGATATTCATAACGTAGAAGATGCCTTATTTCACCTTCCACTTAGGTACGAAGACCGCAGCCGCATATACACCATAGCTGATTCTGTTGTTGGCACTCATGTTACCGTTGTCGGTCAGGTTCAGTCTTGCCAAATTCAATTTGGTAAACGTCGTTCTATGTTAGTAAGAATTAGTGACCCTACGGGATTAATGACCCTTCGCTTTTTTAACTTTAGTGCGTCACAGAAAAACCAATTAGAAAGTGGTGTTTGGTTACGTTGTTTTGGTGAGATAAGAGGCGGTCGAAACGGACCAGAAATGATCCATCCAGAATACAAACAAGTGGACCCTGAACAACCGGTATCGGTAGAAGAAACCTTAACACCGGTTTACCCAACCACAGAAGGCATTAAACAAGCCACCTTACGAAATATTACCGAACAAGCACTAAGTCGACTGCAAAAATACAATGTGGATGAAATCTTACCTGCCGAGTCTTTACCTAATAATTATACGATTAAACAAGCCTTAAGCCTTTGCCACCGTCCACCGGTCGACACCCCCTATCATTTGTTGGAGTTAGGCATACATCCTGCTCAGCAACGTTTGGCTTTAGAAGAGCTGGTCTCTCATCAAGTCAGCATGTTAAAAACCAAACACAGTTTTCAACAAGTTAATGCCCTGTCACTTGAACCTAATGCAGAGTTAAACCATCGCCTTTTACAACAATTACCGTTTACCCCAACCAATGCTCAACAAAGAGTCATAGCTGATATTTATAATGATATTAAACAACCAAGACCTATGCTCAGATTGGTGCAAGGTGACGTTGGGTCAGGTAAAACACTCGTCGCCGCGATGGCAGCATTAACCGCTATTGGCGCAAATTATCAAGTTGCGTTAATGGCACCTACCGAGATACTGGCGGAACAACACGCCAATAGTTTTAAGCAATGGCTTGAACCGTTAGGCATAGAGGTAGTTTGGTTAGCGGGTAAAACGAAAGCCGCGGAGCGCAGAATTATCCTAGAAAAAATTGAGTCTGGTTCTGCCCAAATGGTGATTGGCACCCATGCCTTATTTCAAGAATCTGTACAATTTCATAACTTAGCTATGATCATCATCGACGAACAACACCGATTTGGTGTTCATCAACGCCTAGAGCTACGTAACAAAGGTGCCATACATTCAGAAAATGGTAGTTTGTACCCTCACCAATTAGTCATGACCGCCACGCCAATACCTAGAACATTGGCCATGACCGCGTATGCCGACTTAGACTGCTCAATCATTGATGAACTGCCACCTGGAAGAACACCTGTCACGACTGTCGCAATTCCAGATACTCGCCGACAATCCATAATAGAACGGGTGAAAGACGTATGTATCACCACAGGGCAACAAGCCTATTGGGTGTGTACTTTGGTGGAAGAATCAGAAGTATTACAATGCCAGGCCGCTGAAGATTCTGCGATTGAATTACAAACATTATTACCTGAATTAAAAATTGGCTTAGTGCACGGGCGCATGAAAAGCGACGACAAACAAAGTGTCATGGAACAGTTTAAATCTGGCGACATTAATTTATTAGTGGCTACCACTGTGATTGAAGTGGGCGTAGACGTGCCTAATGCCAGTTTGATGATCATAGAAAATCCTGAACGACTAGGATTAGCACAGTTACACCAACTCCGTGGCCGAGTGGGTCGTGGCGCCTCTAAGTCGCACTGTGTTTTGTTATATCATGCTCCCCTATCAGATACTGCTCAAAAGAGATTGGCCGTGTTACGTGACTCTAGCGACGGTTTTGTTATTGCACAAAAAGATTTAGAAATACGTGGCGCAGGGGAAATTATAGGTACCAAACAAACCGGCATCGCCGATTTCAAAGTAGCCGACTTAAATAGAGATGAAGCATTAATCCCTATCGCTATGAATTTAGCGAGCAATATCCTCAACCATCAACCTGAATTGATCAATAAAATCATTCAACGCTGGTTGGGTGAAAAACAAGTCTATACTAACGCCTAAATTACTATAAAAATTAGATTCTTATTGCGAGTTTAATCATATAGTGCTTAACTCAATAACACAGTAATACAAAAAAGTGCGCATGAAGAAGCTCAACGTTTTAATTGTCGAAGATAGTAAACCTATTCTTCAAATCCACAAACATTTGGTAACCAAGGCTGGGTTTAATCCAGTTACTGCAGAAACATTCGCTGAAGTGAAAGCGTTAGAGCACATGTTTCCTGACTTATTTTGCGCCATCATCGATTACAGCTTGCCTGATGCACCAAATGGTGAAGCTATTCCTTATCTATTAGATCATAACGTTCCTGGAGTTGTCATGACCGGCATGATCGACGATAAAACTCGAGATACTATTCTTAATTTCCCAGTAATTGATTACATCACTAAAGAAAGCAAACAAGCCTACACCTACTTACAACACTTGTTAGTTAAGCTCAGAGTTAATCATTTAATTAAAGTTCTCGTTGTTGATGATTCTGTCAGTGCAAGAGAATACATAAAACATCTTCTTAAGCGCCATAATTATGATGTTTACGTAGCGAGTTCTGGCGAGGAAGCCATGAAACAATTAGAGTTACATCCAGATTTAAAGCTGATCATTACAGACAAAGAAATGCCCAATATGGACGGTATTGAATTGTGTAATAAAATCCGTTCAAAATACTCTAAAGATGAGATGAGTATTATTGGAATTTCTGGCCAAGGTAATCAATCATTAACTGCTAAATTTATAAAAAATGGTGCGAATGACTTCTTAACCAAACCATTTTGTTTAGAAGAATTTTATTGTAAAGTTTTACAAAATATTGAGTTTATTGAGAGTCTTGACACCATTCGGAAGCAAGCAAATACAGATTACTTAACAGGACTATACAATCGACGTTACTTTTTTGAACAAGTATCGCCAGAAATTGTAAAACGATTTGATGGCTCTACCAACTCAACACTTGCTATGATGGACATCGATCATTTTAAATCGGTGAATGACACTTACGGCCATGACGCTGGTGACGAAATATTAAAAGCCACAGCCCTGTTAATCCAACAGCATTTTTCAGCAGACTATTTAGCGGCCAGAATTGGCGGCGAAGAATTTTGTATATTCTTAGATACCTTAGGCAGAGACGAAGCAACATTGTTAATGGATAATTTCCGTCAAGAAATGGAAAACATGTCAGTTGAAGTAGGTGGTAATACTATTAAATGCACCATCAGTATTGGCATTACCCATTGTTGCGAAAAATCTTTTGATGGCATTATGATCAAAGCCGACGAGTTGTTATACGAAGCGAAAGAAAGCGGTCGTAACATAGTCATAACTGACTAAGCCCAAATTACAAATATAAAAAAGGGAAGCATGACTTCCCTATTTTTTGGCCTTAACAACTAAGTTAAAGCTTAATCGTCAATGGCATCTTTTAATTCTTCTAACATATCTTCTGCTTTCTCTTTGACATCTTCTAACGAGGCAGTTTGTTCAACTATCAAACCATTTAGGTTCATGCCAACAAAAGTCCCTTCTGCACCAACAGCAAGAACTAACAAGGCTATAATGATTGCTCTGGAGATCAGTTTCATTACAAAACTCACTATCAGCCAAGCTATCACAACCATAGCGCCAATATGGAAATACGTAATGTTTTCACTTGGTATCGCTGCAACTTGTTCCATTAAATTAGTTTCATTTAATAATTTAACTAAATAACCTGACAGACCTAATGCTGCCGCGCCGGCTAAATACGTAATTAATTTTAAAATGCCCATTTCCCTTCCCTTTTCATTTTTAGTGTTTTTATTTTATAAGTATTCATTTTATTAGGCCTAGAACGTTTACACTTCAAGATTAAACGTAACTGGCCCATCATTTACTAAACTTACCTGCATATCAGCACCGAACTGCCCAGTTTGGGTGGTTATGCCAGCTTGTTTACATTGTTCAACAAAATAATCGTATAACTGTTCACCCAATTCTGGGCTAGCCCCTCTGGAGAAACCTGGGCGAGTGCCCTTTTTAGTATCCGCCACTAAAGTAAACTGAGATACAACTAACAGCTCACCCTCAACGTGCTTCAAGCTTAAATTCATTCGTCCATCTGCATCAGAGAATATACGGTAATTGGTGATCCGTTGCACTAATCTGTCGGCTTTTGCCTTGTCATCATCTTTGGCGACTCCCAGTAACACTAACAAACCTTGGCCAATCTTTCCTATGGTTTGATTATCCACATCGACTTGGGCGGATTTTACTCTTTGAATCAAGGCGATCATTTAACTTAACTTCTCCTGTTTAATATAATTTGCCATTTCATCACTGGCTCTAACTAAACCATCAATAATGCCAATTTCAGTGCAGCTGTGGCCAGCTTCAGGAATTATTTCTAACAAGCCATTTTCCCAGAATCGACTTAATTCATAAGCCCCTTCTGGTTTACATACAATATCGTAACGACCATGGATGATATAACCTGGAATATGACTAATACGACCAATCTCACTGATGATCTCGTGTTCGTACATAAAACAATTGTTAGTAAAGTAATGACACGCTAACAAGGATCCCGCTATCACTTCTTTATTAGTCATTTGCAATGACCCTGAACTTGGTTTCAATTTAGATATGCTGGACTCCCAATGGGCAAATTGTTTGGCCGCTGAAAGTTGCACTAAGTCATTATCACCGGTGAGCTGTTCGTAATAATCCGTTAATAACTCAGCCACTGAATCTGCATTTTTGCCTCTGCTAAAATTGGCATGTCGTTCAGGATAAATTTGACTAGCCCCAACTTTAGTGCCGTATAACCAATCGAGATCTTGTTGACGCCCTAAAAATACACCCCTTAAGATCAAACCCAAAACTAAACTTGGATACTCAATAGCGTAAATCAACGCTACCGTCGTTCCCCAACTTCCACCGGCCACAACCCAACGTTTTATATTTAAATGCTGGCGGATCACTTCCATGTCTTTGGTTAAATCCGACAACGAATTATTCCAAGTCGCATTAATGTCATTGGCACAATGTGGAGTAGATTGCCCACAACCACGCTGATCAAATAATATAATGCGATAGTGTTCTGGATTATAGAAACGTCGATACAAAGGTTCTGAACCGCCACCAGGGCCGCCATGACAATACACCACAGGTATGCCATCTGGGTTACCACTTTCTTCTACATAAATAACATGACCGTCAGAGACAGGAACCATATAACGTTGGTTTATTTGAATGTCGGGAAATAAAGGACGCATAAAAACAGTCATTCTCTAATCATTTAGGGAAACATTATAGTATGACTGCAAACCACGAGTGTGAAGTACTTATTGTAATTAATTATTGGATTGTATCTGCTGGGGAAGTAATTGCTCTAGCTGTTGTAAACTCACTAAAATAGCGTTAACGCTTTGCAAATAAAAACTTATATTGGCGTTTTCAAAAGTATCATTCACGGTATGATAATCTTTATGAGTATCTACACCAAAGTACAAATACGCTATGTTCTTTTTCCTAAACTCAGAGTGATCACTGGCTTTTTTCCAATCAATTGGTTTGAGTTTGTTTGATAGACGACCGCCGCCAACTCGGTCATGCCCACGCTTAAGTTTAAAACTATTGGTTTGTAAATTATGATTGGTATCGTTAACAATTTTCTTAAAAGCTTCATTGTCTCTTGTTCCTGCAACATATAGTGTTTTCCACTTCGCATCTTGCGATAACATGTCTAAATTAATGTTTAACACAATAGCTTCAATTGGCACCGGAGGGTTTGTTATAAACGCTTTTGCGCCTTTGAGCCCATCTTCTTCAGCATCGGTCGCTAGAAAGATAATTGAATATTGTGGTGGGTGCTCAGAAAAATAACGGGATAACGCCAACATAGCGGCCACACCAGATGCATTATCGTCTGCCCCATTAAATACACTTCGGCCATTGTCACCCAAGTGATCATAATGTGCTGTCACTACCCAGTACAAATTAGGATATTTTATACCCGCCACGTACCCTAACAAATTGACACCGCTCTTATTCTGGCGTGAAGACTCATAATTAAACGTATGCTGATAATTAACATTAAAACTTAATAATTTATTCGTTTTGTATTCTTGCGTTATGTACTTTTGCGCTAATAAATGACCTGAAGTCTGTGGCTTACGTCCGGCGAGTTCATCACTCGATAAATATTTAAAATTGGTTAGAAGACGATCGGTATTAATATTATTAGATGATAATTGTGGAAATGCCGCATTAGCATAAAACGCCAAACAGCTAAGAAATGTTAGTAGTAGTTTTATATTTTTCATCACCACAGTTTAGATTATAAACACTTAATTTAGCTATAAAAAAACCGCTTAAATTAAGCGGTTTTAACTAACATTATATATTACTCACTAAACAAATCAGTTAGCTTTATTTAAACACCATAACTGGCACGGTACGCTTCTACTTTAGGTAAAAACTCAGCGTAATCTGGATTTTGTTTTAAATAAGAAACCAAATCTGCCAAGGTCACAATTGAAATAACTTTAGTATTAAAGTCGCGCTCAACTTCTTGAATAGCAGACAATTCTGCTTTGCCTTTTTCTTGGCGATCCAGCGCAATTAATACACCTGATAAATCAGCACCTTGCTGGGCAATGATCTCCATTGATTCACGTATTGCAGTACCTGCAGTGATCACGTCATCCACTAACATGATCTTGCCATTAAGTTCTGCGCCAACCAAGCTACCACCTTCACCGTGTGTTTTTTTCTCTTTACGATTAAAACAGTAAGGCGTATCCACATCATGATGATCCGCAAGAGCAACCGCCGTGGTAGTGGCAATTGGAATGCCTTTATATGCTGGGCCAAACAACACATCAAACTCAATATTAGAGTCAACCAAAGCTGCCGCATAAAAACGACCTAACCGAGCTAAATCACGACCTGTATTAAACAAACCCGCATTAAAAAAATAAGGACTAGTACGCCCAGATTTTAAGGTGAATTCACCAAACTTTAACACCTGTTTTTCTAACGCAAATTCAATAAATTCTTTTTGATAATCTTTCATAAGTTCCTCAAATCTTAGCTGTAAGCTGTAAGCTGTAAGCTGTAAGCTGTAAGCTGTAAGCTGTAAGCTGTAAAAAAGCTTGTCCAAAGCGAGTGCTCACATCAAGCTTTTGTTGTTGCTTTTAACTTATAGCTTATGACTTATAGCTTACGGCTGCTCTTAAGCTAACGCTTTTTTCTGTTCATCTATTAATTCTTTGATGGCATGTTTAGCTAATCCCATCATTTCTTGCATCTCGTCAAAGCTAAATGGTTCTTCTTCTGCTGTGCCTTGTACTTCGATTAAACGGCCATCTTCGGTCATCACAACATTCATGTCTGTTTCAGCTTCTGAGTCTTCAACATACTCAAGGTCCGCAATCGGTGTCCCTTTGTAAACACCAACAGAAATAGCAGCAATAAGATGTTTAAGTGGGTTAGCTTTAACCATGTTCTTTTTCAACATGTAATTAATTGCATCAACCAAAGCAACACAAGCGCCGGTAATTGACGCAGTACGAGTACCACCGTCAGCTTGAATCACATCACAGTCAATTGTGATTGTATTTTCGCCTAATACTTTTAAGTCTACCGCAGCACGTAAAGAACGAGCGATTAAACGTTGTATTTCCATCGTACGGCCAGTTTGTTTGCCACGAGCGGCTTCACGTTGGTTACGAGTGTGAGTAGAACGCGGTAACATGCCATATTCAGCATTGATCCAACCTTTGCCTTGCCCTTTCATAAAACGTGGTACACCACTTTCTACGGTAGCAGTACAAAGAACTTTGGTATCGCCTATTTCAATTAATACCGAACCTTCAGCATGTGCTGTGAAGTTACGTGTAATTGTAACTGGACGAATTTGAGATGTGGTTCTGCCACTTGGACGCATATAGACCTCTATCTAATAAACGACTAAGTCTGTTACTTAAGACTAAGCCTAACAATAACTCTTAAAATTTAATGCATTATAGAAAATTCAAACCCTTGCTGCATGGATAATTTTCATTTGAATTTAATAAACCTGATCACCACGTTAAGTTAAACCGTGAGTATTAAAACCAATAAGCATTTTTCTACATTACAAATTAAAAAAAGGTGCAAATAAATGCACCTTTTATTGTTTAGAACGTATAGCTCTATTAATCACGACTTCCGCGATTTGATGGACGAGAACGACCACCATCACGTTGTCCACGATGACCTTCGCCACCACGACCACGACCGCCGCCATCACGTCCGCCGTCACGACGAGGGCGAGCTGGACGATCATCACGACCAACACCTTCGCCACCACGTGGGTCTACTTTAAGATCCAGTTGTTGGTTACGAATACGCGTCTGTTTTAACTGTTGCTGTACTTCAGTAGGCATATCAGCCGGTAATTCAACCACTGAGAAGTTAGGCATAAGTTTAATGTTACCAATGAACTTAGAGCTTAAGTTTGCTTCGTTTGCGATAGCGCCAACGATATCTCTTGGAGTTGCACCATGTTCACGGCCAACTTCAATACGGTATGCTTGCATTTTAACGCCAGGATCACGGTCAGTACGAGGACCACGTTCGCTGCGATCTCTGTCACGTCCGCCACGCTCACCGCGGTCTCTGTCGCGTCCGTTTCTTTCACGGCCACCACGATCACCACTTCTGTCATCGGCGTTGTTATGCCCAGGCATACTGCGACCTTTAACTTGTAATGGCGCTTCTTGTTGAGCTAAAAATGCTAATGCACCCGCAACTTCAGCAATTTCCATGTTATGTTCAGCAGCAAATTCAGCCGCTAACTTGTTAAAGAACTCTAATTCTTGAGAACCCAACGCATCGGCAACTTTCTCTTTGAAAGAAGACACACGTAATTGTGTAACTTCTTCATTTGAAGGTGCTTCATAAGGCAAGATAGTTTGCTTAGTTTCACGTTCAATCGTTTTTAATAAACGACGCTCACGTGGCGCAGCAAACAAGATTGCAATACCTTTACGTCCAGCACGACCAGTACGGCCAACACGGTGAACATAAGACTCAACATCATATGGTAAATCGTAGTTAATAACGTGAGTAACACGTTCAACGTCGATACCACGGGCTGCAACGTCTGTTGCAATGATAATATCTAAACGACCAGATTTTAAAGACTCAATACACTGTTCACGGTGTGATTGGTTCATATCACCGTTAAGTGCTGCAGCGGCGTAACCTCTTGCAGATAACTTATCAGCTAATTCACCCGTACTTTGACGAGTTTTAACAAAGATAATCATGCCTTCAAATTGGATTAATTCCAAAATGCGCGTTAATACATCTAGTTTTTGATTGTTATTAACAATCCAATATTGCTGCGTAATGTTAGAGTGGCTCGCCGTTTTAGGCTTAATGCGCACTTCTTTAGGATTTTTTAAGTAGTTTTTAGTTACTTTTAATATTTGTGCTGGCATGGTTGCAGAGAACAAAGCAATCTGTGTATTTTTAGCAACACTTTCCATGATCCATTCAACATCGTCGATGAAACCCATACGTAACATTTCATCAGCTTCGTCCAAAATAACCATTTTCAGGTTAGACAAATCCAATGTTTCACGACGCATGTGATCCATAACACGACCAGGCGTACCAACAACAACATGTACACCACGTTTTAAAGAACGTAATTGTGTACGGAAGTCTTGGCCACCATAAATTGGTAATACGTGGAAACCTTTAAGTTTCTCAGCATAAGTCGTGAACGCTTCAGCTACCTGAATAGCTAATTCACGAGTTGGAGTTAAAACCAACACTTGTGGAGAGTTAATTTTTGCATCTAATTTACATAAAGCAGGTAATGCAAACGCAGCTGTTTTACCTGTACCCGTTTGTGCAATACCTAAAACGTCATCGCCGTTTAAAATATGAGGAATACATTCTGCTTGGATTGGTGAAGGTGTTTCATAACCTACGCTTGTTACTGCATCTAATACTGCAGGGCTTAAGCCTAAGTCTGCAAATTTTAGTTCGGCAACCGCGGCTGCTTCTAGTTGGGGTGTTACTTGTTCTGTCATTGTTTTACTCACATCTACCCCAACTTCACGCGTCAATCCATTATCACTCACATGCGCGTTACCTTACGTAACTATCCGAGCTTAGCCTGTCTATGGGGGAATCAAAAGGGCGCGCATTCTACGCTTTTTAAATAAAAATAGCGAGTACTTTTGACTAATAAATCATCATTTTAAAGTATTTACTTAAATTTTAGGGATAATCCCTACTAATACTCTATAAATTAGCCAGCTAGCTGCGTCGCGGTTATACTTGCAAAAATATTATAGTTTCATTTTCTAATTAAACACTTTCTTATTAAAACAAAGGACTCGCTTGTGATCCAAAGTATGACTGCCTACGCCCGTACCGAAACCAAAGGTGATTGGGGCACCGCTGTGTGGGAAATCCGTTCTGTTAACCAACGTTACTTAGAAACCTACATTCGACTACCAGAACAGTTCCGTTCATTAGAAGCCATATTACGCGAGCGTTTACGTAAACAACTGCAACGTGGCAAAGTAGAAGTATTTTTAAAATACACACCCAATCCGTCAGCAGTCACCCAGTTAACGATTAATAAAACCTTAGCAAAACAGTTAATCGACAGTGCATCTTGGATCACCAACGAAGCAGCCTCAGGGGAAATCAACCCAGTCGACATTCTAAAATGGCCAGGGGTAATGCAAGCCGAAGAAACCGACATGAATGCCGTACAACAAGAAATATTGGCCGCGTTCACACCACTGATTAAAGACTTCATCGACGCCAGAGCCAGCGAAGGTGCAAACCTAAAAGACATGATAGACACTAGATTGGAAGGCGTATTAGAACAATCAAAAATTGTTTCTGCTCACCTACCTGAGATCATGAAATGGCAAAAAGAACGCATCACAACCCGCTTAGAAGAAGCCGGCGTAGAAATTGACGAACAACGCCTAGAACAAGAACTGATTTACATGGCACAAAAAACCGACGTAGCCGAAGAACTAGACCGCCTACAAAGCCACGTAACAGAAACTCAAAAAATAATGAAAAAAGGCGGCGCATGCGGCCGCAGACTAGACTTCATGATGCAAGAGTTTAACCGCGAATCAAACACCCTAGCCTCAAAATCCATCAATTCAGAAGTAACAAATGCAGCGGTTGAGTTAAAGGTGCTTATTGAGCAAATGAGGGAACAAATTCAAAATATTGAGTAAAACGTTCTTAACGTTTTATAACCACTACAAACCGTCATAATATTTATATGAGTATTATGGCGGTGATTTTATTTATTCCCTAAGCTTTTTATTTATTCCCTAGACTTTGAAGATATTTAATGAAGGTGGATAAGTCGCCTACGTCGGCTTCTCTTAAGCCAGAAATATAAGAGTTACGTTCTTCTGTCATGTTCTCAAGCTTGGCATTTGCCCATTTCATTGGTTTCTCGTTAAGTAAATACACTCGCACAATATCAGTGAATATCCGGGAGTGACGGCCATTACCGTTTACAAATGGATGTATTTGAACAAGCTTATGTTGAATGCGGGCAGAAAGTTCAAGGTTGTCATAATGCTTAAATTCGACCGAACATTTAGCGTCTTCAATAAAATTATGTAGATCAACCGCAATATTTTTAGGGTCAACGCCTATATTAAGTTCTCGTTGTCTAAAATGTCCTGCCCATTGCCAAACTTCACCAAAAAGTGCTTTGTGCAAATTAGTCACAAAATCTCGATTAAAAATATCATCCAAAGTAGGATCTTGAGTTCCTTTCTTTAATTTACTTGCCCAAATTTGACCTTGAAGTATGTTCGCGGCTTCAACTTCATTCAACTGTTCACGAGTATCAATATGCTTTAATTTTAGGCCAAGCATATCATCAGGATTAAGTGGCGTTGCGCCTTCTGGGTTATCAATTAATTCCGACAAAACTTACTCCTTAGTGTTGCTCCACAGTGCGCGTCCACCTGACTCTATAACTTCTTCTTTGATCTGATTAAGAAGTCTATTTTGAGCGTTTTCATCAATAGCTTGAGCTTCCAAAAACATATTCTGAGAATTAGTTTCTAAGTTTTTATAAGCTATTTCTGTTGCTCTGTCATCAATCATATCTTCAATTTTTTTCTTTGGTATCAATGCGTAAGTCAAATCGCAATTGAGTTGTTCCGCAAGTGCTTGCAATTGGTTTAGTGTGATTTCTCCCTGGGCTTCTTTTCGCTCAAGAACAGAAATTCGATTGCGACTCACCCACATTTTTTTGCCAAGTTGAGCACCCGACATACCAAGTGCAGTTCTGATGGTTCTAACCCAACCTTCTTTAGGCGTTTTAAACAAGCGAGAGCCAACTACCGAGTTAGCAATAGATTTATACTGAAACATCACTGTCTTTTTGACGGTGCTTTTTGGATTACTTCTGTTAAAAGCCATGACATCCCTCTATTTTTTTAATTTATAGTCAAAGTATTAAGATTTACAAACCTTAATAAGTGTAACCTTAATTTGATACAATAACAAACAAGCGTAATCATAAATGAATACAAAAACAATAAAATGCAATCAATTTTAGATACATAAATAAATTAATGTATTCAATAAAGATTATAAAAAAAGGGTAAGTAATTATAAAAAGTAATGCATAGCCAACGCAGCAGTTGAATTGAAAGTGCTTATTGAGCAAATGCGGGAGCAGATCCAAAACATTGGTTCACTACCAAGGTTTAACACCAACAAATATTAGTGGGTTTGGTTATTTTTTAAACGTAACTTCACGATGATATGCCAAATAGTCTTGGTGTTGTTGATTTAGATTTACTCCCATGTTTTTGCTTATGCCTAAAACTTGGTAGTCGTCTAAGTAAGGTGAAATGACTATCTTGCCTTTTTCTGTAAATGTTATGTAACCAAGATCGAATGCTTTATCTATATTAGCCAACAATAACAAACCGTTATTCGGGTCTAGCCTTTCTTTGTCATCAGCGCTTGCCCAAGGCTTGATATGTGAGGCAATTAAAAACTGCATTTTGTTATACCGGGTTAATGCGCAGCCCTGCCAATATTGGATCAATTTATCTCTAAATGCTCCCTGCCCTATTCTGGTATTAACTAAGGTTGATTTTTCGGTTGCTGTTGTATTTTCGTCGTTTAAAATCTTATCAATGTCATCTTTGACATTTACTTGAGTGACATCAGCTAAAAATGACTGGTAAGACTTAAGCGCCGCGCTGTACATACCATTACCTGTAGTGTTTTTAGCTCTAAACTCTTCGATTTGCAAAGCTTTACTCGCTACCACACTATACTGTGCATACGAACCAATCGACAAAACGTTCTCTTTGGATATTCCAGCATCATACAACCAATTTGAAATTGAACCTTTAAGCGCACCAACGTAGTTCTTCACCGTCTTTTCAGATTTACCAATGGATAATGCCCAGCGCTGATATTGAACTTCTAAGCTGTCTAAATTGTGAATTAACGCATCCTTTAATGCATGTCGCGTTGCTGGACTTTTTAGATAATCAAACAGCTCCTCATCAAAATACGCAAAACTCACGTAACGACTGATATTTGAGTTACTTGCCGCCTTTAAAGCACTGAACTCCTCTTGATATTCAGGTTTAACATCTAAATGCCAAAAACCACTAGTTTGTAAATGATAAAACGGCAGATATGGCGTGTCTTTGTCATTACCTTGCTGTAATTGTTCAAAGTAATAAGTGAATCTACTTTTTAAGTTATCGTTATAAATTACTTTATTCGTTGTAATAAAGCCTTGCTCAATCTGCTCGATGACAGCTAACAATAAACATACTTTATGTGGCTTTGCATGCCCACTCGACTTATCCGGTTTTAAGGCTTGAAACTTATTGATATAAAACTGAACTGTCATATTAATGCTTCCATTTAAAGACTAATGTTTTCCAAGTCACATCTGAGCGATCCAGCGCGTCAGCCGAGTTTTCATTTAGAATAACGTCAAGATTAAGGCTATTTGCTTGCGCTATGAGATCAGTTTCATTAATTTTATGCGCTATACGGCCATCTGTAAATTCACCAATTCTAAGCGTGATTACAATTAATCCACCATGTGAAACTAGTTTACTTAACGTATTCAGAGCGTCACTTTGCTCTTCTGCATTCATATGCATCCAAACCGCACTGAGTAGAATTAAGTCAAAACTGACTTCTTGTTTGCTGACTTTTGATAATGCTGGTAATGAATCGTCTATCCATTTTACGTTTAAAGCGTCCGTGGTCTTTTGTCCAATTACTGCCAGTTCTTGAGCTGGCTCTACGGCAAATATTTGAATATTATTGTTTGTTTGGTGTGTTTTAGTGGCTAACTGTGCAAGGTATTTAACGTCGCGGCCAGAACCGGCACCTAAGTCTAAAATACGAGCGTTGGGATTTTCAATTATCGAGGGTAAAAACGGCGACCAGCTTCGATGCACCTGTTCAAAGGTTTTTGAAAGGTACTGTTCGGCTAACTTAGTAGCATTGTCGTTATAAAACTGATGAGTCTTCAAAAACGTCAAATCCATTGAATATTTTATCTTTTATTTCATATAGATAAAGTGCCTACAGAGCTTAATTATGTCAATCGAAAGTTGGTTGTTGGCTGTAATATAATCAAACTACGTCAATAAACCCAAACATTATGAATTGTGACGCAGAGCAGAAGCTTGAACCTGCTCGCCTTGCTCTACTGGTATTGCGCCGCTGCATTGTAATAGCCAGCGCAGTTCAACCTGTATAAGGTTACAATCTTGGTCTTTTTTTTGTTTAAACAAAAGTCGCTGTAATGCTTCACGTATCGTCTAATTTACCTATTATTAACTAATTAAATGACGGTATTGTCTAACTGCACAAATAAATTAATGAGTTCTGAATATGAAAAAAGTTTTGATATTTTACATAGGGCTATTTAGTAGTTTGTCTGTTTTTGCGTCAGCTACTGCCAATGAATTTATACCCTGTAAGAAGAAGGCGGTGGCTGTTTTAGAATATTGTTTGGCCGACGATGGCAAACAATGCTGGAAAAAATCTAAATTGAGTTTTGATAAGTGCCGTAAAAAAATTATAAATAACCACAAAGGCCTTTCAAGTCATGCTAAAGAAGATAAAAGCGAACATGGTAAATTGCCATAAAACACAAGGGGCGATTAATACATACAACGGCGCATTAAGTTAACTATCAAGTGGCCAATTTTACTTGGCCACTTAAGTGTTATTTGAATTAAGAGTGTTATTTGAATTAATGGCGTTAATAAACACCTTAAAAATTCATGTTATTTCAGGCCATATTGAGTATTAATAGCCTGAACAATAAAAGCCAACCCGACAATTAATTATAGCGTTCGATACACGAGCCGCAGTAGTGCTTTCCATCTTTCGCACTGCTATACGTCTGTGTTTTAGTTAGTTTTTCCTCTTTAAACAAGCACTGGTTCTCACCTTTGTACTTTGACGCCGCACAAGTAAATAACTCGGCGTTGTCATCAGTTAAAAAAATATAATCGTCTTCCACTTCTACCACATTTGGAAAACTTGAATATTGACCACTAAAGTTAAACAAGTGCAATTCCCAAGGCTGGTCAATTGATGTGTCTATTGCGTAACCTATCGACACCATAAACGGTGTATAGTCACTCCAAAATTTATTTTTTATCTCTGTGAATTCGTCGAGTTCAAATTCGTCTTTGGCTATAAAAAGTCCAACAATTGACGTGCTTTTAGTAAACAAAGTATCAAATACGGTTTGCGAATATTGGTTTAGCTGAACATGTTGAACGCGCTCTGCCGTTGTTGCAGCAACGTCTAAATCTTGATTGTTACATTGCCCAATACAAAATTTACTATTTAGGCGTTCGAGTAATTGATCACTCTTTAATGTGTGAGTCTTGGCTTGTGCATGAACGAACGCTAACTTTCTTTGTTTATGTGCGAGTTGATTTAAATTGTCCATGTGCGTTCGCCATGTCATGGCGCCTAAATCACCATTGAGAACGTTAAAAATATAAGAGTTAGACTTTTCAATCGCCTTTTCCAGCAAACTAACTGTGTTACTTTTTCTGTTCAACATATAACTCATATATCCATCGACAATATAAGTTGGTGATTTTTTCAATTGATTAATCTCGTCGCTTTGCGCTTGCATCAATCGGTTTAAATCTAAATTTATAAAATGGCTCATGGGCAATTCTCCTAAATGAATAAATATATGCCAAGCATTTGCAAGGCAAGTTTCGTTTGTTCAATTACAGGAGGTTGTTAAGTGACTCCTGAAATCAAATAAAGGCATCAACACTGCTTAATAAGTGCTGTATGTTGAGTTATGGGTTAACTCAAATTCGTTCTATGTTTTTACAAACTCAGTGTTTGTTAAATACATTAGAATCTTCCTTTTATTCGATTCCAGTTAGTTGGTTTTCTATATATGGTATTTACGCCACATCAAAAACACAAGATGTGGTGTTTTATAACCTAATTTTAATCTATCTGTCAATATTGTAATGACCCCTTTCAATCAAAAATAAGTACTCAGGCTAACTATCTAACTTTGAAATTCCAGCCCAAACGTCAGCGGCTTTAATTGGCCCTATGTGTTTTCTTTTACCTGTGCCTAAATCTTTTTATACCGTTTTAAATAGAGAAATTAATAAATCAACTATTCCAAACAAAAGCATTTCAGCTAATGCCTTTAACTTTCGTGACTCTGAATACTCACCAAATACTGATGGTTTTCATCCGGTTGAAGTGAGGCTGGACAAACTAAGTGGTAAATGAAAGCTTGTTTATATCACCGACTTTTCATATCAGGGCCATACCTTTCCTGAATTAGTCAAAGAGATTGATATTTGTTTCATCACTAAACAAGTATTTAGTTTATTTGCTGGTGGCTCAGTCAGACAGCATGCAGGTAACTTGATTCAGTTATTTATTAATAACTTTATGTTATTTGCGCCAAATTAAAAATAATCTAAGTCAATTGTAATTGATAGGAATTAGAATTCTAACACTACTCAACTAGCTTTGCCCTTCATTGATTTGCTTTTGCGCTTCTCACAAGTTGCATTAACTTGGTTAAGTCTTTTTTTAGTTCTTTGTGTAACAGGCTATTGGTTAGGCTAGATGGTGTTGAACCGCCAAATTCGGTGTGCATGGTGACGTTCAGTGTGGTGTGGTTGTCTTCTGTTTGTCTTGTTAATTCGTACGTGATTGTTGAGTACGCGCGAACTAAATCGCTTGGGACTTGAGTTTCAGACGGAGCTTGGATTTCAGAAGGAACTAACGTTAACGTCAAACGGTTATTAGTTTGATCTTCGCTGTAGGTTGAATTCAAAACAAAGTCTCTGTCATCAATTGGCCAAGGCATATCAACAACAACATAAATCGTTTTTTCTGACTCAGAGGTTGAATCAATTATGTTTGTTCGACTACAACGTAGTTGCCACTTCCAACACTCTCCATCTGCGGTAAAAAATGCTTTTATGGTATTTAGGGGCGCTTGAAAGTTTACTGTTGCTTGTACTTCAAGATGTTGTGAGTGCGGTACTGTTCTGGTTGATATTACTAAATCAGGCTCTTCCACCTTCACTTGCCACTGGCTTGGTTCTGCAATGGCGCTTTTAATTACAGCTAATTGCACAGTGATTACGGCGGCGATGGTGAATACGTTCTTGATCATTTGAAAGCCTGCTCTTATCAATTTTAAATTGTGTTATTTACCCATGGTAGCGAAAGTGGTTTGGTTTATGAACAACTACTTTTAAAGCAGTAGTTATTTTACTTTGCACACAAATCATTTGACACATATAAACACCTCTGTTAAATTACTTTGCACGCAAACTATAAACAAACAGGAAAAGTCCAATGCCACAATATGCTGACAGTATTTTTGTAATCGCTATTATTATCGCCACCGTTGTTATTCAAGCTTTAGTTGCGGCTAGAGCCCATAGAAAACAAGACCATTATATTCCGGGTGTGGTTGCACCTGAGTTGGATCACCACTCTTTTGTCTTCCGCAGTAACCGGACCTTTATGAACTCTTTGGAAAATGTGCCGTTATTTGTGGTTACCGCTTTATTGGCTATGTTTGCAGGGGTTGATGCAAATACACTTTATGTTGTGACATCTGTGTTTGCGGCGGCGCGTATTGTTCATATGACTTTGTTTTATAAAATTGCCACCAATGAAAATCCGAGCCCGCGCAGCTACTTTTATTTAATTGGTTTGATCACTCAAGTGGTTTTATTAGGCCTGATCTTTTCGGCTTAAAATTTGAATATTATTACTGAAAGCATTTGAATTTAAAGTGTGTCTGAACACAAAACGATAGCCTTAAGTAAATACCTATTTAAGGCTAGGTTTTAAGTTTGAATAGCGCGGCCGCTATTTATCTTGTTCTGGGTTTTGAACTGGTTTTTTATCATTAAAAGAGGTTGGCTTTAATTCAACACCTAACATTCTGCCAACTTTCAAAAGGATAGGAATGGTGATTGGCGCCAGAGGTAATAAGGCAAAAACACCTAATCCACAGCCTTTTAGCAGATCGAAAAACTGCGTTTGGGCAATTTTCATTTCTTCTTTGTTCGCTGTACGTTTAGTAAATTTTTTGTAGATGCTCAGCATCTCAATGGTTTCTTGTTTTTCCTGTGCTAAAGCTTGTTTAAAGCTCAACATTTTCTGTTTAAAAGAATACTTCCTTTTAAGGTTTATTAACCTTTTCATGCACAATTCTCTGAATTATTTAATTAATGCTAAGCCTGATTATAAGGTCGGTGACCTTACAAGATTAATCATCATCACCAACATGGCCAGCCCAAACGTCGGCGGCACTGATTGAAGATTTGTTTTTGTGTTTGTGTTTTCTCTTGCCTGTGCCTTCTGGTTTTGCCATGCCGACGCCTTGTACTTTTTCGGCGTCTAATACCGCTTGGTCTGGTATGTCGGTAACAGGAAAACCTTCGACCAATTCACGTTCTAGGCGAAATTTATTTTTCTTTTCTATTATTTTGAAATGATGGAAGTCTTCGTGATCGATCAAGGATAATGCTAAGCCTACTTCTCCTGCGCGGCCACTGCGGCCAATGCGATGCATATAATCTAATGGGCTTCTTGGTAAATCAAAGTTTATTACTACCGGCAGTTTTTCTATATCCAATCCACGTGCTGCTATGTCTGTGGCGATTAATACTTGGATCTCACCGGCTTTAAATGATTCTAAAACACGATTACGTGCGCCTTGGCCTTTGTCGCCGTGGAATACTTCTGCGGTTATGCCACGTTTAAGTAATTTATCCGCTAAGTGTTTACAACTTCTTTTGGCGTTAACAAATATTAAGGCTTGTTGCCATTGATGTTGATTAATTAAGTGCGCTAATACGGTGGTTTTCTCACCTTTGTTAACGGTAAATACACGTTGTACTAAGGTACTGGCGTCTTCACTTTGCAGTTGGATTTCAACCGGATTGGTTAACAAGGTTTTAGTTAAGTCTTGTACTTGCTCTGGAAAGGTGGCTGAGAACAATAAGGTTTGTTTTTTGTTTGGCGTTAATTTTAGCAGTTTTGTTAATTCTTCCGTAAAGCCCAGACTTAACATACGGTCGGCTTCATCCAAAATTAAGGTACTTACTAAATCTAATTTTATGGCATTACTTGATATTAAATCCAACAGTCGACCGGGTGTGGCCACCAAAATGTCGGTTCCGCCACGTAGCGCCAACATTTGCGTATTAACCGACACACCACCAAATACGGCAAGGGTTTTTATTTCGCCGTTAAAGTGTTGAGCATAAGATTTAATGCTGTCTGCTATTTGTTTGGCTAACTCACGCGTAGGTACCAAGATAAGTCCAGCAACATAGTTGCCGCTTTTAACGTTAGTTTTTGTAGTGCTAAGCTTTTTTGAAAGAATGCTTTGTTCATATATCTTTTGAAGCAAAGGTAATGCAAATGTCGCGGTTTTACCCGACCCCGTATTTGCCCCTGCAATTAAATCTCGTCCTGCTAATACCGTTGGTATCGCCTGTGCTTGTATTGGGGTTGGCTGTTGATATTTCAATTCAGTAAGGCGGTCTAACAGTGGTGTGATTAAGCCAAGTTCTTTGAAATTGGTTGCAGTTGGAGTAGAGGTCATTTTATAAGGGGCTCAAAGCTAAACAATAACCCGATATTTTAGCCTATTTGTGTCCACTAAGTTAGTAAAATCCAATTTGTCTAATATACCTTGGCCTAACACCCCGACCTAGCCAAGAATACGTCCCTCGTTTAAACTGGATAAATAACTTATCCCTAAAACTTATCCCTTGCTGCGTTATGACTTCAAAACTAAAAAATAATGTGCATTCAGACAGCCCGTTTGTTCAAAACCTATTACCAAAATTACAGCAAACAATGCAAGATAATTCAGTTGTATTTGTAGAGCAATTACAAGCACTTTGGAGTGGTTATGGCAGTATCGTGCGCTGTTACAGTAAACATAAAAACCTAAGTTATATTGTTAAGTATATTCAAACTTCCAATTCTGCAACTGAGCACCCAAGAGGTTGGAATACCGACAATAGCCACCAGCGTAAAGTTAGATCGTACCAAATAGAAACTGAGTTTTACCGTCGATATTCAAGCCTGTGTGCTCAAAACTGCAAAGTCCCAGCATTACACAAAATTGTGGAATTAGAAGATGGCTGTTTGTTAGTTATGGAAGATTTACACGCCAGTGGTTATAACATTAGTGCGGATAAAAACGATTGGCACAAACTCAAACTTGCCATTACTTGGCTAGCTAACTTTCATAGTACATTTATGTTTAATACCGCCGATGGCCTTTGGTCACAAGGTGGGTATTGGCATTTGGATACCCGTCAAGATGAATTGGCTGTTATGCCAGAGGGTGAGTTAAAACAACACGCAACCAAGCTCGATCGTTGTTTAACAAATGCTAAGTATCAAACCTTAATTCATGGTGACGCTAAATTTGAGAACTTGTGTTTTCATACTAATGAATGTGATGTAGCAGCGGTGGACTTTCAATATGTTGGCAAAGGCGCTGGTGTAGTGGATTTAGCCTATTTAGCCGGTAGTGCGCTGGAACAAACTAGTCTTGAGAAATATGGCGACCAGATACTTGAGCTATATTTAAAGGCTTTAAAACTGGCCTTAACTCAAACACACCCGACTTTAGATTTTGACCAACTCAGTGCAGAATACTCGCGATTATACCCTATTGCGTGGGCTGACTTTTATCGATTTTTACTAGGCTGGAACCCGAATAGTTGGAAGGTAAACCCTTATATAAAAGAGATGACTACCCTCGCATTATCATAACCAACTTGTGTTTAAACTGGACTTTGTTGACAGAACACATGCCCCCTTATGTTTTTTTTCACATTAAAATTCCATTTGTTACTGCCACTTAATACTTTACAGTTACATTGGTTAACCAATTAAATATTTGGTAATACAATATTGATAAATTGGTCACAATGTAATATAACTTGCCTTTCGTTATAAAATACAAGATTGGTTAGCTCAAGTTATAAATTAATCACATTACAACGTGCGACTTGTTATTTTATAAGGCAGTGCACGGCTTAAGTTTTAATTCAACTTACACATGTTTAATGGTTACTGAGTGAAGATACTAACAACGTACTTTTTATTCATAGAATTACTGTATTTATTAGGAGAATACGATGTTTAAACTTCTGCCCTTATTACCTTTAACCATATTGCTTGCCGGTTGTGCTAGCACGTCAGATGCACCAGAGAGCAAGATTGATTTATCTAACTGGAAAATTACTGTACCTACAGATACTGACGGCAATGGCAAAGTTGACGAAATTGATACCAAAGAATTAGCCAGCTACCAGCACCCTGACTTTTTTATACTGATGAAAATGGCGATTTAGTTTTTACGGTACCAAATAAAGCATTCACATCGGCAAACTCATCAAATACACGTAGTGAATTACGACAAATGATCCGCGGTATGGATACCTCTATCAGCACTAAAGCGTACGCCAATAACTTTGCTATAGCGGCACATCCAGATTCGGCTTATTTTGGTCAAGTTGGTGGAAGATTAGACGCTACTTTAAAAGTGAATCACGTTGCATTAAATGCAAAACACCCTAAAAAACCAGCTTACTCTGTGGTTGTAGGACAAATATATGCAGGTAAAGATAAAGACTTAGTTTCCGACGGTGATGGTTTTGGTTGGGGTAACGAACCAATTAAAATATATTATAAAAAATGGCCTGGGCACAAAACCGGTTCTGTGTTTTGGAACTACGAACGTAATTTAGCAAAAGCAGATCCAAACCGTACCGACATTGCACATCCAGTTTGGGGTTATACATGGGAAAATCCAGCTGATCCTGGTGACGCGGGAATCGCGTTAGGAGAAGAGTTTAGCTATACCATCAATGTTCACCAAAACATTATGTATTTAACTTTTACCCAAGCGAACAAACCAACGGTAGAGTATCAAGTTGATTTATCAAACAATGTAGACCCATATGGCAAGGTAGACACGCTTGATCACCCAGCTGGTTACACTGGTGATTGGTTATACTTTAAAGCTGGTGCTTACAATCAATGTTCAACTAAAGATGCAAAAGGTGTTTGGTATGCAGCTTGTGCTGGCACAGGTGATTGGGCTGAAGATAAAGCCAATGGCGATTATACTAGCGTTACTTTTTCTAAGATTGATTTAAGCCAGTCGATGGCTCCGAAAGGTTAAGAGTTTCGAGTTGCGAGTTTGAGAAGCTAAAAAAAGAACGTAAAAAAGCCCCTTATTATTTCTAATATGGGGCTTTTTTATTAATCAAATTGTACTGAATAGACCTAACTAAAATTTAACTTCTTGGTTAAATTAGTAGAGCCCATAATCACAGGCACTCTTTGATGTAATGTGTTTGGTTTGATATCTAAAATACGCGCTTGGTTGTTAGATACCGCTAAACCGCCTGCTTTTTCAACTAACATCGCTAACGGGTTGGCTTCGTATAACAGTCTAATCTTGCCATTTTCAATACCTTTACGGCTATCGCTTGGATAAACAAAGATGCCGCCTCGACTAATAACTCGGTGAACATCTCCCACCATAGCCGCATTCCAGCGCATTGACGCTTTGTTATATTCATCACTGGCGTATAACACATCATCAAAAAATTTCTGAACGTCATTATTCCAAAAACGATAATTAGCCATGTTCACCGCAAACTCTTTGCTGTCTGCTGGAATCGACATTTCATCTTGAGTTAACAGGTAACCACCATGGGTTAAATCTAGGGTATAACAACGTGTTGGGCCGCCTGTGCTCATCACCAACATAGTAGATGCACCATACAATACATAACCGGCACACACTTGCTCAGAACCCGATTGTAGAAATTGTTCATCACTATCAAAAGGCACGTCGTTTCTGGCGTTGTATATGGTAAATATTGTGCCTATTTGGCCATTAATATCTATGTTAGAAGAGCCATCTAGTGGATCAAAAGCAACGATGTATTTGCCATTTTCATGACCGCCAACCACATAATCTTCTTCTTCCGATGCTATCGCTCTGACGGTGTCATCATCCAACAACATGTCTTTTAACAGCTGATTAGATAATACATCGAGTTTCTTTTGCACTTCACCTTGAATATTTTCATCCAATGTTGAACCTAAAACACCTGCTAAAGCACCTTGGCTAACTCTAAATGCAATTTCTTTAGAAGCCGCTAAGATAGTACGAATTAACATGATTAAATCTAAATCAACGCCATCTTGCTTTAAAACAGGAACCAGTCTTTTCATAATTTTATCTACCAATAAGATTTAGTTATAACGATTAATACAGTTAAGCTCAGCAAAACATTGCTCTAAACGTGTCACCATAGACTCTTCTGCTTTACGCAACCAAACTCTAGGGTCGTAATGTTTTTTATTAGGTTTGTCGTCGCCATCAGGATTACCGATTTGACCTTGCAAGTATGCTTGTTTGTCATTGTAATAATTTAGAACACCAGACCAACTCGCCCACTGCGTGTCAGTATCTATGTTCATTTTAACAACGCCATAGGTTAATGACTCGGCAATTTTTTCAGGCTCAGAACCAGAACCACCATGGAAAACAAAGTTTAAGCTGTTATGTGGTAAGTCAAATTTGTCAGACACATACTTTTGTGAATTTTTTAGTATCTCAGGCGTTAGTACAACATTACCTGGTTTATATACACCGTGAACATTGCCAAATGAGGCTGCAATAATAAATTTATCAGAAATTTTTGATAACTCTTCATAGGCATAGGCAACGTCTTCCGGTTGGGTATATAAATCCGACGCATCCATATGGCTATTATCAACACCATCTTCTTCGCCACCAGTGCAACCTAACTCTATCTCTAACGTCATGCCCATTTTGCTCATGCGCTCAAGGTACTGAGCACAAATAGCGATATTCTCTTCCAATGGTTGTTCTGAAAGATCAATCATGTGTGAACTAAATAAAGGTTTTCCGGTTTGTTTAAAATGCGCTTCGCTTTCGTCTAACAACCCATCAACCCAAGGCAATAATTTTTTAGCGGCATGGTCGGTATGCAATAACACTGGCACACCGTATGAATCAGCAACGGCATGAACGTATTTAGCCGCGGCTACAGCACCTTTAACGGCTGCATCTTGGCCTTGTAGTTTTGCGCCCTTTCCTAAAAAGAAAGAGGCGCCACCATTTGATAACTGAATAATAACGGGGGAATTAACTTTAGCTGCCGCTTCTAAAGTGGCATTAATTGAGTTAGTACCAACGGTATTAACCGCTGGTAATGCATATTGGTTGGCTCTGGCGTGATTAAACAAGGTTTGAACGTCATCACCTAAAATAACGCCCGCAGCCAATACATCTGATAATTGAGACATCTTGGATAACCTATTATTGAATCGCTTTTTTACAAGCATCGGTAATGGCTTGCCAATCTTCTGCTTCTACCCAGTTTTTTGGACAAACCCAAGTACCACCAACGGCAATAACATTGTTTAGAGATAAGTAATCGCCTTTGTTTTGCTCTGACACACCACCGGTTGGGCAAAATTTAATGCCTTGGAATACTGAGCCAACCGCCGATAAAAACGGTGCGCCACCAGACAAAGATGCTGGGAATAATTTCAATTCAGTAAACCCGTGTTCGATAGCCATTAAAATATCACCCGTGTTTGAAACACCTGGTAATACAGGTACGCCACACTTGGTTAAATGACTTAGTAGTTTGTCAGACACTGCTGGAGTAACAATAAAGTCAGAACCTGCATCAATTGCCTGCTGCAATATTTCTTTATTGGTAATCGTACCTGCACCTACTAATAATTCAGGAACTTGTTCTTTTATTGCTTTAAGGGCTGCTAAAGATTGCTCTGTACGTAATACCACTTCAACAAGTTTTAACCCCGCGGCGGCCATTGCTTTAGCAATATTGACACCTTGTTCAGGTGTGTCGGCCTGAATGATAGGCAATAATGTTTGTGAACCCATTAAACTAGAAAAAGAAGTCATCTAAATTCCTTTACTCTTACAATAATAATTAAAATGTTGAAGGTGGCACAGACTAGTTATGGTCTGTGCCATTAAATTTTGACGCTATTAAACGAAAAATAGCGTTAAGATCGGTTACTGCCTAATTGAATCAAATGCTTCTTTAGGAATGATTGCACCTGGATACTGGATAACCGTGCCCGCTGCTTTTGCCGCTAATTGAACAGCATCTGTTATTGAGCGACCTGTAAGGCGAGAACCCAAATACGCACCGTTGAACGAATCACCAGCTGAGTTGGTATCCACAACGTTTTCAACCGGTAAAATATCAATGAAGGTTTCTTCACCGTCATATATAACCAAAACACCATTTGGTCCATCTTTGATCACCAACTCTTTGATGTTGTATGGCTTACAGAATGTTTTTACATGGTCAAAACTGGTGTGGCCGTAAATTGAATTAAAGTCTTCAATGCCCGGTAAAACAATATCGCTAACTTGCAGTGCTAGGTCATATAATAATTTGGTTTCGTCTACCGATGCCCATAAACGAGCACGATAATTAGGATCAAATACAATTTGAACGCCCGCGTCTTTTAATTGCCAAACCATTTGCCAAAATGAGTCTCTTAGTTCAGATTTGATAATCGCTAATGAAATGCCAGAAAAGAAAAACATGTCTGCACATTTTAATTTTGCGATTGCGTCGTCGTTGAACAGTTCCATTGTATAACGCGCAGCGGCGTCACTACGCCAATAGGTAAAACTTCTTTCCCCAACATCATCGGTTTCAACCAAATACATACCAGGGATTTTAGTGTCATGTTTGAAAACAAATTCTGTATCTATTTCTTCTTCAGCAAACACACCGATCATTTTGTCGCTTAAATTATCTTGACCAACAGATGTCACAATCGAAGAGTTAATAGCTGGAAAGCATCGCTTTAAATACACAGCAGCATTGTAAACATCACCGGCAAACGATTGACGCATCAAACTTTCTTCGATTGAGCGTAACTCAATCATGCACTCGCCAAAAAAATAAATATTTTTCATTTTCAAAACTTATTAACTTTAAATTAAATGTGTGATGCAAATACCCAAACAACCTCACAGTGTCATTTGAGTATTGCTGTTTTTTTAGCTGTTTACTGTTTTGGCTTTAGAGGTTCAACTCTTGGAATTAAGATCCAAACCGCCGCCATAGCAATGATTGCTAACGATGCACCTATGATAAATGCAGGGTAGTAGTTACCATCTGCAGTTAAAATTGGAACTAAAGACGTTAAACCAACCGCGCCTAATTTAGCGGCCATACCAGAGAAGCCCGCTAATGTTGCCACAGACTTTTTACCAAGAAGGTCACTTGGTAGTGTTTGCACGTTACCAATTGCCGTTTGGAAACCAAATAAGATAACGGCCATGATTAATACCGCATTAACGGGTGCGCCTGGATTAGACATCGCCAGTAATGAAGGCAGCATAATTAAACAGCCTAAAGTAATAACAAACTTACGTGTTTTGTTTGTATCCCAACCGGCTTTAATGCGGTTTTGAGCAAGTAAGCCACCAAACCAAGCACCGAACATAGCTCCAACATAAGGAACCCAACCGTAGATACCAATCGCTTTTACGTCCATGCCGTAAACTTCATTTAGATAAATAGGGATCCAAAATACGAATAACCACCAAATTGGGTCTATCGCCGCAGATGCGATGATCACACCCCAGCTTTGTTTACGAGATAATAGTTCAGTCGTTGACGGGTTATATTCATCAATTTCAACACCGGTTTCAGCAGAAATTTCACGTTTTTGACCAGTTAAGATATATGCGCGTTCTTCTTCTGTGATCCATGGGTGTTTACCAGGAGGCGCTTTTACTAATACCATCCAAGGCACTAACCATAAAAGACCCACTAAACCAATGATCACAAACACCATTTTCCAGCTGAAATATATGGTTAAGAATGCAATAAGTGGAATTGCAACAATGCCACCAATGGCAGCACCAGAGTTAAAGATACCTTGTGCTAATGCACGTTCTTTGGTTGGGAACCATTCTGCATTACCTTTAGCTGCACCCGGCCAGTTACCGGCTTCTGCAACACCAAGAATGGCGCGGAAAATACTGAAACTTAATACACCTTGAGCAAAGGCATGTGCCGCGGTCGCTAATGACCAAACACCAATTGAAAGTACAAAACCAATTCTGGTTCCAATCCAGTCGAAGATCTTACCGAAGATGGCTTGACCAAATGCATAAGCAAATACGAATACCACTGAAATGGTAGCGTAAATTTGTTTACGCTCTAACGCAGACTCGTCCGGAAATAAGTCTTCTACGATATCAGGCCATAAAACACTTAATGCTGAACGGTCGATATAATTTATTATGGTAGCAAGCGCAATTAATGCGATTACCCACCAACGTAATCCTTGAATTTTCATGTTATTTTTCCTCTAAGAAGTCTTCACGAGCTGGACTAAAAGTATCAATTAAGATGCCACCGGTAGGACAAGTAGCTCCATGATCTGCAAAAGGAGGAATGTAACAGCTGTCTCCTGGCTTCATTACCGTGGTCACACCGTCTATATTGAAGTGGAACTCCCCTTCTACTACATAAGTAATTTGAGAGTGTCTGTGGGCATGATTATAACCAATAGCCCCTTCGTCAAAATATATTTTAACCGCCATTAACTCGTCGTTGAAACCCAACATTTGACGACGTAAACCGCCACCTATATCTTCAATCTCAGCCGTAGCGCCGTCAGTAAAATGTGCACTTTCATTTTGCATCTTCATATTATTAACTCCTATTGATTATTCAGCTCATAAACAGCCAAACGGCCATTTAGTGATAATGTTTTATTGTTATATTTGAATTCAGTTGTCAATTTCTGATCCGTTTCAGCTTGGTTGATAACAACCAAATATGAACGTTCTGCAATATCGATTTTGATAAGAGCCAGTTGATCTTGCTCGGTAAACGCTAGTCCAGAAACACGACTTGCCGCTTCTAAAGTGAACTCTTTACTTGGATTATATAACCCATGCGGTTCTAACAATGAAATGAACTTATGCTGTTTGGTATTTTCAACACGTCTGATAAACCCATGTTCATTACGTAAGTTAAAGTTAGGATCATTGGCACCTAGTTGGGTGAATAAAAATGATTCATTACCTTTAACTAAACTGGTTTGAGTATAAAAACGACCGTTTTCATTTAACCACGTTACTTTAGCTAACCCTTGCTCAGGGGTCGCTTGTGCTTTTAACCACATATGCTGGTAACCGTTTTTAGCACCTACTGGTTTTAAACTATTGGTATTACCCACTAATGGGAAGTCAGTTTCAATAAGCTGACCATGATAATGCAAAGGTAAATCTAACTGATGTTTATCATCTGAAGTTACATTAAATAAATCTAACGCAACTGCGTTGTCCAAACCAGGAAGGTTAACAAGTGCTAACGTACGCTCTAATTCAACACCTTCATACGCCGTGCTTATTTTGCCACTTGAAACCGTACCAAAATTGTTGGTTTCAAAGTAGTTAAGTGTCGGGTAGTTAGCATTACCTACTTCCACATTTTCATTAAAGTGCGTTGTCTCGTCGACGACAACGGTATTATGTGCCACGGTTTGTTTAGCATAGGTTTCATTTTCTGGTAAATAACGACCACCAAATTTAGCTTCAACATTCAAGAAACGAGCAGCACCATAATCCGAAACGATTTCATTTCCGGCGTCATAAAACTGCCAAGTTAATTTATCAAAATGACCGTGACCTAAACCTTGAGCTGCAGGTTTATACAATACGGTTTGAGTACTATTAAAGTCTGAATCTTCAGTAACACTTCGCATAATAACTAATGCGCCTTGTTTACCGTCGTTACCATCACCAAATGCCACTGATTTAAACTGGTAAGGTGTTGCTAATTTTTTATCTAACGCTTTAGCGACTTTTAACCCATCGCCAGATAAAATGATTTGGTCTTGTTGCTGCGCGATATCTAAATAACCAGTATTGCCTGTTAATCCATAAGCAATGGTTACCCCATGAACTAGCTCAATGGTGTCAATGCCTTTACTTTTAATCGCATCATTTATTGGGAAAAATAAGCCGTTGTAGCTAAGTTGAATAGTTGTATTTATGGCTTTTAATAATAACCCATTGCGCTGTTCAAAAATTTTACGTTCAGGTTGGTTATTTTCTATTGCTTTAGCAAAGGTAACAAAAGGGAATAATGCGTATCTTTGATAATACGGGCCTTCGTTATAATAACCTTGCGGTGAAAATAACTGCTCTATCTGTTTTAAGAAACCGCCCTTACCCGATTTTTGTAAATCATATAATGCTTTTTCTACCCACTCAGGTTCATTCATAACAAAGCCAGCCATACCTACTCCGGCTGTTGCCCAAGTGCCATGATTATGAACTTTATTAAACGTAGATGGTTGCCCTTCAGATAAAAACAGCGCAACCGGTTTTAATAACTCTTGTTCTATTTTTTTGATCTCAGATGCATTTAACGCGTTATAAACTAAGTCATAAGCCTGAATGGTATACACTAACCACACGGCTTCGTTCAGGCTTTGCCAGAAAAACTTACCCGGGTTTTGCGACTTCATTTTTCTAGCAGGATGTAGTGGCAAGTTTGGATATAAATTTGCGTACTGCAACAACATATCGGTAACAAAGTCAGCGTATTTTTCGTCTTGGCTTAATTGATAAATCATGCCCGCGTTATACATTAACTGATAGTTCTTTTTATGGCGTTCATGAGTATAACCACCACCGCCGTCTTTAGGCACAGGCACTGCCATTGGTTGTTGCATTTGTGCATCAACTTGCGCTTTTAACTTTTTGTAAGTCGTTGCAAAACGGCCTTCAACGTTAATCGCGTCACGCATTAACTGCACGTCTTCAGAGGTAGTTACTAAATTAGGGTGTTTGGCATTTACACCCAATGAACTCATCGCAAACACACTCGCTATTAAAAAAATCGCTGCTACTTTTTTAGTTAAATTCAACATAATTTTTATTTAACCTTGTTGTTTATTAGCTTAGCGGTATGTGGGCCTTTTACACGTAACTCAGTCACACTAGGAGCTTGCGTACCGTCAAATACGTTACTGGTAATCGCTGTTTGTGGTTCACCTACAGTATGTTCAATGATGATTGGTGCTGAGTTCACTATGGTATTGCTAGAAATATCTGTTACCTGAACACCATGAGCGTACAAACTTGAGCCATCTTTATTACGTTTACCAAGTCCAACATTATTAAGTTGGTTATCACTCATAAACAAATGAGGGCCGAAGGTACTTTCGTCCGAGCCACCACGGTATAACTTAACGATGCTACCTTGTACGTCTGTGAACTGGTTATTTTTGATATTTACATACTCAGCGTTATAAATACCTAAATCTTCGTATTCTGTATTTAAACGTAATATGTCACCGGTTACGTTAGTGAACGTATTGTTGATAATAGAAACATCATCAGCAAACGCGACTTTTCCGGTCATAAAGAAACTATAAGAGTGGTTGATGTCTAGGTTGCTTACCGTAGAGTTGATTAAAACAAAACGATAGTTTTCTACCATGCCCCATTTTTTGGTACGCACAACGCTGTTACCCGCATAATCAGGACTTCTTTCACCGGTAATGGTTAAGCCATCTAGTTTTAAACTGCCGCCGTCGTGGATTTCAAATAAGGTAGAGCGTTCATAAGTGATTGTTGCTTTTGATTGTTCTTTGGCTTTTATCGTTAATGTCTTATCCACAATGACGATTTTAGGAATGTTATATTGACCGGACTCTAAGACTAATACATCGCCCGAGTTTGCTTTTTCAATTGCGGCTAATAAGGCATTTGAATTGGCTTTCACTGTATGTGTAACACCTGACTCAAAGGCAACAACAGCTGGTTTTTTAGCGTACCAAGTTACCCCTGTCGCGTTTTTATCTAATACAGATAAGTCGCGTTTTACCCCAGCCTTAATGGCGTTTGATTTAGGTAAAAGCAGACCATTTATCCCGCGTTTTAACTCAACACCCTCTTTCTTGATCCCGTAGGCTAATTCTTTAAGCACATCGGTATTGGCAATATTATCTGAGAATTTAAGACCACTCATATCATCAAACGTTGTGAACGGTTGTTGATTGTCTTGGTTGATGATTAAGTTATTTTTTAATGTGCTATTTATTGGTACTGCACTTCGTTCTGCATCGCTACCTGCACCTAATTGAACATGCTCAACATTCACTAAAGTATTATTTTCAATCGTCACACCATCAACTTGGTGATAACGATTGATTGGTGAATTAGGAACACCGTTCATTACGGTAAAACCACTACCAAAACGGAAACCCGTTAAGCCTTCCATATAGTTATTACGGATGGTGTGGCCTTTATTGATAACACGTATGCCACCGGTATGATCTACGCCATTACCAAAAAATACGTTTTCTTCAATTAAGTTATCGTTACCGTGACGCATAGTTAACGTACCACGCGCTTCAAAAAATACATTTCCACGTACCGTATTTTTGCCTGACTTGATTGAAATAATTTCTACTTCACCGTTGGTTTGATCAAAGTAGTTATTTTCAACCAAAGTATATGAATCCGTTAATGAATGATGACTAGTACCAATTCTTAAGGTTTCTCCACCATTTGAACCAAATATAGGGCGAGGGCCAAAATAGTTATGGTCAATGATGTGATGATTTTGTTGACTTTGTTCACTGTTAAGACGAACCGCAACCGTCACCCCTTTGTTTCTTTTACCCACTAAGTGGTTATGGTCAAAACGGTTATGTTGGCCATATAACGCAACCCAATAATCCGATTCTGTTTTATCTGGATTGCTGTAATTATCAATCACCACTTCTGTAACGCGTGAGTGATAAGCAAAGTTGTCTTTGTTTACACGAAATTCAATAACGGCACTACTTGGCGTAAAACCATTTTTGAATACTAAACCTGAAACGTGTAAATATTCACCAGCCAATTTTAAATTTGATTGGCCTGAAAGAATAACTTTGCCTTTAGTTTCAGCTGTTAGTGAAATTGGTGCGTTTTTGCTGCCTTGACCTTGCAATACAATCTCAAAGTCATTCCAAACACCGTTCTTAAGAACGACTGTGTCCCCAGCAACCAAGGTTGAAGCCAATTTGTTGTAGGCTTTTTTGTTGTCGACTAAGTACTCTTTGGCACACAAGTCTGTAGCTATAAAAGATACCAGAACTAAACATATATTTATTAAGTGCCCGCTTATGAATCGCATAATTAACTCTTTATATTTGTAAAAAAGAAGCGGTATAAAAATACGACTTCTGTAATTAATAGCCACATCATAAGTGGCAATAGCTCAATAATTGATAAGACTGATATCTTGTATATTAAGAGGGAGCCATAAGTTCTTTGTTTAATTGCATGTTAAAACTAAACCTTCCCTTAAAGCTCCTTTCAAGACTAGCTAATTACTTTTCTAAACCAGAGAAGTAATCAAATATAACTGGAACATCATTTTGGCCAAGACCAGCATCAACTGCTGCTTGTAGACCTTTAGATGTGCCTTCTGCGATCAAAGATTCAGTACCTAAGTCTTTAACCATTTCTAAGAAGTAACCTAAGTCTTTGTTTGCATTAGCGATTGAGAAACCAAGTTTTTCTTCGCCGTCTACTGCATAAAACTTACAGAACTGCATGAATGGAGAGTTAGAAGGACCAGCAGACATAATGTCGAATAATTGCTGCCCATCAACACCTGCTTTTTTAGCAACTGCAAATGCTTGAGACATAGTTGCTACTGTCGTCATGCCCATGAAGTTATTGATCAATTTAGTTGTATGACCGGCACCAAGTGCGCCTAAATGGAATACGTTTTCACCTTGATCATCTAATACAGGCTTAACTTTGTTAAACGTGTCGATATCACCAGCTGCCATGATGTTTAATAAACCATCTTTAGCGTGAGCAGGTGTACGACCTAGAGGTGCGTCAATCATGCCAGCGCCTTTAGCCGCTAAATCAGCACCAATTTTACGAGTAGAAGCAGGAATTGAAGTACCGAAGTCAATTAACGTTTTGCCTTCTGAGATACCAGCTAAAATACCGTTATCACCATAAACAACCATTTCAACAACTTTAGACGTTGTTAAAGCAAGCATTACGATGTCACTTTTTTCTGCTAATTCTTTACCTGAAGATACTTCAGTCGCATTTCCGCGCTCTAGTACTTTAGCAACAGCTTCTTTATTCAAATCCATCACGTTAAGCGTATAGTCACGTTTTTGTAAGTTTTCGACCATGTTGCCGCCCATAAGGCCAAGACCGATAAAGCCGATAGTTGGTTTAGACATAATTAACTCCTAAATATATAAATGCTTATTTCGCATATTGTTGGCTCACCGATTAGCAGTGTGCATTCGAAATTTTGCTTTGTTATTTGCCGCTTCTATTTAATAAATGGATAGAAACCGCACGCTTAAAAATATAGTTGAGCAATGTGCTCTATCTGCGTTCCTTGAAGACTTGTCCCCCTTTGCAATCAAATGACGGCAAAGGGGGACATTAAGTTTGTGTATCAATAATCAACACAAACTCAGTGCAGTCAGCCGAAGCTAACCACTAGGAATAACCTAGAATTTTGCTTTTATACCTAACTCCCATTTAGGACCTGAACGTGAGTAATCAGAAATAGTTGAATCATTACCACGAGTATAAACTTGAGCCGTATTGGTTAAGTTTGACCCTTTAAAGAACAGGCTAACTGATGAATTGATTTTGTATTTAGCCGACATATCGATGTATTCAGCTGGCTGAACATAACGATGAGAACGGTCTGGGAATGGCAATCCATTTGGTTGGAAGTATTTAGAACGGTATTTCCAAAGAAGACGGATAGTTGTTTTGTCGCCTTCCCAGTAGATAGACGCCGAAGCCACATCTTTTGAGAAACCAAATAGGTTGGCATCAGCTACTGCACCAGGGCTTGCAATCTCTTCGGTTACAAAATCAGAATCTGCACGGTTCCAAGCGAATTTAGCGCCTAGTCCATCAAATGGTTCTGGTAAGTCAACAAAGTGAACTTGACCTGCAAGTTCAATCCCTTTAATAGTAGAAGTATCATCTGAAGTTTGTTTAACCACGTGGGCAACATTTGGATATGTCACATCTTGGCCATCTAAGCTCACTGTGATATCACGATATTCAATCGCGGTTTCATAACCACCATTAAACTCTTTGTGATAAAACGCAGCAGACACTGTCGCGTCTTCACTTGGGTAATACTCTAAAGATAAGTCATAGTTCATAGAGGTATAAGGAGCTAAATGGTTACCATTTGCGTCACCACTACGGATCACTTCAGATAAGTCAGTGTTGGTTTCTGGGTTACAGATCTCGTCATTTTCGTTTTCACATGTCTCATAACTTACGCCTGCCGACATCGCGTTCATTTGGAAACGAGACATGGCACGATAAGCTGCCGTACGAACATAAAATTCGTCGGTTACTTGCCACGTTAAGTTCAAGCTAGGAAGAACTTCAGTGTAATCTGAGTCTAAGGTTAAACGTTCGATTTCACCTGTTGCATTGATCTCAGCTGAATAAACCGATAAGTCTTCATCGTCTTCGTATACTGAAGAAGTAATGTAAACTTTATCACCCCAGCCAACGGAGTTAGTTTCAGTACGAACAACACGAACACCTACATTACCGTAAACCGGTGTATTAAATATTTCAGCATCGATATTAGCCATCACGTAACCGGCAGTGATTGTTTCTGTTACATCTCTGTCAGAACCATCACGGCCATCTTCTTTTTCACCGATATCGTAGAAGTCAGTACCCGTTGCGCCAGGAAGTTGACCTAAGATTTGACCGATAAAACATTTTGGATCGTATTTAGCGTAACCTGGAACATCACCAGCAGCGCCTGATTCTTCTTCAAAATGATTGTTATTAACATGATCACTTGCACAGCTATCAATGATGCCATTGATTAAAGCTGAATTGGCTTCTGGATTTTCAACATACCAGTTAGTGCCACCATCATATTTATCTTCATTATCAGTTGCGCCAGCGATTTTTTCACCATTGAAACCAATAGAAACATCGTTTGCACTTGAGCCATTAGACTGATCAATTAAATGTTCTTTAGAGAATCTTACACCGGCCTTAATACTTGAGAAGTACTCACTACCTAGTTGGTATTCCGTATCAAAATTAATCGCATAGATATCGTCATTTCTGTAATCGTGGGCGCGACGATATTCAACATAAGCTTTGCCATCGTGCACAAAGTTATTCAGATCTGAAGCATCAAATACCTCTGATGATACAAAACCAGCATCACCTGGGCCTCTGCGTTCTGAGTCCAACCAAGTTACTACTGGTACATCACTGTTAGTGAAATCTAACGCGTAATTGTAATAGCCATTACCATGACTTTTTACGTTTGGCGCTCTTAATTTAGTACGATGACGTACCAAGTATCGAGTCGATTCTGAGTAAGACATATCTAATGTCAGCGTTAAGTCGTCCAGAGGTGAATATTCAATTTCAATACCACCACCACGGTAATTATCTACCTGGTTTCTATCTTCATCTAATAACTGAGGACGTGTCATACCGGTTGAATATACTAAGTTGTGATCATCGGTAACAACTTGATCTTCAAGGAATTCCCAACGGTTATTTAAACCTAATTCATAACGCTTTTCAGTGTATTCAAGGTCTGAGTGTTGGTAATCAACATTGATGTCTAGGTCTGCATTTGGTTTCCATTGGAAGGTAACAACTGCACCAGTACGCACATCTGTGTCATCAACCGAACGCCAATATGCGTCTTTTGGAACATAATAAAGTGAATCTGGATCGTAATCTTCAAGGTTAGTATCAATACCTAGTTGAGGTTCACGACCTACTCGACCTGCACTTACACCTTGCTGACCCGTACCACATTCACTGCCTGCGATTAAGTCATCACCAGCGGCATTTCTTAGGGCACAAACGCCCATTTGAGAACTACCACCAAAATTTTCTTCTGGGTTAGATGTCTTTTTATGCGTTAAACCTAACGTGAAACCCATTTCTCCAAGACCATCTAATTCCCACTGTTGAACCGTTGAAGCAACAATACTTCCGCCAAATGGAGTAGATTCACCTTCAACATCGCTGTAATAAGAGTTGTAAATCCCTGCAGCTTGTACCGTTGTTTGTGATTTACCGTAATCTACGGCTCTAAGAGAGTTAACATCAATCGTACCTGACGTACCACCTTCAACAAGATCAGCTTGTTGAGATTTATAAATGACAACTTTATCAACTAACTCAGAAGGGAACTTTTTAAAGTTAACTGCGCGACCTTGGCCGGCATTAGTAATGGTTCTGTTATTGTAAGTTGAGTAACCCCAATATGAACCTAAACCACGAATAGAGATTTCGTTTTGGCTACCTTTTAATCTGTGACCTGATGCCCCAGAAATATTTTCGATAATGTCAGCCAATGACAAACCAGGTAATTCACCAAAATCAGATGCTGCAACCGCATCAACAATTGCCACGCTATTTTTCTTTTCGTTAAGAGAGCGTGTCATTGTCCCGCGAAGGCCCTGCACTTGTATAACTTCTATTTCTTTATCTGCTTTTTCTTTTTTCTTATCGTCGTCTTCTGCTGATATAGCAGGAAACGCTAAGAAACCTAATAAAGTAGAAGCGAGAATTAAATTGTCACGTAAGTTTGTGCTCTGACGAAGCACCTCACTGATTTTGTTTAGCCTGTTGTTTGTTGCCATTTTGAGTGATCTCATATTTTTTTATTATTCAGCAAGTGTGCATTCAAACAACATATTAGCCCATTGTCAACCACTTTGGTTAACCATAACTTCAACTCCTGACATTACCAAAGGTTAATCTTTGACATACCAATTTGCATATTGTTTATTTCCTGTTATAAAGTTACATCAATAAAATTTAATTATTCATTATCATCTAGCGGTATAAATAAAGAAGAATCACAATGCAGAACCGTCGTTTGTTTTGGGAAATAGTAGAAAAAATTGAGGAGTCAATTGACTCTGGGCAGTATCCTTGTGGCGGAAGATTACCGCCGGAACGTGTATTAGCAGACCTGTTTAATGTAAGTCGACCAACCATACGTGAAGCCATTATTGCCTTGGAAGTTAGAGGTCGTGTTGAAGTAAAAACCAGCTCTGGGGTTTACGTCATTGAGAAAGCACAAGATGTCACGAATCAACTTCCAGTCAGTGCATTTGAACTGACTCAAGCCCGTGCATTAGTAGAAGGGGAAGCCGCAGCGCTTGCTGTTTTTAGTATCACAGAAGAAGAGCTTAATCGGTTGCACCAGGTATTGATTGCAATGGAAAAAGGGATAGATGCAGAAAACGCAGATAGAGAATTTCATCACATTATTTCTGCAGCAACTCGCAATAACGCCATATTATATGCAGTGCAAAATTTTTGGCATTTAAGGGAACATAAACAAAATATTAAAGAAGCCTATTCAAATGTTTGTCACGGTAGTGTCGATAAACGTTTAGATGAACATAGAAATATTTATAACGCGTTAAAAAATAGAAACCCTCAAGCAGCACGTATGGCAATGCATGAACATTTTAATCGTTTGATAAACTCATTATTTGACGCAAGCGAAGCCCAAGCTCTAGAAGAAATAAAAAGAAAGAATAATGAAACCCGTGGGTTATATTCTATAAATCACTTAGTTGAACACAAAACGTAATCAACTAGCCTTAGAATTAACCGCCAAATTGTAAACCAAAGTTTATATTTTGGTTGACCGTTCATTCATCACTAGTGTAAAACGTATCAAAAATAATCACTCAATAGAGCGAACTTACCATTAATCTTTGAGGTTACTCATGTCTAGAGCGTTGTACATACTATTAACATTTTCCATTCTACTTGTGAGTTGCAAAGAGCTGTCATTTCACAATGAACAAAAGTCGACAGGCGACTCTGGTACAAAAACAAATGTCCCCGTAGAGAGTGAAAGTCAAGACACAACTAATACCGAAGACACGAGTAATTCTGACAAGGTGACTGAAATTGATATCAGTGACACCACCCCATTATCTTGTAATGGTTCGTATCCAATAACAATAGTATCTGCAGAAAACATTACTACAGGTACCACGGATGCAAATCTAATTCATTTATACGATGGCGATAAAACCAATGACTCTCATTGGCAATCTGAAAACAAACCACAAGAAATTGTCATGCAACTAAATAATAAAGCGTTATTAAAAGACTTTGTTATTAGCTGGCAGAAACAAGATGTATACAACTACTTTGAAATAGCCAGTTCACTAGATAAAGAGAATTGGCAACCGCTTATTACTAATGGCCAAAGTAAGAAAAACTACATTATCGCTGATAAGTTATCGCTAAATACTAATCAACAAACCGCATACTTTCTCAAGTTAACGTTAAATGGCAATAGCTTGAATAATCAAAGTGGAGTGATCGAATTTGAAGCATTTGGCTGTCATCAAGACACGCAACACGATATTGAACTTATTGATTGGTATTTAAGTGTGCAAACGGATGAAGACGGTAATGGTAAATCCGACAGTATTAAAGAAAGTACCCTGAGCGAAGGTTATGAAGATCCAAGATTCTTTTACGTTAGTGAAGATGAAGGTCTGGTATTTTCTAGTACCATTAAAGGTTACAAAACATCAGAAAATACAAGTTACGTACGTAGTGAATTACGTGAAATGTTGCGTAAGGGTAATAGTTCACATAAAACGCAAGGCGTAAATAAAAACAACTGGGTATTTTCCTCTGCACCTCAATTAGATCAGAACAATGCCGGTGGAGTCGATGGTATTTTGAATGTCGATGTTGCGGTCAATCACGTTACGTCGACAGGGGAAGATTATCAGATTGGCCGAGTGATCATAGGTCAAATCCACGCTAACGACGACGAACCCGTACGGCTTTATTACCGTAAGTTACCAAATAATGATAAAGGCAGTATTTATATTGCTCACGAAATATTAGACGGCGACGACAGTTATTATTCATTAATAGGGTCAAGGGACAACAGCGCAAGTAACCCAACTAACGGAATAGAATTAAACGAAAAATTTTCGTATCAAATTAAAGTCGTTGGCAATGAACTAACGGTCACTATCACTAAAGAAAACGGTGATGTATTTAGTAAAACGGTGGATATGAGCAAAAGTGGTTATGACAAGGGTGGCCAGTACATGTACTTCAAAGCCGGTGTTTATAACCAAAACAACTCTGGCGATCTGCATGATTATGTTCAAGCGACCTTTTATAAAATTGAAAACCTACATTAATTATTCAGACAAATTGAGGGCATAAAATGAAATTATTACTACCACTAATCTTACTGTTTACCACTTTATCTATTAAAGCAGAATCAAATACCTATGCATTTTTTGATAATGCGTTAACCCTGTCATTACCGAGTGATTTAAACCTAATGACTGAGCAAGAGTTAACAAAATATTACAGCGGTCAAAAACTTCCACCATCATCGGCTTTTGCTAATAATGACAATTCAGTTACCTTAACGTTGACACAATATCCGATGCAAGCCGATAAAAAATCAATGCGAAAAATTCAAAACGCCTTATCTGGGATGCTGCGTAAAGCACATGAAAATGCCAAATGGAAAAAAGACAAAGTGATTAATGAGTTTGGTACTAAAGTCGCAATTTTTGAATATGAAATAGAGACAATTGGTCAATACCATTATTACTTAACCTACGCATTACCCATTAAAAATCAACTTACCATGTTGACCTTTTTGACCACAGAAAAAAATATAAAACCAAATGGTTAACCCAAATAAGAGAATTAATGAATACAATATCCATTGAAAAACAATAACTTATAATTAGTTAAATCTTTATCATTCCTTTTGATTATTTTATAAAAACCAAATTGATTATAAATCAGTCTACATTTTGGTTGACAATCTGGTATTCCAATTTAATACTAAGAACCACATGAGTTAGACTTTTTGCAATTACCAATAATCTAAACCTTGTCAAAATAAAAATAATCAACAGGAAGAATTATAATGAGAAAATTGTTTGCTATTTCAGCCATTGCCCTAGCATTAGCGGGCTGTGAAGATTCAGATGACGTAGAAAACACGGTTGGTCAGATAACAATATCTGGCACTGCCGCTTCAGGTGAAACCCTTACTGCAACCGTAACAGATGAAAACGGTGTTGATAGTTCTGCTATTACATATACGTGGATGGCAGATGGTTCAGCTATTTCAGGTGCAACCACATCAACATTAACCATTACTGAAGCTTTAGTAGGTCAAGACATTTCAGTATCTGCGTCTTATACCGATAACGATGATTTTGCAGAAACCGTAAATTCTAGTACTGTTTCTGTCGCAAACTCTGCGGCTACGTTCGCTGGTGATACAACGGCAACAATAACTAAAAACGCAAGCGCAGCTTCAACGGGTACAATTACAGTTACTGACGCAGATGGTGCAGATACCGTTGTCGCTCAATCTGACGTGGAACTCACCTACGGTACTTTCTCAATTTCAGCTGACGGTGCGTGGACTTATACCTTAGACACAGAAAATACTACTGTAGCAGCCTTATCCGGTGTGGAAGATACGGTAGTAGAAAATATCTCTATCACTTCAGCCGATGGTACTTCAGCGAGTATTGCGATTACCATTACAGGTGTTGCCGCGGATAAAGTAGCAAAAATTAGTGACTCAGATGATGGCGATACTGGTGAGTTGTATTACAAATTTGAATCGGGCACAACCACTGGTAAATTATCTCTTTCAATTCTTTACGGTGAACTTGAAACAGAAACAGCTTATATTTCTTTGTATGACACTGAAGGTTCAACTAAGAGCCTTATTGGTGAATTATCATTAAATGAAGGTGCTTATGGTCTTCGTGTTAATACGTTTGATGAAGGCGCTGTACCAAGTAAAAATACAAGTGCAAGCAGTGTAATTGATGAAGATGCAATCGATGCTCCAAACTTTATAGCTGGTGAATGGATCGACATTGTAATGACTTGGGACACTTCAAGTACTACTGAAGTGGGCACTTATACTGTTATGATCGACGGCACAAGTTATGGTCCGTTTACTTCTCAACACCCAACTCCTGGTGTTGAAGTTGAATCGATGACCGTTAGATTGTCATCAAATGGTTCACTATCTGCAGATGCTGTATATGTAAATGACTTAAATATCTACTCTGATGTTGCTGGAACTGAAGTTCTTTTAGAAGAAGATTTTGAAGACTTTATGGTGGGTGATTCATTAGACGACTCTAATGATGATTCTCCATTTGGTAGCAGAACATTTGAAGCTGAAGTTGTTGTATATGGTATGGAAGACAGCTCAGGCGAAGGTGAAGGTTCTGGTGAAGGCAATGGCGGTAACCTAAGTGAAGGTGACGTTGCTCCTGGAACATCGGGTAATAAAGTTGCATTAATCATGGATACATTAGATGACGATGCGGGTGAATTACGTTACAAACTATCTTCAAGTGCTGATGGTGTAAGCAGTATTTCTAAAGGTAAGTTAACAGCGTCATTTTCTAAAACAGCCGCTTCAACTTGTACTATTGATTCAAACGTGAAAGATGCTTATATCGCTATATATGGCGCTTCTACTAGTTCATATAATGCGTTAGTAGACTTACGTATTGATGGTAGCGATTACGACACTGATTATGCTATTCGTAACAAAAATCAAGATGGCAATAAAACGGTTGATTTAACTAGCCCTAGCTTTACTGCTGACACTTGGACTAACGTAGAAATCACTTGGGATGCGACAAATGCAACGGCTGACGTAGGCCCACTAGTTTCATTATCTATTGACGGAACTTCTGTTGGAGACGCATGGAATTCTTATAGTGAATCTGTTGCTGATTTAGCCTCTGGTGCTTCAACATTTGTATTCAAATTAGGTGATACAAGTGCCAACATGGCAGATTGTAAGTTCCAGGTTGATAACGTTAAGATCTTCTCTATTGATGATGCTGGTGCAGAAACATCTGTTTATGCAGATAACTTTGAAAGTTATGATGACGGTGTATCTCTAGACACAGATAATGACAACAGTCCTTATCACAGTAACTCAGCAGATGTTGTTGTTGCTACAGAAGAATAATATTTCCCAATGTTATATTAAATAGTCAAATAGCGCTCCTTGAGCGCTATTTTTTTATCTTACTTTTTACTTCATTCCACCTTCACCCAATTAAAGCAAATAAATCCATATCTAAAGTCTCCGCTAAAACAATAAGGTTGATCACGACTTTACGCTAACAATAGATTTAAGTGATAACAAACATACAATATATTTATCAAAATTATGCGTCTCCGCCTGTTATGCTAATAACAATTATTTGAGCTTAAGGAGCTACAATGTCGATTTCTTCTTTTAATCCCCCTCGTCGTACGTTAATGGGACCCGGCCCTTCTGATATTTCACCGCAGGTATTACAAGCTCTATCCAAACCTACGATTGGCCATTTAGACCCTTTATTTGTCAACATGATGGATGAAGTGAAGTCATTACTGCAATACGCATTTCAAACCAAAAATGAAATCACCATGGCGGTTTCGGCACCTGGTTCGGCAGGTATGGAAACCTGTTTTGTTAATTTAGTTGAACCTGGCGAAAAAGTTATAGTATGTATTAACGGTGTGTTTGGCGCACGAATGAAAGAAAACGTTGAACGAGTTGGTGGGATCGCGATTACCGTTGATGGAGAGTGGGGACGCGCCGTTTCTCCGTCTCAACTAGAAGACACATTAAAACAGCACAGCGATGCTAAGTTTGTTGCCTTTGTTCATGCAGAAACCTCAACCGGTGCGTTATCCGACGCTCAAACCTTATGTGCTATCGCTAAGCAGTACGGCTGTATAACAATAGTGGATGCGGTGACCTCATTAGGTGGTGTTGAATTAAGAGTGGATGACTGGCAAATAGATGCGATTTATTCTGGCAGTCAAAAATGTCTATCATGCGTGCCGGGTTTATCCCCTGTTAGTTTTAGTCCTAGTGCAGTCGATAAAATAAAATCAAGAACCACTAAAGTACAAAGCTGGTTTTTAGATCAAACTTTAGTCATGGATTATTGGGCTAATAATTCTGGCGGCAAACGTTCTTATCACCATACAGCGCCTGTAAATTCGTTATATGCATTACACGAGTCTTTGTTACATCTTTACCGTGAAGGATTAGAAACTGCATGGGCACGTCACGCAGATCAACACCAAGCATTAGCCCAAGGCTTAGCTGATTTAGGTATTGAATTTATTGTTCCTGAAGCTGAACGTTTGCCTCAATTGAACGCTGTGTATATTCCTGAAGGTGTTGACGATGTGGCCGTAAGATCTTATTTATTAAATGAATTTAACTTAGAAATTGGTGCCGGACTTGGCGCATTTGCTGGCAAAGCATGGCGCATTGGGTTGATGGGGTACAGTGCAAAAAGTGAAAACGTATTATTGTGTATTGCGGCATTAAAACAGGCTTTAAATAAGCGTTAAATAAAAGCATTATTTAGGCTATTAAAAACAAAAAACCGAGCGATAAGCTCGGTTTTAATATTTAACTATATACCTTTATTAATCACTTCCTCGTAAAGAGTGTATTGCTGGATGATTCACGTATTGACGTAATGGCCAGTAACAGGCAAATAACGACAAGGCCGCAATCGACAGCACAGTGAAGATAAACATTGGCAACAACTGTAAGCCTAAGTACGCCGCTAACTCAGTACTATAACTAATATATAAACCTAATAAGATAACTAAGCTTAACAAAACACCCAATACGATGACCGATGCATTATCTTTTATGATCATGCCCACTAAATGTTTTTTCTTAGCTCCAATCGCCATACGAGTTCCTAGTTCAAAACGGCGCATTTGCGTGCCGTAACTCAATATCCCGTACAAGCCGACGCCTGCTAAAAACAATGTAATAATCGCTAATACCACGGTTGTTGTTGCGGTTGTATATTGAGTAAACAACATACGTTTTTGGCTTTGTACTAAGTCTTCTAATCCAAACACCGCATACAAACCACTAACTTGCTGTAACACTGAAACCACTTGTTCACGGCTGATGGTTTGATTTTCAACTAGGTTTAGGGTCATTACTGTCGAACCAAGATTTGACGGTGTATAAACACGAATTGGAATTTCAGTACTACCTGGCATTTTTATACCTTTAACAACACCAATAATAGTGAAGTTTTCAGGGCCTCCTGGTGAAATTTGCATCCCCAATGCGCTACCCTCTGGATTCAGTCTTTTAGCGAATACGTCATTAACAATCATGACTCTGTTTCGATCTTTAATATCAGCTTCGGTAAATAAGTCACCTTCAATTAGATCCTGACCAATCATGTCAAAATATATATTATCAACACCTTTACTGCGTGGCGTGAAGTTAACGTTATCTTTAACGGAAGTTAGCGCCCACAAGCCATAACCTCTCAGTGGAGAACCCGCTATGGATACTGACTTCACTTGTGGTAACTCGGTTAATTTTTTACGTAGTTCAGTCATGACCGGAATGACTTCTTCCATTGGCGGCATTTGTGGTGCTGAAACGGATAATGATAATTCACTCATATTCTGGACACTAAAACCGGTAGGCTCTGTGATGGTCTCAACCGCTTCTTTGAATAGACTAATGTTGGCGAACACAAGTACCGTTGCTATCGCTACTTGGCTGACAATCAACATCTGTCTAATACGTTTTGAAACCTGAATACCTGTGCCTTTACCACTAGACTGTAATAAAGAATTTAGCGCTCGGTAGTTGATCATTTTTCTGCTTAACCCAGCAAATAATAAAGCAAAGACCAATGCAAAAAATACGGCTACGCCAAAGGTGATCCCATTAATAGATAACTCAGACACACGAGGTAATATTTCTGACAGATTTTGCTGTAACACATAAAAACCAAACGACGAGATAATTAACGACAGTCCGACTGATAAGAACATTAACAAACTAGTTTCAGCAAATATTGCTTTAAATAAATGAGATTTTTTAGCACCTAATGCAGCAAAAATAGCTAGTTGCCTTTGTTGTTCTGCAGTACGAGACATAAACAAATTAGCGATATTGGCACAGGCAATGATCACTAAACCAAATACGCCGGCAAGTAACAAGTACACTGTATTTTCGCTATCTCCTAAGATCACGGTTTGGAACGAATGTAGCTCCATATTGATATTCCAACCTGCAAAAAAGGCAATACCTGATACTTTCTCTTTCCACGTATCATTTACCAATGGTGTAATGATTTGTTCAGCTTGAATTGCAGTAATGCCATCTTTTAACTTGCCAACAAAATTCAATGCTCCGCTAATATTGCTCCAACGGTCTTTCATTCTGCTGTCTAAGTTATAGTCCCAAGGAAACCAAACACCGGTTAATCTGCCTGTTCTTGCAATTTGCGGTTCAACAAAGTTTTTGCTGGTCACGCCTACAACATTGTAACTAATGCCACTGAAATCAATTTTTTTAGATAATATATTTGGATCTGAGGCGTATTCCTCACTCCAAACTTTATAACTTAAAATTGCTACTGGGTTATTGGTCTCTAACGCTTCTGTTAATTCGAATCTGCGACCTAACACCATAGAAGTATCAAGTAAATTGAACCATTCTGGTGTTATATATCCTGTATTCACGGTTGGTTGATTTGGTAAAGAGGTTAAAACATCTTCGCCGTAATGCACTAATGCGGCTTGTTTAAATACATCTTGGTTTTTATATAAGTGAATTAAACCTGGATAGGTAAACGCTTTAGCATTAGTTTCGCCAGATTTATCTCCAATTGCATGCTCAACTTTATATAGATTATCTTGTTCAGGATAAGGTAAAGGTTTAAGTAATAATAAATACGCTAACGTCACTATGCACAATAGTGCGCCTAAGGTTGTGCCCATGGTTATTACTACAGTAGAGACAAAACCGGGCTTTTTACTCAAGCCTGCCCAAGCTTGTTTGAATTGATAGATTAATTGACTCATACCGCAACCTGCAAATCTGGGCTAGTTAAAATAGAACCATCTAATAATTTAAGTTGTGTTTTGGCCATATCTGCATATCTAGGATCATGGGTAACCATACAAATAGTAGTGCCGCTGTTATTTAGTTTTTCTAATACGTCCATAACTTGGTCACCGCTTTTTGAGTCCAAATTACCTGTAGGTTCATCCACTAACAAAATTGCAGGTTCTGCTACTAATGCACGAGCAATGGCGATACGTTGTTGTTGTCCACCAGATAACTGATTTGGTTTATGACTGGCTCTATGACTCATATCAACCATTTCTAAACAAGCTTTAACTCGTGTTGCTATTTCTGCGTCGGATGGCACTTTATCTTTATACCTTAATGGTAAGGCAACATTGTCGAATACTGATAGTTCATCAATTAAGTTAAACGATTGGAAGATAAATCCAATCTTGCTATTTCTGATCTCAGCAGCCTGATCTAAAGTAAGATCGCTAACATTTTCACCTTCAATAATATATTCACCTGCACTTGGCATATCTAATAAACCAAGAATGGCTAACAAGGTAGATTTGCCACAACCTGACGGACCAGAGATTGAAACATAATCCCCAGCGTTGATTGTAAGGTCGATGCTCTTTAATGCGTGAGTTTCTAAATCTTCGGTTTCGAAAATTTTAGATATACCTGTCATTTTTATTTTTATTTCGCTCATATTTGTTCCCCTACCATTTTTTTGTTTTGACGTTTAAACTCTGTTTTTAGTTATAGCTACGTCTTTTAATTAATAGTTAACGTCAAATTAGTTGACTGTAAATTGCTTAAATCTGTAATAATAAATTGTTCCGCTTGATTGGCTCCGCTTTTCACTTCCATGAATTGTCCGGCTTGACTACCAAAAACCACTTCCGTTAACACCGCTGTATCTCCAGTTGGAATTAACTTATACATTTCGAATCGGGTATTAGATTTAACGCCAGCTGGACGTCTAATGTAATTAACATTTAATAAGGTATCCGCGATTATCTTTCCGTCTACCGTTAACTGAGGACGAGCACTAGCCGGCAAGTTTTCTGGTAATGAAACTTCTATTTCCACGGTATTGTTATCAACAATAGGGTCTATGCGAGATACAAGACCTTCAATTTTATCTCGTCTTGTATCGATTATGACTTTTTGACCAACAACCACTTGTTGAGCTTGGCTTTGCGGAACACGAATTAATGCAATTAAATCGGTAACACTACCAATTAATGCAACTTCACTACCCGCAGCAAGGCTTTGGCCTAACTCAACGGACAAACGTTGTAACACTCCATCAAAGCCAGCACGGACGGTTAACTTTTCTAATCTAGATTGGGCAATGGCTAATCGGCCTTCTTGCTGTTTTATTCTTTCTAGCTGGATGTTAACGGACTCGTTGTGTACCAAACTTAACTGATCGTTTCTTTGTTCTAATATTTCGATGCGCTGTCTCAACTGACGTTCATCTAATAATGTTTGTTGGAAGGTTAAATCTGACACTATGCCTTTGGCGGCTAACTGCTCTTCTGCGGTGCGTTTTAAAACCGCGGTTTCATGACTCGCTTTGATTTGAGCGAGTTGGGCATATTCGTTTAATGTTTCACGTTGATTATTAAGTTTAAGCTGGCGTAAATTTGCTTTAATTTGCGTGAGTTCTTGTTCGGCATTTTCGACTTGCTGTTGTAACTCAGGATTCTCTAATCGAACAATGACACTATTTGCTGTCACTGATGCACCAGGTTTTAATACGATCTCTTTTACTGTTGCGGAAGAAAATGAAGTAATAAGTTGCTGTTTGTCAGAAGTTAATGTGCCATATCCATCAATGATGACTTCCAAATCGCCTTTTTGCACTGACTCAATTAAAAGACTGGCTCTTTCGACTGAAACTGAGCTACCTATACGCATTGCCCAAAATACTAAAATGACAAATAACAGCGAGATCACGCCTGTTATTTTAGCTTTTGAATCCAGTAATCCAGATTTTTTTGCTTGGTTTTAACTACGTCCATAACTCAACTACAACAATAATAATGTAGACTGGGTTATCAAGTTACATGCCAAGAAAATAACGCAATAAAAACAGAAACTTAAATATCACACCATCTATTAAACTGATTTAACCGTCCGATATCGGACGGTTAAAATTCGGATCCGAAACATGAGTTTAATGTCAAAGTCATTTATAAGACTATGTGCTTGTGATGGTTAAGAGGTCAGTGGCAAAGTAATAGAAATAGTCACACCTGTTTGGCTATTTTTATTAGCCAAGTCGGCATTATTTTCTAAATCAATAGTACCTTTGTGTTGTTCGATAATATTGCGACAAAATGTCAAACCAATCCCTTGTCCTTGTGGTTTCGTGGTAAATAATGGCACAAATAAATTATCCGTATTGGCAAAACCATGACCATTATCTTCAAGTTCAATTTTGCACTTATTTTTTACCCGGACAATGGTAAATTTAACTTTAGTCGCCCCCGCTTCTTTGGCATTTTTCAGTAGGTTAATAAATACTTGCTCTAGAAAGGTGGTATCTCCCCAAAGCTTGCTTTCTTTAACTTGTGTGGTAACTTCTAACTCGGGATTGAGAGCTTTCAATCGCTCTACAAAACTAGATAACTCAATACTTTGATAATGTAAGTCTAACTGTTGTGACAATGATGAATAACGATTAATAAAGTCTTGTAAGTGCAAACATCTGTCAGATATCAGTGCTAAAGCACTTTGTTCTCTAGGAGATATCATCTGGGTGGACAGGCTTTCGGCTAATGACGACACCGGGGTTAACGAGTTTCTAATTTCGTGTCCCATAACCCTAATTATTTGTTGCCATGCGTTTAATTGGCTTGCTCTTAACGCAGAATCAATGTTGGTAAACACTAACAAAAAATGCTCTTCACCTGAGTCGATAAATTTACTTTGGCTAATTTGCCATTGTTGTCCTTTTCTGGGAATCGACCAACCAGAATCAGTTTCAATCAGGCCTAATAATTTAGGAGATGCTAATCGATACATTTGCCAAGGCTGGTTATACAAAATGGAAAACGCCGCGTTGGCGTAGGTCAGCTTTTGCTTTTTATTAAACACCAACATCGGTGTGTTAAGCTGATCTATTAACTGATAGAGTAAAAATGCATGTTGATCATAACGTGACTTTTGTTGTTGCAAGTGTTGACTTAAGGCTTTTAACGCCAAATGAAGTTCATTGGAATTACCTTCATCAAAATCCGATTTTGCATACTGATTATAATCTTCCATTTTTACCGCTTCTATATGCAACAAAGCTCGGTCAAAACCTGCGGTTATACGTTTACGGAACTTAAATGAAAATATGGTGAGGGCAAAAGCTTGAAATACTAGAGTGAGTGCAATATCCCACGAATTCCATTGCAGTTGCTCAAGTAATAAACCTGTAACCACCAGAAATAACATGCAGAAAATGGTGACTATTTTTAAGATGTAACCTTCTAAGGTTTTATTTTTGAATATCGTCATATTTTTCTAAACGTCGATACATAGAAGATTTGGTTAACCCTAACAATTTAGCAGCATGAGTCATATTACCGTCTGTATTAGATAATGCTTGTTTTAACAACAAACGCTCAGCTTGTTCAAGCGTCATCATATTAATACTTGTAGCTGCGTCTTGGGACTTAAGGTTAAAGTCAGACACTACTAACTCTGAGTGTTTTGCTAATAACACGGCACGTTCCGTTAAGTGACTTAACTCCCTTATATTTCCAGGCCAATGATAAGTCGTCAGAGCTTGTTTTGCATGAGCCGATATCGTACTTACTTCTCTGTTGTATTTAACTCTATATTGTTCTAAAAAATGCTCGGCTAAAGGGATGATATCTTGCTGTCTTGCTCTTAACGGCGGCAACCTAAACTCTATGGTATTGAGGCGATACAACAAATCCTCTCTAAACTCGTCTTTGCCAATCATTGCATTTACATCACCGTTGGTTGCACTAATAATGCGTACATTTGTACGTAAGGTTTTACTAGAGCCTAAAACTTCATACTCTCCCGTTTCTAACACTCTAAGTAACTTAGCTTGTTGGGATAAAGGGATGTTTGCAATCTCATCTAAGAAAATAGTGCCTTTGTTTGCCAGCTCAAAACGCCCTATCCTGTCAGTTTTGGCATCGGTGAACGCCCCTTTGTTATGTCCAAACATTTCGCTTTCAAATAAAGATTCTGAAATAGCCCCCATATTCACCGAGATAAATGGCTCTGTCGAACGACTAGAATATTGATGTATATGTTGAGCCAACTGGCTTTTGCCTGTGCCATTTTCGCCAGTTAATAAAATTGAAACATCTGCAGCAGCGACACTTTCAATTTGCTGCAATAAGTCCGTCATACAGCACGACTGCCACTGAAAGCCAAATTGCTCTGAAGGCTCCAAACGTTGTGCTAACTTTTTATTCTGCTGTTTTAACCCTGATAATTCTAATTGCTGACTGATAACTTGCAGTAACCTTTGGTTCTTCCAAGGTTTTTCAATAAAATCGCCTGCACCAAGTTGCATGGCTTTAACCGCCAACTCAACATTAGACCAAGCAGTCATAGCGACAACCGCAATATTGTATTCCGACTTTTGTAACCAAGCTAAAAACTCTAAACCCTCATCACCTGACGTTGTATCTAACGAGTAATTCATATCTAACAAAATAATACTTATGTTATTTTGTTCAATGATGTCTTTAGCGTCATAAGGACTTTTAGCCCCAATCGCTTGATAACCATTATCTTCTAATACAAATTGAGCGCTGACGATAATATCAGCTCGGTCATCGACGATGAGAATTGTTGGGGTAACCATACTGGGTTCCGTTCTTTAAACTATTACCAAGAGAGTAACGTGTTAAAGTCAAAATCGCATTTACTATTTTGCTAGTAGTATGGTTTTAATAACAAAAAAGCCCTAAATATATTAGGGCTAAAAATACCTATTTAAGGTTATTCGACAAACTTTAACTCCGTGGGAGCACTTACGAAAATAGCTAAATACTTTAAATGTCTGACATTAAGATATTCAATTTATCACCCTGCTGAATTTGTGAAATCAGTTTTGACAGCTCGTCCATTTTAATTGGTTTGGTAAGATGCGCATTCATACCTGCGTTTAGCGACTCGTTAATGTCTGAGGCAAACGCATTTGCGGTTAACGCTACGATAGGTAAATTGCCTTTATAACTTTCTCTAATGATGCGGGTGGCTTCTAATCCGTTCATCTCTGGCATGTTAACGTCCATTAACACTAAGTCGAACTGACAATCGTTTAGTTGACTCCCCTCTTGTTGAGAGCACACCTTTTCAACCGCTTCGTTGCCATTAACAACCCATTCCACTTTATGCCCAATACGCTCCAACATGTTAATGGCGATTTGTGCATTTATTGAATTATCTTCGGCTAATAATATATTCAATACTGGAGTATCAAACTGTTTGTTATTTGTATTTTCGCAAAGTAATGAACTCAGTTTTTTATTAAATATCTCAGGCTTAACTGGTTTCTCTAAAATTGGCACATGCCCAAGCTCTTGTCTGTCTGCTAAAGAAATAGCCTCAGGTGCTGCGGTAACAACCATATATTTGCAGTTGGCATCATGGGCTTTGTGTAGTTCAATTAACCTTATGCCATCGACTTCCGGCATTTGATAATCCACTACTAATACCGCAATCGAACCTATATTGGCTTGTTCTTTTTGGAATGCCTCTGCTGAGTCAAAGGTAAGGCAAGCTAGTCCCATTTTTTTGATCAGTGATTTTAAGTAAATCCGGCTATTTTCTAAGTCGTCAACTACGACAATTAAACTATCTTTATTTAACGAATTCGTTAAAGGGGTTAAAGCTTCTAATTTTTTATCAGACTTATCTAACATGACAAAAAATTGAAACCTTGAACCTTTGTTAACTTCACTTTCTACTTGGATTTCACCTTGCATCATTTCAACTAAATCACGAGTAATGTTTAACCCAAGTCCTGTTCCACCAAACTTTCTAGTCGTTGAGCCATCAGCTTGAGTGAATTTATCAAAAATACTCGCCAACTGAGTTGAATCTATTCCAATACCTGAATCGTTAATCGACATTTGTAATTTAACTTTTGTATTATCGAGCTCTTCTAATTGGATATTAATGTCAATTTTGCCTTGCTCGGTAAATTTAAGCGCATTAGATAATAGATTATTGATAACTTGGGTTAATCGAGTTGAATCGCCTTTTAAATACGCAGGAAACTCTTTCGGATTAGTAATGTTGAGTTCGATAGATTTACGCTGACAAAGCACAATAAAAGGGGCAAAACATTGATCTAATAATTGATTAAGTGAAAAGTCCGTTTGTTCCAAATACATTTTCTTAGCTTCAATTTTAGCAAGATCGAGTACTTCATTGATTAGTTTTAACAGATGTTTTGAAGACGCAACGGCTTGTACCAAAAAGCTTTCACGTTTAACAGGATCACTCTCACTTCTCGCAAGTTCCTGCATTCCCATAATGCCATTTAAAGGCGTTCTCAGTTCATGACTCATATTGGCTAAAAACTCAGACTTAGCGACGTTAGCTAGCTCAGCAGCGTCTTTAGCTTCCTCTAAATCTTCAACATTACGCATGATTTGGCGCTCAAGAGGCTTGAATATAAAAAACAGTTCTAGCAGTAAAATTAGCAATGTACTAAGGAAAATAGCCGTTTCTATATTCGACATACTATCAACCTTCAATTGGGCACTAAGCTCTAATGCCACTACAACCTGGTTCAAATCCTTTAATAACGAATCCGTTTCATCATCGTTATAATTCCAAGCTAACGTTTGAACTGATTGACTTTCGACTTGAATAAGTAGCTTCTTGGCAGCATCCACATAATTAATAATTCTAGACTTAAGCAAACTAGGCTCTGCGTATAAAATATGGCTTACCTCTGCAGGAACAAGGCCATTTGAACTCTGTTCTTTTAATAACCCCTCTAAGACTTCTTGGTTAGTTTCAAATTTGTTTACTGCAGCTTTTAACTTATTCAGTTGGGATACTAATGACGGATTAGGAGCGGTTAAGTTGTCAGTACGAATTATTTGATTCGCGTGCAAGCTTATTTTCTGCGATAGCATTCTCTGCATACCGGCAATATTAATTATAACAGCATCGTCACGCTGGCTTTGTAATACTGATGATATGATAAAAAATGACGAGGAGATCAAGATAGCGATAAATGAAAGTGCCAGACTATATCGAAGCTTTATTTGCTTCCTTAGTTTATTATTCAACACTAAACTCATATGTACTGGGCACCTTAATTGATATTTACTGCATTGCTTAATGATATCACTAGTTAAAAGTTAGTACGTTTTGAGCAATGCGTACATATACAATTAGAAAAATATTAGAGGGGACAAGTTACCAAATTAACATTTTGCTGGGATTTAACAAACAAGTAAAAACAGTTTGTATCCTTATATGACCGATTTTCTGGCAAAAAAACGGTAAGCAATTTTACAATGGCTTACCGTTTTAGTTATCTCTTCGCTGTTAGTTAACAGTATATTGTTTTCTATTTTACGAACTTCAGCGTCATGCGGTCGCTTTCACCAATAGCTAAGTATTTAGCTTTATCTTCTTCGCCCAAGCGTAAACTTGGCGGTAATGTCCAAACGCCTTTTGGATGTTGAGCTGTGTCTTTTTGCATTGGCATTAATTTCACTTGTCGCTACCAATTTAAAGCCTGCTTTTTTAGCTGCGGCAACAACATAGGATTGTTTCATGTAACCTGAGTTTTTATTTTCAACTTGATCTAAACTTTCTGGCATACGATGTTCAACCACACCTAACACGCCACCTTTTTTAAGGGCTTTATAAAAACCGGTAAATGCAGTTTCAACACCACTACCTATGTACCAGTTATGAACGTTACGGAACGTCAGTACCATATCAACACTGTTTTCAGTGTGCAAAGTCTAATAATTTAGTTGCGTGGAATTGAGAGATTTCAGCTCCTAGAAATAAAGGATCGGTTGCTACTTTTTCTTTAAAACTGTTGAAGCTACGTTCATAAAATGCAGAACCACCTTCAAAGGTAGGGGAGTGAGCTGCAATGTATTTGCCTTTTTCTTTTACCACAGGGTTAATAACTATTGTGTACCAACCGTCGCCAGGCCAAATCTCAACCACTGACGTTTCCGGTATTAAACCAAAAAAACTCTAGTGTTTGTTTTGGATGACGTTAGAAGCTGTTTTTTGAATGAGTTTAATTTGGAAATTGGCACGGGCCTTGGTGCATTCGCAGGCAAAGCATGGCGTATAGGTTTGATGGGATACAGTGCAAAAAGTGAAAATGTACTGTTATGTGTTGCTGCGTTAAATAATAGCTAAATAACTCTTTCGCGCATTGCTGGTTTATGGTTAATTTTCCTCTATAAAAAAACACCAAGCTATAAATAGCTTGGTGTTCACCAGAAATACAAATCACATAATATTTCTGCTTGGCTTAGAACTTATATTTAGCGTTAACAGCATAAACTCGTCCACCAAACTTAGTAGAGCGCGGCATCCACTCATTGTTTTGATACTCTTCGTATAAGGTATCCGTTAAGTTATATGCTTTAAAACTGACACTCATTTTTTCATTCACATTATAGTAAGCTGAAAGGTCTAATCGGCCAGCCGCTTTTACACTTCTGTCACCGCTACCATTAGCTGTACCTGTGGTTCTTAAGTCATAAGCTGTACGATAGTTATAAGCTATACGGATACCAAAATCATCTTCTTCGTAATACGCAATAGCGTTATATGTCTCATCTGAAATACCAGGAACACGCGCATCGTCGTCTTCATCTTGACTTGTATTTGAATAGTTCAATACACCACCTAAACCATTAAACGGGTAAGGCAAGAAGTCCAAGTTTTGCTGAATTGATAATTCATAACCACTTACAGAAATAGTATCTTCTATATTGATTAAACCAGACATACGAACCTCATCGCCCGCTACCAATAAAGTAGCATCAGAAAGGTTGTCATTACCGTCTGTAATACAAGTACCATCAGCTTGTTGAGATAAACTACCTAAGTTAACGCCAGTCCCAACCAGTGCATCACTATTACATAAACCTTCGTTATCAAATAAGTTTGAAATTTCCTTATTAAATACCGCTAATGTAATCGCACTACCTTCACGGTTATACCATTCAAAAGAGAAATCCAAAGAATCCGCTTCAAATGGTTTAATACCAACCCCCGGTAGACCAACTTCAGCCAACCCTGGAATATATTTGAATTTAGCAGAAGGATTAGCCGCTCTTAAGTCTGGACGAACTATTGATTCGTTGTAAGCCATACGTACCATAAACTCTTCATCCTGATCTAAGTTCATCGCTAAGTTAATGCTAGGTAAAAAGTGGCTGTAATCTTCTGGATAAACACCTTGGTCTAAGTTATTGATATCGCCTTGTCCAGCTAATGGCGCGCGAGACTCTGTAGATGAATCAATATAACGTCCACCCACATTACCAGTAAGGTAAGAGTCACCCAACTCAACTTCTAGATTAGCCATTAAATAGAGCGCATGAGTTTCTAGTGATGAAGAATAAATATAACCATCAGCTTGACGACCACCACGTTGGATATAACCCATAGGTGTTAATACCGCAGTTTCACCATCGCTAGAATCACCAACATTATTAATATCGATAGAGTCTCTTAAACCTTGGTTCATTGAAGCAAAATCAAATGAACGCCAACCGTCTGCAGCGGTTACAAAACCTGGGGCTAGGCCTCCAAAAAAGGCTTCTTCATTTACATAAGATGGGTCTGTTATAGAAGCATTAGTAAGAACGCCTGTAGGATCTACACCAACAGAAGAACCTTTTGCATAAGTAGAATCTTGTGAAGACTCAGCAAAACGGTAACCAAATTTGATACTTTGGATGAACGGGTTATCTAACATATGTTCAGCATTAAACTCTACTGAGTTAGCTTCATGTTCAACCTGTTCATAGTTACCGGTAATGATCATATAAACATTAGATACACCATCAACTTTTGAACCAACTAATGCTGTATTTGCAACTTTATCTTTTACGCTCCAAACTGCATTATCCCAATCCATCGAACCTTCAGCGCCTTCCATATCAAAATAGAAATCGCCTATATCACCCTCACCTGTATATACCGTCCCGGTAATACCTGAGTTATCGACACGTGAAGATAACAATACTTCAGCGCGTTGGTTAACTGCATCAGAAAGAGTTACTGCAGCATCTACGATCCAATCATCAGAACGCCATTCTGCGTCAAACAAATATGCATTAGAATCTTGTTGTTGAGCATCTTGACGATTATCAAAATAATAACGAGGGTTATTAAAATCAACCGCTGAAAGTGTATAGATTGGCTCTCCGTTTGTACCCACAGATCCAGTATCTCTTGGTGCAGAATCAGCACGTGGTGTAATGCCTACGGTGCTTTGATCTAAACGCATTTCCAACTGTTCTAAACGGCTACCGTCTAGATCGCGGCTAGTTAAAATTACATTGGCACCAAGTTTTAATTGCTCAGTGGCTTGGAACTCTATACCACCGGCAAAAGATAGACGGTCACCTGTGTTTACTTCACTCTGTTGGCGATACTCGCCTGGCATTTGCACTATGGCATTTGACGGTAAACCTTGAGCCGCTTTCCACTCACTAAAGGTGCCAGCCCCATTACCTTGGTCATATTGTTTGTTTGAAATAGTGTCATACGCATTAATTCTTATGGCGTCTTGACGGAAAGTCTGTTCTGAAAATGCAAGGGTACCATTTACCGCTAATACATCTTTAATCAAGTGCGTTGAACCAGACAATACAAATTCAGGATCCATAGAGTCGGCTAACTCTTCATGTCTGAAACCCACTTGCGCGGTTAATGAATCTTTGCGGCTTAATGCACCACGAATTCCTTGGTCTACGATACCTGAAATCCCGCCTTCTGGCATTTCAGCTGATAAAGATTTTACGACTTTAATGCCAGAAAATACTGCTGGATTAAAGGCTCCAAAAGGATTACCAGCTCCATATGCAGATGCTGATGAATTTCTAGTTGGAGTAGCAATTGCCTGGCCATTCGCAGTTGTTAATACAAAACCAGACGGCAGTCCGCGTAAGTTAATGCTTGATTCTCTGCGCTCGCCCTCACGGTTAAGCTGAACACCAGCAACCGCTTGTAATGCTTCACCCATATCTAATGCCGGTAGGCTACCAATATCATCTGATGAAATTCCATCGACTATGGTAGGTGATGACTTTTTAGCGTTTAATGCTGATTCAAGGTTACCTTTGATACCTTTGATTTCTATTACTTCAACATCATCGACACTTGGTGCTTTTTCTTTTTCAGCATCAACTGCTGCATACGCACCAAAACATTGAATTGAAATTAGAGTGCTAAGTAATGTTCTTTTAAAGCCCACTTTACTGAAATGTTGTTTGCTCATGAATTTCCCCGTTTATTATTATATTTTTTTGTAACTTTGATTAATCTATCACCACAAAACAAAAAGGTAAAGTAATCTGGAGGTAAAGTGGCCTTACCAAAGATGGTTAATTCATAAGGTACTATTTTATAAGGAAATTTAATTTTACTTTTCTTGAATTTTTTAAAAATCAATCAAAAAAACGAACAATAGGCAAGGTTAAAATCTAGAAACACTATGTGAATTTTTTATAGTCCAACGAGGAAGCAACATGATAAGAACAAGAGATGATAAAGCTAAAACAGCCCTATCATCCTTGTTAATTTGGTAAATGTAAACGATTGTTTAAAAATAGTAGAGTTAGTTTATCGCACTCAAACAAGAGTTTGTTATCGCTTGCCAATTTTCTGTATTTAACCATTCTGGTTGGCAAACCCAAGTACCACCCACCGCAAAGACATTAGGTAATGATAAATAGTCTTGTTTATTGGCTTGGGTAATTCCGCCGGTTGGACAAAAGGTCACATCCTGAAATATGGATGAAACGGCTTTTAAAAATGGCGCACCTCCAGACAAAGAAGCTGGAAATAGTTTCATTTCAGTAAAGCCAAACTCCCTTGCTAATAAAATATCAGTAGTATTTGATACCCCAGGTAATACAGGCACGCCACAATCCACTAAATAGCCTAATAACTTATTGGATATGGCTGGAGTAACAATAAAATCAGCCCCCGCTTCTATCGCTTGTTTTAATATATCTTCGTCGGTTACTGTGCCAGCACCGACTATAAGTTCTGGCAAAGCTCGTTTAATTGCCGTTAATGCCTGTAATGACTCAGGTGTACGCAACACCACCTCAACGACAGTTAATCCGGCTGCAAACATAGCTTTTGCTATGTTTACACCTTGCTCAACATTGTTTGCTTGGATAATAGGTAATAACGGCTGTTGTGCCATTAAACTTGATATAGATTTCATATGAATGCCTTGACTCTAATTTGAGTTATTTTTACCCAATAACTCGTTAATATAATTTAAATAGCCTTAACCTTGATTAAGGCTTTAAAGCTTAATCTGCAAATTGACGGATAATGGTGTTGATAGTTTCTTTAGCATCACCAAATATCATGCGACTGTTGTCTTTGAAGAACAGTGGATTGTCGACACCGGCAAAACCCGTTGCCATGCCGCGTTTTAATACAAATACGTTTTTAGCCAAATCTGCATTTATGACTGGCATACCGTAAATAGGACTACCTTTCATTTCGCGAGCGGCAGGATTTACAACGTCATTTGCCCCAATAACAATGGCCACATCAAAACTGTCTATTCGAGCGTTGATCTCATCCATTTCAAATAATTGTTCATATGAAACATCCGCTTCTGCTAATAATACATTCATGTGCCCAGGCATACGTCCAGCAACAGGATGGATAGCATAAGCGACTTCCGCCCCATTACTTTCAAGCAGAGTTTGTAATTCTTTTAACGCATGTTGTGCTTGTGCTACAGCCATGCCATAACCAGGAATAACCACAACAGATTGAGCTGCTTCAAGAACAAAAAAAGCATCTTCTGCAGTTAATGGCTTTATCTCACCTTCGATTTTCATTTCATTTTTTACTACAGCTTGGAAACCAGAAGTTAAGACATTAACCAAAGAACGGTTCATCGCTTTACACATAATGTTGGTTAAGATGATGCCACTGGCACCAACCAATGCACCTGCCACTATTAACAAATTATTTTCCAATGCAAAACCTGCAGCACAGGCCGCTAAACCGGAATAACTATTTAGCAGTGAAATGACTACCGGCATGTCTGCACCACCAATTGGCAATACCACCATGACGCCAAGCACTAATGCCAAGCCAATCACTAAATAATGCCAAGTTAATAATGTTGGTTCAGTTATAAATAAATACGCAGATAAACACACCAAAACGAGTAACAATACATTGGCAAACGCTTGTCCTTTAAAGACTAATGGTCTGCCGGCTATTTTTTCGCTTAATTTAGCCCACGCCACCACACTGCCTGAAAACGTTACACCACCAATTAATAACGCCAAAAAGGTAACAAACAACACAAATATGGAAAGATCTGAATTGCCTAATACCGTTGACCAGCCCACAGCAACACTGGCTAAACCGCCAATCCCGTTAAATAGTGATACAAGTTCAGGCATTGACGTCATTTCTATGCGTTTAGCAGCAAAACCACCAACCACAGAACCCGTAATAATGCTGATGACAATCCACTCAAATGAAACTATGTTTTTATCTAATAAAGTAACAATAATGGCAACAAACATAGCGATTGATGAAACTAAGTTGCCCTTTCTGGCAGTACTTGGGTGACTTAGTAATTTAAGACCCAGTATAAATAATGTTGCTGATATCACATAAACAGCATTGATCAATAAGGTAAAATCAAACATGACAACTCCTATCGTTTCTTAAACATGGCTAACATACGATCTGTAACCATATAACCACCCACAACATTCACGGTGGCAAAAAAAGCAGCCGCAGCCCCCAACCAAGTCGCCCACTGACCCGATTCACCACCGGCCATACTTAATGCGCCGATTAAGGTAATACCAGAAATAGCATTAGCCCCTGACATTAAAGGTGTATGCAAGGTAGCGGGTACTTTGCGAATCAATTCAAATCCAACAAACACCGACAGCATTAAAATGAATAATAAGTAGATAGCAATCATTACGCGGTTTCCTTATTTAAATGTTGTTTAATAACGTCATTAACCACATCGCCTTGATATGTGATCACTGCGTTTTGTAAAATTTCATCGGTTAAATCAAGGTTGAATTCAGCCTGCTCTTTGTCCCAACATTCGCTGATTAAATTAAATAAGTTGTTGCCATACATTTGAGATGCATCTTTGGCGACTTCATTTGACCAGTTACCTGTACCAACAACTTTCACGTTATGTATACTCACTGTTTGGCCTGCAACTGAACCTTCAACATTGCCACCACTTTCCGCTGCCATATCAACAATTACGCTGCCGGGTTTCATCAGCTTAATGGTGTCTTTGTTAATCAATTGCGGTGGTTTACGTCCAAATAATTGAGCTGTTGTGATCACTATGTCTGAATCAGCAATACACTTTGCTTGCTCTCTTTGCTGTATTTTCATTTGTTCTGCGGTTAATACTTGGGCATATCCTTGACCAGTTTGGCCTGTCTCACCCAAATCAATCTCTAAAAACTTTGCCCCTAACGACTGAACTTGTTCTGCAACCACAGTACGAGTATCAAATGCAGTCACTGCAGCGCCCAAACGTTTAGCCGTTGCTATGGCTTGCAATCCTGCAACACCAGCGCCTATGACAAATACTTTGGCAGGTTTGATGGTGCCTGCAGGTGTCATCATCATTGGTAGTACCGACGCTAACGCATTAACCCCTTTGGCTACCATGACATACCCAGCCAAGCTAGCTTGGGAGCTAAGTGCATCCATTTTTTGACAACGACTAATACGCGGGATCATTTCCATACTGATGCTAGTGAGTTTGTGTTCACATAATGTTTTTACGTAATCAGCTCCATTAAACGGGTCTAAGAAACTAACCAAAATGGCTTTATTATTTTGGCAATTACTTAGCTCTTGCTGAGGTAATTTATGGATAGATAAAATTATGTCAGCTTGTTTGAGTAAGGTTTCACGTGACTCAGCTACCTTTGCACCAGCGTCTACATAATCTTGGTCTGTGATAAATATATTATCTCCTAAACCACTCTCGATTAAGACTTGAGCGCCCATTAAGGTATACGCTTTTACATTGGCCGGTAACAACGCTGTACGGTTTTCACCGACGTGCTGCTCTTTTGGAAAGGCTATTATTTTCATATTCTCTCTCAAATTTTGGTCGCAAAAAACCGCCTAGCATTTTGGCTAAAATGCTAGTTAGGTTTATTTGAACAGGTTTATACCAATTGAATTAATTGGTATTTAATAGGTGTTGTCTGCTGTTAACACATAGCTAACAAAACCATTTGGCTTTATTAGTTTGAGGATTAACGTAAGTCCGTAACCTTTAAATGATCCATGTCATCAAACTCTTGGTTCTCTCCGCCCATAGCCCATATAAAGCTATAGTTTGAAGTACCAACACCACTGTGGATTGACCAACTTGGTGAAGCAATGGCGGTTTCTGAATCAATTGGAAGTGTACGTACCTCAGATGGTTCACCCATTAGATGAAATACTTTTTCATCTTGTGGTAAGTCAAAGTACATATATATTTCTGTACGTCTAAAGTGAGTATGAGGTGGTTTGGTATTCCAAACACTGCCCGTTTTCAATTCAGTAATACCCATCACTAACTGGCAACTATCCACAATTCCTGGGCGAATTGACTGGAAAATCACACGTTCATTTGATGTTTCTTGTGAGCCAAGTGCGATGTATTTCGCTGCACTTTTTGGTACATGCACTGTTTTAGTAACACGATGCGCTGGATAAGAAACTAAATAAAACTTAGCAGGATTGTTTGCATCATTTGATGAAAACTCAATTTTTTGGCTTTCTTTAGGTATATATAAACTATCACGATTAGCCATAGCGTAATCGGTGCCATCAACATTAATACTACCTTCACCACCAATGTTTATTACACCTGCTTCACGGCGTTGACAAAAATAATCAGCAGCCAACTCTTTATGAGTTGGTAATAAAATAGGTTTATCTTGTGGCACTATGCCACCCACTAAACCACGGTCAACATCGGTATAAACCAATACAATTTCACCCGCTTGGAACAGGGGTTCGGTTACAAAGGCTTCACGTAATTCATCATTACGCATGTTTTTGTAGCTTCTAATATCGGCTGAGAACATAAATTTCATGATGTTTCCTTAAATTAATTCAGTATATAAATTTGTTATTTCTGCGAGACCTGAATTGGGTTATTTAATAACGCCAATGTTTTATCTAAGTCTTCGATATATTGTTGTTTGGTGTTTGCACCTTTTGGCGCAGCTTGCCAATTGGCTGAGAAGTAATAATACAGTGGCGCATTTGTTGGTTTAAATACAACTAACTCGTTGTATTTATCTTGTGTCAGTTTTTCTAGTTGGCTGGTCTTAAAGAAAATAGCCATGCCTAAATTATCTTTGTTTAAGCTTTGTTTGCCCCAAGTAGCTAATACTGACCAAGTGCTTTCATTGTTTACTTTTTTAATCACATCAACGTCATGTTTTACAATGCCAGTAGCAAACTGAGGTATTGGCGCTAACGTTTGAGCTTTAACTCGAGTTAGCGACGTATTGGCGTTAATGCTTAAGGTTAAACCTAAATCTCCGTTATTATCAGCCACCTGCCAATTTTGATACGTTAACCTAACGTCAGAAGTTAAGTTTCCACTATTGATTGTGGTGGATAACTGGTCAAACTTATTAGCACCAAATACAGTGTTATTTTGCCAAGCGGCAATACCACCTAATCCTAAAGAAGGGCCTACTTTTAAGACATCTAAACCCCAATCATCTAATACATGATAATCATCGCCATCAATACCAACGTTCTCTAGTACCAAACCATTTTTTTGTTTGGCAAAAATATCGATAGAACCGCGGTGATCAAAATAATAGCGATAGGCCATAGATTCAGATTCCCAACCTAGCCCTTCATATTTAAACAAACGATTGCCCACCGTATGATCATCTGGTAACTGGTATGATTCTACCGGTACATATTGACCACCAGCTAATTTGTCTTGTTGCCACTGCCCTCCGACTCTTACCTGAAGTTCTGCATAGGTATAAGGAACTTGATGCTGGCTAGATAAAGTAGCTTGCGTATTTACATAAACGTTCAATTTTGAGCTTTGTTTAGCGGTTAAAGCTTGTTTGACTAACAAACCTAGTGATTCATTGGCTATTGAACAAGGAGCCACTTGGCTAGGTACTTGTTTACCCTCAATAGTAACTAGATAGGCATGTTTTTTTGTGATTAAAAAGTTTGCTTGGCTTTGCTCAATGCAAATCAAATCATCACGATCTTGGTTTAACGTATTTGTCACGTTAAACGAATAATACGGCCAATCGACATTAACCGCATCACTGTGTGAGACCGCTGAAAAAAGAACGAAGACGCTACTAATACACAATATTTTTTCTAACTCTTTTAAACATGAGATTGCTCGTACTGTTACATAAGTTGATCAATAATATACATCATGCAAATTGGTAATGCCACTTTACCAGTGTGATTTTTCACAAAAAAATGGCCAAACTTAGTTGGCCATTTTTTGCATTACGCAATGCATTTATTTTACGTCTATATAGACACCTTTCACATTTTGATTCCTATATTCAATAGTGGTTGGTTTGGCACCGGAAACAAACTCAATAGCGGCATAACCACTAGCCATTTCTATAATACTACTGCCGGTAGGAGTGCCTTGATTCTCTATTAACTTCCCATGACTGGTCATATTAAAAAAGTAACTGCGTTTATTATAATCCAATACGCGATTACCCTTTTCATCAATGGCTTGCGCTTCAATTAGTTGGTTACCGTTTGCCAGTTTTTTAACGGATAAAGCAATTTTATCTACCTTGCCATGTTCACCAATTAAATAATTAACTGATATTTGATGTTTCGCATCTTCAGCGTTAGGAGTACGACCAACGACATTAAGGATATTATCACCTTGTTTAAATGGCACTTTCCACACTAAACCACCAGCAGGGAACGTAGTTGCATTACGTTTTTTCTCCCCCAAACTATTGCCATTTAAAAACAACTCTGCCGATTGAGTATTGCAATAGACACTTACATCACGACCCTCTTTGGCCCATTCCTGTGTGTCCAAGTCTCTGACTCTATGTAACAAAAGGGGGTTTTGGACCAATGACTGGCAAACACATAATACGCATCTTTTGGTTTACCATTTCTGTCCACTAGCCCTTTTTGATTCATATACGGAATAGGATTTTCTGGACGTAATGGCGTGCCAAAGTCTTTAAATGCCCATTGTGCGTTTCCGGCAAAATTGGCAGTCGTTTCAGCAACTATGGTATGCCAATCAAATAAATCTACTGCGTAGTTTTCATTCCAGTCACTGTCTTTCGCCACACTTTGTACGACAGCTTGGTTCATTGCTTCCGCAACAGACACTTGTGCACCTTGCATACCTTCTTTAGTAATCGGTGTTTCAGTATGTCGGCCCACATGACTAGATGCGCCGTATTCCATATGTAAAAATGTTGGATATTTTTCCATGGAAGATTCAATAGCTTTTGCATATTGACCATATGCACCGCCATACCAACCGGCCCATATTGATGGAGAGAATGCATCTACGACTTCAGCACCCGGGTAGTATTTTCTGATAGTGGTAATACGGCTAGGATCTGCTTGTTTTGCTATCTTATTTAATTTAACTAAATAAGGCGTGATCTTTTCAGCGTCACCACCACCTGGAAAGTCTTCTTCCCAGTACATTTCATTACCTAAAGACCAAAATGCGATGCTTGGATGATTACGGTTTTGTTTGATTTGACGCTCTAACAACGACTGAGTATTGGCTTGCCATTCTTCGCCCCCCATACCACCACGACACCAAGGCAGTTCATCCCAAATAACGAGCCCTAATTCATTAGCCGCTTTGTATACTTCTGGATCTTGAGGATAATGACCTAGGCGAACAAAGTTAGCACCCATGTCTTTAATTTGTTGCATATCTTGGCGATGTAATTCGTTTGGCATAGCAGCACCAATACCGGCATGTTCTTCATGGCGATGGGTACCACGAATTAACATTTTTTTTCCGTTTACAAAAAAGCCTTTATTGGCACGCATTTCAAACCAACGGAAACCAACTGGTGTATTAATGGTTTGCATAACTTGGTTATTATTGTTTAATAAAGAGACTATCAATTGATACAAGTTAGGGGCATCAGGCGACCATAATAGCGGTTGTTTTACATCCGTTAACGCAAGCTCAACAGTTTGGGAGCCTTCCTGAAGCTTTATCGTTTGATGCTGTGAACTAACTTTATTACCAGCAGGGTCGACTAATTTATAAACTAATGTAGCGCTTTGGGCTGATAATGCATTCAACTCTGTTTTAACACTAGTTTTCGCTATGTCATCATTAACCGTTGGCGTATCCACTTGGATATAATCAATGTAGTTAAGCGGTAAAGTTTTTAACCAAACATCACGAGTGATACCACCATGAATAAAGAAGTCTGATTTTTGAGAAGGGATTAAGTTAGGGTTATATTCGTTACTGGCACGAACATAAATCTCATTGTTTCCACTTTTATTTAATAGCTCCGTTACTTCAACTTCAAAACCTAAATAACCACCAATATGAGTAATAGCTTTTTGGCCATTAACAAATACTTCGGCTTGCATATTAACGCCTTCAAAATAGAGTTTATATCTATTGTTAGGCGACATATCTTTGATTATCAGCTGTTTTTTATACCAACTTGCGTCACGGCGATAACCTGGAGTTGAATCTACGGTATCCGTTGCATTCCACGTATGAGGTAATGACGTTTTTATCCAAGCTGTCGCTTTTTTAGCACTGGTTATAACTTCAACGTTACTCTCTAAATAAAACCAGCCTTGATTTATTAGTTGCGTACTTTCATTTTGTTGAGCCAACAAAACATTACTAAACGCAGAACCAATTAAGAAAGTAAAAACACACAGCTTTGTTACTATTTTATTGTCAGAATTAAAAAACATACCTGAACCTTTCTTGTAATAATTAATTATTGCCAACATTAAGAGTTGGCAACATAAAGAAGACACTTAACGAGCCATCCAACCACCATCAACTAATAACACATGACCATTAACATATTGAGATGCGTTGCTTGATAAATATATAACGGCTCCTGCCATGTCTTCTGGCTGTCCCCATTTACCAGCAGGGATCCTCGCTGAAATGCTTTTTTGCCTTTCTTCGTCTTGCCGTATGTTAAAGGTATTGTCGGTTTCAAAATAACCAGGCGCAATTGCGTTAACCTGGATGTTTGAATTTGCCCATTCATTCGCGAGTGCTTTAGTTAACTGGGCGACACCGCCTTTACTTGCTGCATATGCAGGCACAGTGATGCCACCAGAAAAACTTAACAAAGACGCTATATTAATGATCTTGCCTGAATTCTGTTTCAACATGTGTTTGCCCACTTCACGGCAAAAACGGAACACACCATTTAAGTTTACATTGATCACTTCCATCCAATCTTCATCAGAAAATTCATGTGCGGGAGCGCGTTTAATGGTTCCAGCGTTATTAACCAAAACATCAACTTTGCCTAATTTGGCTATGGTGTCAGCAACGACTTGTTTGATTTGCTCACCATCCGCTTGATCACAACCTAACGCCAAGTGTTTAATATTTTTTGCTGCCAACAACTCAACTGTATCCTTTAGGTTATCCACTTTAGAACCAACCACGACCACTGTTGCGCCAGATTCGCCAAGCGCTAATGCCATTGCTTGGCCTAAACCACGAGTTGCCCCAGTAACTATGGCAACTTTGTTATCCAAGCCAAACATATTTTCTAAATAAGCATTCATTACTTTTGTTCCGTATTAACTAATTTATAGACTTCTGCTGCGGCTAATAATAATGCGCCGGTGCCATATAACTGGGTATCATCTTTGGTGGCTGAGCCCGGTGCAAAGGCCACCTGTTGAACCCAACCTAATTTACCGTTTGGCTGCACACTATCCACTAATGACTGCCAACCTAAATCAATCGCTTTTAAGTTAGTTTGTGTTTTTGGCAAAATACCATTATTTACGCCCCAAGCCATTGCATAAATCAATAAACCTGTACCACTAGATTCAGGCGTTGAATTCGTTTCAGTTTCTAACAATGATGAAGGCCAGCTACCATCTTTTTGTTGTAATTTGATTAAACGGTCAGACATTGAGGTATAAAGATCAACGTATTTTTGTCTATGTTGGTAATCCAGTGGCATAGCTTCTAATACGCGAGCGATACCTGCTAACACCCAACCATTACCACGTCCCCAATAAATTAGACGACCTTTTGAATCTTTACGATCAAAGTAACGACTATCGCGTAAATACAATTGTTCATCAGTATTAAACAAATATTCCGTGGTAGCCCAAAACTCTTGATTCATGAAATCTAAGTACTCATTGTTGCCCGTTAGTACCGCTAATTTAGTCCAAACTGGTGGGGCCATAAATATAGCGTCAGCCCAACACCAACGAACGGTACAAATTGGATCGTGGAATACACGCCCATTGGCGACTTCTTTGAATTTTTTGTCGTCATCAAATAATAAAGAAGTATTTTTAGGGGCCGCTAATACTTGATCAAACATAGAGGTTAAATGAGCCATTTTTGATTTATCACCATCTTGTTCATATAAATCAATGTAAACACTACCAATCGCGTGATCATCTGCATGATAAACACGAGGTCCTAAGGTCCAGTCGTTTAATTTAGCCATGTTGATCGTGGCTTGTTTGTATTCATTTTGTTTAGTGACATCAGCCCATGCTAATAAACCAATATCAAAAGTCGCGTACATCCATCCTTGTGGAATACCGCTGGCACGACCTTCGCGTCGCATCATATTTGAGCGGATATCAAACTGACTTAACTGCCAATCTGCTACTTGATCTGCTACTTTTTTAATATCAGCTGATTTTAATGATGATGAGAAAGACATATCGCTCACCACAGGCGCTTGATAAGGGACCACATCAATAGTTGAGTTATTTTGAGCAAAGCCTGTGGTTGAAACCAATGCAGGAACAATGCATAGCCATTTAAAACGTTTTAAGTTCATAAGTTTTTCCTTAATAGGATTAAATTAAATCTAAAAGTTGAGGTAAAAATTCGCTAATGGCAGGGAACATAGTCACCAGGACCAAAGCTGCAATCATGGCCGCATATAGCGGTAAAATAGGTTTAATAATTTCACTGATATTAACTTTACCTATACTGCAGCCTACAAATAAGACACTACCCACAGGAGGCGTACACAAACCTATGGATAAATTAAGGATCATCATGATGCCAAAATGCAGTGGCGAAATCCCCAATGACTCAGCTACCGGTAAAAATATAGGCGTGAAGATTAACACTGCTGGTGTCATGTCCATAAAGGTGCCAATTAACAACAAGGTCAAATTAATAATGAGTAAAATAACCAGCGGATTGTCAGATAAATCCAATAATGTTTCGCTTAGAGTTTGAGGGATAGACTCATAGGACATCATCCAAGACATGGCCGATGATGCGCCAATCAGTAACATTACTATAGCTGTGGTATTAACCGCTTTTAATAACAGTGGATATAAGTCTTCAACTTTTAATTGTTTGTAAAAAACTAACGACAATATTAAAGAATAAAGAACCGCAATGGCACCCGCTTCGGTCGGGGTAAATAAACCTCCAATAATACCGCCAATAATAAGTACAATTAACATCAAGCTTGGAATAGCACCAAATAATGCGGGCCAAAAGTCTTCAATTTGGTCACTTGCCAATGGTTTAATACCCTGCTTTCTCACGTACATTGCACTTGCCGCAATCAGTAATAAGGTCACTAATAGCCCAGGTAAATAACCAGCAATAAACAAAGCAGCAATGGATACCCCACCACTGGCTAAAGAGTAAATGATTAAGATGTTGCTCGGTGGTATTAACATACCAGTTGTTGCAGCCGTCACAGTGACAGCCGTACTAAACGGTTTGTCGTAACCTTCTTTTTTCATCGCTGGGATCATAAATCCACCAATGGCTGAAGTAGCCGCTACGGCAGAACCAGAGATTGAACCAAACAGAGCACAAGAAATAACATTTACAAACGCCAGTCCACCAGGCAAACGACCAACTAATACTTTAGCAAAAGCAATTAATCGTGCCGCAATGCCACCTTGTCCCATTAAATATCCAGAGACGATAAAAAATGGAATAGCTAATAACGCAAAACTATCAATACCCGCAGCTAATCGTTGCGCTATTGTGGTTAACGCAGGCAAAGAGTCTATGGTAGCTAACATAGTCACTAACGTAGCGAATATAATGGCTAACGCTATTGGTAAATTGATCAATAATAATATGGTAAAAATACCAAATAATAATGCACTACTCATCGTTACTCTCCGGTGAAGTATTGGTTAGCGGATTTTGCAGAAAAAAGTGCAAACTATATAACAAGAACAACAAACCACTTGCTGGGATCACTGTGTAAATAAAGGCCATTGGCACATCTAGTACTGGTGAGTGTTGACCTAACAACCAAGTTAAATAAACTAAATTACTGCCACCTATTATCAAGACCAAAATGGCAAAAATAGCCACCAGCACACAAGAGAACTTATGAATACGTACTTGATTGTTTAATGACATGTTTCTAACTAGAAGATTAAAACCTAAATGACTCTGTTCACGGTACGCATAAGCCCCACCTAACAAACTTACCCATATCAATAAAAAACGAGCAACTTCCTCAGTAAAAGAGCTAGGTTGCGGCAAAATGAATCTGGTTAATACCTGCCAAGTAACGTCCACGACTAAAGCAGCCATCATGACGGCTAATACAACCCGTAACACGGAATCTAATCTATTCACTAAATCATTAATAAACTTCATGGTTTATCCTTATTCGAGATAATCGCCGAGATCAAAGGTTGAAATTTTGTCTGTTCAAACTTTTTATAAAGCGGCGCGACACTTTTTTGAAATAATGATTTGTCGGCCGTTAAAACTTGCACGCCCGCTTCTTGTACTTTTTGTAATGCCATATCGGTGGACTGTGCCCATAACTCTTTTTGATATTCTGTCGCTGCCGACATAGCTTGGGATAACCATTGCTGCTGCTGTTCAGATAAGTTATTCCACATGTGAGTACCTATAATAATCACGTCTGGGATAGAGGTGTGTTCGTCTAACAGGTAATATTTGCTGACTTCGTAATGTTTAGAATAGAAAAAACTCGGTGGGTTGTTTTCTGCGCCTTCAACGATACCTTGCTGTAGAGCAGTATATAACTCACCCCAACTAACAGGCGTGGCCGCACCGCCCATGGTATTAACCATGTCTACTGCACTTTGACTATTCATCACTCGAATTTTTAATCCGGCTAAATCATCTGGCTTAGTGACTTTATTACCTGTGGTATAAAAACTGCGACTACCAGCATCGAAATAACCTAATCCTTTAACTCGGTATGGGGTGCCTGCATCAAGCAGTTGTTGCCCGATTTCACCTGATAATATGTGCCAAAAGTGCTCTTTATCGTCAAACAAATAAGGCAAACTAAACACTTTCATTTCTGGCACAAAAGCTTCTAAAGAGCTAGCTGATACTTTGGTCATGCCCATGCTACCAATTTGGATTAGTTCTAAGATTTCACGTTCTGAGCCTAATTGTCCCGATGGGAATATGACTAAGTCCATTTTACCATCGGATAAACGTTGTAATTCTTCATTCATAAACACTAATGCTAAATGAACTGGATGTTGAATATCTAAACCATGAGCTAAACGAATTGTTTTTTTGTGGTGCTGTTCACTTTCGCAACCAAATAAAAAACTGGATAACATTAGCAATGTTATCGATTTAAGTATTACGTTTTTAATCATTCCCTTAAACATTATTAGCCCCTGTTAAATCGATAGATTTATCTATAATGGCGCCTTTATGCATGATCACGACACTGGCACATATTTGTGCGTCATTGACACACTGCTGTGGCGTTTTGCCTTTTAACTTAGCCGCTAAATAGGCACCATTAAATGAATCACCTGCTGCCGTGGTATCTACAGGTTTGACAACTGACGGTAAAGATATGGTTGAGGTGAGTTCATTTACATATAATAAACAACCTGACTCTCCATTTTTTATCACGACTTCTCGGACTCCAGCGTTTATCCATTTAACTAAACATTCATCGGGCGTATGCTCACCATACATAGACACTTCGTCATCAAAACTTATTAAGGCAATGTCTGTCTGTGCCATCATAGTTTTAAACACAGCTTGTGCATCATCTAAACTTTTCCAGTTTCTTAAACGATAGTTATTGTCAAATACCACAATGCCACCTTTAGCTCTGAAGTGCTGTAAACACGAAAATAGTTGTTGTAAATCTGATTGGTTATATAACGATAAAGTAATGCCGCTTAAGAAGATAAGGTCAAACGTATGCAGTTGATGTAATACATCTGGGAATTGACTGATCAGTTGCCGAGCTGGAGCATGTTGACGCCAATAATGGAAATAACGTTCGCCGTTTTGATCATTGTTAATAATGTATAAACCTGGCATTTGATTAGCTATGGTTCGGACATAAGAGATCCCCACACCTTCAGCTTGCCACTGTTCAAGCATAGTATTGCTATAGATATCATCGCCTAATGCGGTAAAGTACTCTGCTTTTCCACCAAGCCGAGAATAATATATCGCGGTATTTAAGGTATCACCGCCATAACTCATCGTGTATCTTTTCTCAGAGTCTGCACTTAGCTCCAACATACATTCACCTATTATCGCAACTTTCACTATTCACCTACTTATTTTTATACTGCATAATTAACACTTGCATAATTGGTCATGCCACCTTACCATCATTCCATACTACCAACTAAAACATTTATAACGCAACCATAAATTTCAAGTAATTTAATAACTATATTGGTGTGTTGATTGATAAAATGTTTGTTTGACTGGGCTAAGGCTTATAGACTGTCTCAGCGTTAACCGTTTTCAGTGAGAGGGATATGGAATTACAAGCAATTAAAACCGATAGACTTTATGTAAAAGTTGCAGCTCAATTATCGCAACTAGTCAATGATGGCCTAATTTTACCTGGTAGTCGTCTACCTTCTGAAAGAGAGTTAGCTGAAAAACTAAGCGTTAGTAGACCGACGATTAGAGAAGCAATGATCGCATTAGAGTTATCAGGCATTGTGGAAATTAGAACTGGCTCTGGTATTTATGTAACAGCTAAAAAGCCTTTCCTTGCAATAGAAGATAAAGGCATAGGCCCGTTTGAGATTTTAGAAATTAGGGCAATTATTGAATCAGAAGCTTGTGCATTGGCAGCTAGGCATATTACTGATGATCAAATTGCTGAATTAAAACAAGCTATTGCTGAGATGGAAGAAGAAGAAAAGCGCCCTGATGCATCTGAAAAATCTGATTGGAAATTCCATAACATTATTGCATCAGCCGCCCAAAACAGTGCTATTTCCTCGGTCGTAAACTGGCTTTGGGAATTAAGAAGTAAATCTGACTTAAGTTCTGCATTTGCTTCGCGATTGCGTGCTGAAGGCGTTCACCCTTCAATCCAAGATCATAAAACTATTGTGGCAGCATTAGAAAAACGCGATGAGAAAAAAGCCAAAGCGGCCATGCAGAAACATATTGAAAATGCGACCGCAGCAGCATCAACTTATTTTGATAATGACCCGTTTAGTAAAATAAAGTTATAAACAAAAAAACGTATCTAGTTCGGTAAACATAACCGCATTAGATACGTTATTTTATCTAACCTTACTGTGCTAAAAACTGCTTAACCGTATTCCCTATTCCCTTATCATGAATACTTTTCAGGAAAACCCTAACTTGATCAATAAAGTTGCTGTCTTGCAACATTGCATCACTGCATATGCCTGACTCTTCTAATATCAATTTAACTTGGGTTATTTCGTCGGCTTTATTATGCTGAGCAATACCAACAAGCTCATCCGCCAATGGGTCTGACACAGTATATGCATTACCTTGTTCGTCTACGCTTTCTAAAAAGCGACACCAGCTTGCAACGACTAAAGCAATAGGTCTAGAAATAATCCCTTGTTTACTTAATATCTCTGCAGGACTTATTAATCGTTGTGCTAACTTTTGCGAGCCATCTGTGGCGACTTGTGTGGTTTTATATGGAACTTTGGAGTTTGAAAAACGCGCTATTATCGTACTCGCATATTCCTCCAAATCTATCCCAGGTACGTCTTCTACGGTTTTTAATACATCCGCATGTAGTGCTTTAACAAAGGCCAAACAGGTTTTGTCCGTCACCGCTTGGTGAATATATTCATACCCCATCAAAAAACCAATATAAGCTAATGTTGAATGCGCGCCGTTTAACAATCTTAATTTCATGTCTTCATAAACAGTGACGTCTTTAACAAACAACGCGCCTACTTTATCCCATTGAGGTTTGTCAGAAGCAAAGTTATCTTCAATCACCCATTGTTTAAATGGCTCTGTGATCACAACACTCTTATCTGTTAATCCGAGTACGTTTGCAACATCGCATACATCTTGTTCTGACACCGCAGGTACAATACGGTCGACCATTGAGTTACAAAAGCTAACGTTATTTTCTATCCAAGACGCTAATTGTCCGTCGAGTGCTGCGGCAAACTCTAGCACCATCGTTTTAGTTACTGAGCCATTAGAAGGTAAATTATCACAACTCACTACCGTTAATTTATCACCTGTAGATTGCCTTTTCTGACAAGCTGCAACAATAAACCCAGGCATTGTTTTTGGTGACGCTTTGGCTGAAGTTAAGCTAGTTAAATCAGCTTGAATATCTGGATTGTTTAAATCTAAATGCAATCCACTTTTATCTCTGCAGTAACCTTTTTCAGTTACGGTTAACGTCACCACTTTAGTTTGTGAACTGGCAATTACATCGACCACTTGTTGCGGCAATTCTGGTGCAACCAATACATCTTGTATTGCACCCACTAAACTTACATTAACTTGTTCATCAGAACGCTCGACCACCGAATAGACACTGTCTTGTGGTTGCATTAAATTTCGAACATTAGCAGAACGCAGACTAACCGCGGTTATTTTCCATTGGTTATCACCCAAGGCAATTAAATCATTGGTAAATACCGCCTGATGAGCACGATGAAAAGCACCTATGCCTATATGCACTATACCCACTGATCCCGCGTTTTTATCATACGCTAGGCCTTTAATATTAGGATTAAGTTTGTCTAATGTGGATAAAGATAATAATTGTTCCATTATAATTTATACGCCTTTTTAACTAAACCATAAGTCAGGTCATAAGCAATTTTTTCCGCTTGTTGCTCTGAAATACGATGGTCAGAAACCAACTCAGCCAAGAATACACAATCCATTCTACGAGCTACATCATGACGTGCCGGTATAGATAAAAATGCACGAGTATCGTCGTTAAAACCAACGGTATTATAAAAACCTGCCGTTTCAGTAATTTGTTGACGATAACGTCTCATGCCTTCTGGACTGTCGTTAAACCACCAAGCAGGCCCTACTTTTAATGCAGGGTAATGTCCTGCTAACGGTGCTAATTCACGGGCGTAGGTTGTTTCATCTAAGGTAAATACAATGACGCTGAATTTAGGGTTGTTACCAAACTTATTTAATAATGGTCTTAAATTCTCAACATACTCAGTGGCAACTGGAATATCGGCGCCTTTATCACGGCCAAAATTGTCGAATAAATCTTGATTATGGTTGCGGTAAACGCCAGGGTGTATCTGCATAACCAACCCATCTTCAACACTCATTTTTGCCATTTCTGTTAATAATTGAGCGCGGAATTGGTCGGCTTCTTCGCCACTGTATTGCTGGGAACGAATTTTACTATAAAGCGCATCACATTCTTGTTCAGTTAAATCTAATGTACGTGCTGTTGGATGGCCATGATCAGTAGAGGTTGCCCCCATTTTTTTAAAATACTGGCGACGTACTTTTAAACTTTCTAAATACCCCGAATACGTTTCTAAATTGATACCTGTCATATCAGCAAGTATTGATAAGTTCTCTTCAAAACCTTCAAACTCAGGGTCAATTACATTATCAGGACGAAAAGCAGTTATGATCTTTCCAGACCATCCACTGTCTAAAATTTGTTGATGGTATGTGAGATCATCTATTGCGGACTCGGTTGTTGCAATAACTTCAATATTAAAACGTTCAAACAATGCTCTAGGTTTAAAGTCGTCTTGCTGCAAACAAGCCGTAATCGTGTCGTAATGGCTGTCCGCATTTTCAGCACATAATCTTTCAGTCAAATTAAACACATTTACAAATACATAATCTAACCAAAGGCTCGTTGGAGTGCCTTGAAACAGATAATAATGCTCAGCAAAGATCTTCCAACTTTTTTTAGGGTCAGATTCTACACCTTCACGATTTTTACCTATGCCTAGTGACTCAAGCGTTATCCCTTGGCTAAATAGCATTCTTAGTAGGTAATGATCTGGCTTAACCAACAATTCTGTCGCATTTGAAAAACATTCATTTTGAGCAAACCATTTAGGATCTGTGTGTCCATGTGGACTCACTATCGGCAGATCTTTGATGGTTTGGTATAAACGTCGAGCAATGCTTCGTTGTGTTGGGTCGGCACTAAATAATCGATCTGGGTGCAACAATAATTCTTCGCTCACATTCAATCCTAACTACTTATCTAATTGATTCATCTGTCTGTTTTATTCGAATATTTATCTTAACTGTTTGAAGTGGGTAATCGCATGAATAACACCCCGTAACTCCGCTAATCCTTTCAACCTACCCAAATAAGAGTATCCAGGTTTAACCCCTTCTTCTTTAGATTCATCTTCCAATAAATGGCCATGATCTGGGCGCATTGGAATAGGAATATAATTTGCATTTTCAGACTTACGACGGTCTTCTTCACTTAACAATGCATCGACCAACCCCACCATGTCATTATCGCCATCTAGGTGCTCTGCTTCATAAAATGACCCATCTTCTTCGCGTACTACATTTCTTAGATGCACAAAGTAAATTTTTGGACCGAATTCTTTCACCATAGCCACAAGATCATTATCCCCTCTTGCGCCAAATGAACCGGCACACATAGTTAAGCCATTTGCAGGACTTTCTATCGCGGCTAATATTTTGCGTACATCATCTTGAGTGGAAACGACTCTTGGCAAACCAAATAGTGAAAACGGAGGATCATCTGGATGCACACACATATTCACACCTGCGGACTCAGCGGCAGGGATCACTTCTTTTAAAAATTCAAATAGGTTAGCGCGCATACCGTCTTCGCCAAGTTCAATAAACTCAGCAATTGCAGCTTTGATAGAGTCTCGGGTATAAGAACCTTCACCACCGGGTAAACCTGCAATTATATTACGTTCTAATATATCAATTTGCTTAGACGACATATTTTCAAAATAGATTTTAGCTTGGGCAATAACTTTAGCGTCGTAGCTTAGATGAGCATTATCTCGCTCTAAGATAAACATATCGTAGGCAACAAAATCAACCATATCAAAACGTAACGCTGAACCTGTATTTTCTAATAAATAATCTAGGTTAGTTCTGGTCCAGTCGACCACAGGCATGAAGTTATAACAAACTACTTTAATTCCGGCTTTACCCGCATTAATTAAAGACGTTTTATAATTTTCTATGAATTGTTCGAAATTGCCGGTGCGTGTTTTTATGTCATTATGCACTGGTATACTTTCAATCACGGTCCATTCTAATCCAGCATTCTCAATTTTACTTTTTCTTGCTAGTAAGTTTTCAAGCGGCCAAACATCTCCGGTTGCAATTTCATTAAGCGAACTTACGACCCCTTTAGCGCCCGCTTGAGCTACTTTTTTTAATGTAATAGGGTCATTTTCATCAAACCATCGCCAAGTTTCTAACATTTAACATTACTCACTAAGTTAATTAATATTGGTAAGGCCACCTATCCATTTAACCAAAAGTGTAAACTAACATCAAGAATTTATTTTTTTGAATTTTTGAAAGTGCCTATAACAACTCCTAAATTACATATTATTTAACGAGAGATAATAAATTACAAAACACATTAAATGCATATAAATCAGATAATTAACCATTTTTTTAAATTTAAAGATATGATTAAACAGTATTAAATATATACTATGTATTACTTAATTCTATCGTCAAGCTTATACAATCTGGCCTTACAATAATGGCCTAAAAAATCAACCGTGGTTAACCACGCGATAATTACCATTGAAATATTTATCAGAAATGCAAATTGGTAAGGCCGATATAGTTATTATTGAGAAAGTAGATTTACTTATAAAAAAAGCCCTAATCATTGATTAGGGCTTTCAATTTGGAGATTAACAAATAAGTTCTATTTTACAAATTTCAACGTCATGCGATCGCTTTCACCAATAGCTAAGTATTTAGCTTTATCTTCTTCACCTAGAGCTAAACGTGGTGGAAGAGTCCAAACGCCTTTAGGGTGTTGAGCGCTATCTTTAGAGTTAGCATTTATTTCACTTGTCGCTGCTAGTTTAAACCCGGCTTTTTCAGCGGCAGCAATGACATAAGACTGTTTCATATAGCCAGAACGTTTGTTTTCAACTTGATCTAAACTCTCCGGCATACGATGTTCTACCACACCTAATACACCACCTTTCTTAAGGGCTTTATAAAATGCTTTAAAGGCATTCTCTACCCCTAAATCACCATCACCCATATACCAGTTATGCACATTTCTGAAGGTTAATACCATATCCACACTACTTTCAGGGGCTATATTTAACGCTTTAGTTTGATGGAATTCAGTAACTTCAATTCCTTTATAGACTGGATTGGTCGCTACTTTTTGTTTAAAGCTATCTAAGCTCTTTTTATAATAGTTAGGTGAACCTTCAAAGATGTGGAAGTTTGCCGCAAAGTATTTACCATGTTCTTGAACAATTGGATTTATGATTGACGTGTACCAGCCACCACCGGGCCAGATTTCAACAACAGTCATGTTGGGTTTTAATCCAAAAAACTCCAACGTTTGTTGTGGATGACGATACTGATCTCGAGCGCTGTGTTCTGCACGAACATCACTTTGAACCGCTTTGGCAATACTTGAAGCATAAGCTGGTACCGTTGCCGTTAATACTGATGTGAATACAGCTAAAGAGACAAACGAACGAAAGCCCGTTGACTTAAGCTTTTTGATCAAAATTTTTGTTTTCATTATTATTCCCTATTTGTTTATGTATCCAGTCTAGACATTTACTTACATCAAGCAAACTAATTAATCGTGTATAAGCTGTGATTTATCTTGTTTCACTTTACCCCTCACCTTGCTTAATTACCAATCCCGATTATATTTTCATAAGTGATTCATTTTATTAAGCCTTTATGCGCATTACTTTAGCTTTATTTATATTTCTGTTCATCGACAATGTTGCAGCGAAAGCTGAATCAATTACTTTGGGATATCCAGAATTTCAGCCTTTTACTTATACAAAAGATGGTGTCGCGCTAGGTGTTGGCATAGAAAGGTTAAAGGATGTTGGTAAACAATTAAAACTCAATGTCATTTTTGAGCCGATCGACAGTTATGGTATTGCTGTCAGATTTTTGCGTGAAAACAAAATTGATGGTTTAGCATTAGCAAGTCGTAATGATGAAAGAGATGAAATTGCGGTTTTTAGTCAACCTATCACCAGTAATAATTGGATATGGATAACTCGAAAACAGCATAAGATTGATTTTGCTTCTGAACATGCCAAATTGCACTTACGTATATCAACCTATAAAAATGCCAATACACATACATGGTTGAGTGAAAATGAATATAAATCAATTTACCCAACCACAGACGTTAATGCCATGGTACGTCAGTTGATGCATAACCGCGTAGATACGATATTTTTAGCCGAAGAGGTGTTCAAACAAGCGCTTAAAAGATCAAAATGGAAGCCAAGTGACATTAAAATCCACTTAGAAGTGTCTAAGCCGTTTGGCGTTTATATATCCAAGTTATTTTTACAGCAGCACCCCAACTTTATGGTGAGATTAAATAAAGCAATTATTCCCCTAACTCCGTGAGTTATTCGTCTACTAACTGCTCAATTCTAAAATCACCTTCATTATTAGTTAAGGTGGATACCAAGTAAGGCAATACGGTTTCCATCTCAGCTTTTAATGTCCAAGGTGGATTGATCAAAATCATGCCTGAACCTGTCATGCCACGTTCCTCGGTGTCAGCACTTACGTTAAGTTCAAACAATTGCATATTTTTAATGCCACTTTTAATTAACTGCTGTTCCATTTTGTTTATTCGGTAACGGTCTACGACTGGATACCAAATCATGTAGACGCCACCTGAAAAACGTTTATACATAGTTTCAATATATTCCACCACACGTTGGTAATCCTCTTTCATTTCGTAGGGAGGATCAACAATCACCACGCCACGTTTGCTCGGTGGCGGGAACAATCCAATGCTTTCACTGAAACCATCGCCTTTGATTGCTTTTCGATAACGGTTGGTTCTTACAAACTGTCTTAATAATTCAAAATCAGCAGGGTGCAGTTCATGAAAAAAGGTTTTACCTTCAAGGGGGATCTGATCCAAAGCAAACCAAGGTGAACCAGGGTATACATCAAGTTCGGTACATTCACTTTCAATATTAAAACGTCTTACTGCATCTACGTAGTTTTTAACAGACTCTGGCATACCCTCAGTTTCAGCATGCCACAACTTATTTATGCCGGTTTCATATTCTTTATTTTTTGCTGCAAACTCATCCGCTAATTTATAAGCCCCCGCACCGGCATGTGTATCGACAATACTAAAAGGTTTGTCTTTTTGAGACATATACGACAACACATATTGATAAATTAAATGTTTGAGAACATCGGCGTGATTGCCGGCATGAAAGCCGTGACGATAACTGAGCATGATTGCTGCCTGTAATTAATAATAATGAAAAGTGTAATTACTGAAAGTTTAGCGAATACTCAACATTATAAACAGCGCTTTATCTGCTTATTATTAGAAGATTGTTATACGATGAGTTAGAATTTGCCATTATTGAAATTTATTAAGATTTAAACAGTCTTATGGGAGTGTTGTGTGGCTTGGGTTCAAATTCGTTTCGCGGTTAATTCGGAATATGTAGAAGACATTAGTGACTTATTAGTCGAAATTGGTAGTCAGTCCGTTACCTTTACCGCCAATGATAAAGATGAAGCGATATTTGAATTATTTCCTGGTGATATAAAGTATTGGCAAACCTCAACTGTGGTGGGTTTGTTTGATGCTTCCACGGAGATGCAACATATTGTTGATATCCTCAAAGACCAAGACATGTTCCAAGGTCAATTTAATTGCAAGATTGAACAAGTGGAAGATAAAGACTGGGAACGTGAGTGGATGGATAACTTCCACCCAATTAAGTTTGGTGAACGTTTGTGGGTTTGCCCAAGTTGGCGTGAAATTCCTGAACCTGATGCCTGTAATGTAATTTTAGATCCGGGCTTGGCGTTTGGCACTGGCACTCATGCAACCACAGCGCTTTGTATGGAATGGTTGGAACAAATGGATCTGTCCGGTAAGACCGTTTTAGATTTTGGTTGCGGCAGTGGTATTTTAGCAATTGCAGCATTAAAGCTTGGAGCCAAACGCGCTATTGGTATCGACATTGATCCTAAAGCCATAATTGCCAGCCAAGAAAACGCAGAACGTAATAAAGTCGCGGATAAAATTGAATGGTATTTACCTGAAGATGCGCCTGACTTTGAAACCGACGTGATCTTAGCCAATATATTAGCTGGGCCATTAAAAGAACTTAAACAGGTTATTTGTGGTTATGGTCATATGGGAACCGAGTTAGCCTTATCCGGTATTTTAGCTGAACAAGGTGATGATGTTTTAAGTGCTTATAAAGACTTAGCAAACATGAATCCTGCAACCCAACAAGATGAATGGGTTCGGTTAGATGGCGTTATAAAATAAACGTTAATGGTGTTAAAAATAGAATCAAATCCATTTAATTCCTAAAATACATACAAAAAACCTCAATTATTTTTTTAATTAAGGTTTTTTATTAATTTATTTTTAGTAAAAGCCAACCCCATTTCAATACTAATTTCAAGCCAAAATCGTTCGCAAAGCCATATTTATAGGTTATTCCTTAATAAATAACGAATTTTATACTGAATTTAAAATGTCAATACTAAAGCACATAAAAAAACAACTATTGTTTAAAAAACAACCTTTGATTTTTGTAAAAAAACAGTAAACTTGCCGCCCTTTTTTTGGACAGAGAGATTATTGAGCGCTTTCAATTAAAATTGAAATCATCAATAGTTCAAAATTATGGCTTGGTGGCTCTAAATTATCTTAACGAGCATTTAATGTGATTTAGAAAAACAAGCAATGGTGAATAGTTAATGCAAATTGGTCCTTATACCCTCGACAATAATTTAATTGTTGCGCCTATGGCGGGAGTTACGGATCGACCTTTTCGACAATTATGTCGTCGTTTAGGTGCTGGATTAGCCGTCTCTGAAATGTTGTCGTCTAACCCACAAGTGTGGAAAACCGACAAGTCCATGAACAGAATGAATCACATGGGTGAAACTGGAATTCGCTCGGTTCAAATCGCAGGTGCTGATCCAGATTTAATGGCTGAAGCGGCTGCGTTTAATGAAAAAAATGGGGCGCAGATCATAGATATTAATATGGGCTGCCCAGCAAAGAAGGTAAATAAGAAGTTAGCTGGTTCTGCGCTAATGCAACATCCTAAACTGGTGGAAGACATCGTTAAGGCTGTGGTAAAAGCGGTAAAGGTTCCTGTTACCTTAAAAACGAGAACCGGATGGGATACCGAGAATCGTAATGGTGTTGAAATAGCCAGAATTGCAGAGCGCAATGGCATTCAATGTTTGGCTATACATGGGCGTACCAAAGCTTGTATGTACAAAGGCCAAGCGGAATACAACACGATTAAAGAAATAAAGGAAAATGTACAAATCCCTGTGATTGCTAATGGTGATATTACTTCCCCAGAACAAGCAAGACAGGTATTAGAGTTTACTAATGCCGATGGTCTTATGATTGGTCGTGCAGCGCAAGGTCGACCTTGGATATTCCGAGAGATTGACCACTATTTACGAACCGGTCACATTCTGGCGCCACCAGAGAAGGAAGAGGTTCGTAGCATATTGATGGAGCACGTTGATAACTTGCACCAATTATATGGCGATGTGTTAGGTCCCCGTATTGCACGTAAGCATGTTGGTTGGTACTTAGCAGATCAAGACACGGACAGGTCATTTAGAAAAAGGTTTAATGCAATTGAAGATTGCCAACAGCAATTTGAAGAATTAAACGCATTTTTCGAAAATATATAAAAAATACACTTGGCAGCGATGTTTCGTCGCCAATTTGAGTCTTAACTTTATTTGATAGAGAAGAAATAAACATGTTTGATCAAAACGTTCCAACTCCGTTCATTACTAATGCGCACATCCAAACAGCTGACAAACCTCAGCCTTTACGCAACGAAGTTAAAAAAGCAGTTCGTAACTACTTACAAACGTTAAACGGTCAAGATTCTACAGACGTATATGACCTAGTATTGTCTGAATTAGAAAAGCCTCTTTTAGAAGAAATCATGACATATACTCGCGGCAACCAAACCCGTGCAGCGAATATGTTAGGAATTAACCGTGGTACTTTACGTAAAAAATTAAAGCGTTACGGAATGAACTAATCCCCTAGCGGGATGACCGCAGAAAAGCACCTTTGGGTGCTTTTTTGTTTTTATACCAATTTTATTTATTTATTAATTATCACTTTTTAACAATTAAGGTAAATACACTCAATGGATACATTACGACCTGTTCGCCGCGCACTGATAAGCGTGTCAGACAAAACTGGTATAGTAGAATTTGCACGCACATTAACGTCTCATGGCGTTGAAATCTTATCAACTGGTGGCACTTTCAAACTACTTACTGAAAATGGCGTAAACGCAATTGAAGTTTCAGATCATACTGGGTTTCCAGAGATGATGGATGGTCGTGTTAAAACACTTCACCCTAAAATCCATGGTGGCATTTTAGCCCGTCGCGGTACTGATGACGACGTTATGGCTGCAAATGATATTGACGCAATCGACATGGTTGTTGTTAATTTATATCCATTTGCTAACACAGTAGCTAACCCAGATTGCACCATGGAAGATGCGGTTGAAAATATTGATATCGGTGGACCTACTATGGTTCGAGCTGCAGCTAAAAATCACAAAGACGTTGTTATTGTGGTGAACGCTAAAGATTACGGCCGAATAATAAATGAATTAGAAGAAAACGATGGTGCGACTAAATTTGAAACGCGTTTTGATTTAGCAATTGCAGCATACGAACATACTGCTCAATACGACGGCATGATTGCAAACTACTTTGGTAAAATGGTTCCTGATTATTCAGACAATGCTGATGAAGTTGAAGAGTCTAAATTCCCACGTACTTATAACATGCAATTTAGCAAAAAGCTGGAAATGCGTTACGGTGAAAACAGCCACCAGCAAGCTGCATTTTACGTTGAAAACGATGTTGAAGAAGCGTCTATTGCAACGGCAACTCAGTTGCAAGGTAAGGCTCTTTCTTACAACAATATCGCAGATACAGATGCGGCGCTTGAGTGTGTTAAAGAATTTGATCGCCCAGCTTGTGTTATTGTTAAACACGCTAACCCTTGTGGTGTTGCGGTAAACGACACTATTTTAGAAGCTTATGACAGAGCCTTTAAAACAGACCCTACATCGGCCTTTGGTGGCATTATCGCCTTTAACCGCGAATTAGACGCTGACACGGCTGAAGCCATTGTTTCTCGTCAATTTGTTGAGGTTATTATTGCACCTAAAGTTTCTGCCGAAGCAGCTCAAATTGTTGCGGCTAAGAAAAACGTACGTTTATTAGAAACTGGTCAATGGAAAGCAAAAACAACTCAACCAGAAATCAAACGTGTGAATGGTGGTTTGTTAGTTCAAGACCGTGACCAAGGTATGGTTACTGAAGCTGACTTAAAAGTCGTTTCTAAAGTACAACCGACTGAAGCCCAGTTAAAAGACTTAATGTTCTGCTGGAAAGTCGCTAAGTTTGTAAAATCAAATGCGATTGTTTATGCCAATGACAGCATGACTATTGGTGTAGGCGCAGGCCAAATGAGCCGAGTTTACTCTGCTAAAATCGCAGGTATTAAAGCCGCTGATGAAAACTTAGTGGTTGAAGGGTCGGTTATGGCATCAGATGCCTTCTTCCCATTCCGTGATGGCATTGATGCTGCCGCAGCCGCTGGTATCAAAGCAATCATTCAACCGGGTGGTTCTATGCGCGATGACGAAGTTATTGCCGCAGCTGACGAACACGGTATTGCGATGGTGTTTACTGGAATGCGTCACTTCCGTCACTAAACACTCGTTAATATAAACAAGAGCAGGTAATTACGTTACCTGCTCTTTTTTTATTTGAAATAAGATCTACAATTAACGTAAGTCCACTAAATAGAAATATAATGAACTCATTTAGAATAATATGTTTAGCTATCTTACTGACTTTTATAACTTTCAGTCCTACAAGTCAGGCGCAACTCATTAAAATAAGTGAATACCATAATAGTCCGCCATTTATTAATTCTGAGGGTGGTGGATTAGGTTATGACATCGTGGCTTTATTAAATAAGTATAGTCCTGACACCATATCTTTTGAACTTGAGTCAATCAAACGCTCAGTCCTTAATGAACAATTAAGAAATAACCAACCTAAAGCCATTTTATTAACTAACCCTTTGTGGTTTAGAAAAATTCGTCCAGACCTGATCAACAGTGTCAGTTTGGTTTGGGATGCCGATGTATTTTTCACCACCAATCCTTTGGTCGCAACTAAATTAACTCAAGCCGATGATTTTAAAGGGTTAACTATGGTGGGACAGAATGGTTATTTTTATAATGGTTTAAATACCCTTATCCATAATAAACAACTCAAGCGAATTGACGTAAACACTTTCGACGAGATGCTTTCCCTGATAAAAAACAATAAAGCAGATTTTGGTATCATCAACCGCTCTACCGTAAATTATTACAACGCGTCTCATGGCGATAACAACAAACTGCATATGGCAACAAAAGCAAACGATGCCTATTTATTTTCTATTGTATTAACACCTGAGTTCAACACATTATTACCGACGATTAATGAAAGTATTAATGCGATGCAACGCTCTGATGATTGGAAAGCGTTAGGCAAAAAGTACAACATAGACAAACTAGTTGATTTAATAGAGTTTGATTTAGTTGAGTTATTAGATTTACCTCTGTAATTTTGTGTAAAACCTATATACTAAATCAGCCTCAATACAATAAAACTGGAAACCACTATGCAATATAACACTTCTGAATTATGCGATATGTTTGCTGAGCAAATAGATGTTCTTGCACCTATTTTTGAACATTATGGCGGTATTACATCGTTTGGTGGTCAAGTACAAACTGTAAAATGTTTTGAAGATAATGGCTTAATTGCTACTGTGTTAAATCAATCCGGTTTAGGCAAGGTATTAGTGATTGACGGTGGCGGTTCAATTCGCTCTGGATTATTAGATGCTGAGTTAGTCGAACTTGCCGCTGAGAATAAATGGGAAGGGATCATTTGTAACGGCAGTGTACGTGAAGTGGATGCCCTTGAAGAGATCAACATTGGCATATTGGCGTTAAACTCTATACCTGTTGCGGCCACCGATACCGGATCTGGCGAAGATGATATCGCGATAAACTTTGCAGGTGTTACCTTTTTACCCGATGACCATATTTATGCTGATAGTACCGGAACTATCCTTTCAGCAGAGCCTCTTGATATAGAATAACAGTCAACTTCATATGTTCGAACACGTTAGCTATATTGACCCAACGTTAATTCAGTCTTACAAAAACAGACGTAACAACGAACATCATGTTGTTGACATGATACAAGTTGCCACCGCTGAATTAACCTTGGCTGAAAACCTTATAATTGCGAAAAACAATGGCGCAAGGTTTGCCATAATTGGTATTCCAGAAGACATAGGGCCAAGAGCTAATTGCGGCAATGGTGGTGCAGATAAGGGCTGGGCCAACTTTCTATCTGTGTTCTTAAACCAACAAGCCAACTGCTTTTTTGATTGGAATGCCTGTTTTTTAATTGGCAATGTTGATGTTGAAAGTTTGCAAAAGCAAAGTTATCAAGCGTTTTCCACCAATCATCAGCTCGATACTTTGCGTCAGCTTTGTGCAAAAGTAGATGCGAGAGTTAACAAAGTATTAACCCCAATATTTGCTTCTGGTTTAGAGGTTATCATTATTGGAGGTGGGCATAACAATGCCTACCCTATTATTACAGCACTGAACAATGCAACGGAGAATAAAGTTGCTTGTGTCAATTTAGACCCTCATGCTGACTTTAGAGCAATGGAAGGCCGTCACTCTGGCAATCCATTTAGGTATGCGCTCCATGCTGAGTTATTAAGCCATTACTGTGTTTTAGGTTTACACGAACAAAAAAACAATCAAGAAACGATTGAAGGATTGATTGACGCACATTTCCCATATTACACATTTCAATCAATGTTTATGGATAGACAACAACCCTTTACAGAGTCGTTAAATTTGGCTCGTGATTATATCTCCACTGCTCCTGGACCTATTGGTATAGAGCTTGACCTAGATTGTATAAAACAAGCAGCAGCGAGTGCATACAGCGTCAGTGGGTTTAGTTTAGAGCAAGCCATACATTATGTTTACTCTATGGCAACATTAGACTCGGTTCGTTACGTGCATTTATGTGAAGGGGCACCTGCGATTCATGAACATTCAGAATATCAATCACATGATGTGGGGCAGATCCTTAATCAACTGGTTTATAGCTATTTAAAAGCACGTAGTAACATCGAATATAATGGCTATTAAATAACCAGCAATAAAAAAGGGTTCATACTCAATATTTGAACCCTTTATAAAGTCGACACTAACCTTCCAGTTCAATGCCTATATTTGTCACACCATCTGCAAATACAATATCTAAGGCTTTGGTACGGATTGCTTTTAAATCTAAATCTTTTAATCTGGTTATCGATAACCAGTCTAATAATTCTGTTAATACCGACATTTCCGCCGCCATTAACTCATGTTCACGAATACTTTCATTATCTAACTCAGTTTCACCCGCTTGGTATTCTATTAAGTGTACGATGCACCCTTGCGATATTTTGGCTATGGCAACGGAGTCATATTCGTCTTCACTTAATTCACCGTTTATGTAAGTTAATAGACCGGTACAGAAATAAATCGCAGGATAAACACCATACATATCAAAATCTAGCTCGTCTGGCGTTAATGACTCAATCTTTTCTTCTAAAATAGAAAAGTTTACTTTCGCACCTTTAACTAACAACTTCTCCCATAGACTATTTACAATATTATCTAAATTATAGTCTTGTGGAAATTCAGTAACTTGAGCGAACAGTTGATAGTTAGGCTTCATTCTTTCTAATAAAGCTAAAGATAAAACGCCTTGTTGTTTTCTCGACAACTCGCGAACACGCTGGAAATTATTGGTTTTTAAATGTACTGATTTTTCGTTAGATGAATTAGCCAAAATGTATTCTCGTATAAAGGGTGGACCAAGTTTTCAGACTTGAATAATCTGCATTATAACAATAGACCTAGATATTCGATAGCTGTATGATTTTAAAATCAAATTCTTAACCGCTGAAAATCATATGACTCTAACAACGCCGGCTCTATTATTCCCTGCAATTTCGTTATTATTACTTGCGTATACCAATCGATTTTTAGTGTTAGCCCAACTTATTCGGGAGTTAAACCAACGAGATAATTCAGGCCTAGAACTTGTGGTAAAACGTCAGATCACCACATTACGTAAAAGACTGCATTTGATCCGAGCGATGCAATCCGCAGGTGTAATGAGTTTTTTATTATGTACTTTGGCTATGTTTTTAATCTTTGTTGAGATGCCATTACTGGGATCCATCTTTTTTGGATGCAGCTTAGCCTCATTAACCATTTCACTTGTTTTATCTTTGTTTGAGGTACACATCAGCACAAGAGCAATTGAAATAGAACTTGAGTCTATGGCGGCGCAGCCATAGGTATACAATACGGCATTATTGAACTTACCTAGAATCAGTTAATCAACGCCTTTATGACCTTATGGCTATTGATTCTGGCTGATGTTAATTGATTAATAGTTCAATGGTGCCCGCTATAAATACCCAACTGGCAAAAAACATTTTTAACTGAAAAACGGGAATGCTCGTGGCTAATTTTTTTGCCAAGATGCCACCAATGACGGCACCGGGACCACCAAATAACAATACATTCCAATAAACATTATCCAAATATATGTGATAACCAATTCCCGCCCATACGGAAAATGCCGACAACACGACGGCAACAGCTATCGCTAGCGTCACTCTATAACCTCGATAAATTAGATAGAACGCAATAATTTCACCCACACCAACAGACAACCACGCCGTGATAATGCCACCGACATAACTTAATAAAACCAACGCGACTTTATCTTTAACGCTAATCACGGTGATTTCTTTTGGCATTAGGTTACTTTTATCTGATTGGATTTTTTTAATGCCGGTGTACAACAGGCCTAAGCCAATAAAAATAGAAAAATAGGCAAATAAATAAGACAATGAACCCGGGGTTGATAGTCCCAAACCATAAACAGACCAAATGCCTAAAATTGAAAAAGGAATACAAATAAAACTTAGTGTTGGTAATAAACTCCAATTCTCAATACGGCATTTTTTTGCGTGTGTTAACCACATGACTGAGCCGGTTGTCATCCCAAAACATTGAATAGCAAAACTTGTGGCCACGGATTGCTCTGCGGTAATGCCCAATTGCTGAAATGCAGGTATGAAAATAATGCCGCCGCCCGCTCCGGTCGCATTGGCAAACAACGCCCCTAAAATGCCCAATAAGCCATAGGCGGAATAGGTTGATATTTGATACAAAACCCAAAAGGTTATGACCACTATAAAACTTACAACTAAAGCGAAATACTTTTGACGAATAAGAGAAAACACAAACGCTTACCTTAAAAACTCGAATCGGCTAATAACTTGTATTAATAACAAGGACTCTAAATATAAATGCAACGACTTTCAATATAACTCAACTTGAAAGTAAATTAACGCTCATAAAAAAACCGCTCAAGAGCGGCTTCATTGTAGATTAAGCGGGAACTAAACTTTAAAGAAAAACTCTCGGTAACGTTTAAGTTCTTCAATGCTTTCTCTGATATCTTCTAATGCCAGATGAACACCTTTTTTCTTGTAGTCTGCCACTAAATTTGGACGCCATCTTTTGGCTAATTCTTTTATCGTGCTAACGTCTAAATTACGATAATGGAAAAACTCTTCTAAGGTCAGCATATGTTCATGCATAAAACGGCGATCTTGGCAGATGCTGTTACCACACATAGGCGAAGTACCAGCAGGAACGTAATCTTTCAAAAACTCTATTGTCATTTCACAAGCTTGTTGTTCTGAAACTTTGCTGTTTTTACAACGATCCGTTAAACCAGACTTACCATGCTGAGTAACACACCATTCATCCATATTATCTAATATGTCGTCCGGTTGATAAATTGCGATTTCAGGCCCTTCCGCCAAAATGTTAAGATCGCTATCCGTCACTATAGTGGCAACTTCGAGCACTTTATCGGTACTAGGTTCTAATCCGGTCATTTCCAGATCAACCCAAATTAGATTATTTTCGCTAAATGACATATAAGACCTTACGGAATCCTTTTTATCGCGCATGGTTAAGTATAATATAAAACCATTGTTAATCTTTTTAACAACTTTCACAAGTTTTTATAAATAAATCATAGGCCAAAAGTGGCAAAACAAAAGAAATTATCAAACTCTCAGTCAAGACGTATTAAAGATAACCAAAATAAGCGGATTGCAAAAGCAAAACAAAAAAAGCCATCTAAAGATGATTTAGATGACTCTATGTTAGGACCTCAGTGTTTTGGTCAAGTCGTTACCCGTTATGGTCAACATGCCGATGTAGAAAGCAGTGAAGGCGAACTTATTCGCTGTAATATACGTCGTGCGGTCTCTTCATTAGTGTGTGGGGATAAAGTAATATGGCGTCCTTATAAAGTATCCGACTCTGATTTTAATGGTGTTATTGAAGCGGTTGAACCTAGAGACAGCGTATTTGTTCGTCCCGACTTTTACGACGGCCTTAAACCCGTTGCCGCCAACATTGATCAAATATTTATCGTTTCAGCTTTATTGCCGGACTTAGCCCCAAGTATCATAGACCGATATTTAGTGGCGGTTGAACAATTAGATATTACTCCGGTCATTTTGATCAATAAAATGGACTTACTTGATGACCAAAACAGAGAATCAGTAGAAAGTACCGTTGAGTTATATCGAAGTATTGGCTATCAAGTGTTAACCATGTCAGCCATCGAAGAACAAGGTATTGAATCGGTACGTGAATTATTAGTAGATAAAACCAGCGTTTTTGTTGGCCAGTCAGGCGTAGGGAAATCATCCTTAGTAAATTCAATATTGCCTGAGGTGAATATCTTAACCAAACAAGTGTCTGACAATAGCCGTTTAGGTGTACATACAACAACGGCATCTAGACTTTATCGATTAGACAATGGCGGTTCCATCATTGACTCTCCTGGAGTACGTGAGTTTGCTATGTGGCATCTAGAAACGGAACAGATTTTATATGGTTTTATTGAGTTTAGGCCTTTCCTTACCTTGTGTAAGTTTAGAGATTGTAAACATCAAAAAGATCCAGGTTGTGCATTACAGCAAGCCATTGCCGACAAAAAGATCTCACAACAAAGGTACAGCAGCTATAAACGCATTCTGCAAACCATAGACGAGATCACCTTACGACATCAATCAAAAGAACCAAGTTAGTCTTCTGACACTAGCTGTTACAAACAATTGTTCATTGAACTTGTTCGCTCAGGTACAATGAACCTATATAAATATAAATTAAACGTTTTATAAAAGGGTATATAAGTGAATTTTGATAACTTAAAAATAGCGTTCCAATACGCATTACCAAAACATGGTGTATCTAAATTAGTTGGATTTTTAGCGAAAGCCAAACTTGGTTTTGTTACTACCGCATTAATTAAAAGTTTTATCAAAGCCTATGACATTAATATGGAAGAAGCCAAACATTCAGACCCTAAGCACTTTAAAACGTTTAATGAGTTTTTTACTCGTGAGTTAGATGAAAATGCCAGAACGATTATTGAAGATGAAGATAAGTTAGCACACCCGGTCGACGGCGCTGTTAGTCAACTTGGACCTATAAAAGATGGTACCTTATTACAAGCTAAAAACCATTATTACTCAATGTTAGAATTAGTTGGCGGCGATCAAGCCATTGCTGACAAATTTGAAGATGGTGACTTTGCCACAATTTACTTAGCACCGAGTGATTACCACAGATTACATATGCCAGTTAAAGGCACGTTAACGGATATGATTTATGTTCCTGGTGATGCTTTTTCTGTGAACCCGTTAACCGCGGCTAATGTTCCAAATCTATTTGCGCGTAACGAACGTGTTGTTTGTGTGTTCGACACTGAATTAGGGCCAATGGCAATGATTTTAGTTGGTGCAACCATAGTACGTAGTATCGAAACAGTTTGGGCTGGCGAAATTACCCCACCTCGTGGGAAAACTGTGACACATTCACAATATCCAGCAGAAGGTGATGACGCGATAGTATTGGATAAAGGCGAAGAAATGGGTCGCTTTAAGTTAGGTTCAACCGTTGTTTGTTTATTCGCTAAAGATAAAGTTAAATTTATTGAAGAATTAGAAGCCGGTTCAGTAACTCGTTTAGGTGAACATTTCGCTGACAAACGTTAATTCTAAGTTACGTTTTTAGACATGATGGGTGAGCATTAAGCCGTTGTTTAATTATATAAAACACAACATCAGTAAGCTTGGTGATTTACACCCAATGCTCAAATTACACTTAGGGGTTATGCTCCTAGGTGTATCAGGCCTTTTTGCTAAATTAATACAACTATCCGCTACTGACATCATCGCTTATCGCAGTCTATTAACTGTGTTTGTATTATTTATCGTTTTACGACTGAGTAAAAGTAAGATTCGTCTTAACAGTTTCAAAGATTATAAAATTGCTTTGGTGTTGGGGTTATTGGCTGCAACACATTGGGTTACTTATTTCACCAGTATTCAAATGTCATCGGTCGCTGTGGGTATGATCACGTTATTTACCTACCCGGTGTTTACTGTGTTATTAGAACCACTGTTTCGTAAACAACGCCCTTCGTTACGCGATATTTTAGTCAGTGTTGTCGTGTCATTTGGTATTAGTATGTTATTCCCAACGTTATGGAGCTCTGGCATCACCCTTTCTGACGATTACCTGATTGGGATAGTGTTGGGTTTAGTGTCGGCCATTACCATGGCATTACGCAATATTGGTATACAACATTATTTTAAAGCCTATTCCGGCACTCAAAGTATGTTCTATCAATTTTTGGTTACAGCTTTAATTTTGATGCCTTTTGTTGGCACAAGTCCAATTATGATTTCTGTGGATGACTGGCAATTATTAATTTTATTCACCGCCTTCTTTTCTGCCGCGCCGCATGTGTTGTTTGCGTCTGCCATCCATAAGTTATCGGCTAAAACCGCAGGTTTAATAGCTTATTTACAGCCACTATATGGCATTAGTCTTGGCTTTTTATTACTTGCTGAAGTCCCTACATTAATGACCTTGTTGGGCGGTGTGATCATTTTATCAGCGGCAATATACGAAACGTATTTATCCAATAAACACGCAAAAAATAATGAAGTAACACAAGAGTAAAATATTGAATGAAAATATTTGCCCATCGTGGGATCTCAGCGCACTATCCTGAAAATAGTCAAACCGCTATTAAACAATGTGACCCTAGCTTTATGGCGGGTGTGGAAATAGATCTGTTTCAATCAGGGAATGAATTTATCGTTATTCACGACCGATGGTTAACGCGTTTGTTTGATATTGATAAAAAAACCATAGATTTAAGCGAAGATGATATTGCCAACATTGTGGGTAATGATGGTAACCCTATCCCGACCCTTGAATGGTTGATTACAGAGTTAACCGACAAGTCATTAATTCTCAATATTGAATTAAAGAAGATTAGAAACATTAGTTTGTTTTTTAAAAAATTAATCTTAGTTTGTGACAAGGTTAATTTTCCGATGGAAAACCTGATTATTTCGTCATTTAACCATGTGTATTTAAAGAAATTATATGCTTTAGACCAAAGGTTAAAACTTGGATTGTTACTTACCAATCGTCCCATCGATATGAAAAAGTATCTCACCCATTTTAAAGTATTTAGCATTCATTTAGATATGGACTGTGTAAACAAGGCGTTTTTGCACGAAGTAAAAGCACTGGGAACTGAGGTTTATATTTTCACTATAGATCACGCTCAGGAAATACAATGGTGTTATCAAAATCAAGTCGATGGCATATTTGCTAATGACCCAAAACATGCATTTAACCTGATCAAAAAACTGCAGCAAATAAACTAATATTGGTTAAAGTGATTTAAGCTCGGTTAACATCAAACGCTATAGCTTGATTTATGTGGGTTAAGTTATATTTGAGCATAAACAAACGATCAATACCGACAGCAACGCCAGCGCAATCTGGCAATCCACTTTCTAACGCGGATAACAAATTTTCATCAACGGGCTTTTGTAGTAATCCGGCTTGTGTTCTTAGTTGATTATCATTTTCAAAGCGCTTTTGTTGCTCTGCTTTATCTTGCAATTCATAAAAGCCATTGGCTAATTCAACACCTTGATAATACAACTCAAATCTATGGGCTACACGTTTGTCTTGTTGGTTTATTTTAGCTAAAGAGGCTTGGCTTGCGGGAAAGTTATAGATAAAACATGGTGTCCATTGTTTGTCTTTTTCTTCATAAGCCTGCTCTTTATAGCCTAAGACGGGCTCTATCTTCATACTAAACAACCATTGCAACAAGGTATCCGGATTGGACTCTTTTTGTAACCATTCATCGTTAGAATGTTTGGCAATAATAAGCTTTAACTGTTCTAAGTTAGTCGTTAGGGGATCAAAGGATAAGTAATTAATAAAAGCTTGTTGATAACTTAAATACAGAGCCGGTTTTGCATCAACAGTTAACTGCATTAACTCATCTAATTCGGCCATCAATTGTTGATCATCAAACCCCGGACGATACCATTCCAGCATGGTAAATTCAGGATTATGAAAACGTCCTGCCGCTTCATGACGAAATGCTTTGTTGATTTGGAAAATAGCACCACTGCCCGCTGCTAATAGGCGTTTCATGGCAAACTCGGGTGATGTTTGTAGAAACAGGGACTTAGCTTGACCATTTGTATCAAAATCAAATTGAGTTTCAAAAGCGTCCAAGTGCAGGTCTGTAATGGTGTTATTACTTAATATTGGCGTTTCAACCTCCCAAACCCCTCTTGCAGTAAAAAACTGGCGTATAGAAGCGATAAATAAGGCTCGATTCTTTAATGTTTCTATTGATGCGGTAGGTTGCCACATGGTGTATTTTCCAATTCAAAGCTAACATTTATCTATAAAAAAGCCCGACATCGTCAGGCTTCTCTTTAATGTTAACTGGAGTTAACAATTTATTTTTATACACGACCTACATAATCGCCTGTACGAGTATCAACTTTAATGACTTCGCCAATTTGCACAAACAAAGGTACACGCACAACCGCACCGGTCGTTAATGTTGCCGGTTTCCCGCCAGTACCCGCTGTATCACCTTTTAGGCCAGGATCCGTTTCTGTGATCTCAAGCTCGACAAAGTTTGGTGGAGATACCGCAATTGGGTTATTATTCCACAGCGTTAAAGTACACACGTCGTTTTCAACTAACCATTTAATTGCATCAGCTACGGCTTTTTCGTCGGCAGCCACTTGCTCAAAGGTTTCGTTGTTCATGAAATGCCAGAATTCGCCATCGCTATATAGATACGCAAGTTCGATATCCATTACGTCGGCACCTTCAACTGATTCACCAGATTTAAAGGTTTTCTCTAGTACTTTACCACTAACAAGTTTACGAATTTTTACACGGTTAAACGCTTGGCCTTTACCCGGTTTTACAATCTCATTCTCAAGAATGTTGCAAGGCTCGCCGTCAATCATTAACTTAAGGCCAGCTTTAAATTGGTTGGTGCTGAATGAAGCCATTTCATCCTCTAAAAATAATTAAAATATACAAGTGACCCGAATGATACATCAAGCTAACGTCCGTGTTGAGTCCCAATGGCAAAAAGAATTAAAACAAAGTTTTACTAAGCCAGAATTGTTACTCGAATACCTTGGATTTAATCCTGAGAAATTCAGCCAAGATATTAGCGCACGTTCATTATTTAATATGCGCATTCCACATCATTTTGCCAACTTAATGGAAAAGAATAACGTTAACGATCCGTTATTTAAACAGGTATTTCCAAGCCATTTGGAGTTTTTGACTTCAACTGAGTATGTTGCCGATCCATTATTAGAGCAAAATAATTCTACGCCTGGTTTATTACATAAATACAAAAGCCGAGTATTAATCATCTTTAAAGGCGGTTGTGCGGTGAATTGCCGCTATTGTTTTCGACGACACTTTCCTTATGCCGATAATTCAGTGAATAAACAACAACTGTTAGACCATTTAGAATACATTAAACAACATACTCAAATTAATGAAGTGATATTAAGTGGTGGCGATCCACTCATGGCAGACGACAACGCTCTCTATTGGTTTATAAAGGCATTAGCTGACATTGCACATATAACGCGTGTACGCATTCACACAAGGCTTCCTGTGGTGATCCCCAGTCGTATTACAGAGACATTATTGGATGTGTTAAGCCAAAGTCGATTGAAAGTGATCTTGGTGTTGCATATCAATCATGTAAATGAAATCAGCCCTGAATTAAAAACCGTTTGTCATAAGTTAAAACAAGCCAATGTGACTTTGTTAAATCAGGCGGTTTTATTAAAAGATGTGAATGACACCCTTGAAGCACAAGTTAATTTAAGTGAAGGATTATTTGCGGCGGATATCTTGCCTTATTACCTTCATCTTTTAGATAAAGTGACTGGGGCGATGCATTTTGATATCAGCGAAAAAGAAGCAAAAAGCTTGTATCAAAAGATGTTAGAACAATTACCGGGATTTTTAATGCCTAAATTGGTGAGGGAAATAGGAGGGGAAAAGAGTAAAACTCCAATCCTCCCCTAGGCTAAACTGCCGCCCATTTTTATTACTTGGTTACACACTAATATTAATGTGTTGACCTATAACACTACCAGTACTACCCACAGGGTTAGAGCTTACAGGGAGTTGAGCAGTAGAGGCTAATAACGCCAGTGCCACTTGTCCTTGTATCTCTTGAACGCCTTTTGCCAAATTGGCAGCCAACGCTTCGCCACCTTGCATTGCACCAGAGGTTGGCAGTCCAGAAGAAGCAATTTGCATTTTGATCACTCCAGTTGTTGATTGGACTTTGTATTTCACTTAACTCAACATGAATTAAACAATGAATAGGTTAATTTAGTCAAATTAAGGTAAAATACCCTCCATCAGTTATCGGATACAATTCAGAGATCTTAAGTGGAAAATATAGTAAATAGTTTAGAAGAGAACCTTAAAGACTTATACCGTAAAGCAATTGATGCGGATAAATATTTGAATGACCTTAAAAAGAGTGGTCATGGTAAGTTTGGTTCGATATTTAAAGAGTCAGATTTGTTTACGGTTAAGTCTGATAAGTTCATGCCTTATTTAGAAGAAACGGCAGAGCAAATATTAACGCTGAAAAATTCAGATAAAGATTTAACCAACGCAAAAGATGATATTGAAGTGATAGTGAAAAAATTACATTTATTGCATAAAACTATCGCTGAATTAAAAAACGCCCTGAAATAACCAGTATTTTATTGTTAGATAAATCAAAAAGTCAGCTTAATATGCTGACTTTTTTGCATTTTTTACCGACTTTGGATTCATCAATTTTGACAATTGCATTAGTAAGTCAGCGGCCTCAGCATGTTGTTTTTGATCTGCAATAACAGCATGGTGTAACCAACGATATGAATTTTCGAAATCATATGGACTCCCGACGCCATCTAAGTTCATTTGCACTAATCTAAATTGTGCATTTAAATTCCCCAACTCTGCCGCTCTATTGGTTAGTTGATAAGCACGCTCTTGATCTTTTTGAACAAAACGTCCGATATCATAATAACGTCCCAATTGTTCAATAGCTGCAACTAACCCTTGCTCTGCTGACAAACGAATATAAAACAGCCCAAGTTGCGCATCACGTTCTACACACACACCCCAAGCCAACATATCACCATAAAGAAATTGATAAGCCGGTATTTTAAGTTTAACGGCTCTGTCTTCTATATCACGGTTTAGCTGACAACGGTCTTCTTTAACACGTTCTAAATGTTTGTTTTGTTTTATTAAATCAAGTAGCTCATCTTGTGTGTAAATTTGAACTGCTTTTAATAATTCATCATCAAGAGGTTCTTCTACGGTTTCATTTGCCACTCCATTTGCTAAGGTGCAAAAAGAGAAGGCACTGAAATAAAGTCCGAATAGAATGGTTAAAAATAATTTCATTGGGTTTCCACGTTTAAATTAGATGGCCACTAACTTTATTGTTACTTAGGTAACGATACAGCAATAATTGTAAGCAAGTTATAAGCCATTAAAAATCAAAGCATATCCTTATGTAACATCATTTCTTTTACCGAGACATCTTTACGTTTCTTGTTTTTTGTTAATGACTTTGAGTACGCAACACTTTGACTACTACATTGGTTATTGGCTAAGTAACTTAACCCTTCAGCCAATAAGGGATCATTTTCATCTCCCCAATCACCCGTTACGTTTTCAGCCACAGCACAATCCGCGGGCAAACCATCAAAATAATCACCAAAACCTGCCGCATTGTGTGTTTGGAAATTAATAGCAAATACCACGTGTTCACACACTTCTTCTGGTCTCATGCCAATCGGTTTACCGCACGTGGTATCACCAACTACAGTCACATCAATAAAAGGAGACAGGGCATTGATGACTAACTCACTGGCCGAACAACTAGTTTCGGTAGTTAACACGACCAGTCTGTCGAGATCTAATTGTTTTATACCTTTTCCCAGAGTGAACAAAATATCTTCGTTATTATCACTTTGTTTCTGGTTGTATTTGTAACTGACAAAAATCTCATCATCAACATTTCTACCCGCAATTTGAGTACTGAGCTGATTCGCCGTCGAGATAACCCCTCCACTGTTGTATCGTAAATCTAAGATCATCTCATCAACGTTATCAAATTGTTCAAAAGCCGTATTAAACTCGGTTTGGGAACTTTCTTTAAACGAGTCAAACACCATATACGCCACAGTCTTGTCTTGGCCATTAATAGTTAATGATTTAGTTTCTGCAGCCATCACGGTGTTAGCAACAATGCTGCCTTTGGTAAAGGTAGCAACGCTCACCTCACCTGTCGGTTTTTTAAATGTCACGTCAACGTAATGACCTTCAACATTAGGACCAAATAACACAGTCCAATCCACGCTAGTCCCTGTATTTTGTTGAATAAAGTCTGAAACTAATACATCACCGACTTTGGTGATTACATCGCCACGACGTAAGCCATTTTTAGCTGCAGATCCATCTTCAAACACATAGCGTATCGTCAAACCATCGCCAGCTGAATTTACTTGATGACCAAATCCATAACCAAAAAATACCGAATTCGCATAATCATCGTATTCTTCCCTGGTCATGGTAAAACTGAAACGGTCTTTTTCATTTCGTAAGTTATATAACGCATGCCCTATCGATTCGTATGCTTCCGGGTTAATTTTCGCAGGTAATTCTTCATTCCAAAAATACTTATCTTGGAGTAGAGAAAATAATTTATTATTGGTGTCCGGAATACTACAGCTTTCATAGGTGGGTTGATCATCACCGTCAGAACATGAAACTAAAAGCATGGTAGATAATGCGAACAATAAACCGTGTGATATTTTCAAAATAATTCTCATCTTATTACTATAGTGACTACCTTAATCTATCCAAAGACAGCTTTCCAGTCGCTAAATTTTACCCATAAAAAAACCGTCAATCGACGGTTTTTTCACAATGACTTAACCCTAACAAATTATGCACCAAACGGGTTACGTATGATCATAGTTTCGTTTCTGTCAGGGCCAGTAGATATAATATCCATTGGAACGCCTGTGATTTCTGCTAAGCGATTAACATAGTTTTGAGCGGCTACTGGTAACTCTTCAAACGATGTCACACCAAACGAGTTTTCAGACCAACCAGGCATAGTTTCATATAAAGGCGTTGCACTTTCGTAACCTTCAGCTGCCATAGGAGGAACATCAACAACGGTTCCGTCTGCTAATTTATAGCCAGTACAAATCTTAAGTTCTTCTAAACCATCTAATACATCGAGTTTAGTTAAGCAGAAACCAGTGATTGAGTTAAGTTGAACTGCACGTTTCATTGCAACAGCGTCAAACCAACCACAACGACGCTCACGCCCTGTTGTTGCACCAAACTCATGACCTTTAGTACCTAAGTGGTTACCAACTTCACAAGATAATTCTGTCGGGAATGGACCAGAGCCAACACGCGTTGTATAAGCTTTAACAATACCTAACACGTAATCTAAATGACAAGGACCAAAACCAGCGCCAGTCGCTACGCCACCAACGGTAGTGTTTGAAGAAGTTACATAAGGGTAAGTACCGTGATCGATATCTAATAAAGTACCTTGAGCACCTTCAAACAAGATAGATTCACCAGCAATACGCGCTTTATCTAACATGTCAGTAACATCAACTACCATAGCTTTTAATATCTCAGCTACAGCCATTGCATCTTGATATGTTTTTTCGAAATCAACGGCTTCAACTTTGTAATAATTTACTAAAGTGAAGTTGTGATATTCTAATACTTCTTTTAATTTTTCTTTGAACAATACAGGGTTAAATAAGTCACCAACACGTAAACCACGGCGGGCTACTTTATCTTCGTATGCTGGACCAATACCACGACCTGTTGTACCTATGGCTTTTTTGCCACGAGCCAACTCACGCGCTTTGTCTAAAGCAATGTGGTAAGGCAAAATCAAAGGACAAGCTTCAGAGATCAACAAACGTTCTTTTGCAGGAACGCCTCTTTCTTCTAACATGCTAATTTCAGTCATTAATGCTTCAGGTGATAAAACAACACCGTTACCAATAATACATTTAACACCAGCTCGTAAAATACCTGATGGGATTAGGTGTAATACTGTTTTTTCACCGTCGATAACTAAAGTATGGCCAGCATTGTGACCACCTTGATAACGCACAACATATGATGCTTTATCAGTTAATAGATCAACAACCTTACCTTTACCTTCGTCACCCCATTGGGTGCCTAAAACAACTACGTTCTTGCCCATTATATTTCCACTCAGAAAAAATTAGGCGGGGATTCTACCAAAAATACGGGACGAAGATCACCCGATTTTTTTTAATTCGTATCAAAATAACACTATCTACTTGTTATAAAAGAATAATTTAATTGTTGTTATATATTAAAAACATTACGCATTTCAGTTTTACATCGACTTTGCGATTATTATTCAATCAATTTGCTTAAACATTTATCTGAAAACTAACAATAAAGCGCCTAAAATAAACAATATACCGCCGACGATTCGAATTGTTCCAATAGGCTCTAAAGCCAATTTTTGAACATAATTCAGCCACTGTTTAGGAAATAATAGCGGGATCATGCCTTCAATGATGAGGACAAATCCAATAATAGTGAGCCAGTCCATCATTACCCTTGTCTTAAACAGGTTAAATCATATTTTGTAGGGTCATGGTAAATCGCAAAACCAAAACGCAATCTATTACCTCTAAAATCCGTTTTAATTCCGTTCGAATCTAACAACTTAGCAAGACTAACTACGTCATCCTCGTCTAATTTAAATGTTAAAAAGTGACCATGGTTGTGGTTAGGGCTTAATAGATTATCGCGATTAAGTAATGGATGTTTAAGCTCATCTATTTGTTGTAAAAAAGCCTGCTGACATTGTTCTACATATTGGTGTATAACTTCAACACTTAATCCTTCTTGCTCAAATAAAGTTAGGCTTGCATGCAGTCGATACATCGCCGAAAAATCTATCGTCGCCCCTGCAAATTGCTGCCCATTTTTAGCATAGCCTACATGACCTTCTTGTCTTTGGTGTAAATCGCCAAATTCAGCAAACCAGCCTGTGTATATTGGTTGATAATTGCCATCAGGCACAACGGCAAAACAAGCGCCTTCTCCACCTTGGGCATATTTGTAACTACCGGCTAAATAAAAGACTTTTTGTTCAATCTCTGACAAATCAGTAGGGATAGCAAAAAAGCCATGATAACCATCGATAGTGATCAGAGGTTGCGTTGGCAATTGTTGAATAAAATCAGCTAAGTCATTAATGGCATAACCTGAATTAAAAAATACCTGACTTACAAAAATCCAATCATATTCATCCTTCTGTGCAGCTTCTGTAAACCTTTGTTCAAAGTTAGAAAATGGTTCCGTTGTTATACGTGTTATTTCGACTAATCCAGCTTGTTCTAATCGCTCTGATTGGCGTTGAAACGAATAAAATTCACTATCAGTGGTCAGAATCTTGATTTTTTTAGCCGGATCAAAACTAGAATAAATTCGATACAACAACTCATGTGTATTAGGTGCAAAAACGATACGTTCAGGTGACGTTAGATTTAAAGACTTTGCGATTAACTTTTGCGTAGCAGGCAACTTGTCAGCAAATATATGATCCCACTTCTCATCAACCATGGAGGCAGTATCGTCCCAATAATCCAACATCGCTTGACGTGTTACGTCAGGCCAATAATGGTGGCTATGACAGGCAAAATGTTGGATGTTTGGACGAGCGGCTAAAAACTGTTTATACAAGTGTTGATACATAGAAGATTTAGAACCATTAGTTGATATGTAAATGTTTAAGTTAATTGCAGCTAAAGTACCGAGTTAATAACCTTCAGGCAATAAAAAAGGCTCTATCAATAGAGCCTTTCATTTAATGTTTTGTAAACATTAATTACCTGATGTGGATTTCATGTATTTAAAGAAGTCACTATCAGGTTCAATAACTAAAATATCATTTTTGCTATTAAAACTGTTTTTGTAAGCATCTAAGCTACGAACAAAAGCAAAAAACTCTGGATTTTTACCAAACGCTTTTGCGTATATCTGTGCAGCGATAGCTTCACCTTGACCACGTAACATTTGCGCTTCACGTTCAGCTTCAGCCAATAAGACGGTAATACGAGCATCAATATCCGCACGGATAATTTCAGCACGCTCTTGACCTTCTGAGCGGTGAGCTTTTGCTACTTTCAAACGTTCAGTACGCATACGTTCAAATATAAACTTACTTACTTCTAGTGGTAAGTTAATTTGTTTCACACGAACATCAAGAACTTCAATACCTAAATCGCTAGAGCTCTTAGCTGCAACAATAGCTTGTTGCATTAACTCTTCACGTTCACCAGATACAATTTCTTTAATCGTACGAGTACCAAACTCTGTTCTTAGTGCGTTGTTTACTTTTTGTTTTAATAACTGTTCAGCTTGGGTTTTTAAACCACCAGTTGAAAGATAATAAGTGGCAAAGTCAGATACGCGCCATTTAATGAATGAGTCAACGATTAAGTCTTTTTTCTCTGCCGTTACAAAACGATCAGGGATATCATCCAAAGTTTGAATACGAGCATCAAGTTTTTTAACTTTCTCAACAAATGGCAGTTTAAAGTGTAAACCTGGACCATAAACAACCGTCACGTCAGCGCTATCACGCTTAACTTTACCAAATTGAATCACGATTCCACGTTGACCTTCACTAACCACGAATAATGAAGAAAACGATAATAAAATAACTAAAATCAGGGCAACTATACTAAAATTTTTCATGCTTAGTTTCTCCCATCATTTGAGCGATCAGTACGGCCATTACGACCCGTTGCACTTTGTGTAGGTTGAGTTGTATTACCTGAACCAGTATTGTAATTCACATTTTCACGATTACTGTCAGACTTAACATTGTTTTGCTGTTGCATTATTTTATCCAACGGAAGATACATCATGTTGCCGCCCCCTGTAGTATTAACCAGGATTTTTGATGTATTAGAGTAAACTTGCTCCATCGTCTCTAAATACAAACGATCTTTGGTTACTTTAGGCGCCGCTTTATATTCAGGTAACAATTGCTCAAACTTAGCAACTTGACCTTCTGAAGCCAAAATCTTACCTTGTTTATAAGCCGTCGCTTCTTGGATCATTCTATTTACTTGACCACGAGCTCTAGGTTCAACTTCACTTTCGTATGCTTTTGCTTCATTAACATAACGAACTTCATCTTCCTGTGCCGCAATCGCATCATCAAATGCATCTTTCACTTCTTCAGGAGGACGAGCGTCTTTAAAGTTAACATCAACGATGATCAAACCTAAGTTATAAGGCTCTATCACTTTCTCAAGTTCACGCCATGTATTTTGACGAACCACTTCACGACCAGATGTTAAGATGTCATCCATTCTTGAGTGACCAATAACCATACGTAATGCACTGTCTGTAGCTTGACGTAAACTATTTTCTGGATTTGGCGTAGAGAATAAGAAGTCACGTGGGTTAACCACTTTATATTGCACTTCCATTTCAACACGTACCACATTTTCATCTTTAGTTAACATGAAACCTGCAGCTGGTAGAGTTCTAACCGTTTGAATGTTGACCGGATAAACTTCTTGAATAAATGTCCATTTAAACTGAATACCTGGATCTTCCAACGAAGAGTATTCACCAAAGGTTAAAACAACCCCGCGCTCTGCTTCTTTTAACGTATAAATTCCAGATAGAACCCATATTAAAAAGCCAACGACCAATACTAATATAAACCCCATTGAACCACTCGGCTTTTTAGCTTCGCCAGTTCCAGATGGTTTACCACCAAACATGCCATTAAATCGTTTGCCTAAATCTTTAAACAACTCATCGAGATCCGGTGGACCTTGATCTTTACCGCGATTTTTCCACGGATCGTTGTCATTATTTCCCGGTTCATTCCAGGCCATATATTGCTCCAATCTTTATCTAAAGTTTCTGTCCGCTAATTTAGCAAAAGCACTAAAATAACTCTATGTAATCTATGAAAAATTAACATGTTTATTGTATTTAATGCTGCACACGCCACTTTTCAATAGCATAACCCAGCTGTTTGTTAATTTTTTGCTCGTCAATTAAAGATATTCGGACATGCGTTAACCACTGTCCTTCATCATTTATACTTTCATCCAACACCGCATTTAGCTGATATAAACTGGCTCGTAATTTACCTTCTGTTGCCGGTAACACAAGTTCCATCTCAACCATAGATAGACCAAGTATTTCAGAAATAGCTTGTTCAACTAATTCTAGCCCTTGTTTATCTCTGGCTGAACACCACACTGCTTTTGGTAAACCTTCATCATCTCGTTCAATGTGAGGTTCGATATCTTGCAATAAATCAATTTTATTAAAGATAATTAACTGTGTGACTTCATCAGCTTCAATTTCTTTTAATACTTCAGCCACTTGTTCCATGTTATCCGCGCGTCGAATATCTGCAGCATCAACGACATGTAATTGTAAATCCGCTTCTCTAGTTTCGGTCAATGTTGCTTTAAATGCAGCAACAAGATCATGCGGTAAGTGGCGAATAAAACCAACCGTATCTGCCAATATGGTTTCACCAACATCGGCAATGTCTATTTTTCTTAATGTTGGGTCTAATGTAGCAAATAACTGATCGGCCGCATAAACATCAGCATTAGTGATAACGTTAAACAATGTTGATTTACCCGCATTGGTATAACCAACTAATGAAACGGTTGGCACTTCTGCTTTTTCTGGACCGTCGACCTTGCTCACGTTGTTTTGATACTTTTTCCAAACGTGCCAATATGTGCGTGATCCTAGCGCGTAATAATCGTCTGTCTGTTTCTAGCTGTGTTTCACCGGGACCGCGTAACCCTATCCCACCTTTTTGGCGTTCTAAGTGGGTCCAACCTCGAATTAAGCGCGTAGAAATATGCTTTAACTGAGCAAGTTCTACTTGCAACTTACCTTCATGTGTTCTGGCTCGTTGTGCAAAGATATCGAGTATCAATCCGGTTCTATCCAATACACGACACTGGAATAATGCTTCTAAGTTACGCTCCTGAGAAGGAGACAATGCATGATTAAAAATGACAATTTCTGCTCCCGATACTTTTACCGCATCGGCTATCTCTTGCGCTTTACCTGTGCCAACATAATATTTGGCATCTGGATTTTGTCTTGATGTGGTGATCACTGACGATGCAGTAACACCTGCGGAAGATACTAATAAACCTAATTCTTCTAAATCTTCTCTGTCACTTTCATCAGAGAAATTAACGTGAACTAATATAGCTAGTTCGCCGCCTTCATATCTATCAAACAATAGTGTGTCCTAGTTATTTATTACAACGCAAAAAAGGAAATACACATTGGCATATTTCCTTTTTATCATCAATCATCAGAATTGTTACCAATTATAACGATTATTCTGTTTCTTCAGCACCAGCTTGGTAATGCGGATTCGTTTGGAATGGTCTAGCTGGAACTATCGTAGAAATGGCATGTTTATAAACCATTTGGCTAAGTGTATTCTTTAACAAGATCACAAATTGGTCGAATGACTCAACTTGACCTTGCAATTTAATACCGTTCACTAAATAGATCGAAACTGGAATACGTTCACGGCGTAACGCGTTCAAAAATGGGTCCTGTAAAGACTGCCCCTTGGCCATGTTTCTTCCTTCTTCTTATTATTTATTGTTATTTTAATATTAGATAACTATAGATTAGTTATCTAACAAGTTAACAGCTTAGCGAGTTTAATATTCGTTGCAAGTTTTCTTTTTCATTACCTATAACTAATTGAGTCATGTTTTGCCAACTCCTCAACCAGGTCAATTGTCTTTTTGCCAATTGACGTGTCGCAACAATACCTCTAAATATCATCTCTTCTTTATCTAACTTACCGTCTAAATACTCCCACATTTGTCGGTAGCCGACAGAACGCATGGAAGGCAGATCTAAATGTAAGTCACCACGTAGATATAAGGCCTTAACTTCATTTTCAAAGCCCAAATCTAACATTTTATGGAATCTTTGCTCAATTCGTTGGTGTAACTGGGTCTTATCTTCACATTGAAAAGCAAATTGTTTCACTGGATACGGTATCGGCTGCTTTTCTTTTTTCATTAAGTCAGTCATGGTCTGTCCACTGATCAGAAAAATTTCATAGGCTCGATTAATTCGCTGTGGATCATTCGGATGTATACGCTGTGCCGAAACCGGATCGACTTCTGCCAACTTTGCATGAACATGATCCCAGCCATGCTGGTTGGCTATTTCTTCAATCTCGGTACGTACTTTTTCTTGTGCTTCAGGTAACTCAGAAATACCTTCAACTAATGATTTAAAGTACATCATAGTGCCACCAACTAAAATGGGTGTTTTACCTTTTTGGTAGGCCTTTTCTATTTCTATCAACGCATCTCGCCTGAAGTCAGCGGCGGAATATATTTGTTTAGGATCCAAAAAGTCGATTAATTTATGCGGATAACGCTCTAACTCTTGGGAGGTCGGTTTTGCTGTTCCAATGTCCATGCCTTTATAAATAAGTGCAGAATCAACACTAATAATCTCGCCATTTACTTGATCACAAAGGGTCATAGCCAGATCAGTTTTACCTGATGCTGTTGGCCCCATGATCGTGATAACTGGATGTTTAACTTGTTGATGTCCCATATTTATACGTTCTTTCCTAATACAGATTGAAGACTTTATTGATTTAATAGAGCGCTAGGGTTTAATTTTAAACCTGAATGTTTCAGTTTAGCTATAAAACCATTTTGTTTAGCATTATATTGTAAAAAGTCGATGATTTGTTGATCTGACATTACTGCGGTTTTCTGCTCTAGAATTTTTTCAATCAGGATCTCGGCCGTCAATGGCGCGGTCATTATTTGATTAAAAAAGGTTGGTAATGTTCGACTATTTTCATTACTGCGTAATATTGCAGGTACTTGTTTAATAATCAAAAAGTGCTGATGTAACATTAAATCAAAACCATGATCGGCTAACCTAGATAAATACTCTTCACACCATCTTTTTTCGTCAACCGATAATTTCAATCTCACTGGCACTAACAGTGGCGTTTTCATTAATCTTTGAGTTTCAACCAATTGAACGTTTGAAAACTGTGGTTTGACATATAAATTTGCATCAACAAGCCATAACTCTTGTTCTATTAGGCAATATCCATATCTATTTTGTTGTATAAACAAGACCGAAAAGTCGTTTACAGATTCCGCTAATATCTTAGGATCTGTCTGTTTTTCTTTATTATTGTCCGGTCCATTGTTAACAAAAGTTTCTTTATTTGCAGGACTGACGGCTTGAGTAAGTTGGTATTCGGTTAATTTTTCAGGTCGATTCAATGCCGTATAAAGGTTTGGTGTATTACCTTTTGGTATATTAAGTCGGGCTTTATCTGTAGCAGTTACTAAATCAGACTTTTCGATTTCAGTTTGCGCAACCGCATGTTGATAATCCTTATTTGGTTCGGATAACCAAGATGGTGAAACTTCTTTGCCTGCATTTTGCGTTTCAGTTTCAAGCTCTTCGTCTAAAGCTAATTCTTGTTCATGCATTTGAAAGCTGTCTAACGCATCTTTAATCGTTTTTACAATAAGATCATGCAATAAACGCGCATGATGAAACCGTACCTCATGTTTAGCAGGGTGCACATTTACATCCACTTCATTAGCCGGCAACTCTATGAATATGACATATTCTGGTAATTGTTCTGGATGTAACAACTGCCCATAAGCTTGTCGAATTGCATGTTGGATCAATTTATCACGCATCATTCGACCATTAACAAAGGAATATTGTGCAGGGTTCACTGACACACATAACTCTGGGGCTTTAATCCAAACGGCTATGCTGACCTGTTCATATTTACTGGTAAAGACACTAGCTGAGTCAATAAAACTTGTGTTAATCACCTCCGCTATTCGTTTACTTTTTTGCTCAACAACACCTAAGGTTTCTGAATGAGCTCTATATTTCTTAATCACTTTTTGATTATGTTTTAATATAAAACTTACATCCGGGCGACTAAGCGCTATGCGTTTAATCAAGGTTTCAATATGGTTAAATTCGGTTTTTTCAGCTCTTAAGAATTTTCGTCTAGCGGGTGTATTAAAAAACAAATCAACCACATCGACACTAGTGCCATTTGGATGGGCCGCAGGTTTAATATCCACGTTCATGGCCAACCCTTCTGCCATGGCACTCCAAGCTTCATTTTGCTCCGCTGGTTTTGATGTCATGGTCAAACGAGACACCGAACTAATACTCGCTAGTGCTTCGCCCCTAAAACCAAGACTACTGATGGCTTCTAAATCATCAATATTGGCAATTTTACTGGTGGCATGACGTGATAAGGCTAAGGTAAGCTGTTCTTTGTCGATCCCTTTACCATTATCTCGTATTAAAATACGTTTATGACCACCACGATCAATATCAACTTCAACTTTGCTAGCGCCAGCATCTAAGGCATTTTCGACTAATTCTTTAACCACAGAGGCGGGGCGTTCAACAACTTCACCCGCAGCGATTTGGTTTGCCAGCTGAGGTGGCAATATCTTAATTGTCATAAACGAAAACTAAGATTGAGGAATGGACAATACCTGCCCAATTTTAATATTGTTGGAACGTAAGTTATTCGCTTCTTTGATCTTGCTGACGGTTACATTGTAATTTTGCGCGACCAGAGACAACGACTCTCCACGTTTTACTTTGTGTTTCACATCTTTAAATTTAGCAAAGTAAGAACCATCAGGTGGGTTTCTTTTAAAATAGCTATTTACTGCCGTGAATATAGAATTAGCCATCTTATTTTGGAACCAGTTATTTATCAGTAACTTCTCTTCTTTCGGATTTGAAATGAATCCGGTTTCCACCAATATTGACGGTATATCTGGTGACTTCAACACGCCAAAACTGGCTGACTGCGGAGAACGTTTGTGCAACTTAGTGATGTCTTTTAACTCGCCCAAGATCTCTTTTGCTACCAAGTAACCTTGCGACATAGAATGATCCATCGACATGTCCAATAAGGTACGTACTAAATATTTTTCTGTCGTAGTATTCTTAATGGCATCACCCGCCCCGCCTAACAACTCTGAGTGTTTCTCTTTTTTCTCTAACCATTTACCAATTTCAGAATTGGCTCTGCGTGGGCTTAGTGTCCAGACACCAGCTCCTGATGGATGAGGTGTATGGTATGCATCGGCGTGTATGGATATTAATAAATCAGCGTTTGCGTTTCTCGCTTTTTCGGTACGCCCATGGACACTAATATAATAGTCTCCAGTACGTGTCATTACTGCAGTTAAGCCAGGCTGTTTGTTAATGAGTGCTTCTAATTTTTTTGAGATAGCAAGGGTAATACGCTTTTCATAATTACCTTTACCACCAATAGAACCCGGATCTTCACCACCATGTCCGGCATCGATGGCAATTATGATGTCTCGATCCGATTCCATTTTCTTTTGATTTTCTGCAACTTTGGCTTCGGTATCTACCAAGTCAATTACCAGACGATTACCGTAGGGCGCGGTAGGTTTTAACGCAAAAATAATAGGTTCTATTTTTGACGTTAAATCAAATACCAAACGACTGTCTGACTTGTTTTTAGTGCTGCTACGAATATTTTTTAAGATATCGCTCGATTGAGCTAGGTTCGATAATTCGGCATTAATAGAAGTGTTTTTTATATCTAAAACTAAACGTTCAGGGTTGGACAACATAAAATAAGAATATTCTATGGATTGGGTTAAATCCAATACCACACGTGTGGAATCTGGTGATGGCCAGACCCTTACGTTTTTAACATTTTTTGCAGCAAACGCTGGCATTGAAAAGCCAATCGTTATCGCTAACAAACTGTTAATTAGAATTATTCGGATTATGCTGTTAAGCCACATTTTATTTCTCTATCTTCTTGTTATAACTGCTTTGAGACTTATTATTTTTGTTTCAGCAAAGTTAATATACTTGCGCCTTTATCGTTATTAGCAATAAAGGTAATTTTACGGCCTGTATCTACATATTCCAATGTAATATCCAAATCGGCTTGCGGCAATACACCCGCTCCTTTTTCAGGCCATTCGATTAAACATAATGAATTAAGTTCAAAGTAATCTCGGATCCCCATAAACTCTAACTCTTCCGGATCACCTAATCGATATAAATCAAAGTGATAAGCGTTTATGCCAGCCAACTCATAAGGCTCTACTAAGGTGTAAGTGGGGCTTTTAACATTGCCTTTATGTCCTAAACCTTGAACCACACCACGAGTAAAAGTTGTTTTACCAGCCCCTAAATCACCATGTAAATATATAATAGCTCCGTCTTTAATGACGTCAGCCAGGTGATTGCCCATTTGGACAGTGGCGAGTTCATCTTTTAATTCAACACTTAGCTCTTTCATACTTTATATTTAACAACTCATTACATCATAACAACATCAAATTGGTCTTGATTATACAGTGATTCTGTTTTGACCTTAATCTGTTTGCCAATAAAAACTTCTAACTCTGCTAAATTATGGAATTCATCACTCTCTAAAAACTCCGCCACGGCCGTTGATGCATAAACAATAAATTTATCGGCGTCATAGGCACGGTTTACCCTAACGATTTCACGCAGCAGTTCTGCACATATGGTTTCCACCGATTTTACATAACCTCGGCCATTACATACTTCACATTCACTGCATAATACGTGTTCTAAACTTTCTCGGGTACGTTTACGCGTCATTTCAACTAAACCTAAAGCTGAAAACCCGTGAACATTATTTTTTGCTCGGTCTTTTGATAATGCTATTTCTAAACTATGCAATACGCGCCTTTGGTGGTCGGTACTGATCATATCTATAAAGTCGATGATGATTATACCGCCTAAATTACGTAATCGTAATTGGCGAGCAATAGCCTGTGTAGCCTCACTATTCGTATTAAATATAGTATCTTCTAAACTACGATGGCCAACAAAACCACCGGTGTTGACATCAATAGTTGTCATCGCTTCGGTTTGATCTATAACTAAATAACCACCAGATTTAAGATCGACCCTTTTTTCTAATGCCCGTTTAATTTCAGACTCAACATCAAACATGTCGAATATTGGTCGCTCACCTGGATAATATTCCAGTTTGCTGGTTAATTCCGGTGAAAACTCTTCGGTAAATGCGGTTAATTCTCCAAACGTTAACTTGGAATCTATTCTAACTCTTTCTAGCTCTTCAGCTACAAAGTCTCTGATAATACGAAACGCCAAACTCAAGTCTTCATACAAGACCGCTTGATTTCGGGTTTTCTTTTTCTTTTTTATTATCTTGTTCCACAGCTTTTTAAGGAAGACTGCATCTTGTGCTAATTCTTTTTCACCAGCCCCTTCAGCCGCGGTTCTGACAATAAAACCACCATGACCTTCTTCGTAATGCCTTTCAACAATACTTTTTAAACGCTGCCTTTCCCCATCATTTTCTATTCTTTGTGACACACCAACATGTTTAGAGTCAGGCATGAAAACTAAATAACGTGAGGGTAAGGTAATATCTGTTGTTAGACGGGCACCTTTTGTTCCTAATGGATCTTTCACCACTTGAACTATAATTTTTTGACCTTCTCTAACCAATTCAACGATATCTCTTACCGCATTGGATTTTGGTGTAATGATATCTTTATCGTGATCATAGGTAATAATGTCGGAAGCATGTAAAAACGCGGCTTTCTCCATGCCAATATCAACAAAAGCAGCTTGCATCCCTGGCAATACACGGCTGACTTTACCCAGATAAATATTGCCTACAATGCCGACTGTACTTTGTCTTTCCAAATGTAACTCTTGCAACATGCCATTCTCGATTTGAGCAACACGTGTTTCACTTGGGGTAATATTTATCAATAACTCAACTGTCATTATTCCATCACTTCTTTTAAGGCTTGTTCTATCTCTACAAGAGGTAGGCCAACTACGGAACTAACACTTCCATTGATAGTTTTAACGAACTTCCCACCAATCCCCTGAATCGCATAAGAACCCGCTTTATCTTGTGGTTCCCCTGTATGCCAATACTTTATTATTTCATCTTGCGTTAACGTTTTAAACAACACATGGGTAACGACCACTTTTGTTATCATTTTAACTTTGTTCATAACAGTAAACGCGGTAACTACTTGATGTTGTTTGCCTGACAATAATGACAAAATATTAATACAGTCCTGTAAATCTGCAGGCTTGCCCAAAATACAATCGTTGATTACAACTGATGTATCAGATCCAACAACAATAGCATCTGGGTTATTTTTGAAAATATGTTGTGCTTTTTCTAATGACAAACGAGATACATATTCGCTCGGCGTTTCATTGTCTAATACACTCTCATCAATGTCAGCCGCTTGCACGGTAAAATCATCAATAAGATGTGCTAATAACATTTTACGTCTAGGCGATTGACTCGCTAAAATTACAGCATGTTTATTCATCGAATTTTGAACCGTCTACGATAAGAACGTAATACCGGAAATAACCACAACCAAAACAAAGCACTGGTAAATGAAGGGGTAATATACTCAACCGAGAAATTAACGTTCAATAAAAATCGATTCAGCCAAAAAACAACAAGGTGGAATAAAATTAGAAATATCCCAACCAAAGCGGCTTGTTGCCAAACGGTGAAATTACGCAATTTTTGGAAATTTGAAGACACCCCAAACACAACTAAAGACAGTGCTAAAGCGTTAACACCTAAAACAGTACCTAATAATATATCTAATAAAAAGCCCACTATCCAAGCGGTGCCAATACTGACTCTATGGGGTAAAGCAATTGCCCAGTAAATAACAACCATAGCAGCCCAATCTGGCCATATTGCTTTTAACTGAAGAGGCAATGGCATTATGCTTAATATCAAGGCAACTAAAATACTTGCGTTGATATACCACCAAGGTGACGTGCTATTTTTCGCCATTACTGTCCCCTTTAGTTTCAACCTTAACTTGTGGAGAATCGTCTTGCTCATTCGGCCATAACAACAAGACATGTTTTAATCTGTCTAACCTTGCAATGGGTTGAGCAAGAATGTTCATAAATGGCTGTGATTCATCAGGGTAGATATTTGTCACTTTGGCAACTGGGTGCCCATCTGGAAATATTTCGCCTAACCCCGATGTAATCAGCGTATCTCCAACCTTCACATCGGTGCCTTGCGGTAAATTTATCAACGCCATTTTATTAATATCGCCTGTACCTGATAAAATTGCACGAACATCATTACGGGCTATTCTAATTGGAATTGAGTGTGTTTGGTCAGTTATTAAAATCACTCTTGAAGTCGTATTGGCCACATTAACTACTTGGCCAACAACGCCCAAATCATCTAATACAGGCTGACTTTCATAAACATTATGGGATGAACCTTTGTCTATCATTACATTTTGAGAAAACGGGTTACTGGCCACAGCCATAATTTCCGCAACCGACTTTTTCACTTCGATTCTAAGGTTCGTTTGTAACAATGCTCTTAATTTTGCATTTTCCGACATCAACATATTATATCGCTGCAACTTTTCGTTTTGCATCAGTTGCAATTCTCTAAGGGTTTTATTTTCATCTAATAAAGATTGTTTTGAAGCAGCGTATTTTGCGGTTGTATCAAGAGCTTGTTGCGGTAAGTTGGCGAGATAAATAACGGGTGAAACTAACGTATTAAGATAACTGCGGATCTGCTGAGAGCTATCGGTATACACGTCATAAGTTATTGTAATAAAACTAATAACAAAGGCTAACGAAAACCTTAATGGTAATGATGGTCCTGAGCCAAAAATGGGATTCATAATTACTTTTCTTGTTATTTTTATTAAAGTAAAACGGCAGTGGTTACTGCCGTTTAAAATACTACTGTTTAACTAAGCGAATGTTAGTTTATTCGTAACTAAATACGTCTCCGCCATGTACATCAATCATCTCTAGAGCTTTACCGCCACCACGTGCTACACACGTTAACGGGTCATCTGCAATAATAACTGGTATACCGGTTTCTTCCATTAATAAACGATCTAAATCACGTAATAATGCACCACCGCCAGTTAATACCATTCCACGTTCAGCAATGTCTGAAGCTAACTCTGGTGGTGACTTTTCAAGTGCAACTAATACAGCACTAACAATGCCAGATAATGGTTCTTGTAATGCTTCTAAAATTTCATTTGAGTTTAAAGTAAATGAACGAGGCACACCTTCTGCAAGGTTACGTCCACGAACTTCCATTTCTTTCACGTCATTTGATGGATATGCAAAACCAATTTCTTGTTTAATACGTTCTGCTGTTGCTTCACCAATCAAGCTACCAAAATTACGACGCACGTAATTAATAATAGATTCATCAAAACGGTCACCACCAATACGTACTGAAGAAGAGTACACAACACCGTTTAATGAGATAATAGCTACTTCTGTTGTACCACCACCGATATCAACAACCATCGAACCTGTTGCTTCTGAAACCGGTAAACCAGCACCAATTGCTGCCGCCATTGGTTCTTCAATTAAAAAGACTTCACGGGCTCCTGCACCTATTGCTGATTCACGAATAGCTCTTTGTTCTACTTGAGTAGCACCACAAGGCACACATACCAAAACACGAGGACTTGGACGGAAAAAGTTATTGTTATGAACTTGTTTAATAAAGTACTGCAACATTTTTTCAGTAACATAAAAGTCAGCAATAACACCATCTTTCATTGGACGAATCGCTTTGATATTACCAGGGGTTCTACCTAACATGCGTTTTGCTTCACCACCGACTGCAGCAACACTTTTAGGTCCTCCTGCACGTTCTTGGCGAATAGCAACTACGGACGGTTCATTAAGAACGATCCCTTGCTCTCTTACATATATTAATGTGTTTGCCGTACCTAAATCTATCGACAAATCATTAGAAAACATACCGCGCAGACTCTTAAACATGGCGCATTTTATCCTTTGAGAAATACTGCTAAAAAACTAATAGCTAACTTTACCTAACACCTGCTATTACGGCAAGCAGGAACTGACGACAAAAGTATATTATTAGAAAATAAAAAAGGGGCTAAAGCCCCTTCAATTACATAATGATGAAAAATTAGCCTATCTGTCTCTTGCTACTCGAAAACCTATGTAGTTTGAACGGAAGTCAGATGCGATTTCTAAACGTGTAGAAACACGAGCTAAACTAGGGGCAAAGTTCCAAGCGCCACCTCGTACAACAGAAACGATATCAGAGCCAGTATCACTCCATTCCCAAACATTACCAATCACATCGTAAAGTCCGTAACCGTTACGCTTAAATGTACCTGTTGGAGATGCACTATTGTTTGACCATTTGCTGCCACACCAACCACAGTTTGCATTATTACTACCGATGGCATCGCCCCACCAGTAATCTAAATCCGAACCTGCGCGAGCGGCATATTCCCACTCACCTTCAGTAGGTAAACGATACGTTTTGCCAGTGCTTGTAGATAACCAGTCAACATATGCTTTCGCGTCATCTAACGTTACACAAACAACCGGGTAATCGTTATCTTGCTCATAACCTGGGTTACGCCAGTTCATTTGCATATCATATTTTGGCTCAGAGTTGCTGTAATATGCACAACCTTTACCTTGTTCAGCAACCGTTACGTAATTTGTAGCAGCGATAAATTGACCAAAATCACCTACAGTGATTTCTTTCTCACCAATGCCAAATGACGCTTCAATTTTATAACTTACAACAGGACGTTCGTTGTCTAATCCACGACCGGTAATATCACCCATTTGGAAACCACCTGCAGGGATTGCAACTAATCTAGGACCTTGTTTGTCATTGCTAAGAATGTCTTGAATTTTTTCGCCTTTGGCAAAACTTTGCGCGTCTTTATTTAGATTAACTCGAATTAAACGGTTTTCCGTTAATTCAATCTTTTCAACATAAGATTGATAACCCAATTTGATCACTTCAACCGAATGCTCGCCGGCCGGTAACATAACGCTTAATTTAGTTGAACCATAACTAACGCCATCAATATACACTTCATCATCAAATACATTTGAGCGTATGGTTAATTCGTACATTAAATTAGCGTCGTATTTAACTTTTTGACTCTCAGTCTTTTTTGCAACTTCTCCACCACCAGGGAATTCAACGCAATAACGTTCATTTAGTTCCAACAACTGACAAGCTTGTTTACGTGTTAAGTTACCTTTTAAACCTACATCCATAGATACAGAGTATTTAGCTACACCGGAAAAGCCTTTATTGGTTACTTTAACGCTTTCAACTTTAACACTAGTATCGGCGGCATTTCGTTGCGCTGATGCAGTTGCAGATTCAGATAGTTCAGTAAAGATTTTATCTAAGTAACGTTTGGATGCTTTTTGTTTTGCTAATTGCTCAGTACGACGAATACATTCAGAGATCACTTCTTCTAAATCACAATCGACCGCGTGCTGAACCGATAAAGTACCCGACTTATTAAATTGAGAATATAAACGCTCTACACGAGAATTGTTTAACTGCTCTTTTAAACTTTCTAACGTATTTAACAACGAATGTTTAGATACTCTGATACTAGCAACTTCACGTTCTTTTTCTTGAACAGCGGCTAATTGGTTTTGAATATCTAATTTATTTTGTTTGTGGGCATTAACTGATTCGGTATAGGTCAAACGTGCGGAAGCTATATCTAAGGACGGATCGTCAATCATTTTTTGGAATTGACTATTCATCTCTTCCAAAGCGATAGCCTTCTCACGCTCAAGTTTTTTAGATTGCTCTCTAAGCTTCGACAATTGTTCTTTCATTTGCTTCGCTTGGTTCATTTGCGTTTGCAAAGCCAAGTTATAATTGTCGTATTCAGTTTGTTTATTTGCAATGTCAGCCTGGGTAGCTTCAACTGTAAGCGCACCAGTTTGTGCATTTACACTTCCCATTAACAAGACACACAATAGCGCCAGTGGAGCTCTCAACATAGTACTTCCGTTCCCAAAATTACTTATTATTATTTTCAGACAAACCTGAGAAATTAAAAAATTAACAACTTGCTATGCTATTGAGTTAATACTCAAAGCGCAAGTGCATTTTTAAAACTATCGCTCTCTTTTATAAATTATTCTGTCATTTCCACGATATGAGCCAAAAATTACCGTTGAAGATACATTATCGTCATCGTCAATATCAGCATCATTATCCCAATCCACATTCAACCAATCTGGCAGATTGGTAATTTTAACATCCAACTCTGTCACTACGTTTGGTGCATTGATGAATAAGCCATCTGTCGCAGGGGTTTTACCCGCTACAAAACTGGAGCCTACAAGATTACTAGTGTATATCGTTGGATTTCCATCTTCAGTAATTGAGATGTTAAACCCAGAAAACGTCGTTTCACTATCATCCGTATTAGTCACAAATTTACCACCTGAGAAATACTGCAGGATCATTTCTACTTTTAAATCACTAGTTTCATTGCCGTATGCGTTTTCTAAAAATAAACGGCCATAACGTAAATTAAAAGTGTTTTCTAATACAGTTATACCCTCATAACTCGGTAAATCGTTACTTATTCCGTCAACGTCATAACCAATATTATCGGCATCCAGTAATTCGTTAGCGCTGAATAACAAACTTATCGTACTGGTAAGCGGTTCTCTTGGTACCGCAGGTTTCTCATAGATAAATGGGTCAGATAAAGAAAAATTCATTTGCCCTTGTACACTTAGGTCTATGTTTTCAATCGCACTGCTCGGATATGGCGCAGGAGTATAACTTGTGTTTTCAGAGTAATTAGAAGAAACAAAACCAAAATTGGACGGCACAAATACATAATTTGTCGCGGTCTGATTAGTATACGTTTTCGCAACATAGCTAAATACGGGATTTGTAGGAAAATCTAACAACTCGCCAAAGTAACTAAATGTGGTATGAGTATCTGTGATCTCTGTGTCCGGAAGCGGTGTAGCAAATGTAAAATACGCCGGAATAAATCGCCCTGCACTGGTTACACTATCACTATTAATTTGATAACCAAGGTAATTACTGTCTTTTACATCTAAGGTAAAACTACCTACATTATCAAACTGTGCAGCAGCGTTACTAAACCCATTATTATCAAAGGTTAGCGAGGTGGCGTCAGTCCAACTTGCCACACTATTATCATTGGTTACACTGGCTGGACTCGTTCCACCATAATAAAACTGTACTGGGTTGGCCCCGCTCGATATTAAAGGAGAGTTCATTACAGACTGAATTTCCAGATCACCTGGGCGGTAATTATTGGTTATATTACCATCTGCGTTTAAAGCCTGAATGGACAAGTTAAAGTTCTGACCGGCGTAATGGGTTAAATTTCCCGATGAACCCAGTATATTGTCATTTTCATCTTTAACTTGAAGATTAATACTCGCTGGTATGACATTAAAGTTATCGTAACCTGTTGCAATATTAGTAGATAAATTCAAATTCACATCGGCCACGGAAACTTGCAACGCGCCAGCGTCGGCATATCTAACATAAAAATATGCCATAGCATCGGTAGCGTTAAAGTTTAACGTTTGAGTAGTACCACTGCCACTTGTCACAGAGGTATATGAACTATCGTTTAAAGATACATTTAACGCTTCTTGATCATAATTGGTCGGTGGATTTAAATATGAAAAGTCTATACTTACTTGTTTGTTCCCGACTAATGAAGGTTCACATACCGCAGGATTATTCTCGATCGCTTCCAACGCTTGCACCGAAATTCGATTGTTGGCATCTGATACAGATTCACTAGAGGTAATATCTGATGCTGTTACTTTATAACCAAATCTTGTGTACGTAATATTACAACTGCTTTGTGTTCCGCTATTATAAAAACACTGAATATTGGCATCAGGTGACATGCTATTTAAACCAAGTGTAATGGTATCAACGCTTGTTTGATTAAATTCAACTTGTTGAGGGGCATTGGTTAAATTCAAACCCGACACTGTGGTGGTATTCCCGCCTAAGGTATAATGTAAGTTCCCTGTGACATCAGCCCCTATGACTTGTGAACAGAACTCATCTCCACAAGCTTTCACAGTGACAGATGTTGCACTACAACTTAAATTATTTTGTGGATGATCAATTCTATAGTGGTCAACAGAGTTAACTAACCCACATTCTCTCAGGAAGTTACTATCATCTATAACTTCATTTTGTGTTAGGTAACGATCATATATACGCACTTCATCTAGAAGGCCGATAAAGGTTCTTTCTGGTATTACATCACAAGCACCTGTCGCAACATCCGCGCCAACAAAATAATCACATGTACTGTGTTTTGGTGTTTCATTCCAACTACTTGAGCCTTCTAGAACACCATTGATATACATTTTTTGCTCACCCGCTTGATACGATATCGCAACATGCGACCAAGTATTTAATGGCACTGAGTTGGCTGATGTTATTGAGCGGTTTTCACTACTCTCATTTTGCCACCACCAATATAACTTACCGTCCTCATTGATATGAAATTCATAATTTACATCTTTTGAAGATATAGCCATTAGGTTATCAGTGCCATTGGTGTCATTATTATCATTTGGATAAGACGTTGGGTATACCCAAGCTGACACGGCAAGTTCATCACTATTCAAATAACCACTGTCATCTACACGACCATAACTAACACCATCTAATTCTGCATATTTACACGTACTATTATTACCAACTGTTTTAGCGACGTTACTCGAACTAAAGTTTATTTCACCATATTGTGTTAGATGATTATCACCGATTACATCGTCAAATGAGTCTTCCATTGCCCACCAACCGATTATTCCTCCGGCCTCACAATCTCGACAAAAAACTAAGAACTCTTCAACTTGAAATCCACCATTGTAATCGTTGTCATAACTATAAAAACCTACTGAATTCATTTCAGGTTGTGCATTAGCATAACTCAGCACCGCACTATCATTGATACAAACTGAAATACCATTCTCATCCACAGTAATACGGATACTCATAGGATCATCTGTATAAAAGTTAGCTTTTGAAGATAATAGAGTGGGGACGCCATTTTGCACATGGACTAAATCTAAACTTCTGTAGTCTCCAGGGAAGTTTGTATCATTAGAATAACCACTTCCTATTTTGGTCCAACGTAACAAGTAAAAATCGTCCTCATCCACATAACCAAAAACAACACCTATGTCATTGTTACCTATCTGGTCTGCGTGTGTAATAACAGTTGTCTCAATGGCATACGTTTGAATGGTGGAGGATGAATACCCTTCATCATCAACATTATGTAATAAAACACCGTATTCATTATTACCTGAATTTACCGTGTCACCGGCAATTTTTAATGTGTCGTTATTTATTGCATAAGTGATGGTTTGGCTTTCATTTGGCGATTGATAAATAGTATCTCCTGGCCAAACATTGGTCGAAGAACGATCAAAATCAACCGGAGCCCAAGTGTCCGCTAAAGCATGAGTATCTTCACTAAAGTCATCGTTGAATATTACTTTATAGGCTGATAAATCAGGGCAAAAAGCCGAGATTGTGCCATCTATCGCAAAGTCATTAACTTTAAATGAATCGTTGGAATCAAAGCCTGAAGCCGTTACAAAACGAACATCAACATCACTGCCAATATAATTAGTAATGTCATAAGTCACATCACCTGAGGCATTACTAGAATCTGAGCCAATAAAGCTCTCAAGCGTAGTCCAATTGCCGTTAGCTGTGCGTATCTGTAAATAAACAATATCATCACTGTAACTCGTCACACTGCTGTAGCTGAATGATAAGGTAGCAGTAGATAATGAAGACAGATCAGCCTCTCGTGAAATTGAAACACTAGAAGAGGTAATGGTTAATTCTGAATTACTAATAGTGATCTTACCTGATGAAGGACTGCCGTCATCATTACCTTCAACCCAACTCCCTGCCCAACCAAACTCTCCATCATTATTAGAATAAGAAACACTGTTAAAGCGGTCAAAAAATATGTGTGATTCTGGCTCAGGGGCTCCGGTGGCGTTTATTGCAAAGTTATCGATATATACATCGTCGGCATCGTCAAAACTCTCTGTGGTATATATTCCAACATCTGTATCACTTGTGAGGTAACTACTTATGTCGATGGGCCCAATACTTCCTTGGGAGTCCCCACCGGCATCAAACTCATGTAATATGTACCATGTATTACTGTTATCCGTCCTAATCAATACATAAGCTATATCATCACTTCCGCTTGTATTTACCTGGTAATCTAATGACAAAGTAGCTTGTGTAAAATTTGATAAATTTAACTGGCGGTAAATAAAACGTTCACTGCCAATAACGTGTAAACGGTCATTTTCAATCTTAATTCTACCGCTATTGACCGAGCCATCGTCATTAAATTCGATCCAGTTTGAATCCCAATCTATCTGGCCATCATTGTTCGAGTAACTTTGTACATTAAACCTATCTAAAAACGTAGCTTGCACATCGTTTTCAGTGACTGTAACCGTTAGATTTTGACGGTAATAATCGTCATCTGTTTTGACACAAATAGTATATGCACCAACTGGTAAAGTTGTGTTGCTATCGTTCCCTATAGACAGAACATTAGAATTAATAGTAAATCGCCAATTATCACCAGCACCATCAGGACAGCTACCAACGAGTGAATTATAGTCACTACCGTTAAGTACTACATTATTTGAATCGTCGGGATTCAAAACTGATAGTGTACCGATAACCGTACCTTCGTATGCATTTTCATTGACGACAAAATTAGGTGATAAATTAATTACCGTGTCCACGCCCGCAGTATTTTCAACGACCGTGATTATCACGTCTTTTCGTATACGATTATCAGTTGATTTTACACAAATAACGTAATCTCCAACGGGTAAGGTAGAGTTACTATCATTAGTAATTGATAACGTATTTGAAGTAATACCGAATCGCCAGTTATCATTAGAGCTTGAACATGAACCGGTTATTGTTCCACCATCCCAATCATGTAAAACAACTGACTCTGAATCTACTGGATCAACAACAGATAGTGTGCCAACAACTGCATTTTCGTAAGCATCCGTATCATAGATAGAATTTGGTTCTAGAGTTATATCGGTAGGGTTGTACTTCACCGTTAAATCAGCGTATTCAATTGTAGACCCCCCGTCATTACAGCCATTATCACTATAGGCTTGAACTGCAACGGTATACTCACCGGAAACTGAAGGAGCTGTAATATCGAAACTATTAGTACTATTATTAGGATTGTTGTAGGTATACGTATTTTGCAAACAGGTAAATGAACCATCTAATAAGTAACCGGTAGAGTACCATTTTTTATTACTGCCACTTGCTGATACTACAACATTAACATTAACCGTCGCGTTTATTTCAGCAGCTGATGGAGTTAATGTCACTGATTGAATCGTCTTCCCTGCAATAACATTAAACGATATAAATATAAGTATAAATATAGACCTTAATATCATAATGCTTTCGCCTCTACTTCTATGGTTCGACTGACACAAACTTTTTCATTAGTACAAATAAAGTCGGAACTATTGTTATTCATATTGGCCTTACATACAGCGGTAGACACAACTTGATAGTATTGACTTGCGCCTGGCGACTTATTTGAACAATACGTTTTTACCGCACAATTTCGTAACCCATCAACATTTAAATATAACGATTGTTCTGCAGTGCATATACCTACACCTCCAGAAACTGGAAATAACTGAGCAAGAGCTATTTCATTGGCTGACTCTGCTGCGAATAATGCCCGAGTCCCTAGCACTTCAAAAACCAATTGATCAGTGTTTGATGAGATAGATTTACTTATACCGGCCGCTAGTGCAGCCATAATCACAATAATAAACACAGCTATCGCCAAGGCGCTGCCTTTTTGTTTTGGCTTGGTTTGTTTGATTCTATTTATTGACATTATTAATACTACTCAATTGGATTTTCTCATCCATTACTTATCACTGGCTAAGGCACATTGGGAATATGTACTTCGTGGTTAAAAAACATATTCTCATCTATATTAGTTTTAAATTCTAAGTATAGGTTAACCACAGAGTTTCTATTTAATGTTGAACTAGAAATATCAAATGGATGTGTTGCATCATTACTTAAGTTATTGGTCAACCCCTCAGCCATTAGCACCCCACCGAGTAAAGTCGCTGCATTCTTATCACTTGGTTGTAATTGAGAGGCAGAAAAACTGGTGCTAACAATGCGATACAAATCATAAACCACTCCGTTAGCGATTAAGCAATAATTAATCGAGCTGTCAGCGGTATAATAACGGCGCTTAGGTGAATGTTCAGTGAAATTTGGATCTGGATTAAATGTAATATTTAATTGTGGACTAATACCCGTATAGGGCAACGCTCCTGAATCGAGAGGGTCACCTAAAATGCCCATTTTATCTGAGCTAGAATTATATATATCACTACTAGAAGTTGGGTAAATATATACGCGATCGCCCGTTTGATAATCTCCCAACCAACCAATCACATCCATATTATTGCCGGTTTCAGGCGAGACTGGTGCTGCTACAGAGTCGATATCATCTCTGTATGCACCCGAGGCTTTAATTGGAGTAAATTCAATACAACTTTCAGAAGAAGATACTCTGACGCTATTGGGGATAGCGCCTCGGATCTCGCGGGTCATTCGCTCTATTGCAAATCGACTTTTTGACAACACGACCTGCCTGTCATTGGCTTCAACATATATTTGAGTACCAAACACAATAAATCGGACAGACGCGGTAGCTAACACGCCTAAAATAACAATAACCGCCACCAATTCAATTAAGCTGAATCCCTGCGGTTTAGTCTGAGTGAAAAAGCGTGCTTTAGCCATTAGTAGTTGGCCTTGTAACTTGCGTATACTACATCATCACCTAGCGGTGGCGTGACCGTCACTGTGATTAGCTTAGCATCTGTATTCGCTAAGCCTAAATCAGTTCCTGCATAACGAACAGATACATTGATGGTAAACTTTGCATAAACATCGTTCAACGATTGGTTATCGATATTGCTAATATCACTGCCTGTAGCCGAAAAACAATCAAAGTCATCAACATCATCAAATAATTCTCGACTCGCACTACCTTCTTCAATCCAAGGGTTCTCTTTACCGGTTCCATCAATAAAACCGCAGGCGTTGATCACAGTGCAAGCGCTAGCACCACTTTCGCCGCAACGTAATGCCCCGGTTTGTGCCGAATTTTCATCGAACCGACGAGCGATTATTTCATTCATCATGGACTGAGCAAGTTCAGCAGAGCGTACCTGAAACCATGGATTTGTACTGCGCTCAGCTTGGGGAAATAACGCACCAGTCATAACCATTAATGCCACCGATAATACAAAGATGCCTATCACTAATTCAATTAAGGTAAAACCGTTAGGCTTTTTCTTATTAGGCCGATTTACAGCTAATTGAGTTGTAAATAGAGGCTTAAGGGCAAACATGGACATACCCTTCAGATTCGATACACACACTGTGGTCTGTGGAAATTGTAATAACACAACCGGATGTGGCACAACTTCCTAAATTAGGAATAGGCTGACCTAGATAATTAAACTGTATATTTGATAATGCAACGCCTGCGGCATTTTGTGCGCTATAACTATCTTCCAGTTCAACTAATAAATAATCATCAGTATTGCCAGCGACCGCTTTTAAACCTGTTGCACAGGTACCATCATTATTTTGTGCCGTTAAACCTAAAGTGCTTGTATTAAAACTCACACGGTGACAGGTTTCAGAGTTTTGGGTATTTTGCATCGCTCGTTGTTGAACGTTACGTAACAGAGATATGGTTTGATCACGCTGGGAGATGTAAGTGAAATCAGAAGTGGTGTTGATTTTGGGTTGTATAGTGACAACAAGTACGGATAACAATACCAGTACCACTATTAATTCTATCAGGGTAAAGCCTTTGTTATCCATAATGCGTTCAAAAAAGGTTACTAAGCGTTAGTAACCTTTTAATTAAACTTATCCGCAGTTTTTGTCTACAGATATGACGCCAGCATTATATTGGGCATAACAATCAAATCCCGCATCTCCACTAACAAGAGTAGCGAAAGCACCATCAGCGGCAGGTGCTTGACCGCTAGGATAAATACGAACGATTGTAGCATCTGCTGGCACAGCATCATTATATCTAACTGTCCAACTACTATCTAAATCTAGACCATCACCAACAGCCAAAGCACTCGGAGTTACTGAAGAGCCTGTAGTAATGATTGAGCGAGATTCTTCTATATTAACTACGCCTACCATAGCCGTTTTCACACCGTCTAGAGTCCCACCAACTGCATCACTTTTAACGTCTAAAAATTTAGGTGCTGCGGTTACTGCTAACACACCTAAAATAACGATTACGATAATTAGTTCTACCAAAGTAAAACCTTGTTGATTTGTGTTTTTCATAATTTACTACCTTTTATAAAAATTAATTCTTGAATACTGATACTTGACCGGTGTCCGCATTATAAGTGAAACCTTGAGTTCCACCTGTTGTCGCACCGTCATTAATAATATTAGTGGCAATAGTGGTACCAGCTGCAATATTCTGAGCCAATACAAACTGACAAACTCCTGCACCTGTTACATCTACTACGTAACGTTCACCATTATAGGTACCACCAATAACAATAGATGTTGGCGATGACTGTAAAATGTTATCAAATACTTGCTGGCAAGTTGTCGTGGTCATTGCTGACATGTCAGCTTCATTGCCACCTAGGCTTGATGGAAAACCAGTATCAGTTACATCTAAACTAACATTACCATAAGTTATATTATTATTACCGGCTGGACGTCCTGCTAATTCCCATTCCGCACGAACCATACCAACAGCACTTGCTATACCACCAGCTACACCTTCAACTGCTGAATCTTTTGCATCGTCGGTCGCATCCATAAAACGAGGTACTGCAGCAGCACCAAGAAGTCCTAAAATAATTACTACGATCACTAATTCGATTAATGTAAAACCTGTTTGTTTCTTCATTTTAAAACCTCTTGAACATATTTAATTTAATTCTTGTAAACATCTTTAAATATTATGTGTTGATTTTATCCTCAATCACACAATAAATCATTGATAATTGTTATTTTTATCTATTTGGCACCATAAATGTGTAAATATTAACGTCCTGTTAATACGTATTGCTTGTTACCACTTGTCCATTGCTTGAGTTATAACTGAACATTAGTTGGTTTGGAAATTTTTCTTTATGTAAATAATGACAATTATTATTTATCCTCTTTACATCCAGCTGCTCAGTTAAGTTTTCAACGGTTTTATTATCCTGCTCTTCATGTGCAAAATACATCCACAAATTTAAACAATCCAGCTCACGACTCTCACTTGCTACATTAATCGGCCAACCAAATTCATTTATTTGTAATAACAGTTTTTTATTGATCTTATTATTAATTGCTTGTTGATCTATATAGTATTCTAAAGTCAATGAATCCGGTTTGCCACGTATAATCCACTCTCTGCGGGCGTAATCCATAGATATAGAAAAACGTTCCGCTAGTAGATCATATTTGAACTCTTCTACTTCATTAATAATACCTAAAAACGAACGAACTGCGATATAAAACAGCACTGCAATAATTCCAGCAGCAACCAAAACTCGCACAAAAGAACGATCCATCAAGGAATCTGTAGTCACTTTACCTTGTTCTTGGTTCACCATGGCTGTTCAACTTATTTATGCGCGGACATCATGTCCCACATTGGTGTGAAAATACCTAATGCAAGTACTAAAACCATCCCTGCAACAACACTGATCAATACAGGTTCTATTTTAGCTGTTAAGCTTTTTAAATCAAAATCCACTTCACGTTCATAATAATCGGCGGCATCGGTGAGCAGTTCATCCACACGTCCAGTTTCTTCTCCCACCGCTATCATTTGTAATACTAACGGTGAAAACAGTTTACTAGCTACTGCTGAACGTAATAAAGATTCACCTTTTTCAATACTCGTTCGCATTTCCTTAATCTTAGCTTCCATATAACTATTGTCTACGGCTTCAGCCACTAAGGATAAGCCAGAATTCATCGGAACACCTGCATCCAAAATCATAGAAAAGCTACGTGAAAATCGAGCTAATAAACTACGTTCAATAATCGAGCCAACAAATGGCATCTTGATTTTATAATGATCCCACTGATAACGTCCGGCTTTGGTCGCGACATATGATCGTAAAAAAATATACCACCGACAATAACCAATACTAATACTTCCCAATACGTCACAAAAAAAGTAGAAGTCGCGATTAATATTTTAGTTGCCAGTGGTAAATCGGCACCTAATTTTGCAAACATCCCAGTAAAAGTTGGGATAACTTTTAAATTAAGTAAAAACATAGCCGCAGTGATAAAGAACAATACCATTTGTGGATATCGAATAGCTGAGTTTATCCGCTTTTTGGTTTCTTCATCACGTTCAAAGTATTCCGCCAGTTGCAAAAACGAACTTTCCAATCGCCCTGTATTTTCGCCTACATGCACAATACTGATTGCAATTCTTGGAAATACTTTACCATGGCTACTAAAAGCAGCCGATAGGGATCGCCCTCGTTCTAACTGTACGGCTACGTCATTTAAAATTCTTTTTAAGGTCTTATTGGTCGTGGTATCTGCCAACCCTACGATTGCTCGGATCATTGGTATTCCAGACTTAGTTAACGAGTACATCTGTCTTGAAAACACCACTAAGTCTTCAATTTTTACGCGGTCAAAATACCCTTTAAAAATATCTTTGTTTTGATCTTCGTCGGTTAAGGTAATCTTAATCGGAATTTCTTGGCGAGCCATTAGTATGTCTGCAGCCGAGTTTGTATTTGGCGCTTCGATCTGCCCCTTTATCAAGTTGCCTTTTTTATCACGTGCTTGATACAGAAAAAATGGCATTAATATGGCCTATTTATAAGTGGCTGTGTCACTAACCACCTCGGAAATTCTTAATACTTCAGAAATAGTTGTCACACCTTCAAGTGCAAGCTCTAACGCGGTTTCGCCTAAACTTTTATAATCTGGTAATGCTTTAGCCGCAACAGAAAATGCTTCAGTATCACCATTTCGTAAAGCAGTTAATAAACTGTCGTCGTTCATTTCTAATAACTCATAAACACCAATTCGACCTTTAAAACCTGTGTTATTACAAGTTTGGCAGCCCGTTCCTTTAAAGAACTGAGACATTGAATGATCTTTATGGGCAATATTTGATACCCATGTTATTTCTTGAGCTGAGGGTTCATATCTGGTTTTACACGATGAACAAACTCGACGAACCAATCGTTGTGCTAAAACGGCACGCAACGAACTTGCTACTAAATAAGGAGCAGCCCCCATATCGATTAAGCGCAACGCCGTCGATATAGCATCATTGGTATGCAGCGTTGATAATACCATGTGACCGGTTAATGCCGCTCTTAAGCCAATCTCGGCGGTTTCTTGGTCACGTATTTCACCAACCATGATTACGTCAGGATCTTGACGTAAGGCCGTTCTTAACACCGATGAAAACGTTAAACCGATTTTATTATTAATCTGTACTTGGTTGATCCTTGGTAAACGGTATTCTACTGGATCTTCAACCGTAATTATTTTTGTCTCAGCGTCGTTAAGTTCGCTTAAACAGCCGTATAACGTGGTTGTTTTACCAGAACCTGTCGGTCCGGTTGCTAAAAACATACCGTTAGGGCTTTTAACTAATTTACGCACTTTGGCTAAGATGTGTGGCGGCATCCCAGTCGCATTTAAGCTTAATAAACCGGCGGATTGATCCAACAAACGCATTACAACCGATTCACCGTCTTGAATTGGCATCGTTGAGATACGAACATCAACTTCATGCCCTTTCACTTTAATATGAAAACGGCCATCCTGAGGTACACGTTTTTCAGAAATATCTAAGCTTGCCATTAACTTGAGTCTGAGTACTAATGCAGGGGCGATATTGACTTCACGTAATATACTTTCTTGTAATATACCGTCAACACGAGTACGAATACGTAAACTGCCGCGATCGGGTTCAATATGAATATCTGATGCTCTGACTTGGATAGCATCTTCAAATAACGATCTCAGTAGTTTTGCTACAACAGAATCCGCTTCTCCGTCGCCATCTAACGAGGCAAAATCAAAGTCAGCACTTTCTTCATATTCCGCTTGTAGTTCAGATGCAAACTGTTCAATCTCTTTTGTTCTACGATATAAAACGTCAAAAGCAATTAAAATTTGGCTTTCACGGACCGCGACAATTTCAAGATTTTTTGGCGACAATAAGCTGGACAATTGTTCAATTGCCGCAAGATCTGCAGGGTCTGACATACCCAACATAACGTGTTCATCACCACTTTCTAATATTATTGCGCGTAAACGTCTGGCGTGAACTTCTGATAATTCCGAGGCTAATCGTTCTTCAATCTTCCAATCGGATATATCCAAAAAAGGCACATTGAGCTGTTGTGCCAAAAAGCGTAATAACTGCTCTTCCGAGATAATACCCGTTTCAATTAAAACAATACCAAGCTTACGACCACTTTCTTTCTGTGCTGCTAACGCAACCATTAACTGATCTTGTGTAATTATCTCATCATCAACTAACAGATCTCCGAGTCTCTTTTTAAGTTTATGCGTTGCCATTATTGTTTAAGCTCCTGAATTCGGTTCTCTACAAAATCCATGGTGGACCTTAACATGCCGCCTTTGGCTGCTGCGGTTTGATAACTCAATATGGCAGCATCAAACTTACCTTGGCTATCTAAGGAGATAGCATGGCCTAACCACCAATTACCAAGCTCAGGTTGCAATCTGGTCAACATTAAATAAGCTGATTCCGCACTTTCATATCGTTCTAACTTACGAGCAATGGATGCTTTCATCGAATAAAACTCTAACGTAGCGTTAGATAATTCAATATCTAAATATGAAAACGCGCCTTTAATATTATTCTCTTTAAAGTAAATTTTTGCTGCAGTCATGCGCCATAATTCAACGTTTGGATATTTAGACAAACCATCATTTAAAATCGATACCGCTTGCTGTAATTCACCTCTACCGTACCAAGCTACGGCTAATAAATTTCTTGCTTCAACATGACCATCGGATATGGATAATACTTTATTTAATTTTTCCACCGCTTCGGTCACATACCCTTTATCAAACGATGATTGAGCTTTAGTCATTAACTGTTCTAATCTCTGCTCTGGAGAATATTTTTCAGATGACTTAACAATAGTTAATTCAGGATTTGGATTTGATTTAGGCGCAGGCGCTATTGGTTTTGCTTTAGGTTCTGCCGTTTTAGTTTGTACGGTAACCGGCACTAATGGCTTAACTTTTTTGACGACGTCAACAGATGCTGCTGTTTCAGTAACTTTCTGTTCTTCCGGTTTTGTTTTTTTGTTTGCTCTGGGATGACATCATCAACAATGGCTACTTTCTCTTCAGCTGTTTTGTCCGATGGTTGAACTGGCATTAAAGGTTTTATCTGTATTTTTTTTGGTTTTGAATCAACCTTATTAGCTTGAGCAACTGGGACTATAGGATCCTGAATGGGAGTAATGGGTTCATCTTTTAATAATAACCAACCTATCGCGATGGCTAAGCACACAACAACAACTGAAAGTGCAATGACAATATACTTAGCCGTATTTTTCACTGGTGGCTGATAAACCGCATTGATTACATCTGCTTCAGGATCATCATGACGTTGTTCTAAATCTTTTAGCATTTTATTAATTACGCTCATTGTAATTGTCCCTTAACAATAGGCCATAACCAATACCAACCAAATAATCCAGCCAACGATATACTTGAGAGTACAAGCGCTATCGCCCAGATACCTAACGATTCTGCTTTTGCAGAGTCAGTATCTTTCGCTGCATATACAACTTGTTTTTTACCCACTTCTTGTTGACCTAATCCATAAGTCAACATTAACGATTTATGACTCAAAATATTCACTAAACGAGGAATACCGCCACTGTATTTGTACAACATTTTAACGGCACTTGGTGTAAACAATTGTTTTCCTTTATATCCCGCAACCCTAACTCTATGTTGCACGTACGCTCTGACTTCATCCAACGTTAATGCACGTAACTTATAAGAGAACGTTATCCGTTGGCGTATTTGTCTTAAACGGTCAGACTTTAACATTTGGTCTAATTCAGGCTGTCCAAATAAAACAACATGAATCAATTTACGAGATTCGGTTTCTAGATTAGTAAATAATCTTAATGCTTCAAAACTTTCCCATGGGATTGTCTGTGCTTCATCGATAACCAATAAAACACTTTTCCCTTTACCGTTTAATTCTAATAACTTTAATTGAATTTTTTGACTGAGTTGCTGTTGATTTATATTACTAATGCCGCGAATTTTTAGCTCGCTGGCCAGAGCAAAACGTATTTCGTCTGGCGATAAAGCAGGATTTGGTAGATATGCAACTTCGAATGAATCTTGTGTTTCATTTAAAAGTTTACGACACAACAAGGTTTTACCTGTCCCAACTTCACCAGTAACTTTGATGAAACCTTCACCAGTTTTTAGTGCTGTTGTTAATACTTGCATAGCTTCATCATGACTTGGTAAGCCAAAATAAAAACTGGTATTAGGGGTAATAGTAAAAGGGAGTTCCCTTAAACCGTAATGATACAAATACATCTAAATTAATCACCGTACCAGCGTTTAAGTAATTCTGAACTACGGTTCATTTGCTCTTGCCATGTGCCAGTTCCTACCACAGTAGGCCTAATTAAAATCACTAATTCTTTTTTCTTACGCGACTCTTGTTTAGATTTAAACAAATGCCCTATAAATGGAATAGCACCTAAAAATGGTACTCTAGACTCACCATCCGATGAAATGGACTGCATAAGACCACCAATCACAACTATCTCACCACTTTTAGCACGAATGACGGTATCAGACTCACGTATATTGCTTTGAGCTAAAGGTAATACATATTGTTCTTCATTTAAAGTAACCACTTTTTGTTGTTCTGCTGTTTCTGTAACCGACGGGTGTACATGCAATATCACATCGCCTTTATCACTAATCTGCGGGGTAACATCTAGTGCGATACCAGAAAAGAATGGTTCCAATTCAATGTCTGGAGAACTTGTTGTCGCAGTGCCCGTCACTGTTGTTGTGGATACATCGGTTACAAAGTACTCATCTTCACCCACTTTAATCACTGCTTTTTGATTATTGGTCGCGGTTACTCTTGGTGAGGAAAGAACTTGTACATTACCTTGCGTTTTTAATAAATTAACCACGCCAGAAAAATCAACATTACTAAAACTTAAACTGGTTGCGCCACCTAATGACGCGGTAATAGCATTACCAAATGTACCGCTGCCGGTACTAAACTCAAAGTTAGTCGCCCCATCATTGGACATCACATTTTGCCAATTAATACCTTGTTGATAATCATCATCCAACGCGACTTCTACAATTTTAGCTTCTAAAATTACTTGTCTGGTTAAGTTTTCTTCCGAACGTTTAACAAAGTCTTTAACCACTTGAATATCAGAAGGTAAACCTCTTACGGTGACCAAACCTGATTGTGGACTAACAACTACTTTAGAATCATCCCCTGAACCAGACTTCATGATCATTTTTAACGTATCTTCTAGCTCTTGCCAATAATCAGTTTGCGACGTTGTTTGGATGTTAGAACCACTGCCACCTTGGTTGCCCATCTGGCTACCAGATTGGTTTTGATTACCTGACTGATTGTTAGAATTACTTGAGCTGTTATTCGATAAGTTATTAGACGAATTATTTGACGAATTGCCACTAGAGTTGTTACCAGAAGAAGAACCATTTTGTACTAAACCACCCGAGCTTATACTGGTTGATGTCATACCATAACGTTTTAACATCAAGTAGTTGATATCAATTGTTTCGGTTTTTATATCCGCCGGAAAAACTTGAATAACTTTTCCTCTAAATTGGATATCGACAGGATAAAGGCTATTTAATAATTCCATCACTTCGGAGATAGTGACATCTTTTAAATCTAAACTAATGCTTGCATCCACACCTGGATGAAACGCTACGCTATAAGGCGTATCTTCCGTCATACCTTGTAAAAAAGGTTTTAATGGCACGCCATTCGCTGCCACATTAAATCGTTCTTCTAAACTAGACGTATCTAATGACGTATTGCCCACAGATAATAAATCAGCCGTTACTGAGTCTGGGATAACCAGTTTTGAGCGAGCGTCAGCTTTATCTTGATCTGTTTCAAAGACCTGATGAACCTCCTCAGATTTTTCTAACGAAGGCGTTAAGCTACAACTCGTTATTAATAAAGATATCAATGCAGTTATTACTACTTTTGCCGAATTCAAAATATTTTTACTCATATATATAAAGGCGTCTCTGGGTTTCTGAGTTAACTAATACAACATTATCATGGTTAATTTGACTGATAATGTAACCATTGATCTTATCGCCTTTGGCGTATATTTGATCAGAGATAATGGCAATCTTTGTGTCTCTTCTGTCCATGATCCCTTGCAAAGTCATGGCAGGCATAGATACTTTTTCAACTTGTCCTGTTATTGTATTTGTCTTGCTCACTGTCTGAGAAGTTAACGATTTTAATTGAGGTTTTGTCGGATCATGGATCTTATCTGCATTTACCTGCCAAGGTAATAGTAAAGTAACAATTAATAAACAAAACTTCTTATATTTTAATAACATTTGCATTATCACTAATGGTAACTAGGGAAAGTGTCATTGTCGCTTTTGGGTGTTCAGTAACTTCATAACTTAAATGTTGAATGCCAAATTGTTTATTTTTAGTTGTTATATTATTAACAAATTCCATCAAAGCAAAGTAATCCCCAGTGACTGAGACTTCAAACTGATGACGGTAATATACAGGCAAATCTAATTCTGTGTCAGTTTCTATTTCTTGTGTCGGCAAAACGGACATCGCAATAATGCGAATCTCTTTAGATGTTTCTAATAACCTTGTTAGCTCAGCGGTCATTTTTCCAGGTGCAACGTAATCTGTCATCACCTTATCTAATTCAGACTCTACTTGAGCTAGTTGTTTCTTTAATACGGTTATTTCATTTTTTATTTTTTCATTCGGATCTGTGTTTAACGCACCTTGAACCGAATTAATTTGTCCTGTTGTCGCCGTGTAACTGGTTAATACAAGATTGGTATTATTTTTAATTGTATTTAATTGCATAGTTCTAGGCTCAACAGCTAATTTATATAAACCTATGCATACTACGAAAATAAGAGCGCCTGAGATCAAACCTTTCTCTCGAGTACTTAATGAGATGAACTTTTCGTTCCATTGTCGCCATTGCGTGACTATTTTGTTCATTCTTCTGGCTCTTCTGTTCTTACTAACGCAATCGATGTTGCTATTTCAAACTCCATTAATTCTTCATCTATAGATCTCACGTTTAAATGACTGAACTCACGTCCCTGAAAAGAATTACTTGCTTTTAAATAGGTCATCCAACGAGTAACGGCACTAGAGTCCAAAGCGAAACCTTCAAATATGGCCGCTTTGTCATTAAAAGAGAATTTAGATAACCAAAGTTCATGATCATGATGTTCAGTTAATTCTTTTAATACTAAATAATAGTCAGTAGTTGTTGTTTGTAGTCGCTTACCAACACCTTCCCAAAGCATTAACTTTGCTTTTAACTTTTTATCTAAATTTAGTTTTTGATCATTAAATGTGGCTTTATCATTATGTTTTACTAAATCACCCTGCAATTTAGTTAATAACAATTGCGCCTGGTTATTTTTGCCTTCCATTTCAGCTAAATCATTATTAGCTTGCTCTATATCCATCGAAATAACACTGACCCATATAACAAAAACAATGGCAGCTACAACAGAAGCAGCAAGTAGATTGGTAAGGGTTAAATAATATTTTTTAGGCTTGAGTTCATCAAGGTAGAAATTAAGACTGATTTTCATTATTTTTTCCTTCCTGCATAACATAATTAGCAACACCTAACGCCGCTAAATATTCTAATGCTGACTCACCATCTAATTGAGCTAAAGGAAGTTGCAATGTTTTAACCGGTAGTGCGCTGTTTAATGCTTCAACAATTACGGCTTCATTATTTCCAGCTATTGCCACCAATACATTTTTAATCGGGGGTTGTTTCAACTGACTTTCGTAATAATCAATTGAACGTTGTATTTCAATGGCTATATTGTCCGAACCACCAGCCAATACCAATTCTGGAGACATATTGATGACGGTATCTGTGCCTCGTATTTTACGCGCAAAACATATTTGCTGATTTTTCAAAATCAATAAAATGGCATCAGAACCTTTATGCTGAACAAATAATAATTGAGCAGCATCTTCGGTTGTTTGCATCCTAGCCAATACAAATTGCTCTGTAGTAATAGCAAGTATCTCAGCATTATTTTTATGAAAGGGTTCTATTATGGTGTCTAAATATGCTCGAGATGTCGCCATTACTTGAGCTTTGGCCGTTTGACCTAAAGGCTGAATATTCATTTCGATATAATCACAGATCATATCTTGCGGCGGAATAGAAACGAGCTCTTTTATTTGCCAAGGCAAAGAAGCGGAAATGTCAGCAACCGGTAATTCACTTAATTCAATTTGCGCACTTTCTGTTTTATTATTATTAATTACTATACCCGTACGAACATTTTCTAATTCAAAGTCTTCAATGATCAGGGATAACAATCGGCCTAGCTTATCAGGAGTCTCAATAGGGTATTCTTCGCTTTTGAAACATTCGTAACCCGTTTCAAGTTTTTTTATTTTGACGATACGAACACATTCTGGATGAATAGAAATACCAGCAAATTCATCAGGGATCTGTTTATTGAAATAATTCTTTATTTTTGCAAGTACGGCTAATTTCATGCGGTATTTTTAATTATTAATTAATTACTTACTAATGTATCCTGTATAGGCACTATTATACAACCAATAACCACTAAATTCGTTACTCTAAAACTATGAACCCTCATTTTTTTGATTTTGATCAACCTACCCCATTAGTCAAAACTTGTTTTCAGCTAAGCCCTTCTAAAAGAATTCATTTTCAAATTAAACGCGATGATTTAATAGATAAGTTGATCTCAGGCAATAAGTGGCGAAAACTCAAATATAATTTTAAACAATTTGACCAAAACAAATTTAAAGGTATTGCCAGTTTTGGAGGTGCATTCTCCAATCACATAGCCGCTTTATCTGCAGCAGGAAAGCGGGCAGATATACCCACTCTTGGTTTTATTAGAACCCATGAAATTGATTTTAATAACCCTACTTTATCCTTAGCTAAAACCAATGGGATGCAACTGATAGCCTTATCTCGTGAAGCGTATAGAAATAGGCATAACTCTGAATTCATAAATTCTCTCAAACAAGCATACCCTGATTATCTATTTGTCCCTGAAGGTGGAAGTAATGACCTAGCGGCTTTAGGTTTAGCTGAATTAGTGGAAGAGTTAAAGCTGCAGTCCATTCATTCCAAACATCATGTTATCGCATGTGCCATTGGGTCTGGTGGCACTATTAGCGGTATGATGGACGCATTTCCAGATATGAAGTTCATCGGTATAGCAGCCGTGAAAGACTTTCAACTATTAGAAAAGCTGAAAGTGAAATATGGTGTAAGGTTAACTATTGTGAGTGACAATTTATTTGGCGGTTACGGTAAAACTACACCAGAGCTAAATCAATTTTGTTTGGATTTTTATAATCAAACTCAGATCCCTATAGAACCAATTTATACTGGTAAATTATTACATACCCTAATGCATAATTATGACGAGCTAATGTCTGAGCAAAAGTCGTTAGTGGTAATTCATACTGGAGGATTGCAAGGTCTTAAAGGTTTAAATTATCGCCATCAATATCAATCACCTCTATGGAATGATCTATTGTCTCTGACGGACGTTTAATAAAGTGCCCTTGAACTCCATGTAGGCCAAGCCTTTCTAATGTATTTATTTCTTGTTCAGACTCCACGCCAGTGGCAAACAAAAGAATATTTCGGTTTGCGACTACCGTTTGTAAACTTCTAATAAACATCTGATTTTCAGCACGAACTTGAATCTGATTAACCAGACTTTGATGCAGTTTTAAATAATTAACATCTAAATAATCCAAATATCCAGTATCTAAAACATATAAACCGACTTGGTCAATCATTAACTGAACTTGAAACCGGCGTACCGCAGCAAACATGGACGACAGTTTTTTCGCATTCTGGGCTAAATCAAACTCAGATACTTCGAATATCAGATATTTAGTCAATTCGGCATTTGCCTTCAGAAATTGTATTAACCAATTACAAAAATCTCTATTTAACCAACTATCAATATGTACATTCACCGAGATGGGCACTAAACATCCTTGCTCCATAACGTCGATAATACTAAGTAAAATTTGTTTATCTATGGCCGGGATCAATCCACACTTCTTAGCCATAGGTAAAAAGACTTTAGCGTTTATGAGTTCACCATTTGTCCCTTCCATACGCGCTAACACTTCATAATGTTGAACTCGCATATCTAAATCAATAACGGGTTGATAAAACAAAACAAAACTATCTGTGTCTATGGCATTTTGTATTGCCGTACGCCAACGAACAGAGCCTTTAATTTCAGAGGCGGGTAACTGGCCTGAGTCATACATAAACCACCCTGACGGACCATGTAACTGAGCAGCCCTTAATGCCATATCGGCTTCTGCTAATATTTTAAAGCTTGTATCTTCCCTGTCGTACATGTCAGCACCAATATGACAAACCATATTGGTGTCTACATAATCAGGTAACTTTACCTTTTGGCTCATTCTAAGAATACTGAGTGCTATGCGTTCAACTTCATTACCATCAACATAAGGTAATAAAATAGCAAAATCATTGGCACTAATCCTAGAAACGACAGATTGTGCTGTGTCATCCACATATTCTTTTAATATTTCTGAGTATTGTTGCAAGATTTGCGCTACGGAGGATTTGCCTTGTCGATCACGGATCATATCTAACATGCCAAATTGAATGATCAGTACAGCACCATAAACCTTACCTTCTTCTTGCAACACGGAATCCAATCTGTGTTCAAAGTACAAGCGATTACCTAACCCTGTATGGTTATCCAAAAAAGTTTGACTTCTAATAAAGTGATCCGCTTTATGTCCACTTTTTTGAGCTTCGATTCTTGCCTGATTTAAATTACGAATAGTATTTACCAAACTGTATGATCTACTTGATAAATAAAACCTAAACTTATCATTTTTGTCGTACCTTGCAGCCCACGATTCAAGCTGAATAAGTACCTTCCAATGTTTCTGTAAATTAAAGTGAGCCGTAGTTAACAAGGTAAGAACAATAAAAAATAACACAGTGTTTGTGATGAAAAATTGAAAGAAATACGCGGAAACCAGTGACTGATGCACTAAAAGAACATAGCCATCCTCAACTTCAAATTTGGTGGAAGCGACATTCCAACTTTTACCGAAAATTTTTCGTATTTTGGTGTATCCAGTTGGTGTAATAAATTGCCATTCCAAAATAACGGGGGATAGTGGCTTGACAATTTCGAGTGGTAAAGAAAGGTTAATCATTTGATTAGTATATTGAAATTGAGCATTAATTTGTCTTAAATGATCATCTTTCGCGGCAGTGTAAAACATCACATTTATTAAAATAAAGACAAAACAAATCAACACAGCGACATGTCTTGTAACTAAATTAAATAAAATGCGAGAAAACTGCATGTCCGTATACTTTTTATAATTATTATGTCGCTAATTTACTCCCTGCTCATACACCATGCAAGTGCATTGGCACTTTAATCTTAGTAAATACATTGATTATTTAGCTGAATCCTAAGATAAGCCAATAACCTTAAATGCTACGTATTGTAATTTTGGTAGACAAATTGGTAATCACAAATGTAATTACCAAGCGTATACTGTTTATTTTTTGTTGATTTCAAAACAGTCAATTTTGTTATATTTATTAAAACGAATATTGTAAACGTAAAGAGATGGCTTCACCTGATACCAGATCATTTCCAACATCTAAATAATCTGCCTGAATATAATCAGCCATCCATTTGATATTTTTATTTACGCTGTAGTTGATCCCAATCCCATAGGTCTGTGCTTCTTTGTTTTCTTGATTTAGAAGTAACTCACTATAACGGCCAGTTAACTCCCAACCAGACTCAAATTGTCATCAATATCCGTCTTAAAACTTAACCGCGCCCGTCGTATACCAGATAAGGTTTGAGACACAGCGTCATCTTCAGAACCTTCCAAAAACGAAGCATCAAATTTGTCAAAACCGAACATTACATAACCACTAATGTCTGTATCATCGTTTTTTTTAGCGACACTCGCCCCGCTGACTAAGCCACATAATACCGATAGTACAATTGTTATTGGCCGATTTAGTTTCATATCTAAGTACCTGATTCAATAATGTCTATGTATCGTTATTATCTTTCCGCTAAATAGCTGACTTTGAGCTGAGCAACGTCTCTTAAAAAATCTATGTGTTCAATATCCACCGCAACAACGTTCAAACCCGTTCTTAATTTTAAATCGGCAATTAATGTGTCTTTATTTTCTGGTGTGATATTTTCAATACGTTCATAACAAACACTTTGAATTTCATAACGTTTTACAAATAGACTGGAGTCGATGATAAAAGCTATTAAACAAATTACGCCGTTTAAAATAGCCAAATCAACCAAGCTCATTTGCCCCACCGAAGTGAGCAACGCAATGGCTGTGACAAGGAATAAATAGGTCATTTCTTTAATTGAAATAGACTCAGTGCGGTAGCGAAGCATGGTAAAAACAGCAAAAATAAAGACACATTAATTGCCGATTTAAAATTAAGAACGGGTTTGAACGTTGTTGCGGTGGATATTGAACACATAGATTTTTTAAGAGACGTTGCTCAGCTCAAAGTCAGCTATTTAGCGGAAAGATAATAACGATACATAGACATTATTGAATCAGGTACTTAGATATGAAACTAAATCGGCCAATAACAATTGTACTATCGGTATTATGTGGCTTAGTCAGCGGGGCGAGTGTCGCTAAAAAAAACGATGATACAGACATTAGTGGTTATGTAATGTTCGGTTTTGACAAATTTGATGCTTCGTTTTTGGAAGGTTCTGAAGATGACGCTGTGTCTCAAACCTTATCTGGTATACGACGGGCGCGGTTAAGTTTTAAGACGGATATTGATGACAATTTGAGTCTGGTTGGGAGTTAACTGGCCGTTATAGTGAGTTACTTCTAAATCAAGAAAACAAAGAAGCACAGACCTATGGGATTGGGATCAACTACAGCGTAAATAAAAATATCAAATGGATGGCTGATTATATTCAGGCAGATTATTTAGATGTTGGAAATGATCTGGTATCAGGTGAAGCCATCTCTTTACGTTTACAATATTCGTTTTAATAAATATAACAAAATTGACTGTTTTGAAATCAACAAAAAATAAACAGTATACGCTTGGTAATTACATTTGTGATTACCAATTTGTCTACCAAAATTACAATACGTAGCATTTAAGGTTATTGGCTTATCTTAGGATTCAGCTAAATAATCAATGTATTTACTAAGATTAAAGTGCCAATGCACTTGCATGGTGTATGAGCAGGGAGTAAATTAGCGACATAATAATTATAAAAAGTATACGGACATGCAGTTTTCTCGCATTTTATTTAATTTAGTTACAAGACATGTCGCTGTGTTGATTTGTTTTGTCTTTATTTTAATAAATGTGATGTTTTACACTGCCGCGAAAGATGATCATTTAAGACAAATTAATGCTCAATTTCAATATACTAATCAAATGATTAACCTTTCTTTACCACTCGAAATTGTCAAGCCACTATCCCCCGTTATTTTGGAATGGCAATTTATTACACCAACTGGATACACCAAAATACGAAAAATTTTCGGTAAAAGTTGGAATGTCGCTTCCACCAAATTTGAAGTTGAGGATGGCTATGTTCTTTTAGTGCATCAGTCACTGGTTTCCGCGTATTTCTTTCAATTTTTCATCACAAACACTGTGTTATTTTTTATTGTTCTTACCTTGTTAACTACGGCTCACTTTAATTTACAGAAACATTGGAAGGTACTTATTCAGCTTGAATCGTGGGCTGCAAGGTACGACAAAAATGATAAGTTTAGGTTTTATTTATCAAGTAGATCATACAGTTTGGTAAATACTATTCGTAATTTAAATCAGGCAAGAATCGAAGCTCAAAAAAGTGGACATAAAGCGGATCACTTTATTAGAAGTCAAACTTTTTGGATAACCATACAGGGTTAGGTAATCGCTTGTACTTTGAACACAGATTGGATTCCGTGTTGCAAGAAGAAGGTAAGGTTTATGGTGCTGTACTGATCATTCAATTTGGCATGTTAGATATGATCCGTGATCGACAAGGCAAATCCTCCGTAGCGCAAATCTTGCAACAATACTCAGAAATATTAAAAGAATATGTGGATGACACAGCACAATCTGTCGTTTCTAGGATTAGTGCCAATGATTTTGCTATTTTATTACCTTATGTTGATGGTAATGAAGTTGAACGCATAGCACTCAGTATTCTTAGAATGAGCCAAAAGGTAAAGTTACCTGATTATGTAGACACCAATATGGTTTGTCATATTGGTGCTGACATGTACGACAGGGAAGATACAAGCTTTAAAATATTAGCAGAAGCCGATATGGCATTAAGGGCTGCTCAGTTACATGGTCCGTCAGGGTGGTTTATGTATGACTCAGGCCAGTTACCCGCCTCTGAAATTAAAGGCTCTGTTCGTTGGCGTACGGCAATACAAAATGCCATAGACACAGATAGTTTTGTTTTGTTTTATCAACCCGTTATTGATTTAGATATGCGAGTTCAACATTATGAAGTGTTAGCGCGTATGGAAGGGACAAATGGTGAACTCATAAACGCTAAAGTCTTTTTACCTATGGCTAAGAAGTGTGGATTGATCCCGGCCATAGATAAACAAATTTTACTTAGTATTATCGACGTTATGGAGCAAGGATGTTTAGTGCCCATCTCGGTGAATGTACATATTGATAGTTGGTTAAATAGAGATTTTTGTAATTGGTTAATACAATTTCTGAAGGCAAATGCCGAATTGACTAAATATCTGATATTCGAAGTATCTGAGTTTGATTTAGCCCAGAATGCGAAAAAACTGTCGTCCATGTTTGCTGCGGTACGCCGGTTTCAAGTTCAGTTAATGATTGACCAAGTCGGTTTATATGTTTTAGATACTGGATATTTGGATTATTTAGATGTTAATTATTTAAAACTGCATCAAAGTCTGGTTAATCAGATTCAAGTTCGTGCTGAAAATCAGATGTTTATTAGAAGTTTACAAACGGTAGTCGCAAACCGAAATATTCTTTTGTTTGCCACTGGCGTGGAGTCTGAACAAGAAATAAATACATTAGAAAGGCTTGGCCTACATGGAGTTCAAGGGCACTTTATTAAACGTCCGTCAGAGACAATAGATCATTCCATAGAGGTGATTGATATTGATGGCGATAATTTAAACCTTTAAGACCTTGCAATCCTCCAGTATGAATTACCACTAACGACTTTTGCTCAGACATTAGCTCGTCATAATTATGCATTAGGGTATGTAATAATTTACCAGTATAAATTGGTTCTATAGGGATCTGAGTTTGATTATAAAAATCCAAACAAAATTGATTTAGCTCTGGTGTAGTTTTACCGTAACCGCCAAATAAATTGTCACTCACAATAGTTAACCTTACACCATATTTCACTTTCAGCTTTTCTAATAGTTGAAAGTCTTTCACGGCTGCTATACCGATGAACTTCATATCTGGAAATGCGTCCATCATACCGCTAATAGTGCCACCAGACCCAATGGCACATGCGATAACATGATGTTTGGAATGAATGGACTGCAGCTTTAACTCTTCCACTAATTCAGCTAAACCTAAAGCCGCTAGGTCATTACTTCCACCTTCAGGGACAAATAGATAATCAGGGTATGCTTGTTTGAGAGAATTTATGAATTCAGAGTTATGCCTATTTCTATACGCTTCACGAGATAAGGCTATCAGTTGCATCCCATTGGTTTTAGCTAAGGATAAAGTAGGGTTATTAAAATCAATTTCATGGGTTCTAATAAAACCAAGAGTGGGTATATCTGCCCGCTTTCCTGCTGCAGATAAAGCGGCTATGTGATTGGAGAATGCACCTCCAAAACTGGCAATACCTTTAAATTTGTTTTGGTCAAATTGTTTAAAATTATATTTGAGTTTTCGCCACTTATTGCCTGAGATCAACTTATCTATTAAATCATCGCGTTTAATTTGAAAATGAATTCTTTTAGAAGGGCTTAGCTGAAAACAAGTTTTGACTAATGGGGTAGGTTGATCAAAATCAAAAAAATGAGGGTTCATAGTTTTAGAGTAACGAATTTAGTGGTTATTGGTTGTATAATAGTGCCTATACAGGATACATTAGTAAGTAATTAATTAATAATTAAAAATACCGCATGAAATTAGCCGTACTTGCAAAAATAAAGAATTATTTCAATAAACAGATCCCTGATGAATTTGCTGGTATTTCTATTCATCCAGAATGTGTTCGTATCGTCAAAATAAAAAAACTTGAAACGGGTTACGAATGTTTCAAAAGCGAAGAATACCCTATTGAGACTCCTGATAAGCTAGGCCGATTGTTATCCCTGATCATTGAAGACTTTGAATTAGAAAATGTTCGTACGGGTATAGTAATTAATAATAATAAAACAGAAAGTGCGCAAATTGAATTAAGTGAATTACCGGTTGCTGACATTTCCGCTTCTTTGCCTTGGCAAATAAAAGAGCTCGTTTCTATTCCGCCGCAAGATATGATCTGTGATTATATCGAAATGAATATTCAGCCTTTAGGTCAAACGGCCAAAGCTCAAGTAATGGCGACATCTCGAGCATATTTAGACACCATAATAGAACCCTTTCATAAAAATAATGCTGAGATACTTGCTATTACTACAGAGCAATTTGTATTGGCTAGGATGCAAACAACCGAAGATGCTGCTCAATTATTATTTGTTCAGCATAAAGGTTCTGATGCCATTTTATTGATTTTGAAAAATCAGCAAATATGTTTTGCGCGTAAAATACGAGGCACAGATACCGTCATCAATATGTCTCCAGAATTGGTATTGGCTGGTGGTTCGGACAATATAGCCATTGAAATACAACGTTCAATTGATTATTACGAAAGTCAGTTGAAACAACCCCCGATTAAAAATGTATTGGTGGCAATAGCTGGAAATAATGAAGCCGTAATTGTTGAAGCATTAAACAGCGCACTACCGGTTAAAACATTGCAACTTCCTTTAGCTCAATTAGATGGTGAGTCAGCATTAGAATATTTAGCGGCGTTAGGTGTTGCTAATTATGTTATGCAGGAAGGAAAAAAATAATGAAAATCAGTCTTAATTTCTACCTTGATGAACTCAAGCCTAAAAAATATTATTTAACCCTTACCAATCTACTTGCTGCTTCTGTTGTAGCTGCCATTGTTTTTGTTATATGGGTCAGTGTTATTTCGATGGATATAGAGCAAGCTAATAATGATTTAGCTGAAATGGAAGGCAAAAATAACCAGGCGCAATTGTTATTAACTAAATTGCAGGGTGATTTAGTAAAACATAATGATAAAGCCACATTTAATGATCAAAAACTAAATTTAGATAAAAAGTTAAAAGCAAAGTTAATGCTTTGGGAAGGTGTTGGTAAGCGACTACAAACAACAACTACTGACTATTATTTAGTATTAAAAGAATTAACTGAACATCATGATCATGAACTTTGGTTATCTAAATTCTCTTTTAATGACAAAGCGGCCATATTTGAAGGTTTCGCTTTGGACTCTAGTGCCGTTACTCGTTGGATGACCTATTTAAAAGCAAGTAATTCTTTTCAGGGACGTGAGTTCAGTCATTTAAACGTGAGATCTATAGATGAAGAATTAATGGAGTTTGAAATAGCAACATCGATTGCGTTAGTAAGAACAGAAGAGCCAGAAGAATGAACAAAATAGTCACGCAATGGCGACAATGGAACGAAAAGTTCATCTCATTAAGTACTCGAGAGAAAGGTTTGATCTCAGGCGCTCTTATTTTCGTAGTATGCATAGGTTTATATAAATTAGCTGTTGAGCCTAGAACTATGCAATTAAATACAATTAAAAATAATACCAATCTTGTATTAACCAGTTACACGGCGACAACAGGACAAATTAATTCGGTTCAAGGTGCGTTAAACACAGATCCGAATGAAAAAATAAAAAATGAAATAACCGTATTAAAGAAACAACTAGCTCAAGTAGAGTCTGAATTAGATAAGGTGATGACAGATTACGTTGCACCTGGAAAAATGACCGCTGAGCTAACAAGGTTATTAGAAACATCTAAAGAGATTCGCATTATTGCGATGTCCGTTTTGCCGACACAAGAAATAGAAACTGACACAGAATTAGATTTGCCTGTATATTACCGTCATCAGTTTGAAGTCTCAGTCACTGGGGATTACTTTGCTTTGATGGAATTTGTTAATAATATAACAACTAAAAATAAACAATTTGGCATTCAACATTTAAGTTATGAAGTTACTGAACACCCAAAAGCGACAATGACACTTTCCCTAGTTACCATTAGTGATAATGCAAATGTTATTAAAATATAAGAAGTTTTGTTTATTAATTGTTACTTTACTATTACCTTGGCAGGTAAATGCAGATAAGATCCATGATCCGACAAAACCTCAATTAAAATCGTTAACTTCTCAGACAGTGAGCAAGACAAATACAATAACAGGACAAGTTGAAAAAGTATCTATGCCTGCCATGACTTTGCAAGGGATCATGGACAGAAGAGACACAAAGATTGCCATTATCTCTGATCAAATATACGCCAAAGGCGATAAGATCAATGGTTACATTATCAGTCAAATTAACCATGATAATGTTGTATTAGTTAACTCAGAAACCCAGAGACGCCTTTATATATATGAGTAAAAATATTTTGAATTCGGCAAAAGTAGTAATAACTGCATTGATATCTTTATTAATAACGAGTTGTAGCTTAACGCCTTCGTTAGAAAAATCTGAGGAGGTTCATCAGGTCTTTGAAACAGATCAAGATAAAGCTGACGCTCGCTCAAAACTGGTTATCCCAGACTCAGTAACGGCTGATTTATTATCTGTGGGCAATACGTCATTAGATACGTCTAGTTTAGAAGAACGATTTAATGTGGCAGCGAATGGCGTGCCATTAAAACCTTTTTACAAGGTATGACGGAAGATACGCCTTATAGCGTAGCGTTTCATCCAGGTGTGGATGCAAGCATTAGTTTAGATTTAAAAGATGTCACTATCTCCGAAGTGATGGAATTATTAAATAGCCTTTATCCTGTCGATATCCAATTTAGAGGAAAAGTTATTCAAGTTTTTCCGGCGGATATAAAAACCGAAACAATTGATATCAACTACTTGATGTTAAAACGTTATGGTATGACATCAACCAGTATAAGCTCGGGTGGTTTAGTACAAAATGGTTCTTCTTCTGGTAACAACTCTAGTGGCAATTCGTCAAATAATTCGTCTAATAACTTATCGAATAACAGCTCAAGTAATTCTAACAATCAGTCAGGTAATCAAAACCAATCTGGTAGCCAGATGGGCAACCAAGGTGGCAGTGGTTCTAACATCCAAACAACGTCGCAAACTGATTATTGGCAAGAGCTAGAAGATACGTTAAAAATGATCATGAAGTCTGGTTCAGGGGATGATTCTAAAGTAGTTGTTAGTCCACAATCAGGTTTGGTCACCGTAAGAGGTTTACCTTCTGATATTCAAGTGGTTAAAGACTTTGTTAAACGTTCGGAAGAAAACTTAACCAGACAAGTAATTTTAGAAGCTAAAATTGTAGAAGTCGCGTTGGATGATGATTATCAACAAGGTATTAATTGGCAAAATGTGATGTCCAATGATGGGGCGACTAACTTTGAGTTTAGTACCGGCAGCGGTACATTTGGTAATGCTATTACCGCGTCATTAGGTGGCGCAACCAGTTTAAGTTTTAGTAATGTTGATTTTTCTGGCGTGGTTAATTTATTAAAAACGCAAGGTAATGTACAAGTTCTTTCCTCACCAAGAGTAACCGCGACCAATAATCAAAAAGCAGTGATTAAAGTGGGTGAAGATGAGTACTTTGTAACCGATGTATCCACAACAACAGTGACGGGCACTGCGACAACAAGTTCTCCAGACATTGAATTGGAACCATTCTTTTCTGGTATCGCACTAGATGTTACCCCGCAGATTAGTGATAAAGGCGATGTGATATTGCATGTACACCCGTCGGTTACAGAAACAGCAGAACAACAAAAAGTGGTTACTTTAAATGAAGAACAATATGTATTACCTTTAGCTCAAAGCAATATACGTGAGTCTGATACCGTCATTCGTGCTAAAAGTGGTGAGATAGTTGTGATTGGTGGTCTTATGCAGTCCATTTCATCGGATGGTGAGTCTAGAGTACCATTTTTAGGTGCTATTCCATTTATAGGGCATTTGTTTAAATCTAAACAAGAGTCGCGTAAGAAAAAAGAATTAGTGATTTTAATTAGGCCTACTGTGGTAGGAACTGGCACATGGCAAGAGCAAATGAACCGTAGTTCAGAATTACTTAAACGCTGGTACGGTGATTAATTTAGATGTATTTGTATCATTACGGTTTAAGGGAACTCCCTTTTACTATTACCCCTAATACCAGTTTTTATTTTGGCTTACCAAGTCATGATGAAGCTATGCAAGTATTAACAACAGCACTAAAAACTGGTGAAGGTTTCATCAAAGTTACTGGTGAAGTTGGGACAGGTAAAACCTTGTTGTGTCGTAAACTTTTAAATGAAACACAAGATTCATTCGAAGTTGCATATCTACCAAATCCTGCTTTATCGCCAGACGAAATACGTTTTGCTCTGGCCAGCGAGCTAAAAATTCGCGGCATTAGTAATATAAATCAACAGCAACTCAGTCAAAAAATTCAATTAAAGTTATTAGAATTAAACGGTAAAGGGAAAAGTGTTTTATTGGTTATCGATGAAGCACAGACAATCCCATGGGAAAGTTTTGAAGCATTAAGATTATTTACTAATCTAGAAACCGAATCTCGTAAATTGATTCATGTTGTTTTATTTGGACAGCCTGAATTAGACCAAATGTTAAAGTCTGACCGTTTAAGACAAATACGCCAACGGATAACGTTCTCTTATAAGTTACGTGCATTAACGTTGGATGAAGTCAGAGCGTACGTGCAACATAGAGTTAGGGTTGCGGGATATAAAGGAAAACAATTGTTTACACCAAGTGCCGTTAAAATGTTGTACAAATACAGTGGCGGTATTCCTCGTTTAGTGAATATTTTGAGTCATAAATCGTTAATGTTGACTTATGGATTAGGTCAACAAGAAGTGGGTAAAAAACAAGTTGTATATGCAGCGAAAGATACTGACTCTGCAAAAGCAGAATCGTTAGGTATCTGGGCGATAGCGCTTGTACTCTCAAGTATATCGTTGGCTGGATTATTTGGTTGGTATTGGTTATGGCCTATTGTTAAGGGACAATTACAATGAGCGTAATTAATAAAATGCTAAAAGATTTAGAACAACGTCATGATGATCCTGAAGCAGATGTAATCAATGCGGTTTATCAGCCACCAGTGAAAAATACGGCTAAGTATATTGTCATTGCACTTTCAGTTGTTGTTGTGTGCTTAGCCATCGCGATAGGTTGGTTATTATTAAAAGATGAACCCATTACTCCCATTCAGGATCCTATAGTCCCAGTTGCTCAAGCTAATAAGGTTGATTCAAAACCAAAAAAAATACAGATAAAACCTTTAATGCCAGTTCAACCATCGGACAAAACAGCTGAAGAGAAAGTAGCCATTGTTGATGATGTCATCCCAGAGCAAACAAAAAAAACAAAACCGGAAGAACAGAAAGTTACTGAAACAGCAGCATCTGTTGACGTCGTCAAAAAAGTTAAGCCATTAGTGCCGGTTACCGTACAAACTAAAACGGCAGAACCTAAAGCAAAACCAATAGCGCCTGCGCCTAAATCAAATCCAAATCCTGAATTAACTATTGTTAAGTCATCTGAAAAATATTCTCCAGAGCAGAGATTAGAACAGTTAATGACTAAAGCTCAATCATCGTTTGATAAAGGGTATGTGACCGAAGCGGTGGAAAAATTAAATAAAGTATTATCCATATCCGATGGTCATGTTGAAGCAAGAAATTTATTAGCCGTAGCTTGGTACGGTAGAGGTGAATTACAGCAAGCGGTATCGATTTTAAATGATGGTTTGTCTAAATATCCAAACGTTGAATTATGGCGCATGACTGCAGCAAAAATTTACTTTAAAGAGAATAATATTAAAGGCGCGTTTTCATATTTAGATATTGAATTATCTAACGCTACGTTAGAGTTTTATTCGATGAAAGCATCCATTGCTCGTAAGTTAGAACGATATGAAAGTGCGGAATCAGCTTATTTAATGTTGACCAGATTGCAACCTGAGCTTGGTAATTGGTGGTTAGGCCATGCTATCTCCTTAGATAGCCAAGGTAAGTTTGATGCTGCCATATTGAGTTATCAAACCGCAGCAGCCAAAGGCGGCATGTTAAGGTCCACCATGGATTTTGTAGAGAACCGAATTCAGGAGCTTAAACAATAATGGCAACGCATAAACTTAAAAAGAGACTCGGAGATCTGTTAGTTGATGATGAGATAATTACACAAGATCAGTTAATGGTTGCGTTAGCAGCACAGAAAGAAAGTGGTCGTAAGCTTGGTATTGTTTTAATTGAAACGGGTATTATCTCGGAAGAGCAGTTATTACGCTTTTTGGCACAACAGCTCAATGTGCCTTTTTTGGATATATCCGATTGGAAGATTGAAGAACGATTAGCCTCGGAATTATCAGAAGTTCACGCCAGACGTTTACGCGCAATAATATTAGAAAGTGGTGATGAACACGTTATGTTGGGTATGTCAGACCCTGCAGATCTTGCGGCAATTGAACAATTGTCCAGCTTATTGTCGCCAAAAAATCTTGAAATTGTCGCGGTCCGTGAAAGCCAAATTTTAATTGCTTTTGACGTTTTATATCGTAGAACAAAAGAGATTGAACAGTTTGCATCTGAACTACAAGCGGAATATGAAGAAAGTGCTGACTTTGATTTTGCCTCGTTAGATGGCGACGGAGAAGCGGATTCTGTTGTAGCAAAACTACTGAGATCGTTATTTGAAGATGCTATCCAAGTCAGAGCATCAGATATTCATATTGAACCCGATCGCGGCAGTTTACGTATTCGTACTCGTGTTGACGGTATATTACAAGAAAGTATATTACGTGAAGTCAATATCGCCCCTGCATTAGTACTCAGACTCAAGTTAATGGCAAGCTTAGATATTTCTGAAAAACGTGTACCTCAGGATGGCCGTTTTCATATTAAAGTGAAAGGGCATGAAGTTGATGTTCGTATCTCAACGATGCCAATTCAAGACGGTGAATCGGTTGTAATGCGTTTGTTGGATCAATCCGCCGGTTTATTAAGCTTAAATGCGACTGGGATGCCGCCACACATCTTAGCCAAAGTGCGTAAATTAGTTAAAAGCCCTAACGGTATGTTTTTAGCAACCGGACCGACAGGTTCTGGTAAAACAACCACGTTATACGGCTGTTTAAGCGAACTTAACGACGCTGAGACAAAAATAATTACGGTTGAAGATCCAGTAGAATACCGTTTACCAAGGATCAACCAAGTACAGATTAATAATAAAATCGGTTTAACGTTTTCATCGGTGTTAAGAACGGCCTTACGTCAAGATCCTGACGTAATCATGGTTGGTGAAATACGTGACCAAGAAACCGCCGAGATTGGCTTAAGAGCGGCATTAACCGGTCACATGGTATTATCAACGCTGCATACCAATGATGCTATATCGACGGCGTTGCGCTTAATCGATATGGGGGCTGCTCCTTATTTAGTAGCAAGTTCGTTGCGTGCCGTTTTAGCACAACGATTGGTTCGTCGAGTTTGTTCATCGTGTAAAACCAGATATGAACCCTCAGCTCAAGAAATAACATGGGTATCAAATATTGCCCATAAAGATCATTCAATGTCTCAGTTCTTTAAAGGAACGGGCTGCCAAACTTGTAATAACACAGGTTTTAAAGGTCGAATTGGTGTTTATGAGTTATTAGAAATGAACGACGACAGTTTATTAACTGCTTTACGAAATGGTGATACTGAAGCATTTTCTGTTGCGGCTAAAGCATTACCAGATTATAAAAGTTTAGGCGAAACCGCGTTAGAGCTTGCACTTGAAGGTGTGACAACTATTTCTGAAGTATTAAGAATTTCCGAGGTGGTTAGTGACACAGCCACTTATAAATAGGCCATATTAATGCCATTTTTTCTGTATCAAGCACGTGATAAAAAAGGCAACTTGATAAAGGGGCAGATCGAAGCGCCAAATACAAACTCGGCTGCAGACATACTAATGGCTCGCCAAGAAATTCCGATTAAGATTACCTTAACCGACGAAGATCAAAACAAAGATATTTTTAAAGGGTATTTTGACCGCGTAAAAATTGAAGACTTAGTGGTGTTTTCAAGACAGATGTACTCGTTAACTAAGTCTGGAATACCAATGATCCGAGCAATCGTAGGGTTGGCAGATACCACGACCAATAAGACCTTAAAAAGAATTTTAAATGACGTAGCCGTACAGTTAGAACGAGGGCGATCCCTATCGGCTGCTTTTAGTAGCCATGGTAAAGTATTTCCAAGAATTGCAATCAGTATTGTGCATGTAGGCGAAAATACAGGGCGATTGGAAAGTTCGTTTTTGCAACTGGCGGAATACTTTGAACGTGATGAAGAAACCAAAAAGCGGATAAACTCAGCTATTCGATATCCACAAATGGTATTGTTCTTTATCACTGCGGCTATGTTTTTACTTAATTTAAAAGTTATCCCAACTTTTACTGGGATGTTTGCAAAATTAGGTGCCGATTTACCACTGGCAACTAAAATATTAATCGCGACTTCTACTTTTTTTGTGACGTATTGGGAAGTATTAGTATTGGTTATTGTCGGTGGTATATTTTTTTACGATCATATGTCGCGACCAAAGCCGGACGTTATCAGTGGGATCATTATAAAATCAAGATGCCATTTGTTGGCTCGATTATTGAACGTAGTTTATTAGCTCGATTTTCACGTAGCTTTTCTATGATTTTGGATGCAGGTGTTCCGATGAATTCTGGCTTATCCTTAGTGGCTGAAGCCGTAGACAATAGTTATATGGAAGCTAAGATTAAGGAAATGCGAACGAGTATTGAAAAAGGTGAATCTTTATTACGTTCAGCAGTAGCTAGTAAACTGTTTTCACCGTTAGTATTACAAATGATAGCGGTGGGAGAAGAAACTGGACGTGTGGATGAACTGCTCACCGATGCCGCCGATTATTATGAACGTGAAGTGGATTTTGATTTAAAAAGCTTAACAGCTAAAATAGAACCTGTATTGATCAGTGTTGTTGCAGGGATGGTTTTAGTACTTGCATTAGGTATTTTCACACCAATGTGGGACATGATGTCCGCGCATAAATAAGTTGAACAGCCATGGTGAACCAAGAACAAGGTAAAGTGACTACAGATTCCTTGATGGATCGTTCTTTTGTGCGAGTTTTGGTTGCTGCTGGAATTATTGCAGTGCTGTTTTATATCGCAGTTCGTTCGTTTTTAGGTATTATTAATGAAGTAGAAGAGTTCAAATATGATCTACTAGCGGAACGTTTTTCTATATCTATGGATTACGCCCGCAGAGAGTGGATTATACGTGGCAAACCGGATTCATTGACTTTAGAATACTATATAGATCAACAAGCAATTAATAATAAGATCAATAAAAAACTGTTATTACAAATAAATGAATTTGGTTGGCCGATTAATGTAGCAAGTGAGAGTCGTGAGCTGGATTGTTTAAATTTGTGGATGTATTTTGCACATGAAGAGCAGGATAATAAAACCGTTGAAAACTTAACTGAGCAGCTGGATGTAAAGAGGATAAATAATAATTGTCATTATTTACATAAAGAAAAATTTCCAAACCAACTAATGTTCAGTTATAACTCAAGCAATGGACAAGTGGTAACAAGCAATACGTATTAACAGGACGTTAATATTTACACATTTATGGTGCCAAATAGATAAAAATAACAATTATCAATGATTTATTGTGTGATTGAGGATAAAATCAACACATAATATTTAAAGATGTTTACAAGAATTAAATTAAATATGTTCAAGAGGTTTTAAAATGAAGAAACAAACAGGTTTTACATTAATCGAATTAGTGATCGTAGTAATTATTTTAGGACTTCTTGGTGCTGCTGCAGTACCTCGTTTTATGGATGCGACCGACGATGCAAAAGATTCAGCAGTTGAAGGTGTAGCTGGTGGTATAGCAAGTGCTGTTGGTATGGTTCGTGCGGAATGGGAATTAGCAGGACGTCCAGCCGGTAATAATAATATAACTTATGGTAATGTTAGTTTAGATGTAACTGATACTGGTTTTCCATCAAGCCTAGGTGGCAATGAAGCTGACATGTCAGCAATGACCACGACAACTTGCCAGCAAGTATTTGATAACATTTTACAGTCATCGCCAACATCTATTGTTATTGGTGGTACCTATAATGGTGAACGTTACGTAGTAGATGTAACAGGTGCAGGAGTTTGTCAGTTTGTATTGGCTCAGAATATTGCAGCTGGTACCACTATTGCCACTAATATTATTAATGACGGTGCGACAACAGGTGGAACTCAAGGTTTCACTTATAATGCGGACACCGGTCAAGTATCAGTATTCAAGAATTAATTTTTATAAAAGGTAGTAAATTATGAAAAACACAAATCAACAAGGTTTTACTTTGGTAGAACTAATTATCGTAATCGTTATTTTAGGTGTGTTAGCAGTAACCGCAGCACCTAAATTTTTAGACGTTAAAAGTGATGCAGTTGGTGGGACTCTAGACGGTGTGAAAACGGCTATGGTAGGCGTAGTTAATATAGAAGAATCTCGCTCAATCATTACTACAGGCTCTTCAGTAACTCCGAGTGCTTTGGCTGTTGGTGATGGTCTAGATTTAGATAGTAGTTGGACAGTTAGATATAATGATGCTGTGCCAGCAGATGCTACAATCGTTCGTATTTATCCTAGCGGTCAAGCACCTGCCGCTGATGGTGCTTTCGCTACTCTTGTTAGTGGAGATGCGGGATTTGATTGTTATGCCCAATATAATGCTGGCGTCATATCTGTAGACAAAAACTGCGGATAAGTTTAATTAAAAGGTTACTAACGCTTA